>NZ_RJZE01000033.1 GCF_003986935.1 Paraburkholderia kururiensis JCM 10599 = LMG 19447 | reverse complement strand
CCGCCGGCGCTCCGGCCCCGCCAACACTTCCATCACTTCTTGCTTGTTGTTAGTCAAAAACACAGTCTTATGCCTACCCGCTATTGTAAGTGGGAGACTGTGTCCGGAGATTCAGGGGGCTGCTCCACAGTTTAAGCCAGCCTATGCCATCGTTCGTCAGCATTGAGCTTTTCGCCATAGTCATTGGCACCGCCTGCACAGTTGGTGCGTTGGTGCCGGATATGTCGGCCGCGACCGCCACGGCTGTCCTGCGGTCACTCGGTGAGACCGCGCAACGCGAACCAACGCGAGTCCGCGATCGGGTCTGGGGTGCGCTGGCGTGCATCGGCGCATCGGCAGCGGCGCTCGCCACACGGGGTGTGTCACTGCCCGCGCTCGCTACCTGGTTGCTGTGCCTGTCGCTGCTCATCGCCGCCGACATCGATCGTCGACATCACCTGCTGCCGGACGCAGTCACCCTGCCCTTGCTCTGCCTGGGCCTGCTCGTCAATCTCGGCAACCACGTCGCTCCATTGCCAGACGCCGTGATCGGCGCGGTGGGCGGCTACCTCGGCCTCCGTATCCTTTCGCTGGTCGTCGTAGCCATCACGCAGTCGGATGGCATCGGCCACGGCGACTTCAAGCTGCTCGCGGCAATCGGCGCGTGGCTCGGCTGGCAGGCGCTGCCGCCGGTCGCGTTCATCGCGGCCGCCCTTGTAGTGCTCGTCGGACTGGTGCGCAACGCACGCTCCAACGCCGCGGCCCCTTCGCGCGTCGCGTTCGGACCTGCGCTCGCGGTCGCAGCGACGGTAGTGTTATTCGTTCCGTCACTGTGCCACGCGTGATGCGCATCGCACCCGCGCATGGCAACGGGGGACAAAAAAAAGCGCCGCCCGTTTTAAGGGGCGGCGCTGATCGAGAAAACAGCGAGCGTGGGCCGAGCAGGTCGGCGGCTCGTCAAGGTTAGCCGCCGCGCGCAATCGTGCGACGCCGCGCCGGCTTGGCTGCAGGCGGTGCTTCGTATCCGAAGCGCGCCCATGCTGCCTGGTCGATCGGTACCGGATTCGTTCGTCCCGTTGCGAGATTCACGAACACGGCGGAAAACACCAGACCACCATTCCGAAACAGCGACCAGAGCAGGTTGAACGCCTGAACGGAAATCGCCTGATTGATGACGAGCGACTGCTTGCGTAGCGCGTCGGCCATCGAGCACGAAGGCGTATCGTCGGCTTTGTCGTTCTTCGGATTCAGCATGTCGGGAAACAGGTCGCCCACGTGGGGCAACCGGTCGTGCCGCGGCTTGCCAAACTCGCCGAGAATAACCTGACCACGATCCCCCTCATTGCCGCAATCGAGGTAGTAACGGCACTTTCCCCGCTTTGCGGCCTGCACAATTGCATGGCGCGCGCGTCGCGAGTCCACGCAGCCGATCACGAGATCGGCATGCAGGTTAATCCGCGAATCGACGCGCCGCGGCTCGGCCACCCAGTTCGTGCCCATCAGAAGGTTCAGGCGGTTCACGAGCAGCGTTGCCTTGTACTGGCCCACGTCGTTCGGATAGAACCCCTGTCTGCCGACGTTGAACTCGCTCACCGTGTCGTCGTCGTACACCGTGCACTCGATACCACCGGGGTGCCCGAGCTCCACCATCGCGTGATGCAGTCGGGCAAGCGACGGCAGCAGGGCACTGCCGGTCCCCCCCGCACCGACCACGACGACCTTCCATGCGCTCCGCGCCATATGTTCCGGGGTAGCGTGCAGAACATCGCCAGTCATGCGACCTCCCCGGCCAGTGCCGCCAGCCAGTGAGCCGGGGCGCCGGCCTGAACCTCGAAGCGGCCTTTCATGCACAGCCGCAATGCCACCGACGGCGTGCGATCGCAGCTTCCGAGCACGAGCGCAAGCTTCACGTCGTGCGCGTCATCGCGGTCATCGGTGGACGAGAAATATGCTTTCCCGTGACCGTGCGAATGGCAGTCAACAACCAGCCACTCCCCTTCACGCAACTGCGGCCGCCCATAGTGCAGATGGGCGGGTCCGTGCGAAAGCGACGCAAGCCTTTCCAGCCTGAATTGCCTCGTCACCGCGTCCCACACGATCCATGCGCCTACTTCGTTGGGCAGTGCCGCCCGCGCAAGGCGGGCGAACTCCACAACGAGTGCGGCGGGAATGGCACCGCAACGCAGATCCGTCAGCTCTCCCACCTCGCCATACGGAACCGTCGTGCGCCAGTCGAATGCGCCAAGGCGGCGGACCACCCTGATCCACGGACGGTCGACTTCGAGAAACACGCCATTGGAAGCGATGAGCAGTCGCTCGCCGGCGCCAGCAATCGGCGCGACGGATTCACGCGTGGGCACCATCACCGACGGAAACGACCCTTGCAGGACGGTATCGACCGGATTCATGCCTCACCCCCGATCTTTCCTCCGACCAGCCTGCACGCCGTGGCGCCCTTCATCGGGACGAGCACTTCGAGCGGAAACGTGTCGAACTTCCCGTCGAGCATGTCGGTCCAGAACCCATAGAAGCCTTTCGCGTACTCGACGCGCTTGCCCCCCTGATTCGGGTGAGTAAACGCCGACGTGAAGAAGCCCTCCTCCCATCCTGCGATTGCCGAGACCTCGATGCGTCGTGGAACACGGGCCGATCCGATGCAGATCTTGCCGTGGTCCCACGTGTTGAAGTACGGTGGTTCGAAAAGCTCGGTGCCGGCCTCGGGGCGCGTATTTCCCCTCAACGCGAAAACGCGGAACCCGCCCGCACCGGCCTGGAAGACCAGGCCCGGGTGCGGAACCACCGCGCTCCGTTCACCGACCGTCGGACACTGGAAAAACACGCGGCGCCGCATGGGCGGACACCACCACGTCACTGCAGCTGACGTCACACCGAGCACGTTTCCAGGGAGGAACTCGGCGCGCGGCGCAGCGTTTCGGTCAAGTTGTACCAGTGCGTCGACGAGCGCGCGCCGGCTCAGTGGCCGGCCTGCACCGATCACGGGCCGACCTGCCTGACGCTCAGCCGCGATGGAATGCACTGTCGCGTAACGCGACCCGTCCTGCGCCGAGTAAAGCAGGAGGGCCGACGACAGGGTGACGTCGTGCCCGGTCTGTCCAATATGAACACGTTTCATGAAAACTCCTGGTCAAGGGCTCACCACCAGCGCCAGAAGGCGGTCAAGGTGGCGAAGCATCTGAAGGGCGAGGCTCCACTGCGCGTACTGCGCACAGATGCCCTGCCTGCTGTTGGAAAATGTTATGAAGCAGCTGTACTCGGTGGCCTCGCCGCCCTGGTACTCGCCATTCATAAAGTCGTCGAGCAACTCGCCGATACGCTCATTGCTCTCGAGCACCAGTGAGCAGCCCGAATACAGCGGCCGCGCGTCATGGCCGTCGTTCAGCAACGGTCGATTACCTGCGCGCCCGAGTAGGCGGTGCAGCGCGGCTAGTTCCACGCACACCCGGGTCACGAGTGGCGTGGCGCCGCTTTGCAGATGCCGCAATTCCCGCCCGGATAGCACCTGGCTGCGCGAGCGTCGACCGGGAACCTTTGCTGGCATCCGGATCTCGTCGGGGTACAGCTCGGGGCGCAGCACCGATGGAAGAAAACGGTTCACGACTTCCTCGTCTTCACCGTAGTACTCCTTCATCCATTCGCTGACGTCGGCATCCGTGGCTGCTTCGTCGCCGTCCCAGTGACGGCAGGCCGCCTCACAGAGGAACCAGCCCGGCGTGCGGATCAGAACGGTCTTGCCCGACACCCGGTCAATGAGGTCAAAGAGGGTGTACAAGAGAAGCGGATGAGCTTCCCGTAATGGCTGGGCAAGCACACCCATCTCATGCAGCCACTCGTTCTCCAGCCGCACGCCAAGATGCCGCGGGCCATCTGGCCTGAACTCATCAACGCCATACCCATGCTCGAGAATGTCCATCACTGCGTTCGTGTCGAACAGGTCGAGGCCGAACGAGAGAAAGCGAAACGGCTCGCGGATCTGCCGCTGCACCCAGGCGTAAAAGGCCTGCTGGAATGCATCGACCGGGCTGACCGGCGCATGCACATCTGCGGCGCGCAACGGCCCGTAGCGGAACTGCTCGAGCACGACTGCCTCCACCGCCACGTCGGCGCGCCACCGGATGGTGGCCTCGCGTGGCACGTCAGCGGCGAACCCGGGCAACGTCAGAACAGAATCGGGAGGTCGATGTCGGGCAGCGGCAGCGCGTGGCGATTGCCATGCCCCGCCGGCAGCCGCATCGACTGGTCGATCAACGCATGAAGGATCGAGTAGCATGTGCGAACCTCGTCGTCATGTAAAAAAACCGCCCTCTCGGGCGGTTCCTGTGAGTTGAAGAAGCTGCCCGCCGGATCGGCGAGCGCCCTGAGCAGTGTGTCCTTACGCATGGGAGCCCTTGGCACCCGCCGCGCGGACAAATTTGTAGCTGGCAACTTCACCCGAGAACTCGGGGCCATCAACCGTCGCGGTCGTCAGCTCCGGGTACTGCGCCGAGTACAGATCGCGGACCTGATCCGGCGTGAACGCCGGGCCAGGGTCAACGAACCGCATGCCGTTGTAGGTGAACTCGCGAAGGATTGTGGCGATGCTGATCGTCATGACGCCTCCCTCACAACAGGCTGAGAAGGTCAGTCTGGCCGGCATCGGACACCGTCGATGTCGTCGCCTGCGCGGCCGCCGCGGGCTGGCCATTGCCCTCACCCTCGTCAGCCACATCGTCATCGCCTTCGTCGTTGTCGTCGGCCTTGGATGCGGGCGCTGGCAATGCCGGCTTCGAGCCTTTCGACAACGCCTTGTGCGCCTTGCCCGCCTGCGACTTCTCTGCCGCCTGCAGGATTTCCGTCGTGGCGCTCACCTGCTCCGCGAGTGAGCGGTGTGCGCCTTCGAACGTCCGCAGCGCGTCAGCGAAGCCTTCATCCAGCTCGGCCGGGCTCGCTGTCAGCACCAGTGGCTGCCGCATCGCGGCCTCCTTCGAGTCGCTGCCCGGCACCATGACCACTGCCATCTGGTCACCCGCCATCTTCAGCGTGAGCGTGACCTTGCCGGTCTCGCGCACGAACGCTTCGAGTTGCTGGAACATATGAAACCTCACGGGAATGAAAAAACGCCGCGCAAAGGCGGCGTGAAGAAAAGGGAACCGTGGCAACCGCCACGGCCAGCATCAGTATTTCAGGACCTTCGGCACCTTGCCCGCGTAGTCGAAGCCTTCGACCGAGAGCAGGGCATCGATAACCTCCGACTTCGATTTGGCGAACACCTTCTTGAAGTTGTCGCCCATCGCGGCGCGAAGGCCGAGTTCGTCGGCCACCACCTTCATCTCGGATTTCGTGATCAGTTCCAGAAACTCCTTGTCGAGCTTCCAATGCTTTGCGAGATCGAGCTTGTGGTGACGGCACATCTTCACGAGATACTCGACGTCGACGCCCTGGATGGCCGACATCGTGAGCGCAACGAGCAGCTTGACCTGCACGTCGGAGTGCAACTGTCCGGCAGCCGACGCGGCCTTTGGGAAGTCAGACACACCTGGCTTGTCGTCGATGAGACGCTCCCAGATCGTGTTGAGCGGTTCAGCTGCGATGCTCCTCGCCTGACCGGTCGCAACCACCGCGATCAGATACTGACGAGCGAGCGCCACGTCCGAGCTGACCTCGCGACGCAACGCCTTGCGCCAGAGCGCGACGCGATACGTCTTGACGCGGTCGGACTCGGCCACCACTGTCGGCTCGGGACTGGCTGCCGTCGATGACTTGACGTCCTTCGCGGCACCCGCCGCCTTCGAAGCGCCTGGCGCAGTCGCAGCTTTCGCCGCATCCGTCGCTGGCGCCTTCTCGCTCTTGATACGCGCGGCGACTTTCTTCATGTTGCAGACCGTGTCGAAGCACTGGCCCTTGTAGACGTTGCCCATTGAATCCGGCAGACCGCTCACCGCCGCGCCGAAGTTCTGGCACCCGTAACAGGCTTTCGCCTGTTCGGCACCGACGCCCTTGGGACCGTCAGCCACGAGCTGGATGCGCGTGTGATTGTCGCCGGGGCGGACGATGCGCACGGTCTGGTACTCGTCACGCAGGCCTGCGGCAATCGCGTCGAGCTGCTTCTCCGTCTTCGCGTTGTAGCAGGCGCGGTTCGTACAGCTCCCCGTGCCGATCGATTCGCCGAACATCTCGGCCTGGGCAGCAGAGTTGTGCGGGCACGCGGAGCAATCGGCCTTGTCGAAGATCGCGGCAGGCAACGAACATGAGACCTGCTCGAGCGTCTTCTTCAGATCCGCTACCGTACGGTTTTCCTTCACGACCACAGGCAGAAGCTTCTCCTGCTGGTCCTTCGTGAAGGCGGCGAACAGCTCGGCGTGGCCGAGCTTGATGGTGCGCGTATCGAGCGCATCCAGCACGGAGGCGCTGCAGTTCATGAGGGCGAGGCGTGAGTCGAGCTTCTGACGGGTCCAGCCGAGCTGCAGGGCCGCTTCGTCCCGGTCACCCTTGCAGATGCCGACAAGTTCCGCGGCGCCCACGGCCTCTTCCGACGGAGCCATGTCGTCGCGCTGGATGTTTTCGATGAGGGCGACTGTGCGCGCCTGGAAGTCATCCAGTTCCCTGAGAACGATGGGCATGGGATAGTCGGGCCCGCAGGCCTCCATCGCAGCACGGTAGCGACGGCCGCCGCAGACGAGTTCGCGCGAGCCGTCATCGAGCGGACGCACGACAACCGGCTGCAAGACGCCCTGCAGGCGGACGGACTCGACCATCTCGGCCATCTTCGCCGCATCGAAGTAACGACGGGGGTTGCGGCCCAGCTTGATGTCGCCGAGTCGCATGGTGGGTTGCTGTTGCATTGCAGGTCTCCTGGAGAGGGAACCCGCTCCCAACGGGAAGAGGATTCCCGAAGGGTGAACAGAGAGCGGCCGCGAGGGCCAGGGTCGATGCGCACGAGGCGCAGTAGGTAAAGAGACGATACCGCGCGAATGCTGTACCCGGTCGCGAAAAGATCGCCGATGCGAGGGAGCTTTCGGGAGATGGCCCGGAACAGGTCCGGACCATCGTTCAGAACAGGGTTAACTGGTCGACGAGCTCAAGAAACTGTTGCGGGCCCGACTGCGGCTGCACGGCATCGTCGAACAGATCGGCCAGTCCGGCCGTGTCCACCTGTACCGGCTCGACCAGCGCGACCTCCGTTGCGTGTTCTACGGGCGATTCATCGGTCGACATCGCCGGCACAGTCGCCGGCTCCGCAGCGGATGCGGTATCGTCGGCTGTGCTGTCCGGTGCGCGACCGATCATCTCGCGCATGGCGTCCTCAGCGCGACGCGTTCGCAGGCGAGCGCTCCACCCACCAAGCACATGGGCGGGGGTGAACCAGTGTCCCCACACCTCCATCGATAGTGCGTTGCCGTGCACGACGATCGCTGGAATGTGCAACAGGGAAAGTTGCAGATAGCTCATGTGAACACAGCACGGGTCGATGTCGATACACGTCGCGTGCATCGCCTTCTGGTAGTTGAGGCCTGCATCGCGGAAGGCTTCGGCCGTTGCGATCACCATGCCGCCGGCGCCGCATGCCGGCTCATGTACGCGCACGAAGCCTCGCGACCGTGCGACCTCAACACTTCCGCCTGTCACGATTGACGCTATGAGATGCGAGACATGGTAGGGCGTAAAGAACTGTCCGCTCCGGTCGTTGCCAAGCCCGAGCATCATGTAGGTCTCGCCTAGCACGTCCGCCAGTCCACCGCCGCGTGTGCCCACGGTACTCGCAGCGAGCATCGTTTCGACGCGCCTCTCGAACGACAGTGTGAGTTCGGCCAGCATCCTGGGGAACCTCGCGACCTCTTCTCGCCTGTACTTCCAGACGATCTCGAGATAACGCTTCTCGCGGGTCTCGAAGTGTGTCCGGTCCACGCTATTGCTGATCGCGAGCGCGGCCAGCTCAACGAAATCGCGAAACACCGTGTCGAGGTGGTGGCCGTACGAAAACTCCCTAAACAGCGCGACCAGGTTTCGCTGGTGCCCGTCGGCCGTCAGATCATGTTTGCGCTGCGTGCTCTTCTTGCTCATGCCCACTCCATAACAAACGAGGGGCATTGCCCCTGCGGGCGCGATGCCCCACAGGGAAAGAAAGGAAGTTCCGGCAAAGCCGGCCCATGTCGATGCGTCGATGACGCTGGTGATGAGGGCATGTTAAGCCCGCATACCTCTGACAGAGACCTTCAAAGAGTGCGAACATGCGCGGGCTTTCGCTCGCAGCCGACACGGCGTTATCCACAGATTCTGTTGGCAAAGCTGTGGAGAGGAATCTCCGATACGCGGCGACGTCAGCCTATGGAGCCAATATCGGCGGGCTTTCGGGCGGTTCGGGGCCTACGGCGCGTTCGAGAATGATCGCGCATGGACAATCACGCCCGCGCTCTGCGGCGATATACGTGCTGGACCTGACAAGACCTTGGGCCTGGGCAGGCTCAATCAAATTCATTGCCGCCATCCCGGCGTTTGCGCTCCGTTCTTTGCGGACGTTCGGCGTGGCCGGCATGCAGTCGCCCCTGCGAGCCCCTTTCGTTCAGGCGCCTGAACGGCTTTTCCCGAAAAGCTGCGCTTTCTGTTGAGCTTTCCTGCTGACTCCATCCCGCAAACGCTGCCAAATCCCACCTCTTTCGCGCGTCAGCGTGCCGGGAGCCGCGCGATGATAACGGGATGGACTTCGCGACCGACCACCACGATGGTGCCGCATCGCTGCGCCTGCGCCGCGTTCGCTACCCCGGCCGCTCCCGCGAAAGCCGGGCGGGCGTCGTGATCGAACACGAGCTCTCGCGCGGCATGGTGACCGTCCTCGATACTGACGACGGTACCTTCTGGCGCGGCCTCGCAGATTCAATCGTGGTTCTCGTCTGACCCGCGTTCGCAAGGAGAATCGCCAGTGCCCAACGTATCCTTCGACGGCAGCACGTTCGCACTGTCCGACATCCAGGAGAACCCGGCGCGCTTCGCCCGACGCCTCGAACGGGCAAAGATCAACCCGGGCCACGCACTTTGCCACTGCCGCCCGGATTCACCGCGCAAACTAGTGATCCGCAGGTACGGCTCGCTCTACCATCTCGCCGGGTGGCCCGATGACGGACCGCACCATACCGACGGCTGTGACTTTCGCAAGACGCACGATGCCAGCAGCACCGCCGGCAATGACGGTCGCGCTGCCATCCTCGAAGGTCCCAACGGTATGAACGTCCGCCTCGACGCCTCCCTCGTCCAACGCGAGGCGACCTCATCCCCCGGCCCACGTGCGGCCGGAAGCCCTGGCGGCATGTCCCGTCGGACAGCTTCGCTTCTCGCATTTCTGCAGGCTCTGTGGGCTAACGGCCGGCTGAACGCATGGCGCGGTTCCTCAATGGCACGCGGCTGGGGTGCCGTCAACGCAATGCTGCTCGGCGGCCTCGGTGAAAACGCCCTGATTAACGGCGCGCGTGCGCAGGATTCGCTGCATGTCATGCGCCGCTACGAGGAAAGCGAGCGCGATGCAATCAACGCCGAGTTCGATGTTTTCCTCAACGGGATACACAACGACGGAAAGGTTTCGCGACGCGCGTTGATCCTCGGGGAGATCGGAGAGGTCGCGGACACCCAGTACGGCAAATCCATCACGCTGCGGCAGCGCAGGCAGCGCTATTTCACTACCCCGACACTCATCGCCGCTGCCGCGAAGAAGTATGGGCACGCGTGGCGCGCCATTGGAGAGGCAAGCGCGCGCGTCGTCGCGCTCATACTCATCGAGCGCACGCCCAAAGGACATCTTCGCGTCGTCGATCTCGCCGCGATGCTCTGCTCAGCTGCGTTCCTGCCCTGCGATTCCATGCATGAGGTCGCGATGGCCAACCGTCTGGTCGCGGAGCGCCGGACCTTCGACAAGCCGATGCGCCTGTCCGATGGCGACACGATGCTGCCCGACTTCGTGTTGCTCGATACGACGCCGGCGACACACATCGAGGTCTACGGAATGAACGGGATGGCCAGTTACGAGCACCGCAAGCTGGAAAAGCAGATGCTTCGCGAGGTCAGTGGTGTGCCGGTCGTGGAGTGGGACACCGACCGGGAGCGGCTCGAAGAGGTACGACTGCCAGCAGCCCAACGGAACACCTGACTTTGCCCGGCACGCGGGAGGCCATAAAGCGCTCACGCCGGTCCCGTCCACTGTCTGCGAAGCAGCGATATACGAATGGGCGACGTAGCACCTCGATTCGCGACCAAGGGTCGGATGCGAACCGCATGACGGGCACCAGGGACAAAATACTCGGTCCACGCGAAGCGCAGGCGTAACGATGGACGACATAATGCTCGGTGACGAGCTCCACACGCTCAGACGGGGATGCCCTCGCTTTCTCCGGTTGCTTCCATATCCAGTTTGAATGGCGCGAGCCGGGAGTTGACGCCCACCTTTCGGTTTTGAAACACAGTGTGGATAATGGCGGGCAACCATTCAAGCCAATCGCCATGTACGAGCAGCTCATCCCCTGCGACCACTGCGGCGGCCGCCCCACCCTCGGCCGCTCCCAACGCCTTACCTCCTTCCTTCCCGACCCCAAATTCGACTATACCGAGTGGGGACGGCTCGCTGGCCCCCCCCGCATTGGGGACCGCGTGCCACGGCCCCCCGAAGCTCCGCCGACGGAGCATCTGGTGTGCGTTTACTGCGCCGAGTGTGGCATGCAGACACCGTGGGAGCCCATTGAACCCGACGAGCGCGCCGCGAAGGACCGCGTCGCTGAAATATGGAACCGCCGGCTTAACCGACCCGAGACCGACAAGACAGACCTGCAGCGGCTCGTTGAACGCGAGATCGGTGCGGCCGACATTCCGGCCGTCCTCGACCTGCTATCACGCACAAAGCAGAACTGGGAGGAGATGGGCCCCGTTTTCGCGATGATCGCGCGTCGCCTGATCGATGCCACGATCGTGACCTTCGACGGCTGGCCCATCGCGCCCGTCCTCATGGATGCCGCCCGATACCGCAAGCTCGTGCAGCTCGCCAAATGGGTTGAAATGGAGGGTGAGCGCTACGCCGAGTTCCCGCGCATCTACTCACCGTCGGACGACGACGAGCTGCTCTTCGAGGACCGGATCGCGGTCGGAGTCGATTCGCTGCCCGACCGAGACCGCTGGTAGGGAGCAACGCGAACAAAGCGTTCATACCATGGGGTCCGCACTGGAGGAACGTCGGCGTTTGGAATGAAGGGTCGTTCGACGTCGATTCCAGGACTGGCGACAATGGCGGACCACAACACAGATAATGCGAGAGATCGAATGGGTGTGTTGAGATTCAAGTGCTCGCAATGTTCGGAATGGCACGAAGGGGAGCCCAGCATCGGCTTCAAGGTCCCCGGATATTTACTGGAGATAGCGGAGGCGGACAGAGAGGCGCGCGCCTGGTGGAGTGAAGACCTTTGTGTCATCGACGGTCGGTATTTCTTCGCGCGGGCATGCCTGGAGATTCCGATCATGGGTGCCGCAGAGCCGTTCTTGTGGGGAGTATGGGTTTCGCTTAGCGAGCACAACTTCAGGGACTATGAGACCAGGCTTGCATCGGGCGATCCCGGCGGACCGTACTTCAGCTGGCTAGCAAATCAACTTCCGGGCTATCCGTCGATGGTGGGCTTAAAGGCTCGCACGTTCCCACAGGCAGGGACGAACAGGCCACTTGTCGAGCTTGAGCAGACGAACCATCCGTTATCGATCGACTTTCATAGCGGAATCAGCGAAACGCGAGCGCAAGAGCTTTTCGCCCTGGTTCTTCACCCGCAAGGTATTCCGCATTGATGAGGTAGATGCCTTGATACTCCGCCAGTATCGACGCAGTTCGCATTTCGGTCGATACCTGAGCGCTGACGATTGAACCTCTGTTGGCGGGAAGTTCCACGTCTGCGGAGATCCCGGAATATCTCAAAAAAAAGGACCGGCCACGCGGGCCGGTCCAAGCTTGTTCTGGCTTTGTCGGAGAGGCGCCAGAACCGAGAGACAGGTCATATTCTCGATCCTGCGGGGTCATGGGCCTATCCCATATCGTTCGTTGTTTGGCGCCCATTCACGAACTGCTCTGCTCATCCAGACGCAAGTAGCCGGTAAAGCGCCTGGCGCGAAATCCCAAGTGCAGCCGCCGCGTGCGATTTGTTGCCGCCCGCAGCCTGGAGCGCCATCGCGGCTTGCGCCAATGTCACCAATGGTTTCGCGAGCCGCTCCTGCCGGGCGAACGTCGACAGGTACGCATTGGCCTTGGTCACGCGACTATGGCCGGCCGCTTCGACCACCCTGCGCATCGCCTCTGCATGCAATGCGGGATCAGGGCGCGTCCCCACCTGCTTGACCGGTGCCGCTACACCGGTCATCTTCTCGTACAGCTCCTGCAGATACTGGTGGCGCAGACCGTGGCTTGTCACACCAAGTCCGGCCTTCGTGATTCCGTGCCGGTCCATCACGTAGTAATACCAGTCACGCCACTGCTTCAACGTGCGGTCCTCGGGTACGGTCGAACCCGTAACCGGATTGCTGAAGCGCGCGGCCTCTTCGAGCACCGCCATCTTCGCATCGAGCGGAACGTCGCGTGCCCGCCCTCCCTTCGTTCCCCGTGTGACCGCCAGAAACCCTGTATCCCTGACTGCACGCAGCGGCTGAAGCATGAAACTCTCCTCAAGACGAAGGCCGAACGCCGCCTGCAGCTTCAGCTGCACGGCGACGCGCGGGCACGTCTGCGCGATCTCCTCAATTTTCTCCGTCGCGTTCACGCCGTTGGCTGCCCACGACCTGTCCGCCTCGGCGACATACGAGCGCACAAGGCCGTGCTCACGCCGGTCCACGTAGTCTCCAAGCGTACCCACGACGCCGGTCTTGCTCATCCAGTCCGCCAGTGCGCGCAGGTACGTCAGCTTGTTTTCGATCGTGCCACCGGACTGGCCCTCCCCGACCCACTTCGACACCAGCCAGGCCACGTGTTTGCTTCGCAGGTTCCACGGGCTCGCGAGCGCGAAGCCGCCTTCGCGCAACTCCACGAACGCCCTGCAGATCGCGCTCGTGCGGCGCTCCTGCGTCTTGATCGAGAGGGCCTTCGTGCTGATGCGTGTCGTGCTGTGCACCGCCGACACGTGTTCGCCGAACAGCCGGATCAACGCCTCCGCCATTGGCGGCGTCAGGCGATGCCCACGTACGACCGCCCGTATATTCAGGATCGCTGCCATACACACTCCGCTACCAGCCGGGTCTTGTCCCCGGCCATGTTATGCTGCGCGCGGGCGACGCCCTGCCTGGCGTCGGGTACCCTCGTTCGCAGCCCGATCTACGCGCCGCCTGCCACGCGGCTTCGCCGTTGCCCCCGGCGTGGGGTTTGCTGCCTTCCCTGCCTTTAGCGATTCCATCCGATCAGCCCGACGCACGGAAGAGATGCGTTCCGACTGTCCACCTGCTGCGGCGCGGGGCATTGCGCTTCGCGCATACTCTGCCCGCCTCTACTGCTGACTTCCGCCTGCCGTGGCTACCCGACCGACCCCGGACGCATACCTGCGTCTGGGCGCGGAGCACGCTTTCGCGGGCCAACCGCGCCCGGGTCAACTGCCGGGCAATTCCTGTTGCGCTGTTCTGGTCTCGGTCGCGCGAACCGGTCTGTCTTCCGTTCAGGGAGTCGCGAAACGCCGGCGTAGCCAGCGCGCAGGATCTCCCCCGTCCCAAAGCACGTTCACGTCAGCCGCGGTGTATCGGGCCTCCTGAACGCACCCAGCGTGGTGTGCTGAAAGGACGTGTGTAGTGCACATGAGGCAGGTCGCGAACTGTCCGGCTGTCCGCGTCCACATTTCCTCATTGCGCATCATCGCGGCGGACACCCGCCGATCGTATGGATATCGCACTGTCCGGTGGTCCTCATGGTGGATCACCGTGGACTTGATTCGATTGAAAAAAAAGCCGCGTCACAATGGAACGCGGACAGTGGGGAAAAAGCGTGCCCTCGCGGGCGGGGGCGACGGCCAAGGAGGCCAGATTGAGGACGCACGAAAGCGCGTTGCACTTCAGGTCGATGCGTCAGGGACGCGGCAGATATTGCCAAGAATAGCCGGCCGCCGCAAGTGCACACATCCAAAAGCTCGCCGGAACGCGTCTGCTTTCGCCGACTTGACTTCTCACGCCGCTCGCTAGACTGGTCATCGCAATGTCGGAGTTCATCCCGGAGTTGCCTGGCAGTCCATCGCAATCTCCGGGCTTATGTCGGAGATTCCCCGGACGCTGATCGGTATCTCCGACTTTATGTACGACTTCGCCATTGGCCCGCCAACGAAGCCGGAGATTATGTCCGGCTTTGGCAGTGAATCCGGCCCAACCTGTCTGAGGAACACACTTCCATGAAAACCCCCGTCTTCGCAATCGACGTCGGCTACGGCAATACTAAATATGCATACCGTGCGGCCAGCGGTACTGTCGCGACAGGCATGTTCCCTTCGCTCGCGCCGCTCGCCGCGAGCCGTGCGCTAGCGGGATACGGCGAGGGCGTCCTGAAGTCCCGCAAGGTCGCTACCGTCATCGTCGACCAGATCGAGTATGAGGTCGGTCCCGACGTCTCACTCACGGCCGCCTATGGCAAGACGGGGCGCGCACTCGCCGACGACTATGTCCTGACGAACAACTACGCTGCGCTGCTCTTCGGTGCGATCCACTTCGCGGGCGTCACGCACATCGACCGGCTCGTGCTCGGGCTCCCTGTGCACAACATGAAGAAGTTCGCTGCCGCACTCAAGGAGCGTTTCGCCGGTGAGCATGACTTCGGGTTCGGGCCTGTTGTGATCGACAAGGTCATCGTGATCCCGCAGCCCCTGGGGTCACTCGTGCTTGCTACGAGCGCACGTCCGGGAGGCTTCGGTGGGAGCGACGCGCATCTGGTCGTGGACGTCGGATATTTCACGACGGACTGGGTGTACGCGAACGGCCTGACCATGGACGACAAGCTCAGCGGTGGAATGCCGGGCGGAGCATCGCAGATCTCGCAGCGCATCGCGAATCTGATCGCGCGCGACGAAGGCGAGGAGGTGGACAGCATCGAGCTTATCGACAAGGCGCTTCGGGAACAGAAGCCGTTCTTCTTCTATGGAAAGGACATCGCCTTGGCCCCGTACCTCAAACGCGCGGAGCCGGTTATTACAGGCGTCGTGAAGGAAATGCAGACCAGCGTGGGAAGGCTCCCGAACGTGCGCTCGATCATCCTCTCGGGAGGCGGTGCCGCGCTCTACGCCGCGGCGATCCGCGAAGCGTTCCCGCGCGTCGTCATCGAACTGATCGATTCACCATGCCTCGCGAACGCCCGCGGCTTTCTGATCATCGGGGAGGCACTCCTCGCACGGGAGCGGCGCGCAGCATGAGCGACACGTACGAAATGGCGGTGACGATCAATCCACTCGTCTGCCCCCTGCTTCATGCGAGACTGGGCCAGTGTGCAACGGCCCGCGAGCGGGCTGCCGTGCTGCGCGCGCTCGCAGAGAAGGTGTTGCGGCTTGAATTGACGGGCGAGCTGTTGCCGGAAAGCACACGGGCGGGCGGACCAGCATCGCATGCGGCCGGGCGCGAGCCTTCGTTTGAATCCGACGTCGGCGGCGACGCGCTCCCCATCCCGCGAAGTCCGGGAGGCCCAGCCCAGGGCATCCAGGCGCTGCGCCTGGGAGGCTCGGTCGATGTCGACCCGATGGTTGGCGACGCGATCGGCAGCCAGCTGGCGGGATACCTCGACTGATCCGCGGTTGACTTTGGGCGCGGTGTGCGAAGATAAATCAATGCGCTGGGGATATGATCAACGATCGTTCGCCAGTGCAAGACCGCATAAACGGAGAACGCAGATGGAATACCAGCTTGTGAACGCGATCCTTCACGGCCAGCGCCTGACAGAGCCGCTGACCTGGCTGTTCATCGCCGCGTGCGTGGCCGCCGTCGTTGCCGGCTGGAAGGTCGGCTGCCTGCTCGATGCGTATCAGCAACGCGGGACCGAATGATGGACTTCCTCGCAAAGGCATGGGCCGCTTTCATGGGCTGGCACTGGCTGGCGCGTCGCGCGGCCGTCGCCGCGGCATGCCTCCTGGCCATCCCCATCATGGTTGTCCTGTACGAACATGGCTTCAGGCACTTCACCACCGTGGCCTTCATCGTTATCGAGATCGCCCTCTTCTGGGCGGTAGGCGGCTGGTACGTCCTTCTCGGCGCGCTGCGCGTGTTTGTCTGGTGGACGCGACTCGGACGCTAGCGCTCAGCACAGACGAAAAAAAACGGCGGGTCCCACAGTTGCTGTGGGACCCGCCGTCGTTTCAGGGGAGAAATTACTGCAGAGGCCTGGCTGCCTTGATTGCGAGCCGCGCGGTGCAGAAGTCGAATGCCGCTTCGAACGGCTGCCCTTCGGCAACAGTCCTGCACGCATTCCGATCGAACACGTCGAACGCGACCGCCTCGGATTTGCATACCGGCCGGTTGCCGTCGGTCGCGACAATCGTAAATCGCTTGCCAACGATCATCTGGAAATAGCTCATTTTCTGCCTCAAAGGAAAAGAGCCCGACGGAATGTCCCCGGCGGGGACGAATCCCCACCGGGCTGGTTCACGAAATGCGCCGGACAGGCCGGCGGTCAATCAGATGGCCAGGGTGCGACGTTCAGCATGTGTGGCAAGCCGAACGGCGGATCGCGCTTCACGCGCCGCGATCCATCGCGCTTTCCACTGGTCGGCGAAGTCGGTTCCGCGCAACCTTGGACGATGCAGCACGACCGTGTAGCCCTCCGCGCGCAGGCGCTTCGCGAGCAGCATCGCAGCCGCTACACCAGGCGACTGTCGCGTCTTCGGATCGACGTGGTCGAAGTCCATGAAGACGTGCACGACCTTGATACCCATCCCTTCGGGCACCACGAACTGGGAGAGGTGGATGCGGTTCAGGCAGTACCAGACCGGCACGCCCGAATCCATGTGAGCGCCGTACACCGTCTCGAGTCCCTCCCCCACACCGATCTCACCGTCGACCGGGTCCATCAGGCGCACGGCGCCGCCCGCGAGCGGGTTGAGCGTCATGCCGTTGAGCTTCGAATCAAGGATCTCGCCATCCGGCGCCACGATCGTCGCTTTCTCCGGCTTGACCGGATCGAGGAACGTCCGGTGCAGCGTTCCAAGCCGCCCGTCGGGTAGCTCAAAGCGAGCAACGATGCCAGGCCATTTGCCGAGCACCTTGTCGTCATGCCTGTACTCCAGCATGCCCAAGCGCAGCGCCGGTGACGGACCGGCCGTGAGGCCGGGTACCCGCTCGTGCAGATAGCGCATCGTGAGGTCGCCCACGGCCTGCAGGCGAGCGCTGTTCCAGATGCCGTTGAGCCATTTCGCGGCGAATTCAGGACTTGCCCTGCGCTTCGGCGCGGGGGCATTCACGTTCGCACTGCGGCGCGCTGGCGGCGGTGGTGAGCCGCCGTCGAGTTGCCGCATCAATCGGAAGAGCCCGATGCGGTTCACTCGCGCGATAAGCTGTAGCCCGTCTCCTGCCATGGGTCTGCCGTCGTCACACTGACGACAGATCCAGTCACCACGGCCCAGCTTGTTGTCGTAGGTAAAACGGTCGTCTCCGCCGCAGACCGGGCAGGCGCACGCCTTTCCGGTCAGGTAGCTCGCGGCGATGCCATAACTCATCAAGGTCGAAATCCATGCCTCCGGAGAGAGCGTGAATTCCTTCAGCCTGCGTTGCAGCCACTCGTACTGCTCGGGTGACAGCCCGCGTCCAGATGTACTCATAGTCACTCTCCGTTGTGGAAGTGGATTGGGTCGGTGCCTGAGACAGGCGTGGGAAACGCGTGCTCAAAGGAGCCGTCTGCCTCTCGCGGGCGACTCCTTTGAACAGGGTTGCGATGTGCAGAGCAGGTGGGTGCGCAGCGGACCGCGCACGGGCAGGAAGATCGTCGCGTGACGCACCGGAGGGTGCGCCACGAAGACGATGGGTGAGGATTTACGGGATCAACAATGCCGAACGGTGAGCGGTTCCGGGATCAGATGGCAGACCATGCCGCGCGGGCATAGGCCGGGCCGAAGGGAATGTCGTCCGACATCTCGTCGAAGCCACCACCGGCCGGCACACGCATACCGGCGCCACCACCAGCTGAGGATTGCGGCGGCTGTGCGCGCGTTCCGGTTGTAGCCCGCGGGTCATGACGCTGCTCCCGCGACGGCTGCTGGCCGCGGCCCTGCGACGTGCTCTCGAAACCATTGTCGCCTGCGGCATCGCGCTGGGCGCCGCCGCTGCGACCGCCGAGCATCTGCATCTGGTCCGCGACGATTTCGGTGGAGTAACGGTCGGTGCCGTCCTGAGCCTGCCATTTGCGGGTGCGGATGCGCCCTTCGATGTAGACCGACGATCCCTTCTTCAGGTACTCGCTGACAATCTCTGCGAGGCGACCGAAGAAGACGACGCGGTGCCACTCCGTTGCTTCCTTCATCTCGCCCGACGCCCGGTCCTTATAGCGGTCGGTCGTGGCAAGACGGATGCTGGCCACGGCGTCGCCGCTGGGCATGTAACGCACCTCGGGGTCCGCGCCGAGATTGCCGACGAGGATGACCTTGTTCACTGATGCCATGAAAAACTCCTGTTAACGTGTGATCGACCAGAGCCACTTATCCCAGAGGACCTGCTGGTTGTTCCTGATGATGGGGCGCCCACTGTCCGTGAACGCGGGTACCTTGATTTTTTCCAGACGTCTGACCGTGACGATGTCGCCGACACAACAGCCGCTTTGCGCGATTGCGTCCTTCAGGCCTTCGCCCTGCAAGACGCGCTCTCCCGCCAGCGTGTCGATGTGCATGGCAAACGAGGTGTAAAACGGCTTGCCCTGCGGCTTGCGGCTCGGGAACTGTTCCTCGCCCCAACCGAGTACACGGCCAGTAGTCGCCGCTCCGTGACCGTCACGACGTGGCGCGCGTTCGCGTGCGGTGCGTGGCTCGGAGCGGACATCGTCGTCGCCAGCAGCCAGCGGCGCTTCAACCCGACCTGCATGGGCCGCGGCGTCCGACGCCTGCCGGGTACCAGGCGCAGACACGACTTGCGGTGTGCCCTCCGCGCGGATCGCAGATGCGATCGCGTCTTTCAGCGAACCGCAATGCTCGCGAAGAACTGACCAGTGCGGCTCGGTCTCCGGCAGGATCTTGGTGCCGAAGGGCGTGTCGCGCGGCCCCTCGTCGAATGCCGGGCGGAACTGCACGATGCAGCTCCCCTCGTCAACGAACAGATGGGGAACCCCGCAGATAAAGACGAACGTCTCGTTGCTTGCGCCGTGACCAACTTCGCGGGTCTGTGGGGCAACAGTTTGTGATGGGGAAGGTCGGGCGGTATGTCCTGGATCCAGGGACAAGGAAGGAAACAGTTCGGCAAATGCGCGGAGAAGATGAATCGCAGCCATGAGACCTCCTAAAGCAGGGAGCCGAAACAAATTCGGCGCAGCTCCTCGAGATCACGCGCAAGTAGTGGCGTGTCAAGGATCACCTGCTGCATCGCTTCGGGATCGATGCCGTTGACGCTGCAGACGTGCTCATACGGCAAGGCCCCGGCCCAGTAGCCCATGATCCAGCCTAGGGTCGCACGATAGTCGTCGACGTCGACTTTCACGTTACGCAGGCGCTCGCTGAGCATCGTTGCGCAGTCCATCAGCGACTCGGGCATGCGGTCGCCGCGGCGGCTGTCGCGCGCCAGCGAGACGAGCGCATCTACCATCGCCTCGCGTACGGATGGACTCCAGTGCCGCGGATCGGGAAGCGGATCGGGTCTGGGTTGAACGACGAGTACCGGAGTGGCCTCGCCGCCGAAGATGTCAAGCTGCCAGGCAGCGACGTCCTGTTTCATGAGATTGCTCCGGAATGGACCGGGCAATCGCACCCCTGGCCGGGAATGGATTCCCGGTTCGGGTAGAGGGTGCACCGCGACAAAGGCCGCGGTGCAGGGATGACGGGACCCCTACGTGTGGGTCCCCGTGCGCTTCAGGGGGATGACGACAGCCGATCTGGCGTATTGCCGGGCCGGTGCCGGCGGCGCCGGCTGGGCGACCGCGGCGGCCTGCTTCAGCGCATCGAGGGCCGCCACACGTTCAGCCTCGGCGCGCGCGCGCTCCGCTTCGGCTTCAGCAGCTTCGAGAGCCTTCGCCTTACGCTTGAGCGTCTGCGCGAGCTTGCCGCAAACAGCCATCGCCAGAAAGAGGCTGACGACGAACGAGGTTGACGCAAGAAAGACGACGAGACACAAGGCCAGCAGCTTGGCCGGCGAGGTCAGCACGTCCTTGAAATACGGATTGAGCAGATCCAGCATCCTTCTCTCCAGAAAAATTAACGCACAAGGGGATGACCAGGCTTTGCCTGGCAGTTTCGATGCCCGGATCGGGCAAGGAAATCCAGCGCGTAGCGCGTACGCCGTAACCCCGATAGAGGCCACCGCGAACGGACTCGCGAGAGAGGATGTGGAGGGAATGGGCTGCACGAGAACCGTGCGGCAGGCTCGATGCGTCGGAGACGCGGGAATATGAGCAGGTTAGCGGAGCCTAGTTGACAACGAGTGCTGGAATGATCGCGAATTCTGGGGGGCTTATGCCGGCGGCAATAGCGTGCAGGCGCCTGCACGGCTTTTCCCGAAAAGCTGCACTTTTTGTTGAGCTTTCCGGTCCTCGCCTGCGACCTGATGGTGCAAGGCCACCTTGCACTACCGCGTGCGCTCCAGTTTCCCGATCGGAAGAGCCGCTCTTGCTATAGCGCGTCGCGCAGCGACCGGCTCGCGACCTCGACGCGCCGAAAAATCCCACTGACCCGGAGCTTGACTTCGCGCCGCGTCTGGCACACTCGAATCACCCCATCAATTGCATGCTGGAGCAACAAAACATGTTCGGCCTGATTGTCGTGATCATCCTTGGCTATATCGGCTACCGCTATTCGAAGCGTGGCACCCCGCGCAAAGAACCTGGCTGGCGCTTCTCCGGTCCGGTATATGCGCCCTCCAGCTCAATGCCAACCACCCGTGCGCAGCAGCGCGGCGAGACTGGCGAAGCCGTGGTCGACGCCGAACTGCGACGCGTGCTTACGTGGCTGTGCGGCGATGATTTCCACCTTCATGCAGGAGCGGTGCTAATCGAGCATGCCCCGGGCACGCCCTTCCCCACCGCCGAGATCGATCACATGCTCGTGACGCCGTTCGGCCTTTTCGTCATCGAGACCAAGAACTGGCGCGGCCGCATTGTGCACGGCATGGGTTACGACGATCTTGAAGTCGTCCGTGCCGATGGTACCCGCGAGACTCGACGGTCGCCGCTCGCACAGAACCGCACCAAGGTCGCCTTTCTTAACGAGAAACTTCCCCGCGTATGGCGCATCGAGGGCGTGGGCGTCTTTGCGTCGCCCGACTGTTCGCTCGACGGCGACCTTTCTCCGTCGCTGCTTCATGTAACTGAACTGGCCTACTTCTTTCGTATGCGTCGACACGAATACCTTCGCTCGGGACAGAAGCCGGTCAATATAAAGACCGCATGGGACGCAATTATGCTTAATGCATCGGTATCTGACGAAAAGTTGGACGAACACCGCAAACGTGTGCGGGCAAACCCTCAAGTCAGTCCAATTAATGCCGATTAATCGGCATCCCGATTGCGAAAGCTGCATGTTTTTCACCATCTTTCGATCCGGCATGACGGAAAAGCGGGCGTACGCTAGCCCGATCACCTTCGAACTGGCGAGCGCTTCGGCCACCCGCCCAAGGCCCGTAGCCCTGTGAGCACCCGCCATCCTCAACACCACACCGCACACGAAAAACGAGCATGAGCACGAAGAAAAAGCTGCCCCTCGATCCCGGCTTCGATCCAACCGTCCCAGAGGATGGCGCCATTGTTCCGGCCGCCGAAAGCGATATCCAGGATCTTTACAGCATTCACCTGCCGTCACGACAGGAAATCTCAACAGTCGCGCACGACATGTTTGCGGACAAGCTGCCGGCTGACGTAATCCAGCAGTTGATGCAAACGAGCACCGATATCAACGAATCAGTGCGACGGATCATGCACGAGCACATGACGCTCGGCTTTCGTTTTGGCGAGACAGTAAGGCTGCTGCAAACAGCCTATGCGGTGACTTTTGGCGACACGCCCGCGACAACGAAGCGCGCGAACACAGATGCGCTTGCCTATCTGGAACGGCTGCATCGCATGTCCAAATCGAAGATACGCGTGCACCTGAGAGCCTATGCCCGATTTCACGATAACGCGGACGCCGTCGAATTCCTGCGTCTGACCGATATGCAGTCGCTGCTGGGCAACGACGTTGGCGACGACATCGTCGAGGCGATCATCGAGAAGAGGAAGGACAATCCCGAAATGTCCACGCGGACCGTCAAGCAGCTCGTGCAGGTACTGCGCCAGCAGCAGGACCGCATTGCCGCCGACCAGGAGCGACTGGAAGCCGCGAACGACGAGTACGCAAGCCTGCTTGAGCAGTTCAACTCGGCGAACCTCGAAAGCGAACGACTGCGGCAGGAAATCGAGCAGGTGCGGGCCTCGCAGACAGAAACGCAGGCAGCGAGCGACCGGCTGCGCAACGAGCTTGCGCTGGTTGGGCAGAGCAAGAATGCGCTGAATCAGCAGTTGCACGACATGGAGCATGAACTCGACGCCGCGCGTCGCCAGGTGGCTGAATTGACGACGCGGCCACCCGCCCAGGACGATCCGAAGGTGAAAGAGGACGTCCGGCGGATGAACGAGCACTTCAACCAGCTGCTCGCGAAGTCGCAGGAGCTCGAGGAGCAGATCGCACAGCGCACCGACGAAGCCGCCCGTATAGAAGCACAGCTTAAAGCCAACGCTTCGGCGCTTGAAGCGGGCCGGCGCGTGGAAAGCGAGCTGAACGAACTCATCCGTCATTTCGGTGAATTCGTGCAGCGTTACCACAGCGCGCAGCTGCTCTGCACCGCCGAGGGGAACCCTCGCCGGTTCGCGCCGCTCTTCGAGGCGCTGGCGGACCTCGTCGGAAAGTTCCACACCGAAATAGTCGCAGCACGCAAGGCCGCCTGATCGCGCGCGGGGGCGCCGGGGCTGTGGCCGCTTTTGGCCACACGAAGAGACACACGTTACGAAAAGAAAAATGCAAACCATGAACAACCGCACGAGAACGGCCGACGACTACAAGGCCATCCCACGACTGCACCTGCCGCGCTGGGTCGCACAGCGCATCCTCGCCGTCAATTACGACCTGGTCGAGCATATCAAGCAGGTGCTCATTTCCCGACCCACCTTCAATGCCATCTACGGGGTCGAGGTCTCGCAGATCGATCATCTGGTACACAACGAGGCATCGCTGCGCACCCTGCTCGGCGCGCCGTTTCTCATGCTCTCGCCATCACTACCGACGGTTGAGGACTGGCGCTGCTTCGTCGATGGCACGTCGACGACGCGCACGGTTGACGAGCTGCGCGCCCGCCTGCCCGCACAGCGCGAAGCACTGACCACACAGTCGATCCAGCACCACAACCGCCAGTTCCTCGACCTCGTCCAGGCGGTGGCCAACATGAGCGTGCTGAGCGCGCCGCTGCTCGGCATGACGCCAGACCTGGCGCTGTATCTCGGCGGTCTGCCGGGCTACAAGCTTCGCGCTGCGCTCGAGCGTATCGGCGACCTGCCTCTCTTTCGCTGGCGCTTTGTGAATCCCGCTTTCTGGTTCGAGTTCACAGCGAACGAGCTGAATGTCGAACAGGTGGCTCACCACATCATGGCAACCACACCGTTTCGCGCGGGCGAACTGCCTCACACGGCGAGCTGGACCGAACTGCGTCTCGGGCGTGAAACACACGAAATGTACGCGGCCGCGCTGATGGCTCACGGGTGCCGTGCGAGCACGGCAGCAACGCTATTTGGGCTGCCCCAGAGCAAGACGCGGCAGATGTACATGACCATTCACGGCAAGCGCTCGCCATGCGGCAATCTGCCCAACTCGATCCAGTGGTCCGTTGAGCGGCCCCAGCATCGCCTGCACTCCACGGTGTTCATCTGGCTGTATCGTGCAGCACTGCAGATGGGTGCAAATTCGCCGCAGGCACTCATCGCGGCCGCTGATCTCTATACCCAGCTATTCCCTGGTGGACGCGCGCTGCTCGCCACTGACAGAGGCTATAACCTTACGCGCGCGATGGCCGCCGACGCGCGCCTCTCGATCGCCCCGTGCCGGAGCTGCGCAACGCACTACATCGTGTCGAACAACGAGTCGAAGATCGAAATGCAGCGCAGCTTCTACTGCCCTTCGTGCAGCAATGGGCTTGTCTCGCGTGCGCGCGCTGGCGGGGTGAAGTGATGCATGGGGCAGCTGAGCAGGCTTGCCTGCCGACGGGGCTTGTCGTTTTCAGTGCAGACGGCTCGGCCCAGTTTGGCTGGCAGCACCCCGAGACAGGTGCCTATTACGCCGAGCAGGATGGCCACTGCATCACGGACGCCGTGGCAGGCATCCCGTGGTGCGCGGGCGCCATTCACTGAGGGCGCAGCCGATGGAAGACCTCGCATGGATGGTTCGTGAAAGCACCTCTGCATGGCTTCGCGGCTACGGCGATGAGCGCTTTGGCGCGTACGAGAAGTTTTATCGCGAAGCACTGGCAGCACCGGGTAAGCAACTCGGACTTGAAATGATCAACGAGGAGTACGTGCAGTGGGCCAACGAACGGCCCAGCAGGCTCATGCGGTTACTTAACCGGCCCACGACCGGTCGCGCGCTGGTTGGGCTGTTCGCAGTGTGGGTGGCGGCGCAGGCCGTCCCTCACGCGGCAAGACTTGCGCCGCAATCGACCGCCGTGCTGCTGGTCGTTGCGTTCGTCGGACTGCGGATTTTCCACAGGAAGCGGCGTACGTCGGCTTAATCCATGCGACGCGCATCGAACCCGCCCTGTGTGGCGGGTTTTTTCTGCTTACGCTTAAAGAAATTCCAAAGTCTTACCGTTAGCGATACAGTGCGCCCCGCAACCGAGGCGGCGACTTGACTTCCCAAAGGGCCTGGCAGACTGAACTCAGGCTCGCGCGAGGTGCGCGGCTTTCAATAACCGAGGAACGTTTACGATGAAGAAGAATATCTCCGCACTCACCGCTGTCGCGATGGCTGCCGCTGCGTTGCTTGCGGCATGTGGCGGCGGCAGCAGCAGCGGCAGTGGCGGTGGCAGCACTTCGACGGGGTCCGGCTCGGGATCGTCGAGCACCGGCTCGACGCCCGCGACTCAGACAGCTACTAGCGGCAACGTACCGACCCCGCAGTATGCTGCGACGAGCGCCCAGCTCGCTGCGTTCAATCTGATTAACGCCCAGCGGCAACAGTGCGGTTTCCCCACCCTGGTCGAGAACACCACGTTGGACCAGGCGACGGCCGCACACGCGGCGTACATGGGCTTGAATGGCGGGACGATCACTGACAGTGAGGCGTCCGGCAGCGCGGGGTTTACGGGAGTTACCTACAACGACCGCGCCGTGCATTTCGGGTATCCGAACGGAACCTCGTCGATCGGGGTAAGTGGAGGTTTCTACACCAACGCCAAGCTGACCGAAACCGAGTACGGACAGCAGATCGCGTACGACTGGTTGTCCGGCGTGTACCACATGAGCATCGGAGTCTGGCCCACGACGAACATTGGCCTTGGCTGGAATGAAACGACGTTCAATGGTTTCCCGGAAATTCAGGCCTCGGCGATGGCCACGACCCTCCAGGCGATGCCGGGCACCATGCCGTTGACTTTCCCTTGCCAGGGAACAACTGGGGTGCCCTACTCGAGCGGCGGAGAGTCGCCAACTCCTCCGGGTACTTCGGGGAATTGGGGAATGCCAGTGGCGGTCATAGCGAATCCGTCTGATACAGTGGTTTTGTCTTCGGCAAGCATGACGGACACATCGAGCCACACCGTCACGCTCCAACTGCTCGATTCCGCGAACGATCCCAATAAGCTGCTGCCGGCGTTCGAGGCGGTGGCATATCCTGCGTCGCCGCTGTCGCCTAACACGACCTATACCGTCTCGATTACCGGAACGATAAACGGTACGAATTTTTCTCGTACCTTCACTTTCACGACGGGCAACATAGTCGGGTAGGCGGAGCGGCAAGAATTGAGCGGCGTCCAATGGACGCCGTCTTTCTTTGTCGCTGCGTACGCCAATCTAGAAGCTGCCTGCCATTACCCGCCGTTCCCGCCTCCGCTATTCCCGGTCAGGTTGTATTGCCCCACGAGGTTCGTAGTGCCGGGCGTGAACCAACAGACATCCACCGCCGCTCCTTTAACGACGATCATCTGCGTTGGTGCATTAGCCGGAGGCGGAAAACTGCCAGTGCCCACCCACACAGCCTCGATGGTTGCCTCCCATGCCAATAACGGCACCGATGTGTTGTAGGCGCTCGTTCCCGTGCCGTCATAAGGGCCGTTGTACTCGTATGGAGTGAACGTCCATCGAATCGGATAGAAGTCGTGTGCGAGTCCGTAACTTAAACAGGCGGCCTGTTGGTCCGCGATACTGACGTGTGGGACGGAAGGTGCGCATATCATCCCAACCCAAGCGGAGCCGTTCCATATCGGGTCACTGGTCTCGTCATAACCGGGCGGACACGACGGCTGTGCCTGGTAATTGCACGTGGGCGGTGTCCATCGTGATCCGATCCAGGTCGATCCCGCGGCGGTCGTCCAGCCCGCCGAATTCGGACATTGCGGCTGCGCCTGCGGCGCATTCGATAGCGCGGGTGTACAGGTGGAATCCTGATACCCCGGCGAACAACGAACAGGGTCCGCCAGGGACACCTGAGAAAACATCAACGTGCACGCGAGTAGCGCGACGCGCACCAAGGTCTTTCCCGGAATCACGTTCCCTCTCTCCTCAAAACGCGCAGTAGGTCGTTGCGACAGCCCATCCACCGATGCCCGCGCCGCTTCCGTCCGTAATCGAGACCACCCACGGGCCCGCCCCGGACACGCCGTAATTCACAGTTGCCGTCGGATCGACATAGAGGCTCTGTCCGTCAATGACGATCTGCGGCGTCCCGCCCGCGGCGCAACTCGGCGCAGGCACCCCAGAGCCGTTGGCTACGGTGTAGTACCCGTACCGGAGAATCGTTCCACCAATTGGCA
The DNA here is from genome assembly GCF_003986935.1 of Paraburkholderia kururiensis JCM 10599 = LMG 19447. Lineage (GTDB taxonomy): Bacteria > Pseudomonadota > Gammaproteobacteria > Burkholderiales > Burkholderiaceae > Paraburkholderia > Paraburkholderia kururiensis. The sequence continues at coordinate 35,433 of NZ_RJZE01000033.1, read as the reverse complement.
GCCATACGCCGCGCTGGCAGGAGAGCATGAGGCCCGACCCATCAGCGTCGCCTGCTATCCCGGTCCCTGTGCATCCCGTGCGCGGCACCGCGATGTTCCCGACCTGAGCCGTGCCGGTGATCGTCGCGTTGCCATTGACGGTCGCCGCCCCGGTGCTGATCGGCGCCGGAGCAGTACCGGCCGCGTTCTGTACCTGCAGCGTCCCGGGCGTCCGGACCGCATTACTCACCGCGACGTTGGATGCAGCGAGCGTTGGCGCCGCGATCGTCCCCGTCGCGTCGATGCTGTTGACGTTGTGCAAACTCACGCCGTTGACGTTCTGGTCACCGGTCCATGTGAGGCTGCCATCGCGCCGGATATAGAGCGAGTTACCATCGTCGAGCGCACCGTTGGTCGCGAGGATCGCGGCGGCCGGCGTCCCCGGCAAAGGATTGCTGGCATTCCACGCACCGTTGATGCCGTACACCGTCGCTGAATTGCGCGTTGACGAGTATCCGAACTGCCCGTTGCTGGCGTTGTTGCCGGCAAGCGCGATCTGCGCGGCGCCTGCCACGTCCGGCACGCCATTGCGGGTGTACGGCAATGACGGGTAAAAAGCCCAGGCGACATGGCACGTCCCCGAGCTCTGCGTACAGCCAGGGGGCACCATCGACATCTGGATGGTGTAGGCGCCACCCCAGAACGGCCCTGCGGTGTAGTTCTGCTTCAGCTCGCCGGCGCGCTGCAGTTGCGCGAGGGTCGGTGCGTCCAGCACCGGATTGCCACCCGATGCCGCGTACTGCGTCAGCAGGTTCGAGAAGTTGTCGCTCACCCAGCTCGCGAGCGCGTTGACGATCACCGCCTCGTTCTGCCCTTCTGCGGCCAGCACCTCGCTGCGGCGTTTTGCGACGTCCTGCTGGATCGACACCAGCGTCAGGATGGCTGACGCGGCAAGCACCACCACCAGCTCGATCAGGCTGCCCATGGTCGTGCTTCCTCAGCTGCGCGTCGTGTACATCTCGACGGTCGCCACCTGCCCCGCCGAGCTGCATGCACGCCCGGCCGTCTGGCTACTGAACGTCGTATTCGGGCTGCGCACCACTGTGCCGTTGATGGTGACCTCGGTGAAGACGTTGGCGAGGGCTGCGGCGGACATCGAGCACACGGCCGATGGCACCGGATACGTCGTCACTACTGCGTCGTTTGCGTTCGTGACCGTGCCGGGCGTAGCCGTGACGTCCCCGCCGAACATGCCCTGCACCGCGCTGTAATCGGCCGCTACGCGTGCGCCAGCGGCGTCAAAGGCATGGTTCTGCGCCAGCGACGTCAGGGACTCACCAGCGAAGTTCGCATCGTTCTGTGTGGCGTTCTGGATACCCGTGTGGAACATCGTGGCCTCACTCTTGAAGTGCGCGGCCTGCACCATGTTGCGCACGAACGGAACGCCCAGATAAATGATCAGGGCGAGGAGTGCCATCGCACCGAGCACCGCTCCTGCCTCAACGAGCGAGAGTTCCCCGCTCTGCTTCCGCCTGCGAGCGAGTCGACGGATAGCCTGCCTGCGGGCCAGTGTGAGTTGCGTATTTTCCATGTCCATTTCCTGTCAGAAGTTGCCCGCGCCCGCACCAAGCGCGCTTTGCAGGCCGACGAGTCCGGTGACGGCGTAGGAGCCGATGCCTACCCCGATAAACAGTGCTGCCGCGATCGTGAGCAGCACGTAGTGCGTAATGCGCGCGTTACGGCGTACGGCATCCACCACGCGGTCGAGCGAGCCGCGGCCAAGCGATTTGACTGCTTCGACGAAGTTGTCGCGCCGCTCCGCGTCCGCGATACGGTCCACCACGAGGTCCGAGAAGATCCCGGTCTCAAGCGCCCGCATCGGCGCCTCCGGCTTCAGCTCCAGCCGGCGCAGCATGCGCGTGACGTGCCAGCGCAGCCAGGGATCGGCGTCGGCCTTCACGCGCTCGAGCGCGCCACTGAGCGTGAGGCCCGAGTCGAACAGCCCCGACAGGGAAACAATGAGCAGTGCCGCGCGCAGATCGCGCCGGTTGCGCCACATCAGCGGCGCGGCATCGAGCCGGTTACGCAGTGGCCCGGTCCAGCGCTTGAGTCCGTAGAAGTAGCCGACGACGAGCGCACCGATGACGGAGAGGTTCAGCCACCAGTACTCTGCGCAGAACGTGTCGATGACATACAGAAAGCGCCCAGGCGCCGTCCACTGGTCCAACGGCCTGATCTCCAGCACCTGCGGATAGATGAGCGCGCCGAACATCGCACCCAGCCCGTACATGTAGGCAAGCAGCATCACCGGGTAGGCCAGCTGCATGGCCGTCGTCGTCGCCAGTACCCGCCGCGCCGAGGCGGTCATCGCACACAGTTCAAACCCGCGCCGCGCGGCATCCTCCTTCGTCGACGATTCCGCCAGCTTGAGCAGCGCGTACTCCTCGCTGGGGACGAACGGCTTCATCGACATCGCGAAACCTTCGCCCTTGCCAAGCCGCTCGCCGATCGCGCGATAGACCATCCACACGATCTGCCGCCGCTTGCGGGCGCGCTCCTCGAGCACGCCCAGCCGCTCCATGAGCGTTTCACGGTTGCGCAGTCCCTTCGTCGCCTCGATGTCGAGCTTCGACTCCTCGTAGAAACTTTCTCGAACCTTCTGGAAGCGCCACGTTGCAATCTTCATGCGGTCCCGGTACGGCAGACGCATGAGCAGCGGATAGATGAAACGCCCTGTCATGACGGCATCCTCCCGTCGCTGTCCGGCATCACACGGTACGTGCGGAAAGGTTTCATCGAGCGGTCGATGAAACGCGGGTCGATGATGCCCTGCGATGCCTTGTAGAGCGCGTGCTCGTAGATCGTCTTGCCGGTCATGTCCGCGCTGTTGAAATCGGCCTTACGCTCACGGCGCCACGCCTCTTCGGCGCCGCGCCAGTCGCGCACCGCGATCCTGTCCAGAAACTCAGGCGTCGGCCGGTAAAGCTCCATCGCAAGCGTCTGGCCCTTCGTGCCAGCGGCGACCTTGCCGTCACGCGCGAAGAGACCCTTCTTCCGGCAGTGCTCGCAGCCATCGTCGTTGCGGCAGGCCATCTTCGAGACATCCAGGCCAAACTTCGTGCGCAGCAACTCCAGATCGTCCGCGCGCATCACATCGCCCGCCGGCAGCTTGCAGTGCGGACACAGCATCGGGATGAGCTTCTGGTTGCCGACGGCGTTGACGAATTTCTCGGACGCCACCTCATCGGCCGTCATGCGCAGGCGGTCACCGAGCAGCCGCATGAACACACCGATGATGCTGTCCGCGTGAATCGTGGTGCGCACCGGGTGACCCGTCAGCGCGAGTTCGACGACGAGACCCGCCACAACCGAGTCGAGGATTTCCGCGACGGTCAGATCATCGGGGTCCATGCGCATGAGCGTGCGGATGATCGCTGCCACCTTGCGGCGAAACTCTTCTTCCGTCTCGTCGAGTCCACGCGGGACCGACTGGTCGGACAGCCACGGCATGGGGTATTCGGAGGGCATGCTCACGGCGTACTGCTTCATGAGTTCGCGCCCGTCCACCATGTAAGCCAGGGCACGCAGCAGCGTGCTCTTGGCCGACCCTGTCTCGCCCGAAAGCAATACCGCACCACCGCTTGCGTGACCGAGCGACCCGATGATTTCCAGCTGGCTTTCTTCCAGCCCCATCGTGTCCGGCATGCGCACGCTGTAGTTGCGGAAATTGCCGTCGAGCAGCCGCATCGCGACGTCGAAACCGCTGACCTGCGGGGCGCTCTGCCAGCGGATGTTCAACGTTGCACTCGCGAGCGCAAGCGGGATCATGGCCGACTGGGCGGCACTCGGCTGGAACGCATTGCCGCTGTTTGTGTTGCGCTGGACGAGGTCCTGATATGCAGCCGACAGCGCGCGCAGCACGGTCTCCTTCGGCATGCGACGGTAGGTGTAGAGGTCACCGTCAACCCGGAAGCGCAGTTCTGCATCGGCCTGGTAGTCGCGCGACTCCCAGTGCACGTCGTTTGCGCCGTATGCGTTACCCGCCTCCATGATGTCCCGGAACAGCGCGATTGCCCGCGAGCCCTCCGGTACATGCGTGGACAGGCGGATGCGACCGCGCTCGTAGACGCCGTCAATGACGTCGGTGGTCGCGATCATTTCTTCCCGTACGACGATGTGCAGCCGTTCGAGATCGCGCAGGTACGTGGTGTAGAGCGGTGTCTGGTGAAACTCTCGCGTCGTGATCACGACTGCCATGCCCGCCTGCATGTCGACGGCCACGAAGTTACGCCGGGCCTCGGGTGTGATACGAAGCGTTGCGTCGGCCGTGGTGTCGCACAGAATGCGCTTGAACTCGGCCAGCGCCTCTGCCGACACGAGGCGGGGTATGCCGACAGGCGCGTATTCGATGTCCGGCACCGCGACGGCACGTCCACCGGATACCGTACCGGTGTCAGCGTCTTGCGGAGGAACCTTTGCACCGCCCTCGTCGTGCAACGACGCATCGTCGCCGCGCGCATTGTCCGGGGCAGCCGCGCGGGCCTCACCCGTCTCAGCAGCAGTCGCCCGCGGGTGCGCGTCATGTCCCGGCGTTTCCGGCAAAGACCCAGCGGCGGGTTGCGGCGAAACGCCCGCGGAAGGGATCCCAGTCCGCCCCGTGTCGGGTTCAACGTCATCCATGAAGCCCGTGCTCGCGGCCGCCGATGCACCGGGCGGCTCGCCCTCCGACACCTCGATTGGTTCGACATCCGTGATATCCCCGTCGCGCAACCGCGCGCCGAGCGATCCGGGGGGCGCTCCCGGGTTGCGGCGCAACGGTCGCGCGCCTTCGAACTTCGGCTCAACGGGCGCAGCCTCGCTGTCCTCGACGAATCCTGCCCGCAAGCCCCGAAGGCGCGCCAGGATCGACGCGCGCGGTTTCGGTTCGTTTTCGACGTTCCCAAAGAAAGACATGTTGATCCCCCGATGATGTCCAGTTCACTGCGCAGCCGACGGCGCGATCCATGTCGGCAAGGGCGCGCCAAGGTCACGAAGCGGGCCCGACACCGCTACGGGACCCGCGCCTGCTGCTGGCGCCGCGCTGTCCGGAGCACTCCCGCGCATCGCGACCGTGCGAATGGCTTTGCCTTGCGCAACAGTCACGAACAGGCCATCGACCTTGCGCACGATCCATCCGTTGAGGAGCTTCTCGCCGAGCCGCGCTGGATACACCGCGCCGTCGTATTCGTAGAGGACATGCGCGCCTGCTCCGTCGAAGAAGGAGCCGACGAAGTTGACCGGATCGACGCGCGGCGTACGCACGACGGCGGGCGCAACGAAAGTGGGCACAGGTGGTGGCGTCTCCGCGCGGGCGGCCGGTGCCGCCTTTGCCGCGGCGGCCGCCCCTGCTCCGGGTTCATCGCCATCGCGCAGCGCGCGGGCGACCTTGTTGCGTGCGAGCTGGTCGATATCGCGCAGCGTCAGGTGCGTATCGCTCGCCGGAGCCACCACCGGTGAAGCCGGCTGCGATGCAGGCACCGCCGATGCGACCCGGGCCACAGCGGTCTGCGTGGCGGAGATGCTGGATGCGGCGGTGTGCGCCGCGGATACCCCGTGCGGTGCATTCGCGGTAGCGGCGGCCGTTTTCACTGATGAGACGGCTGGCGCGGCTGAGATCGCACCATCGAACGAGGGCGTGGGCGCCGCGAACGCGTTGAGAGACGGGAGCGTCGCGAGGGCGAAGCCCAGCCCCAGCGCAGCAGTGAGATGTTTACTGGACGACATAGTATTTGCCCTTCGCAATGAACCTGATTCCGACCTTCCCCAGTTCCTCCGGCGCGGCCGTGTCGAGCGACACCGTGAGGGTTTGCAGCGTCATGTTTGGCGGCAGACGTTCCAGCAGCGGCGCCTGCCAGCGGTATCCGTCGATCTCCCATGTCCCTGCACGGATCAGCGGTCCGTGGCGCTCTTTCGCGGGCGGTGGCGTGTTGATGAGTGGCTGCGACGCGCCGATCTGCACGGAGTAGCCGAAGCTCTTGAGCTCGAACGGCCGCGTGGACAGCTGCTGGGCCGGCGTCTGCAGCAGGTCGATGAGCTGCTGCTCACCCGGCCATGCCCGGGACTGCGCCGCAACCACCGTGGCCACCTCTGGCACTGCGGGGCCCCGCGCGCCGAGCGAGCGACCCGAGCGATCAAATGTGAGCGGCCGCATCGAGACCGGTGCGTTGCGCGCAAAATCGTCGAAGGTTCCGCCCATGCGCGTGTAGCTGAGCGCGCAGTAACCCGACGGCGGACACGTCGCGTCCCGGAACTGCCAGCCCCAGCGGTTCGAATCGAGCGCGGCAACGGACTCGATGATCTGCGGCGCAAGCTGCGACGCCATCGGAGCCGGCACGGCGAATTCGTGGCGTACCGCCTTCTCGTACTGCTGCGTCCAGGTGGGCTGGGCGTTGGCGGGCAGCGCCGGCGGACTGAACACACTGACCGCTTCCCGGACCGTGAAGATGCCGACGCCTGCGGCGAGCAGGAACACAACGGCATTCGGCACACCGGCCGGCACCCGCGCGATTTTTCCCGCCTTCTTCAGCGCTAGCAGCTCGACGGTCTGGAAGGGTTCATCACCCGGCGCGACCGCCTCGCCCGCGGCGAGCACAACGAGTGCAACGCCCTGCCTGCGGCATTGCTGTGCGATCTCGTCGCGACGCTTTTGCGCCTGCGCGACGCCCAGCACCTCGTCGTTGTTCACCGCGCCGCGCACGACGTAGACGAGATGCACCCGCTGCCCGTCCTGCATGAGTACCAGCACGGCGGGCCGGCTTCGCACGCGCTCAAGCATGGCGACACGCGCCGCGCCCGAGTACAGCCTTACGCGCTTCAGGTCGGCAGCATCGGGCGCACAGAATCCGCCCAGCACCACGTCGCCGACCGGCATCTCGACGTAGTGCGTGGCCGAGAAGTCTTCCGCGTAGCGCGCGCGGCCATCCTTTCGCCCCTTGAGCGGATACGCTCGCCAGTCCAGACCAAAGACGAGCCGCGCGCGTCTCTCCCCCGGCAATGGTTCGGTGATATGCATACCCGTGCCTACATCGAGGGAACAACGGTTGCGGTGAGCATCACCACCTGGAACGTGTGCGAGTTGTTCCAGGAGCCGGTGATGCCCGCGATGCCACCGTTTGTCGTGCTGTCGGCTGTATCGGTGACCGCGCCGTAGAGGACCACGGTCTGCCCGTCCGACAGCGCGATCGTCTCGTCGTCCTTGCTGCCCACGGTGTGCGCGAGCTGGATCGCCTGCTGGGTCTGGCCCGAGCCGACGGAAGCCGACGTGAACGGCCCGTTCTGCTTCGAGCTGTCGCGCCAGTAGGCCAGCACGATCTGGTTGTGGTCGTTGACAGCTGGCAGGATGTGCAGGAAGTCGCCTGTCGTCAGCGTGCCAGGCGTGAGGCCCGGCACGCCTCCCGATGTAGCCGTGAGGCTGCCGGTGGAGGGCGAGGTCGAATGCAGGTAGTCGTCGCTGTGGAAGTTCGCTACCGAAACCGGCAGGCCGTTGAGCGTGAGCTTCGAGATGGTGTTGTCCGAGACGGTGCGCCCGTACTGGTTGAGTGCGTTAATCACCGCGTTCGTCCCGGAGAATGGCGCGTTCGGCTGTAGCACCGAGAGACCAACGGTGCCACCACCCGACGCCAGCGAAGTGGGTGAGGCAAAGCTGACCGCCCACTTCGCCAGCCCCCCCTGGATGCTGTTGAAGACCACATCGGCGTTCACGCCCGACTGGGTGCCGCGGTTCAGTGCGATCTGGATCGTGCGCACACGCAGCATCACCTGGCGCGTGGAGATCGCGTTCTCGTGCTTGAGCAGTTCGCCCATGCGGTCGGCCGCTTCCTTCGTGTCGTACACCATCACGAGACGGCTCTGCGGATTGACCGTGAGCTTGCCCATGGGCGAGGCGAGCTGCTTCAGTTCGCTCTCGATCAACGCGATCTGGTCGAAGTCGCCCTTGCGGCCGCTTGAGGTGACTGCGGTAAAGGCTCCCGTGTCGGTGCTCGCACCGCCCGTTGATCCGGTCGACTGGTTGCCCGTCGACGTGTCGGTGCCCTTGGACATCTTCGACTCGATCGATACCTTGCCGGGAATCGCCGCGATCTGGAACATCCGCGTGACGAAACGGCTGATGGTGATGGTCGAACCGTCGAACGACCAGTCGAGGCCGAGGTTCTCAGTGACATCGTGCAGGTACTGGCCAATGCCGCACTGCTCGCACTGCTGCCCGTACACGGGATCCTCGTTGGTCTTCGTGGCGGAGGTCAGCGCGGCGGCCTTGCCGTCGCCTCCCACGCGGGGAATCAGCGAATCGCGCGGGATATAGACGTCGGGGCTCACGTGAACGGGATAGCCCGAGGCACTCGACACCAGCGTGGCGAGCGTCCTGATATCAATCCTGGGCGGGAACGTCACTTTCTTGTCGCGAAACACGGCGGGCAATGTCGCCTCGTATGCGAGGGGCACCGGCCGGTCGCCGAGGAAGGCCGTAGGCACGTCCTCAACGAGCGGAATACCGTTCGATGCCGCGCCGAGCGCAGCAGTGGCCGCAGTGTTTGCCTGGTCATAGGCTCTGTTCACGTCGCCCTGGGTGACGGCGCAGCCAGCGAGGGCGATGGCACACGCGGCAGCGGTCAGGGTGCGAAGCAGGTAGAGGCGCATGGTCAGTCCTTGCAGTTCGCCGCGCGCGCGATGACGCGGATCACGTTGTTGGTATGGCGGCAGATGCGCGCAGGCGTGCGCATGTGATCGGTCGCCTGCATGACCTGGGTGAGGATCGAGCGGAAGTCTCCCGTGAAGGTCGCGTTGAACTCCACAGGAAGGTCGTCGTCAATCTTCCAGGCGAGCTGCCAGCCCTGCGTCTGGAGCCACCGGTCCAGCGCATTGCGCAGGTTCGTGTTCTGCGGCGTGATGCTGAAGCTCAGGGTGCCCGTGGGCTCTACCTGTACGGCACCGGGCAGGACCACGGCCTTCACATCCATGGACGCGGCAGCAACGCCTGCTGAAGACGCGACTGTGTTCGACGCCGTGCCATTCGTGGCCGCAGCCACAACGGGGCCGGCCGGGACGGACAGCGGCGTGTCCGCCTGCCGGGTGTCCGCCACCGCGGATGACGCCGACGGCGGAGCGGCACTAACCAGCGGCTGCCAGCCATCGGCCGTACCCGGCCCGGTCGTCGGCGCGCCCCGCCCCATGGCCGCCATGCCAGCGCTCGTGCCACAGGCCACTGCAACCGCAAACAGCGCCGAGGCGATCTTGCGGTAACGGTGCTTGGCCTTCATTGGGAAGTGTCTGTTCATCATTGTTCAGTGGCCCTGCAGGCGTCGATAGATCGAGTTGGCGTAGACGAGCTGGCGTGTGCTCGACGTCGCGTTGTAGGCGCCAACGGCTTTCCACGTTGGCCCGAACTGGCGGATGTTGGACGCGAGAATCCACGTGCCGATGTAGGCGTTGGTGCACGCATTGAAGAGGTGCTCGCGGCGGATGCCGTAGCGCGCCAGCGTGGGCAGCCATGAAGAGTTGATCTGCATGAGCCCGATGTCCTCGGTGCCGTTGGCGTTCACGTTGATCGCGCCCGCCCGCATGCCCGACTCCTGCCTCGCGATCGCGCGTACGAGCTGCGCACTGATGTGGTGGTAGGCCGCCGCATCGTCGATGCAGTCTGCGCGCGAGAACGCGGGCACCAGGGCAACAGCCACCAATGGAAAGAAGGCGTAGCGCTTCACGACGGAGCTCCTGCGCTCTCGACATACTTCACGTCGTGACGACGCACCACGTTCACGGTCTGACCGTCGGCGGTCACGATGAACTGGTCGGACGTTCCGTTGAACCGGTAGAAGCGCCCCTTCTGTTCGCCGAAGCCGAGGTGATGCACGTCCGCGACGGTCACGTTGATGACGCTTGGGGCAAACTTGAAAAACGTCTGTCCGTTTTCGTCAAACACGGCTTCCAGATGCGCAGCGTTGTCCCCCGCGAAGTCGTACAGCGTTCCTGCATGGCGCGCGACCTCCACGCGATGGGATCTGTCGGCAACGATGAAGCGTTCGGCGCGGTCGATGGTCATCACGCCAGCGTCCGCGTCCCACTTCGGGTGCAGCGACGCGCCATCGACCGAAGCGAAAGTCACGTCCTGCGGCTTCGCGGCGAAACGGATCTGTGTGTGGGCGTCGTCGCCGTCACGGATTGCGTTTGCGCCGAAGTATTGCGCGAGAAGCGATGCCCGCTGCGAGGCCGACTCCGCCGCGACCTTTGCTGGATCGGCATGCGTTACGACGCCCGCCGCATAGTTGAGCGCAGCCGACTTGCCCGCGTCGCGACGCAGCCGCACGTGGCGCCTGTCGAAATCCACATCGGCATAGAGTTCCGTCTGCACCATGAGGCGATCGAGTGCCTGCATCCAGTTCTCACCCGGATGCGTCTCGAACCGGTCCGGCGTGGTGAGGTCCACATCCTTCTGCGCAGAACCGCTCCAACCCTGCGGCACGAGAGCCTTCACGATCGAGGCAACCGGCATGGTCGCATTCAGTGCACGTACCGGCTCAAGCGCGCCCCGCTCGCCCACGAGCGCGAGCCGGCCGCTGAAGCCGGAGAAGGCAACCGGCTGGTCGTCACCCGCACCCGGCACCGCCCCGTGTCCGCCGATGAAGGCGTTGGCGCGGTTCCAGGTTGCAACGGCAGTGTGGCCCGCGACGCTGTACTGGATCGTGGAAGGCGTACCGTCGACGACCATGTACGGCCCCTCGGCGTGGCCGCCGGCGACGTTGATGATCTGGCCAGCGCGCGGCTGGATATACGTCTTCGATCCATCGTTGAAGATGAGCGCCGGGCGCTCGGCGATCCCGCCCGCGATCTCGTAGTCGAAATCGAACGGATCGGTGCTGGCAGCAGGCGACGTACGGACCACGGCGAAGAGCCCGAGCGCGGCGAGTCGGAGGACGGTGTGCTTCATAGGCCCGCGTTGATCTGGTTGAGGTGATGCGCGAAGCGCGCGAGATACGCGCTGCCAGGTGCCGGATTCGCGCTGTGGTAGTACGCGATGGCCTTCGCGACCGAGTGGGTGCGCCCGTAGTTCTCGTTTAGGATTGACTCCGCCACGCGGATATTGACGGCGGGGGCGAGCGCATCCCACGGCGACGCGAAGCGCTGCCGGTGGTAGCACCAGTTCACCTGCATGATGCCCACGTCGAAGTCGCAGCGACCCGCCGCTATCAACGCACGCATCGCACCGTATGCGTCGGTGCGCGAACGGAAGAAGTAGCCTTGACCCGCGACGTTCAGCGTCCACGGCCACGCCCGTCCGTGCCATGCCGACTCGTTCAGCGCAATGCCAGCCAGCACCTTCGGATCGACGCTCGTGTGCATCAGCACGAACGGCACCTCGGCCTTTGCGCACGCCCAGCCCCCACGGCCCTCGGTCATCGCCGCCTGGGCATCGTCGTCGAGCTGCGCCGGCTGCAGCCAGCCGCTGCGGATCATGAGGCCTGCGAGGGAGACCTGATGGTTATCGACAGGCACGGTAATGCCCTGCGCCGGCGTGCTCGCGATCGTCTGGCCAACGAGGCGTGACGCCCAGGCGCGAAAAGCCGCGAGTCCGCAGTAAAGGACCGGCGTGCCGTCGAGTGTTGCCACCTCGCGCGTGTTCTGCGAGGCCAACACCAGCGCGGCGGGACTGATAACCTCATCGATGGTCGCCGCGTACACCACCGAGCCCGTCGCGGCCCACAGCAGGAACGGAGCCAGCACATGCCTAGCCACGGTACGGCTCCAGGTGAATGTCGCGGTTCACCTTGATCATCCCGCGCTTGCCGGGCGGCACCTTGATGGTCGGCGGGATGCTCTGGTAGCGGCTCAGGATCGACTGCGTAGTCTGCGCTGCGACCTGACCTGCGGTACTGCCCACCTGCGTCACGCCATACGGACCGCTCGTAGACGACGAGACGCCGTTGTTGTCGAACCTGCCAAGCAGCACGGCCGTGAGCGCTGAGGCGCCGAAGATCTTCAGGAAGTGGTTGTTGACGTCCCCGGAGAAGCCCGCATAGCCGTTCTCGTCGGCACCCTGTGCGCCGAACAGCGGCACCTCCTTGCCGTTCGGCAGGCGCATCTCGGTGGCGGCCACCTCGATGCTCTCCTGCCCGACCTGGATATCGCTCTGGTAGGGACCGGTAATGGTTGTGCCCTTCGGGATCATGAGACACGTGCCGGTCACACTGTCGTACACGTCCTGCTCAACGACGAGCGAAACCGTACCCGGCCGGTCCGAGTTCTCGCCTTCGGCGGTGAGTATCGGAATGTGGTGTGGGGGCGCGAGCGTGCAGGGCTTTTCCTGGCCAACGAAGCCCGCGCTCAGGAAACCTTCGCCCGAAGCCGACTGCGCCTTTGCATCCCTGAGGAACTGCTGGTCGCGGTCCCCGGAAGTAGTGCGGCTGTTGCCCTGCCCCATTGCCGCCGCGATCGCCTTCGCCTGCGCGTCGGCCTGACCCACTGCCGCCTGCTGCGCGACGAGCTGCTGCATCGCCATCTGCTGGGGTGTCATGATCCCGCCCGGCACCGCCGTACCGGTCTGCTGAACAGCCTGTTCCTTGATCTTCAGTCCAGGAATGAAGATCGGCGATGCGTACAGGTTGTCCTGCTTCGCACTGGCAGCGAGACTGGTTCCGGTGGACTCGCGCTCGTACTGGTCGAGCGACAGCGCGGGCTTCGAGGACGCGGGCCGTGCATCCGATGCGGCAGCGGCTTCCCGGCGCGCGCGTTCCTCGTCGGCGCGTGCGCGGGCCTGCTGGTCGCGGATGATCCGGTCGATGTCATCGCTCGAGGGCGTACGGTCTACCGACGCAGCCGTCTTTGCGGCCTTGTCCTGCTTCGCCTCTTCCGCGTCACGGGCGCTCACCTTGGACTGGTAGTAGAAGCCCATCGCACCGATGGCAAACGCGAAGATGGCCCCCACTGCCATGAGCGCGTTGCGCGGCGATTTGCCCTTGACCACGCGCTCCTGATCCGACGGGCTTCCCTGGTTCTGGCTCGACATGGCTCAGAACCCGAAAAGGCCGGGCTTGCGGCGCGTGACGGTCACCTCGTCATTGCCCGCGCGCAGCACTATCCGGTCGGCCATCTGCTGGACCACGATGTAGGGGCCGCGCCGGATGAAATTCGGGCTCACGTCGTCCCCATGATCCTTCACGATGGGCACGGCAAACGGCGCATCGGGCGGCAGACGCAGCCACACGAACCGGCCATCGTCGAACACTGTCTGTGGCCTGAACGGTGCAGAGCCGTCGACCTTGTAGTCGAAGTTGAGCTTGTCGGGTGAAACGCCCAGCGGTCCCGAATCAGTGGCACTGCCGTTCCCGCCAGCAGCATCGTCCTCTGCCCTGTCGCCGGCGGACGCATCAGCCCCTGCCCTCGCACGCACCTTTGCCATCAGCGAGCCGGGATAGTTAAAGCGCACGGTCTGATAGAAGAAGCCGCCCAGCGGCGAGGATACGAGGGTCATGTCGTACTCGCGCAGGTTCGTCGTGAGGTGCAGGGTGTTCACGAGCCCGGGCCGCATGGGCTTGATGAAGAAGTGGTTCGCGCCGTCGGTGTCCATGGTCCAGCTAACCGAATCGCCCATCGCGGGATCGGCAATGAGCTTCTCGCCCGGCGCGAACTCGATCGTCGTGTTCTTTGCCGGCGCGGTGATGATGCGGAAGATCTGGTCGCGGCTATACGGAAAGACCGCAATCCGCGCGTCATTGGGCATCGTGATCGGGTCGGTGCCCGAGTTGTAGGGATTCACCGGGCTCATCGGATCACCCACGATCGCGCCAACGTCCAGTGCCCCTGCGGCGGGTGCAGGCGCCTGCCGCGACGCGGCGAACGTTGGACCCGACAGGACAAGCGCGCCTGCGAGCGCGACGGCGAGTGGCAGGGCTCGGGGGGCGTGCGTCGTCATACCGTTTTCTGGAGGGTGAAGAACGGGAAGAAGATCCCGAACGGATTGGTGCCCACGGCATCGTCCGAACTGGCCGGCACGATCTGGTAACGCAGCGTGAGCGCGTAGCGCTGTACGACCGGCTTGTCGGACGGGAACTGCGTGGTGGACGTCGAGAATTCGACGACGACGGTGGAGTCGTCGAGCACCGACACGCTGCTGACCTTCACCTCGCGCACGAACTTGGGGTTGCTCGTGATGGACTGGAACGGCGCGTCCTGATGCAGCCAGTCGGCGAACTGGTTTCGCCCGTTGTCCGTCATCTGCGCCTTCACGGCGTTGATGTTGCGGGCCAGGCGCGAATCCTCGATTGTCGGCGTGAGGACAGGCTCGATCGTGAACCAGCGCTGGACCGAGTCGGCAATCGAGGAGCGCAGCGCCTGGTCGTCCGGCTTGTATGCCGCAAGCTGCTTGATGAGCGGTCGGCCTCCCGCGTCGGCAGCTATGCCGTAAGCCTTGACGACCGAGGGTGGCGGCTTGCGCGTCCACACAGCGCCGACCGCGACGAACGCGAGCACGAAGCAGAGGGTCTTCCAGTGATTGGCCTCGACGCGCAGGCGCGTGCCGCGATCGAAGATGATCTTCTCCGGATCTTCTTCGGAATACCCTCCCGGTGCGGTCGAGAGGGCGACATCCTTACGGGAACGACGAAAGAGGGGCATGACGCGCGCGGACAGGTTGGCTCGCGTCAATTGGAACAGTCGGGCACCGGCTCCTTCGGGGCAAAAGGGCCGTCAATTTGCATACCATTGCGCCCGGCCCGCCGTGAGGGGAGTTTGTGTTCAGGCGCCTGAACCGGAAAACGCGGAATGGTGCAGTTTTTGTGGAGCTTTTCGGCTTCGCCAATCTGAGCAGCAGCGGCGAGATTCCAGTTTCACGGTTTCACACCTTTCGCGGAGCGCACTGCGCGCCAAGTGCTTGATTCTACTGGGGCGTGCACAAAGAATAGACAAATTCGCGTTCAGGCGCCTGAACGGGAAAAGGCGGAATGGTGCAGTTTTTGTAGAGCTTTTGCCTCTTGACACTCGACGACGCCGGATACCGTGGACTACGCCTCGTTCGGAATCTTCGACGCTATTGCCGACACGGCGCGAGAGCAGCTCGACGTCGGAGATAAAGTCTGAGCAAATCCCGGAGATGCGTATGCGCTGACGCAAGACAGCTCTTAGTGTCGAACGGCGGGTGAAAGTCTATGGCCCGCTGTAGACGGTCGCGAAAAGAGTTCCGATGAACGGAATGGAATGAGGCGGCGATAGACGAGGAACAACCGTATGGACTGGCCGGCGCCGCCGCGTCCAAACGTAGCGCTGCTGGTGCAGCCGTCACTGCGCCAATCAATTAGGTGTACAGAGTGATTCGATCAGTGACGATTCGCCATTTGGCGCACAAAACGGATGCCGCACAATCCGCAGCCAATCGTCCGCTCCGGGCTACAGTGGCCGCGCCGTCGATGTCTTCGGCTTTGCCTTGTTGAACACGAAGCGCGCGAAATCGCCGGCTAAGTCCGGGTCGCTGAGTGCCGTCGCCTCATTGACGCTCGAAGGGTCGATCTTTAGGCGCTTGAGGGTCAGCTTGCCGGCAGCTGATGACAGGTACGATCGAAGCCAGTCGTCCTTTTGCTTCTGATCGGCATGTTCGTATGCGTCGCGACCGAGCCGAGCTTCTTCACGCATACGATCTCGCGCCGACGTTTCGAGCGCGGCTGACTGTACAGCGGCAAGAGTTTGCGCCTTTGCCTTTTCTTCAGTCGCACGTTGTTCGGACAAGGCGAGTGTCTGCTGAACGTCGATCATCTGACGCTCTGCTTCTGATACGACCCATCCCTCCTTCAAGGCTTTCATAAAGAAGCCGGCGGGGCTCTTCGTGACTTTCCCCAGACGAAGACTGAACCGCGTTCGCTCAATCGCCTGCTGGATCCGTTCGTCCGTGTACACGCCTCGATTCGCAGCGATCTGATTGAATTGGTCGCTCGACAGGCCAAACTCCTGTTTCAGGGTCTTATAGATCGCTTGAGCTTCTTCATGCGTGTGCAGCATGCGCTCGGCCATGTCCTTCCGCTCCAAGCGAAAGCGTAAGCGCCCGATTTTGCGCGATCCGGGCTCATTTCGCGTCTCATATGAGAGCGTGAGGTCCGATACTTCGTTTATCTGCTTTACCGCCGGCTCCAGCCAGTCGCGCTTGAAATACTTGAACACCTGCGCGTTGGCTCCCATTTCACCTTGCCATGCGCGCAACTCGTCGAGTGTGAACCAGTCGGTGATACCGTCATCCGCGTAAGGAAGAAGGTGGTCGTACATAACCCGCGCGTAACTAAGGGTGAAGAGTGAGGTGATTCGTAGACTCAGCCAGTGGGACTTGCCCGGGCCGCGGATGATCGAAATCATTTCGGGTGAAACCCGAAACTGAAACCGCCCACCCTGGTAGGTAATGCGGCCAATCAGTTGCACGGAGCCGAACGGTTTTTCACCATCGACCGGGGCGGCAGTAGCTTGAATTAAGGCCTTCTGAGCCTCCGTGATGACCTGTTCGAGGTGAGTGTTGTTGCGGCTCGAGTAGCGCATCAGCCACTTGAAGTAGTCCAGCTCCACATCGTAGAGATCGTGGACCCGTTCTTCTTGCGCTACGATGAAATATGCTGCATCGACCAGGCGTCGGGCGGCAACGCCTAGATCAACGATCCGGATGAGGACGTTCTTGCGCGGAAAGCCGATATCAGAGCGGGCTGCATCAACGGACAATCCCTCAGCGTTGGCATCGTCGAACAACGCCAATGCCAGTTGTCGGGAAGTGGCCACCTGCCCCGCTGTTGCCATGCGAGCTCCTTGCTCATTATTCAATCATCGCGAGCGGTACGGTACCGAGGTCAAGGTGAAGTGTCAACACACATTACCTCACCTTCGGGCCGTCAGTTTCACAGATAACCTCACTCTGCCTCCGCTCCACGCACAATTCGCCTCACCGTCGCGCCCAATTAGGTCACCTTTCGCGCCAATTTCCCTCACCGTATTGGGAAAAAGGCCGCACGTCTTTGCTCAATCAACAGCACTTCACACACAGAGAACCTCACCTTGTAGAGCTAACCCACTGATTGTCTGAGATTTTCCTGCGCTTGTTGGTGGTGTGGTGGTTTTTTGTCTTATCAAAAACGTACAAACCGCGGCGGCAATGTAAGAGAGAAATTGCAGGGGCGCTGCGGTCGCGTAAAGGGTATCCCTGAACGTTCGCGCCCGAAGCATGATGGAAGGGAGCCGCGACGATTGGTGAGGTGAATTGTGCTGGACTCACTGTGACACACAGAATGGCCCTTATGGGAGCCCATAAGGTGAGGGAATTTGTGATGAACTTGTCCCATTCACGCGTCCGCAGCCGCCGGAATGCACAGTTCACCTCACCTTCGGACGACTCGCTTACTCGTATACGCTTGGAATAACGCGGTCTACCGTGGGAAAAACCAGAAAAGGAGCACGGTTCGAAGATTCTGTTGGCGATTCGAAGGTAATACGGCTATTCTACGGTTGATCCGAAAATCTGCATAAACCGTGGAAATCATAGGTCGGCTTCGAAAAATCACCTCACCATTGAGACCAACAGGAACCATCGCATGAAAATGAGCGAACTGCCGGGCATCGAGCGGCGCGTGAAACTCTCGAATCTCGGAGAGTTTGCAAAGCGCCTATCTGTCATGACGAACGAACTGCGGGAACAGATTCTGGCACCCAGGCCACGCAAAAGCGCGCCGTCGTTCACGATAGGCGAGCTGTCAGAACTTTGTGGCATTGACCGTCAGAAAATCAACTACCTCGCGACGAAGGAAGGCAGTGAACTTCCCGCTGGGCAAACGAATGGCACCGGGCGGGCGCGGATATTCTCACTGAAGGACGTCCGGGCCTGGGTCCAGCAGGTCTCGGATATTTACCAGACGCCGCTAGTCACTGGCACGCGTGAACACAGGGGGCGCGTGCTGATAACCGCTAACTTCAAGGGCGGATCGTGTAAGACCACAACAACGATGTGTATCGCCCAAGGCTTGAGCCTCAGAGGGCGTAAGGTGTTGGTCATTGATCTGGACCCGCAAGCGTCTTTGTCCGAACTGTGTGGGTTATACGCCGAGAAGGACGTGACTTGGGAAGACACGGTCCTGCCTTTCATTTATGAGCCGGATATCGAGGGTGGTCTCGGCGCAAAGGTCCAGAGTACGTACTGGGACGGCATTGACGTGATACCTGCTCACAACTACTTGCACGATGCCGAATTTCATCTCCCTACGGCGCAGAAGTCGAACCCAGGCTTCGAATTCTGGTCGGTTTTGCGGCAGGGCATCGAGCCTCTGCGGGCTCAGTACGACTACATCGTGCTAGACACCGCGCCGGCTCTTTCATATATGACTTTGAACGCGTTGATGGCCGCGGATTCGATGATCATGCCCCTGGTTCCTGAGAGCCTCGACTTTATCTCCTCAGTATCGTTCTGGTCGTTGTTCGCGGAGGTGGCAACGGGTTTCGTGGAGCACGAAGTCGATAAGACCTACGACTTCATCTCTGTCCTGCTATCGAAGGTCGACTACGGGAGCACATCGTCGGCGCCGGTAGTCCGTTCATGGGCTCAGCGCGCGTATGGCGAGTGGCTTCACACAACGGAAATTCCTGCCAGCTCAGTAATGAGTAATGGAGCGCTGGCGTTCTCTACCGTTTTCGACCTTTCGCGCTCCGACGCGGTCGCGAAAACTTTGGCGCGGGTGAAGCAGCCGTTGATGGATTATTGCAAGTGGATCGACGATCAATACGTGGCTCAATGGAGATCGGGGCAATGAGCAACCTTCGTGAACGGATGATGAACAAGACTGCCGAGTTGCGGTCGGCAAAGGACATCCAACTGGACTCACAGCAACCGAAAGCGGCGCCTCCGCGTACCGCGCCTGGAATGGCAGGCGCTTTGGCGGCCGCGCAGCAGCGCGTCGCGGAGCTGGAAAAGGCGGGTTCGACGTCTGAGATGGATGTGTCGAATATCGCGCCGAATCCGTGGCAGCCGAGAAAGGTGTTCAACGAGGCGAAGCTCGCCGAACTCGCAGAGTCTATCCGCGAGGCCGGCTTGATCCAGCCGATTGTCGTCCGGCGCGCATCTACCGGCTACCAGATCGTGGCAGGCGAGCGGCGTTGGCGTGCGCACAAGATGATCGGTAAGGAGACGATTAAGGTCGTCGTCGTCGATATTTCCGACGAGGATATGGCGATGCTTGCCCTCGTCGAGAACGTCGTTCGTGACGGCTTGGCTGACTACGAAATTTCGCGTTCAATCCGCGAGACTGAGCGGGAGTTTCCGAATCGCAAGCGCTTGGCCGAGACGTTGGGAATCGCACGGTCCGAGCTATACCGCTACCTTTCCTACGCCGATCTGCCGGACTTTGTTTTGAGCGACCTGGACTTGGCACCCGGTTTGTTGGGAGCGAATGCCGCGCAGGATGTGGTGTCGGTGCTTCGCAACGGCAGCACGCGAGTGCACGAACTTGCCCGGGAGCTCTGGGCGAAGGTGGTCGCGGGAGATCTGGAGCAAACGAAGCTCGCCAGGGCGATCAAACAATCCATCGAGAGCGATGGCAAATCGACCGCCGTAACCGACCGGAATATTGAGAAAATTTTTGCGGGAAAGAAGCAGGCTGGGTCGATCACGAAGGACCACGGCGGCTTCACCGTCAAGATCAAAGCGGGGATGTTGACCGCCGATCAGGAGCAAAAGATTCGGGCATTGATCAGCCAGTTGTTCACGGCCGACGAGTAGCGCTGCACGGCCGGTATTCCGCAGTGCGCAGGGGCCTGCCTCAAGGTTGACTGGCACTGGATACCTCCATCTCGGTGTGTGTCTCTATTAGAGACACACACGTGCGGCTCCCGACTGTGCGTGGCGCTGGATCCCATTCCTTCGACGCAGCCGCCTTGAGGATTGGATACGCCAAACGAGGTTGTGCTCAAGTTTGGCCACGGGCGTCCCCATCTATCATCCGTAGGACGCATTGTGTCTCTATTAGAGACAAGGCCTTTAGCGACCGGCCTATCAAGCGGTGCTGTTGTGTCTTCTGCGGCCTGGGTATGCCCAGCCGCCGTCACGGCGGCCAGGTCCAGCGTAGGGCAGCACCGTCGCCCGAGGGCATCGGGATTGAGTCTCCAACGGCCCCAATGACACCCCGCCGCGCAATATGCCCCCCGCCCGTTTGCCGCACGACCGCTCACTCCGAAGCGGTCCGCTTCACGTACATCAGCCCGATCTCTCGCATGACCCGCCGCTGTTCAGCTTGGACGTAGATGGAGGTCGTCTGCACCGACTGGTGTCCGAGGACCTTCTGGACAACGTCAATAGGAACATCACTGGCAGCTGCGAGCGTGCCGAAGGTGTGCCGGAACGCGTGCGGCGACATCTGCACGAGCGCAGCATGCGCGGCCGGCGTGAGCGTCTCAAGCTCGACGAGCAGCCGCCGCCTCAGCCAGTCAATGAGCCGGTTCAGGGCGTTGGTGTAGTAGGGCATCCGGTGGTCGCCCTCATGCTTGCGGCGCGCTGTCTGCGTGTTCGGGATGACAAGCGGCGAGAGCAGGCGACCTGCCGCGGCCGGGGTGTCGAAGTCCTCATCGCGGTCACGCCAGTGAGCGCGGATGGCTTCGACCGTTTCGGGGCTTACCGGTACCGTGCGCTCGCGCCTGCGCTTGCCGATCACGCGCAGCGTCCACAGTTCCGTCCCGTCGTCGGCCACAACGGGATGCAGGGCCTCGCGCCTGGCCCCTGCGGCTTCCTCCCGGCGCAGTCCCGAATCGCCGAGCAGCAGCATCAGCGCATGGACAATCCGCCAGTGATGGTTGCCGGGTGTGGTGCTGCGCAGACGTACATGCGCGCGTACATCATTCCAGAGGGCTTCGGGCAGCGCCCGTTCCACCTGCAGCGTGACCTCCCGCTCCACCGTCACGGGGTTCCTGACGAGCTTCCAGGGATTGCCCGCCAGATAGCGGGCATCGACGAGCCACGTGAAGGCCGCGCGCAGCGCCCGGACCGCGTACAGCTGGGACTCCGGGCTCAGACTGTCTGCCGCGAAGGGTCGCCAGCGCCTCGAGCTTCTGGGTGCCCTGGGGCCGACGAAGGCGGGCGAGGGCAGCTTCAGGAAGTCCTTGTATGCCTCGCAGTCGTCAACGAGCAGCGAGCTGAGCGCCTTGCCGCGAACCGTTACGGCCCACAGAAGGAAGCGCTCCAGTTCCTTGGTATACGCGCGCAGTGTCTTCGGCTGGTCACGGTACAGATGCAGGCAGGCGCGGATCGCGGCGAGATCGTCGTGTGCCTGGAAGAAGGGGAATCCGGCGGCCCGGTTGATCCCCTTCGACCCGTTCAGGACCTCACGAAGCGCGATGCGCTCGATCGGTGCGATCTGTGCGCCTGCTCCGCCGATGGCGATGATGTCCGCGTCGGCCTCGACGTGCAGGCCGATCGAGGCCTCGTGGCGGGCAGCCAGGCCATGATGCGCCGCGCGCGCCCGGGGCCGATGCGCGCTACCGAGCGCCACCAGCTGCCGCCGCGCGAGTTGCTGTACGCCACCAAGTCGCCGAGCGTCGCGATGCTGTAACCCTTCAGGGGGGGCGGGCCGCCATCGGAGGGAACCACATGCCGGCGGTGACGTGGCTGGCCGCCGGCGTGGCCACGGCGAAACGCGCGGCGCCCTCGACTACCTTCAGCGTGCCGGTGGTCGCGCTCGCGCTTCCGTGCCTGCCGATCAGGGTCTTCAGATGGTCGGCGAGCGCGGTCGAACCGTGCTCAATAACAACGTCTAGCAGAGTGGGGAGCCTGCCGCGCAGGCAGTACTTCATCGTGCCAAGTGCGCCGGCCTGTTCGCCGTCGTCCGAGTCTCAGTACGTGCGTGCGATGGTCGCCGACGGCAGGCGCTGCACGAAGACGCACGACGCGGCGAAGTCATTTGACGAGAACTGACGTTGCAGGTACAGCCGTTCTGGCATGGCGGGTTTCCGTTTGGGTGTCACTAAACGCAACTAACCGTCTGGTTTTACGGGATGGCGTGAGGCGCCTTGCGGCGCCCGTCCAGCCATGGCTTGCAGGACGGGCGGCGGTTTCCGCTCGCCAGCCTACATCGGGTCGTGTGCCGGTAGGCACGCCGAGGGGGGCGAGCGCGTCGCCGCTAGCGCAAGAGGCGCATGCGGGTGCTGCCCGAATATCTCCGGGAACCGCGCAATCAGCGCCAGAACCTCCGCAGGCATGCGCGGATACCGTTCCACCAGCACAGTCGTCTGGGCGAAACCGACGCTGCAGGACCAGATCACGGCACGCACGCCTGCTGAGACACTGCCGCTGCCGAACAGCGCATTGCGTTCGCCTTAACCATCGCACGCACGATGGCCTCAGCAGGCGTCAGCGCCGGCATGTGGCGCGCACGAGAGCCAGGTGCGACGCACGGATGTCTGGCGCCGTGAACCGGCTACTGTTTTCCACGTCTAGGGCGCGCCACGCGAGGCGCCGTTTCGCGCTGAAGATCAGCAGCCGCACGCATTCGACGAAGTCGTTCTCGTCAGCGCGCGCGTCGCGGGTTTCGGGTTCCCGTGGAGAGAAGTAAAAGCAGCGGCGCGTTCCTTAGGCAGCGTATTGATCGAGGACGACCTCGCGCAACCGCGCCGTATCCTTCGCTTCGGCGTGGAGGGAAGCGAATATCAGAGATGTCATGGGTCCGATAGGAATCGCTGAAACCTCCCAGTAAGCATGCGAGCCATTCCTCGCCGCCGTGAAACAATGATTGCGTGATCGAGAATCCTGTGGGAGGGCCGTGCAACAAGCAAGAGTGAGGGTTTAGGAGATGACTTTCCGAGGATGTTTCACGGTAGGGCGCGTTTTGAAAGGCCAAAACACGCCCAAATCGTCGCGACGTCAGCACGCGATAGCCCGGATAAGGCGAAATGTATCAACTGCTACGTAAATTGTAGTCAGATCCATCATCGCCAATGCTCGCTTCATATGCCTCTTGGGGTCTGTATTCAGTTCGCTTCTGTACTACGAGGGGAACATTGACTGGAGTGGCCATGATTCCGCCACGCTTCAGAAGGACGACCAATGACGGTTGTCTGTTCGGGACTCATTGGTTCGATTGTTGATTTCAGTCTTAACCCACTGGGGCATTTTCCGGGTTACGGGCCGCCGGGCGCATGTCTTCTGGCCCGGCATGGTCTCGCCTGTATCACCCGCAGGGTGTCCGTTTTCGCGCGAAATGGGACATTCTTCGGGTTCGCGGACCCGGGCACCTGTCGCCCGGAACCGTCCGGCGGGGTACGATGCCCGTCACGGGAACAGCCCGCGACACAACACAGACGGGGGTAGGGCAGCAGTGGCCGATGTACGCGAAAAAATCCTCAACGACGGGTACGGCGTCGCCCGCCGCGCGCCGGTAGCCTTCATGGTGGGCGTGGCGGCCGGCATGCTGGCAAGCGGCTTTCTGCTGTATCTCGCGGCGAAGACCATGCCCGACCGCTTCGAGCCGTGGGGATGGATGCCCGTGGCCGAGCGCACCCGGCTCGTCGATGAACTGCAGGCACAGCGCTCGCGCGCCGATGCCCTGCAGACCGAGCGGGACCAGCTGCGCGCGCGGAACGGCCAGCTGGTTACCAGCCTGAACGATCGCAGCGCCCTCGAAGGGCGATGCGCGCAGTGGAACAGTGAGGCCCAGTCGGTTGCCGCCGAACTGCAGAACGCTTCCCACCGCCTTGTCATGGCGGAGATATACGACGGTCCGCGAAAGGACGGCGAGCCACCGGGGCTTCTGGCCGACGCCCCGAGGCAGGACATCGAGACCCTCAGGATGCGGCTCGCGGGCCTTCAGGCCCAGGTGTTGCAGGACTGCGGGTTCCCCCGCTAGCCCTCCGTGCCCGCTCCGCAAGACCCCGGCCGCACGGGTGAACATCCATGGTTTGCCGTGGTGGCGCGGGCCCGCGGGATCTCGCGCGGCGCGGCGGGTGCCCGGTGCCCCGTAAAATCCGCGTCGGCCAGCGCGTGGCCGCAGTGCGGGCAGTGCAGCCCGGCCGGTTGCCGCGCAACGTTCCCCGCGCGCGCCGGCCATGCTTTCTGCCGCCTCGAGCCGCGCTGCATCGACCAGCTGATCGCGGTCATGAATACCGTTACTCCCATTACCGGCCACGCCCACGCGGATCCGTGGTTACAGCCGCTAGCTTCTTTAAGCTATCACGACCGGCCGCACGGACTCACGGAATGATCTGGCATTCAATTCAAAGCGCATATATCTGTTGTTTCAGGAAGGAATTAACGTAAATTAACAGTGTGTTATCCGCATTTTGCGTAGCTTACGGCCCATTACGCATGGGTGTGGGTTACACGCAATGAACAAGGGTACTTACCGGCTGGTGTTCAGCCGGCTGCGGGGAATGCTGGTTGCCGTTGAGGAAACCGCGACGTCGGCGGGCAAGACCGGTCAGGGAGAAACGACGGCGGGACGTCCGTCCATGCACGCCGCTGTGGGCGCGGCCATTTCGCTGTTCGCGATGCGCCATGCCGCCTTCGGCGCGCTGATGCTCGCGGGCGTGGTGCCCGTGGCTCTCGCCCAGATCGTCCCCACGCCGGGCACCAGCACGCGCGTGGTCCAGACACAGAACGGACTCCCCCAGGTCAATGTGGCAAGGCCGTCCGGGGCTGGTGTGTCGATGAACACGTACAGCCAGTTCGATGTGGGTCGCCCAGGCGCGATCCTGAACAACTCATCCTCGGTGGTGGGGACCCAGCAGGCCGGCTACATCAATGGCAATCCGAACTATGCGCCGGGCCAGTCCGCGAAGGTCATCGTCAACCAGGTCAACAGCAACAACCCCACCTACCTCCGGGGCTACGTTGAGATTGCGGGCCAACGGGCAGAGGTCGTCATCGCCAACAGCTCGGGCCTGATCCTGGACGGCGCGGGCTTTATCAACACGTCGAAGGCAGTTTTAACGACCGGTACACCCACCTTCGGCGCGGATGGCGCGCTCACCGGCTACGACGTGCGCGGCGGCCTCGTGACCGTCGAGGGCGCGGGGCTCAATGCCTCGAACGTCGACCAGGTTGATATTGTCGCCCGCGCCGTGCGGGCCAATGCCGCCCTCTATGGCAACACGCTGAACGTCATCATGGGCGCGAACCACGTCGACCACGACACGCTCGCGGCCACGCCGATCGCGGGCACTGGCGCGGCTCCCACGCGCGCCATCGACGTGAGCCAGCTCGGTGGGATGTACGCGAATCGCATCTTTCTGGCGAGCAACGAGTACGGTGTCGGCGTTTCGAACGCGGGCGTGCTCGCCGCGCAGGCGGGCGACCTGACGCTCACCACGCAGGGCCGTCTCGTGCTGTCGGGCCGCACGAACGCGGGCGGCAACATGGCCCTGTCGGCCGCTGGTGGCATCGACAACAGCGGCACCACGTATGCGCAGCAGAACGTGGCGGTGAACACGGCGGCCGACCTCACGAACAGCGGCACGCTCGCCGCGCGGCAGAATACGACCGTCAACGCCGGCGGCGTTGCTTCGACCGGCACCCTCGGCGCGGGCATCAACAGCGACGGCACGGTTGCGAACGCGGGCGACCTGACGGTTTCGACTTCGGGCGCGCTCTCGGCTACCGGTCACAACGCGGCAGGCGGCAATGCATCGCTCTCCGGTAGCGGCGTGAACCTCGGGGGCGCGCAGACCTCGGCGAACGGCAGTCTCGCGCTGAATGCGGGAAGCGGTGATCTCAATCTCTCGGGTGCAACGACCACCGCAGGCGCTGCGCTGTCTGCGAATGCGGGCGGCACGCTCACGAACGATAACGGTGTCCTTTCGTCGACGGGCGCGCAAACGGTTGCGGGCAGCTCGGTATCGAACCAGGGCGGCCAGATGGTCTCGCAGTCCACGCTCGACGTGAAGTCGGCCGGGGCCGTGAACAACCGCCAGGGCATCATGCAGGCCGCCGGCCACGAAAGCGTCAGCGGGGCCTCGCTGGACAATACGGCGGGACGCGTCACGTCCCTCAACGGCGACGGCCTGTCAGTCGCCACCACCGGCGCGCTGGTGAACGCAGCAGGCACGACGGCCACCGGTGCCGCGGGTGGCGTGATCGGCGGCAACGGCGCGGTCGCCGTGTCGGGCGGCGACATCGCCAACCAGGGGCAGATAACCGCGAAGGGCGATGCGTCCGTGAACGCGCGGTCGCTGGACAACCATTCGGGCAGCATCGTGGCCGGCGGCAGTCTCGGCACGAACGTGGCCGGAGCGCTCAACAACCAGCACGGCACGCTCTCCGGTTCGGCGACCACGGTCACCGCGGGCTCCGCCGACAACAGCGGCGGCGCCATCGAGGGCGACCGGCTGGCGCTCTCGACCACGGGCAACCTCGTGAACCGGGGCGGCGCCATCCGCCAGTACGGCACGGCCGACCAGAGCATTTCGGCAGGCGGCACGCTCGACAGCACGGGCGGCACCATCGCAAGCAACGCGACGAACCTGAACGTCTCGGCGCAGGCCATCACGAACGACGCGGGGTCGATCCAGCACGCCGGTGCCGGCACGCTCAGGATGGCGACGCCTGGCGCGCTCTCGAACGTGGGCGGCCAGATCGCCACGAACGGCGCGCTCGACGCACAGGCCGGCCGTCTCGACAACACGAACGGCACCGTTTCGGGCCAGGGCACAACCGGGATCAACGCAACCAGCGGCATCGCCAATCACGGCGGCACGCTTTACGGTGGCACAGGGCTTACCGCCACCACGCAGGGCGACTTCGACAACAGCGCTGGCTCGGCGCAGACAGGTGGCAACCTCGCCGTGACGGCGGGCGGAGCGCTGTCGAACGCGGGCGGCACGATATCGGCCAACGGCGCGCACGGCACGGCGACGGTGTCGGCCGCCAGCATCGACAACAGTTCCGGCAGGCTCGTGAACGCGGGCGACGGCGCCACCACGGTGACGGCGGCCACCTCGGTGACCAATACCGGCGGCGTGCTGGGCGGCAACGGCGACGTCACGCTCAGGGCGCGCACGCTGGCCAACAATGCCGGCGCACGGTTCGTCGCGGCCCGCGCGGCGCGCCTCGCCGTGTCGGACCGCGTGAGCAACACGGGCGGGCTCATCTACGGCGGCACGGCGCTGGAGCTGAACCAGGCGGGCGCTGCGGTCACGAACGATGGCGGCACGCTCGAAGGCGGCCAGGATGTCTCGGTCCGGGTCGCGTCGCTGTCCAACGCGGGCGGCGCCATCCGCGCGAACCGCGACATCACCGCCAGCGGCGCGGTGAGCGGCGACGGCGAGATGACAGCGGGCCGCAACCTCGGTCTCGCGGTCACGGGCGACTACACCAACGGTGCGGCGAACCGCCTGCATGCCGACGGCAACATGACTGTCTCCGCCACCGGCACGCTGACCAACAGCGGCTCACTGACGGCGGGTGGCGCACTGACCGCCTCGGGCGCGAACGTGGTCAACACGGCGGGCGCGGACATCAACGGCACCACCACCACGGTCAATGCGACGGACACCATCACCAACGCGGGCCGCATCGAGGGCGATTCGGTCACCACGAACAGCGCGACGCTCGCGAATACCGGCGCGGTGATCGGCAACGACGTGCAGGTCAACGCCACCGACGTGCAGAACAGCGGCGCGGCGGCCGTGATCGCCGGTGCGAACAGCGTGAAGCTGTACGCGTCGAACTCGGTGTCGAACACCGATGGCGCGCTCATCTACAGCGCGGGCAACATGGAGATCGCGAAGGACGGCACGCGCGACGCCTCCGGCCTGCTCGCCAACCAGACCGGCACGCTGACCAACAGCGCGGCGAACATCGAGGCAGACGGCAATCTCGACATCGCCGCGCACACGGTGAACAACATCCGCACCGGCATGGCGACGCAGGGCGGTACGCCGCAGACCACGGCTACGACCAGGCTCACGCTGTGGAGCGCCGGTATCGATCCAATGGGCGATACGATCGGCTGGTACCAGAGCACCCTCTACCCGCAGTGGGTATGGAACGACGGCGGAATTGGCGGCGGCGTCATCGGCCATCTGGCGCAGCCCATCACGGTGACGGTGCCGAAGTCACAGGTCACGAACCTGGATACCGGCGCGCAGACCCTGTCGTTCACGCAGCCGCTTCTGGACCGGTATTACGATGCGACGCACTATGAGGAAAACTGCAACGGGGACCGCTGCCGCCCGGTGAAGTCGCTCCAGACGCGCACCATCACGAACAACCCGACGCAGTACTACAACAGCATCACCGACAACGGCAGCACGTACACCATCACGCTGTGGCCGGACTGGGACCCGAAGGTCAATATCCGCCCGGACAACGTGACGGTCCGCACGGACCTCGGCGTCGACAGCCACGACTACGTGGAACTCTCCCGCACGGTGACAACGTCCACGGCGGCGGATCAGGCCACCAGTGCCGGCACGGCGGCGAAGATCCAGGCGCAGGGCGCGATCCGCATCAACGCGGACGGCGGGAGCATCAACAACCAGTCGTCGACCATGGCGGCTGGCGGCGATCTGGTCCGGCGCGCGAACGGCGGCAGTGTCAACGATACGGGCACGGTGCTCCAGCAGTCGGTGACGCAGGACGCACAGTCCACGTTCTACTGGCACCAGAAGACCGGCGGCAACAGCGATACGAAGACGGTCGAGGATGGCATCACACAGAGCACGACGACCATCGGGGCGTTTCCGGCCATCGCAACCTCCAACCAGACGGTGCAGACGGACGCGGCCACGATCACGGTCGGGAGTGTGAGCCGGGTGGGGCAGACGGTGTCGGGCTCGGGCGTGACGGGCGGTAACGCCACCGGCACGCGCCTGGGCGGGCCGTCCGGGCAGGCCCTGGGCGCGCAGACGCTGGGTGGTGCCGCAGGCGGTATTCCGGGGCTCACGCTGCCCGTCAACGGCCTGTACAGCTACCGCACGGCGCCCGGCGCGACGTACCTGATCGCGACCGACCCGCGCTTCACCAGCTACTCGAAGTTCATCTCGAGCGACTACATGCTGGGCCAGCTCGGGCTGAACCCGCAGAACACCATGAAGCGGCTGGGCGACGGCTCGTACGAGGAGAAGCTGGTCCGCGACCAGGTCACGCAGCTGACTGGCCGCACGTTCCTCGCCGGCTACTCCGACAACCTCACCGAGTACACGGCGCTGATGAACAACGGCGTCGCGTACGCGAAGGAATTCAGCCTGACGCCGGGCATTGGCCTGACCGACGCGCAGATGCAGCAGCTCACCACGGACCTGGTGTGGCTCGTGTCGCAGGACGTGACGCTGCCGGACGGCACGCACCAGACGGTGCTGGTACCGAAGCTGTATCTCGCGCAGGCCGATACGGTCGACCTCCAGCACAGCGGCGCGCTGGTGGCGGGCAACGCGGTAAATCTCAATGCCACGGGCGACGTGAACAACAGCGGCCATGTCGTCGGCGATGTGGCCACCACGGTGCTGGGCGACAACATCGTCAACCGGGGCGTGATCGGCAGCGGCGGCATGACGACCGTGGCGGCCGTGCAGGATGTGCGCAACGTGAGCGGTCGCATCGGTGGCGTCGATACGCTGGTGCAGGCCGGGCGCGACGTCATCAACGAAACGGAGACTGTCGGTGTGTCGCGTACGCTGCGCGACGGCAACCTCGTCTCGTCTGCGACCTCACAGGGCGTGCAGGCCACCGGCACCATCTCGGCATCGGACAACGCGGCGGTGCTGGCCGGACGTGACGTGAAGCTCGCGGGGGCGGCGATCGATACGGGTGGCAGCGCACTCATCGCCGCCGGACGGAACATCGACGTGGGCACCGTGACGCTCGCGTCCGCGCAGGACGCGCACACCGACGACGGGCTGAACGGCGGTCATACCGGCACCATCCACAACGTGGGCAGCGCGGTCACCACCGGCGGCAGCCTTACGACCGTCTCCGGGCATGACACGACGCTCACCGATGCGACGGTGAAGGCAGGCGGCAACGCCACGATGCTCGCCGGGGGCGACCTCACGGTCACGGCGGCGAAGGATACGCAGGCGCACGACGAGCGCTCGCTCGGCGGCGCCAACACGAAGCACACGGCCTCCTCGTACGACGAGGCCGCGCAGGGCAGCAATGTCAACGCCGGCAGCAACCTTACGCTGGCAGCGGGCCAGGCGGCCGCCTCGTCCGTCCTGTCGTCCTACGGTATCAGCACCACGCCGGGCGCACAGGGCGCGGGTAATCTCGCCGTGCTGGGCTCCAGTGTGACGACCGGCACGACCGCAGCCGATGGCAGCGTGAGCGGTGGCGCAACGAAGCTCGCGGCCACGGGCGATGTCACGGTGGGCGCGGTGACGGAGACGCACGACTCGCAGAGCTGGGTACACGACACGAAATCGGGCTTCATGTCGGGCAGCACCATGACGGACGAAAAGCACTCGCACCAGGTGGTGTCGGTGGGCTCAACCGTCGCGGGCGATACGGTTACCGGAAGCGCCGGGCATGACCTGACGGTGGCTGGCTCGACCGTGGCTTCGACCGGAGACATGGCGCTCTCGGCCGGTCACGACCTGAACCTCACAACGACGCAGGACACCAGCACCAGCAGCCACTTCCACGAGGAAACGAAGTCGGGCTTCGGCGCCCTCGGCGGCAACGGGATCTCGTACGGCAACAGCGACCAGAAGGACACGACGCACGACGGTTCGGTGACGCAGAACGGCAGCCTCGTGGGCAGCACGGGCGGCAGCGTGTCGATGACGGCGGGCAACAACCTGCACGTCACCGGCAGCGACGTGATCGCGGCACAGGACGTGACGGGTCAGGCCGCGAACGTCACCATCGACTCCGCTGCGGGCACCACGCATCACGACGAGACGCACGAGACGAAGTCCAGCGGCTTCACGCTGGCGCTTTCGGGCTCGCTCGTGCAGGCCATCCAGGGCGTGGTCGACCAGACGCATGCGGCCAGCAACAGCCAGGATGGCCGTGCGAAGGCACTGCACACCATCGCGGCGGTGGGCAATGCCGGCGACGGCATGGGGCAGATGGCCTCGGGCGGTACGCCGGATGTGAGTGTTCAGCTGAGCTGGGGTACGAGCAAATCGAAGAGTACGTCGCAGGAAGACCAGACCACGCAGACCGGATCGAACGTGAAGGCAGGGGGCACGGCGGCGTTCATCGCCACGGGTGACGGCACGCCGGGCAGCGGCAACGTCACGATCGCGGGCTCCGACGTGAGCGCAAACAACGTGGTGCTCAACGCGAAGAACCAGGTCAACCTGGTCAACACGACGAACACGGATTCGACGCGCAGCACGAACGAATCGAGCAGCGCGAGCGTGGGCGTGTCGTACGGCACCAAGGGCTGGGGTGTATCGGCGTCGATGGCCAACGCGCACGGCGACGCGAACAGCGATGCCGTGATGCAGAACAACACGCACGTGACTGGCGCGAACAGCGTGTCCATCACCTCCGGCGGTGACACGAACATCATCGGCTCTGACGTGAGCGGTAAGCACGTGTCGGCCGACGTGGGCGGCAACCTGAACATCGCGAGTGTGCAGGACACGACGGTGAGCGAGGCGCACCAGTCGAGTACCAGCGGCGGTTTCAGCATCTCGCAGGGCGGCGGCAGCGGCAGCTTCAGCAGCCAGCACGGCGACGCGCACGGCAACTATGCCGGCGTGAACGAACAGGCCGGCATCCAGGCGGGCGACGGCGGGTTCGACGTCAACGTGAAGGGCAACACGGACCTGAAGGGTGCGGCCATCGCGAGCACCGCCGATCCGTCGAAGAACACGCTGACCACGGGCACGCTGACGTACTCGGACATCCAGAACCACTCGGACTACAGCGCGTCGTCGAGCGGCTTCAGCGCCGGCACGTCCGGCGCCATGCCGATGCTCTCGCAGCACGACAGCGGCAGTTCCAGCGCGACGACAAAGAGCGCGGTGAGCGCCGGAACCATCACGGTCACCGACACGGCGAACCAGAAACAGGACATCGCCAGCCTGAACCGGGACACGACGGACACGAACGGCACGGTGTCGAAGCTGCCGGACGTGAACAACCTGCTGACGAACCAGGCCGACGTGATGAACGCGGCCAATGCGGCGGGTCAGGCGGTGGCGAAGGACATCGGAACATACGCGTCCTATCGTGAAGCGTCCCTGAAGGACGGGGCGAAGGCGGCCAACCTGCTGGGTGAAACGGATCTGGCTGCGCAGTACAGGGAAGATGCGTCGCACTGGGCGGAAGGCGGCGACTATCGCGTTGGCATGCACATCGTTGCGGGTGCAGTCATTGGCGGGCTGGGTGGTGGCAGTGTGATGGCCGCAGCAGGCGGGGCAGCGGGTGCCGGCGTATCGGCTGCCCTGGCCCCCACGCTGAACGATCTGAGCCGCGCTGTTGCCGATGCAGCGTCAACCGGCAATGCCGCCGCCGACAAGATCGTCGGTAACGTGGTTGCGAACGTTGTGGCCGGTGCGGCGGGAGCACTCGTCGGCGGAAATGCCGGAGCCTTTGCAGCGTCGAATGAGGATCTTTACAATCGGCAGCTGCACCCGCAGGAGAAGACCCTCGCGCAGCAACTGGCAGCCGCGGCCAATGCCAAGGGCATCACGAATGCGGACGGATCGCCGGTGACGGCGACGGACATCGCCAACCAGCTCGCGCAGATGGGCTATCAGGCGAACGGCATAACCGAAAGTGGCGCGGCGGCCACGGTGGAAGGCGCGAAACCGAACGACGGCTCAACGTGGGTGAACGCCGGGGTTGACCAGAACACGGGGAAGACAATATGGACGCAGGTTCCCGGCCCCGCTAACCCGACCTTGCAGACCTTCATCCTGCAAAATACCAACGGCGCGGACGTGCCGCTGGTGCAGCAATACACGGCGTCGCCAGTGGGTGCACGATCGCAGTACGGTGCACAGGGCATTCCGATGAGGACGTCCGCAGGTTCGATCTGCCCGAACGGGAACTGTGGGATTGCGTATGGCTCGCTGTCTCTTCCGTCGCCAGCGACTATCACTGATTTGGGATCAACTGGATTGGGAATTGCTGCAATTTGGGCGCCGCCACCATTCGACGTGGCCGCAGTCATCGGCTCGGCGACGCTTAAATCGTTAAATTACCTGTACAGTCCACCCAGTCTGCCCACTGTCGTTTACGATTCAACGAATGCAGGGGTTGGCGCTGCTCTTCCTCAAGGACATGCAGTTCAGACCTTGTTCGGTTTCGGAACAGCTGCTGCGCAACCGTATGTAGTGCCAGCTAAGTGAATAGGGGATTCAAGATGGACGGCTTCGATAACAGGGACGAACTAACTACCATCGAAAAAAGAGTGTACAAATATGCTGCATTCGTTCTTATCGCATTGAGCTTGTACCTAATGATCTTGATTCGCAGTGGGCGCGTTTCTAATTCCATCGTGCTAAATATGATTGAGCTCACGTTGCTCCTCGGCGGTGTTGTGTTCGGCTGGGGGTACAGGAAAAATGTTCGAGTCCTTGATCTTAGGAGGTTTGGTAGATGAAATGTAGATGCGTGATACGTCGGGGGCGATGAATGGCGCGAATGGCACGCTTGGCGCAGATGCCTTCAACCGGCAATTGCACCCGGATGAGCGGCAGTGGGCGAAGGATAACGCGCGAAAATTCGCGCAGTTCTACCAGGACCAGACTGGACAAAGCATCACGGCAGACCAGGCGCAGCAGATGCTGCTGGCAAGCGGCTATCGGCTGGTTGATGCGGCAGCGAGCGCGGGCCCTGCGCCGGACGGAAACAGATATGCGACGGCGTTCATCAGCCAGAATGGCGGCAGCATGTTCCGGGCTACTTCCGCCGAATACAACAGTCCGTTCTTGTATGGCAATGCCGATCATTCGCTGACACCGGAGCAGAAAGCATTGCCGGGGTCGACGGCAACCCCCCAGGTGGGGCTGGCCATAGCTGGTGGTGTTGTGACCGCTGGGGTCGGACCGGAAATCGTTGCAGGCGGCGCAGCGGCGGCTTCGTACGCACAAGACTTGTTCGCTGCTTATAAAGCCGCGCAGGCGGGCTATTCTCTTACGGCAGCGGCCGCAACAGGAGCACTGGGGACTGGAGTAACGTACACAGGTGTGGCCGGTGTTGGCGCAGCAGCGGATACGTACTTTCATGGGGCTAATTTCAGTGATAGCTTCAACAACCGATTCTCCGTTGTAGGGCTTGCCGCCGCGTCCGTCTTTGGTGCATATAGCAACATCTTCGCAACGTCGATGTACGGGTGGGCGGGGGTTCCGAATTCGATTAGAAACGTAACCACTATTCCTGGCATAGTGATCCGAGGAACCAAGCTCGCCTTGGGTCAGCCAGTCGGCAAGGCGGCCCAAGCGGCTGTCAAATCAAGCGAGTCAAAGGACTGAGGGAATTCAAAGATGTCTGGCGAAATCTTTAGCGGGCTTATAGGCGGACTGTTCGGCACGATAATCGGCAAAGTTCTCGGCCGATTCCGTCCATGGAAGGTGTTCGTCGCGACATTATCTTCGATATACCTTGGGCTATTGATAATGGGTTTGGTGGGAGTTGGATACAAAAGAACCATCGCAACGTTCCCACAATTTCTTACTTTTTTTGCGATAGGCCTGTTCGTTGCGTTATCGCTGGGAGTTACTTTAATCGCGGTGTTGGGCCGGACTGCAATTCAGAACTCCAAAGATGAAAGAGACAAAGCAAACTAAATTTGGACCGTGATGTAACGATCTGCCACGTTTGTCCCGACAAGTACAATAGATCTGCACAGTCGGCAACTTCATCCGGACGAAAAGTCAAAGATTTGACCCAGTCTACGAGGTTGGCTAATCACACACTGGATGTGAGCGCGCAAATGAGCTGGCGCAAAAATAAACGAAAAACACGAAGGCCGCGATGATGAAGAAACCCCCTTATGCCATACATCTGGCGATCGTTGGTATGGTTGCTGCCACCGCGGCCTGTACGCCCACTCACCACGTCACTACCGAAACGCCGAGCTACGATCCGACCATGTCGGCGCGTATGCGCATCCTGACGGGAAACGACCTGCAATCCGCGTCATTCCGACCGGGCACCTGCTATACGCCCAGGTGGCAGAACGACCCGCTGCGCATCAATGTGGACGATGGTTTTCTCTCCCGATACAAGTACTCGTCGCGCAGCGTCACGATCGGCATGCCGCCGAGTCCGCGCCCTTCGATGCGCATCGAAGGCCTGCACTTCAAGGACCTGATCCGCGAATACGTGGTCGACGCTGGCAAGCCCCTCACGCTTTCGATGAGCACGGCGGGCGGTACGGACTATGACCACTGGTCCTGCAGTGCCACCGACGTGAGCTTTACGCCTGTGGCGGGTCAGGACTACGACGTGTTCCTCGCACTGGAACGAAGCGGCCGGCGCTCATACAACTGCTCAATCACCATCCACCACATTGACGCAAACGGGCTCGATGA
>NZ_RJZE01000032.1 GCF_003986935.1 Paraburkholderia kururiensis JCM 10599 = LMG 19447 | reverse complement strand
AGGCCACGGCACGATGCGCTCCATCTCGCCAAGAAACTTCTCGCGCCGTGTTTGCTTCTTCTTCATCGCGTACTCGGCGCTCGCAAAGCTGCGTTGGCTCATGTCCGTAGAGTTATGTTCCCGTTGCCTTCAGCATGCACGCATCGTGTAGCAGCAGTCAATTGATCAGCGAATCCCTAACACAAGTCGTCAACGAAGCGTGGACAGATAACGGCAACAGCCAGGGAGAGCAACGCAACATGAATGTCGAGACGGCGCTCAAAGCGAATGCGCAGTTTTCCGAAGCCGGCAAACCAGGCATGCGTGCGCCCAACGACCCAGCGATGTCGTCCAGGTCGCTCCTTGCTTTCTGTCCTTTTCGAGCGATACGAGCCGCGATTGCGCGCCGCTTCAGGTAACGCCGACAGCGGGCAAAGTCATACCCCTTGTCCGCATGCAGTTTGCCTGGACGTTTGCGGGGCTGGCCATTCAGTCCCGACACTGCGGGAATCGCATCGAGTGTGACCTCGAATGCCATCGAATCGTGCCGGTTGGCACCCGTGACCGCGATGGCAGTGGAATGCCTCGCGCATCTACGACGATGTGTCGTTTCGACCCGAGCTTGCCACGGTCTGTCGGGCTGGGGCCGGTTTCCTGGCCCCCACGGGGCTGGAAACACTGGCGGCATCAAGACTCGCCCGTTCCCAATCTATCTGGTCATGCTCACGCAACCGGCAAAGCATCGCAAGATGGAGTTGCTCCCATACACTTGCGGCCTGCCAGTCTCGCAGCCGTCGCCAGCACGTCATGCCGCTGCCGAAACCCGGTTCCTTCGGCAGGTATTCCCACGCAATGCCTGTCTGCAGGACATACAGGATGCCATTCAAGGCTGCGCGGTCATCTATCGTTCGGCGTCGGCCGCCTTTGGGCGACGGTGCGAACACCGGAATCAGCAGTTCCAACGCCGCCCATAATTTGTTACTGATTTGCGTCTGGACATGCCGCCAAGATATGGCCTTCATGGCCTCACGTCCAGGTTGTGTTAGATGGTATGGACGCCTCCCCCCGGCAACGGGCAAGCAGAATCCCAACGGGAGAGAGCATCGGCACTCAGATGTACAGTGGATGCGTCGAACATCCACACTCACGCAGGAGGTTTCCAAATGAAGACGCCCGTCATCGGCATGGATATCGCCAAGCATGTCTTCCAGTTGCATGCAGTCGACGTTGCTTCCGGGAAGGTCGAGCGCGTGAAACTCAAGCGAAGTGAGGTGGTGGATTTCTTTGCAAAGAGGGAGCGCTCAATCGTGGCGATTGAAGCCTGCGGCGGTGCTCATCACTGGGCCCGGCAGTTGGGGAAGTTTGGTCACGACGTAAGGCTCATTGCAGCGCACTCTGTGAGACCCTTCGTCTTGCGAAACAAATCGGATGCAGCCGACGCGCGCGGTATCTGGACCGCGGCCCAGCAGCCGGAAGCGCGGTTTGTCGCCGTTAAAAGCGAGACGCAGCAGTCGATTCTGGCACTGCACCGGATGCGAGCCCAATTGATGAAATTCCGGATCATGCAAACGAATGCTTTGCGCGGCATCCTCTATGAGTTTGGCGAAATTCTCTCCGAAGGCTTCCAGCCGTTCACGAAGGAGATCGTGCCTGCGTTCGCCAGAATCTCCGATCGGTTACCTGCAATGCTAGTCGAAAGCCTGCGCGAACAGTGGGCCCGCGTACAGGCGATCAGCGAAGATATTGCGTCGCTGGAGCGGCGTCTCTCGAACGAGCTCAGACTCAGCACCGAATGCCGACGGGTTGGGGAGATCCCAGGCGTCGGTCTGCTGACTGCAACCGCCACAGTAGCCGCGATCGGTGACCCCGCTACGTTCCGCTCTGGCCGCGAGTTTGCCGCATGGCTAGGCCTTGTTCCACGCCAAACCGGAACGGGCGGCCGCATACGACAGCTTGGCCTGAGCAAAAGAGGTAACACCTATCTCCGAACGCTGCTAATGCATGGCACAAGATCGGTGATACTCCGCGGCACCCGAACACCGTGGCTCAATGACTTGCTGGCGCGACGCCCCTTCAATGTTGTTGTTGCCGCCGTAGCGAACAAACTGGCCCGAACCATCTGGGCAATCCTATCGCGGCAAACACGATATGAGGCTCCCGTCGACGCGTAGCAAATGTTGTTCGGCAACGCGTTACCAGTTGTAGATTCCCCCACCAAGGAGCGCAAGCAACGAGTTGCATGATGGATGACAGGTTGGACCGGGACGAGGTAAGTCTGATTAGAGTCGTGAACTCTCGAGTTCGAGTGTTAGTTGAGACCCTCGCCAGCGAATTCCATATGGGCCAGCAGGCCGACCAGCCTGCAATGACGGGCCGGACATAAGCGTGCTGCCTTACCTGTAGACCAAAGTGCAACCCCAGCTTGCTATCCGGGAGGCGTCCATATAAGCGATTCTTAGTCGACAAGGCGCGGGCCACGGAACGGCGACCTGGCGGCCCATGCTCACGGAGCAACGTCAGGGACGAGCTTATGGACAATCGCGTAGCGAACCAACTCAGCGTCGCTCCCGAGCCCCGTTTTTCTTATGATATTCGTATGATGGGCGCTGACAGTTTTCGGGCTTACACCCAGAATCCCCGCGATCTCGGCTGCAGTCTGACCGCATGCGATCCGAAGGAAAATATCTAGCTCGGTGGGCGTCAGCCGTTCATGCGGCAAGCCGCCGTCGGCCGCCAACACGTCGAGCATCAAATCACGAGATGCGGGGAGGCTCACGTAAACGCCGCCGGACGCAACCTTTCGAACGGCTGCAAGCAGCTCGTGTGCAGGGCTGGTCTTGGCGACGAAGCCCGAGGCCCCCGCCGCGAAGCATTGGCTTGCAACTCTGGTTTTCGTCGACCGAGTAACAACGACGATCCTTGGCAACGGACTCGCCTGCCTGATTTCCCGGATAAGGTGC
Organism: Paraburkholderia kururiensis JCM 10599 = LMG 19447; assembly: GCF_003986935.1. Taxonomy (GTDB): domain Bacteria; phylum Pseudomonadota; class Gammaproteobacteria; order Burkholderiales; family Burkholderiaceae; genus Paraburkholderia; species Paraburkholderia kururiensis. The sequence continues at coordinate 64,179 of NZ_RJZE01000032.1, read as the reverse complement.
ATTCCGCTCAGGCCCTGCATGACAAGCCCGAGTGTCAGCACCGCCGGCGATTCAGTCCGCACAAGATGCAGGGTACTCTCGCCGTCGGAAGCCTCACCCACGACCGCAATGTCGCCCGCCGTCTCAAGCACGCTCCGGACTCCAGCGCGCACGATCACGTGTGCTTCCGCGACGCCGACCCTGATCATGAACGCTCCGTGATAGCACCGCCTTGTGTTCCGTTTGCCTAAAACTCTAACAAGCTAGAAGTTGGCCGGCAACCGGGCCATTACCAGGCTCACGGTCTGTCTCTCGACCGGGCCAATATCCAGGGCCAGTGTGAAATAAGTGGCGAGCTGTTCTATGAGTGTTGACCACGATCAGTTTCATATCTGACGCCCCAGGCATCATTTGTTGTGTCAACGCGAGAAAATTGCGGATGGGGAGAAATGGCCGGAATGCATTCGTACTACGAACGGGAGCTTGAGCTACTGCATATCAAGGCGGCCATTTCGCTCCTCGAGCAGACGCGGACGTACCTTTCCCTTCAAACGCCAGTCTCCAATCCAGCGTATTGGAAGGCCCGACTCAAGGCGATACTCGACGAACGACCACTCGACGCGGTCCTCGAAAAGCAGGTCTTTGAACTGCTCGCCCGCGCCAATCAACTTCAAACCGGCAAGTTGTCGGGCGGGCATTAGCGGCGCGCGATCCAATCACAGCGGCACTTCCACTGAAGACCTCATATCCGACACTGAAGTTGACCGTTTCGACGGACAGATCTGCAGTAGCGATCGATGTGCGATTTAACCTCCGTTAAGCGGTAAGTCGCGGGTTGTCCACGGACGGGCGGCGGGTCGCCCATCACGACCATGGTGCCGCCCGGCGGTGTGTTGGCGCGCAGCTAAATTTGCCCCCCCGGGTGCGTCAATTCTGCGCGCGCGTTAACAGACACGCCGTCACAGACTTGATGTCGGATAGCCGTTGCGCGCCGGCATTTGGACATTTCTCGTTTCGGCCACAGCGACCGTGACCTGCGGCGGGATTTTGTGGCCAGTTAAGCAGTGAGTCGCATGTCGATATTATCGGACTCCAGCCAGGCCCGACGGACCGTCGCCGGAGGTTGGTAACGATGGGCGTAATACGCCGCTTCACTACTTTCGAGGCTGGACTCACCATACAAAAGTACTGGTCGTCCGCCTGCCCTACGCGCGCGATGAAACCTCAGTGCACATCAGGGGTTAATCTCAGAATCACGCGTTGGGAGCATGAATCGATACTTGAAGAGATGCAGCATCGGCTCGACAACGTACGGAATGCAGCAAGACTATGACGTCAGACGGTCGAGCATCCCTTCGGAAACCTGAAGTTCTGGATGGGAGCCGCACATTTCTTGACGCGAACGCTTCGAAATGTCCGAACCGAGATGAGCGTGAACGTGCTTGCATATAACATGAAGTGAGCGATCAAGATCCTCGGGGCGCAAACCTTGATGGCTGAGATGCGGGCGTAAGCCCTCTTCGCGAGTTCGAAAAATTGTGAGCATCGGTCGCTCCAATCGCGCGTCGTCACGCTCGACGCAAACGCTCGGCGAGCGTTTTCACGCGCTCTCGGGCGCGCTGAGCCGTCAGCCGGGCCACTCGCCGACGTTTCGATGCAAAGCGCATGAGCGAGTGTTCGGCCAGAACCGACTCACGATGACACGTTGAGTATCGTTGACGTCCATTAGCGGACCGGTGCCAAGTGAGCAAGCAACACCCTCGACTGCCTGTGCTGCCGATTTCGATTGCACTGACCGAATGCAGTAGCCGAGCGCACCCGTTTCTTCGATTCATGGCTGCGACGGATCGCGCCAGACACCCATCAGGCTCAAGCGATCGGCGCACATCGATTGCCTGTCGCCCTAGTGGCTCTGGCACCCCAGAAGAACGTTGGTGCCGCAACGCGTCCATTGGGTTCGCACAATAGTCGTGGTTGCCAGACTCCGGCACGAATCCAGGGCTGACTCGCGTTGCAGGCGATCCGCGTTACTGCACATCGGGCACGGCGGCACGGCATCCCATTCAATTGGGTGGCTTTTCGCCAGTCAACGATCGGGGCTTGTCGGTCGCCGTCGTAACGCTTATGCGAAGCAGCGGGTCACATCACATGGCTTTCGCTCCTTCAGCATGTGGAAGCACGCACGGGCGAGCTTGTGGGCCAGTGCCTTGCGTGCGATCACTGAATTCGTCCTGGCTTTCTTGCGCTCGTAGAACTGCCTGGCTTCGGTGCTAAAGTGCATCGAGAAGTTGGTCGCCTCGATGAAGGCCCAGCCCAAGTATGAATTTCCGTTCCTCGTATTGCCTTCGCCCTTCTTCTTGCCGTTGCTCAGGCACTGGCTGTCCATGCACCGCGCGTAGGAAGCGAAGTTGCGAGCGCTGGCGAAGCGTTCGATGGTTCCTGTTTCCAGCACGATCATGGTCGCAAGCGTCTGACCAATGCCGGGTAAGGTGGTCAGGAGGGTGTAGTCCGTACGTGGCGCGATCTTTTCTTGAAGACGCCTTTCCACGATAGCGATTTGTGAGGAGAGCGTCGTGATGACCGCAACGTCGTTTGGGAGATACAGTTGGTCGACAGTAGTCTGGTCCAGTTGCTTGACCTGATTGCTCGTGATTCGCGTGCCGGAGTGACGCGCCGTAATGTTCTCAACGGCGAGAATGTGGCTGGTGCGGCTGCGCAAAAGCTGCATGCGTTTGCGGGCAAGGTCGTGCACCTCGCGGTGCTTCGCCGGCAGAATGGTGCCGGTAGGCAGGATGCCCAGGCGCAGCAGGTGGGCAAGGTAGCGCGCATCAGTCTCGTCACCGCCGTGCTTGAGCCCGTCGTATTTCTTGATCGCCGTGGTGTTGGCCAGATGGACCACGAAGCCGGCGGCCTGCAGGCCGTCGACAAGCCAGTACCAGTTTCTACGTGGATTCGACCACGACGCCTGCCGACCCACGCCAGAATCCTTGCCAGGTCGTTCGGCAGACGTTTTTCTGCGACCACGCGGGCTGTTTCGTCGATCACGCTCACCACGCTGTCGTTCGAATGCAGGTCAATACCGCTATAGTTCATGATGACCTCCTTCCGGTTAAAGCGGCTTTGGCAAACTCGCTTTAACCCCGTCGCCTGGCAGGGCGGCGGCAGGAGGCCCGCTAGATGATTTTCAACTGCTCCTTATTTTGGGACGATATTTTCTGTCTCGGGGTATTCCCTCGCCGAGCAGCTGGGGAAGTGACTTAGGAATGTGTCGAGGCCGATTCTGGCGAGCGGTACGCTCGCATTGTTCTCGTCGCTCAGTTCGGCACGCTGGCATCGCTCACGTTGTCCATCATCATCACCACGGTCGCCTGAACCCATGGCGCTTGGGCCAGCGCGGCGACCACCTGCCCGTCATTCAAGGGCAGATCGATCACGCGTAATAACGCCGGGTCGCTGAGCAGCGGTTCGTCCTGGTCCAGGCGCACGTCGATACTTTGCAGATCATCAGTGAGCCCCACGCCGGTGGCTTTCAGAATCGCTTCCTTGCGAGTCCAGCAGCGTTTGAACATAGGCAGCCGCTCATGCGGCATCGCCTCGCCGATACATCGTCGTTCGGCCGGGTGGGTCGCCGCAGGTAGCAAGTCGCGGTAATCGCCGAGGCGCGTGAATGTTTCGAGATCGATGCCTATAGGATCGTGCCGGCTTACTGCACACGCAATCCATCGGCCGGAGTGCGAAAGACTGAAGGCAGCGGCGTTGGGCAAGAACGGCTTCCCATAGGGGCCGAGACGGAACGCGTAGGGTGTAGAGGCACCGCGGGCGCGGACCACGTGATGGACCATCGTGCGCCCCAGCACGAAGTTGTGGCGATCCGAAGGCTGATGGAAGCGCGTGGACCGCTGGCGGTCTTCGTCCATCAGCAGGCTGTCGTCCCCGAAAGCCTCGACGCCGTTCAGGACGAGCACGAAGGTGAAGCCGCGCGCCAGTGCGTCGTCGCAGGCATGGCCAGCGTCGTGCCATAACGCTGCCGCCGTGGCGTGCAGCACCGTCACGGAGTTGCTTGCACGCGGCACCTTCGATTCGTCTCGTCCGGTCATGCCAACTCCCGTGAGTCTCGCCATTTCTGACGGGCGTCGTACTACGCAACCCGCTCGACCGCCTGGTCAGCGTCGAGTCAACTGCGCCGCAACAGCCACATCAGGTACGGACCGCCAATAAGCGTCGCGATAATGCCGGCCGGCATCTGCTGCGGAAACACGACGTTGCGGCCCAGCCAGTCGGAAAGCACCATCAGCAGCGCGCCAACCAGCCCTGCCACGAGCATCTGCGAGCGCGCCCGTGAGAATCCCATCAGCCGCGCAAGATGCGGCGCCATCAAGCCGACAAACGACATCGACCCGATCACGACTGTCGCGCCTGCCGTCAGCGCAGCCGCCACCGCAAGCAGCCACAGTCGCACGTGCCGCGTGCGAACGCCGAGCGCGTCCGAAACGGCACTGCCAAGAGGCAGGATGTCGAGCCATCGCACGCTGATCGAGGTTATGGCTGGGCCCGCGCCGGCGCAGCAGAAGCCCGCACAGGGTACGGCTGCGGCACCGCTGGGTGCCGACCTCGGCTGGCGCGACTTCTTCAAAGACCCGCGCCTGCAAAGGCTGATCGAACTCGCGCTCGCGAACAACCGCGATATGCGCGTGGCCGCGCTCAACGTGGCGCAGTACGAAGCGCAGTACCGCATTGCGCGCGCGAACATCGGCCCGACCATCAGCGCATCCGGCTCGGTCACGCGCGAACGCGTGGAAGGCTCCACGAGCGCCTACAGTTCGAGCAGCGCGAGCGTGGGCCTCACGTCGTGGGAAATCGACTTCTTCGGCCGCCTGCGCAGCCTGAAGCGCCAGGCGCTGGAGCAATATCTCTCGACGGACGCCGCGCGCACAAGCACGCAGATCAGTCTGATCGCGACAGTCGCCACGGACTATCTGCAACTGCTCTCCGACGAAGCTTCATTGCAGATCACGCAGAACACCGTGGACGCGGACCAGCACACCTACGACCTCACGGTCAGCATGATGAAGATGGGCAGCGCGTCGCTGCAGGACGTGCGCCAGGCCGAAAACTCGCTTGCCAGCGCGCGGTCGAGCCTCGCCTCGTACACGCGTGCAGTGGCGCAGGATCGCAACAACCTCGTTGCCGAAATCGGCGCGCCGCTGCCCGGCGATCTGTCGCAGGGCCCGTCTCTGATGGAAAGCGAGAACACGCTTGCGGACATTGGCGAAGGCGTGCCGTCGGATCTGCTCACGCGCCGCCCCACATTGTCGAAGCCGAGCACACGCTGAAGGCCGCCAACGCGAACATCGGCGCCGCGCGCGCCGCGTTCTTTCCGAAGATCGAGCTGACGGCTTCCGCGGGCACCACGAGCGGCAGCCTCTCGAACCTCTTCAAGGCCGGCACGGGCGCGTGGACGTCTGCACCGTCCATCTCGGTGCCCATCTTCGAGTTCGGCTACAACCGCGCCACGCTCGACGTGGCGAAGGTGGAAAAGGACATCGACATCGCCAACTACAAAAAGGCCATCCAGACGGCGTTCAAGGAAGTGTCCAACGCGCTCGCGGGACGCACGACCTACGTCACGCAGGTGGCTGCGGACCGCGACTACGTGGGCTCGGCGCAGCAGTACTACGACCTCGCGCAGGCACGCTACCGCAGCGGCACCGACAGCTTCCTGACGCTGCTCGACGCACAGCGCACGCTCTACACCGCGCAACAGCAACTCGTCACCGACATGCTCGCCACGCAGTCGAACCTCATCACGCTGTACAAGGTTCTGGGCGGCGGGTGGTCGGAGACAGGCGCGGTGGCGCAGCGCTAGTCGTGCGTGCCACAGACCGCTGGCCGCTCGCCATCGCGGAAATACGCGCTCTCAGAACGGCGTGGCAATCTGCGCCTGAACGACGAGGCTGTTGCGCGTGCGGTTGCGCACGGCCGTTTCGGTATAGGCGTTGAGCCACAGCGCGCGGTTGCCGCTCATCTGCCAGAAGAGGCCCGGACCGATGCCCAGCACCTGTTCGCGCCCGGCCACGGACGTGCCGTTGATCCGGTTGTCCGCAAGCTGGCGGAAAAAGTAGCCGTTGATGCCCACATGCAACGTGGGCGTAAGCGCGTAGGACGTCGTGAAATTGATCCAGGCGGCCTGGCCGGCTTGCGTGTCGCTAACGGGCTGGTTGTCGAACGCGAGCGGGTAGCTCGCCGCCGGATCGTGATTCTTGAAGTTGTACAGGTAATGCAGCCGCCAGCTGATCTCGACCTTGGGAAGAGGAAACAGCGAGGCCGCCCAGTATGGATTCAGGGAGAAATACCCGGAACTCTGGTTGAGGTCTGCGTTGTGCTTGTACTGCCCCGTCGGCGCAATCACGTCGAACTCGAAACGCTGCACGAACAGAGGCTGCCCCGAAGAGCCCAGAATGGGCGCGTACTGAAGTTGCGGTCCGAACGTCACGTCCCCCAGCGCCGTGCCGCCGCCCGACAAGCTCGCCCCAGGCTGGTCGAAACTGCCATGCAGCCACGTGAGCGGCACGATCACGTTGAAGCCCAACGTCCCGCCCGCCAGCTGCCACGGGGATGCATAGGCCAGATGATTGACCCACGTGAACGAATCGACACGGGGATGACGGAACGCGCTGTTCGTGCTGCCGTCCGCGTTCTTGATCGAATCCGCCGTCGAATAGCGCACTTCGCTGAGATACGACCAGCCGGGCGGCCCTGAAAATCCGTCGAAGAAGCTCGTGGAACCGAGATTGAGACCCTGCGGCTCCGAAACCGTCGGCGCACGTCCCACCGCGGTCTGCGCGAATGCCGGCGCGGCGCTCGCAAGGCATGCCGCCAACAATAGCCGCCGTCCGGCTTTCGCAATAAATTTAGTGATGCCAATCATCATGTTTGTCTCCAGATATGCCGGCAGATTCCGGCTGTTGTTGTAATGAACGAATCGGGGGATGCTGCGTTGTTTCACACCGCAGCGGGCCGTTGCTCAGCGCCGCCGCGGCATCGATCTGTCTGGTGCTACAGCGCAGGTTCGACCGGGCGAATGACGTTGGCGGACACTGCCTGGCCCGGCGCGGAAAACTGGACCATTTCCGCACCCAGGTATTCGAGGATGTCGAGGTCCGCCACACCGTTGACGACGTGGAACGTGGTAGGCAGTTGCTCGAACGTCGCGCGATGCCAGTTCACCGAGCCGCCCGCGGCTTTCCACTTCCTGAAGTTAGCGCCGCCGAACTTGATGGGCGACGTGTCGCCCGCCGCGCCCGGTTGGGGCTGCGAGGTGGTGGCGTAGGCCACATCGCAGCCGCCGCTACCGAAGCTGCCCGTGCGCGGCATGTACTTGTAGAAGAGCGCCGCGCCGCCCGGCCCCGGCAGCTTCGGCTCTTCGTGCACTTCAACCAGGCCGTGAAGCGCGATCTCGAAGAACCTGAAGTCGAACCACGAGGCCGATCCGCCCGCTGTGCCGTGCGCATGATCGATCTCGAGCGCCGGAATGTCCGCGAACAGCTTCGGGAACCCGAGTTCCTCGCGGCCCGTCAAGATCGCGTCGGGAATGCCTTCCCAGAGCACGGGGCAGAACGCGCCGTCGATGGTTTCCGTTCTGCCGTGATAAGTCGTGGGAATCTCGATCATGGCGATGCCGTACCCGCGGCCCGCCAGCCAGTACAGGTTGCTGAAGAACGCGAGCGACGCGTGGACTTCAGGCTCGCCTCGCAGCCGAAAGCCGGGCGGCAGGATGCGCTCCAGCTGCTCGCGGTGCGTGCGGTATTTGACGGTCATCCACGTGGCGTTCATGGTGCCCGCTTCCTCGGGCGTCCACAGCGTGCCATCGGCTTTTTGACGCGGACCCGGCGCGGGTCCGAACACGGCAGGCATGCGATAGCGCACGCCCGGTTTGAATTCGACGGTCATGATCGAATGTTCCTGGTTGGGTTGAAGGGTTCAGAACGGGTAGTGGCGCGGCGTGGTCTGCACCGTGAGCCAGCGCAGTTCGGTGAATTCGTGTACGCCCGCGCGGCCGCCGAAGCGGCCCAGTCCGCTCGCCTTGACGCCGCCGAACGGCATCTGCGGTTCGTCGTGGACGGTGGGACCGTTGATATGGCAGATGCCGGAGTCGATGCGCCGCGCGACGTCGAAAACGCGACCCACGTCGCGGCCGAATACCGCTGCAGAAAGGCCGTACTCGTTGTCGTTGGCGCGGGCAATCGCCTCTTCCACACCGTTCACGCGCACGATCGGCTTCACGGGGCCGAACGATTCCTCGCGGTAGACGTTCATTGCAGGCGTCACGTGGTCGAGCAAGGTGGCGGGCATGAGCGTGTTCGACGCCTTGCCGCCGCACAGCAGCGTTGCGCCTTTCGCGAGGGCGTCGTCGATCAGCGCGTTGCAGCGCTCCACTGTGGCCATGTCGACCACCGACCCCAACACGACGGGCGCCTCGCCGCGCGGGTCGCCCATGGGAAGCGAGCGGACCTTGTTCGCGAGACGCTGCACGAAGTCGTCGGCAATCGCGGCGTCCACGATGATGCGTTCGGTCGACATGCAGATTTGCCCCGAGTTGGCGAAGGCGCCGAAGGCAGCGGCGTTCACGGCGTCGTCGAGATCGGCGTCGTCGAGCACCACGAGCGGCGCCTTGCCGCCCAGTTCCAGCACGGCCGGCTTCAAGTACCGCGCGCAAGTGGATGCCACGATGCGCCCCACCCGCGTGGAGCCAGTGAAGTTCACGCGGCGCACGGCGGGGTGGGCGATCATCGTTTCCACCACAGCGGCGGCGTCTGTTGCCGCGTGGGTGACGAAGTTCACGACGCCCGCCGGCAAGCCAGCATCGCGGAAGCTTTCTGCAATCAGGCGGTGCGTGTAAGGACACAGCTCCGAGCCCTTGAGCACGACGGTATTGCCACACGCCAGCGGCACGGCCACGGCACGCACACCGAGAATCACGGGCGCATTCCAGGGCGCCATGCCCAGCACGACGCCTGCGGGCTGACGGACGGCGAGCGCAAGGCAACCGGGCACGTCGGACGGAATCGCCTCGCCGCTCACCTGGGTCGTGAGCGACGCGGCTTCGCGCAGCGTGGCCGCGGCAACCTGCACATTGAATCCCGCCCACGCGGCCGTGGCGCCGGTTTCGGCGCACATGGCCTGCGCGAACTGTGGCGCTCTCGCCTCCAGCGCATCCGCTGCCGCGTTGAGCCGCGCCCGCCGCTCACCCGGACCGAGCGCGGACCACGCGGGAAACGCCGCGGCGGCGGCGTCGACTGCTGCATGGGCGTCGCTCGCGGTGGCTGCCGCGGCATGCGAGACCACCGCGCCCGAAAGCGGATTGCGCCGCTCGAAGGTCGTGCCGGACGAGGCCGGCACGTCCTTTGCACCTACGAGCAGGTTGACTTCATAAGCCATGGGGATGGACCTCCTGTTTGCTGCGAACGGTGCCGGACACCGCGCTCACGCGGGTTCGGCCGCGACGGTGTTCTCGATATGGCCAAGGCTCTCGATCTCCACCTTCACCACGTCGCCCGGCTGGAGGAATTTGCCGAGCGCAATGCCGACGTTCGCGCAGGTGCCCGTCGCGATCAGGTCGCCGGGTTCGAGCGTCATGACCTGCGAAAGCTCGTGGATCTGCTCCCAGATGCTGTAGATCATTCCGCCCGTGCTCGCGCTCTGGCGCAGCTCGCCGTTCACCCACAGCTTCATTTGCAGCGCGTGCGGGTCGGCAATGTCGTTGGCCGTGGTGATCCACGGGCCGATAGGCCCGTGCGTATCGAACGACTTGCCGAGCGTGAACGTCGGGCTCCTGAACTGCCAGTCGCGCGCGGTCACGTCGTTCGAGACGAAGTAGCCGCCCACCACGGACGGCGCATCCTCCACGCTGACGTAGCGGCAGCGCTTGCCGATCACCACGCCCATTTCGGCCTCGTAGTCCATCTTGTCCGACACGCGCGGCTTGACGATCGGATCGAACGGCCCCGTGATGCAGCTCACCTGCTTGTTGAACCACAGTTGATGGGGCGGCACGGTAATGCCGGCGCGCGCCGCTTCGTCGGCGTGGTCCTGATAGTTCATGCCGATAGCGAGGTATTTCTGCGCATCGGGAATGGGCGCTTCGAGCTTCACGCGCGCGAGCGGCACGCCGTCTTTCACGTCGCGAAGCGTCTGTTCGAGGCGGCTCAGCAAGGCGGGACCGGCGGCCAGCACGTCGCGGATCGAAGCGGGTGCCGAAGAGTCGAGCGCCTTCAAGGCAACGACGCGATCGCCATCCACAGCGCCGATGGTGGTCACACCGTCATAGGTGTAGCGGGCAAGTTTCATACAGAACGCTCCTGCGCAAAAAAATGGGAATGGAGTTCAGGCGAAGAATTCGGGCGTGAGCGGCGGCGCCCATTGGCGAAGTTCGTCGGGCGACATAGGCGCGTGCCCGGACGGCGTGCTGTCGTTGACCAGATCGCCGTCGGTCCAGTGCTCGATCTTGTTGCCGAACGGGTCGCGCCAGTAGTCGAAGATCTGGCTGCCCTGCACATGGCGGCCCACGCCCCACGAGTGCTCGTAGCCGCGCGACTTCAGGTGCTCGCCGCCCAGCACGACGTCGTCGAGGTCCAGCACTTCGAACGCGGCGTGATCGAAGCGCGAGCGGCCGTCCTGCGCCGAGATCAGGGCAACCGTGTGGTGGTCGGTCCATTGCTCGCCCAGCCCGCAGTGCAGGAAGGCGGCAATGGTGTTCTGCTCGCTGCCGGCCCAGTACGTGTCCGATACGCGAAAGCCCAATACGTCGCGATAGAAGGCCAGCATGGCGGGGAAGTCGCGCACCTGGAGCGCGACGTGGCCCAGCCGCAGCACGCCGCTGGGCCGCGGCTGCAGGCGTACGGTCTGGCCCAGACGCCGGCGCGCGCCGCCGCCGTTCATGGCGACCGGGTCGCGCAGCGGCAACGGCGCGTGCCGTGCGGCGCCATGCACGACGTCCACGAGGAAGCCGTCCGGGTCGCGAAAGCGCACGCGCTGCCCGCCGCCCGGCTCCGGGTTGTCTTCCACCTGAACGCCCAGATGCGCAGCGAGCCGCTCGAGATCCCCCGCGTCGGCCGCATGCAGGCCGAAGCCCAGGGTGACGTTGTCGGGACCGAGTTCGCTTACATGCACGTGGTGCGCGGTGTCCGCGGCCCGCATGTACAACGCGTGCTCGCTGCGGGCCGCGCGGTGCAGGCCGAAGTCGAGCAAAAAGGTTTCCATGCGGTCGAGGTCGGTGACCTGATACCGCACGAAGGCAATGTCTTGCACTGTCATCACGAAAGCGTCTCCTTGTGTTGTGCGAGTCGTGGCAGGCGAGCGTGGCATCACGGCCAGCCGAATCCACAAATTCAACAATCAAAGATTAACCTCAAAAAAATCGATAAAACATAGGGAATTCCATAATCTTGACGAACGTGGATGGCGGAAGCGAGAATCGCGGCAAGCTCCCCACATGTACGAACGCTTGCTCTCATGGACACGACCCTCACCTCTCCAGGCGCAAAAAGCCTGACGTCGCTCGCGGTGGAACGCCTGCGCGGCGACATCCTTGCCGGGCAGTTGCGCCCTGCGGAACGGCTGCGCATCCAGGCGCTCAGCGAGCGGTACGGCATCGGCGCCACGGCCATTCGCGAAGCGCTGTCGCGCCTCGTCACCGACGGCCTCGTGGATTCGGAAGACCAGCGCGGCTTCTGCGTCACGCCGGTCTCGCGCGAAGACCTGACGGACCTCACGCAAACGCGTGTGGAAGTGGAAGGCAGCGCGTTGCGGCTGGCGCTCAAGCACGGCGGCATCGACTGGGAGTCCAACGTGCTGTCGGCCTTTCACCGGCTGCAACGCACGCCTATGCCCAGCTCGCCCGAGTTGCACGAAGCGTGGGCGGCGGTGCACCGGCAGTTCCACGAGGCGCTCATCGCGGGATGCGCATCGCCGTGGATGCTGCGGCTGTGCCGGCTGCTGTACGACCAGTCGGAGCGCTATCGCAACCTGGCCGAGCAGTACACGACCGAGAAGAACCGCGATGCGGCGAAGGAGCATCGCGAGTTGATGGAAGCCGCCATGGCGCGCGACGCGGACCGCGCAGTCCAACTGCTCGCCGGGCACTTCTGGGAAACCACCGGAATCATCCTGAAGGCCGTGTTCAGCGACAACGCAACCTCCCGCACGGCCAAACGCGGCTCCGGCCGCAAACCGCGCAGCAGTCGCGACGAAACATAACGGGGCGCCGCGCGTAAGCCCGCCCCGCTAACGCTGTGGGGCCGCCCGCGCCCTTTCCAGATCACGATGCAGATGCTGCGCACAACGCGGCAGGGGCGGACTTTGCCGTAGCGAGCCGCTCACGAACAAAAGGAGACAACGCAATGCAACCTCACACCGCGCCGGCAAGCGACCGGGCATACGAATTCAAGGCGGTCAGCCTGCTGGCGTTGGGCCTCGGCATGGTCGGGCTCGACCGCTTCATCATCAATCCGCTGTTCCCGGTGATGCAGAAGGAACTCGGGCTTGGCTACCAGGACCTCGGCCTGATTTCGGCCGCGCTGGCGCTGACGTGGGGCGTGGCGTCGATCGTCAGCGGACGCCTTGCGGACCGCGTGGGTCCGCGCCGCGTGTTGATCGCCGCGATGGCCATCTTCTCGCTGCTCGTGGCAACCACGGGGTTTGCAACGGGCCTCGGCAGCCTGCTCGTGATCCGCTCGGTCATGGGCCTCGCAGAAGGCGCCTACGTGCCCGCCAGCATCGTGGCGACCGTGAACGCGTCGAAGCCCTCGCGCGTCGGGCTCAACATCGGCCTGCAACAGATGGCCCAGCCGCTCGTCGGGCTGGGCTTCGGCCCCATCGTGGCCGTCGGGCTGCTCAAGGTGCTGCCAAGCTGGCATTACGTGTTCGCCGCGGTCGCGGTGCCGGGCCTGCTGCTCGCCGCCGTGATGGCGAAGGTGCTGCGCGACCCGGCCCGTGTCGCCGGCGCACCGCGCAACGAGGCAAGCGATTGGCGCACCGTCGCCATGCTCGGCGCCGTGCGCGTGAATACGGCGGCCATGCTCTGCTATCTGACCTGCGTGATCACGCTCTCCGCGTTCATGCCCAATTACCTGACCGACTACCTCCGGCTGAATCTGGACCAGATGGGCATGGTGCTGACGGGCCAGGGCGTGGGCAGCCTGGTCGGCATGGTGGTCATTCCCGCGCTATCCGACCGGTTGGGACGCAAGCCGATGCTGCTCGCGGCGCTGCTCGCGGAACTCGTGGCGCTCTGGGTGCTGCGCACGATCGGCGCCGAGCCGGTCAAGCTGTTCGCGGCCTTGTTTGTCATTACGTTCATGAACTCGGGCGCCATCGCGATCACGGTGGGGCCGCTCACCAGCGCCGCGGTTCCCGCCCGCCTCGCCGCTTCGGCCACGGGCGTCGTGGTGGGCATCGGCGAAATTGTGGGCGGGGCGCTGGCACCCGCCGCCGCGGGCGCGCTGGCCCACGCCATGGGCATCGCCGTGATTCCGGTCATCGCGTTGGTTGCCACCGCTGCGGGCGCCGCCATCGTGGCCTTCGGCGTGCGCGAGCCCCGCCCGTCCGCACACATCGAAGAGCATCCGGCCAACACGCTGCCCTGAAGCAGCAACGACGGCGAGATAGCGACGAGACAGCGGCAAGGCGCCGCCCACACCCCATTCACGACCTTCCATTGGAGACACGAAGTGACATCCGTATCGCAGCACCCTGACGACGGCGCGTCGGAAAACCTCGCCGACGTGGCGATTGTCGGTTACGGCCCGGTTGGCCAGGCGCTGGCCTTGAAGCTCGCGCTGGGCGGGCACCGGGTCGTCGTGATCGAACGCTGGCCGCAGCTGTACGGCCTACCGCGCGCGGTCGGGCTCGATCACGAGGCGATGCGCGTCCTGCAGTCGCTCGGCATCATCGACGAATTCGAACCCAACACGTGCCTGAGCCACGTCTACGAATGGCGCAACGGCAAAGGCGAACTGCTGGTCGCCTTCCCTGGCCTCGACGAAATAGCGGTGTCCGGCTGGCCGCGGCAATTCGGGTTCAGCCAGCCCGCGCTCGAACGTCTGCTCGACGAGCGCATCGGCCGCGCCTACGCGGACCGCGTCACGGTGCATCGCAACCTCACCGTGGTGGCCGCCACCGGGCATCCCGACAAGGTGGTGCTCGAAACGCGGCCTACCGGAGAGATCGACGGCGAGCCCCGCCATATCGCCGCGCGCTACGTGGTGGGATGCGACGGCGCCGGCAGCTTCGTGCGAGACGCAATGGGCGCCTCGCTCGTGGACCTTGGCTTCGTTGCGGACTGGCTCGTGGTGGACGTGCAGCCGCGCGACCCATCGCAATGGAGCGCGGACGTCATCCAAGTCTGCGATCCGCAAGGCCCGACGACGATGGTGCCAGGCGGCCCCGGACGCCGCCGCTTCGAATTCATGATGCTCGAGGGCGAACACAAGGACGAGCAGAACAACCCGCAGGCCGCATGGGCCCGGCTGGAACGGTGGGGCTGGACGCCTGCCAACGCGATCCTGGAACGCCACGCCGTCTATACGTTCCGCGCCGCCGTGGCCGACCGGTGGCGGCGCGGGCGGCTGATGATTGCCGGCGACGCCGCCCACCTCACGCCGCCTTTCGCCGCGCAGGGGCTCTGCGCCGGCCTGCGCGACGTGATTGCGCTCGCGTGGCGGCTCGATGCCGTATTGCGCGGCGAGGCCGAAGAGACGCTGCTTGACAGCTACGGGCCGGAACGGCAGGCGCATGCCACCGCGCTCATCGAGTTCGCCGTGATGCTCGGCAAGATCATCTGCGTGCTGGACCCAGCCAAAGCGGAAGAACGCGACCAGCAACTGCGCAACGACGCCGGCCGCGGCGAACAGAAGTGGCCGGCGCCGCGCCTTGGCCCATCGCCGCTCGTGCGCGAAAACGACCCAGGCGCCGGATGGCTCGGCGTGCAGGGACGCGTGCAGCTGGGCGAGCAGACCGCCCGTCTCGACGACCTGATCGGCTCGGGCTTCGTGCTGATCGGGCACGGGCACGATCCGTCGAACGCGCTCACCGCCGAACAGCGGCGCTTTCTCGCCGGCATCGGCGCAACGGCGATCGGCATCGGCGGATCGTGCGCGGCGCGCGACGTCGACGGCACCTACGCACGCTGGTTCGAGCAACTGGGCACATCCGCCGTGCTCGTGCGGCCGGACTTCTATGTGTTCGGCAGTGGTGAGGCGCCGGTACTCGTCAGCGACCTCATGGCCGCCTGGACGCGCGGCGTGTCGGCGTTCACCGCGGAGGCCGCATGAACGCGGACATGGCACCCCGGCATGCCGCGCTCGAGCGGCACGGCGAGCGCGTCCGGCGGCTTGCTGCCGGCGACCTTGCCGGCCTCGCCGACCTGCTGGACGACGATCTGGTCTACGTGCATTCCACGGGGCTCGTGCAAGGCAAAGCCGAGCTGATCGGTTTCTTCACGCAGACGCTGCACGTGCTGGACATTCGGACCCGCATCGCGCACTTCGCGCAGGGCAGCGACATGGCCTGCATCGGCCTGTTTCAGCGCATGCACGCACAACTGCAAACGGACCCGCCGCGCGAGCTATGCACGTACAGCTACGTGAGTGAAGTGTGGCGCCTGTGCGGCAGTGGCAGTGGCTGGCGTCTGCGGCATTTCCAGTCCACGGCGGTCAGCGAGGAAGCGGCGCAGCTTTGATTCGTGTCGAAAAGGCGCGACCACGTTCGTCGTGGGGCCGCGCTTTTTCCAGATGCGAGGCATGCTCGCCACGTGCTCCACGACATCGCCGCCGCACGCAAAGCCGGTGCCTTGCGCACCGGCGCTTCTGCGCTTCTGCACGAAACGCGTGCCTTATTCGATCCGCGCGACCTCGTCGAAGGAAAGACGCGGCCCTCGCGGACGATAGCCCGCCGGGTCCGCCACGCCCAGATTGAAGAGGAAGTTCGTCGTCCACGTCGTATCGCGGAAGAACGCCTCGTCCACCTTGGCGCGGTCGAAGCCGCTCATCGGCCCCACCGCCAAACCCGCCAGCCGCGCCGCGATCATCAGATACGCGCCCTGCAGGCTCGCATTGCGCAACGCGGTCTCGGCCGCCAGCCCGGCATTGGCCACGTACATGCCGGCAATGCCGGGCACCGCGGGAAACTGGGTGGCGAGCTGCTCGTGGAATTGCCGGTCCATCGCGACGATGACCGTCACGGGTGCAGCTATGGTCTTCTCGACGTTGCCGGGAGCGAGCGCATCCTTGAGCTTCGCCTTCGCGGCAGCGCTGCGCACGAACACGAGCCGCATCGGCTGGCAGTTCATCGACGTCGGGCCGAACTTTGCCGCCTCGTACAGCGCCTTGAGCACGTCGTCGCCAATGGCATCGCTGGTGAACCGGTTGGCGCTTCGCGCCTGCAGGAACGGTTGCTCGAAAACAGCGGGATCGATCAGATAGGTCATGGGAACGGGTTTGACGGATAGAGATTGAAAGAGTGTGTGCGTTGCGCGCCGAACGACGCACCAAACGTCACGTGGCCACAGCGGGCCACGCGCCGTTCACGGGTGCCGCGGCGGCGCGATCTTGTTGATGCTGTTCCAGTGCTCGGCCAGCTTCCCGTCGCGCAGCCGAAACGCGTCGAACACGAAGTAGTCGTAGAACGCACCGGGCTTCGCGGGCTCGGGCTGCGGCACGTAGCCCGCAATGATCACGACGTCGCCCTCGGCCACGAGCAGCGCGGGCGGCGGCGAAAGCTCGTCTTTCACGGGCAGCGGTGGCGCATCGCCAAAGAGCCCGCGCAGGTAGCGCTCGAGGCCGTCCGCCCCGTCGGGAATGTGCCGGCAGTGCTGTTTGTAGTCGGCGGTGACGAAGTCTTTCGCCGCAGCGGGATTGCGCGCCTCCAGCACGTGCCGGAAGAAGTCGACGACCACCTGGCGGTTCTTCTGTTCGAGGGTGGGTTCAGCGGTTGCGTTCATGGTTGGAGTGCCTCATTGGACGAATATCATCGGACGGGTAAAAAATTGAACGGCGTTCTTCACGGTCTGGACAGACCCGTGATGCGGCCCAGGTCGACGACCAGAAACATGCCCACCATCCAGCCGCTGCGGATCGGCGTGGTGGAGACGGAAGCCAGCACGGCGGTGTTGGGATGCAGGAAATACTGCGCAAAGCCCTGGACCAGCACGCCGGGCACAAGGCCGAACTGGCCGTGCACGTCGAACGTGAAGGTGTTGCGGGCCACGCCTTCGTTGACGACCGGCACGGCGCCTCCCGTGGACGCGTTCAGCAAGCCGGTGAAGGCCGCCCGAGCCTGCTGCTCGTACAGCGCCCGCTCGCTGCTCAGGCGGATGTAACGCACCGTGGAGCCGACCATCGCCGCGGGGTTGTTGCGCAGAAAGCCGCCGTACTCCGCGCCGCCATAAGCTTCGATCGGATAGCTCTGGCCCGGGCCAGGTGTGATGAACGCGCCGCCGTACAGGGCAACGTTGCGCGGCACCGGGCCTGATGCTTCGTCCGCGCGCCACACCACTTTTCTCGCCTGTCCGTAGAAGCCCCACGTGCCGCGCCCGTGTTCGAGCGGTGTGCCCGACGAATTGAGCGCCTGGCTGGACCCGTCCACGTTGTACAAGGCGTCCTGGTATGGCGTCGTGCGGTGATAGATGCCGGCCTCGGCCTTCAGCGGGTACCGCGTTTCGGAGAAGTCTGTTTCGTGCAGCACGTTGACGATGCCGGTCCAGCCCGTCCTCGTTCTCGTGCGCCAGTCCCAGCCGGTGGTGTTCTGCCAGATGTCGGTGTTGTCCTCGATCACGCCGAGCCCGAGCCGCGTGTTGCGCGACAGCGCATAGGCCATGCGGGCGCCCCATACCGACTTCGTCACACCGGGTGCGTCGAGCACGTTGGCCATCGTCGAATTCACGCAGCCGCTGCACATCGTCGTCACCATGAAGTCGTCGTTCAGGTTCATGCGGCCGTACTCGATATGAAGCCGCTTGTTGAACAGATCGTGCGACAGCGTGAATTTCACGAGATCCGTGCTTTCGGGCTCCACAGGAAAAGGTGTGAACGCAGAGCCCGTCTGGAACAGGTAGGTCTTCGTGTTGTGCGAAGGCCGGTTCCACGACTCCGTGATGTTGAACTGCGTGTCGGGAATGCCGACGAGCTTGTCGAGGTCCACATTGGCCTTCATGAACAGCGCGCCGTAGTCCGCCGACTTGCCGGGCGAAATGCCCGTGGACGGATTCGCGAAATAGGCGTTCGTGAAGAGCAGGCCAAGGCTCACACCGTGCTCCTCCAGCACGTCGCCTACGTGCGCGAGCGGCCCCTGCCTCGCCGCGGGCCCTTCACCGGGCGGCACGGACGGAACGGGCAAGCCCACGCCCGGCGGGTTCTGGCGCGTCTCGGTTTGCGCCTGCAGCAACGAGGAGGACGCAGGCGTTGCCGCGGCGGCGCTCGGCGGCGCGCTGCCAGCGACCGTCGTACTGGCCGTACTGGCGACACTGACCGCACTTGCCGCGTTTGCCGTACCGGGGGCACTTGCCGCACTGGCCGCACTTGCGGCCTGCACAACGCTCGCGTTCGCAGCAGGAACGCTGGAATCCGACGATTGCGCCGCGTAGGCGCCCTGGGCAGCGAGCAATAGCGAGCCCGCTGCAATCACATTGAATGCAGTTGTCATGTCGATGTCCCGATGCGGGTGTGTGTTTTAGTTGTTTCCCGTTTCGGGACCGACGAATGCAGGCCGACGTGCTGTCTCACGCGCCTTGGGCGGCGCGGCAAGCGAGACGGCCAGGGTCGCGACGACCGAGAGCGATATGCACAAGGCGAACACCGGCGAATAGCTGCCGGTACGGTCGAATACCGCGCCGGCGGCCCCCACCAGGAACGCACCCGACCCCGTGCCCACGGCCATCATCAGACCCAGCAGTTGCGGAAAGACGTTCGCGCCGAAGTAGTTGCCGAGCAAGGCCATCAGGCAGACCTGCGAGGCGCCGTAACCAAGCCCCACGGGCACGGCGAACATCCACGACCCTGCGGCGCCCTGAGGATGAACGGCAAGAATCAACCCTGCGGTAAGCGACGCGATGGCCACCGCGCCAATGCGCTGAATGGAAAAGCGGTCGCCCAGCACGCCGGCCAGCGCATTGCCCGCGAGCGATGCCGACACCATGATCGAGACGGCAAACGCAGCACTGCCCGACGAGTAGCCGCTGTCGCGCAGATGCACGACGCCGTGGGCCATCATGAGCATCCAGTCGAAGCCGACCACGCACATGTACAGCATGATGAGCCAGTAGGAGCGCTCGCCGAGCGCTTCACGCCATGTCGAAAACACCGGCGCCGTGGGTCCGGATGCGGCGGGCAACGGCGCAGCGACAGCGCCTTCGCCGGCCGGTTCGTCGCGCCGGATGGCGAACGCCGCAATCAGGAACGCAAGCAGCGCGAAGCCGGACATCACATACCAGCCCGCGCGCCACTCGCCGCCGTCCAGAACAATGGCCTTCTCGAGAAAGGGAGCGGCGATCATGCCGCCAACGTCGATTGCCGAAAATACGATGGACACGGCAAGCGCGCGCCGGTCGGGAAACCATTTCGCCACGGCGGCCTGCGCCGGTAGCAGACCCGAACAGGCCACGCCGCTGCCCACCAGCAGCCCGAATACGAGCGGAAACTGCCACGCGTGCCTCACTGCTTCGGCCATGGTGAGCGTGCCGGCCGCGAGCAATGCCGTTCCGGCGAGGATCACGCGCTTCACGCCCACGCGACGAACACCCATCGCGATGATCGGTCCGGGCGCGCCCATCATGAGAATGAACACGCCGAAGCCTGTGCCGATGACGGTCCGGTCGAAGTGCAGCGCGTCCGCCATGTGTGCGTTCACCACGCTTGCGCCGATACTGGGCAGCGCGGCCGCAAAGACGACGATGACCCAGAGTGCTGCGATCAAACGCCACCGGTAGGCGCTACTGCGCTGCGGCTGCTCAACGGGGTGCTTAACGGGCTGCTTAACAGGCCGCTCAACGGTCTGAATAAGGGTCTGCGCCTGATTGCCCGGCGAAGACGAACCATCCTGAATGGAACTCATGCATGTCTCCTACGTTGTCATTTTTTGCCGACTGTTTTTGCCGACTGTTTAGTGCAATGCCTCGTGAGCGAGGCATGAAGAACGAGGTATCAGCCTGCCGCCTTGGGCCCAGCCACATCCGGCAGACCGCCGGCAAACATGCCGAACGGCGGGCGTCCGAGCAGATAGCGTCCGTAGATTTCACCGAGCGGGTCGACGCGCACGGCGCCGTGCAGATTGGCCACGCGGATATCGCGCACGAAGCGCTGAATGGGATTGGTGTCGCGCGCCGTGGATGACCCGAGACACAGCTGGATCATGCCCACCGCGTCGTCGCACATCTTCGCGCCGTAGGCCGTGTGCATGGTCATCTGCGATTCCGCTTCGGCGGAAAGGGCCGTGCCTTCCAGCGCCGAGCAGTCCACGATTTCGGCGTAACGCTGAATGAGCGCCTGCGCGGCGCCTATCATGGCGTCCGCCTTGGCCGCCACGATCTGGGTGGACGGCATGTCCGCCACTGTTTCGTACGGCAGATTGAAGGGCTTGAGCTTCTGCGTCTGCTCCATGAAACACTCGAGCGCGCCCTTCGCCATACCGTGAGCGATCGCCATGACCGTGAGGTGCGTGACGAGCATCAGGCCCCGCGCATCGACGCGATACGCGATGCCGCGGTACTTGCCCTTCAGCGCATCCATGCGCGGCCCCAGTTCGGCGAGGTCCAGATAGCGATGTGCCGGCACGAACACCTCCTCGCGCGCCGTGACGCTGTTGCTGCACGTGCCTCGCATGCCCATGACGTGCCAGTCATCGAGAATTTCGTATTGGCCGCGCTTGAGCAGCGCCATGCCGCGACGGACCACGCCATCCGCCCCTGCGATTTCCACGCCCACCGTCACCCAGCCCGCGTGCTTGCAGCCGCTGCCGAAATGCCACGTGCCCTTCACCATGTAGCCGCCCTCCACGGCGCGCGCTTCACCCACGCGTGTCGAAAAGACGGAAGCGCCCGCGGCAAGCGGCCCTTGCCAGCTGTCGCGTTCCGCGAATACCTCTTCCACGGCCTGTTCGGGAAAAGGCAGAAGGTTGCGCGTGCCGCCGGCCACGAATGCCATCCAGCCGGCCGCGCCGTCGGCCCGGCCGATTTCCGACACGATGTCCACGACGTCGCGAATGCCGAGCGCGTATCCACCCAGCTCGACGGGCGTCGTCAGCTTGAACGCGCCGGCCTGAGTCAGCGCTTCCAGCGTCGGCGCAGGCACCTCGCCCGCTGCCTCGCCCGCGAGCGCGTGCTGCCGGATGAGCGGCACCAGTTCGGTCATCCGGTTGCGCAGTTCGCGCCCCGTCTTGGTGGTCAGCTCGGTTGGCAGATCAAAGCGGGGGTTCGGGAAAAACGGCGCAGTCATGTGATGAATATCCTTTTGGAAAAAATTGGGCCGCCATGCGTGCATGTCATGCGACTGGTCTGGATGCCTGAATGTGCATCGCCGCGCGTTGCAGATGAAGTCACAACACGTCTAAGCGCGACGTCTCAACGGCGACGTCGCGCAATACGTCGTAATGACGCACGGGGCGAACGTGGTGTTTTCCCGGCTGGGCCGCAGAGGGCGGACCCTCTAGCATCGGAATCCGGACTCACGGATTGGCGGGAACATCGAGGTGGAAAGCAGCGGCGCGATCATTCGTTCTCACCCCGCTGAGGGGAACACGCCCGACGAACAGGACGTTCGCGACGAACTGGCTCGCGTGCTGAAGAGCCACTGCTTCGCCACGTCGGGCCGCATGCGCGCGCTGCTCGACTATCTTGTCAACGAGACGCTGCAAGGGCGCGGCGACCGCCTCAAGGAATACACGATCGGTATCGAGGTCTTCGACCGCGGCACGAATTTCGATCCGCGCATCGAAACGGTCGTGCGAACCGAGGCGTGGCGTTTGCGCTCGCGCCTTACCCTTTATTACCAGACCGAAGGCGCGCACAACCCTGTCCGTATCGAACTGGCGAAGCGCTCGTTCGCGACGGCGGCGTATCGCGTCGCGACCGCCACACCTGCCCTCGCCTTCGCCGACCTGCCACCGCAGCGCATTGCGCGGCTCGCCGTCCTGCCCTTTGCCGTAACGGACGACGCGCCCGACATCGGCCACTTCGCCGCGAGCCTCGCCGACGAAACGAGCCATGCCCTCGCGCGTTTGCCGCGCATCGAAGTGCTCGCGCGCTCGTTGTGCCGCGCCATGCCGGCTACGGCGGCTTCCATCGGCGAGACCGTACAGCGGCTCGACGTCGACTGGATCATGGAGGGCAGCGTGCGCCGTTCAGGTGCTCGCATACGCGTGCTCGTGCAACTGGTGGAGACGACAAGCGGTTGCCAGGTCTGGGCTCACGCGATCGAACAGGACTGGAACGACGGTCTTCCACGCGTGGAAGACACGGCGGCGGCGCTCGTCACCGAACTCGCGAAAAGCGAAAGGGTCTGGCAGACGCCGCTGGCTGAAGCGTTCGTGGAAAACGTCTGCTCCGGTTCCGACCTGCGGCAGTTGCTTCGCTTCGGCACCGGCGGCTCGCCATCGGTGGTCGATGTCTTGCGCCGCGGCATCGGCTGGCTCGAAGGCCGCTTGCAGCGCAACCCGCACGAAGCCGCCATGCACGCGAGCATGGCCAACCTCCTCGCGGCCTTCGTCTCGATCGTGCCGGGTTCGAGCGCGGACCTCATGCCGCGCCTGAAACGTTCGGCCATGGCCGCCGCCACGGCGCCTCGCAGCGGAACGCGTGGACTCGTCGCGCTGGGAATGGCTTCGCTCTTCGTCTGCGACTGGGTGGCTGCCCAAGATGCGCTGGATCGCGCCATCCGCCTCGCTCCCGACGATAGCGGCGCGCGCATGTGTCTCGGCCTGCTTCACCTGCAAACCGGCAAGCTGGGCGAAGCGCTCGACAACATGCGGGAAGCGCGCGACTTGCATCCGTTGTCGGCAACCGTAACGGGGTCTCTCGCCGCGGTCTTGATGAATAGCCGCCGCTACGGCGAAGCAATGGAGCTGGCGCGCCGGGCCGTCGCACTGGACAGCGACTTTCAGCCTGCCCACGTGCTGCTCGCCGACGCCATGCTGTGGGACGGACGTATCTCGCAGGCCTTGGGACGGTTCGAGGAAATCAGCCAGCTGGATGGCCGCAGCGCGTTCGGCCTCGGAAAAATGGGCTATGCGTATGGCAAGACGGGAAATGGGCCGAAGGCACGCGCGATTCTCGATGAACTCGACAGCCGGGACGACGATCCGGGCCGTGTGCTGATGGCCAAGGCGCAGATCCATCTCGGCCTTGGCGAGCACAACGCAGCGTTCGAGCATCTGGACGCCGCACTCGGCGCACCGACTGCGCCGGAGCTGCTGCTTCGCACCGCGCCGCAATTCGATCCGCTGCGGGCCGACCCGCGCTTCGCAAGCCTGCTCGCCCGGCTCGGCCTGACCGCCTGCCGGGCGGACAGTTAGACGGCAAGCGCGCCGCCCGTCTCGCGTAACGGCCGGGCCGGATCATCGGCCGTGGCAAGCCGCCTGTATTGCCCGCCGTGAAAGACGAGGGGCGCCGCGTCCTGCCGTTGCGTGAACGAGCGGACCTCGCCGAGAAAGATGGCATGGTCGCCGCCGTCGTACTGAACGGCGCGCTCGCATTGCAGCCAGCCCACGCATCCCTCGATCAGCGGTATGTCGCCCAGGCCGTGCCGGGTTTGAACACCGGCGAACCGGTCGATTCCCCGGCTCGCGAATCGGCCCGAAAGCGGCTCCTGCTCCTGCGCAAGAATGTGAATCGCCCAATAGCGCGCCGATGCGAACGCCGCATACGACGACGAACTGCGCGCGAGGCTCCACAGCACGAGCGGTGGATCGAGCGAAACGGAGCTGAAGCTGTTGGCGGTGATGCCGACCGGAGCCCCGTCGGGGCTCCGTGTCGTGATGATGGTGACGCCCGTTGCGAACTGCCCCAATACGCGGCGAAAGGAGGCAGGTTCGATTGCGGCAAGCGGCTCTGTCATGGCTGAACGCTCCGTGTTGATCGGGCCCATCGTCGGCCGGATCTTCACGCAGCGGAAGTCACGAGACGTCTCTTGAGCGCAGCGGCGGTCGATGCAACCACGTCGCCGGTCGGTGCGGTGTTCTGTATCAGTCGCGAGGCGCGAGCGCCGCGGTGCGCTCGCCGTCTTCCCAGCCGCCGCCAAGCGCCTTGTAGAGCGCGATGGCGTCCATCGCGAGGCTGACGTCGCTCTGCGCGAGACTGTCCCGCTGCGAAGCGAGCGACCGGTCGGCCTCCAGCACACTCAGGAAAGTGGTGAGACCGGCCATGTATTGCGCCTGCGAGACGTCGAACGCGCTCTTGTAGGCCGCAACCGTTTTCTTGAGCGCGTCGTTGTGCGCCTTCTCGCGGTCCAGCGCAACGAGCGCGTTCTCGGTTTCTTCAATCGCGCTTCGCACCGTTGCCTGCCAGGCCGCAACTTTCTCGTCCCTGACCGCCTCTTTCTCGCGCACCTTGGCGGCACGCTTGTGGGCGTCGAAGACCGGCACGCTCAACGTCGGACCGAACGACCATGTTGCCGATGAACGAGCGGCCATCGACCGTATGCTCTCCGAGTTCACGCCGAGTGCCCCCGCGAGCGAAACAGCCGGATAACGGTCCGCCTCCGATACCCCGATGTCGGCCGTCGCCTCGGCAATGCGCCGCTCGGCGGCGCGCACGTCGGGCCGTCTCGCCAGCACCTCGACGGGCGGGTCCGGTTCGATCGCCCACGAAAGCGCCGGCACGGGAGCGACCTCGCGCAGGCGGTCCAGAACGTCCTGCGACGACGCCCCGGTGAGCACCGCAAGGCGATTGACCGATTCACGGAAGCTGTATTCGAGCGGCGCAATGCTCGCCCCCGCGCTTTCCATCTCGGCGCGTGCCTGCACTTCGTCAAGCCCTGTTCCGGTACCGGCCAGCGCCTTCGCACGCGTGAGCTGCCAGGTGTCGGTGCGCGAGGCCAGCGTCGCCTTCGCTATGACGAGACGAGCCTGATACCCGCGCGCTTCGACGTAATAGCGCGCCACGTCCCCCAGCAGCGAACGGATCGTATCGTCCAGATCGGCCGCGTAGGCCTGCACGTTCGCCGCAGCCGACTCGACGCTACGACGCTGGGCTCCAAAGATGTCAAGTTCGAAGCTCGCATCGAAGCCAGCCTCAAAGGTGTTGCTCGTGAGGCTCGCGTTATCGCCGAAACCCGAGAGCTTCTGGCGTGACCGGGTGGCACTGGCCGAGCCATCGACTGCGGGATACAGCCCCGATCGCGTCTGGACCAGCGAAGCCCGCGCCTCGCGCAAACGCGCCTGCGCCTCGCGCACGTCCGCATTCGCGCGCATCGCGTCAGTCACGAGGCGGTTCAGCTGAGGATCGTTGAATCGCGTCCACCACAATTTCAGGTCCGTGGCGACTGACTTCGTGGGCGTCCTGTCCGCCCAGTCAGCCGGCGCGGCGGCCTGCATAGCGTGATAGTCGGGCCCGACTGTGCATGCAGCCAGCAGGGACGCGCACAGCAGCGCCAACGCTCTCATGGCCGGACCGCGCTAGCTGCGCCACTGTCGAGCGGCGGCGCCTGAATGAAGACGTCCACGAGCTGCCCGAGATACGCGGGGAACTGGTCGTCCTCGATCTGGTAGACCACTTCCAGGACGCGCGTATCCACGCGCTCGGTGCTGTCGCCCGTGAGCGACGTCTTCGTGACGACATAAGGCTCGCTGTACATGTACTTCAATGCCGTGCCGATGTTGCCGTTGCCCCGCAGGTAGGCTCGGGCGGCCGCCCCCGGCTTGAAGCGCCAGGCATCGTTCTGGTCGATCTGCACGCGCACGTGGTGCTTGCCCGAGCGGCCCAGCATGACGAGCGGCGTGGAAAGGGCCGCGGCCGACGCATATTCCCCCGGCCGGATGTTGACCTGAAGGACGGTCGCATCGAAAGGCGCCTTCACGGTGAGACGGACGAGCGAAGCTTCGGAATACGCAAGCTGCGCACGCGCCGAAAGCAGTTGCGCC
This sequence comes from Paraburkholderia kururiensis JCM 10599 = LMG 19447, assembly GCF_003986935.1. Taxonomy (GTDB): domain Bacteria; phylum Pseudomonadota; class Gammaproteobacteria; order Burkholderiales; family Burkholderiaceae; genus Paraburkholderia; species Paraburkholderia kururiensis. The sequence continues at coordinate 38,079 of NZ_RJZE01000032.1, read as the reverse complement.
CGCGCCGATGCAAGCTTTGCTTCGTACAGACGCACCGCGTAACGGCGCTTCGACAAATCTTCCGCGCTCACCGCGCGTGGATCGGAAACCGATTCCGCCAGTTTGAGCTGCGCCCGGTAGTCGCCCAGATTGGCGTCGGCTTCGCGCACGTTCGCAACGGCGGTTTCGACGTCGGCGCTACGCTGGTCCCGATCGGCGCGTTTGACGCGGTCGTCGATACGAAACAGCGTTTGGCCGGCCTTGATCTCATCGCCGGGCGCGATGGGCACGTCAACGACGATTCCGCCGTCAGGCGCCCCGATGCCCACCGCCTGGCCCGGCGGCTCGAGTTTGCCCGTGCCGCCGATGTAGCTCGAGAACGGCGCACTCGCGGGTTCCGAAAGCGGCTTGGTCGCGGAGATCGAGGACGGTGCCGTCATCACCGCCGTGGCGGCAACGGCGACACCCAGTGCGGCCAGCAGCGGCAACATGGCCTGAGTCAGACGGAGTCTCACGGAGCGGTGCCCTCAACAATGACAGAGGATGAAGCGCGGATACCCGTTATGCGGCCGTCGTCCATTTCCGCAATGCGATCGGCGTATTCGTAGATGCGCCGATCGTGCGTGACGACGATGAGCGTTGTCCCGCGTTCGAGAACCAGACTGCGCAGCAGCTTCATGATGTCTCGCCCCGTTGTGTGATCGAGCGCACTGGTCGGCTCGTCGCAGACGATGAGGCGCGGCGAATGGACGATCGCGCGGGCGATGGCGACGCGTTGCTGCTGCCCGCCCGACAGTTCAGACGGCATCTTGTCGGCCTGATCGCTTAGCCCGACCAGTTCCAGCGAACGCTGCGCAGTTTTCGCTGCATCCCTGGGCTTCGCCCGCTGGAGCAGAAGCGGGATGCTGACGTTGTCCCGCACGCTGAGCGAGGGGATCAGGTTGTACGACTGGAACACGAAGCCGATGTGATCGCGCCGGAACGCGGTGGCTTGCGCGGAAGGCAAGCTCTCCGGGTCTACGTCGAAGATCGTGCATCGGCCCGCGTCCCGTCGCAGCACACCCGCCACGATGGAGATCAGCGTGGTTTTTCCGCAGCCCGACGGTCCCACGAGGAACATCACCTCGCGCGTGCGCACGGCAAGATCGACGCCGCGCAACGCGGGCACGCTGCCCGTGGGTGTCGGATAGGCCTTGGCGAGCTGTTCACAGACGACGGCGAACCCGGCGCTGGAAGCGGCGCGTTGCGGATCGGCATTCATTTGAACACCACACCGGGATCGAGGCGCAGCACGCGACGCAGCCCCAGCGACCCGGCCGTGCTTCCAACCAGCACGACCACCGCGCAGGCGGCGCCCACCACGGGCCACGTCAGACGGACGTTGATATCGGAATTGACGTTGAGCAGGATGAAAGTCGCTATGCCGCCAATGCCCAGACCGTAGCCCAGCAGCGTCACGCCCAGGGCCTGCAGCGCGACCATCCCGATCAGCGTCCCATCCTGGGCTCCGATTGCCCGCAGCACGGCAAAGTGCCTCTGGCTGTCGAGCATAAAGTTGTAGAAGGTCATTCCCGCGATGCCGCCTCCAATGGCAAACGTCATCAGCGCGGAGAGCCCCATGTTGAGAATCACGCTGGTATTGAGGATGAACCAGCGCAACGTCTCGTTGGAGAATTCGCGGCTCGTGCGGGCAAGCAGCTTCAGCCCTTCGCGCGTCTGCGACTTGACGCGCGCGACATCGGCATTCGGCCTGAGCTTGACGAGGACATACGACAGCAGTTTTCTCTGGCTCGGCACATAGGTCTTGACGCGTTCATACGTGGTGTAGACCACCGGGGTCGAGGCAAACGTCTTTTCGCCGCGGTAGATGCCTGCCACCACCACACGGTGATCGTTGAGTTCGAACGTGTCGCCCACTCTGAGCGGACGGCGTGCGCCGCTGGAAGTCGCGCCTGAAGCTGAATAGGCGAGGCGATTGCGTGCCCCGTCTTCGTCGACGAACACGCTGTCGGCCATGCGCAGGTCGGCGAGCGAGCCCGACACCATTCGCCCCGGCGCACCGATCAGTGTGGAATCGTCCACGCCGATCAACTGCACGGACTCTGCGCGGCCATCCGGCAGCCGTGCACTGATGCTGCCCTTGTACAGCGGCACGGCCCATGCCACGCCCGACACGCTGCGCATCCGGTAAACGGCGATGTCGTCCATCGCCTTGACGTCGTCGACGTAGTCCGAATGAAGATCGGTCACCCACATGTCGACGCCCTGAATCTGATCAACGAACGTCGTGGTCGACCGCAGAACGGCAACCAGGGTTGCGGCCTGTTGCGTGATCAACAGCGTGGTAAAGGCGAGCGAAAAGACGATGCCGAAATATTTGGCCCGATCGCCGATTAGCATCCGCCAGGCAATTGCCAGCATGACTACCTCACGCGCAATTCATGTGACGCCCTTTGCTCACGGCGCTTCGTCAATGAAATGCCGGGCAATGTCGTGGCGAGAATATGACTTCGCATATTCCTTTGAATTGACGTGTATCAATTCAAGCCAATCAGTCTCGGATCCGTAATAATCGGAAAGTAATTGTTATTTCAAAAATAAGGAAATGGATTGAATGAGCGCGACGATGAGGCGACCGGCAATGAAGCGGCAGATCGCTTTCGCCGGGCGTGCCGTGAAGACCATTGGCAAGCGGACGTACCGGCACGCCTACCGGCTCAACCCGCCGACGCGCTCACATTCGCCGGCAGTGTCACTTCGAGCAATGCAAGCGTCGGTTAGGCGCCGCCGAACATAAAGCGCCAAAACACGACGCTCTTGATTCGGTCGAGGAGCAGAGCGAACACGGCAACGGCACAGATCAAGGCGCCGACGAGTTCCAGTGGAACTGCGGTCATCAGCGTTCCGGTTACGGCCAGCACACTCACCAGGACGACGTCGATGGCGCTGGCCCACGCCATGAGCGTACCGGGAGCGAACGCCCACATGGGCCCGTCGTTGCGGAGTACGTAGATGTTGGCCTGCGTGGTGAATACCAGCAGCAGGAACACCATCGTTTGCATCTGCCCGGCATTCAGCCCGAACTCTGTGCGCGCCGCGCCATACAGCGATAGCGTGAACGCAAGCGAAACCGCTGCGAGCACGCCCGCGGCGCCGACCAGTTGCCCGACTCGCCAGCGTTGTGGCTGGCTTGCCGGTAGAACGCGGTCGGTTGCGATGCTCATCGTAACGAAGTCATTGGCGAACAGCAGTAACACGATCAGCCGCGGTGAAATCACAAAGCCTTTGGTGAGCCAGAGGCCCAGTGTGAGGAAAACGACGATCTCAAGTGTCTTGACTATCTTGTCGAGAATGTACGTGGTAAGAGGTGGCCGCGAAAATTTGGACAGCCAGATAAGTGGAGCGGCCGGGGCCAGAGCCAGCGATAATGCAGGCAAAGGAACCCGAGAAATGACGAAGAGAACCCGAAGGACGCACTCAGCGGCGTTCAAAGCGAAAGTGGCACTCGCAGCTGTTAAGGGCGAGCGGACGCTGGCCGAATTGGCGCAGCAGTTCGATGTGCACCCGAACCAGATCACGGAATGGAAACGGCAATTGCAGGAGCGCGCAGCGGACGTATTCGGCGCCGGCGGTGCGCCGTCGAACGAGCCGCCGGTTGATCTGAAATCGCTGCACGCAAAGATTGGGCAACTGACGCTGGAAAATGATTTTTTAAGCGGCGCGCTCGACAAGGCGGGATTGCTGAGCGCAAAGAAATGATCGACCGTAAGCACGCGTTGCCGATTTCGCAGCAGGCCCGTCTCGTCGGCGTGGCGAGATCGAGCGTGTATTACCGGCCGCAGCCGGTGAACGAAGCGGATCAGTTGCTGATGCGCCGGATCGACGAATTGCACATGGAGTTTCCGTTTGCCGGGGCGCGGATGCTGGCGCGCCTGCTGCGTCGGGGAAATCGATATTCTCGGCATCGATCTTGCCAAGCACGTCTTCCAGCTTCACGGTGCTGAACGCAGCGGCCGCGCGGTGCATCGCTCCAAGGTCGGGCGTGGAGCATTGATCGAGACAGGTCAAAAGCTTCGCCCGCGAGTCATAGCAATGGAGGCTTGCAGTTCAGCCCATCATTGGGCACGCCGTTTTGTCGGCATGGGTATCGAGGTTCGCCTGTTAAGCCCTCAATATGTGACGCCGTTCGTGAAAAAAAATAAGAACGACCGCAACGATGCGGAGGCAATCGCCGAAGCGGCCTCACGTCCGTCAATGCGCTTTGTTGCCGTTAAATCGATCGAACAACAAGACATCCAGGCCGTGCATCGAATGCGCGCCATACTGGTACGCCAGCGTACCGCGGTCATCAACCAGATCAGAGGACTGCTAGCCGAGCGCGGCCTGATCGTTGCGCGTTCTGCGCAGGCTTCAAAGGAGCCATCCCGGCCCTTTTGGTATCGATGGCGCCGAACTGACGGCTTTCTGCGGCGGATTCAACCGGTGGATGCAACACACTAAAAGCTGCACAAGCAGTGGGAGTGTTGCGAATGAAACAGCGACGCCGGATCTATTACAGTGAGACGCAGAAAGCGCTGATGTGGGAGCGCTGGCAGAAGGGTGAATCCCTTCAGCATATTGCCCAACTCTTCGACCGGAACCATTCATCGTTTCAGCGGATTCTTGCCGAAACCGGCGGCATCCGGCCGGCACAACGACATCGATCGCCGCTGGCGCTCACGCTGGCGGAGCGCGAGGAGATATTGAGGGCGCTCGTTGCTCGCGATTCAATCCAGTCAATCGCGAGTCGACTTTCACGGGCTCCCTCCACCATCTGCCGTGAGATCAAACGTAACAGTGGACCGGACGGTTATCGGGCAAGCCGTGCCGACCAGCTTGCCTGGGATCGGGCGCAGCGGCCCAAAATCTGTAAACTGGTTGAACACCGGAGGCTGGCACGCATCGTGGCAGACAAACTCCAGCTGGAGTGGTCACCGCAGCAGATCGCCGGATGGCTCAAGCGCGCATACCCGGGCAGCGAGGATTACCACGTGTCACACGAGACCATCTATCGCAGCCTCTTCATCCAGGCACGCGGTGCCCTGAAGAAGGAACTGCTGGAACATTTGAGGCGTACCCGGGCAATGCGCCGTTCGCGCCATCACACGCAGAAGACAGATGATCACGGCAGGATTCGCGACACGGTATCGATCAGCGAACGTCCGGCCACAGTTGAAGACCGCGCGGTACCGGGACACTGGGAAGGCGATCTGCTGTGCGGAAGCGGGAACAGCCAGACTGCGACGCTCGTCGAGCGCCAGACACGCTACGTGATGCTCGTGAAGATAGCCAGCAAGGACAGCGAGACGGTGATCAACGCGCTCATCAAACATGCCTGCAAGTTGCCGCAGGAACTCTATAAATCGCTAACATGGGATCGGGGAACGGAGATGGCGAACCACAAAAGCTTCACCGTCGCCACTGACATTGCCGTAAGCATTCACGCAAGGCCGTCTAGAAAGCGTGACGGGAGTTAGCCAGCATAGCGTCCACCAAATATTTGGAGGACGCGATAATGGACAGGCTGGACGAAGTGGTAACTGCGGCGCGCAAGCGCCCGAATTTTGCGCCGGAGTTCCGGCAGTCGATTGTTGAAATGACGCTGCGGCCCGGAGCGTGCGTGGCGCAGATAGCGCGCGAGCATGGTCTGAATGACAACATGGTGTTTAAGTGGCGGCGGCGGTTTCTTGATGCGCAGGCCAAGGCGGCAGAGTCAGTGCCAGCACTGACGAGTGTCGCGCAGAGCACTGACAATGTGATGATCCTGCCCGTGAACATCACCGATGCTCCTGCGCCGACAGCAGCCGAGCGGCAACCGGGCGGCGCAGCCGCCAGTTGCGAAGTGGAGATCGAAGTAGGCAAACGGCGCGTTCGAATCTGCGGATTGTCGATGGATCTGGCCGAGCGATTTCTGCGGGACTGCCTGAAATGATTCCGCCGAACACTCGAATCTGGATTGCAGCGGGAGTGACCGACATGCGCTGCGGCTTCGGTTCTTTAGCCGCGAAAGTGCAAACCGTGCTGGAGAAAGACCCGTACGGCGGGAACATCTTCCTCTTCAGAGGTAAGCGCGGCAATCTACTGAAGGCGATTTATTGGTGCGATGGCGGGCTATGCCTGTTTGCAAAACGCCTTGAAAAAGGACGTTTCGCGTGGCCACGTGCCGACTCCGGCGTTATCTCACTCACCACTGCCCAGCTCTCGCTCCTGCTGAAAGGCTTCGACTGGCGTCAGCCAGTCGAAGCAGCGCGTCCACGCAGCGCTTTGTAAACGATGGTCAAGCGATATTCGGGTATTGGCGAAAAGCCCGTAAACTGCCTTCATGGACCACCACACGACAGCTCTTCCCGACGACATTGACACCCTGAAGGCGATGGTGTTCGCTCGCGATGAGATTGTACGTAAACGCGACGCACAGGTTGCCGAACTGCAGGAACAACTCTCGTCGCGCGCCATTGAGATCGAGCACCTGAAGCTCACCATCGCGAAGCTGCGCCGCATGCAGTTCGGCCGCAAGTCCGAGAAGCTCGATCGCCAGATCGAGCAACTCGAACTGAAGCTCGAAGACCTGCTGGCCGACGAGGGTGCTGCCGCCGCGGCGGCACCCGGCAAAGCGCGGGCGCCTCGCGAAGCGTCTGTTCGCGAGCCGCTGCCTGCGCATCTCGAACGCGACGAGCGCATTCATCTGCCCGCGACCGACTGTCCGCAATGTGGCGGCACGCTCAAGCCGTTGGGCGAGGACGTTGCTGAGCAGCTCGAATACGTGCGTGCGCACTTCCGGGTCATCCGCCACCGTCGTCCGAGGCTCGCCTGCTCGTGCTGCGACTGCATCGTGCAGGCTCCAGCGCCCAGCCGCCCCATCGAGCGAGGCCTTCCGGGCCCGGGACTGCTTGCGCATATCGTCGCATCGAAGTTCGTCTACCACCTTCCGTTCTACCGGCAATCGGTCATGTACGCACACGACGGCGTCAGGATCGAGCCGGGCACGATGGGACACTGGCTGGGAGCGCTCACGTGGCTGCTTAACCCGCTGGTCGAAGCCATCCGGCGTTACGTGCTTGGCGGCGGCAAGGTGCACGGCGATGACACGCCGCTACCGGTGCTGGCGCCCGGCAATGGCCGCACGAAGACAGGACGTCTTTGGGTTTACGTTCGCGATGATCGCAACAGCGCCTCGATCGAAGCGCCAGCGGTCTGGTTTGCCTACTCTCCGGATCGCGGCGGCGAACACCCCCAGGAGCATCTGAAGCACTTCAAGGGCTTGTTGCAGGCCGATGCGTTCGGTGGGTACGCGAAGCTGTATCGGGGTGGCCACATCCAGGAAGTTGCCTGTTGGGCTCATGCGCGTCGTCAAATCTATGAACTGCATGAACGGCGCCGCAATGCGCTTACTGAAGAAGCACTGCGGCGTATCGGGGCAATCTACGCGATAGAGGAGCAGATCCGCGGCAAGCCGCTTGATGAACGCAGGCGTGTGCGCCAGACTCAGGCGTTACCGTTGCTCGACGAGCTAAAGCGCTGGTTCGAAGCGACGCTCACGACGCTGTCGGCCAAGTCCGAGACGACGGCGGCGATCAACTATGCGCTCAATCGGTGGGCGTCACTCGTCTATTACTGCTCTGACGGCTGTGCGGAAATAGACAACCTGATCGCGGAGCGCGCGCTTCGCGGTGTGGCTATTGGACGCCGCAACTTCTTGTTCGCCGGCGCAGATTCTGGTGGAGAACGCGCTGCCGCGATGTACAGCCTCATCGGCTCGGCACGTCTGAACGGTATGGATTCCGAAGCGTATCTGCACTACGTCATCGAGCGCATTGCCGACCACCCGGCAAACCGCATCGACGAACTACTGCCATGGAACGTCGCGCCGCATCTGCCTGCGGCGGCAAAAGCAGTACCCATTCGGTAAGCGCTTCCATCGCCTTCGCCAACAACCTTGCCTACGGCACTCGCTTGAGTGCTTACTCCGTTTGTGGAACTCGTCGAGTATGTTTGCTCCAAACCGATAAGGAAATCTAACATTACGATGAAAATTCGACCCAAATCCCTCGCCACAGCGGGTGCCATTGCTGGCGTTCTGATCTCGCACGGTGTGTTCGCTACATTGCATAAAGAGCCCGTCATCAAGACGATCGAGTCTTCCAGTCCCCCCTGGTACGCCAGAGTGACTGACGAGGCCTTGATATCGATTACTCTATCGCCGAGGCTGTTGCGTCTGGATATGAACGCTGCAAACTCGATCAGGGCAGAAGCGAGCGACTTCAAGCCAGCGCGCTATTCCTTTCCAGGCGTTACGGTTCCACGATCAGTACTGCACGACCTGACCAGAATTTATTCTTATGGTCGGCGACGGGATGTGCCGATCGTGTCATCGGGGGGAGACTGGGTCATCGCGGAATACTACATGGCTGGATCCCATGTCCCTGCGTCCCGCTTCCGGCTACTGGGGAAGCAGGTTCAACGTCAGGAAGAGTTGGACCGGACAGGGCACGCTGTCAAGATCATTGATATCGGCTGGGCGCCGCGGACGGCGTCGGACGATGACTCGGTTGATACGTCGACACTGGGTGACCATCCGGCGTGGATCCGCGTGTTCAGAGTATCACCCTCGGGAAAGAAGACGCTTGTTGCATTGGCATGGCGAACAAAGGGGTTCCCGACAGCACCTGATACCGATGTGATGCCCGACGACAATGATCTCATCTTCGGCCTTCCGGATGGCACAGTGAAGTGGCATACCAAGAACGACTTTCTGAGCGCCAACGATATCGACCTGAGTGCCAGAAGACTTTCTGGTATGGCCAAACCGGCGTCAGGACCTTGAGCGCCGACTCGCCAAAACCGCCGTGTTGGCAAATTGCTTCGGAGCGTCGCCAGTATTGCCGCCGCAGATTGTACGTCCCGGGACTTGCCAACAACCATAACGCGTCGCCGTCAAGACGGCCTTGATTGCGCGCTTACGCTAGGCGGACCTTCAGGCTTGCACACGATCACGCCGTTCTCATGGTCACGCCAGCCAATCAAGGTCTGCCAGTTGCCGGCTTCCGCAAGATAGGCGGTGATCGTCATTCCTGACTCGATGCGGGGCTTGCCCGGTGCGGCCACCGAATACGCCTTCCGGTCTGCGCTTTCGAACCCGAACAGAGTGACCTGCTCGCGGTTTTGCGAGGTCTGCACGACGCCAAACACGCGATCGAGTCGAACTGTTTCAAGCGGCATGTTCGAGTTTTTCTACGCCTTCTGAATGTTGAAGTTCGCCGCCGCGTACCGCGCATTGCACGTCCAGACCTCTTCCCCGTCACGGTAGAAAACCGCCCAGCCCTTTGAGACGGTCATGCGGGCTTGCGGAAACACTGCGCTATGGCCGTTGAGCGCGGCTGAGATTTTGTTGCGCTCCCGGCACGTCGCCCAATACTCGCCGTCGGCTAGGACTTCGTGCGCCATTTTTGCAAGTTTTCCTTGTCGTTACTTGACGTGCGCCACGAAGGCGCTGCTCGGCGACCACTCTGCGGCGGCGGGTATCCCAGGAACTGCGATCTGAATCCAGTCGCCTTCAATGCGCTGCACCTGCCATGGAACACCTACAGGAATTGAAACACAAGCATGGCTCGCCACTAGGCTCGTTCGCCGGGAATCATCGCCCGCGTTCAAGCGCTCGGCGATGGTCTTGGCGTTATCAAGGCTCGCACACGCGAAAGTCTCTCTGCTCGCCTCTACTGCCGAACCTACATCTTGGGCCGCTCTGGCTTCGTAACAGACAATGCAACAAACGAGGGCAGCCAACGCAAGACTCTTCATTCAGTTTTCCGTGGTCAAAGCTGGTCTGCTCGCGCGAGCTTGTACAACTCGCGCACGCATCCCTGAAACGGTAGAAGCGTCGCGAAGGCGAGCAGCGCGAAAACGGGATCGTTCTTCTTCACCGCGCACGCAACGGCCCCGAGGCCCAAAGTTGCCGACATTGCGCAAAGCCCGATTAGCTTCAGTGTGTTCCTGAACGTCCGATTTACAAAGCACTGCGGGCGGTACAGAAGGCGGTGGAGTGCCCGGCGCCACGACAATCATTGAACTTTCCCCATTCCATCCATGCAGCCCAGAACACAATGGCCCCCAGGATCGCAACCGCAACAATCTTCCCGATCATTCATCGCCTCGCATCACATACCGTATATACGGTTGCCCCTGCGCAAAGCCCGAATACAGCCGTTGCGCAACGACATTGTTAGCGGCGGTGATTCCCCACAGGCGCGACCACTCGCCACTGTAAACGCGTTGCACCAACTGGGCGGCCATCGCCCTCGCAACCAGCGAGCCACGCCCACGCTGCAATTTGCTCACGAAGACGTCCTCGACGTAGCAAACCGGTTTCGTTTCCCACGTGCCTTCATGCACTACGTAGTTCGTGAAGCCGACGACTTCGCCAGCGCTCACGGCGACCAGACCGGCAATCGCAGACACCGGGTCGAGCAGGCGAGCCCACGTTGCGTCGCTCACGTGCGGCTCGATCGCACCGTCACAATACTGGTTCCACAGCACGCGCCAACCCGCTTCGTGCTCGGGCCTCGGCTCCGTCACATCAACGCTCATTTCGCTCGCCCCTTCCGGGTAAATCGCTTCAACTCTTCGACCGCCACAGCACGCTCACACACCGCCACCAGATGCGCTGCCGATACGCCCAGCGCCTCCGCAAAGTCCCACACGAGACGGAAATCGATATTCGCCCGCCTGCCCGTTTCGATCTGCGTAATGGCCGGCTGGCTCATGCCGAGGATCACTGCAAGATGACGCGTGGAGAACTCCCGCTCACCGCGCAGCTTCCGTACCTCCGCCCCGAAAGCGGTCATCACTACCTGATCGCGCCCTGCAAGCGGCCGGGTGTACCGGCCCACACCTTTAGATACCGGACGGCTTGCTTCGGGCTCATGGACCCAACTCCAGGGGGCTTCAGTCACGATGCGCTTTCCAATGCAGGCTACGCCGCCGGCAACAGGTCGAAGTCCGAGTCAGGGTGATCCGTAAAAAGTCGTGTCGACTGGCGCGCTGCGCGGCCATCGGCATACCAGCAGATCACCATAGTCCCAGAGCTACATGAAACGCTTCCAACGAGTGCGTATGGGCTGTTTGGCGAAGCCGGCCGCTCAATGGCCGGGGTGAAACGAGGTTCACGGCAGCGCAGGGCGGCGCCATTGAGCGCGGCTTGAAGGTCAAAATTCTTCATGCTCACCTTTCCCCGTCATTGCCGCGACAGCAGCGACGCCAGCAGTCGTGAGCCAGCCCGCTGACGCGGCTCGCTCGCTCCACGCCGTCGAAGTGCGCTCATGCCGTCCCGTGTTGTCGCGGGGGGCACGGTGTGCCGCGACGCGTGCAACTCGACCATGAGCGGCGAAACCGATTTTCCATTCGCCGGCGGGAATGTCCTCACCTCGCCGTTGGCAAGATGCTGTTCTAGCGTGCCGTCGCGCACGTCAAGAAAGAACGTTCCGGCTGCATCGATGAAAGGACCGAAGAACTGGCCACAGTCAGCGCCTGTGCATTTGTATGGCGTTGCGCTCATGCCTGCACGTGTCGGCGCTATTGAGCGAGCCCCACACTTCGGGCAATTAGGCGGGTAATTGCCGATGGTTTCTCTGGTATCCATAGATTTCCGTTCTATTGGTCGTGCATCAGTCGGCGCGTGTTCCAGCGCATGTATGCTTCGAAAATCGGCTCAACAAGCAACAGTTGGGCAACGAAGGCAATTCCAATGCTTGCGACAAGCACGGCCCCTTCTGATGCCCACTTGTCACATACCAACGCGACAAGGTTGCAGACGATCAGCACGACAATCGCGCGGATCAAATAACGGATATGCCTGGTATGTAGCTTCACGGTCCTTTCACCACTCCTGCACCACAAACACTTCGCGGGCTTTGCGGCGCGCATAACGCTCGCGTAGGCTTGCGCTGACCTCGTTGATGCCGAACACCTTTCGGTAGTCTGGATGCTCGTCGTGCCAGCAGTCGTAGGTATCATCATTAGCCTCGGCCAAAAGCGTCTCGCCCGAATGACCATGTATGACAGTCCAAAGCAGCACGTTTCCGGTTGGCTTCATGCGTTTTCCTAGATCAACTCGTACTTGCAGAGCAGGGCCATCTTTCGCTGTTCCTTGCGATGCCGCTCATCGCGGGATGCTTCAGTTGGCACGATATCCAGCTTCGCCGCGAGCGTAGCGTCGTAGCGCTCCGTTTCAGCCACCAAGCGCACTAACTCCCGCAGTTCGTTCTTCGCCGTTGAAAACATGGTCGCTCCGGTTTTCCGCGTCAGATGTTGTTCTCGCACGTCCCTACCTGCGGGACCGGCGACGCCAGCGTTGCAATCAACGCGTACCCAGGATACTGCTGACGCGCTGTGTTCGAAAACGCCGCGATGGCCTTGGCGCTATCGTCCGCCGTCACGATGCCGTGGATCGGCTTGATTACGTCTGTCGAGCCGTCCTTGCGCAGTACGCCCGAGACGATGAAGCGGGTCGGCTGGCGGACCTTCCAACCGATGTTTGCTCCACGCTCGTTCGTTGCGGCCGAAACGGCACCGCACAAGCTCATTACCAAGGCAACAGTGGCCAGTCGCAGCGCTTTCATTGTTTTCGCTTGTCCCGAAGCTCAGGCACGCGGATAGGTCTTAAATATCAAAATGAGCGCGAGAAGGACGCCACCGCTGATACCCCACGAAGGATCATCGCCAGAATGCATCGTGAAGGCCGCATACAACGCTGTGGGAAGAACGACCACCAGCCCGATCAGCGGAAGTGTCGATTTCCAGAAACGGCGGCGTTCTTCTAGATGCCACCGTGCCGTGTCACCTCGCGCCTTTTGAATCGCAGTCATCGTTTGGATGCGAGCGTGAAGCTCCTGCGCCCAACGAGTCTCGAATTTCGGTTGATTCATAAATGGGCCTGTTTTCCTATAGCTCAGGATGTTGCTTCAACCACTCAGCGAACGCTTTCATCTCATCCGAGAGCGGTCCGCCCAGCGGCACTACCATCGGTACCGCACGCATAATCATCGAGACTGGCTGAATCCGGTCCACTTCAAAGTCGGTCTCGGAAGGGTCGCCAGCATGCTTCGCTTGGTTTCGCGCGTCGTTCAACACGTGCGTGATGAACTTCCGGTGCTCGCTGTCCGTCTCAGCTTCGGTTTTTCCCCGGTAAAAATCGACAACGAAATCTACAGCGTTCGGCAGCCCGGCCCTTTGAGACAGCGCACCGAGGATTCCTTCGGCCGCCCCGGCGAGAGTAAGCGATGAAACATAATCCCCGTCAAAAAAGAGCCGTATTGCAGCGTCGAGTTGGACAGTTGCAACTTGAAGCTTTGTGATGGATACGGGATCGGTTGCTTGAGCATACTTCTGGATCGCGATCGCCACACGTTGCTCGTGGGTGCCGCGCCGTTTCGCCTCGCCCATGGTGGCTCTGTTTCCGTGGTGTCAACGCGGAATCAGGAACTTCTCTCGGCGCTGCCCTTTGATCCAACCAGGTTCACGGCCCATGCCGCTCCATGTGGCACCTGAAACTGGATCGCGGTACTTCGGCGCCTTGGCCCCCGGCTTAGGACTGCTCCTGCCTCTAGTTCGAGCGAAAACCTGTTCGGGCGTCAGCGAGTATTCGCTAATGATTGCCTGAACCTTCTCGATCGCGGCAGCGATTTCCTGTTCCTGCGCTTCCTCGATTTGTCTTTCTAAAGCCTCGCGTTGCTTTAGCAGTTCACGGTAGCTTGCCACTCACATCTCCGGTCGTTGAAATACTCGGCCCACGTTTTTCGTTTAGTCCGCGATGATCGCGGACAAGCGAGCAAAGACGCGGCGCGCGAACTCCGGGGCCGCTTGCTTCGCCGCTTCAATCGACGGGAACCCGCCCGTTTTGAAGTGCAGGAAGTGCAGATCGAATGCTCCGGCGTCATCGGTGATCGCCATCATTTCTTGCCCGCCGAATCGCGCCGTTTGCATCACGCTCCCGTCGCCACCGTTCGGGTCAATCCAGCGTTGCTGGGGAGCGTTGAACGCGATCCTGCCGCCACCGTCGATATCGAGGTTCATCTGTCGTTTTCCTAGTGGACGCGCGCGGGGTACACAAAATCCGCTTCGGGCGTGAATTCGTACCGGGTCGGGTCGCCTTCGAACTGAACGTAACCCTCAATGTTGTTCTGACGGAGCGCTTCCACGCTACGGTGTGCACTCGCGACGGCGAATTCGTCAAGGACGCCAGGATCGACCGACTTCCCGCCTGTCGAAACTCCATCGCTCTCGATCAAGAGAACCATGTCCTTTGCGGAGCCGACCTTTCGGCCGAAGATTTGCTTCTTCATCGCAGTTTTCCTACCATTCTTCTAGAGGGCAATTCGCGTCAATGAAAGCCTGCTTCAACTCGTCGATTATCTTTTGGGTATCGCCGCCATCGGCTAAGAGGATCAGGGCAGTCAAGCTCAGCCGTGCCTGCTCTTTCGCCTCACGCAATCTCGGACCGACCTTACCGCTTTCAAGAATGCCCAACAAAGCGGACAGATCAGTGATCGATCCAGCGAGCGCCCACGCCATATTAGAGTCTGCTTCTGGCTCTGGCATCCGGCGGAGCTTCGCAATCGCGAGGTCGACCGCATCAGCGAAATCGTCTGCCGACATGTGTGCTCCGTTTTCCGTTGGCTCAAGCGCTCGCAATCGGCACAACCAATCGAGCCGATTGAACGACGCCGGGCAGGGTGACAAACGCAAGCAGAGCGACAGCCGGTTCCGCACGAGAGATCGCGAGCGCGGCCAGAGCAACGCCCGTTGCAGCGCACGCCGTAAGGCTCAAAATCGCGAAGATCGTTTTCATGGTGTTCCGACCTCAATGTGAAATCACTGCGCCGAGCAACGCGCCGGTCAACAGCGGCCCAAAGACTGACGGGCTCTGTCCAGAATCGGCCCCATTCTTCTGAGAACCAAGACGACTGGCGATTAGCGCCAAAGTGGCGTTCTGCTCTTGTTGAAGGCCGATTTGCAGAGCAAGCAGCTTTTCACCAGGTGTGGGTTCTTCGATCCCGACTAGCTTGCAAAGCCGCGAAATGTTCGCCTCGAAACGTTCCTTCTGGCGATTCGGGTTGCGCAGATCCTCGATGAAATCATACATCTGCGCGCGCGACGGCTGGCGACTCAAAAACTCCTCCAGTTCCGCCAACAAGAACGGGTTGCTGCCGCACTGCGCTCGCGCTTGCGTCATCTGGTCCACAGTTGCGCGGTCGTTGCTTCGTGTGTCCTGTGTTGTCATTCCGCTTTCCGTTATGCGGGCACTACCCGCTTTTCGTGGTGTTCAAGACGGCCACAACTCTGCGGCACCGAGCGCCGCGCTTTCGGTATGAAACAGGCCGAGCGCCGCGTCTTCCCACTCGCCCGACAGCCACGACAAAATTTGAACCTTCCACATGATCGTTTTCCTACAGTTCGTGATGCGCGAGCCACATGAGCGCGCCAGCACGCTCGCTACCCGCAATGGTCGTCCACATTTGACCTTGCTCATCGACCGCGATGCAGCCGGGCTGCCAATGGTCCGGGTTGCGCAGTTGATTCACCCAGCCCTGAACTTCACCTTGGAAGAACACGACGACGCCGCCCTTGCCGAGAAGCGCTTCCTGCTCGCGATAGCGACGCGCATCGTCAATCATTGTCTTGGCATCCATCGCTGTGTTTTCCCGTGCATCAAGCCCACGGCCTGTAACGCTGATCGAGTTTCTCGCACTCGCTCCACGTCTGACCTAACTTTACGTCTGTGTCCGCAATTGAAAGCCCACACTTTTCACACGCGAAGCATGCGAGCAGGATGCCTGTTACTGCACTCAAGACGGCTGCTGGAGTCTTGGCGAAAAGAGGCTTCAGTTGAACACTGAACTTGCCACCATCGTGCCGTTCGAAGTATTCGTCCACGGCAGAAAGCGATGGGTGTGCTGCGTGGTGCGACAAATGGCGGTACAAGCCGTCGTAGGCTGCTAGTGCCTTACCGCGCCTTGCAAACTCCCGCATGTCGATCGTGGCTGAATCTTTGTGCAAAGAACTAAAGTCCTGTAGCTTTTCCTTGAACGGTTCAACATTCCCGTAGTCCTTCGCGTTCAGCAGAGTATTCGCATGCTTCACTCTGGAGGCAGAATCATGGGCAGCGAGTTCGCCGGGCGACACCGCGTCTTCAGCAATCGCAAGCATGACGAAAACCGTCTCGAGGAGCCCACGCGACATCGCAAGAGATTCCAGTGTCATTCCGGACTCCGCGAGCAACATTGCCGCCTGAAAATGAGTAACGCAGCGCGCAAAAAAAGCGCCAGCGACAAGCTGACGTCTATTCTTCACGGCGCGAAGTCGCCCGGCGATCTCTAAAGCAAGTCGAGCGCATTTATCGGCGAAGTCGAACAATTCACCGTTACGCTGACGCTGTTCAGCTTGCAGGGCGGCTGCACTACGCCCCGCGAAACCTTCCGTCTCAAAGGTCATTCACCCGCTCCTACGATATCCCGACGCGTTTTCCAAGGCCGCCGCCGCCGGCGAATCAATTTTCCGATTTAGACCGTGCGCCTCTGGTCGCAGTCCTTGAGGTCAGGGAGCGTGTCAATCGGCGGCTCATAGCCCCGGTTGATGTACACGCCGGGTTCGACGGTCCACTCCGTTCCCACATCGTCTCTCACCTGAACGCCATGAATCGCCCCTGATTCAAGCCTTTGCACGTACAGTCCGCGCGTTGCCATATCCATTCTCCATCTAGTCCGGCATCCGGCCGGTTAAGAACGCTCGCGCCGATTCATTTCCCGTTCAGTTTCGGCGAACGTCTATTGCGCAGTTCAACGCTTGCCGCAGTTGGTCGGTGTGGCCGCCGCCTGGATAATCGACCTCTTGTTTCACGCACACTTCCCGAAGCCGATCCAACGCCTCTTTTGGCTCGTTTTGCATCAGGAGCGTCGTGGCATAGCCGAAGTACTCCCACTCATGAACCGTCGCGCGACGCCCGAATTCGTCTAGCTGATCGAACAGCCGCGTCATCAGGTCAGAGACGACTTTCCCTTGATGAAACGACGGCAAGTCGTCGAACTCGACACCAACAGCCAGGTCGCGCGACGCCGCCTGGAAATCCAAATACCTATGCATTGCCAGTTTCCCTCTTCCCTTTGAGGCCGGCCGAGCCGGCATTTTTCTATGTGCCCAACGAGTGCTTCAAAGCGTATCCAGCAAGCGCCTTAATCGCGTCAAACGTTAGTTCAATGCCTTTGGTCTTAGCGGTTTGCTTGATGGATTCCCAGATCGTGCCAGACCGCATGGTATCTAGGAGATCGTGGCCGGCCATTGTGAGCCGCGGCGCAGACCTACCGTAAGAAAAGTGCCCGTCGGCACCGCGAAGGACCTGGAGCCCATCGACATAGCCATTGTCGATGAGCAACTCCAAGTGTCCCGCAAGACGCTCTTCGAGGGACCTGTGCTCTTTGGCGATTTGATCGTAAGCTTCCCACGTCAAATCATCTGTCCATTTCGGCGCGTCCGGAATGTCCGTGAGTACATCATGGCCTGATTCTATGTCGGTCAACTGCTTGCGTAGCAAATCCCAATCTCGCTTCATATTCCTCTCCCGTTCCAGCGCCGGCGGCACCAGCTAATTTTCTTGTCTATTCCTGGCGGCCGTCCGGATCGTCATCATTGATGCTCAGTTTGGCGTGGACGATATCCATGTCCGCGTCGCGCAGTTCCTTCTGGTGCTCCGCCACAGAGGCAGGATCATTAGGGTTAGCTGGCCCCTTCTGCACCGCGTGATGCTTTCGAATTCTCGCGATGGCATGCTGCGCGTGACCTTGAGCGTCTATACGTTTCACAATCTGCTTTCCTTGGCCCATAAGTTCATTTACCGGTCAGCTTCCCGTACTCAGTTCGTGCTTCGTCACGACACTTCGTGTAGTAGGCTCGCACATCGTCTGGCAGGTGCCTGCAAAGGCCAACATCGAAGACCTCACGCGGGGTACGTGCGCGGACACACGCATACAGGAAGAATGTCGATTCCAGCGCGACATCCAGCGAGGGAATGTCCATCAGGTTCGATTCGTCCAGGTGGGCGACAAACTTGTCTCGATAGACGCGCACCTTGTCCAGATATCGAGTCCAGCCGTCGTGGTTGAGGCCTGCGACCCTGTAGATATCGGCAAGGAATTGCTTCTGGTCGAGGTCTTCACGAACAAACCGCTTCCAGTGATGTTTGGCCCTGCCGTCCGCAAACAGTTTGCACCATTCGAGCACGGCGATGTCCAGTGCATTGCCATTGGCCGTGGCGCCAAATTCCGTCTGGTGCTTCAGCGCGCCGGTCCCATCCTCGTTGACGAAACCGACGCGGTAGTACGCGATGTTCCGTACACAGTGGCAACACAGCAACGACAGCTTGCGCACGAACCGTGGATCAGAGAGTGGTGGGGGCACGGCTATTTCTTCGGGCTGGACTGTACCGCTTCGCGCGCTTGCTGACAGCCAGCGGCAACACCAAAGAACGAATGGTCAACCAGATCGTCACGGACACGCATCCCGCACGACCTGCATTGCTGCGCGTGGCCCATATCCGACAGGCGGCAGGGCTTCGTTTCGGCACCTCGGCATGCGCGCTTCTCAGACATGGCAATTTTCCGTTGTCTACGAGTTGTTTGTGCGGTTGCCGATCTCTTTCACTTCGAGCAGCTCGGCCCGGACGTCATTACCATAGATGTCGGCGACTTGATACAAAGCACAAAATCTCCTGCCGCACATCGCTTCGTACTCTGCGCTTTCGATGAAATCGCCCAACGCCCCAAGAGGGACGCGTAGCCGGGTATGCTGTCCTCCAGACTGGACAGCCAACCAGAACCCCTTCGCGACATCACCTGGAGGGCTATACTCAAAGCCATTCGTAGCGCGTTCGCTGCTCGAGTCTATTTTCACCGATAAAGTCGAATAGTCGACGCTTTCTACCACAAAGATAATACGAGATCGTTCAACTTCCGCAGCTAGTTGCCCCCCGACCGCGCCTGGTGGATGTTGAGTTCCGATGCGGTCAATAAGTCCAACGACATAGCGTCCACAGTAAGTATCGTGGATCGATAGCGCTTCTTGCTGTTGGTCCACGAACTCGCGCAATCCGGCGTCCACAATCCCTCGCTCATTGATGTACATCAGCAGAGCCGTGTGAAGTGCTGTCGCATCATTGAAGTTGATGTTGACAAGCGGTGCAATGATTGGCGGAGCGCTATGCGGCGCGTATTGAATGGCGAGCGCATTCGGGTATGCGCCGTAGCACGAGCTCAAATGAACAACGGTCTGGTCCGGGATAGGTTGAAACGCGTTGGCATGCTGCCAAAGGCAAATGGACTCTTCGTCGCCATCGTCTTTCTGCCCGGGTATCTCGAGGTCGCCAGAACCGTCGTGGCCGTGAGCGCTTATTACCAAGACCTTCGGCAAATCCTTGGCGACCCCAGACAACGCTGCGCAAGCTTCCTCGATACACGCATCGAACTCCCTACCAAGACGATACGTCCGCTTGTAGACGCAAACATGCCCAGTGACATCTTTGTCATAGATTTCCGATTGACTACCGTTTTTTTGGATGCCGTACTGCTCGATGATTGCGTAGTGCGTCATATTCTATGTTTTCCTACACAAGTAGCTCAGGCTCTGCTGAGAGAATTTCTCGGGCCCATGGTTGCATGTTGAACGGGAACCCAAGGCCGTAGGAAACGGACGACGCTCGGTACAGCACTCCTTTGCCCTCCAAACCGCGCACGGCACCGTCGTTTAGGCTGTAAGGGACCGAAGCGGCTTGATCGCGGATATAGGGAACCAGAATTGCCTTCTCGTCCGGTGTAAGCGTTGTCAGCCACTTTCGTCTGACCTTCCGCATCCGTGCATCGTCTAGCAACGAGCCGACAACGTTGAAGATCCAAGCGAGTCCATGCGCGAGCAGATAGGCGCAAGAAGCCAATAACGCGAGTCCGATCCACATTCGATACTTCGCGAGAAAATCCATGAGACCCGTCGCAGCAACAACGCGTTCCGGGGCATATAAAAGAGCCCCGCTAGCGATTGCGATGGCAAGTAGAGGCTTTACCGCAATCTGGCCAACTGCCTTTATGCCCTCAGCAACATCCCCGATCATGCCCATGTCAGTATTTTCCGTGGTTGCGCGTGCCTACTCGGCGTACCAATGCGGCCTGACGTCGATCCAATCGACGAGATCGTCTTCCACGACCCCGGAATAGCCGTTGGGCCAGCCCCTCAGATTCGCACGGATAAACGGGTCCTGCGCGCTCCGCGCTTCCTCCGCGCTCAGGCGGGTGACGCGCTGAGCGTCGAGCTCTTCATTGATGAGCCGGACCAGTTCGGCCCGCAAACGGCGGCGGTCCTTGTAGAACGAGGTCGGATCAATCTCCCACTGCGGCGGAAAATTCAAACTCGCGGGCACGACTTCCTCGTCGCTCAGGCGCTCAAGGAGGCGGCCCGAATACCCGTGCCTGTCCGACCGGATACGGACGGTGAATCGGCGTCCCTGCCCTTCAAAAAAATGCACCCGGTGGTACACGCCCTGCGTCACATCATCTGCCATGTCGGGTCTTCCTATTCAACGTGATTGCTTGAGTACCGCGGCGATATTTCGCGCGCAGCATGAGATCGGGCAACGGCGCGAGCGCTTCGTCCATGATATCCCGATGCCGGGCCCTTTCCCCGTTTGATACAGAAATGCATGTCGCGCCAGTCGGCCTTTCAGATCAATTCGGCCCTGCGCACCGATGATGGCCGAGCCGGTCGGGAGAAGTTCGGCGATAGGAATGTCGCTATCTGCGGTCAAGATCCGCATGGAGCGCGCCTCGTACTGCGGGGTATACGACTCCAAAACATGCGTTGGGATCTCATCGACCCTCAATCCGTGTGCCGTACACCATCCGCGCGCCTGGTCCATGAATTCCCTTACACGCTGCTGGTAGGTCGCTACCTTTTCGCGAAATTGGTCCATTTTGGCTTGCTTCCTTTCCATTAATCGTTGCTGCTGTTGGCGCGGCGGGGCGCACCGCCCGGTGCGACTCACCAAAGCCTTCGCCGTTTTCGTCATGCGCGGCTTGGGCCGCTTTCCCTATTCTGCAAAGACTTCCTGCAAGGTTCGCAGGGTGGCCAACAACGTCTTATCGGCAACTGCGCCCTCCTTCTTGACCAGGCGCACCTTGCCCACTGCGCGAATCTGGTCCAGAAGGATCAAACCTTGTTTGCGCTTGAACGTCACGGGAATCCGAAATGGCGCTGGACGCCCCTTGGAAGTCATCGGCGCGACGATGACAGTGCGCAAGTGGTCGTGCATTTCGGGAGGTGAAACGACGACGCAGGGGCGCGTCTTTTGAATCTCACTACCAAGCGTCGGATCGAGCGCGACTAACCAGACTTCCCCGCGCATCACCACGCAAGCTCCGCGTCATCGGCATTCGAAAAATCACCCATGAGCAGCGCATCGTCACCGCTCTCGGCCAGAGCCTTGCTTGCTTCCGCCCAACCCTCGCGGGCTTTGTGCTTCGGGCGACGCAGAACAATCGCGTCGTTTTCGACGTCCATTTCCACTTCGCTCTCCAGCCCTAGTTGCGCAAGGACGGGCTTCGGAATCAGCACGCCCTGCGAATTACCCATTCTGCGAATCGTCGTTCTCATAGCACCTCCAAAGTAATAACAATGTTACGCCATGCGGTCGCAACAGTCAACACAATGTTATTACACGTGACTTCCCCGGACCCGCGCGCCGCACAGTGCCGCGCGCGGCTTTCATAACACTTCGCAAAACATCTGTCGGAGCCTTTTATCGGACACGTCCAGATACGGCAAAACGTGGTCAAGTTCGGCATGGCCGAGAAGCTGCTGCACAGTCTCGATATCGTGCCCTTGCTCAATGAGGTTACTGGCAAACGAGCGTCGGCCCGAATGGGACGATCCACCGCGTATCCCCGCGTCCCTGTAGAGCTTTGTGATGTGGGATTGCAAGCTGTCGCTCGCGGAGTAATCGACCTGCTCTCCGGCCTCGTTGATGCGGCGCTTCGTGTTCATCGCAAACTTGCGCCCCTTGCCGGCAAGGACCAGGCAACTTGACGGCGTGAGTCCGCGATAGCGCTCTGCGGTCAGCTCGGTTCCCAAGCCGCGGGCAATGCGATGGGCCAAGTATGACTCCAGAGCCGAAACCGTTTTCGGGTGTGTGAGATAGACGCATCGTTGCCGACAACCCTTCGTGATTGCGGCCCGAAGACTGACCTCTGAACGGATTGCGCCCGATGGAAACAACACGTCTTGAACTTCGATTTGAGCTATTTCGCCGACGCGCATCCCGCATGTAATGCCTAGCAGGAGAACGAGACAATCGCGTTCGGGATGGCGCGATGTTGCAGACGTGACGGCGAGTAGATGCCGGATTTGAGCCGGTCGAAGTGTTGCAGCTTGGGCCATGCGTCCCTCTGAACTGGATAGGTTAATGACGTATTCAGAGAGAGATTTGGTCGGGGTCTTTTTCAAGCCTATCACGGCTTGTTTATTCACAACCTCGGAAAAAGCCGGCGCGGGAATTCACCGGCCCGCCCGGTCACGTCATCAGCGCACGCAGGCACGCGCGTGCGGGCGACAGCGCATGGGAGACCGAAACGGCAACGCGGGGTGGCATTCCACGCCGCGGCATTTACGACAACATGAAGACTGCCGTCGACCGGATTCGTCCCGGCAACGTGCGCGAGGTCAGCGAGATGGTGAGCTACTACCTGTTTTGATGACGGGTTCTGTAACGTGGCCTCGGACTGGGGAGAAGGGGCAGGTCAGACTGGTTCGCATTCCGAACCTGCCAATCGCCTGCGCCCGCATTGTAGAACCGGGTGATCGCCGAGATCGTCACGATTCGACCTTTCACGGTTTTGATCAGCGTCGACTTGCCAGAAGGCGCCAGAGCGCATGCGACAGCGATTATTTTTTCCCTGCGCGAGACGATTTCGACCGCAACGCCGAAGTTTCAACTTCTCCTGCAAGCATCGCAATGGTGACCATCTCGAATTTTTTCAGCAGGACAGCCTCGGCTTCGAGAAGCGTCGCCGAAAGATGGGTATTCACAGCTTGTTCGACAAGACATTCCGGATGATCCTCCGAGACAAGATGCGAGAAAAGCGAAGGTTCGCCGACCGCACGGTAGACGTCCAGTAGCGTGATGTTTTCGAGAGGTTCGGCCAGCACCCAACCGCCTCCGTGCCCTTTCTCCGAAGTGACGTATCCAATATCGCGCAGACCGCTGAACAAACGCCTCACGACGACGGCGTTCGTGCACAGCATTTCACCGAGCGCTTCGGAGGTGAGCGGACCATCCGCATGCTTCATGTGAATCAACGCGTGCAAGACGCGAGACATGCGGCTATCGGTCTTCATCGTGGGCGCCCATCTCAAGAAACTTGTCAAGTTGCATAAGAGTTTAACATGGCGCTATCATGCAACTCACGACGTTACGTGATGATCTGGGGAGGGAACGTATGGATGAGCACTACGATGTCATCGTGATCGGCGGCAGCTTCGCCGGTCTTTCAGCCGCAATGCAGCTGGCGCGCGCGCGACGGCGTGTGCTTGTGCTCGATAGTAGAAGGCCACGCAATCGATTCGCATCACACGCTCATGGTTTTCTCGGGCAGGATGGCAAGGCGCCCGGCGAGATCATCGATGAGGCGACGGCGCAACTCTCGGCGTATCCGACGGCGCACGTCGAGACAGGCGAAGCACGCACGGCGGAGCGTGTTGATGATCGCTTCATCGTCACGCAAAGCAGTGGGAGCACCGCAAGCGCGGATCGATTGATCCTTGCGACGGGCGTTCGAGACGAACTGCCCTCTCTCCCCGGTCTGGATGAACGGTGGGGTATCAGCGCGCTGCATTGTCCGTATTGTCACGGTTACGAAGTCGCGGACAAACGGCTCGGCGTCCTGGCAACGCATTCACTATCGATTCATCAGGCGATGCTCGTTCCTGACTGGGGACCGACAACCTGGTTTACGCAAGGCATAGTCGAGCCATCGCCCGAAGAGACTGCATTGCTCGAAACCCGCAATGTGCGGATCGAACGGGCGCCAGTCGTGGAAGTGCGTGGCGACGTACCCAACATGACAGGGTTGCGTCTCGC
Organism: Paraburkholderia kururiensis JCM 10599 = LMG 19447; assembly: GCF_003986935.1. Classification (GTDB taxonomy): domain Bacteria; phylum Pseudomonadota; class Gammaproteobacteria; order Burkholderiales; family Burkholderiaceae; genus Paraburkholderia; species Paraburkholderia kururiensis. The sequence continues at coordinate 13,898 of NZ_RJZE01000032.1, read as the reverse complement.
CGACGGCCGCGCCATCGAAATCGATGCACTGTTTGTGGGGTCGCGCACCCAGATGGCAAGTCCGCTCGCAAAGCAGCTCGGATGCGAGTTCGACGAAGGTCCGATAGGTCCCGTTATCCGCGTGGACGACTGGAAGCAGACCACCGTTCCGGGAGTGTTTGCCGCTGGCGATGCGGCGAGCGCATGGTCCAACGCGACGTTCGCCTCGGCGGCCGGCGTTGCAGCGGGCGTTGCAGCACATCGCTCGCTCATCTTTGGCTTGTAAGCGATCGTGGAAGTGGCCGCGCCCTGGCAGCGGGCGCTAACGCGTCGAGTGCACCAAACGGCTGCCCGCGAGGCTCGCGTTTGTTCGAGGTTGCCGGGTGGCGGTCCGATCAATTATTCCGGCGCCATTCGTTCGTCCCATTGGCACGCAAAGAACATTGACGCTACAAGCGGAACGGCCGCTTCGCGTGGGGGATTCAGCCGGTCGATGCAACGATTTGGTTAAATCGCTCAGCCGGCGTGTCGAAGTTTAGTGTTTTTCGGGGATGTTCGTTGAGCCGCCTGGCTACGGCATTCAGTCAGGCCTGCGAGTAGACGGAGAGATCAGTACCCTTAGGGAACCTCCGTTGCGCTGCAGCTCGCGGCTAATCGTGGAAGGAGTACGGGCCAGCCTGGCGGCAATAGCCCGAATCGACCATCGCGCCACCAGGCAGCGAGAAATCTCCTCGCGCTCCGCAAGAGTCAAGGCCTGCGGCGCGCGGTGTCTTCGCCGCGGCTCAATGCCGCTGGCCTCCGCGAGTATCCGCTGTACCGAAGAGTGGCCCCGATCAAACAGTTTTGCAATCTGATGAATCGTTTCGCCTTTGCGCCAGCGCTCCCACATCAATGCCTTCTGGCGTTCGGAATAGTAGATTCTCGGTCTCTGTTTCATTGCAACACCTCCGCGGCTCACGTGGATTCCAGGTGTTGCATCGACCGATTGAATCCGCCGCCAATTTCGGCCATTCGACATCTCACTCTAGTTCGTCGACAATGTCGGACTGCTCTCCGCACGCGATCCGCTGTCGCTTCGCCTCATCGAAGCAGTAGAGCGACCAGCCCATGTCGCCGACGATTTTTCTTAAAAATTTATCTCAACCTCGCGGACCGGAGTCGGATACTTGAAATTGGCGAAGATAACACTGGGATGGCTCGCGCTCTGCCTGCCTGCGATTGGGCTTGCAAACGAGGTGTGTGCCGAGATTCCGGACGACGTTTCCCTGCGCCCCTACGTGATCGAGGACACCGAATTCAGGGCTCCAGGTGCTTTCCGGACAATTTATGCGGTGTCGGACGGTAAATTCCTATGGGTGCGGTTCGATTCGCCGAAGCCGTGGCCGCGGCCGTATACAACTGGCTCGACAGGGGAAGATTTGCTGTTGGACTGGCACGAGTCGAAAGATTGCCTCACGGTCACGAGACGGGGCCATTACCTCAATGGAGGGCAAGAGCTTCTTTCCACTTTTCCGACTGAACTCTATCTCGGTCAAGGCGGCTATGTGACCCGCTTGGGGACAAAGCCCTACGAGCCTCCAGCGCCAAATTGGCCCGTGCCGGGCATCCCGAAATAAATTTCAACGGACGAGCGATGAAAGGTGGCCAGACTTGCGGTGCATAGTTGTGTTGATCGCTCAGCGTTCCACTGGTGGCTCCGATGAGGCGGGGCAGACAGGGAAAAGCAATGGCGTTGGAATAGCAGACGGACTCAATGGAACGGCAGCGTTCAATGTCCCTGGCGGGTCGCTTTATGCCCTTTGCATGAGAGGTCACGCCAGCGAGGACCACCACGCTTGGTCGTCGAGCGCTGGCCCTTCCTGATTGTCGTCGATTTTGACGGAACTGCCGACGAGCTCATCCTGGCCGGTCACCGTCTGCTACTGATCAGCAATATGGGTTCGACTTCTTGATCGGCTTGCCGAAAATCGGTCACTCGGGGCTACCGATTTACGGCGAAACTCCGGCTAGAGATTGAGATGGAATTGCCGTCAGGGTCCTTGGCATTAGCAAAACAGTACCCATTCGCCTGATGCATTGGGCCAAACTCGAGTCCCCCCGCGCGCATTGACTCCTAAAACTCTCGACGTCTTCAACGTCAAAAACAAGTTTCACCAACACCTGCCCGGCCTTCATTCCTTTGCCTGCTTGATGGACCATGATGATGGCGCCGCCCTGCGGCGATACCAACTCGGCTATCCTTCCGTTCACGTCAATTTCGCATGCGAACCCAAAATGTTGGACGTAGAAAGCACAAGTCTGTTGGACATCTTTAGCATGGAGCAGTATCCGATTTAATGCTGATCGCATCTGCGTCTTGCTGCTTTTCATACGAGCCTTTCCCGGTTCGACGGCGAATGCTGACGATTGTCGTCAATTTTGACCAAGCCGTCGAACGGCCAAAATTGGCCGGACCTGGGTTGACGCGAACCTCGGAGATCGCTGATCGCAGCAGATATGCAAAAGGCATGAGCCGACCGAGGCTGTGTAAAAACATGCAGAACGGCCGCCCAGTGACGCCCGGTTGGGAGCGCAGTTGCGTTAGGCCAGCCGCGGCGGATAACCACGGAGACCTAGCCGCTTCGCGCTTGCCATGCGCGGCCGCTCAGTCGATCGAGCCGAGGCGGACGTCCCGATATCGATGGAGTCGGCCCGATCAGTTCGTCCGAAGCTGTTGACGTATTTAGTTCGCGCCTGCAAACGCTTGTCCCGCAAGGCCGAGCCGATGTCAGCATGCGTCGATATTAAGGATCGACACAGCCATTGTCGCAACGTTGACACAATTAATACGGTCTACGACAAGAGCTTTCCGATTCTTCCCTTCTCTACTTCACAGCAACTAGCGGATCCGCTGGCGCCGCGCAGCTCATCTGCTTCCTCTCAACTTTCCTTGGCGCCTGCGCTCGCGTCGCGGTGAACGTGCATCTGACATTGTCGCCCTTGCAAAGCCGAAAATTCATGATTAGACTGAAGCCGTCATCAATCGGATGTTGGATCCAATCGACTATATCCGTAGAGCAAGCTATCCGTTTCCAGGCACTTCAAACCCTTGCTCGGCCTGTGTCATTGCAGCCACTAACCTCACTACCTGACCTGAGAGGATCGTATGCTGGACCAAAGCAGCCGTGATCAACTTCGCATCGAAATTGACAATCGTCTTGATCGGTATATCGACAAGATTTACTCAGACATCCCATACGCTACGCACCAGCGCGATGCGTCGAAGATCGATCTGGAATACTACAAACGCCATAGCATCGAAACGCCGATCAGGATCAAGCTCAAACGCACGATCGATTCGCTCGTTATCCACTATTTCACCAAGACCAATCCACGCGCCGCGAAGGAATGGGCCAAGTACACGGACGACGAGATGCTGCACGGCCAGATGTTCGCGAAAGATATCGAGCGCCTCTGGGGACTTTCCTTTGAAGAAGTAATGGCATATCAGCCGCTTTTTGCAACGCAGCTTCTAAACGGCTACTTCTATTTCCATCTCGAATATGAAGGCCCGATGGCGGCTATTGCATCCGCATACTTCCTCGAATATGTCACGGCCAAAACGCAACCCGTTTGGCTCGACAACCTCGAACGCGTGTTGGGTAAGGGCTTCGTCACAGGTGCACGTGCACATGTTGCGGTCGATCTCAACGAAGATCACGATGCGTTCGTCTGGAACACGCTGATGCACACGGTTCAAACCGAAGACGACGTCGCGAGGCTCAAACAGCACATTGAAAATATCTATGGCCTGTTCTGCGCGTATCTCGAAGAGGTGTATCAGGTGACCGTCGACGGCAACGAACAGGACACCGTCATGTCCGTGTCGCGTGCCGCCGTCCGACATGCACTGAGTGCTGCTGCATGAACGCGGCGCCGAATAAATTCGAGGCGCCAGATGGCGCCGTACCAATCAGGCTACGTCACGCGGAAATTCTGCGTCGGCCCGGTTTGCCTGCTACGCTACCCGCCGCGTTGGGCCGCATCGCTGTGCTCAGGGCCTATCTGCTGCATCACGCTATTGAGTGGGTATCTCGCCGGATCGTCCAAGGCGCGAACGATCGTGGCGAACTCGAGTTCAAAGTGGTACGCGAACGAAGGGACTGGACGGCGGTCTGCGCCCTGCGTCGCGAGGTCTATGCGACAACGATTCCCTACATGCTTTCTGTCCTGGATCCGACCGGCGCGGATGAATACGACCATCGGTCGGTCGTCTTTGGCGTGTGGCTGCGCGGACGGCCCGTCGCAACCGTGCGATACACGCAATGGCCTTTCGAAGTAACGCGCTACGTCCCGACGACGACGCTGGCTGGTTCGATTCCGCTGGAAGCCTGCGACAAAACGCTGGAGTTTTCACGCCTTCTGGTGGCGTCGGACGCGGGTGTCAACCGCTTGATGCCTGCGCTTATCACCTATTCCGGCCTGATGATTCTGTTCAATACCTCGTTTCGGCGCTATGTCGGTTACGCCAAAATGTCTGTGGTGCGCAAACTCAACAGCTTTCACTGTGAAACTGGTCCTCAGGCATTCAGGATCCCGGAGCGCGGCGACCACCAGTACGAACTTGTGATTGGTGAGTTTCTGAACGATGCGCGTCATTTCATCAAGCGCACTTTCCGGTTTGCGCCTGTCGTGACTGCGCTAACCTGCTTGCTACCGAGGTCCTGACAATGGACGCGACACAGCACCGCCCATTTCTTGACGGGAAATTCGGGGGTCTTTGGGATTCGATCAAGCATTCCCCCTACCCTCTTCACTACACGCTGCGCTGGCCGCTCTATTTCTATCGCCCCTCTGCCCGGAACCACTCCGGACTCGTGCCACTGCCCGCCCGGTTCGTCCATCCCGAAGCCGATCGAATTTCGCCTACCGAAACCCTCAGACTGGTGTTCGCCGGTGACATCATGGTACTCAACGGAGACCGCCCGCCATTGCTTTGCCCCAAGCTTTGCAGGTTGATTGGCGGTAGCGATTATTTCATCGCGAGTCTTGAGGCGCCGATCGGCGAGCACAGCCCTACGCCCGATATCCGGTATACGTTCAAGTTCCACATGCCGCTAGCTTTCCTGGAATCGATCAGAGAGCAGACCGACTTGCCGTTCGATCGATGGGTGCTGACCAATGCGAACAATCATTCCGGAGACGTAGGCGCCGATGGGTTCTCGCAGTCTATCCAGACGCTCGAGCGCAACGGCGTCCTGCACGTTGGCTGGAACGAAGGCGACCTGTATCGCAAAATTTCGTCGAAAGGTATGAATGTCGGCTTTGCCGCGTGGACTCGCTGGCTTAATCGCGATCTTGGGGCCGCCGGGCGAACCCTGACGACGGAGCACAACATTGCCAGCCGCTTTACGCTCGAATCGAAGCAACAAGCCGGCATTGACTTCCTGATTGGGCTTCCCCATTGGGAATACGAATTTCAGCACTTCCCGCGTCGCTCAACTCGACGCCTTGCCCGACGACTACTGTCGGACGGTGCCGATCTGCTCGTCGGTTCACATCCACACGTGCTACAGCCCTACGAGCCGATCGGAACAGGTCACTGCTTCTATTCGCTGGGCAACTTCTGTGGCCTGGGAATCGCATGGCCGGCAAAGATCATTTCTCTGCTGGAAGTGCATCTTGCCCGAACCGGTCCGGACGGAGCCGCGCGACTGGTGCGCTTTGCCTTCCATCATTTCTATCAGTTGCACGTCGAACAGGAGATCAGGATAGTCGCGCTAGACGAAGTCCCCGAATCGCTGCGATTGCGCGCCGTGAAGCGGATTTCGCGCGTTATCGACCACAACGTTGTTGCTTGACCCGTTCCCGCCAATCAACTTGCTTCCGATGCGCCCTACCCTCGCTACGATCCATATCGATGCTCTCAGGCACAACTTCGATGTTGCGCGACATCTGGCCGGCCCTGCCAGCGTTATGGCCATGCTCAAGGCCAATGCGTACGGCCATGACCTTCTCACCTGCGCGTCCGCCCTGATCGAAGCCGACGGGTTTGGTGTCGTCGAACTCGAAGCTGCGCTCGACCTGCGCCACGCCGGTTGGAAAAAAAAGATACTTCTACTCGAAGGGTTCTATGAGCCGGACGAGATTCGCGTTTTTCAGGACTACAATCTGACGCCGACAATTCACAATGTCGAACAGATCGACATGCTCAGGGCATTCGAAACGAAGCGGCGCTTCGACATTTTCCTGAAGATCAACAGCGGAATGAACCGACTCGGGTTCGATATTGATGCGGTTCCGCGCGTCGTCGAACGTCTGCGATCAATGCACTGTATAGGTCGCATCTCATTCATGACGCACTTCGCATGCGCGGATGGGGAACTTGGGGTTGAGTTCCAGACGAAACGTCTGACTAGGCTCGCCATCAAGCCGGACGCCTGGTCGATGGCGAATTCGGCCGCCTTGATCGCGCACAATCACGTCAGGGGAGACGTCGTGCGCCCCGGCATCATGCTTTATGGCGCCTCGCCGTTGGAGGGGCGCAGCGCGAGATCACTCGGGCTGGAACCCGTCATGACGCTGCAATCACGGATCATTGCCGTTCAGTCGTTGCAGCAGGGGGAAACCGTTGGATACGGCGCAACCTATACATGCCCGTCGCCTATGCGCGTCGGGGTGGTTGCATGCGGCTATGGCGATGGCTATCCTCGCCACGCTGGCAGCGGCGCGCCGGTTGGTGTGGGGGACAGGATCGCGAGAACGATCGGGCGGATTTCGATGGATAAGCTGGCAATCGACATCACCGACTTTCCGGAGGCAGGCGTTGGAACCTGTGTCGAGCTGTGGGGGAAAACCGTCCCCGTCGACAGCGTCGCAACGCATGCCGGCACGAGCGGGTATGAACTGGTCAGCGCGGTCACGCCTCGCGTACCTCGTATCGCTTCCGAAGCTGGCCAGCGAGCATTGCGTCGGCCATTGATCGACGTTGATTGCCACTGACAGAAACTCATGATCCGATTCGACGAATACCGACGTCATGACGCGGTCGGGCTGGCGCAACTGGTGACATCCGGGGAACTCCACGCGTCGGAACTGCTGGACGTGGCCATCCACCGCGCAAGCCAGGTCAACGACACGCTGAACGCCATCGTCACCCCTATGTACACGCTCGCGCGCAAGAGAACGCAAGAGAGGCTCCACGGCTCGCTCGCCGGCGTTCCGTTCCTGATCAAGGACCTGCGCCAGGACTACGAAGGCGTCGTGACGAGCAACGGCTGCAAGGCGCTGAAGACGGCGGGGCGTAAAGCGTCGTCGCACTCGGCCATCACGGCGAGGTGGCTCAATGCCGGGCTCGTCGTTTTCGGCAAGACCAATACTCCGGAGTTCGGAGCAAAAGGGGTAACCGAACCGGAAGCCTGGGGTGCGACGCGAAATCCCTGGGACCCGTCGCGCTCGGCGGGGGGGTCGTCGGGCGGCGCATGCGCGGCCGTTGCGGCCGGCATCGTGCCTGTCGCAGGCGCCAGCGACGCGGGTGGATCGATTCGCATCCCCGCTTCTTATTGCGGTCTGTTCGGGCTCAAGCCGGGTCGCGGACGCACACCGATGGGACCCGCGATTGCCGAAATCATGCATGGTGCGGCCGCCCATCACGTAGTGTCCCGCTCGGTACGCGACAGCGCGGTATGCCTTGATGCGGCGGTCGGGCACGAGCCGAATTCGTTCTTCAGGATTGCAGCTCCCGAGCGTCTATACCGCGACGAGATCAAGCGCGACTGCGAACCGCTACGGATCGGGCTCAGCCATTACTCGTTTGCTGCGTCCTGCGTCGACGTTGAGGCGGTGCGCGCGGTCGAAAACACGGGCGAACTGCTGCACCGACTCGGACATCGTGTGGAGTGGGCAGAGCCACAGATCGATGGTGCACAGATGGGACGTGACTTCACCAACATCTGGTTCGCCTATTGCGCATCGATGGTGAGCCAGACACGACGCGAATTCGGCGTAGGCAACGCCGGTTTCGAACGCGACACGCTGAGCATGGCGGCCTTTGGTCGAGCGATGCGCGCGATCGATTACGTCGAAAGTTACATGAGGTTGAATGAGTATTCACGCGCGCTCGGGGAATTCCACCAGCGCTACGACGTGCTCGTTACGCCGACTGTTGCGATGCCGGCCCCGCGCATTGGTGAGCTCGTGACTCCTCGTTCGCAGCAGTTGCTGCTCCAGGCGATCGACGCGATAGGCCTGACGCGTGCCGTCCTGCATTCGCGACTCGTGCGCCGTGTCGTACTGAAGAATCTCGCGCGTGTACCTTATACGCAACTGGCCAACCTGACGGGCGTCCCTGCCATGTCGGTGCCCTTGCATTGGACGAAGGAACAGCTACCGTGGGGCGTGCAGTTCATCGCGTCGCATGGACGGGAGGGCATGCTGTTCAGGCTTGCATCGCAACTTGAACTGGCAACCCCTTGGTTTGATCGCATACCTGCCATCTAGACACATTAACTGAGAAGAAAGCCGTGAATACGAACGAATCTCGCGGACTCGCCTTCGGTGCATTGGGCATGCTGATTTTCAGTCTGACGCTACCCATGACCCGCATCGTCGTAACCGAAATGAATCCATTCCTCAACGGCCTGGGGCGCGCGGAAGTCGCGGCAGTTCTTGCTGGCATCGTACTATGGGCAACGCGTAGTCCACTACCGGCCCGACGCCATCTCGGCATGCTTGTTGTCGCCGCCGCCGGCGTGGTAGTGGGCTTCCCCGTGCTCTCCGCGGTCGCCATGTACTTCGTGCCAGCATCGCATGGTGCCATGATCAATGGGCTGATGCCGTTCGCAGTCGCAGCATACGCTTACCTGTTCGGCGGCGAACGTCCATCGGCTGGCTTCTGGGCGTGCGCGGTTGCCGGCAGCGCGATCGTCTTGCTCTACGCGATGGCAGATAGCGGTGGCGTGCTGGCGTCTGGCGACCTGCTGATGCTTGCGGCAGTTGCCGTCGGCGGCCTCGGCTACGCGGCGGGAGGCAAGCTTGCGCGCGAACTCGGAGGCTGGCAGGTGATCTGCTGGTCGCTCATCATCTCCGCCCCCGTGCTCGCCATCCCCACGGGATGGCTGTTGATGTATCACTGGCGTCCGCTCAGCCCAAGCGCGTGGCTGGCGTTTGCCTATGTCTCGGTCGGCTCGCAGTTTCTGGGATTCTTCGCCTGGTACGCCGGCCTCGCAATTGGCGGTATCGCCCGCGTCGGTCAGGTGCAACTGCTCCAGGCGTTCGTGACCATCGGATTGTCCGCGTTGCTATTCGGTGAGCGCATTCCCGCGATCGCGTGGCCATGCGCGCTGGCTGTCGCCGCTGCTGTCCTGCTTGGCAAACGCATGGTGATCCATGCGCGCCCTGCTCGACGAGCGGGCTGATGAGGAGCTGCGGCCACGCCGCGCGAACCTGTTGAACCCGGGGCCACCTCATATGCAGGCGCCGTGCGTCCGCAATAAGGCGACGGCTGGATTTAGGGGCCTTCCGCGCAATCCAATGCTGGAGACTCACTTGCGCATAATGCGCGCAACGTGTATTGTCAGCGCGGGTGATTATAGGATGTTGGATCCAGCCGATAAAATGCAAGCGATTCCTAAGGCGTCAGAAGCGCGGATCGTCGTCAATGCGCGTGGCTATACCACGGCGACTGAGTTTGCTGCGCAAACAATCCGACAACACATCCTCGACGGCACGTTCGCCGACGGTATGCCGCTTCGCCAGGACGAACTGGCGGAGCAACTGCAGCTGAGTCGCATGCCCGTGCGCGAGGCGCTCAGACTCCTCGAGGTCGAAGGACTGGTCGACTTCCAGCCTCGCAAGGGCGCGATCGTCGCATCGCTCTCCCCCGACGACATTACCGAGATCTACGAACTGCGCGCGCAGTTGGAAACTTACGCATTGCGTCTGTCGTTGCCCCATCTCTCCGCGGAAGCGCTTGCCAGCGCCGAGAAACTGCAACGCGAAATCGAGGCACATCCCGATCCAGTCCAAACGGGATCGCTTAACCTCGAATTTCATCTGTTGCTGTACTCCGGTGTCGAGCGCAAGCGAACCACTGCATTCCTAATATCGCTAAGTCGGAGCGTAGACCGCTATCTGCGCCTGCTGATGAGCCAGCTAGGATATGCGGGAAAATCGGACAAGGAGCACCGGGCCCTGCTCAGACTGTGCCGCAAGCGAGACGTGAATGCGGCCTGCGACCTGCTTCATAAGCACCTGATCGAAGGCGGGACGGCGTTAGCCGCTTTTGTCCACGAACTGCAGACGAAACGATCGGCCAGCGTCTAGCGCCGATCACACGATCAGTCTCGTCGGCATCAGCGGACGGCACGTTCCAACGCGTGAACGACATCGGCCTCCAGATCCATAGCATGCTCCATCCCGACGTAGATACGCAGATATGGTGTGTCGCCCGGTGCAACGGGGAAATGCCGTTCCCGATTTGGCATGACAGCATTCACCAGACTCGTGTCTCCTCCCCAGCCGTATCCGTGGCGGACGACCCTGAACCGCGAGAGTACCGCCCCGACATCATCTGGACTGTTCGCGGGACAACGCACGGTAATCAGGCTGTTTGCCCCGAGAAAATCCCGCTGCCAGAGTTCAAATTGTCCAGATGACTGATGGGCTGGATAGAAAATATTCGCTTCCCCGACGATAGCGGCAACTTTGGGCAGCAATCGAGCAAGCGTTGCAGCTTGATGTTCGAGCCGCAGGCGCAGGTTCGGCAACACAGATGCGATTCGCGCTGCACTATCCGACGATAGCATTGCTCCTACCAGCGCTCCGAAGTGCCTGAATTCAGCGTGCAGCCCAGCATCGTTGCTCAAGGCCGCTCCGCCCGATACGCCCAGCGGAGCGCCATGATATTTCGACAACGAGAGGACGACGACATCGATCTGCCCGGTTTCGAATCCGTTGAATAATGTTGAAGCAGACCAAGTGTTGTCAAGTATAGTGACAACGCCGCGGGCGCGGCAAAGACGCGTAATCGCAGGCACGTCCTGAATTTCGTACAGCATCGAACCCGGCGATTCAAGAAAAACTGCCTTTGTTCTCGCCGACAGACGTTGCTCGAACGCAGCGAGGTCGGTTGGCGCGAAGTAGCCAATCGAAACCCCCGCGCGTGCAAGCACCTGATCGAAAAGCCAGCGTGTTGTGTACGTTACGCTATCGGCAACGAGCACTTCGTCACCGGTCGTCGCCACAACCGACATCACTGCGTGCAAGGCGGCCTGACCAGAAGGGTACAGCGCGCAATGTTTTGCACCCTCAAGCATGCAAAGGCTATCCGCCAGTGCAAACGTAGTCGGGGTATCGACCGCGCCATAGTAGAACCTCTGAGTCAGTTTTTTCGACTGTGCCGTGAGGGACGCTTTATCTATCGGAAGCATCTGATTGGGCGAATCGAACAGAACTGTCGTCGCTTGGATCGATTGGGGCACCGGCAGCGTCACGCCGTCGTAAAGCTTGACGCAGTTGCGACTGACAAGGAACGTATCGGACTGGACAGTTTGCGTCATTGCAGGGTTTCGCTTGGGTTGGATTCATATGAGGGCCAGACGCTCGTGCGCGGATCATGGGCAAAATGCTTCATCCGCGTGACGACTTCGCGGACCTCGTCGATCCGTGGCGTCCCGACATCGTGCAGCGGGTATCGCGCCGAAGCCTCGCCGAAATGACGGAAGAGCTCGAGCAATTCTCCCTTGGGGGTCGGCCAATCCAGATAGTCGTAACCTTTGCTGTCGTCGCTTCCGCGTAGCGGATGTTGAACGGCCCAGTTGAAGCTGATGGGATGCGGTCCACCATAGATGGAGCGCATCCTGACAAGTTCGTCGAGCAATGCGCGACGGTTTTCCGGGGACTCTCCAAGACCGAATAGGACTGCACACCCACATTTGATGTCCGCGTCGCGAAGGAACGACAATGCGTCCTCGATGCGATCCAGCCACCTCCGCCTGCTGCGGGTGTCCTTGCTCATCCCGCCGATCTCGGCAGGAATAAGAGTTTCTATACCGACAAACAGATAGCGCAAGCCCGAACGGCGAAGGCGCAGGAGCTCCTGCTTTCGCGCAATGATAAGGTCGATCGTCAGTTGGGCTCCCCAGTGGATATCAAGCGGTGCGCACTCGAGGCGATGCGCCAGACGCTCTAGCTGACCGGCGCTTCCGCCGAGCATCACGGAATCTTCAACGAATGCGCTCGCCTGAAGCAGCGGGTGATCCTCCCGGACCACGGTTACCGTATCGGACAATTGCCGGAATAGCCGATCGGCGCTATTGCGCAGATCGCGGGGGGAACCCGTTACCGCGCTAGACTCGCTGCAGAAGGCGCAGCTATAGATGCAACCTCGCCCCATGTCGCTGCTTACGTGGGCAGTCAACCGTCCATCGAATACGTCGAATGAGCTCGACAGTCCGAAGACGCGCACAGGTGACGGCAACTCGTTGTAGTCGAGCGGCAGTCCAGAACTTACGCGCGCGTAGATCGAACATTCATGCACGCACCCTGCAATCCAGTCGCCGCGGGTGGCTGGTTCGGGGAGCGCGCGCACAAAATCGCTAGCCTGTGCAGGAAGATTGCCGCTCGCCCGCGCAACAAGTTCGCCAAGTTCCGCGATCAGATATTCACCATCTCCCGATACAACGAGATCGAAAACATGCTCGATCTTTCGATCCACCATCAGAGAAAGTGCCGACGCCGGATGGTGTCGAACCTGGCTGACGTGCCGCAACGAAGCATCTGCCAGATACAATGTCTCGCACGCATGACGCCCACCCAGCACAACAAGAGCGTCTGCGCCCATCACACGCCTCACCAACATTGCGCATTCGATCGCACCGCGCATACATATCGTCATCGCTCCGATCAGCACGAGGTTCGGCCTTTCCTTGCGTAGCAAAGCTTCGAAGCGCGGCATTTCGTCGCCAGAATGCATCAGGACACATTTGTCCCGTCTCGCCGAGCGACGGCCGCACCAGTTGCTGGTCGCCCACGCCGAGGATGCAATTTCAGTGCGGGCAGCGGCGAGCCTGCACGCGTTGTACAGGCTCGCCGGATCGCGGCTGCTCAACGTCAGTTCACCTCTTGCCCCCGTCACTGATTCAGGTGCAGCAACAGCGAGTACTCTTAGGCTCGACACGATCTGGCCTCATTGTTGGTATATTCTTTATCCGATCTTGGGTGGCTAAAACATCCCGTTGGTTGGATCCAATCGACAGGATGTTATCTCAAAAAAATGCCTTGTCGCAATTCTTACTACTATTTGCCGCCGGGCACGCACGGCCGCTCGGCGCGCGCCATCGAACACATTGCCTATGCCTTCGTACATGCAGATGAAGCACGAGACCCGCAAGCGGCGCGCAACTATTTCGACGCGACCATCGACCGCCTCGGCAAACGATGGCGCCAAGGTGGGCACAGTAGGCCGTACCAAACGAGTGTGGAGACTACTTTGTCACCTGATATAGCGACGGCAGCGAAACGGACGCGTAAAGCTACAGCTGCCCCGTTCATTAACGGCGAACGCTTGATTATTGTTTCCTCGCCCCCCACAGGCGAACGGCGGCTACTGAGAACGCCGACCGTCCCCTGAGAGTCGGAAGTACTCGCTGGCGAACGGCCGCTTCCGGACGACGGACTCCCACGGGCCGCTTCGCGGTGATGAGTTTCAGGAGCCGATAGACGCACACCGACCCACTCCGGTCAGACGACCTTCTCCAAAGCGGTCAGACGGTCGAATCCAGGTTTTGCGAACTAGGGACGGGCTGAACAATGTGCATTGGCTGCACGGTTGACGTGCGAACCGACGCGAGAATCGGGAGGCGGGTGCCGTGACTGCTGAGTCCTGTGTCTCGACAAGCCTTCGAAGGCGTTTTTTGCGCAGATCTGCGCGTTCAAGACGC
>NZ_RJZE01000031.1 GCF_003986935.1 Paraburkholderia kururiensis JCM 10599 = LMG 19447 | reverse complement strand
ATGTTTCGCCATGGTGGTGGAGTTCGATTGTGGAAGTGTTACCGTGAGAAGCAACATTCTCCTTCAATCGCCACCGCCTTCTCCTGCCTCTTCCCTACGCCGCGTACACCACTTTCAACGATAGCTCCGTCCTCGCCGGACATGATGCCGACGCGAAGCGTCTTTTCCGTAGTTGCGGCCGAGGCCGCATTCGCAATACTCCAGCCGAGAAGGAGCGCTGTCAGCGCCGTACCGAGCAGTTTTCGTTTGTGCATGTGGGGTTCGTTTTGGGGTTCGACAGGGCTCGATGCTAGAGAACGGCATGACGGGCTGACAAATATTTTTGTCTGCGTTCGTCATGCCGTGGGTGGTTATATGGACAGGTCGAATCGTGAATAGGGAGATCCCGCGCCCTCATCCTCGCCGCCCATATCACTCACGCTTCGAAGCATTCGGTATTCTGGCCGGGACGCGCGCGCGGCGCGCTTTTAAGATAGCGGGTTGAACCCGCTCCCATCCCGTGCTGGAGGCAAGACCCATGTCCTTATCATCCGAGTCCGACTTCTCATTGATTCAGCGGACGATTGACCGTCTCGTGCAAGACTTCGCCGCAACGGCTGCCGAGCGCGACGCGCGCGGCGGCACGCCGAAAGCGGAGCGCGATGCGCTTCGCGGCAGCGGTCTGCTCGCACTCTCCATTCCGAAGCAGTACGGCGGGCAGGGCGCGAACTGGATCGAAACGCTTGATACGGTCAGGCAGTTCGCGCGCGTGGACAGCTCCATCGCGCACGTCTACGGTTTTCATCATCTGCTGCTGGCCACGGTGCAACTGTTCGCGCGGCCCGCCCAGTGGGAGCCCTGGTTCGAAGAGACAGCACGCCACAACCGGTTCTGGGGCAACGCGCTCAATCCGCTCGACAAACGGACTGTCGTGCGTAAAGTCGATGGCGGCTATGAGTTTTCAGGCCGCAAGAGCTTTTGCTCCGGTGCGTTCGATTCGGACATGCTGATTGCGTCCGGCGTGGATGAAGCCAGCGGCAAGCTGCTGATTGCCGCGGTGCCCACCGCGCGCGCGGGCATCACCATCCCTTCGGACTGGGACAGCTTCGGCCAGCGTCAAACCGATAGCGGCAGTGCCGTGTTCGATCAGGTACGCGTCCAGGAAAGCGAAATGCTGCTCGATCCGGGGCCGCTCAGCACGCCGTTTGCGTGCCTGCGGCCGCTGCTTGCGCAATTGATCTTCGCGCACCTGTTTCTCGGCGTGAGCGAAGGCGCGTTCGCGCAGATGAAGCACTACACGCTGCACGAGTCGCGGCCATGGTTTAAATCGCCCGCGAAGAGCGCGAACGAAGATCCTTACACGCTGTTGCGCTATGGAGAGTTTTGGGTAGGCCTGGAAAGCGTGCGGCTTCTCGTGCAGCAGGCGGCGTCGCGATTCGACGCGGCATGGAACGAAGGCACGGCGCTGGACGAAGCGGGACGAGGGCAGGTGGCCGTGGCGGTGGCAACGGCGAAGGTAGCGGCCACGCGCGTGGGGCTCGATCTGACGAGCCGGCTGTTCGAAGTGGCCGGTGCTCGGGCCACGCAAGGCGCGCTGCGACTCGACCGCTTCTGGCGCAATCTGCGCACGCAGACGCTGCACGATCCCGTCGATTACAAGCTTCAGGAACTCGGCGAGTGGGCGTTGAACGATACGTTGCCGTCGTCTTCTTTCTATTCGTAGACGACTCGCTGACGGATTCCTGCGGGACCACCGCAGGACCGCTCAGGACCGTGGGGACCGCTGCGTCATTCCGGACCTATATACGGGCACGTCCGCCGTTGTCCCGTTACCTTTTATTACGCCGCCTTCCCCGCATTCCCCGCCGGTGCTCACGCCGGCGGGCGATTCCCCGTCGCAACGATGGCTTCCCCCTCAAGTTTGTCCCGTGCCCGACGATAACCCGGACATACAGGTTGCTGGAACGGACCGCAGCAAGCGAGCACCACCACCATCGTCCTGTTACTCAACCGGATACCCAACCGAATTCATTAGAGGAAGCCATGCTGAACATCAACACCAACATCCTGTCGCTGACGACGCAGACCAACCTGTCCGGTTCGCAAAGCGCCTTGTCGCAAGCCATTACGCGTCTGTCGTCGGGCAAGCGCGTGAACACCGCCGCTGACGACGCCGCCGGCCTCGCGATCGCCACGACGCAAACCGCCGCCATCAACGCGCTGAACCAGGGCGTGATGAACGCGAACAACGGTATCTCGATGGTGCAAACCGCTTCGGGCGCGATCTCGTCGACCGTGGCCAACCTGCAGCGTATCCGCCAGCTGGCCGTGGAATCGGGCGACGGCTCGCTCGGCTCGGCAGCGCAAGCGAACCTGCAGACTGAAGTCACGACGCGTCTGACGGAAATCAACCGCGTTGAAACGCAAACGACGTTCAACGGCCAGAGCGTGCTGGGCGGCCTCGGCAGCGTGAACTTCCAGATCGGCGCATCGGCCAACCAGACGATTACGGCGAACTTCGGTTCGACGACGTGGAACGCGTCGGGCCTCGGCGTTTCGGGTATCGACATCTCGACCACCTCGGGTGCGCAGAACGCGATCACGGCAATCGACGCCGCGCTGGCGCAAGTCAACAACTTCCAGGCAACGCTGGGTGCAACGCAGAACACGTTCCAGTCGGCCATCAGCAACACGCAGACGGAATCGACCAACCTGAATGCCGCGCAGTCGCAGATCGTCGACGCGGACTTCGCTTCGGAAACGGCGAATCTCTCGAAGGCGCAAGTGCTGCAGCAAGCCGGTATCTCGGTGCTCGCACAAGCGAACTCGCTGCCGCAGCAAGTGCTGAAGCTCCTGCAATAAACGTCCACGCAGTACCTTCGGTGACGCGCCTCTTGCGGGGTGTGTCACTTTTTTTGGAACGGGCTCTACGCGGCTTTCGGGCGGCGTAGGGCTCGTTTCGCTTTTGGGGCTCGTTCTCTATTGGCCGCAGACCCGGCTAGCATGGCTTTCTCACGTCGATAACGCCCTGAAAATAGGGCGCAATAAACCTCCCCCGGTACGGCAATTGCTCATTCCCCGTGCCGCAACGCGCAGCCCACGGCGGACTCTGCATCGGCAAGACACGCAGTCTTCGCGGCCTTCAGGCCGCGCGGGAGACGCACATGCACCGCTTGCTCCA
Organism: Paraburkholderia kururiensis JCM 10599 = LMG 19447; assembly: GCF_003986935.1. GTDB lineage: Bacteria > Pseudomonadota > Gammaproteobacteria > Burkholderiales > Burkholderiaceae > Paraburkholderia > Paraburkholderia kururiensis. The sequence goes on along the minus strand of NZ_RJZE01000031.1, from coordinate 85,905 downwards.
CCTCCGCGAGGTACAGGCCCGCGCCACCGCGCGCCGCGGTACGGCCTTCGCGACAATGGCATGCCTCATCGTCGCAATCTGCGCGTCGTGCGGCGGGGGAGGCGGTGGATCCGGCAGCGCAGCCGCAACGTCCACACCGTCCGCGCCGGCCAACACCACGGTATCGTCCCCCACGGACGTGCTCATGTATCACAACGACGCCGCGCGCACGGGGCAGTACCTGGCCGAAACGACGCTCACGCCGGCCAACGTCAATCCCGCGCATTTCGGCAAGGTCGCGTTCCTCGCCGTGGACGGCAAGGTGGACGCGCAGCCGCTCTACGTGAGCAGCCTCTCGATTGGCGGCAAGCCGCACAACGTGGTCTACGTCGCCACCGAGCACGCCAGCGTCTACGCATTCGACGCGGACACCAACACGCCCCTCTGGCAGCGTTCGCTGCTGGGCTCGGGCGAGACCACGAGCGACGATCGCAACTGCCAGCAGATCACGCCTGAAATAGGCATTACCGCGACGCCGGTGATCGATCGCACGCGCGGCGCGAATGGCGTGCTCTATGCCGTCGCCATGAGCAAGGACGCGAGCGGCGCCATTCACCAGCGTCTACATGCTCTCGATCTCACGACGGGCGCCGAGGCGCTCGGCGGGCCGGCGCAGATCGCCGCGACCTATCCCGGCTCGGGCGCGAACAGCAGCAACGGCGTGACGGTGTTCGACCCGCAGCAATACGCGGAGCGCCAGGCGCTCGCGCTCGTCAACGGCAACGTGTATCTGGGTGGACCTCGCATTGCGATCAGGGCGTGTATGGCGGCTGGGTGATGGCGTACAGCGCCGCCACGCTCACGCAGACCAGCGTGCTCAATCTCACGCCGAACGGCAGCGAGGGATCGGTATGGATGAGCGGGGCGGGCATGGCCTCGGACGGCACCTCGCTCTATCTGCTCGACGCGAACGGCACGTTCGATGCCACGCTCGACGCACAGGGCTTTCCGTCGAGCGGCGACTATGGCAACACGTTCCTGAAGCTCGCGACTTCGCCTCGCCTCGCAGTCGCGGATTATTTCGCGACCTTCGATACGGCGGCGCTTTCGTCGCGAGACCAGGACCTCGGCTCGGGCGGCGCGCTGGTGCTGCCCGATCTCGCCGACGCGAGCGGCACCGTGCGTCATCTTGCCGTAGGCGCCGGCAAGGACGCGAAGATCTACGTCGTGAATCGCGACGCCATGGGCAAGTTCAACAGCTCGACCAACGTGATCTGGCAGGAGATAGACGGGCAACTCGCGGCCGGCGTGTTCGGCATGCCGGCGTTCTACGGCAACACGGTCTACATCGGCGCGCTCGGCGATCACCTCAAGGCGTTTCCGATCACCGCTGCACGTCTCGCCACTGCGCCGGCTTCGCAAAGCGCAGGCACGTTCCAGTATCCCGGCGCGACACCCAGTATTTCCGCGAACGGATCGAGCAATGCCATCGTCTGGGCGGCGGAGAACGGCAGCGTCGCGGCGTTGCACGCGTTCGACGCTGGCAATCTCGCAGACGAGCTGTACAACAGCAACCAGGCCGGCTCGCGCGACACGTTCGGCGCCGGCAACAAGTTCATCACGCCGATGATCGCGCATGGGCACGTGTATGTCGGCACGACCAGCGGCGTGGCGGTGTTCGGACTGCTGCCGTAGTGCCTTTTACAGAAGAGAAAGGCCGGGCACGCCGCATGCGCGCGCTCTCACGACAGCATCCCGATGAGCACTCGAGTACGTGAGGTGGATATGCAGAACGCCGAAGCCAATCCTACCCAGCAGCAGCAAAAAGAGATGGCCGCGAAAAGCCCGGCCAAGACGCCCGCGGCCGGTGATTCGCCCGACGCCGCCACGCAGGCGAAGGAGTTCGGACAGACCCAGCACGCCGGCTCCGCCGAGGCGACTTCGACCCGCGATAAGCCCGCGTTGCCGTCCATCGACATGGACAAGGTGACGCGCGAGGCGGGAGACCCGGTGCAGCGCGCGAACAGCCGCATTGTTTCCGTGGACAGCGCGGGCATGGACGCAACCGACAACACCGTGGACACCGACGGCAAGTCGCTGGAAGCGAAGCGAGACGCGTCGGTCTGGCACGACAACGTCGTTACGTCGAATGCCACGCTCGACAACTACATTCCGGCGCCCGCAGCCGGGCTGGGCGGCGTGGACAGCAGGCCGGCCGGCAACCTGCCGGAGGTGAGGGCGCGCGACGGTTATCGCGTGGTGTATTGCGGCACGGTGTACCGCGAAGAGTCGAACGGCACGAAGGCCGAACAGATGATCCGGTTCGAGCGCATCGGCAACGATCCGGAATAGCGGTTCGGGCGAAGCGAACGGGTGTGGCGGGGCTGTGAGGTGGGGGCTTTGCCGCGTGACTTGCAACGCTGCCGCCGCGCCGCTTGTGGGGGCCGCGGCAGCGTTATGGGCTGAAGGTGGGCTGGAGATGGGCTGAAGGTAGGCGGAGACCAACGCGGGCTGCGCCACGCCCCGCTCAAGCCGCCTGATTAAGCCGCCTGATCGCCGCCCGCCAACGCACGCCGCAGCAATTCGTCGACGAGACCATTCATGCCTTCAGGATGCCCTGACGCGCGCGCCTTGAGCGTTTCCACGAGCTCGCTGTCCAGCTTGCACGCGAACGGCACGAGCCCCTTCGCCTGGTCCAGCTTGCGCTGCTCCTTGCGGCTCACGGGTGCTTCGGTCGCGCCTTTGCCGAAGCGATCGGAATGCGTCTGTTTCATCGAATGAGTCAGCTTGAGCGCCTTGTTCTTCTCAAGGTCGGTTTTCTTCATTGCCATACGAGGGCTCTTTTCGGGAATCGGAGAGCCCGTATTGTACGCACCGGCCACGCGGGGTCTTCGCTTTCAGCTTTGGGGCAGGCGTTGCATGAAGCGGCCGACCAGCGCCGCTACTTCGTCTGCGCGTTCGTCCAGCGCGAAATGACCGGCGTCGATCACGTGAATCTCCGCATGGGGCAGATCGCGTTGGTACGCCGCGGCCTCGGCCACCTGGAACGACGGATCGTAGCGGCCCCACACCACGAGCGTGGGCGGCTGTGTCTTCCTGAGCCACGCCTGCCACGCGGGATACGACGCCACGTTGGTCCGGTAGTCGTAGAAAAGGTCGGTCTGGATTGCCTTCTGCCCCGGGCGTGTGAGAAGCGCGTATTCGTCGGTCCACAGGTCCGGGTCGTAGCGCTCGGGATGCGGGCTCGTGCCCACGTGGCGCTGCTTCGTCGTGTCGAACGAAAGGAAGGTGCGCTGCAAGTCGGCTTCGTTGGCTTCGCGGTTTGCCCAGAACGCGCGGCGCTTTTCCCACAGCGGGCCGAGGCCGTCTTCGTGCGCCACCGCGTTCTGCACGATGAGCCCGGTCAGGCGCTCGGGATGCGCAAGCGCGAGGCGAAAGCCGACCGGTCCGCCGTAGTCCTGCACATACATCGCGTAGCGCTGCACGCCCAGCGTTTCGAGGAAGTCGTTCGTGACGGCCGCGAGATGGTCGAACGTGTAGGCGAAGTCCTGCGGTGCGGGCGCGTCGCTATGGCCGAAGCCGGGGTAGTCCGGCGCGATCAGATGGTAGCGCTCCGAGAGGCGCGCGAAGAGCGGCTCGAACATCCGCGACGACGACGGAAAGCCGTGCAGCAGCAGGATAGTGGGCGCATCGCTCGGGCCGGCTTCGCGATAGAAGATGTCGAGGCCGTCCACCTTCACGGTGTGGTACGTGGTGGGGTGGCGCGGCGCGCCGGCATTGACGGCACGTGCATGGCTGGCTGAACCTGAAGCTGAGGCCGAGGCAAACGCGGCCGACGCGCCCAGCGTGGCGAGTACGGCAAGCAGAATCTTCTTCATGACGGGTCCCGATCGATGATGCGAGTCGCACGGCGTGCGATTGTCGCGATGGAGGTGAGTCTAGGATCGGGACCCTTGCGGCGGAAGTCGTCGAGGGTTTTAAAGTCAGTTCACCTGGAGTGGACAATGCGCCGGGCCTTTACTTGCGCTCATCCTCCACATACGCCCGAATCACTTCCACGAACGATGCATCCCCATGCAGCCCCAGCCGTTCGGCCCGCGAGGTGTCCCAGCGGCCCGGCCAGCTCACCACGATCTTCGCGATGCGGTCGTCCACTTCATGGCGAATGCGCTTCACTGCCTCGTCGCCGGCCACTTCGCGCAGCGCCGCGATCATCTCGTCCACGCTGACCGAGATGCCCGGCAGATTGACGACGCGCCGGTTGCCCGGCAGCGCATCGAGCACCGCGGCGTCGAGTTCGCAGCCCGCCACCAGCGCGTCGATGGCGCGGCGCGGCGAGAGCAGCCACAGGCGGGTGGAGCGCGGCACGGGGCACACGCTCGTCTCGCCGTTCAGCGGCTCGCGAATGATGCCGCTCGCAAACGACGACGCCGCCGCGTTCGGCCGCCCCGGCCGCACGCTGATGGTGGGCAGGCGCAGCACGCGGCCGTCCACGAAACCGCGGCGCGTGTAGTCGTTGAGCAGCAGTTCGGCAATCGCCTTCTGCGTGCCATACGACGACTGCGGGTTCAGCGCGGTGTCGTCGCGCACTACGTCGGGCAGCGTGCCGCCGTAGACGGCGACCGAACTCGTGAACACCACACGCGGACGGTGCCCGCGCGCGCGGCACACTTCGAGCAGCGTGCGCGACGCGTCCAGATTGATGCGCATGCCCAGATCGAACTCCGCTTCCGCCTGGCCGCTCACGATGGCGGCGAGGTGGAACACGGCGGCCGTGTCGGTATCGATGGCCTGTTCCAGCACCGCGCGATCGGCGATGTCGCCCACCATCGTCTTCACGCGCACATCGCTGAAATCAGGGGCCGCGGCCACGTCGAGCAGCACGAGCGTCGAAATCTTTTCGGCGCGACCGTTCGGGCCCGCGAGTTCGCCGCGTTCGAGCAGCCTGCGGGCGAGGCGCTGGCCGAGAAAGCCGGCGCCGCCGGTGATCAGTACCTTCATGTCATGTGCCTCGTTTGAATAGCTGAAACAGCAACGGTGATGGTTGCAGATACAGATTCGAATGGAGCCGCAAGACCGGACCGCGCCTCACAGATAAGGCTTGAGCCAGCCAAGCCCATCGGAGGTGCCCGCCTTCGGACGGTACTCGCAGCCAATCCAGCCGTCGTAGCCCAGCGCATCGATCAGCTCGAACAGGTACGGGTAGTTCAGTTCGCCGATGTCCGGCTCGTGCCGCTCCGGCACGCCCGCAATCTGGATGTGGCCGATGCCCGCGAAGTCGCGCTTGAGTTTCATCGCGAGGTCGCCTTCCACGATCTGGCAGTGGTAGCAGTCGAACTGCACCTTCAGATTGGGCGCGCCCACTTCGGCGCGAATCGCATGCGCGTCGTCCTGGCGGTTGAGGAAATAGCCCGGCATGTCGCGCGTGTTGATGGGCTCCATCAACACGGTGATGCCCTGTGTGGCAGCGGTTCGCGCGGCATAGGCGAGGTTCGCGACGTAAGTCGCGTGATAGCGCGCGCGGTCTGCGCCCGCCGCGACGAGCCCGGCCATGACATGCAGCTTCGTGTTGCCGAGCACGCTGGCGTAGCGCAAGGCCGTATCGATGCTGCGCTTGAACTCGTCTTCGCGGCCCGGCAACGCCGCGATGCCGCGTTCGCCCGCGGCCCAGTCGCCGGGCGGCGCGTTGAAAAGCGCCTGTACGAGGCCGTGTTCGTCGAGCTGGGCGCGCAGCGCCTCAACTTCGAAGTCGTACGGGAACAGATATTCGACGGCCTTGAAACCGTCGCGCGCGGCAGCGGCGAAGCGGTCGAGGAACGCGTGCTCGTTGTACATCATCGAGAGGTTGGCAGCGAAGCGAGGCATGGCGGCAAGTCCTGAAAGGTGAGTGGGGCGCAGGGCACGCTCGCGACGTGTCCGCGCAGATTATGGGTTGACCCGCGTCGTCGGCGTGAGCCACGGCAAGGGTGCCGATCACGTAGCGGCTCGCGGAGCCTGTGCTTACGCAGTGCGGAAACCCTTCCACGTAGCCGCGTCCGCAGGGCGTGCAAAAAACGGCTACCAGCGTGCGCCGAAAGTCGAGCGCAATTCGTCGATGGCTGTTTCGGCAAGCGGCTCGGGCCTCGGTTGCGTCATGAGCCAGAGCCGTGCTGTCTCCTCGAGTTCTTCGAGTGCATACGACGCCTGCGAGACCGACTCGCCCCACATCACGGGGCCCAGGCGTTCCAGCAGCACGCCGCGCACGCGATCCGCGAGTGCTGCCACTTCGGCGGCAACCTCGGGGTCGCCGGGCCGGCGATAGCGAATGAGCGGCACGTGTCCCACTTTCATGACGTAGTACGGCGTGATGGGTGGCACCACGTCGGTCTCGCGCCACACGCCCGCGAGCGTGAGCGCGACGAGATGCGTGGAATGCGTGTGCACGACGCCGTGCGCTGCCGCATTGCGTGCATAGATGCCGCGATGCAGGGCCAGCGTCTTCGACGGCCTGGCGCCCGACACGGCCACACCGTTCGCGTCCACCTTCGCGATCTGCGCGGGATCGAGCCGGCCGAGGCACGCGTCGGTGGGCGTGATGAGCCAGCCGTCCGCGAGGCGTGCGCTGATGTTGCCCGCGCTGCCCACGGCATGACCGCGCGCATAGAGGCTCGCGCCCACGGTGCAGATTTCTTCGCGCAGTGTCGCTTCAGCGCTCATCAGTGGGCTCCTTGCAGTTCGCGCAGCGCCTTCTCGAAGAAGTCCACGGCGCCGAAGTTGCCCGACTTCAGCGCGAGGCCGAGCGGCCGCGCGTCGATGGTCGCGGTGGCGGGCACGCCGGGGTCGATCTGCGCGCCGATCTGCAACGCCTTCACTCCGAGCGCCTGCACGACCGCGCCCGAGGTCTCGCCGCCCGCCACGACGAACCTCGTCACGCCGGCTTCGCGCAGGCCCTGCGCGATGGCGGCGAGCGTGCTTTCCACGAGGTGCCCTGCGGCCTCCACGCCGAGCGTCTGCTGCACGGCCTTGACTTCGTCGGGCGTGGCGGTGGCGTAGATCAGCACGGGCTCGGGCAGATGACGGCGCGCAAAGGCGAGTGCTTCGTCGACGACAGGCTCGCCGCGCGAGGCCGCCAGCGGGTCGATGCGAAACGCCGGACGATGCGCGCGCCACGCGGCCACCTGGGCGTTGGTCGCCTTCGACGCGCTGCCGGCCAGCACCGCGGCATGGCCTTCGATGCGCGGCAGCGCGTCCGCGTCGTCGCGTTCGGGCAAGAGCCCGGCGCGGCGGAAATTCGCGGGCAGGCCGAGCGCGACGCCGGAGCCGCCGGTCACGAGCGGCAGGTCCGCGCAGGCTTCGCCGAGCACGTAGAGATCGCGGTCTGTGAGCGCGTCCGCAATCGCGAGGCGCACGCCTTCGGCGCGCAGCTGGTCGATGGAGGCCCGCACGGCCGCGGCGCCCAGCGCGATCGCGTCGTAGCGAACCAGGCTAACCTTCGATGCCGTCTGCCGTTGCAGCACGCGCACGAGGTTGGCGTCTTTCATCGGCGTGAGCGGATGGTGCTCCATGCCCGACTCGTTGAGCAGCGCGTCGCCCACGAAGAGATGCCCGCGGTAGACCGTGCGTCCGTTTTCGGGGAACGCGGGGCAGGCAATCGTGAAGCCGCTGCCGGAGGCATTGGCCAATGCATCGCTCGACACATCGCTCAGTGCATCGAGCAGCGCATCGGCCACGGGGCCGATGTTGCCCGCGTCCGTGGAATCGAACGTCGAGCAGTACTTGAAGAAGAACTGGCGACAGCCCTGGGTGCGCAGCCATTCGAGCGCGGCGAGCGATTGCGCGACGGCGTGCGCGGCGGCAATCGTGCGCGACTTCAGCGCGACGACGATGGCGTCGGCGGCGAGCGTCTGCACGCCGTTTGCATTTTCGTGTGCGTCGGGCTCGGGCACGCCGATGGTCTGCACCGTGCGCATGCCGCTCTTCACGAGCATGTTGGCGAGGTCGGTGGCGCCCGTGAAATCGTCGGCAATGCAGCCCAGCAGGGGACGGGAAACGGTTTGGGCGGTTTGGATTTCGGTATCGGTACTCATGAGGGGCTCATGAAAGACGTTCTTTGCAGGCCTTACAACGCTCGAGGCGCTGCGTTTGCAGATCAGCGGGCGCCCGGCAGCGTGATGCCGGGGAAGGTCTTGACGACCGCCGCGTCGTCTTCGCCGCCGTGGCCGGCGCTCGATGCGCTCATGAACATCTGGTGCGCCGTGGCCGACAGGGGTAGCGGGAATTTCGTGCGGCGCGCGGTGTCGAGCACGAGGCCCAGGTCCTTCACGAAGATGTCCACGGCGGACAGCGGCGTGTAGTCGCCGTTCAGGATGTGCGGCACGCGGTTCTCGAACATCCACGAATTGCCGGCGCTGTGCGTGATGACGTCGTAGAGCGCATCGGGGTCCACGCCTTCGCGCAGGCCGAGCGCCATGGCTTCGGCTGCCGCGGCAATGTGCACGCCCGCGAGCAGCTGGTTGATGATCTTCACCTTCGACCCGGCGCCGTGCGCGTCGCCCAGCCGATAGACCTTGCCCGCGATGGCGGCGAGCACGTCTTCGCACGCGGCGTAGGCGGTGGCCGGGCCCGAGGTCATCATCGTCATCTCGCCCGATGCCGCGCGCGCGGCGCCGCCGGAGACGGGCGCGTCGAGCATCTGCACGCCCGCCGCCTCGATACGCTTGCCGAGCGCCACGGCGAAGTCCGGCGCGACCGTGGCGCTCGCTATCACGACGCTGCCCGGCTTCATGGCGGCCACGGCGCCGTGCTCGCCGAACAGCACGGTTTCGGTTTGCGCCGCGTTCACGACGAGCGTGATCACCACGTCGCATTGCGCGGCAACGTCAGCTGGCGTGGCGCAGGCCACGCCGCCTTCAGCAGCAAACGCTTCGAGCACGTGGGCACGCACGTCGCAGGCGTGCACGCGAAAACCGGCGCGCAACAGCGAGCGGGCAACGCCCAGGCCCATGGCCCCCAGGCCGATGACTCCAACATTTCGTGACATGGCAGATCCTGGTCATTCGCAAGAGAGAGCGGCGCGTTATTGCCGCCGCATTCGGCGCATTCGGCGCATTCCGCGCATTCAGCGCGTTCAACTGATGCCGGCTTCCGCGAGGCGGCGCGCGGCGTTGTACAGATGCGTGCGGGCGGCGTTGCGGGCCGCCATGGGGTCGCGCGAGCGAATCGCATCCACGATGGCCGCGTGCTCTTCGCGGACCTGCCGCGAGAAGTCCTCGCGCGTGGCTTCGTTGCCGCGCGTCACCTTCATGCCGGCTTCGAGGTACTGGTTCAGAAACGAGAGTGTCTTGAGGAAGTACGGGTTGCCCGTCACGACCGCGATGGCGCGATGAAACGCCATGTCTTCGGCCACGCCGTCGCGGCCTTCGGCCACGGCTTCGTCGATGCGATGCAGGGCGGCGTCGATCTCGTCCATGCCGGCGGCGGTGCAGTGCAGGGCGGCCTCGGCGGCCACCTCGGCCTCGATGGCGCGGCGCACGGCGAGCAGATGCGCGAGCGATCCCGACGACTCCACGGCCTCCGCGTAATCGATGCGCAGCGGCCGGATGGCCGCATGCCGCGCGATATAGACGCCGCTGCCCTGGCGCGGCTCGACCACGCCTTCGCTCTTGAGTCGCGAAACGGCTTCGCGGATCACCGTGCGGCTCACGCCGAATTCGCGCGCGAGCACGGCTTCCGTGGGCAGCTTGCCGGTGCTGTTGAAGCTGCCGGCGTCGATCTGCGCGAGCAGTTGCTGGGCGACGCGCTCGCTCATGGCGGGCGCGGAAATGGTCTCGAACATGGTGCCTAGGTGATCGGGTGATATGGTCATCATACAAATCTGAGCGCACGACGACATCCGGGATAACCCTCGACGGCGGCGTGCTTCCGGTTGCCCTGGGCCGCCGCCGTTACGGCGACGGCGCGTCCGCGTAGATCACTTCCACGCCCATACCGTCGAGCCACTTCGCGTATTCGGGCGCGAGGCCCCGGTCCGTCACGACCGTATGCACGCGGTCCATCGCACCGAACGTGGCGAACTCGCGGCGGCCGAACTTCTGCGAATCCGCGAGCAGATAGACGTGCCGCGCGGCGCCGATCATGCCGCTCTTCACGTGCAGGTCGATGAAGTCGGGATACGAGATGCCGCCTTCCTTCGAGACGCCGCCCGCCGCCAGAAACAGCTTGTCCACGAACATGCCTTCGAAGAACGCCGACGCCTTCTCGCCGGACACGGCAAGCGTCTCCGGCATGAACTGGCCGCCTGTGAGCATTACGCGGTTCGACGGTTCGTTGCCAAGCAGCATCGCGATGTTGAGCGCGTTCGTGACGATGCGCAGATGCTGGCGGCCCACCAGGTTCTTCGCCATTTCGGTGGTGGTGGCGCCGCAGTCCAGGATCATGGAGTCGCCGTTGCCCACCAGCGTGGCCGCCTTCGCGCCGATCCACACCTTGGCGGCCGTGGGTTGCAGGTGACTCATGCCCGTGCCGTCGAACATGTACGAGAGCGTCTTGAGGCGCACGAGCCCGTGCACGCGCTCCACGAGCCCGTCGCGTTCCAGCGCGTCGACGTCCTTGCGGATGGTGGGCATGGAGACGTTGAAGGTGCGCGCGAGGTCCGAGAGCCTCACGGCTTTCATGTCGCGCACGCTCGCGTAGATGTTTTCCCAGCGGGTTTTCTGATCCATCGTGCTTTCCGGTAGGGCGCCTGCGGGCCGGCCGTCGCATCGCGTCGTGGGCGGCGATGCCGGGCGCAGCTGCGCATGGCTTCTTGCGTATGGTTTCCGTCGATTATAGCGCGGCTTTCTTTTTGGAAAGTCGTGTGACGCGTTGCCAGCGCGCGAGAGCGTCTCTGTGCAGCGCGCAATGGCGGCTTGTCCGAGGCTATGCCTTACTTCGAGGGTATTCCCTGGTCCGGAAAGCATAGGAAACGACTTGACTTTCTCTTCCCTGAAATAGAAACTGAAGGCAAGCAAAAGGAAACAATTGGAAAGTACATGGAAAACCCATTCCGGCTCGACGAACCCGACCTGAAGGCGCGTGCGCGGGCCATCCGCAAGCGCATCTGCGTGATGAACGCGCATGCGAAGAACGGCCACACGGGCGCGGATATGTCCGAGGTCGACATTCTCGTGGCGCTCTACTTCCGGGTCATGCGTTACCGCGCCGAGCTGCCGCAGGCACCGGTCTGGCACGACCAGTTCGTGCTGAGCAAGGGCCATGGCGTGGGCGGTCTCTATTGCTGCTTCGCCGAGCTGGGGTGGCTCGCCGACGAGGAACTCTCCGGGTATCTGCGCGACGGCTCGCGCTTGCCCGGCCACCCGGTGCGCCAGAAGCTGCCCGGGTACGTGACCGTCAATACCGGCGCGCTCGGGCACGGCATGCCCATCGCCACCGGCCTCGCGCTCGCGAAGCGCCGCCAGGCGCGGGACGGCGGCGTGCCGGGTCGCGTCTTCGTGCTGACCGGCGACGGCGAACTCGAAGAAGGCTCGAACTGGGAAGCCGCGATGGCGGCCAGCCACTTTCGGCTCGACAACCTCGTCGTAATCGTGGACCGCAATCACCTGCAACTGGCGGACGCCACGAAAAACATCATGGATCCCGAACCGCTCGGCGAGAAGTTCGCCGCCTTCGGCATGGAAGTGCACGAGGCGAACGGCAACGACCCCGCCGAACTTTCGAAACTGATGGAAAGCCTGGATTTTCGCAATGGCAAGCCCAAGGCAGTCATCGCGCAGACCGTGAAGGGCCGCGGCGTGTCGTTCATGGAGAACGTGGCGGCCTGGCATCACAAGTACCCGAACGAAGACGAGCTCGCGCTCGCCCTGAAGGAGCTGGACCATGCATGAAGCGGCGGATCTGCGTGACGGTGTGGTCGGCGCGCTCACGGAGCTGGCCGACGGCGGCGCCGACGTGATCGTGATGGTGAGTGATTCCACCTCCACCTCGAAGATCGGTGCCTTCCAGAAGCGTTACGCCGACCGCGTGGTCAACGTCGGCATCGCGGAGCAGAACATGGTGGGCATGGCGGCGGGCATGGCGCTCGCCGGCCACGTGGTGTTCACGGCGAACGCGGCGCCGTTTCTGGTGGCGCGTGCCAACGAACAGGTGAAGAACGACGTCTGTTACAGCCAGACCAACGTGAAGATGCTGGGGCTCAACGCGGGCGTCGCTTACGGGCCGCTCGCTTCCACGCACCATGCCATCGACGACGTTTCGATCATGAGCGGGCTCGGCAATGTCCAGATCTTTGCACCGTGCGATGCGCTGGAGGCCGCGCAGATCGTGCGCTACGCGGCGGCCTTCGAGGGCCCGGTCTATATCCGGCTCGACAACGCGAAATTCCCCGTGCTGCACGAGGCGGACTACGCCTTCCAGCCCGGCCAGCCCGACGTGCTGCGGCGCGGCCAGCCTGTCGACGAAGCTGGCGGGCGGCGCGTGGCGATCGTGGCGCTCGGCTCCGTGGTGGGCGAGGCGTTCGCCGCCTGCGAGGCGCTTGGCGCGCGCGGCGTGGCGCCGACGCTCGTGAACCTCTCGTCCATCCGGCCACTCGACTCCGACCTGCTCGCCGACATACTGTGTGCCCACGACGACATCGTGACCGTGGAAGAGCATTCGCTGCACGGCGGCATCGGCGCGCTGATCGCGGTGCAGCTTGCAAGGCGCGGCGTGGCGCGGCGGCTGCGCATGCTTGGCGTGACCGAAGGCGAGTTCGCGCACTACGGCACGCGCGCCGGTATTCGCCGTTACTACGGCATCGACGCGCGGGGCATCGAAAGCGCGGTGCTGGAGCTGGTCGGCATGCCGCTCGCGGCGGCGTAGGGCCGCAGGGCCGCAGGGCCTTATGGCCTTATGGCCGCGGGGCGGCGCCCACGCAAAACCCACCTAAAAATCCCGGCCTAAAGCATCCGACGAAACAGGCAGACATTCAGGAGATGGGCATGGCAACGCAGTACGACATGTCGTTGAGACACGGCGTCGATTTCAATTTCCGGCTGGATGGCCAGGTGGCTGTCGTGTCGGGCGGCCTGGGCGGCATCGCCATGGCCACCAACGAAGCGCTGATCGCCAAGGGCGCGCGCGTCGCGATTTTTTACCCGCGCTTCGAAGAGGAGCGCGTGGCCGCCGCCATCGAAACGCTGGGCGCTGACCACGCCGCGGCCTTTCCCTGCGACGTGGGCAACGAAGACGACGTGGCCGCGGCCATGGACGCCGCAGCCGAACGCTTCGGCGCGCTGCATCTGCTCGTGAACGCCGCGGGCACGATCACGCTCACGCCCGCCGAAAACATCACGCTGGAAGAATGGCGCCGGCAGATCGACGTGAATCTGACGGGGCCGTTCCTGTGCTCGAAGCACTTCGCGCGGCATGTCTTCGCACGCGGGCATCGCGGCAAGATCATCAACATCGCGTCGCAGGCGGCCACGGTCGCGATCGATCAGCACTGCGCGTACACGTCGGCGAAGGCTGGCCTGATCGGCATGACGAAGGTGCTCGCGAAGGAATGGAGCCGGCGCGGCATCACGGTGAACACCGTGTCGCCCACGGTCGTGCTCACGCCGATGGGCGCCGCCGCGTGGGAAGGCGAAAAGGGCGAGCGCATGAAGGAACTGATTCCCGCAGGCCGTTTCGCCTATACCGACGAGATTGCCGCTGCGATCCTGTTCCTCGCATCGAACGGCGCGGACATGATTACGGGCGCCGACCTGATGATCGACGGCGGATACACGATCTGCTGACGCGGCCGGGTTTTGCGCTGTGTTCTTGCGCTGTGTTTTCGCGCGCGGCTGCCTTGGCGTTCTGCGTGCCGGTGGCGCGAGCAGTGTGCGGCGCCAATGCATGAGTCGAGTCGCGAGTCGACTCGCGTGCCGAGCCGCGAGTCGAGCCGTGTAGCAAAGGGAAAAACAGGAGACGAGACGTGAGCAAGTCCATCGAAAACAGCGTTGAACTGCCGGACCGCGCAGCCGGCCGTTCCGGCGCCGCCGGTGCTGCCAGTGCTGGCAGTGCCGCGGCCGGGTTCTCGCGCCGCGCGTGGCTTCCCGTGCTGCTCGAACAGGGACCGCTCATCAGCCTCGTGCTGCTGTGCGTGGTGATCTCGCTTCTCACGCCGTCGTTCCTCTCGGTGCGCAATCTGCTCAACGTGCTGGATCAGATCACAGTGCTCGGCATCATGGCGCTCGGCATGACGGCGGTGATCATCATCGGCGGTATCGATCTTTCGGTGGGCTCTGTGCTGGCGCTCGCCATGATGGTGATGGGCTGGCTCGCCAACACCGCGGGCCTGCCGTTCGTCGTCGCGATTCCCGCGAGCATTCTCGTGGCGGGGCTGTGCGGCCTCGTCTCGGGGTTGCTCAACGTCGTGATGCGCCTGCCAGCGTTCATCGCGACGCTCGCGATGATGTCCGTGGCGCGCGGGCTCGCCAACATCATCACGAACGGCGAGCAGATCGTGGGTTACCCGGACTGGTTCACGGCACTTTCCATCGACCGCCATTTCGGCTTTCTTTCCGCGACGGTGGGCCTCTTCGTCGCGCTGATGGTGGTGGGCTTCGTGATCCTCAAATACCGCGCGGCGGGACGCAGCCTCTACGCCATCGGCGGCAGCGCCGAGGTGGCGCGCCTTGCGGGCATCAAAGTGCGTGCCACGACACTCGCGGTCTACACGCTGTGCGGCGCGCTGGCCGGCGTGGCGGCGGTGGTGCTGGCGAGCCGCCTGGATTCGTCGCAGCCCAGCGCGGGCACGGGCTACGAACTGGACACCATCGCGGCCGTGGTGATCGGCGGCGCGAGCCTCGCGGGCGGCACGGGCACGGTGCTCGGCACGGCCGTGGGCGTGCTGACCATCGGCGTGCTGCGCAACGGGCTCAACCTCATCGGCGTGTCGCCGTTCGTGCAGCAGATCGTGATCGGCCTCGTGATCGTGCTCGCCGTGGGTGCCGACACACTGCGCCGCCGCAACGCCGCGTAGGGATCCGGCCGGCCGCGGCTCGCTTTTCACTTGCCGCAAGCCGGGCCGTATGGCGCCGGAGTGCGCGGGCCGTTTCATCGCTTCCGGGCGGCTTCGCTTCGAGCCGCTTCGCTTCCGGGCCTCTCCGTTTCAACGGCATCAGCTCAACCGCATCACCTCAACCGCGTCACATCAACAACAAGCATCACCAGGAGACAGACATGAATCGACGTTCCGCCAGTGCATCCCTGCTTGCCCTCGCTGCTTCGCTCGGCTTCGCGCTGGCCGCGCCCAGCGCGTCGGCGGCGGGCACCACCACCATCGGTCTTGCCGTTGCGAACCTGCAGGCCGACTTCTTCAACCAGATCAAGCAGTCGGTGGAAACCTACGGCAAAGAGAAGGGCGTGAACGTCATCACGGTCGACGCGAAGGGCGATGCCGCCACTCAGGTCAACCAGATTCAGGATCTGCTCACGCGCAAGATCGACGCGCTCATCTACATTCCGGCCGGCGCGACGGCTGCCGGCGTGCCGGTGCGCGCCGCGAAGGCCGCGGGCGTGCCCGTGATCGCCGTGGACCGCAACCCGCCGGACGCCCCGGGCAACACCTTCATCGCGACCGACAGCGAAGCCGCCGCCGAGCAACTGGGCGAGTGGATCGTGAAGCAGACCAAGGGCACCGCGACGCTCGCCGAACTGCAGGGCCAGTTGGGCACGACGCCTGAACTCGCGCGCGAAAAGGGCTTCAGCAAGGCCATCGCGAAGGCGCCGGGCATCAAGGTGGTGGCGCGCCAGCCCGCCGAGTGGGCGCAGGACAAGGGCTTCGCGGTGGCGCAGGACATGCTCCAGCGCAATCCCAACATCAACGTGATCTTCGGCCATGCGGACGCAATGGCGCTGGGCGCCGCGCAGGCGGTCAAGGTCTCGAACGTGGGGCACAAGGTGCTGATCGCCGGCTTCGACGGCGACTTGGCCGGCCTCAAGGCCGTGCGCGACGGGGTGATCGACGTGACCATGACGCAGCAGACGCAGCGCATGGGCCGCATGGCCGTGGACTCGGCGCTTGAGCTCATCGCGAAGAAGAGCGTGCCGGCCCAGCAGCTGCTGCCCGCTACGCTCACCACCAAAGAGAACGTCGGGCCGTTCATCTCGCAGCATCCGTAACGGAGTTCATCATGATCGCGAGCGCAGCCGCCTCGGGCCAGATCAGCGACGGTATGCCCGACGTGACGCACGACGGGCTCGTCGTGCGAGGCATCGGCAAGACCTTCAACCGCAACACGGTGCTGGACGGCATCGATCTGGACGTGCGTCCGGGTAGCGTGGTGGCGCTGCTGGGCGAGAACGGCGCCGGCAAATCGACGCTCTCGTCGATCATTGCCGGAGCGCTCGAACCCGATGCCGGCGGCCGCATGTTCTGGCGTGGTGAGCCGTATGCCCCGCAGTCGCCGCGCGACGCGCTCGCGAGCGGCATCGGCCTGATCCATCAGGAAACGCGGCTGCTGCGCGATCTCTCCATTGCGGAGAACGTCTTCGTCGGACGGCTGCCCATGCGGCACGGCAAGATCGACCGCGCGAAGATGTCGCGCCGCGCCGAAGAGCAGTTGCATCGACTCGGGCTCGACGTGTCGGCCAGCCGGCTCGTGCGCACCTTGCGGGTGGCGGCGCAGCAGCAGGTGGAAATCGCCAAGGCGTTGACGCTCGATGCGCGCCTGCTGATTCTCGACGAACCCACTGCCGCGCTGGGCGGCGCGGAAACCGACCGGCTCTTCGAGCAGATCGCGAAGCTGCGCGCGCAGGGCGTGTCGTTCATCTACATCAGCCACCGGCTGGAAGAAATCGAGCGCATTGCCGACCGCATCGTCGTGCTGCGCGACGGGCGGCTGATTGCGAGCCACGAGAACGGCAGCGTACCCGTGAAGACGCTGATCGAGCAGATGGTGGGCCGCAACGTGGAGCGCATCTTTCCGCACTTTGCCGCGCCGCGCGAACGCACGGTGCTCGACGTGCGTTCGCTGACGTCGCAACAGGGCGCGTTTCGCGACGTTTCGTTTGCCGTGCGCGCGGGCGAGGTGTTCGGCATTGCGGGCATCGTCGGGGCGGGGCGCACCGAACTCGTGCGGGCCATCGCGGGTGCCGATCCCGTTTCGTCTGGCAGCGTGCTCGTGGAGGGCGAGGCGCTGCATCTGCGCAGCCCGGCACAAGCCATTCGCGCAGGCGTGGTGCTCGTGCCCGAAGACCGCAAGGAGCAGGGCGTCGTGCTCGAACACTCCATTGAAGACAACTTCGCGTACGGCAGCCTCGACCGCCTCGGCGCGCGTGGCTGGGTGCAGCCGCAGCAGGTGCGTGAGTTCGCCAACGGGCTGATCGCGCGGCTCGGTGTGAAGGGGCGGCCGCAGCAGCGCGCGGGCAGCCTCTCGGGCGGCAACCAGCAGAAGGTCGTGCTCGCGAAGTGGCTGGCGCGCGAACCGAAGGTGGTGATTCTCGACGAGCCCACGCGCGGCATCGACGTGGGCGCGCGCGCCGCCATCTACGAGGTCATTGCGAAACTCGCGGCGAGCGGTGTAGCCGTGGTGGTGGTGAGTTCGGACCTCGACGAGGTGCTGGGTCTGTCTCACCGCGTGATGGTGCTGGCGCGCGGCCGCTGCAAGGGCGTGCTGCCGCGCGAAGAGGCGAGCGACGTGCGCGTGATGGAACTCGCCACGGCGTGAGGCGTGACTGCGGGCGCCTGTTCCTTGCATCCAGACCCCAGGCCCTCCAGCCTTGCCGCGCCCGCCAATAGCAAACAGTGTTGAAACTTCACGGACTTCGTCAATGTCCTCAATGCAATATGTGCTGGCCATCGACCAGGGCACGAGCGGCACCAAAGCGCTGATCTTCGACGCAGAGGGCACCGTTCGCGCGAAAGGGTTCGCGCCTGTGCGCTGCACGTACCCGCAGGCCGGCTTCGTCGAACAGGACCCGCACGCGCTGTATGGCTCGGTGCTCACGGCTGCGGCCCAATGCCTCGCGGCCTTCGATGGCGACGTCGGCGCACTCGCGGGCGTGGCCATTTCGAACCAGCGCGAAACGGCCGTGCTGTGGGACGCCGCGGGCGAGCCGCTCGCGCCCGCCGTGTCGTGGCAGTGCCAGCGCTCGCTTGGCATCTGCGAGCAATTGCGCCGCGACGGCATGGCCGCGCGCATTGCCGAGCGCACGGGGCTTTTGATCGACCCGTATTTTTCGGCGTCGAAACTGATCTGGCTGCGCGGCAACGACGCCCACGTGGCCCGCGCGATGGAGGCGGGCGAGGCGCGCTTCGGCACCGTCGATAGCTGGCTGCTGTTCAAGCTCACGCGCGGCGCGTCGTATCTCACGGACTACACCAACGCGTCGCGCACGATGCTGTTCAACCTGCACACGCTGAACTGGGATCGCGAGTTGATCGACGAATTCGGGCTTGCCGCGCTGCGGTTGCCCGACGTGAAACCTTCGGCGGCGGATTTCGGTTCGACGGACCTGGACGGCTTGCTGCCGAAGCCCATCCCTATCGTGGCGATGATCGGCGACTCGCATGCCGCCGCCGTGGGCGAAGGCTGCCTCTCGCCGGGCCTTGCCAAGGCCACGATGGGCACGGGCTCGTCGATCATGATGAACGTGGGGCCGCGGCCGCAGGCGCCTGTCGACGGCCTCGTCTCCACGCTCTGCTTCGGCGCGCGCGGACGCGTGGACTATGCGCTCGAAGGCATCGTGATCAGCGCGGGTTCCACGCCCGGCTGGCTCAAGGACAAACTGCGCCTCTTCGACGACTTCGCTGCCGCCGAGCAGGCCTTCAGCGAAGTCGATAACGGCGGCGTCTATTTCATCCCGGCGTTCTCCGGCATCGGCTGCCCGCACTGGAAGTACCCGGGCGGCGCGCAGATTGTGGGGCTCGACTTCTCGACGTCGTGGCAGCACGTGGTGCGCGCCGCGTACGAGTCCATCGTCTATCAGATCAAGGACGTGATCACCGTGATGGAACGCGCGGCGCAACTGCCGCTCGTGGAACTGTTTCTGGACGGCGGGCTCGTGCAGCGTCCGTTTCTCATGCAGTTTCTGGCGGACACGCTGGACCGCCCGGTGAGCACGCTCGAACTGACGGAAATTTCGGCGGCGGGCGCCGCGGCGCTCGGCCTGCTGCAGTTAGGCCTGACGAGCGAGCTGGGCGCGAACCGCGCGCAGCGCAAGGTGCTGCGACGCGTCGTGCCCGGCAGTGGCCGCGAGCAGGCGGCCAGGCATCACGCGCAATGGCTGCGCTGGATCGCGCGGCTCGAGTGAGGGCATCGGCACCCGCGGCATGGCCACTAACCAGCAAGGACAAACCCACATGAACGACGCAATCAGACGTTTCACGAACAAGGTAGTCGTGGTGACGGGCGGCAGCCGCGGCATCGGCCTCGGCATTGCGGAGCGCTTTGCGCGCGAGGGCGCGAAGGTGTGCCTGTGCGCGAACGAGAAACGCGTGTTCGACGCCGCCGCGCAACTGCGCGAGTCGGGCTTCAACGCCATCGCGGTAGAAGCCGATGTGACGGACAAAGCCGAGGTGAAGGCGCTTTACGACGAAGTGGCGGCGAAGCTGGGCGAGGTGGACGTGTCGGTGCAGAACGCGGGCGTCATCACGATCGCGAAACTGCAGGACCTCACGGAAGAAGAGTGGGACAAGATTCTCGCCGTCAACACCAAGGGCGTGTTCCTGTGCTGCCAGGAGGCAGCGGCACGCATGCTCGCAGGGGGAAAGCCGGGTCGTCTCATCAACACCGCTTCGGGCCAGGCGCGCCAGGGCTTCATCTATACGCCGCACTACGCGGCGAGCAAGTTTGGCGTGGTGGGGCTCACGCAGAGCCTCGCAAGAGAACTGGCGCCTACGGGCATCACCGTCAACGCGTTTTGCCCCGGCATCATCACGACGGAGATGTGGGCCTACAACGACGAGGCCTGGGGCAAGCTGCTGGGCGACTACCAACCCGGCGAACTCATGGCGGAATGGGTGAAGGGCATTCCCATGAAACGCGCGGGCAGCGGCGAGGACGTGGCGGGCCTCGTGGCGTTCCTCGCCTCCGGCGACGCGGCCTATATCACCGGACAAACCATCAACGTGGATGGCGGGATGTTCATGTCGTGAGCCGCGCCGGTGCCGGAAGGCAACAGTCGCGGCGGCGAGTGGGCGCGAGCAAAACGCGGCAGCTACCTTGCCGCGCTTGCATCCACCCTTTTCTTCGCCGCCGTTGCCGTGACGAAGCTCGGCCTCAACCGTCGATGCGCACTTCCACGCCGCCCGAGTTGTAGAGCGGCGTCACCTTGAAGCCGTCCACCACGACCGAATCGAAGCGCCCCTGCAACTGCGCGCTGTCGATCAGCGGCACGATGTCGCCCACCTTCGGCGCGGCGCCCGCCGCGAACTTCACGTGCAACGTGCCGCCCACAAAGGTGGTGAGCCCGGCCACGGCGAGCCGGCCCGTGTCGCCCGCGCCGCGATCCAGTTCGAGCGTGGCGTTCTTCAACTGCGTGTACTGACCGTTGATGCTCATGCGTGCGCCCGTGCGGACGACCACCGTGCCGCCGCTCGCGTAGACATCGCCGGCACCGAAGGCCTGCGGCGACGCGGCTACGAGCGTGCCGCCCTGCACCTCGGTGCCGCCGCTATAGCTGTTCGCGCCCGCCAGCGTGAGCGCACCCGTGCCCGCGAAGGTCAGCTTGCCGCTGCCGCCGATGTTGTTGCGCCACGTGTCGGCGGCGTTGAAGCCGCCCTGGGTGGCGTCCATCGTCACGCTCACGTTGCCGGAGAACTGGCCGTATCCGTCCGCCGCCGCGAACAGGTTGAGGCGGCCCCAGCCTTCGGCGTCGTCGAGCAGTGGGTAGCCCGAGGCGAGTTCGGTCGTTTTCAGCACGACGCGCCGCTGGTCCGCGCTGAGGTAGGGCAGGCGCGTTTCCAGCAGCACCTCGGCGCCCTTCGGCACGACGGGCGCCGCAGTGGTCGCGGCGATGGGCGTGAAGCCGTAGGTCAGGCGACGCAGATAGTTGGCCTTGTTGGTGGCGTAGTCGGCGAAGCGGTCTGTCGCCGTCGTGCCCGACTCCGCGAACGCCGGGAACGTAGCCGCCGTCGTGCCGGTGGCGGCGTAGAGCGTGGCATGCGCGAGCGGGACGGCGGTCTGCTTGAGCGTGGCGTTGGTCGGATCAGCGAGGTTCGCCGCGACCACGGCTTCGGCGAGTATGCGGCCGCCCATCACGTCGAGCGGCGAGTGCATGCCCGCGAAGATGCGGTTCTCGCCCAGTTCGAGCGCGCGGCTCAGCATTTCCTGGTAACGCTCGGGCACCACGTAGGCCATGGCGAGCGCATCGCGCATGGCTTCCGCGGCATGGCCGCTCGGGAAGCCGCCGTCCGTTGCGGGCGTGGTGCTTTCGGCCGGCACGAGCGTGGGCGCGACGACGACACTCGAACTCCAGCGGTACGGCCGCTCGTACTTGTAGAAACGCTTCGCGGGTTCCGTGGAGCCGTTCGTGCCCATCGCGTTGACGAGGTCCACCACGGCGCCGAACTGCGCATTCGCGCTACCGCCCACGCCCGTGTTGTTGCCGCTGTCGTTGTAGAGCGTCGTGGTGGCGTCGGCGGGAATCGTGGTGATGCTCGTGGTCTGCTGCGCAGCGGTGCGCCATGCGGTGGTGAGCGGACCCATGCCGTCCGTGACGCTGTAGCCTTTGCCGCGGCGGTCGTCGAAGTAGGCGGCTGAAGCCTGGGCCGCGGTGCGCTGCGTGGTGGCGCCCACCACGTACTGGATGTTTGCGTTGAGCACCGTGGGGTTGAGCGCGGTGCCGTTCGGCGTGCCGTCGTTCGGCAGGCCGGTCCACGTCGACGCGGTGATGGCGGGGAAGCTGCCGACAGCGGGCGCGTTCACGCCGGCGTCCACGAGGTCCGTGAGCGGTTGCCAGAGCGTGCGAAAGCCGTTCAGCACGCGCACGCCGGCGTTCGTGCTCATCGTGGCGTAACGCGCGTCGCCGCGCTGGTTCGTGGCCGCGTTGTCGACGAAGGCGAGCACGTTGGCCTGCACCGGCGCGCTGTCGACGAAGCCCGGGTCGGCCGGCGGCGAGGGCACTTTCGCGACGGTGGCGGGCGGCGCGTTGTCGCTCACCCCGCCGCCGCCGCAGGCAGCGACGAGGAACGAGACGGCGACGGCCATGGCGAAAGCGTGAGGCGAAACGAAGCGTGGCGTGCGGTGCACGGGCATGGTGTGATTCCCGGGTCGTTGTCAAGAAAGCGAGCAAGATACGGTCGCTTTATGAAAGATTCGAGAAAGGCACGAGAAACATTGAATAAGACGAGGGCTAGAAGGCGTAAAAGTGTAATGGCAGATGACTGAAATGGCGTCGAATCTGCTCAGAATATGGGATGGGTCTCTTATATGACAATTCGGTTAAACGCATTAAGGAAAGGCGTTAAATGCGCGGGGCAGTGGGACGGGAAAGACGTCATTTGTCTGCCTCTATTTGCGGGCGTCGACGCGACGTGGCGGATGGGGTGGGCTTCAAGCGATCACATCGGCAACCCGTGCTGCGATTCGGCTTGCCGTGACCGTGAACGAACTGCGCGCTATTTCCGCGGCTTATTCGTTTTGTCGGCGTTTTGTCGGTTGCAGGTAATAGCGTTATAGCGCCCGATACTCCGGCAGCGATTGTCATTCAGGCGACGTTCGGCTGTCACGCGATTTACGCATTGCGATTGCCCAGCCTTGCTTCTCTTGGGCGCCATGAACTCACGTCTGATATAGGCGCATATCGACAAAGCGATCTGCTGCGAATAATCCGCCGCAGATTCGCCTGCTCATGCGATTGAAGCCGCTGGTCCCGGCGCGTCAATTCTTTTCGCCACGCGTTTTCTGGCGACCTACACTGTGCTGCATGGGAGGAAGAAATGCAGCGCGTCTATCAATATCGGGGCTATGAAATTACCGTCGAGGCGGACAGCTTGCCGGACGCCATCGTCGGTGGGACGGTGCTGGTCCGAACGGGCTATCTCGCCATCGTGAGCGTGCGGCACGAAATGTCGTCCCGAGCGTTTCCCGCATGGAACTTGTCCGACGATAACGACCGGCCCTTCGACAGCGCCAGCACGGCGCTGATGGCCGGCTTCACCGCGGGGCAGCGCTTCGTGGACGACGTGTTCGCGGGCCGTCAAGGGCGCGACCAGGTGGATGGGCTCGACGCCTGATCAGGCGTGGGCCGTGGGGCGTGGGGCCCGAGGCGTATCGCGGTGGCAGCCGTCAGACCGCCTCACCGCGAAATAGCGCAGCGACCAGCGCCGGATTCGACGGCCAGTAACCGTGCATATAGGTCGCGAAGATCGACCCATGCCGCCACACCGGTTCGCCTTGCGCATCGCTTTGCACATGGCGCGTGTAACGCAGCGGCGTAAGCGCCGTCGTCATGCGCGAGTAGTGGAACGTGTGCCCGTTGAGCGTGCCGTGTGTCGTGTCGAGCGCCTGCATGCCGAGCGCCGCGAGCCGCGCCTGCATCGTGGCATGGCCGGGCAGCAGACCGAGCATGGGCGTCGATTCACCGTTCACGTCAGTGAGCGTTTCCAGCAAATACAACATGCCGCCGCATTCCGCGACGATCGGCTTGTTCTTTGCCGCGTGCTCGCGAATGGATGCCGCGGTGCGCGCCGCCTTGTGCATATTGCCCGCCAGCGTCGCGGCGTGCAGTTCGGGATAACCGCCCGGCAGATACAGCGCGTGAGCGCTGGCAGGGACGGGCTCGTCCGCGAGCGGCGAAACGAAGCTCACGTGCGCCCCCAGCGCTTCGAGCAGCGCGAGGTTCGCGGGATAGATGAACGAGAACGCGGCATCGCGTGCCACGGCAATCTGCAGGCCGGCGAGCAGCGGCGGCAACGTCTCGCGCGGCTCGGCCGCGAATTCGATGGCGGGTGGCAACTGCGCCAGCGCGGTATCGGCCAGTGCATCTGCGGCGCGTTCGATGCGTGCTTCGAGGTCGTCTATTTCATCGGCTTGATGCAGGCCCAGATGCCGGTCGGGCAGGGCCATCTCCGTGGCGGGCGCGACGTGGCCGAGCCAGCGAAGATCGTTGGGTAGCGCGCTTTCCAGCATCTGCGCATGACGTGCCGAGCCAACGTGGTTCGCCAGCACGCCGTAAAAGGGCACGTCTTTCCGAAAGCGTGCGAGGCCGAAGGCGATGGCGCCAAAGGTCTGCGCCATCGCCTTCGCGGAAATCACGGCGGCCACGGGCACGTTGAAGGTGGCGGCGAGGTCGGCGCTGGATGGCGTGCCGTCGAAGAGCCCCATCACGCCTTCGATCAGGATCAGGTCGGCTTCGCGCGCCGCCTCGGCCAGCAGTTGACGGCAGGCCGTTTCGCCCACCATCCAGAGGTCCAGCGTCTGCACGGGCGCGCCGCTCGCGCGGGCGAGAATCATCGGGTCGAGAAAGTCCGGGCCGGTCTTGAAGACGCGCACGCGCCGGCCAGCGCGCCGGTGCAGGCGCGCGAGGCCAGCCGCGATCGTGGTCTTGCCCTGGCCTGAAGCCGGCGCGCTCACGAACAGCGCGGGGCAGCGCGGCGGCATACCGGGTAGATGCGGCACTTCAGAACTCCACGCCGCGCTGGGCCTTCACGCCCTGCTCGCGATAAGGGTGTTTGACGAGCCGCATTTCGGTGACGAGATCGGCGGCGTCGATGAGCGCATCCGGCGCATGGCGCCCCGTCACCACGACGTGCAGGCTCGGGTCGCGCGCTTGCAGCACGCCGAGCACTTCGTCGAGCGGCAGGTATTCATACTTCAGCACGGTGTTCAGTTCGTCGAGAATCACCATGCAGTATTCGCCGCTCTCGATCATGCGCACGGCCTCGTTCCAGCCCTTGCGCGCGGTGGCGATGTCGGCGTCGCGATTCTGCGTGTTCCAGGTGTAGCCGTCGCCCATGGTCACGAAATCGCACTGCGGGTGAGTGCCGAGGAAGTCGCGCTCGGACGTGTGCAGCGCGCCCTTGATGAACTGCACGACGCCAAGGCGCTGACCGTGCCCCAGCATGCGCACGCCCATGCCGAAGGCGGCGGTGCTCTTGCCCTTGCCGTTGCCGGTATGCACGATCAGCAGGCCCTTTTCGACGGTGGCCGCCGCCTGCTTCTTCTCGTGCCCTTCGCGGCGCCGTTGCGTCATGCGCTGATGCGCGTCGGGATCGGTCTTCATGGTGTCCTCATGGGTGGCTGATTGGGGCTGTGCCGGGATGCGTGCGCGTCGGCAATGGCGACTGTCACACCGTCGCAGGCGCGTTTCGCTGCGACGAGCCGGCCGCCTCGCGCCGCGAGCAGCGCGCACGGCTCGCACACGGCTGCTACGCCGACATGGTCGAGCGCGGCGGGCGAACGGGCGAGGTCAGGGTGCTCACGCAGGCAGGCGGCGATCTCGTCTGCGGAAAAAACCTTCAGCGGCAACGCGTGGCGATGGCAGAACGCAAGCAAGGCGGGCTCGTGCGCTTTCGAGTCGAGGGTGGCGAGGCAGGCGACGTGTTCGCCGATATGCGTTGAAGCGCGGTGTGCAGCGTCATCATCGTCTGCTACATCGCGCAGCGCCGCTTGCACCGCGGCTTCGATCTGATCGAGCGACACGCCTCGCCGGCAGCCGATGCCGAGCACGAGCGAGCGGCCCGAGCGGTGGGTGGCCGCGCGGTTGGCGGCATCGGTGGCTTGGGTGGCATGCGTGGCATCGGCGTCGCGAACCGGCTGTGCGGTTTGCGCGTTCGCGGCGGTCAACGAATCCGGCATTGCGGTGCGGCTCATGCTGGGTTGAATCGACTGGGTTGGATAGGCCCGCGCCCATCCGCAGGCGGGCGCATACGATAGCACAGGCCCCTCGCACAGGCCGCCGACCCAAGCCCCTCACCCAGGCCGCTCACCCAGGGCCTTTGCAGCCGCCGGGCTTCCTTGACGCAGCCTGCCGTGGCACCTACACTCCGTGGCGATCTGGTGCTCGCGCGCGCGTTCCTTGCGCGCGCAGTTAAACGGGAAACAGCGGTTCGCCGTCTATTGACGCACGGTCCGAACCAAACTGTGCTGCCCCCGCAACGGTAAGCGAAAGCATCGCGACATGCGATGCGGAGCCGGCTTCGATGTATGCGCGCAAGGCCGCGCATGCAGACAACCACTGCGCGAGAAACAACATCACTCGCGTGGGAAGGTGAAGCGGCGCTTTCGCCAGCCCGGATACCGGCCAGAGCGAAGAGTGGGCGCTGCGGGTGAGCGGCGTTCCGCTGGGTCGGCATCGTTATGCGCATGCCGGCCGTTGCTCAATCGGCTCGACCCGCCAGGGCGCCTGACTGCTTTCCAGCGTGGCTTCTTTTGCTTCGGCAAGTCAGGTTGCTTCATGCACCTTCCATGCGACGCGTGAGGCGCGCATCGTGCGGCGTGGCACGGCCACTACCTGAACCATCGAGGCCCCGCATGTCAGAACTCATGCGCAAGATTCCCGTGACCATCGTCACCGGCTTTCTCGGCAGCGGCAAAACCACGCTGCTGCGTCACATTCTTCGCGAGGCCAACGGCCTGCGCATCGCCGTCATCGTCAACGAGTTCGGCGAACTCGGCATCGACGGCGAAATACTGAAGGGCTGCGGCATCGGCTGCGATGAAGGCGACAGCGAAGGCGGCAACGGGAGCGAAGGCCAGCTCTACGAACTCGCGAACGGCTGCCTGTGCTGCACGGTGCAGGAAGAATTTTTCCCCGTGATGGAAGCGCTCGTGGAGCGGCGCGCGCAGATCGACCACGTGCTGATCGAAACGTCGGGGCTCGCGCTGCCCAAGCCGCTCGTGCAGGCCTTCAACTGGCCTTCGATTCGCAACAGCTTCACCGTGGACGCCGTCGTGACGATGGTAGACGGACCCGCCGCCGCGAGCGGCCAGTTCGCCGCGGACCCGAACGCCGTGGACGCGCAGCGCCGCGCCGATCCGAATCTCGATCACGAGTCGCCGCTGCACGAACTGTTCGAAGATCAATTGAGCGCTGCGGACCTCGTCGTGCTCAACAAGACGGACCTCATCGGCGAAGCGGAGCAGGCCGCCGTGGAGGCGCTGATTCGCGAAGAACTGCCGCCGCACGTGAAGATTCTGCGCGCGCAGGGCGGTCAGCTTGCGCTGCCCGCGTTGCTCGGGCTCGCGGCGGCGTCCGAAGCCACCATCGATCAACGTCCCGACCATCACGGCTCGTCGAACGATCCCGACCATCACCATCACGACGACTTCGATTCGGTCGTCGTCACGGGTGCGCCGGCCACGCGCGAGGCGGCCATTGCGGCGCTGGGCGCGCTCGTGGAACGTCACACCATCTACCGCGCGAAGGGCTTCGCCGCGCTGCCCGGCGCGCCGATGCGGCTCGTCATTCAAGGCGTGGGCCGGCGCTTCGACAGCTACTTCGACCGCCGCTGGCGTGAGGATGAAATGCGTGACGAAATGGGCCATCAGGCGCGCACGAGCCGCTTCGTCCTGATTGGCGAAGACCTCGATCAGGCCGTGCTGCAAGCAGCGTTCGACGCGGCGCTGGCCTCCGTCACCGCCGAAGCCACGGGACGCTAGACCGCCATGCATCTGCTGCGCACCGTACCCGGCGGTTTCGTCGACGACACGGCGGGCGTGATCCGCATCGACCAGCGTCCGGCCGACATCGTCGTGCTCAGTTCGGCCGACACCACGCTCTCGCTGCTCGCGAGCGTGATCGAACGCATGGGGCCGGGCTTTCCGAGCCTGCGGCTCGCGAATGTCGCGTTCCTGCGCCAGCCCGCGTCGGTGGACTTCTATATCGACGACGTGTTGCAGCATGCGCGCGTGGTCGTGGTGGACCATCTGGGCGGCGAAGCGTATTGGCCTTACGGCATCGAGCGCGTGGTGGAACTCGCGCAGCGCAAGGGCCAGACGCTGGCGATGTTTTCGGGCGATTTGCAGGAAGACCCGAATCTCATTGCGAGAAGCACCGCCGACGCCGCGCTGTGCCGGCAACTGTGGCGCTATCTGCGCGAAGGCGGCCTCGCGAATGCCGAAGGCTTCCTGCGCGCCATCGCCTGGCACGCGCTGGGCTGGGGCCGCGAGCCCGCGCCGCCCGTGCCGCTGCCCGCTGCGATGCTGTACTACCCGGCGAATCCCGCGAATGAGGCCCGCACGGCGGCAACCCTGCCGACGGTCGCAGACTGGCAGGCCCGCTGGCGCGAAGGCGCGCCGGTGGTCGCGCTGCTCTTCTATCGCGCGCACGTGCAGGCCGCCAACACGGCCGTGTTCGATGCGCTGATCGAAGCGCTCGAAGCACGCGGCATGAACCCGTTGCCCATCGCCGTGACGTCGCTGAAAGATGCGATGAGCCGCGACGTCGTCGCGCAGCTGTGTGCCGACCATGGCGTCGCGCTCGTGCTCAATACGACGGCGTTCGCGGCGTCGTCGCTGGATGACCCCGCTGCCCCTGCATCGCTCGCGCTCACGGGCGACGCGCCCGTGTTCCAGGTGATTCTGAGTTCGGGCAATCGCGACGACTGGCTCAAAGACAACCAGGGTCTGCATTCGCGCGACATCGCCATGCACGTCGCGCTGCCCGAGGTGGACGGGCGCATCGTCACGCGTGCCGTGAGTTTCAAGGGCTTCGCGTGGCGCTGTCCGCATACCGAAGTGGACGTGGTGCGCTATCAGCCCGACGCGGAACGCGTGGCGTTCGTGGGCGAGTTGAGCCGGCGTTGGTGCAGGCTGCGCAGCTTGCCGAACGGCGACAAGCGCGTGGCGCTCGTGCTCGCCAACTACCCGATGAGCGAAGGGCGCATCGGCAACGGCGTGGGGCTCGATACGCCGGCGTCGGTGGTGGGCATTCTGCAAACGTTGCTTGCCGAAGGCTATCGCGTGGCCGAAGTGCCCGCAAACGGCGCCGCGTTGATGGACCGCCTGACCGAAGGCGTAACCAACGACCCCACCGTGCGCGACCTGCGTCCCGCCTTGCAGAGCCTTGCGCTCGACGACTACCTCGCGCACTTCAACGCATTGCCCGCCGAGGTGCGCGACGCGCTGAACGCACGATGGGGGGCGCCCGAGCAGGACCCCACGGTGCGCCGCGGCCGTTTCATGATCGCGGGATGGCGCTGCGGCCACGTGTTCGTGGGCATTCAGCCCTCGCGCTCGCGCGAGGCTGCGGACTACGCGAGCTATCACGACGCCGACCTCGTGCCGCCGCACGCGTATCTCGCGTTCTACTTCTGGCTGCGCCACACGTTCGGCGTGGACGCGATCGTCCACGTGGGCAAGCACGGCAGCCTCGAATGGCTGCCCGGCAAGAGCGTGGCGTTGAGCGAGCAGTGCTGGCCCGACCTCACGCTGGGGCCCACGCCGCATCTCTATCCGTTCATCGTCAACGACCCCGGCGAGGGCAGCCAGGCGAAACGGCGCGCGCATGCGGTGATCGTCGATCATCTGATGCCGCCGCTCACGCGCGCCGAAAACTACGGGCCGATGCAGGACCTCGAACGCCAGGTCGACGAATACTACGAGGCGCTGATGGTCGACGCGCGGCGCGCGAAGCTGCTGCGCGCAAGCATTCTCGAGACCATCGTGAAGCACAGGCTGCACGAGGAACTGAGCGTCGCAAAACCGCGCGGGGCGGACGAGGAAGACGCGCTGCTCGTGCGCGTGGACGCATGGCTCTGTGAGCTGAAGGAAGCGCAGATTCGCGACGGCCTGCACGTGTTCGGCCATTCGCCCCAAGGGCGCGAGCGACGCGACACGCTGCTCGCGCTCGCACGCTTTCCTGCCGGCGACGGC
Organism: Paraburkholderia kururiensis JCM 10599 = LMG 19447; assembly: GCF_003986935.1. Taxonomy (GTDB): domain Bacteria; phylum Pseudomonadota; class Gammaproteobacteria; order Burkholderiales; family Burkholderiaceae; genus Paraburkholderia; species Paraburkholderia kururiensis. The sequence continues at coordinate 56,167 of NZ_RJZE01000031.1, read as the reverse complement.
CAGGGCGCGAACGCGGGCTTGATCGATGCGCTCGCGAAAGATCTCGGCATCGCTGATTGCTTCGATCCGCTGACGGCGGAATGGTCGACACCGTGGACCGGCCCGCGGCCCGCGTGGCTCGAAGCCGTGAGCGATGCGCCGTGGCGCCACAACGGCGACACCCGCGAGCGACTGGAGCAACTGGCGGCGGTGTTGCTCGGAGGCGTCTGCGAAGCGACGGCGGGCGATGCGGCTGAAGGGATTGATGCGGCAGAAGCGGCAGAAGCGGCAGAAGCGGCTCGCGCGGATGCGGGGCCATCCCGCCTTGCCGGTTTGCTCGATGCCGCGCAAGCAGCAACCGCCTTGCCGCTCGCGACCCAGGTGCTGCACCGTCTGCGCGACGACGTGCTGCCGCGTCTCGACGCCTGCGGCAGCGAAGAATTGCGCCAGCTCACGCGCGGTCTGGAAGGCCGCTTCGTGCCGCCGGGCCCCAGCGGCTCGCCGTCACGCGGCCGCCCCGATGTCCTGCCCACGGGCCGCAACTTTTATTCGGTGGATACGCGCGCCATTCCCACTCAGGCCGCGTGGGCGCTCGGCGTGAAGTCGGCGCGCCAGTTGGTGGAGCGGCATCTTCAGGAGCACGGCGACTATCCGCGCGCCATCGGTCTCTCGGTCTGGGGCACGGCGACCATGCGCACGGGCGGCGACGACATCGCCCAGGCGCTGGCGCTCATCGGCGTGCGGCCGAAGTGGGCGGCGGGCAGCCATCGCGTGACGGACTTCGAGATTCTGCCGGCGGGCGCGCTGGAGCGTCCGCGTATCGACGTCACGCTGCGCGTGTCGGGCTTCTTCCGCGACGCGTTTCCGAACGTGATGCATCTGTTCGACGCCGCCGTGCAGGCCGTGGCGGATCTCGACGACGAGCCCGAGGACGTGAACCCCATTCGCGCGCGCGTGTTGCGCGAGCGCGACGCGTGGATCGCACGCGGGCTCGACGCGCAGGAAGCCCGCCAGCGGGCCGGCTGGCGCGTGTTCAGCGCGCGGCCCGGCGCCTACGGTGCGGGCTTGCAACAGATGATCGACACGCGCCAGTGGCAGACCGACGAAGACCTCGCCGAAGCGTATCGCGCCTGGGGCGGCTACGCGTACACGCAGACGGGCGCGGGCGAAGCCGCGCACGGCGCGTTCGCTACGCGGCTTGCCACCATCGACGTCGTGCTCCAGAACCAGGACAACCGCGAGCACGACGTGCTTGATTCGAACGACTACCACCAGTTCCACGGCGGCATGACGGCGGCTGTCCGTCATTTCGCGGGACAGCAGCCGCAGGTTTATCACGGCGACCACAGCAACCCGGCCGCACCGCGCGTGCGTCCGCTCGCCGAAGAGATAGCGCGCGTGATCCGCTCGCGTGTGGTCAATCCGAAGTGGCTGGACGGCGTGAAGCGCCACGGCTACAAGGGGGCCGCGGAAATCGCCGCGACCGTGGACTACCTGTTCGGCTACGACGCGACCGCACGCGTCGTCTCGGACCATCAATACGCGCTGGTGGCGGACGCCTACGTCAACGACGCCGACACGCGCGCTTTCATGCAGCAGCACAATCCGCACGCGCTGCGTTCGGTGTGCGAGCGGCTGATCGAGGCGATGGACCGCGGCCTGTGGCAGGCGCCCGGCGAACGGCGCGCGCAGATCGAAAGCCAGTTGCTCGCCATCGACGAGCGCATTGAAGAGAGGTCATCGTGAACGCATCCGCTGAATCTGTGCCCGGCATGTTGCCGCGATCCTATCCGTTCAGTGCCCTCGTCGGCCAGACCGCGTTGCGCGAAGCGCTGTTGCTCGCCGCCGTGGACCCCGGCGTGGGCGGCGTGCTGGTGAGCGGGCCGCGCGGCACGGCGAAATCGACGGCGGCGCGCTCGCTGGCCGAACTGCTGCCCGAGGGCCGCTTCGTCACGCTGCCGCTCGGCGCGACCCAGGAGCGGCTCGTGGGCTCGCTCGACCTGAACGAAGCGCTGCGCGGCGGCAGCGTCACGTTTTCGCCAGGCTTGCTCGCGCAGGCGCATCACGGCGTGCTGTACGTGGACGAGGTGAACCTGCTCGACGACGCGCTCGTGGACGCCGTGCTCGACGCCGCCGCAAGCGGCGTGAACGTGGTGGAGCGCGACGGCGTGTCGCACAACCACGCGGCGCGCTTCGTGCTGATCGGCACCATGAACCCGGAAGAGGGCGAACTGCGCCCGCAGTTGCTGGACCGCTTCGGGCTCATGGTCGAACTCGACAACTGCTTCGATGTGGCCGCGCGGCAGCAGATCGTGAAGACGCGGCTCGCATTCGACGCGGACCCCGATGCGTTTTGCCGCGCCTATGCCGACGAGCAGCAAGCCGTGGCGCAACGCATTCGCGAGGCACGTGAAGCGCTGCCCGCGCTCGCCTTCGATGACGCGATTCACGCCGACGTGAGCGCGCGTTGCATCGAAGCGGGCGTGGACGGCTTGCGTGCCGACCTCGTCATGTTGCGTGCAGCCCGCGCGCTGGCCGCGCTGGAGCGCGCCACGGCCATCACGACCGCACACGTGGACCGCGTGGCGCCCGCGGTGTTGCGGCATCGGCGACGCGAGGAGGAGGGCGGGCAACGCGGCGAGCGGGCTGCATCGCCTGGCTCGTCGTCTGCACCGCGAGGTGACACGGCTGGCGCCGCTCACGAAGAGAAAGGCCGTTCCACAGAAGGCGGCGACGTTCGTCATGGATCGCCGCCGCACACGGCAGCGGCGCAACCCGACGCCGGAACGCCGAGCCCGGGCGGCGAGCGCGACTGGGGCTACCTTGCGCCCGAGCACACGGACATCGCCAACGTGAAGGGCGTGATCCCGCTGTCCGTAAAAAAACGCTGAGCCATCGGAAAGGCGCCGCCGCTGACTCGCGCAGCGGATTCCGATGGCCGGGTGAAGTGGGCGTGAGCGCACGGCGCGATGGCGGACCTCGCACGAGCATCGGCACAGGCAGCAGCACGCGCATCGCGTGGCCCGCCACCTTCGCGCGCAAGCGCAACGCGCCGCTGCGCGCGGACCATCTGCGCTACGTGCGCCAAACCGCGGAGCGCGGCGAGTTGCATTGCTTCGTGCTGGACTGCTCGGCGTCGATGCTGGGCGGCGAACGTTTCGCGCTCGCCAAGGGCCTGCTGGTGCGCTGCTTCGATTCCGCGGCGCGGGCACGCGTCGAGGTGGCGCTGGTCTCTTTCGGCGGTGTGCGCGCTGACGTGCGCTTCGGTCCGGGCGTGCCGCGCTGGTGGAACGAACGATGGCTCGCGCCCGTGGGCGGCGGAGGCGGAACGCCTTTCGCGCTCGGCCTGCGCACAGCGGGCCAGGTGCTTCAGCGTGCCGCGCGCAGACAACCGGCACAGCACCGCGCGCTCTGGATTCTCACCGACGGCCGCAGCAGCGAACGTCCCGCGAAGCCGGCCTGGGCCGATCGCATCGTGTTCGTGGACTTCGAGCGCGAGGTGCCGGCGCTTCAGGTTTGCGGCCGGCTCGCGCAGGCGTGGGACGCGGAGTGGGTGCGGGCGCAAGCGCTGACCGGATGAGGTGAGCGGCGAGCAGGGCGCGGCAGACCGGTCACGACTGAAAAAAGCCGGCGCACCAACCCGCCCTTACGCCTCATACCACCGCGGCGTATAGATCCACTCGCCGTGGGGGCCGCCTGCCACGCCGCGCGTGGTCGACGACCCGACGATCACCATCGTGCGCATGTCCACCTGATCGGCGCGCAAGGCGCCCAGCGTCGTCGTGACGAGCGTGGCGCCGGGCCGGCCGATGTCGCGGCCCAGCACCACGCGCGTCTGCGGCGCGCGGTAGCCGCGCACGATGTCGAGCGCGCGGTCGAGCTGCCAGGGCCGCGCGCGGGAAATCGGGTTGTAGAACGCCATCACCAGATCGGCCTCGGCGGCGTGGCGCAGCCGTTGCTCGATGATGCGCCAGGGCTTGAGGTTGTCCGAGAGCGAGAGCATGCAGAAGTCGTGGCCCAGCGGCGCGCCTGCCTGTGCCGCGGTGGCCATCGCCGCCGAAACGCCCGGCACGATGGCGAGCGCTACCTTGCGCCAGCGCGGGTGGTCGGCGGTATCGAGCGCTTCGAGCACGGCGGCTGCCATCGCGAATACGCCGGGGTCGCCGGACGAGACGATCGCGACGCGCCGCCCCTCGCTCGCGAGCGCGAAGGCGTGGCGCGCGCGCTGAAGCTCTTCGCGGTTGTCGGTGGGATGCACGCGCTGATCGTCGCGGAACGGGCCGGCCATGTTCACGTAGGTCGCATAGCCGAGGATGTCGGTGGCCTCATGGAGCGCCGTGCGTGCGGCCGGCACCATCAGTTCGGCGCTGCCGGGGCCCAGACCCACCACCGTCACGCGTCCGCGCGCCGCACCTGGCAGAGCCGCCGCAACGGGTCGCGACGCGACGGCGAGGGCAATGCCGTTGTGGTGCGTATGGATTTCGTGAGGCACGCGCAACGCTGTGCGGAGCAGTTGTCCGGCGCGCTCGTGAGGCGCGCTGCCTTGCTCCGTTGCGTCACCGGCGGCGCTAAACCGCAGCGGCACGCCCAATGAGCGCGCCGCTTCTTCGAGGGCGTTGTCGTCCATGCGCTCTTCAGGCGCGAGCAATGCGGCGAGTGCAAGCGGTGCCAAACCTTGCGCGCGCAGCGCCTCGTGAACGCGGTGCACGATGGAGGCGGCCTTGGTGATTGGCGTGCCGGTCGAGTCGGGTTCGCCATCGGAACCGGAACGGCTGTTGAGGCCGGGTGCTGCGATTGAGTGGTCGGCCGAGTCCAGATGGTTCTCTTCGCCGCTCGTGTTGTTCTTCGCCGTCAGGTCGTGCGCGCCGTTCTTCGCTGCGCCATCGTTGCAGGCCGTATGCGCGCTATCCGGCGCGTTCAAATCCCCTACGGCCGCCACCACACTCTTCGGATGCACCACGAGTTCATCGCGCCGTTCGTCCGGTACCTGGGCCGTCACGCGGATCGTGAGCCGCGCGGATGCGTCCACCGGCAACGGCACGCCGTCGAGCCACGGCGCTTCGCCTTCGATGCGCGCATGCTCGCCCGCCAGCAGATCGGAGACGAAACGCTTGCCTTGTTCGAGGCTCGCGAGCGCGTAGCCTTCCGGCGGATTGAGCAGGCAGGTGCCGAAGCGCAGTTCGCCGCTCGTCGTGATGGCGGGCGCTACGCCGAGCGCCGCGGCGATCTCGCGCGCCATCACGTTGACGCCCGCAAGTCCGCCCAGCAGCGGCACGACGGCGCTGCCGTCTTCGGCCACGGCGAGCACGGGCGGCTCGCTGCCCTTGTTCGCAAGCGCGGGCGCGAGGCTGCGAATCACGATGCCCGCCGCGCACAGCGCCACGATGGGCGTGCCCTGCGCGTAGAGCGTGCGCAGATGGACGCCGAGTTCGGTGAACGCCACGTCGGCATCCACGCGCGCGTGCAGCCCGTGCAGTTGCGCGCCCGCGTAGCTCGCCTGAATGCGTCGCGCGGTGTCGAGCGCCCCCGGCCCCAGCACGACGATCGCGGGCGGTGCGCTTACCCTTGCCATTTTTCCCCCGGCACGACGAGCAGCGAAAAATACGGCGACGCCATGGGGTCCACGTCGGCGAGCGGCACGATGCGCTGGTTCGCCATCGTGGCGCGCTCCACGTAGAGCGCACGGCTGCCGAGACCCAGTTCATCCAGCACGCGCCGCACCTTCTCGAAGTTCCGGCCCAGTTTCATGACGACGGCCGCATCGGCGTCCTTGAGCCTGCGGCGCAGTTCGTCTTCGGGCAGCACGCCGGAGAGCACCGAAAGGCTCTGGTTGCGATAGACGAGTGGCGCGCCCAGCACCGCCGCGCCGCCCAGCATCGAACAGACGCCGGGCACCACGTCTACGTCGAAGTGGGGCGCGAGGCGGTCGTGCAGGTACATGTACGAGCCGTAGAAGAACGGATCGCCTTCGCAGATCACGGCCACGTCGCGGCCTGCATCCAGATGCGCGCTCACCACGGCGGCGGCCGTGTCGTAGAAGTCCGCGATGATGGCTTCGTACGACAGCGGTGGCGCAAGCGTTTCGGTCGTTACGGGGTAGATGAGGGGCAACTGGATCTGCTCGTGGGCGAGGTGCGCTTCGACGATGCTGAACGCGTTGCCCTTCTTGCCCTTCGCGACGAAATACGCGACCACGGGCGCGGCCTTGAGCAAACGCAGCGCCTTGAGCGTGAGCAGCTCGGGGTCGCCGGGGCCGACGCCGATGCCGTAGAGTCGCCCGCGCTGTGTCGTGCGCTCTGTCGTCCTCTGTGTCGTCATTCAGCCTCCGAGGCGAGCGCGTTCACGGCGGCCGCGGCCATCGCACTGCCGCCGCGCCGGCCTGCCACGATCACGTAGGGCACGCCGCGGCTGTCGGCGGCGAGCATTGCTTTCGATTCGGCGGCGCCCACGAACCCCACCGGAAAGCCGAGAATCAGCGCGGGCCGCGGCGCGCCCGCGTCGAGCATGTCGAGCAGATGGAAGAGCGCCGTAGGCGCATTGCCGATGGCGACCACGCTGCCTTCCAGATGAGGACGCCACAGTTCGAGCGCCGCAGCCGAGCGCGTGTTGCCAAGCTCGCGTGCCAACTGCGGCACGGCCGGGTCGCCGAGCGTGCAGAGCACCGGGTTCGCCGCGGGCAACCGCGCGCGCGTGACGCCTTCGGCCACCATGCGGGCGTCGCAGAGAATCGGGGCGCCGCGCTTGAGTGCCTCGCGCCCCGCCGTGCCGGCGCCCGGCGAAAACTTGAGCGCTTCGACGATATCGACCATGCCGCACGCGTGGATCACGCGCACCGCGAGCTTTTCGAGGTCGGGCGGGATGCGGGAGAGATCGGCCTCGGCGCGTATCGTCGCGAAAGACTCGCGGTAGATGGCCTGGCCGTCGCGGACGTAATCAAGCATGGGAAGAAACTCCGGCGTCCGGGCGTGCCGCGTGAAGGATGCGGGCAGCCTGGTCGAGGGTGAGGTGGGCAGCGAGGCGTTCGCCGAAGCGCGGGTGTTCGAAGCGCGGGCTTTCGGGGCGCAAGGCCAGGTCAAAAGCTTCGTTTTCATCGGAAGGCGCTTGCGCGGCCGCCTGCTCGATGCGCCGATAGACGTCGTAGCGTCCCGGTTCCACCGCCAGCAGCGTATAGGGCGCGCAGTGCGCGGCGGCGCACGAGCGCACGCAGCCGCTCAGGTGGACTTCCACGTTCATGTCCGCGGGTAGGTGCGGCGCGAGCACGAGGGCATCGGCTTTCGTGTCGGCATGCGCCTTCACGCAGCCCGGTGAGCCGGCGCACGCGACGAGCCTTGCGAGCGGATGCCGCGCGTCCTGGATCAGTCCGAGTGCATCCAGCCCACGTTCGACCTGCGCTAGCGCGGCCGCTTCGAGGTCGGGCAGCAGCAGGCCTTGCCACGGTGTGGCGCGCAGTGTCGCGTGGCCGTGCTTTTCGGCGACCTGTTCGGCCAGCCGCGCGAGTTCGTGCAGCGCGGGCGCATCGAGCCGACCGAGCGGCGGCTGGGCCCCCACGTACCAGCGTTCGCCATCGCGTTGCCGATGCGCGCCGAATCGCAGCGATGCATCGGCCGGCTGGCGGCGCCACGCGTCGACGGCGGCGTCACGGTGCAACGGAAAATCGATACGGCGTGCCAGGTGTTCGAGCAGCGCGGCCTCGCCGTGGGAGGCGACGAGATGGCGCATGCGCGTGTCGTCGGGGCCGGCGAGGTCGAGAAAGAGCGTGAGCAGCGCGCGAACCAGCGCGGGCACGTTGGCCGTCTGCACGGCGGCCAGTGCGCAGCGCTGCGTGCACGAAGGCTTGCCCGCGAGGCCGAACGCAAACCACGTTTCGTCGGCATGTTGTTCGGGCGCGATGGCCGAGAGCCAGATGTCGTGCGGATGATCGAGCGCCGCGAGCTGCTCGCCACCGTCGAGCAGCAACGCGAACTTCGGCGAGAGCGCCGCGAAACGCGGCTCGCCTTCCAGCAGCGCGAGCACTTGCGCGGCGAGCGGACGCGTGTCGATGAGCGCGCCGGCATCGCGGCCCGCGGTGGGACTCACCATCACGTTGCGCACGTCGTCGGCGGCAGCGAGGCGCGGGGTCAACGACGGAGCGTTGCATGACGCGTCGGACGCAAAGGGCGACGCGCCCGGCAGTTGCCGCGGCCCGAGCCCCGCCGCGAGCAGCCGCGCGATCAACGCGGCCTCGTGACCGGCCCGCACACCGCGTAGTTGCACGTTGGACCGGTTCGTCAGTTCGATCACGCCGGAAGCGTGTTCGCTGGCCGCCTCGGCAATCGCGACGGCCTGCGCGGCGAGCAGTTCGCCGCCGGGCAGCTTGATGCGGCACAACCCGCCGTCGCGTGCGCTCACGATGCGCGTAAGCGCGGGACAGGCGGAAGGCCGAAGCGAAAGAGAGAAATCGTGGCTCAATGCGCAGCGCTCGTTCAGTGAAATCGGTGAGAAGGCTCAACGAAGAATCAGGCGTCGCGCTGCGGCCAGGTGCGCTCCCTGCGTGGCGAGGAGAGCACGCTGCACCGGTGCACCCCGCCCGGTGTTGGCTTGCACGAACGTTCTTGCCGGCAGGTCTCCTGGCTCGCAGCTTGCCGGGTTGCCTCATGGACGACGCACGAAAAAACGCGTTGAACACCATGTGCGACCCGGCGTCCGTGCTGGCCTTCCCGGTGGATCGGCTGGCTTGCCCGATCGTCCAGTGGCGCGTGGCGGCGCGGACTTTCTGCTCACAGTTGCGGGGGCAGCCACAGCTTTGCTGTGTTCCCTTTTCAGCCCCGTAGGGCACCGGCGAGGCGGTATTATCCTCTTTTTTGCGACGGGCACGACCCCGTGGCGAGGCCGCATGGAAGCCCGAACAAGCGAAGGCGAGGCGGCACTGATCAAGCTCAAAGGAAACGATGCGATGCCGGCCTGGCTGACGGTGGTGGGGGTAGGGGAAGACGGGTTTGCCGGGCTCGGCCGGGCCGCGCGGCGCGCGTTGCTTGAAGCAGATGTGGTGGTGGGTGGCGAGCGGCACCTCGCCATGCTGCCCGCGCGCATTGGGGCTCAACGCGAGCCCTGGCCCTCGCCGTTTGACATTGCGCCGGTGCTCGCGCGTCGCGGCAAGCCGGTGTGCGTGCTCGCGAGCGGCGACCCCATGCTCTACGGCGTGGGCGCCACGCTCGCGCGTGCATTGCCCGCCGACGAATGGCGCGTGCTGCCGGCGCCGTCGTCGCTTTCGCTCGCGGCGGCGCGGCTCGGGTGGGCGTTGCAGGAAGTGGCGGTGGTGTCGCTGGTGGGCCGCCCGCTTGCGGCACTGAATGCACATCTTCACGACGGCGCGCGCATCTTCGTGCTGAGCCGCGACGGCGGCTCGCCGGCCGCCATCGCGGCGCTGCTGTGCGAGCGCGGTTTCGGTGCCACGCGCATGCACGTGTTCGAGCATCTGGGCGGCGATCGCGAACGGCGCATCGACACGCTCGCAACCGCCTGGCAGACCGATGAAGCAAAGGACGTGGCCGCGCTCAACGTCGTAGCCCTCGCATGCGAGGCCATGCGCGCGCATTCGTTGCCGCTCACCTGCGGTCTTCCCGACGACGCTTTTCTCAACGACGGCCAGCTCACCAGGCGCGACGTGCGCGCCATCACACTCGCGCGTCTCGCGCCGCGTCCCGGCGAACTGCTCTGGGACGTGGGCGCGGGCAGCGGCTCGATCGGTATCGAATGGATGCGCGCGCATCCCGCATGTCGTGCCCTTGCTATCGAAGCCGATGCGGGGCGCCAGCGTTTCATCGAGCACAATCGCGACGCGCTCGGCGTGCCCGGGCTCGTGCTGGTGGCGGGCCGTGCGCCCGATGCGCTGGCCGGCTTGCCGGCACCCGATGCCGTGTTCATCGGCGGCGGCGTGACCGTGCCCGGCGTGCTGGAGGCGTGCTGGTCGAACCTGCGCGAAGGCGGCCGGCTCGTGGCCAACGCGGTGACGTTGCAGGGCGACGCTGCGCTCGTGGCGTGGCGCGACCGTTGCGGCGGCACGCTCACGCGCATCGCACTCAACGAGGCGCTGCCGCTGGGCAGCTTCGACACATGGCGGCCGGCGCTACCGGTCACGCTCTACGAAGTCACGAAGCCTTTACCCCCTTTACCCCATGACGGCGGCGCGACCGCTCGCAACGGCGAGCAACGATGATGCGCGACGAAACGTCTGAAACGCCGCGGCCACTGCGCAGCGGCTACACCACGGGAAGCTGTGCGACGGCAACGTCGCTCGCGGCGGCGCGTCTGCTGCTGGGCGGCGAGACACGTGATGTGGCTGAAATCGTCTTGCCGAAGGGGCAGCACGTTGCGATGAGGCTCAAGTACTGCCGCTTCGTGAACGGTCATGATGGCGCCGAGGGTGCCGAAGCCGGCACCGTGAAAGATGCCGGCGACGACCCCGACGTCACGCACGGCGCAGTGGTCTTCGCGCGCGTGCGATTGAGCACGGAACCCGGCGTGCGCTTTCACGCGGCGCCCGGCGTGGGCACCGTGACGCGCGCCGGGCTCGTCGTGCCCGTCGGCGAACCTGCGATCAATCCCGTGCCGCGCCAGATGATGCGCGACCACCTCGCGCAACTCGCGGCGCAGTATGCGTACACGGGCGGCTTCGAGGTGGCGATCGGCGTGGAAGGCGGCGAGGCTCTCGCGCTCAAGACCATGAACCCGCGGCTCGGCATCGTGGGCGGGCTCTCGATTCTCGGCACCACGGGTATCGTGCGGCCGTTCTCGTGCTCGGCCTACATCGCGTCGATCCATCAAGGTATCGACGTGGCGCGCGCCAACGGCATCACGCATATCGCCGCCTGCACGGGCAACGCCAGCGAAGACGCCATGCGTCGCCGCTACGGCCTGCCCGACATGGCGCTGATCGAAATGGGCGACTTCGCGGGCGCCGTGCTCAAGCATCTGCGTCGCGCGCCCGTCGCCCGGCTCAGCCTGTGCGGTGGATTCGGCAAGTTGAGCAAGCTCGCCGCCGGGCACCTCGATCTGCACAGCCGGCAGTCGAGCATCGATTTGCCGCTGCTCGCGCAATGGGCCGCCGAACACGGCGCGAGCGACGAACTGCAGGCCGCGATGCGCGCGTCCAACACGAGCCAGCAGGCGCTCGCGCTTGCGCAGGCAGAGGGCATCGCGCTGGGGGACATCGTGTGCCGCGAGGCGCTCGAGGTGGCGCGCGGCATCGTGCCGCCCGAAGTCGCCGTGGAAATGTTCGCCATCAACCGCGAGGGCCGCTTCGTCGGCGAAGCACGATGAAGCGCCTGTTACTGCTCGGCGGAACGGGCGACGCGCTCAGGATCGCGCGAGGTCTGGCGCGCGACGACGTCTATAGCCTCGTGGGACTCGGCAAGGTGCCCGGCGATCTGGCATGCCAGGTACGCGTGGGCGGCTTCGGCGGCAGCGACGGGCTCGCGCGGTATCTGCGCGAGCAGCGCATGGACCTCGTGGTCGATGCTACGCATCCGTACGCGGCGAACATCAGCGGGCATGCGGTCGCGGCGTGCCGCACGGCTCGCGTGCCGTGCTGGGCGCTGCGGCGTTCCGCATGGCAGCCGGGGCCGCACGACGACTGGCGTTTCGTGCGCAACTGGTCCGAACTGATGGCGGCGCTCGCGCCGTTCGCGCGGCCGCTCTTCACCTCGGGGCGCGAGCCGCTCGCGCGTCTCGACGAAATTCCCGCGCATCAATACTGGACCGTGCGCTGCCTCGACGCGCATGCCGGCAACGCGCGTTGCCGCGTGATCGGCGCGCGCGGTCCGTTCACGTTGGAAGGCGAGCGCGCGTTGTTCGACGAGTGCGGCACCGATGTCGTGGTCAGCAAGAACAGCGGTGGCGTCGCGACCGAAGCGAAGCTCGACGTGGCGCGCGAACGCGGCTTGCCGGTGATCCTGCTGCAGCGGCCTACGCTGCCCGAAGCGGACCGCGCGTTCGACGACGCAGCAGCGCTGCTCGACGCCATCCGCGCATGGCGCGCCGCGCACCGGCGGTAATCCGACGAATCATCACGGAGCGAACGAATGACGGTGTACTTCATCGGTGCGGGGCCAGGCGACCCCGAACTCATCACGGTCAAGGGGCAGCGGCTCGTGCGCAGTTGTCCCGTGATCCTGTATGCGGGGTCGCTCGTGCCGCCCGCCGTGCTCGCGGGCAACACGGCTGAACGCGTGGTCAATACGGCGGATCTCGATCTCGATACGATCGTCGCGCTGCTCGCCGAGGCGCATCGAAACGGGCAGCACGTGGCGCGCGTGCATTCGGGCGACCCGTCGCTCTATGGCGCGATCGGCGAGCAGATTCGCCGCATCCGCGCGCTCGGGATTCCATACGAAATCGTGCCGGGCGTGACGGCGACGGCGGCGTGCGCGGCGGCGCTCGGCTGCGAACTCACGTTACCCGGCATCTCGCAGACGCTGATTCTCACGCGCTATGCAACGAAGACCGCGATGCCCGAGGGCGAGCAACTAGGCGACCTCGCGCGTCATCGGTCCACCCTGGCGATTCATCTGGGCGTGCGTCACATTGCGCGCATCGTCGACGAACTGCTGCCTCACTACGGTGCGGACTGCCCCGTCGCGGTGATCTACCGCGCGAGCTGGCCGGACGAGGAACGCGTGACGGGCACGCTCGCCGACATCGCGGGGAAAGTCGGGCAGACCGACATCGAACGCACGGCGCTGATTCTCGTGGGCCGCGTGCTGGCTGCGGAAGGCTTCGCCGATTCGTCGCTCTATGCCAGGGCGCTGACCGGCGGTCAATGAAGGTTGGGCAGGGCGCCAACGCATCTCGCCGACGCATCTGACTGAGCCCAGCCCGTGCGCCGCTGGCGCAATTCGTCATATCCATGTCGGATGCGCGCAAAATTTCCTGACGTGTTCTGACGTCATCCCGATTGGGCCCCGCGATCAATCGTTCGACACGCGTTCGATTCCTCGTTCGATTGCCGGGCGCCACACGCAGCTCGTTCATCCGAACCGGGGTATCCCGCGCCCAGCCGGCATGCGCCGGCTGGCGCCTCAGGGCACGTCATGCGAAAACAACTCACCATCCGCGGCGGGCTGGCCGCGACCATCGGCGGCTATACCGTCCTGCTCATGCTCGTCGTGGGCGCCTGCATCGCCGGGCTCTATGCGGGCAACGCCTCGCTCGAAGCCATGTATCGCGACGATACGGCCGCGCTGCTGCATCTGAAAACCAGTTCCGAACGCATGCTCGTGCTGCGCGGCGCGCTGGGCGACGTGGGGCAGATGCTGAGCGCGGGGCAGCCGGCGAAAGAGGCGATTGCGCGGCTGCATGAACTGCTCGCGCAAAGCAATGCGGAACTCGACGCCTACACACGCCTGCATGCGGCCGACGCGGCGGAACAGGCGCTCGTCGCCACGCTGCAGCAACACCGCCAGGCGCTGCTCGATCAGGTGGTCACGAAGGCGCTCGCGCAGCTCGATCAGGACGACACGTTCAATTTTCTCCAGACCCAGCGCGAGATGCCGCCCGCGCTTTTCGCGTCCTACCAGCAGGCCATCGGCGCGCTCGAAGACTTCCAGGTGGCGCGCGAAAAAGCCCGCTACGAAGCGGCGGATGCGCGCCTGCGCAAGCTTGTGGGCGGCATGGCGGCCGTGGCGCTCTTCGCGCTCGTGATCGGCGTGGTGGCGCAGCGCGCGCTCGCAAAGGCGGTGGTGGGGCCCATTCATCTCGCGGTGGATCACTTCCAGAAGATCGCGCAGGGCGATCTCACCGCTCACGTGGTGGCGACGCGCCGAAACGAGATGGCGTATCTGCTCGACGCGCTCAAGCAGATGCAGACGGGGCTCGCGAAGACGGTGCTGCAGGTGCGCACGAGCGCACACACCATCGTGGGCGACGTGCGCGCGATTGCGAGCGGCAACGTCGACCTTTCCGCTCGCACGGAACAGCAGGCGGTTTCGCTCCAGCAAGCGGCCGCGAGCGTCGAGCAACTGACGGCGGCGGTGCGCCAGAACGCCGACAACGCGCGCGACGCGCGCAGCCATGCCGCGGGCGCCGCAGATCTCGCCTCGCGCGGCGGCGATGCCATGCAGCGCGCCGTATCGACGATGGGCTCGATTTCGGAGAGCGCGTCGAAGATCGCGGGCATCGTGAGCGTGATCGAAAGCATCGCGTTCCAGACCAACATCCTCGCGCTCAACGCCGCGGTGGAGGCGGCGCGCGCGGGCGAGCAGGGCCGGGGCTTCGCCGTGGTCGCGGCCGAAGTGCGCGGGCTCGCGCAGCGCTGTGCATCGGCGGCCAAGGAGATCAAGGAACTGATCGGCGACTCGACGCAGCGGGTGGAGGACGGCAGCAAGCTCGTCACACAGGCGGGTTCGACCATGAGCGCGCTCGTCGATGCGGTGGCGCGCGTGAACACGATCATGAACGAGATCAGCCTCGCCTCCGACGAACAGTCCGCCGGCATCGAGCAGGTGAACGCCACCGTGACGCAGATGGAGCAGACGATGCAGCGCAACGCGGCGCTCGTGGAGGAAGCATCGGCGGCGGCGCTCTCGCTGGAAGCGCAGAGCGCGCGGCTCTATGAGGCCGTCGCGCAGTTCAACGTGCGGGACGAGGCGATGGCGTGAGCGCATAGGTGCACGGACGCGTTCAGCGGCCTGCAGCGATTCCGGTTAACCTGTGCGCCTCACGCTGCGCACAGGGCGCGGCCGCAACCGCTATCGCTTTCAGGAACGCAATGACCCAACCGCTCAGAATCGATTTCGTCTCCGATATCGCGTGCCCGTGGTGCGCCGTCGGCCTTTCTTCGCTTCAACTTGCGCACGCACGCCTTGGCAACGAGGTGGACGCGCAGGTCGTGATGCATCCCTTCGAACTGAATCCGCAGATGGGCCCGGGCGGCGAGGCCATTGTGGACTATCTCGGCAAGAAATATGGCCGTACGCCCGAGCAGATCGCCGAGACCCAGACGATGATCGGCGAGCGCGGCGAGAGCGTGGGCTTCACCTTCGGTCCGCGCACGCGCGTCTACAACACCTTCGACGGGCACCGGCTGTTGCACTGGGCCGGCATCGAAGGTAAGCAATTGCCGCTCAAGCTCGCGCTGCTGCGCGCCTATCACGGCGAAGGCAAAGACCCGAGCGATCACGAAGTGCTGGTGGAGGCGGCGCGATCGGTAGGGCTCGACGCCGACGCGGCGCGCCAGGTGCTGCAAAGCGGCGCCTACGCCGACGAGGTGCGCGCGGAAGAAGCGCAGTACCAGTCGATGGGCATTCAGTCGGTGCCGTCCATCATTTTCAACGGCCGCTATCTCGTGACAGGCGGGCAGCCCGTGGAAGCGTTCGAGCAGGTGGTGCGGCAGGTGCTGGCGGAGGCGCAGGCTTGATGGGGTTGTGAGCGGCCGTGATCTGCGGCGGGTCTCCAGCGCTCTGCGTGCTCTGTCGGGTACGACAAATGCGGCTCTTGCGCCCATGTGGCGAGCACGGCGCGAGATGTCTTCAAAGCGTTTGCAGACCGTCTGCAAACGCACTGCAAAGTGCTCTGCCAAGTGCGTCACCGCACAAAGCGTCCGTCGCGACGTTGAATTGTCGGCACGGTCTCTTAGAATGCATTGAGCATGGCTCGCTTCGGCGTGGACCCTTCGCCGGAGCGCAGTGGGCTGCGGTCAGGCCTTGCCGCTGGCCGCCAGGGTTTGCGCCGCCGGCCTCTGCGGCGCGTGCGCCGGCCCGTCGGGCCGGGCATCACGGACGGGAGCGGCGAATCATGCAAGACATTCCCGACGGGTCGCGCGTTCCAGTCTGGTGCGCGGCCGTTTTCCTCGTTGCCATGCCGGTGACGGACGCCTTCGCCAAATCGGCATGTCCCGCTTACGTCGAACTGCCTTCGGGCAGCGCATTCGACATTGCCCACCTCGTCAAGGACGCCGGTTCGCCCGAGGCGGCACTCGGCAAAGTGCGCGACGCGCTGGCTCGAATCGATGCGAACGGCGGCTGTCCGCACTCGGTGCGCCCGCTCGTGTGCCAGGAAACGCTGGCCGTCGCGCGAAAAGCGATGGCGGCGCTGCAGGCCTGCTCGTCCTCGCTTTCCGCGCTGCCGCCCGTGCAGCAGACTACGCGCGACGCGGCACGGTAGGCGGGCTGCGTGCGGGTTGCCGGCGGGATTTGCTGAAGATCGGCTTGAAGGCTTGAATCCGTGAAGGCTCGAAGACTCGACGCCGTGAAGGGGCATTGCCGCCGTTCCGCCGTGGCCTCGTTTTCACCGAGCGCCAGCCGAAGGCTTGAAAGATTTTGAAACGCGTGTAATGATAACGATTCGCATCTGGATGCGTGGCGACATGCCGCGCATCGTCCGATGATCGCAACGCAAAACTAATCGTAGCCAGCCTCGCACCTTCGCTCCGCGCGTAAAGGTCGCCCCGCCAGCCAGCATCGCGCCGCCCCCGGTTTCGTTCGACCGGTTGGCGCGTGTTCATCTTCGACGGGGATTCCATGTTCGACAAGAAGCCGCTGGCCACAGCGATGGCACTGCTGTGCGTCACATCGGCCGCCACGCACGCGTCCGCTCAAACCTCATCCGCTGCGGCTGCGGCGCCTGCCGGCGCCAGCGGAACGCGCAGCGCTACCAGCACCGCTAGCGCCACCAGCGCCCAGGCGAAGGACGGCACCCAGCTTGCCAGCGAAGGCACTTTGCCTGCTGTCGTGGTGTCCAGCGCCACCGACCAGCACGACTTCCAGGCCGACCGCGCGACCGTGGGCGCGAAGACGCCCACGTCGCTGCGGGACATTCCTCAGACCGTTACCGTCATCAACAAGGCGCTGCTCAACTCTCAGGCCGCCACGTCGTTTCAGGACGCGCTGCGCAACGCGCCGGGCGTGACGATCGGCGGCGCGGAGGGCGGGCAGATCGGCAACAACGTGAACCTGCGCGGCTTCACGGCGCAAAACGACATCTACCTGGACGGCTTTCGCGACCGCAACCAATACTATCGCGACACGTTCGACCTGGAAGCCGTGGAAGTGCTGTACGGGCCTTCGTCGATGCTGTTCGGCCGCGGCTCCACGGGCGGCGTCATCAACCAGGTCACGAAGAAGGCGAATCTCACGCCCTCGGCGGAAATTTCCACGATGATCGGCACCGACGACCGCTATCGCACCGCGGTGGATGTGAACCGGCCGCTCACGGATACGTCGGCGATCCGGCTCAACGCGTTCGGCCAGTCGCTCGGCTCGAGCCGTGACGAGATGCACAACAAGGACTACGGCTTTGCGCCCGAAGCGCGCTTCGGTATCGGCACGCCCACCGAGATCACGCTGTCCGCGCTCATCCAGCACAACTACGATCAGCCCGATTACGGCGTGCCGCCGCTCAACGGCCATCCCGCGCCCGTGTCGCGCAACACGTATTACGGCATCACGTCGGACCGCACGATCCAGGACGTGCAGACGTTCAACGCGAGCATCAAGCACCGCTTCAACGACCACTTCACGATCACCAACCGCACGCAGATTTCGCACTCCATGACGGACGCGCGCGAAACCGCGCCGCAGGCGGTGCTCACGGGGCCGCTCGCCACGAGCACCGCGCTCTCGAACGGCAACTACACGCAGATTCCGCTGAGCCAGTTGTACGTGAAGCTGCAAAGCCATGACCGCGTGATCCAGAACCACGCCATCTACAACGACACGATGGCGCAGTACAAATTCACGACCGGTCCCATTGCGCACGACCTGATCGCGGGCGTCGAACTGGGCCACGAGACTTACTCGAACCAGGCCTACACGCGCGGCAACCTGCCCGTGGTGTCGCTGATCGATCCGGTCTATCTGTCCGATCCGGCCGGCGTGACCACGACGAAGGGCAACTACGCGTCGTCGTCGGCGAATTCGATTGGGACCTACGTCAACGACACGGTCTCGCTCGGCCAGCACTGGAAGGTGGTGGGCGGGCTGCGCTGGGACCGCTACCAGGCGCACATCTCGAACACCATCAACGCGCCTTCGTATGCCGCGCAGACCAACAACTACACGAGCGTGCGCGGCGGCGTGATCTGGCAGCCGAGCGACTGGCAGTCGTATTACGCGTCGTACGGCACGTCGTTCAATCCGTCGCTGGAAGCGCTCACGGTCACGAACCTCACGCAGAACCTGCCGCCCGAAACGACGCGTTCGTTCGAAGTGGGCAGCAAGTGGGACCTGCTGAACGGCAACCTCTCGGTGACCTCGGCGCTGTTCCAGCAGGAAAAGCGCAACGCGCGAACCCAGGTGTCGTCGACGGAATACACGCTCGACGGCGACGTGCGCGTGAACGGTTTCCAGGCGAGCGCGACGGGCCGCCTCACGGAGCGCTGGCAGATCTTCGCGGGTTACACGTACATGGACGCGCGCATCGTCTCCGCACGCGACGGCACCCAGGGCCACGTGCCGGCCAATACGCCGCGCAACACGCTGACGCTGTGGAGCACCTATGCGATCACGCCGCACTGGCAGATCGGCGGCGGGCCGACCTACATGTCCGCGCGCTATGCGGCCAACACGAATCTCGTCGAGGTGGGCGGCTATACGCGCTGGGACGCGATGGCGGGTTATCACACGAAGCGCTACGACGTGCAGTTGAACGTGCTGAATCTGACGAACAAGCGCTACTACGACGCGCTGATTCAGTCGGACGGCGGCCGGTCGGTGCCGGGCATTGGGCGCACGCTGCTGGCGACGGCGAATTACCGGTTCTGAAGCCGGTTCTGAAGCCGGTTTTGAACGCGCTTTCAAGCTCGCCTCTGAATGCGGCGGGCGTCATTCAATCTGTATCGAAGGTCCACCCATGCTGCTGCCCATTCCCGATGTTTTGACCGCCGACCAGGTGCGCTACGTGCGCGAGCGTCTGGAAGGCGCAGGCGACGCGTGGGTGGATGGCCGCGCGACAGCGGGCTATCAGGGCGCGCCCGTGAAGCGCAACCAGCAGATCGCCGAGCATTCGCCGGTGGCGCGCGAACTGGGCGACGTGATCGTGGGCGCCATCGAGTGCAATCCGCTCTTCATCAGCGCGGCGCTGCCGAATCAGGTGTATCCGCCGCTCTTCAATCGCTACGAGAGCGGGATGACGTTCGGCAGTCACGTCGACGGCGCGGTGCGCGTGCTGCCGAACGGCGTGAAGCTGCGCACCGACGTTTCGGCGACGCTCTTCCTGTGCGACCCCGACGAATACGACGGCGGCGAACTCGTGATCGAAGACACCTACGGCATGCATCAGGTCAAGCTGCCGGCCGGGCACATGGTGGTGTATCCCGCAACGAGCCTGCATCAGGTGACGCCGGTCACGCGCGGCACGCGGCTCGCGAGTTTCTTCTGGGTGCAAAGCCTCGTGCGCAGCGACACGCAGCGCGCGCTGCTGTTCGACATGGACACGGCGATCCAGCGCCTCAATGCAACAGGCGCCGACGACGCGGCGCGCCGCAGCCTCGTCGGCTGTTATCACAACCTGCTGCGGCTCTGGAGCGAAACGTAGGCCTGAACCGGTAGGACTAGACGGACGGCCGCCTGCGTTAACCGGCTTTCTTCACCTGGAAGATCTTCACGGCTTCGGCCAGCGTTTGCGACTGTTCCTGCAGCGACCCGGCCGCCGCCGACGCCTGCTCGACGAGCGCCGCGTTCTGCTGCGTGGCGTTATCGATCTGCGCGATCTCCGTGTGAATCTGCTCGATGCCGGTGCGCTGCGCGGTCGTGGCCGTGCTGATCTCGCCCATGATCTGCTCGGCCTGCTTCACGCTCTTCACGATCTCTTCCATGGTGCGGCCGGCCACGTCCACGAGCCGCACACCCGTTTCGATGCGCTCCACGGAGCGGCTGATGAGCTCGTTGATCTCCTTGGCCGCCGTGGCGCTGCGCTGCGCGAGCGCGCGCACCTCGGTTGCGACCACAGCGAAGCCGCGGCCCTGCTCGCCGGCGCGGGCGGCTTCCACCGCGGCGTTGAGCGCGAGGATGTTGGTCTGGAACGCGATGCTGTCGATCACGCTGATGATGTCGCCGATCTTCGTCGCGCTCGTGTTGATCTCGCCCATCGTCGCGACGACTTCGCTCATCGTGCGCCCGCCTTCGGTAGCCACTTCGCTCGCGGAGGCGACCAGTTCGTTGGCCTGCGCGGCGTGCTCGGCGTTGTTCTTCACGGCGTCCGTAAGCGCGGCGATGGAGTGCGCGGTGCGCTGCAGGCTCAGTGCCTGCTGTTCGGTGCGCGTGCTCAAGTCGTTGTTGCCGGCGGCGATCTCGCACGAGGCCTGCGCCACCGTTTCCGCGGACTGTCGGACTTCGGCGATGGTCGACTGGAGCTTCTTGCGCATCATGTTGAGTTCGTAGTTGAGCCACGCGATTTCGTCGCGACCGGCCGATTCGATCTTCGTCGCCAGATCGCCGCCCGCAATGCGGCCCACGGTAGCGACCACGCCCTCGACCGGCGTCTTGATGGCGCGCCGGATGCCCCAGCCCAGCATCACGCCTACCGCGACCGCCAGCCCCGACGACACGATCACCACCGGCACGAGCGCGCTCGCCGCTGTGCTTGTGGCGGTGCCGTCGGCGCCGCCCGCAGCGTGCTCCGAGCTGGCGAGTTGCACCGCCCATAGCGCGGCGCCGCTCGCGCAGAGCACGAGCAGGATCATTGCGGCGAAGCCTGCGGAAATACGCGTCGTGAGACGGAAATTGGAGAGTCGGATCACAGTCACCTCGGTCACGCTTTTATAAAGGCTGCCAGGCACGCGGCTCGAGTGGCGCGCGAGGCATCGGCGCGATGTTCCATTCCGCGGCCGGCCAGCATCTACGCGTTATTACGGCAAGGCGGGGGACGGCGACTCACGGGGGTTTACGCGAAGCGTGCAACAGACTTGCAGCGTTTTTTCGGGCGATGCATAAGCGATCGTTTAGTCAATTCGCGCGGCGAGTGGCCGGGGCGCTTTCTGGGCCCGTCTTTGGACCGGCTTTTTGGGCTGCTTTCCGGTCTGCCTTCCCGGTCGCTTGCCGGCGATGGCGGGCGGCTGCCCGTGCGGGGTGCTTTGCCTTCGTATTCGGGCAGGGGCGGGAGGTGCGCATCGAGCCCGAGGCGGGTCATCAGGCGGCGCGCGTCGAACGGTGCGCGCACCTTCACGTCGTTGTCGAAATAGCAGAAGACATCGCGTTGGCCGCGCGGCTTCGGTGCCGGGCGTCCGATGCGCCGGGCGTCCGCGGGCTCCGCGCCCGCATGCCAGGCCGCGATCCGTTCGGCCCAACGGGCGAGGGCGTCGTCGGGATAGGCGCCGTGGTACATCTGCTCGCTGCCATGTAGCCGCAGATAGACGAAGTCGCTCGTCACGTCTTCGGCATAGGGCCACTTGCCGGCGGAATGCGCGAACACGAGTGCGATGCGATGGCGGCGCAGCAGATCGACGAAGGCTTCGCAGAGGAAGCTTTCGTGCCGGATCTCGATGGCGTGGCGCAGCGGCCGCTTGCGGTCGATAGCCAGAGTCGAGCGGCCGGCGACGCGCTCGTCGTGATGCTCGCGTGCGAAGTCGAGCGCCGTTTGCGTGTCGCGCGGCAGCAGGGCGAAGAAGTGCTCGAAGCGCTCGGCGTCGAACCGAAACGAGCCCGGAAACTGCCAGAGCAAGACGCCGAGTTTTTCCTTGAGTTCGAAGACGCCCGATGCGAGGAAGTTGCCAAACGCGGCTTCGATGTTCTTGAGGCGCAACCGATGCGTCAAGAAGCGCGGCGCCTTGACGGCGAAGACGAAGCCGGGCGGCGTCTGCTCGTAGAACCCGGCGTAATCGGACGGGCGCATGAGGCTGTAGAACGACCCGTTGATCTCGATGGTGGGCAACGCCTGCGCGGCGTAGTGCAGTTCCTGCGCCTGCCGCAGCCCGGGCGGATAGAACACGCCGCGCCAGGGCGCATAGCGCCAACCCGAAATGCCGATGCGGATGGTTTTCATGCCGTCCCCCTTGTTTCCCTTATCGCGGCGCGCCGGCGCCGGATATCGGGTGAGACAGCGTGAACGCGGATGGCGTTTCGCTGGCGAGCGAGCGCATTGGGGCGTGACGCCTCGAATGTTTGTTCGCAACTAACGGTCTGTCCCGCAAGGCACCTTCGAATCGGTTCCGGTCGCCTGCGTGCTCGATCCATCGTGCTTCGCCGGCTGGCAAGCGACCGGGGCGGGTAGGTATGCCGGTCAGCGGTTCCCGTCAAGCAGGTCGTTCAGCAATTCGTCGAACGCTGCCTGGGCTTCTTCGAGCTCCTCCAGCGCGGCGTCGAACGTCTGCAAGGCGAGTTGCGACGGGCGTCCGTCGCCCTTGGGCGGAAACTGGGACTGAAGGGCGGCAAAGGTGGTGTGGACGCGCTGCGTCGCCGCGAGCACACGGTCCATTGCGCGGGTTTCTTCGGCTCGTGCTTCTTCGGGTGTCATGGATGCTCCGTCAGGTTCAAATCAGATTCGGGACAAACGGCTCGCGCTCGGCGGGACCGTGGATCGGGGTGGACCGGGCGTGCGGCGGGCTGCGGAAGGCGACGGTGCGAGCGACGACGAGATCCGCCCGCAGGGCGGCAAGGTCTCTGCGGCGCGCCCGCCAACCCGTGCTGCTCACGGCACGGGCAGTCCGCCGTTGGCCTTCACTTCGCGCAGCGATAGCGACGATTCCACGGACGTCACGCCCGGCAGGCAGCGAAGCTCGTCGCGCATAAACGTACCGTAGTCGTCCAGGTCGCGGGCAACGACCTGCAGGATGTAATCGGCACTGCCCGAGACGTTATGACACGACAGGATGCGGGGAATGGCCAACACCTCGCGTTCGAAGCGGTCGGCGAGCGCGCGGTCGTGGACGGCAAAGCGCACGTACACGAACGCCACCACACCGAGCCCGAGCGCTTCGCGCGAGAGCATGGCCCGATACCGCTCGATATAGCCTTCCTGTTCGAGTCGTTTCAGACGCCGAGCACAGGGCGTTTCGCTGAGCCCCACCGTTTCGGCGAGGCGCGCGTTCGGGATGCGGCCATCCGCCTGTACGGCGGAGAGGATGGCGCGGTCAATCCTGTCGAGTTCGGGGGTGTTCACGGTGAAAATGGAATTCTCGAAATTAAGTGCGGATGTTAGCGTATTCCTCCAGGCGAAGCCGGCCACGGACTGAAAGTCGCCAGAAATCCCTCGTGTCGCGATAGCAATATAGAGCCCGACAAAACGGGTTCCTGCCGGGGTTTTCTGCGATGGTTTCCACTCACCTTCTGGTCGTCTTCGTTGCCGCACTGATCGTTGTCTATGCCTTGCCGGGCCCCGACATGGCCTTGATCCTGCAAACCAGTATCGGACGAGGCGTGCGCAGCGGCCTCGCGGCCGCAGCCGGCCTGGGCGCGGCGCGCGCGACGCACGTGACGCTGTCTGCGTGCGGCGTGGCCGCGCTGCTTCACAACGCACCCTGGCTCTACGAGGTGGTGCGGTATGCGGGCGCGGTTTATCTGGCATGGGTCGCCGTGCAGATATTCCGTTCGCCCGTGTTTGCGTTGCCGGGGGCCGGAGCTGGCGATAGTCGCGCGGCCACGCCTCGTCAGCCTGCGGCCAGCGCAGCCGCGGTGTCGGCGGCGCTGCAGCGGCCGCGGCGCGTCGACTTCGTCAAGGGGCTGCTGACGAACCTGCTCAACCCGAAGGCCCTGCTGTTCTGCTCAGTCCTATTGCCCCAGTTCGTGCGTGCCGACGCTGGCCCCGTGGCGTTTCAGGTCACGGAGCTGGGCGTCGTGCTGGTCACAATGGGCGCGTGCTTCGACGCCCTCTACGTGCTGGGTGCGGCACGCATCGCGAACTGGGTCCGCGCGCATCCACTCGCGCAGACTGCGCAGCGCTGGGCATTTTCGGCTGCGCTGATCGGGTTCGCGGTGCGACTCTCGCTCGATTGAGGCGATTGAAGCGATTGTTGAGGCGATTTGGGCGATCAAGACCGCCGCAGCGGCACTCTCCAACGCCTTCTACATCTTCAAGCGGCCCGCTTTGCTCCGAGGTAATCCAGCTTGCCCAGTTCCACACCGTTGTGGCGGAGGATGTCGTAGGCCGTGGTCACGTGGAAGAAGAAATTGGGCAGCACAAAGTGCAGCAGATAGCTCATGCCCGTGAATTCGATGGGGCCGGTGCGCATCTTGAGCGTGATCGTGCGCTCTTCGGAGCCGTCGATCTGCGCGGGCTTGAATTCCTTCAGGTAATCGATCGTCTTCTGGATGCGGGCCTGCAATTCGTCGAACGTGAATTCGACGTCCTCGTAGCGCGGCGCTTCCACGTCGGCCAACCGCGCAGCACAGCCTTTGGCGGTGTCGGTCGCGATATGGATCTGGCGCGCGAGCGGCAGCATGTCCGGGAACAGGCGTGCGCCCGTGAACACCGAAGGATCGATCTGCTTTTCGGCCGCGTGCGCTTCGCCTTTGCCCAGAATGGCTTGCAGGTTGGTCAAGCCGTGCAGCAGCACGGGCACCGATGCTTGATACATGGAAATGGACATGGGAATTCCTCGTTCTTCGATGGTGTGCGCCGCGCTTCGCCCGGTTGCGCACTGCGACGCACCGGAAGCTGCGGGCGGCCCATTATGCGTCATCTTCTGAATGCGTCGCCATCGGCCATACGGACAGGTGCCGGTGCGCAGGAACTGTGCTTGAATGGTTTTGTCGGACGGTTCTGCGCTATCCCACTGAAACGAAATTCCCCTCGGGTTCGAGTCGCAGCGCGCGTGCTGCGGCCGTGCCCGGCGCGGGCAACGCGTGGCTACCGTCGTGCATTCCGGAGGTGTCGAAACCATGGCGAAACATCCGCTGGCAGGAAGTGAGCGTGCAGTTGCTGAAGGATCAAAGGTGGTTGGGCATTGCGACCCGGCCGAGGTAATCGAGGTGGTGGTCATGCTGCGTCGCCGGGACGAACCGGCGTTTCACGCGCTCATGCAGAAGCTGGAGTCCGGCGCCCCGGACGCGAAGCCGCTTTCGAGGGAAGAGTTCGCGAAGCGCTTCGGCACGCCCGCTGACGACCTTGCCAAGGTGCAGGCTTTCGCGGCGCAGCATGGGTTGGCCGTCGTCCGCTCCGACGCCGCCGCGTGCACCGTCGTGCTGAAGGGCACGATTGCCGAATTCCAGAAGGCGTTCGACGTCGAATTGCAGCATTACGAGCATCACACCATCGGCCGCTATCGCGGGCGCACCGGGCCGGTCAACTTGCCAGACGATCTGCACGGCGTCGTCACCGCCGTGCTCGGGCTGGACAATCGTCCGCAGGCGCGGCCGCACTTTCGTATCCGCCCCCCGTTCCGGCCGGCCCAGGCGCGCGAAACCGCGTCGTTCACGCCGCCGCAGTTGGCCGCGCTCTACGAGTTTCCGGCTGGCGACGGCGCCGGCCAATGCATTGGCGTCATCGAACTGGGCGGCGGATATCGCAACGCCGACCTGCAGCAGTATTTCTCGAGCCTCGGCATGCCGGCGCCGAAGGTGGTGGCCGTGGGCGTGGACCAGGGCAGCAATCGGCCGACAGGCGACCCGGGCGGGCCCGACGGCGAAGTAGCGCTCGATATCGAGATCGCGGGCGCCGTTGCGCCGGGCGCGACCATCGCCGTCTATTTCACTCAGAACAGCGATGCCGGCTTCGTCGACGCGGTGAGCCGTGCGGTGCACGACACCACGCACAAGCCATCCGTCATCGCGATCAGTTGGGGGGCACCGGAAACGGCGTGGACGGCGCAATCGCTGCAGGCCTTCAACAACGTGCTGCAAGCCGCGGTCGCGGTGGGCGTTACGGTATGTGTGGCATCGGGCGACAGTGGATCGAGCGACGGGGTGAGCGACGGCGCAGATCACGTCGACTTTCCTGCATCGAGCCCGTATGTGCTTGCCTGCGGCGGCACGAGCGTGCAGGCATCGGGTCAGTCGGTGACGAGCGAAACCGTCTGGAACGACGGACCTTCAGGCGGCGCGGGCGGTGGCGGGGTGAGCGGGGCGTTCCCGGTCCCTGCCTGGCAGGAAGGCTTGAGCGTAACGCGAACCGGTGGTTCGAAAATTGCGCTTTCCGGCCGCGGCGTGCCCGATGTTGCGGGAGACGCATCGCCGGCAACGGGCTATGAAGTGCTGGTGGACGGCACGCAAACGGTGGTGGGCGGAACGAGCGCCGTGGCGCCGTTGTGGGCGGGACTGATCGCGCGCATCAATGCAGCGAAGGGCCAGCCGGCCGGGTTCATCAATCCGAAGCTGTATAAGGCTCAACGCGTGTGCAACGACATCACCCAGGGTAACAACGGCAGTTTCGAGGCGGCGCCGGGCTGGGACGCCTGCACGGGGCTTGGCAGCCCCAATGGTCAGAAAATCGCCGCGGCTCTATAGTCGTTGGCGAACGTGGTGTGGTGAAAGGGCCGCCGGCTTGCCGGCGGTTTCCGTCTGGCGCGACTCGCCACCGGGCGGTCGCGTGGCGTGAAAACGCATAACGAATCCGATGGAGCGATCATGACGAACCCCGATTCAGCTTCCGGCAGTGTGCAGTCGTCCCACAATTCCCACGCGTCGCCCGCATCGCGCGCGTCGGTAGCCTCCGCGGCTTCGTCCGCACTGGCGGCGGCACCTTCTCCGGTGCCGTCGTCGCCGGCAGCGCACCGCAGCGGCGACCAGCCATTCTTCGACCCCGTCGCCTATGGCAACGGTCCCGACGATTCGGTTACGGATACGAGCGAGAGCGCGGCCATTACGAAGCATTCCATCGTGATTGGCGGCAAGAAGATCAACTACACGGCCACGGCGGGCCACCTCGTCACGGTCGACCCGAGCAGTTCGCAGCCGAATGCCAGGATCTTTTATGTGGCGTTCACAGAAGACGGGCAGAAAGAAGAAGCGCGGCCCGTCACGTTCTTCTATAACGGGGGGCCGGGCTCGTCTTCAGTGTTCGTCCTGCTGGGCTCGTTTGCGCCGAAGCGCATCAAGACTTCGATGCCGGGTTTCACGCCGCCCGCGCCGTATCAGCTCGAAGACAACCCGGACAGTCTGCTGGACAAGAGCGACCTCGTGTTCATCAACCCGGTGGGCACAGGCTATTCGGCAGCCATCGCGCCGCACAAGAACCGGGATTTCTGGGGCGTGGACAAAGACGCCGACTCCATCAAGCAGTTCATCAAGCGGTTCCTCACAAAGAACAACCGCTGGAATTCGCCGAAGTATCTGTTCGGCGAGTCGTACGGCACGGCACGCAGTTGCGTGCTCGCGTACCGCTTGCATGAGGACGGCGTGGATCTGAACGGCGTCACGCTGCAGTCGTCGATCCTCGACTACACACAGGCGGGCAATCCGGTGGGTGCGCTGCCTACGGCAGCAGCGGACGCGTGGTATCACCGCAAACTCGGCGTGGCGCCCACACCAACGGACCTGGGTGCGTTCGTGGAAGAGGTCGCGCAGTTCGCGCGCACCGACTATCTCGCCGCTCTGCGCAAGTTTCCGTCGACCGACGACGCCACGGTGGAAAAGCTCTCCGAGTACACCGGCATCGACAAGACGACGCTGCTTGCATGGAGCCTCGACGTTGCAGCCTACGACAGCCGCGGCAATTCGCTCTTCCTGACGACGTTGCTCAAGTCGAAAGGCGTGGCGCTGGGCGCCTATGACGGTCGCGTCACCGCTATCGATACCGGCATTGCCGGCAAAATCGATCCGAACTCGGGCGGCAACGATCCGACCATGACGGCGGTGAGCGGCGTCTACACCGCGATGTGGAACCAGTACCTGAACGAGCAGCTCAAGTACACGTCGAACTCGTCGTTCACGGATCTGAACGACCAGGCGTTCCTGAACTGGGACTTCAGCCACATCGACCCAACGGGCGAACAGAAGGGCCTGGACTCGAAGGGCAACATCGTGCTTTATACGGCGGGCGATCTCGCGGCCGTGATGGCGCTCAACGTCGATCTCAAGGTGCTTTCGGCAAACGGCTTCTACGACTTCGTCACGCCGTTCTACCAGACGGTGCTCGATCTCCAGCAGATGCCGCTCGTGAGCCAGTCGGTGCGGCAAAACCTGTCGGCGCGGTTCTACCCATCGGGGCACATGGTCTATCTGGACGGCGGATCACGTACCGCGCTCAAGGCTGACCTCGCGAAGATGTACGACGCAACCGTGTCCGACACGGCGGCGGTGGGCCGCATTCGGGCGCTCCAGGCACGCAAGGCGAGTTAGCGGCGTCGCGGTTAAGCGCCAGGCGTCAGGTGGCGGCGTTGCGCTTGCCGTCGGTCTCGGTGGCGGCAAGCGCGATGCATCAGCGATGCATTGGCGGTGTGTCGACTGCGGTGGTGTCGCGCACTATTCCGGCTTCGCTTTCGACAAGCTCACCGGCTTGTGCTGCAACCAGTTCAGCACCTCGCTCAGCATGAAGTCGCCGGGTTTGCCGTACACCACTGGCTGAGTCGTCGGCCGCCTACCGACGCTCGAGTTGGACGACTGCGCACGTTGAGCCTCGATTGTCTGCAGTTGCCCTGTGACCTCACGCGCATGCGTTGCTCCAGCGCGGTGTCCGGGCGACCGTCGTGGCTCGATAGATGGCGATCGAGATCGATCTCCCTCACGGCAGGCAGGTCGCCGGATTGATCGGGCGGGTGGTCGTCCACGGGCAGATCCGGTTGAACGCCCACGTTCTGGACCTTCAAACGGTCCACGAGATCGGGCACGGTCTGCTCGTTGAAACCGCTGATGCGTACGTAGCCGAAGCCTGGTGCCGGGCGCTCCAACGTGACGTTGTTCTGGTGAATGAATGCGCGCGTCAGAACGAAGGTCATCGACCGGTCTTCTGCCGGCCGGTAGACGAGTCGCACGGTTTTCAGGCGAGGCAATTACCGCATTGCGCGGGGCGCGACGTGACTCGCGCCCCCACGATTATTCGCCTGACCGGCCGCGGCCTATCCATCGATCAAGCAGCTTGCCCGCCGCCTCGCGGCCGCCCAGACCGAACGAGAGCGCCACAGCGACAGCGATTGCGCCGAGCACGAGGCCAAACGCGAGTTGCACGATCTCGTTGGCAATGCCCATCGCGCGAAGCCCCATCGCGAACACGAGGCCGAGAATGGCGAACTGCGCGATGCGGGCGAACAGTTCGCTATGTTCGTTGTCCGCTTGCTGGATGACGCGACGCGCGAGATTCGAGAGCCAGAAACCGATCACGAGGATCATGCCGCCCATCAGCACATGGCCGCCGAACTCGATGAACAGTGTCACGACGTCGCGTACCTGCGTGAAGCCGAGCCGGTTGGCGGCCTCGACTGTCGCGAACAGCATTGCGAAGAACACGATCAGGCGCGCGGCCAGCACGGACGGCTGCAGCATGCCGGAGAACACGCGCTCAAGACCCAGTGCGCCGGGTAGCCCGTCGACGCCCGCGGCGACGAGCAGCTTTTGCGCGAGCGCGGCAACGAAGCGCGCAACGTAGAACGTGACCGTCACGATCACGATGGCCGCAAAGAGGTCCGGCACCGCGCCGAGAAACTGGTTGAGCATGTTGGTCGCAGGGCCCGAGAGCGCCTCGATTTTCAGGGCATCGAGCGCGGAGATCAGCGTGGGCACGAATACGAACACGTAGACGAGGGTGCCAACGAGGCTCGATACGCGCACCGGCGTCGGGCTGTCCAGGTTCTGCGCCAGCTTGTCCGCGCCCGCCGCGGCGAGCAGGTTGGTCACGAGCCCGCGCAGCACGCGCGCGACGATCCAGCCCACGAAGCCGATCACCGCCGCCGCAAAGAGGTTCGGCACGACGCCGAGCAGCTTGTCGACCATGCCTTGCACGGGCGCGAGCAGCCCGGACAGCGCAAACGCGGACAGTACCGCGGGCAGGAACATCAGGATCACGAGCCAGAACAGAACGTCGCCCAGATAGCCGCTCACCGGCGCGATGCCCGCGCCGCCCGTGAGCTTGTCGTCTAACTTGCCCGATCTCAGCGCGCGGTTCGCCAGACTACGCAGTAGCGATGCGACGAGCCACGCGATCAACGCGAGCGTGACGCCGCCGATCAGGTTCGGAAGGTAATCCACCATCCGCGCAATGAGCGCGGAAAAGGGATTCGAGACAGCGGAGAGATTCAGCGCGTTGAACACGCCGACGACGGTGACGAGCATCGCAAACCAGAACACGCCCGCCGCGACGCCCTGTTCGACGCGAATCACCTGACCTGTGCCGTGCGCGATCTGCTGATTCACCTTCAATGCGGACAGGAGCTTGCGTACGACCACTCGAAGAACTGCGGCGACGATCCAACCGACGATCAAAAGGCCAATGGCTCCGGCGATCTTCGGTAGAAAACCTCCCAAGGCGGCCAGCAATGGCGAAACGAAACTGGATACGTCCATTTTTATTCCCTCCCCGTCGTTGAAACACAATTTGGACTACGTAGGACCTCAACAATAGAACCTGCTCGCTGAGCATACATCGCGGTAGCGCTGACAGGTGCCGGATTTGACTATTCGTGACAATGCGGCATCGGATCTTTTTAAGCGTGCCCCTCCGCTCGAGTGCGCCTCGCAGCTCGGCCATGGAGGAAGAGATGGCTAGCGAAATGCGCCTGGCCTGAGCGCCGACCGGAGTTCAGAAATATTCACAGTCTCCATGCGTGCATGCGGCATAAGTCAAGAATTGCCCTCTCGCCTTAAGGGCGCGTTAAGGGTGCGTTAAGGGCGTCACGACATAACTTCCAGGAGACAGGTCCATGAGCCGTACGCGCCTTGTCACGAAGTTGTGTCGTCTCGCACACGGGCACATTCGACACACCACGACTCCTTGCAGCTCCAACGGTCGGTCAGCCGAAGCGAATGCTTGAGCATGCATCGCAAGCTTTGCTCCGGCAGCCTGTTCGCAAGGCGGCGCGTGAGCAACGGAATCGTCGAATACGTGCGTCAGCAGCGAAGCTCTGCCGGCTGCTGCGGTACTCGGGGTAGCGGCTCGTCGGCGTTGCGCAGTGATCGTCGATCCAGTGTCGCTGGCCTTGATCGTGGTTGTCGGCGCCCGCTCCGCGCAGCGTGAACGCCCGAATGTGCTTGGTTGTTGGCACGCCCATTGCCAGGCGATTGGGTGAGGCGCGTCACACCGGCCGTCGACTCGCTGTAGCGTGACGCATTCGGATTGCCTTCCTTGCCGGCCACGGAGGCGATGTTGACGATACGTCCCAAGCCCTTTGCCACCATGTGCGGTACCACGTTGCGGCGCGTGAGGTAGGGGCCTATCAGATTGACTTCGATCATTCGATCACGCGTCGCCACACGGCCGGCTCCAGTTGCCGGTGTTCCGTTCGCGTGCCGCTTGCCCGCCGACCGCCGACCGCCGACCGCCGACCGCCGACCGCCGACCGCCGACCGCCGACCGCCGACCGCCGGCCGCCGGCCACCTCGAGGCGCTCGCGAACAAGCGGCGTGAAGAACGACACGATTCTGTTTTTCAGATGGACAAGTGCCATGTCTTCGATGGCCAAGGGGGTGCCAATTTGACGCTGTGAATGGCGGGCGTGGCGCATAGGCGCTGGCCCCGACGCTGCCGCGGCGCATGCGACCACGGCAGTCTTTCACGACGCAGCCATCCTCGATATGTTTTAATTGCCTTCAACTCATCCATTCCGCATCCATGGTGTGCCGACCAATGAACGCAGGGAAAACAGCCAGCACAGGAAACACATCGGACGCAGACACAGAAGAGAATCGCCAGACGGCGCGCCTGTCGCCTGGTGGAGGCGTGAAGACGCTGCGTGAGCGGAGAGTACGCACCGTAGTCGCACTCGCAATCGGGCTGATCGGCATGCAGGGCATGCACACTGCGTGGGCGCAAGACGCCGCGCTGCTCGACGACCGTGTGACGCAGCACTCGGTTGCCGACACGATCTGCCGGCCCGGCTATGCCGACGCGGTGTCTCCGTCGCTCGACAGCATCATGGCCCGCAAAGACCGCATGCTGGCGAAGCATGGTATCGATGCCGAGGACGGCACCTCGTACGCGCTGGATCGCCGCGTGCCTATCGTGCTGGGTGGTTCTCCGGACGCTGCCGCGAATTTCGAGCTGCGCCCATGGGCCGGGCACGCCGGCGAGCGCCGCAAGGAATTGCTGACCGCGAGGCTGAAGCGATGCGTGTGCGCGGGGCGCATGACGCTGGCCGAGGCACAGGCCGCCATCGTCGGCAACTGGCCGGCGCGGTACGGGCGTCTTGGGCGCCGCTGCGAGGGAGAACTTGACGACGGCGCGAGCGCGAGTGCCGAAAGGTCTGGCGACAACGGCTCTTGAGAGGCTTGAGGGTGCTGGCATTCCTCAGCGCGAGCCCGCGTTAATAGCGGGAGCGCGTGCCAGTGCGCGAAGCGAGTGAAGCACTCAAAGCGCACCACGCGAACGCCACGTGCTCACGACATCAGGCCCCCCGCGCAAACATGATGCGTCGGCACTGGCCTCGCCGTAGCCCCCACGCTTGCCCGTCGACGCGTTGACTTCACCCGTCGCGGCCAGGCCACTCGTCGTATGGCGTGTAAGGCAATGCGCGCTTGTGCCGCGTGACGTCATAGAAACGGAGGATGGTCTCGCGCGCCTCTTCGCTCACGGGCTTGCCTTCCAGAAAATTGTCGATGACCTCGTAGGTCACGCCATAAGCCTCTTCGTCCGGACGCTGCGGCCGTAACGTTTCGAGATCCGCGGTGGGAATCTTCTGCGTCAGCGCTTCGGATGCGCCCAGCGCTTTCGCTACCGCGCGCACCTTCCGCTTGTCGAGGCCGGCCAGCGGCAACACGTCGGCGCCGCCGTCGCCGTACTTCGTGAAGAAACCCATGACGGATTCCGCGGCGTGATCGGTGCCGATCACGATGCCCGTGCGTGCGCTCGCCACCGCGTATTGCGCGATCATCCGCTGCCGCGCCTTGACGTTGCCGTGCACGAAGTCCTGTTGTTCGTGGCTCGCGAATGAAAGGCCGCTTGCGGCCAACGAGGTCATCATCGCGTCCGCGGCCGGGCGGACGTCGACGGTCAGCGTTTCGTCGGCGCGTACGAACGCAAGCGCTTGCCGGGCATCGGCTTCGTCGTGTTGCGTGCCATAGGGCAGACGCATCGCGACGAAGCGCGCCTCATAGTTGTCGGCGCGCAGCCGCTCCACTGCCAGTTGTGCGAGTCGCCCGGCCGCGGCCGAGTCGATCCCGCCGCTGATGCCCAGCACGTAGGCTTTCAATCCGTTAGCACGCAGATAACGCGCGAGAAACGCGACGCGCCGTTCGATTTCGGCGGCGAGATCGATGTCGGGCGTCACGCGCATTTCCGCGCGGATGCGCGCCTCGTGCGCGGCATGATTCGATGGCTTCATGGGGCGATCTCCTTCGTGGCCTCGTGGGCAGCGGACGTCATCCATCTGCTCCACACTACTCAAGATTGGCCAGGCCAGTTGTTTCGGGCATGCATCATGCGTGATTGTTCATGATGCGACCTCGATGCGCGGCCTTACGACGCGCGCGTCGATGCGCCTGAACGCATTAGCCTTCATGATACGCAGAAGCCTGTTTTCGAATACGTCATGAAACAGAACGGACAAACTTGTGCCGGCACGGGCTGTATCGGCACACACGGGGAGGGTATGGACAATCGCCACGAAAGTGATCGCGCGCCGGATCGCCGCATGTTGCCGGCGAAAGCTCGGGCGCAGTCACGATGGGCCGCGCACGTCGTCGCGACGTTCTTTGTCTGCCTCACGACCGGTGCGGTCGCAACGGCCGCCCTGGCGCAGTCGTCGCTGCCGGCGTCGTCCGCATCGTTGCCGCCATCCGAACCACCCGCACAGGCTGCACAGGCCGCATCGACGCCCGCCGCATCGAGCCTGTTCGTTCCCGAAGGCGCAAAGCCCGGCGACCCCAACGCGGCCCTGAAGATGCGCGACGCCTTCGCGCACGAAGTCACGCGCCGTCTCGACGTGCCCGACGCGGATCAGCGCTTCTATGCCGGCCAGTTGCAGGGCGCGCTCGCTGCGCACAACCTGGGGAGCCTTGCGGGCGAGTACGTGGTGCTCGTGGATCGCAACGAGAACGTGCAGGCGCTCTTCATCTACTATCGCGCGCTGCCCGTGGAAGGGTGGCAACTGCTCGGCGCGTCACCGGTCGCGACCGGCCTGCCGGGCCAGTACGATCACTTCGTCACGCCGCTCGGCGTATTCGAGCACACGCCGGCGAACATGGACTTTCGCGCGGAAGGCACCATGAACGAGAACGGCGTGCGCGGTTATGGCCAACGCGACATGCGCATTTTCGATTTCGGCTGGGCTGAGGCCGAGCGCGGGTGGGGCAAGGGCGGCACCTCGCAGATGCGCTTCCAGATGCACGCAACCGACCCCGATCGCCTCGAGCCGCTGCTCGGCGTCCGGCACTCGAAGGGCTGTGTGCGCATCCCCGCGTCGCTCAATGCGTTCCTCGATCACTACGGCATTCTTGATGCCGAATACGAAGCCACCGTCGAAGCCGGCAAGCCGCTGTGGGTGCTGCATGGAGATCGCGTCATCACGCCTTGGGCCGGGCGCTATCTCGTGGTCGTGGACTCGGAGCGCAAGGTACGCCCGGCATGGTCGCCCTTGCCGGGGCCGAAGGCGGGAGCCAACTTGCCGCCGGGCGGCGACACCGCGGACTGAGCGTGAGCCGCCGAAGCGGCATCGAGAGAAAGCCGGCCCCGCCCGAGCGGACGTGACGCCCCGAGTGGAGCGGGTGCCCCGTGCCGATGATCAGCGCTTCACGACCGGGCCAGGGTCACCCCTGCAAGCGCCAGTACGAAGCCGGCAATCTGCACCGGCAGCAGCGTCTCGCCGAACCCGAGATACCCCTCGACGGCCGCGAGCGGCGGTGCAAGAAAGAGCAGCGCAGTGGCGCGCGCGGCATCGCCACGCCGAACCATCCACACGAGCAGCGTGACGCTCACGCCGGAGAGCATGACGATGCCCCACGCGAGCGAAGCCCACAGTGCCGGCGAAGGAATCCAGCGGTGCTCGCCGAGCGCAAGCGCGAGCACGCACGCGACGAGCGCGGCGCCAAAGTTCTGCACGGCGCTGGCGCTGCGTAGGTCGGCCCTTGCCAGCGACGTCTTCTGAAACAGCGTGCCGGCGGTAATGGCGCCCACCGCAAGAATCGACACGGCCACGACGAGCCACGGCGGCGCGGCGCCGTGCGTCACCTGCCCGGCAGGCGCGGTGATTTTCGGCGCGAGGACCAGCGCGACGCCGGCAAGGCCGAGCGCCATGCCGGCCCAGCCACGTCGATGCAGCCGTTCGCCGAAAAGCGGAGCCGCCGCAGCCGCCGTGAAAAGCGGCTGCAACGCCCCGAGCAGCGCCATGACGCCTGCGCTCAGCCCTTGCGCGACGGCCCAGTATCCGGCGCCCAGGTACACGCCCTGCAGCAGGGCGCCCGCGAACAGATGCTTGCCGAGGTCGCGTCCCGAAGGCCACCGTGCCCGCGCCGCGAGAGCCGCAAGCGCGAACAGCAGGGCGGTGCCGCCGAAGCGCGCGAGCAGGAACAGGTTGGGGTCGGCGAACGGCGTGATGGCACGGGCGACAACAAAGCCCGTGGACCAGAGCACGACGAACACGGCGGCAGCCAGCGTGGCAATGAGCATGGGCATGGGTGGGGCAATCGGGCGTGGGCAGTCGAAAGCCCGCAGTATCGCGTGAGGCCCGGGGCCGCGTCTTGTTCAGTCGTGCAATGCCGGCGTATGTGTGGCCCGTGCGGCCCGTGCCGCCTGTGCCGCCTTCGATCCGGCGCAGCGGTTATTCGATGGAAAAGGTATCCACCGGCTGATTCGCGCTGGTGTCGCCGGCAAAGCGCGTGCGCAACTGCTCGTAGAGCCGGCGCGCCTCGTCCAGCGTGAGATCGATCCAGTAAGGATCGCCGGCTGCGTCGTTGAGCCGTTCGGGTGGAAACTGGATTTCGACCGCAATTCCCTTTCGGTACACGTCGCGTGCTCCTTTGAACTGACGAGCGCGCAGTGTAGCAACGCAACCGCCCCGAATTCGTGCCCGCTGCGAAATGCAGTCCTTCCGGTCACGGCTTGACGAAGTCCGAATTTTTTCGCGAGACAGACGTGGCCCGAACGCCGCTCAGCTTTGCCGCTGCGCGAACTCCGGCGTGAAGCGGCACCCCAGCCGGTAACGCGAGCCGGGATGCACGAAGCGTGCGTAGGTCACCGCGACGCCGTTCGACCACGTGCGGCGCACGAGCGTGAGACAAGGCTCGCCCGGCGAGATGTGCAAAAGCTCGGCTTCTTCGGGCGTGGGCAGGCCGGCATCGACCACGTGCTCGATGTCGTGCACGGGCACGACCGCATAGAGATATTCGGACGGCCGCACCGTCGAAAAATCCTGTTCGATGAAGGCCGGCGCCACGGCGGGATTCACGTAGCGGTCTTCCAGTTGCACGGGCAGGCCGTTCTCGCGATGCACGCACGTCACGTGAAAAACCGACGCGCCCGCGGGCAACTCCAGCGCGTTCGAGACTACGAGCGGCGCCGTCTCCCGTTGCGTGAGCAGCGTTTCGCAGGCGTATTCGTGGCCGCGCGAGCGGATCTCGTCGCCGATGTGGGCGATCATCAGCAGCGTGGATTGCGGCTTGGCCTCCGCGACGAACGTGCCCACGCCCGAAAGCCGCGTGAGCCAGCCTTCGCCCGTGAGCTCGCGCAGCGCGCGGTTCACGGTCATGCGCGAGACGCCGAGCGAGGCCACCAGATCGTTTTCGGATGGAATGCGGTCGCCGGGCTGCCAGGTGCCCGCTTCGATCGAAGAGCGGATGTAGTGCTTGACCTGCTCGTAGCGGGCCACCGGCGCGTCGCCGGCGTGTGCCGGGCTGGCCGCGCCGGCTTTCTCGCGTGCCCCGTGGTGCGTGGTGACGGACATCGCGCAGCCTCCTCGTTCAGTGATGCGTGTAATGCGTCGATAAAGCTCGCGTTGGGCACGCGCGCGGATAGCACGCGCAACAGCGACGCGTGCCGCGGATGAGCCTCGCCAAGCCTTTGAGGCTCATGCCGTGCCCAGCGCACCGGGCGCAACAGTCGCCGCGATGCCCGCCGTTCGCCATCATGCCGCGCCCGGGCCCGCGTCTTCCGCGCGCGTCCAGAACGCATTGCGGTCGAAGTAGTTCTGCAGAAACTGCCGCAGCCGCGGATGCGACGCGTCGTGAAACACCTCGCGCGGATTGCCTTGCACGGCGATGCGGCCCTGGTCGATGAACACGACCTTGTCGGCTACCTGCGCCGCAAAACCCATTTCGTGCGTGACGACGGCCATCGTCATGCCGTCGCGCGCAAGCTGCTTCATCACCTGCAGCACTTCGCCGACGAGCTCGGGGTCGAGCGCGGACGTCGGCTCGTCGAACAGCATGATGTGCGGCTCCATGGCGAGCGCGCGGGCTATGGCCACGCGCTGCTGCTGGCCGCCCGAAAGCTTCGCGGGGTAGGCGTCGCCCTTGTGCGAAAGGCCCACGGTTTCCAGCATCGCGCCCGCGCGGCGCCGTGCTTCGTCGTGCGGCAGGCCGCGCACGCGCACAAGCGCTTCCATGACGTTGCCGAGCGCCGTCATGTGCGGCCACAGGTTGAACTGCTGGAACACCATGCCCACGTTGCGCCGCACGCGGTTGATCTCGGCCGCTGTGGCGCGCACCCGCCGGCCGTTGCGTTCGCTATAGCCGAGCAGTTGCCCTTCGATGAGCACCTCGCCCTCGTCGTAGGTTTCGAGCGCGGCGAGGCAGCGCAGCAGCGTGCTTTTGCCCGAACCGGATGGCCCGATGATGCAGACCACTTCGGAGCGCGCAATGTCCAGGTTCACGCCGCGCAGCACTTCGACGTCGCCAAAGCGCTTGCCGAGCCCGCGCACTTCGATGAGCGGCGTCGCGCGGCCGGTGGCTTGCGCCGGCGCGCCGGAAGAGGAGGAGGGCAGGTCGGTCATGACGTTCATCGGGTTGTTCCGCTTGTTCCGGATCCTTCCAGGATGTTCCGCTTTGCTGGCGATCGGGCCGGGAATCGCGAGGCAGGCAATCGTGAGACAGCAAGTTGTGAGGCAGCAGTCAGAGCGCGAGGCGCGTGAAGGCAGTCTTCACGCTCAGGCCATAAACCGTGCGAGCCGCGCCTCGGCCCACTGCCCGGTGCGCGACGCGAGTTCCACCAGCACGAGATAGCAGACGCACAGCGCGAGCAGCGTTTCGACGAAGGCGAACGTGGCGGAGCCGATGCCGGTCAGCACGAACGTCAGCTCGGGCACGGTGACGATCGAAAGCACCGCCGTTTCCTTGCTCAGCACGATGATGAGGTTCACGAGCGCCGGCACGATCAGCACGGCCATCTGCGGCAGCTGGATGCGCCACACCGCTTGCCAGCGCGTGAAGCCGAGGCACGACGCCGCTTCCAGATGTCCGCGCGGCACGGAACGAAAGCCCGCGCGAAACACCTCGGCGAAATAGGCGCTGCCGTACACGCCGAGCCCGAGCACGCCCGCGGTGAGCGGTTCGAGCGTGATGCCGAATGACGGCCCGCCGTAGTAGAGCAGGAACAGCTGCACGAGAAACGGCGTGCCGCGCAGCAGTTCGATGTAGACGCGCAACGCGCCGCGCACCCATCGTCCGCAGAAGAGTTGCAGCAGCGCGATCACGAAGCCGAGCACGATGCCGATGGCGACGCCGGCAAGCCACGTGCCGAGCGTCATCGCGAAGCCCGCGCCGATGGCGGGCAGGTTGTGCGTGATGACGGTGGGATCGAGCTGCTGCATGGCGGTGTGTGCGGTGGGCGGCAAGCGCTAGCTGTGCTGCAGGCGTTCGTCGGCGGCGTGCGCCACGAGCGCGAGCGTGCCGCAGATCACGAAGTAGATGAGCCCCGCGGCGACGTAGGCTTCGAGCGGACGATACGTGCTCGCGGCGATGTTCTGCGCCGTGCGCGTAATTTCGGCCACGCCCACCACGGAAATCAGCGACGACGCCTTGATGAGCAGCACCATCTCGTTGACGAGCGAAGGCAGCGTGAGGCGAAACGCCTGCGGCACGAGAATGCGGCGCAACGTATCGAACGCATTGAGCCCGAGCAGCCGCGCGGCCTCGATCTGTCCAGGCGGAATGCTGAGGAATCCGCCGCGCAGAATCTCGGAAATGTACGAGGCCGAACAGAGCGACACGGCGCTGATGGCGGCCACGAGCGGCGGCACGTTGATGCCCGCGAACGGCAGCAGGTAGTAGACCAGCAGCAGTTGCACGAGCATCGGCACGCCGCGAAAGAAGAACACGTAGGCGCCGGCAAAAAGCCGTGCGGCGCGATGCGACGAAAGCCGCGCCGCGCACACGCCCACCGCGACGAAGAAGCCGATCACGAGCCCGGCGAGCGAAATCGAGACAGTGGCCACCGCCGCGTGCAGCAGCAGCGGCAGCCCCTGCACGAACGCGCTCAGGCTGAACATGTCAGGAGTTCAGTAGTTCGGGGAGGGCATCGTGGAGGGCACGTCCATCGCGACGCCGAACCACTTCTTCTGCAGCGCCGCGAGCCGGCCGTCCTTGTTCATCTTCACGAGCGCCGCGTTGAAGGCGTCGGCGAGCGGCTTGCTGTCGGCGTCCTTGCGCAGGCAGTACGCGAAGTAGACCTTCGCGCCGAACGGCGGCTGCACCACCGCGAACGTTTCGGGCCGCTGCTTGGCCACGTAGGCGATGTTGGTCATCGAGTTGGCCACGGCCACGATGCGCCCGGCGGCGAGGTCCGCGTAGGCCTGGTTGTTGTCCACGTATTCGCGAATCTCCGGCGCCTTCGGCAGCGTGGCGACATAGCTCTTCAACTGATCGAGCTGCGCCGAGCCCTTGCCCGCGCCCACGGTCTTGCCCGCGATGTCGGACGACTGCTTGATGCTGGTGTCGTTGGCGCGCTTGAGCAGCGCGTCGGTGGCGTCGGCGATGGGCAGCGTGTACGTGTAGCGCTCCATGCGCGCCTTCGTGACTGTGAGCGGGCCGCCCACCATGTCGAACTTGCCCGCTTCGAGGCCCGGCAGCACGCTCGGCCACGGCAGGTCGATGAAGCGCACCTTC
Organism: Paraburkholderia kururiensis JCM 10599 = LMG 19447; assembly: GCF_003986935.1. Taxonomy (GTDB): domain Bacteria; phylum Pseudomonadota; class Gammaproteobacteria; order Burkholderiales; family Burkholderiaceae; genus Paraburkholderia; species Paraburkholderia kururiensis. The sequence continues at coordinate 16,166 of NZ_RJZE01000031.1, read as the reverse complement.
ACGCCGAGTTCCTTGCCCACCTCGGCGAACAGGTCTTTGTTGAAGCCCGCCTGCTGGCCGTTTTCGAGGAAGTCGAACGGCGCGAACTGCATCTCGGTGCCGACAACGAGCTCGCCGGCTTTCTTCACCTTCGTGAGCTGATCTTCGGCGTAGGCCGCGAGGCTCGCGGAACACAGCGCGAGCATCAGCAAACCACGCTTCCAGCCTGCAGCGATCTTCATGGGTCTCTCTCCGGGTGGCAAAGCGAAAGTCGCGCGGGAACGCGAAGCGGCGCGAGTATGCGGCGCAGTATATACCGCAGGTTTGGCGCGAAAAAAATAAAAACCGCAGGGATAAACGGCCACGCGCGGCCTTGCGCGCGCTATCCGGCAAGCGCTTGCGGCTCCGTGAAAACACGCATTGCGATGCAGCTTGCGGCCGGCGTTTTGGCGGTATATACCGCTTCGATACCTGCGCCTTACGTACCCCAGAAGCCCATTCGAGGAGCCGCCGATGCCGTCCGTTGCCACCATTCCCGTGATCGACTTCGCCGGCGTGCGCGCGGGCGACGCCGCCGCGCTCGCGCGCGCGGGCCGCGAGATTTACGACGCGTGCACGACGATCGGCTTCTTCTACATCGTGAATCACGGCGTGCCGCAGCACGTGATCGACGCGGCCGAGGAAGCCGCGCGCACGTTCTTCGCGTTTCCGGTGGAAACGAAGCGGCGCGCGGCGGTCAACAAACGGCACCGCGGTTTCAATTCGCTCGGCGACGCCACGATGTACCAGGCGACGCGCCCCGACTACAAGGAGTTCTTCAGCATCGGCCTGGAGTTGCCCGAAGACGATCCCGACGTGCTCGCGGGCCAGGCCTTGCGCGGGCCGAACAACTGGCCGGACTTCATGCCGTCGCTGCAGCCGGTGCTCTATGGCTACTACGAAGCCGTCGCGCAGTGCGGCGCGGACCTGCTGCGCGCGGTGGCCGTAGGGCTCGGCATTGACGAACACTTCTTCGCCTCGCGCTATACGAAGCGGATGCAGCGCACGCAGATGGTCTACTACCCGCCCCAGCCGCCGCAGTCCGACGAAGACCAGTTCGGCGTCGCGCCGCACACGGACTACGGCTGCATCACGCTCTTGTGGCAAGACCAGGTGGGCGGGCTTCAGGTGCGCGAGATCGCGAACGAAACGTGGGTCGATGCGCCGCCCATGGCGGGTAGCTTCGTGGTGAACGTGGGCGATCTGCTCGCGCGCTGGACCAACGACCGTTTCCGCTCCACGCTGCACCGCGTGATCAATGCATCGGGCCGCGAGCGCTATTCCATCGCGACCTTCTACGATCCGACGTACAGTGCGACGGTCGACCCGCGCGATCTGGGCACGTCGGCCGCCGAAGTGCGCTATCCGCCTGTGGCGGCGGGCGACTACATCCTTGGGCGCATCAACGATTCGATGGGCTATCGCAAAAAACTCGCGGCCCAGCAACAGCAACACCCAGGACAACAGGAGAAAACGGCATGACGGATTCGGGCGCGGGCGCGGGCGAGAGCGAGAGCGCTTCGCTTGCATCGACTCTCGCGGCGCTGCGCGAGGCCTTGGGCAACGACGCGGTGCGCACAGGCGACGAAATTGGCGAGCGTTCCATGACGGACTGGACGCATCACGCCCCGGCGCGTCCCGCGGCGCTGCTGCTGCCGCGCACGACCGATGACGTTTCGCGAGCGCTCGCCATCTGCAACGCTGCGCGTCAGCCCGTGGTGCCGCAAGGCGGCATGACGGGACTCGCGGCAGGCGCTGTGGCGCGCGCCACCGACATCGCGATTGCGCTCGACCGCCTCGCGGGCGTGGAAGAGATCGACCGCGCCGCGGCCACCCTGACCGTGCGCGCGGGCACGACGCTGCAGGCTGCGCAGGAAGCGGCCGAGGCGGCGGGTTTCGAACTTGCGCTGGACCTCGGGGCGCGCGGCTCGTGCCAGATCGGCGGCAACCTCGCGACGAATGCGGGCGGCAATCGCGTGATCCAGTCGGGCACGGCGCGCGAGCAGGTGCTCGGGCTCGAAGCCGTGCTCGCGAGCGGCGCCGTGCTGAGTTCGATGAACAAGATGGTGAAGAACAACACCGGCTACGACCTGAAGCAGCTCTTCATCGGCTCCGAAGGCACGCTCGGCATCATCACGCGCGCCGTGTTGCGCCTGCAGCCGCGACGCGCGGCGCGGCATACGGCGCTCGTCGCGCTCGAAAGCTACGATGCCGTGGTGAGTCTGCTGCGGCGGTTATCGGCGCGGGTGGGCAACGACATCGGCGCATTCGAGATCATGTGGCCGGACTTCTTCGACTTTGGCGTCGCGCTCACGGCAAGCGCTCGCTCGCCGTTTGCCACGGCGCACCCGCTCTATGCGCTCGTGGAGCACACGAGCTTCGATGCGGCCGACGGCGGCGAGCGGTTCGCCACGCTGCTCGGCGAGGCGCTGGAAGACGGCGCCATCCGCGACGCCGTGATCGCGCAGACGGTGGCCGATGCCCGCGCGCTGTGGGCCATTCGCGAATGCACGGCGGAGTTTCCGGCGCGGCTCGATCCCGTCAACTTCGACGTGAGCCTGCCGATTGGCGACATCGGGCGCTTCGTCGATCATTGCCGCGCCGAACTGGATCGCCGGTGGCCCGGCAATCGCTCGTATTTCTTCGGGCATATCGGCGACTCGAATCTGCACGTGACCGTGGATGGACACTCGGTGCCCGGCGTTTCGCATCACGACGTCTACGCGTTCGTCTACGCCATGCTCGCGCCGTATGGCGGCTCCGTTTCGGCGGAGCACGGCATCGGTTTGCTCAAGAGGGAGTTTCTGCCGGTGTCGCGCTCGCCCGAAGAACTGGCTGCAATGGCCGCGATCAAGCGCGCGCTCGATCCGAACGGGATTCTCAATCCGGGCAAAGTGATTTAGGCCGGCGCTGGGCGGTGCATTCCCGCAAGCGCCGCGCCGTTTTCCTTCAGCGAACCACGGTCAGCACGATCGCGCTGGCGCCCAGCACGCCGCCGCAGAGCGCGCAGGCCCACAGCAGCGCACGCGTGCGCTGATGCTCGCGCCGGATGTCCGCGGCAAGCCGCAGCCGCGTTTCACTGCGATCCGCGCGATGCTCGTGCTCCAGATAGCGCACGAGCAGTTGCGGCATGCGCGGCACCATGTGCGCGAGGTGCGGCAGTTCGCGCGAGAGCCGCGCGATCCAGCCACGATGGCCCAGATCGCGCCGCGCGATATCGGCCAGCACGCTTTTCGCGATGTTCCACGAATCGATCTCGGGATTGAGGGTGCGCGCAAGCGTCTCGGCCTGGCTAAAGGCCCGCTGCGCGGTGACGAGCCGCGCGGGCACGGCGCCGTCGAATGGCTGCACAGCGTGCAGCAGATGGTGGAACGCCGCGCCCGCCGAACGGTCTTCGGGGGCGGCTGCGAAATGGGCCTCGCTGCGCGTGCGCAGTTCGGCTTCGAGCTGTTCCGTGCGCGTCTGAGCGGGCACGTGGCCGGCGGCCTGGTGGATCTGCGCAAGCCGTCCGTAATCCTGTTCGAAGAGCGCGGTGGCGCCGTGCACGAAGAAGTCGCGCTCCGGCGACGAGAGGCTCGACATCACGGCGAACTCGGCCAGCACGAGCCGCCCGCGGCTCTCGGGCTCCACGCTCACGCGCACGCGTCTCGCGTCGAGCGCCGCATGAAAGAAGCCGTGCTCGAACGCCTGCTGCGTCACGACCTCGATCAGATGCACGGCCACTTCGGCTACGTTCACGTGGTGCGCGTGCAGCGCTGCGATGTCGAGAGCCGGCACCGCTTCGACGTGCTGCACGACGAGCGTGCGCGCCGTGCACAGTTCCCAGATCACGTCGGGCACGACGAGCCGCGCGTCGCCTTCGAACTGGCGACCGGTCTGGCTGAGGCTGGCGGCCTGCTCGCGCAGATCGAAGCGGCGCTGAATATCTTGCGTGAACGACTCCGCGAGCGTCTGCGCGTTGAGCCGGCGAGCGGCGGCGAAGAAGCGTTCCATCCAGTTGGCGGCGCCGCGCAGCAACGCGGCTTCGTCGCCCACCTGTTCGACTTCGTGCTCGCGCAGCAGCTTGATGGCCACGGTGCGATGGCCGTTGACCGGCACGGCGAGCTGCGCGATGTGGGTCTGCTCGCAGAAGCCCGTGTGCACGGGCGTGAGATCGATCGAGGTGAAGAGGTCGGCGAGCGGGCGGCCGAAGGCGGTGTGCAGCGCGGCCTCGGTGGCGGCGGGGGCAAGCGGCTCTTCGAGATGTGCGACGGCGTCGAGCGCGTCGTGCAGCGTGCTCTGCGCCAGTTCGGGATGTGCGGCAAGCGCCTCGGCGAATGCACCGGCGACCGGCGCGAGACGCGGCAGCGCAGCGGCGAGTCCCGGCGGCACGTTGCCGGCCTCGTGCATGCTCGAGACAAGCGTGACGAACCAGTGGAGCTTGTGGTGCTCGGGCGCCGCGCGCCGGAGCAGGCGGGCGCCGTAACGCAAGGCACACAGGACGAGCAGGAAGCGACGGAACAGTGAACGCATGGAACGCATGGAATGCAGGAAAGCAGCGGAAGAGCGACGGTGCCGCCTGCAAGGCGGCGCGCGTGCGGGTCTTCGACACGCAATCGGAGCGTTGAGGGTAACAGGGAACGCAGTGGGGCGGGGCATCAGGGTTTGCGCTCAGCGCCGCATACAAGGGAGTAACCAGGGCGTCACCCGAGCGTAACCAAGGCGTAACCCTGGGCCTAACCACGACCCTAACCGCGAGCGTCGCGAGGGCTGCGTTCCAGCAGGCTGGACGCCTTGGCGCAGGCCGCTCGCATGGGGTTTTTCATGCCGGGGCACGCATTCTGTCGCGCGGTTTCACGTAATACAATACGGCGGCTCAACCTTACCGCTGCTGCCCCGGGGCCCGGACAACGCGATGCTCGCAGAACAACGTCATCAATACATCCTTACGCAGGTCGCGAAGCACGGCGCACTCTCGGTGGCCGAACTGGTACGCGAGCTGAACGTCTCGCGCGAAACCATCCGGCGCGATCTCAATACCCTGGCCGGCCGCGGCCTGATCGTGACGACACACGGCGGCGCGCTTTCCAACGAGCGCCGCGAACCCGACCTCGACGTGCGCGAAGCCGCGAATGCCGGCGCGAAGCGCGCCATCGGCGAACGCGCGGCGCAACTGGTGCCCGACGGCGTGTCCGTCATCATCGATTCGGGCAGCACCACGCATGCGGTGGCGCGCGCGCTCACGGCGCACCACCGGCTCACCGTCTATACCAACGACTGGCGCATCGCGCTGCTGCTGGGCCGCCGCAACGACAATCGCGTGACGCTGCTGGGCGGCGAGCTTTCGGACAGCGAAGACGCCGCCTTCGGGCTCGACACTGTGCAGCAACTCGCGCAATACCACGCCGATTTCGCGTTCGTGGGCGCGGGCGGTATCACGACCGAAGGCTATCTGACCGACTATTCGCGGATGGTGGCCGAAGTGCGCAGCCGCATGCTGGGCGCGGCCGGCACGGCCATCGTGGTGGCGGACCATTCGAAGTTCGGCCGCGTCACGCCCGTGCGCATCAACGGCTTCGAGAGCGTGCGTTACGTCGTGACCGAACTCGCGCCGGAGCGCGCCATCGCGAAGGCGATCACGGCGCGCGGCCCGGAAATCGTGGTCGCCTGATTACCTGACGTGCAGCCCAAGGGCCGCCACCGTGCGGCCGATCGCGGCGACGGCGTTGTGCATCTCGTTGGCGTCGATAGCGCCGATGCAGCCCACGCGGAACGTCTCCAGCTGCGTGAGCTTGCCGGGATAAAGGATGTAGCCGGCTTCGCGCACGGCGGCGTAGAAATCCGCGAAACGCCATGCCGGGTCGCGCGGCGCGTGGAACGTCACGATCACGGGCGCCTGCACTTCGCTCCGTAAAAACGGCTCGAAGCCCAGTTCCCTCATACCTTCTATCAGCACGGCGCAGTTGCGCGTGTAGCGCGCGCCGCGGGCGGGCTGGCCGCCTTCGGCCGCGAAGCGGTCGAGCGCATGGCGCAGCGCCGCAACCACGTGCGTGGGCGGCGTGAAGCGCCACTGCGATGTCTTCTGCAGGTAGACGTACTGATCGTGCAGATCCAGCGCGAGCGACGGCGAGCGCCCCGCACATTCCTCCAGCAGCGCGCGGCGCACGATCACGAAGCCCATGCCCGGCACGCCCTCCAGACATTTGCCGCTCGCTGAGATCAGGGCGTCGATGCCGCCGTCGCGCAGATCGATGGGCAGCGCGCCGAACGAACTCATCGCGTCCACGATCAGCCGCTTGCCGTGCCGCTTGCACACGGCAGCGATGGCTTCGAGCGGGTTCAGCAGCCCCGCGCTCGTTTCCAGATGCACGAGCGCGACGTGCGTGATGCGCGAGTCGCGGTTCAGCGCGTCTTCCACGGCGGCGGCCGTCGCGGGTTCGTCCTCGCCGAGCGGCAGCGCCACGTGGGCAATGCCCATGCGCTCCAGAATGCGCACGATGCGCGCGCAATAGGCGCCGTTGTCGGGCACCAGCACGCAGCCGTTGCGCGGCACGAGCGTGCCGATCGCGGCTTCCACGGAGAAGGTGCCGCTACCCTGCAGGGGCACGCAGACGTAGTCATTTTCGCCGTGTACGATCTGCACGAGATCGGCGCAGACGCTTTGCGTGATGCGGTTGAAGGCCGCGTCCCAGGAGCCCCAGTCGCGCAGCATCGCCTCGCGCGTCGAGGGCGACGTGGTGAGCGGACCGGGCGTGAGCAGGACGGGATCGTTTCCGAGAATCAACATGGCCTCCGGCGAAGGGGGTGGACGGCAAAGAATGCGAACGGCAGGGGACACGAACGGGCAGCCCAGCGTCTCGATGATATGCACTTTATTGGCAGATTGTGTCATTTTATGGAAATTGATCCAATCGTCATGGCGCTGTCACGAAACACTGTGATTCTTGCCGTGCCCGGCGATACGGGGCTTTGATGGCTTGAGCGGCGCGCGCCGCGAAGCCCGCAAGCGCCTGCGCCCGGGTCGCGGCGCGCAGATTGTCTGCAATCTGCAATTCCTGCCACATCTGGGATACCGTCGGCAGGAATACCGGCGGCGGGCGGCGCCGTCGTCCCAATCACAACTGCTACCGGGTTTGTCCGCATGCCGGGCGTCCCGTCTGATCTTTATGCCTTCGGAGAGCGACATGACAATGAAGCATCCCCTTCTCGCAAGCGCAGTCCGCAAGCTGGTGCCGCTGCTCGCGGCAGCGGCGGTGATGGAAGGTGCCGCGATGCCGGCCCACGCAGCCGACGCCGTCGTGCTGTACACGGCCGATGGGCTCGAAAATCTCTACCGCGACGTGCTGCCGGCCTTCGAGAAGAAGGAAGGCGTGAAGGTGAACATCGTGACGGCGGGCAGCGGCGAAGTGGTGAACCGCGCGACCATCGAAAAGGACGCGCCGAAGGCCGACGTGATCGTCACGCTGCCGCCGTTTATCCAGCAGGCGGCGCAGGGCGGCCTGCTGCAGAACTATCAGAGCGTGAACTACAAGAACGTGCCGGCTATCGCGAAGGCGTCGGACGGCGCGTGGGCCACGTTCGTCAACAACTACTTCTCGTTCGCGATCAACCCGGAAGTGGTGAAGACCCAGCCGAAGACGTTCGCGGACCTGCTGCACCCCGACTACAGCGGCAAGATTGCGTACTCGAATCCGGCCACGGCGGGCGACGGCATGGCGGTGATCATCCTCACCACGTCGCTGATGGGCGAGGACAAGGCATTCGACTACCTGAAGAAGCTCGAACAAAGCGCGAAGTTCCATACCAAGGGCACGGGCTACCTCGACGTGCTGCTCTCGCGTAACGAGATCATGGTCGCGAACGGCGACCTCCAGATGGATCTGGACGACGCGGCGAACGGCGGTCTTTCGCTCAAGCCGGTGTTTCTTGCCGCCGAGTCGAACGGCCAGCCCACCACGTTCCAGCTGCCGTACGCGATCGGCCTGATCAAGAACGGCCCGAACCAGGCGGGCGGCAAGAAGCTGATCGACTATCTGATGTCGAAGGAAGTGCAGGCGAAGGTGCCCGACGTGTTCGGCATTCCGGCGCGCACCGACGTGCCGCTCGCGGGCAAGAACGGCGAAACCGTGAAGCAGTCGATTGCGGGCGTGAAGCTGATCCCCGTGGACTGGAACCAGGTCATGACGAAGAAGGCCGACTGGACCACGCGCTGGAAGAACGACGTGATCGGCAGCTCGGGCAAGCAGACGGAAGTCGTGAAGCCGAAGCAGTAAAGGTGGGTGGTGCGGCGGACGGGCAGGTGGCGTTTCAAGCGAGTTTCATGTGCGGCTTCGCACGGGGTGTCGTGTGAGCCCTGTGCGAAGTTCAGGTGAGCTTCGCGTGAACTTCAAGCCAGTCTTCGCCGCACGCGGGTGCCATGTTTCGAATCCCGGGCCTGTCGCGTTTGCCGCGTACAGGCTCGACGTCTGGAGGATGTAGCGGGTGACAACTGAGAGCACGGCGCAGGGCGCAGCGGCGCGTGCCGCTACGGCGGCTGTGGCCGCGTCGCCGCTGGCGGGCGCGGCGGGCCTCGATGTGCCCGCGGCGCCCGCTCGGTCTGCCGCTGGCGCGCAGGCAGGCGGGGTGGTTGGCGCGGCGGGTGTGGAGATCGAACATCTCACGGTGCGCTTCGGCTCGCGCACGGTGCTGGACGACCTGTCGCTCACCATCGAGCGAGGCGAACTGCTGACCGTGTTGGGCCGCAGCGGCTGCGGCAAGACGACATTGCTGCGCTTCATCGCGGGCTTTATCGAAGCGGACGGCCTGACGGGCACGCTCACGGTGGCGGGTCACGATCTGACGCACGTGCCGCCGCATCGTCGCAATCTGGGGCTGCTGTTCCAGAGCTACGCGCTGTTTCCGCATCTCTCGGTGTTCGAAAACGTCGCGTTCGGCTTGCGGGCGCGGCGCATTGCGTCGAAGGAAATTGCGCGGCGCGTGGCCGATGCGCTCAAGCTCGTGCAGCTCGGCGATGCGGGTCACGTGATGCCCGCGCAGCTCTCGGGCGGCATGCAGCAGCGCGTGGCGCTCGCGCGTGCGCTCGTGATCGAGCCCGACGTGCTGCTGCTCGACGAGCCGCTGTCGGCGCTCGATGCGAACCTGCGCGCCTCGGTGCGCTCCGAACTCAAGGCGCTGCACGAGCGCCTACCGAATCTCACGATCGTCTGCGTGACGCACGACCAGGACGACGCGCTCGTGCTGTCCGACCGCACGCTGCTCATGCGCGATGGCCGCATCGCGCAGCTCGGCACGCCGCAGGCGCTCTACGACACGCCCAACGACGCCTACGTCGCGCGCTACCTGGGGCCGGCCAATCTGCTGCCGCCGCACGTGGCTTTTGCATTGGGCGACGCGCGTTACGTCGAGCGCGACCGTCTTGCGTGCCTGCGTCCCGAGAGCCTGCGCATCGTGCCGCTTGGCGAAGGGCAGTTGCACGGCACGATTGCGTCCGTCGAATGGTATGGGCCGGTGCTTTCGGTTTCCGTCACGCTGGACGCGTGGCCGGCCGAACCGGTGCTCGTGACGGCCCAGCGCGGCGTGGGCATGACACCGGAACGCGGCGCGCGCGTGTCACTGCGTTACGAGGCAGACGATGTCGTCCTTGTTCAATCCTGAAGCGGGTGCCGCGGGTTCGGCCGACGTGGCCAACGCGGCCGACGCCGCCAGCAACCGTCGGGCCGCGATGGCCGCCTCGCATGCAGCGGCGGTGCGGCGCCGCGAGCGGCTGGCGCAAGGGCATCTGCTGTTGCTGGCCGTGATCGTGCTGGGGCCGCTCGTGATCTATCCGCTCGTGCGGCTCGTGCTGCTGAGTCTCACGGGGCCGCACGGCCTGAGCCTGCACGCCTATGCCGCGTTCTTCCAGAATCCGGAGTCGCGCGGCGTGGCGGGCACGACGTTATGGGTGCTGTTCGCGAGCGCGAGCATTGCCTCGGTGCTGGGGGTGGCGCTCGCGGCCATCCTGTTCTTCAAGCCGTTCCCGGGCGCGCGGCTCGTGACGCGCTTCCTGGAACTCTTCGTGGCGTTCCCGTCGTTTCTCGTCGCCTTCACGCTGATCTTTTTGTATGGCTCGCAGGGCTCCGTGAGCATCGGGCTGCAACGGCTGCTGCATCTGGATTCCGCATCGTTCGATTTCCTGTTCGGCATTGGCGGCGTGATTCTGGCCGAGGTCGTGTTCTATTCGCCGTTCGTGGTGCGTCCGACGCTGGCGTCGTTCGCGCTGCTCGACATGCGGCTCGTCGAGGCGGCTCGCAGTCTCGGCGCGAACGGCTGGATGGTGGCCGCGCGCGTGGTGCTGCCGCTCGCGTGGCCCGGCATCGCGGCGGGCACCATTCTCTGCTTCCTGCTCACGCTCAACGAGTTCGGCATTCTGCTCGTGCTGGGCAGCGCGCATCTCGTGACGCTGCCGGTTGCCATCTACAGTTCCGCCACCGTGGATCTCGACCTGCCGATGGCCGCCGCCGGCGCGGTCGTGATGCTCGCGATGTCGCTGTCGCTCTACGCGCTGTACCGGCGCGTGAACCGACGCAAGCTGGGAGGAGCAGGCGATGGAAAGTGAGCGCATGAGCCGCGTGGACTCCGCCTTGCCGACCCCGGGGCCGGCCTCTTTGGCGCCCGCCGCGCTGCCGCCGCTGCACGGACGCGCGCGCGCCGTGCAGCGCAGCCTGCCCGCGCGCATCGCGGGCGGCGCGCTGCTCGCGCTCGCCGGGCTGCTGTGCTTCTGGCTTTTCGTGCTGCCCGTGATCGTGGTCGCGCTCTCGAGCGTTGCCGCGCACTGGTCCGGCACGATCCTCCCCGACGGCTTCAGTACGCGCTGGTTCGAGCGTCTTTCGTCGAGCGATTTCGATGCGCTGATGACGAGCCTCGAGATTGGCTTTGGTGTATCGGTGCTGGGTACGGCGCTCGGGCTGTGGCTTGCGCTGGCGCTCGAAGGCCGCGACCGGCGCGGTCTGGGCGCGGTGCTCGACACCGTCGCCATGATGCCCAACGGCGTGCCGAGCGTCGTGCTCGGGCTCGCGGTGCTGATCGCGTATCACAAGGCGCCGGTCGATCTGTCGAGTTCGGCGGCGATCGTCGTGCTCGTTCAGCTCGCGCTGGTGCTGCCGTTTTGTTATCGCTGCGCGGCGGCCGCGCTGCGGCCGGAACTCACCGTGCTGAGGGAGGCGGCGGCAAGCCTCGGTGCGCCGCCTTCGATGGTGCTGCGCCGCGTGGTGCTGCCGCAGCTGGTGCCGGCTATCCGCGCGAGTCTCGCGCTCGGTTTCGCGCTTTCGCTGGGCGAACTGGGCGCGACGCTCACGGTTTATCCGCCGGGATTCGCGACGGTGCCGATCGTCGTGGTGGGCCAGGTGGAGCGCGGCTACTACCTGCCGGCGTCGGCGCTCTCGCTGATTCTTTTGTTGGCCTCGCTCGCGGCGTTGTTGCTGATTGCCGCGCGCGCGCCGCGTCGCCGCATGGATTGATGCTGGTGTGTGTTTTTTCTCCACCGGCGCCGAGGCGGCTGCCGTGCTTGGGTCGCACGTGCGGAGGTGGCAAAATGTGTCGAAATGACTGAAAATATGCAATCCGATTCCGTCGGCGTCATCGAGGTGGTGCGCAGGCATTCGCTCACGGCGCTCGTGCGCGACGAAATCGAGCGGCACATCGTGCAGAAGGCGCTCGCACCAGGCGAGAAGCTCACCGAAGCGGACTGGGCGGCGCGCCTTGGCGTATCGCGCGGTCCGGTTCGGGAAGCCTTCCGGGCGCTGGAGCAGGCGGGGCTCGTGCGCACCGAGAAGAATCGCGGCGTGTTCGTACGCACCGTATCGCTTGCCGAGGCCGACGAGATTTACGCCGTGCGCGTCGTGCTCGAAGAGGCGGCGTGCCGGATGTTGGCGGGCCGCGTCGATGCCGCGCGGGTCGAGCGCCTGCGTCGTTGCGTCGAGACGATGCGCGAGGCGCTCGATGTGCACGATCACGACGCCTATGCGCGCGCCAATGTGGCGTTTCACGACGCCATCGTGGCGGGCGCGGGCAACGCGAAGCTGTATGAAACGTATCGGCGTCTCGTGGGCGAGCTGAGTCTGTTTCGCCGCGCAGCGCTCGCCGTGCGGGCCGATGCGATGGAGCAGTCGCTCGCGGAACATCGCGAGATCTTGACAGCGCTCGCCTCGCGCGATGCCGAACGTGCCGCGGCGTTGATGCGCGGGCATGTCGAGGGCGGGCGGCGCCGGGCGCATGAGGCGTGCGAGGGGCCGGTGCGGAACGCGGGCGAGGTGCCTGTAAGCGACGTATGCGTCGCGGGCCGCGGTGGAATCGATCGAATGTGATAGCCCCGGGGCCAGAGCCTGGCGGGTGAAGTGGATTGCGAGCGGGGGAAACGAGCGTGCAAGGAAATTCGAACGTGCAGGACACATCTGCGCGCAGCATCGGCAGCGACGTCACGGTGAATGGCCGCGTCTATCGCGTCGGGCAACTGGCGTCGAAGCCGGTGGTGGTGGTCTGCGTCGACGGCTGCGAGTACGACTATCTGGAAGCGGCAGTCGCGGCCGGCGTGGCGCCGTTCATCGGCCGCATGCTGCGGGAGGGGACGGCGGCGAAGGGCGACTGTGTGATTCCGTCGTTCACGAACCCCAACAATCTTTCGATCGTGTGCGGGGTGCCGCCGTCGGTGCACGGCATCTGCGGCAATTACTTTTGGGATCCGCAGGCGAATGGCGGCAAGGGCGCCGAGGTGATGATGAACGACCCGGCCTATCTGCGTGCCGGGACGATTCTCGCTGCGGCGGCCCGTGCGGGCGCGCGCGTGGCTGTCGTGACCGCGAAGGACAAACTGCGGCGGCTCCTCGGCTGGCAGCTCGAAGGCATCTGCTTCTCGGCGGAAAAGGCCGACGCCGCCACGCTCGAAGAAAACGGCATCGAGCACGTACTGGAATTCGTCGGCCGGCCGGTGCCTGACGTGTACAGCGCCGCGCTTTCCGAGTTCGTGTTCGCGGCGGGCGTGCGGCTCGCGCAGAGCGGGCAGGCCGACCTCATGTATCTCTCGACCACCGACTACGTGCAGCACAAATGCGCCCCGGGTAGCGACGGCGCGAACGCCTTCTACGCGATGATGGACGGCTATCTCTCGACGCTCGATGCGCTCGGCTGGACCGTCGGCCTCACCGCGGATCACGGCATGAACGCGAAGCATGATCCAGCGAGCGGCGAGCCGAACGTGATCTATCTGCAGGACGTGCTCGATGCGTGGCTCGGCGCGCGCGCATCGCGCGTGATCTTGCCGATCACCGACCCGTATGTGGTGCATCACGGTGCGCTGGGGTCGTTTGCGACGGTGTATCTGCCGGCGCAGGCGAATTCGGCCGACGTGATGGCACGCATGCGTTCGATCGATGGCATCGAGCTCGTGCTCGACAACGCCGCGGCATGCGAGCGCTTCGAGTTGCCGCGCGATCGTGTCGGCGACGTCGTTGTGATTAGCCGGCGGGACGTCGTGCTCGGCACACGGCGCGAAGAGCACGACCTCTCGGGTCTCACGGTGCCGCTGCGCTCGCACGGTGGCCTCTCCGAACAGACCGTGCCGCTCGTGTTCAACCGGCGCATCGAGGGTATCGAGCGCCTTTACGGCGGCCGGCGGCTGCGCAACTTCGATGTCTTCGACCTGGCGCTGAATCACGTGGAGGTGTCGTGAGCAAGGTGGCGAACGAGGTGCGACGCGATCATCCGGCTCATCCGGCTCATCCGGCTCATCCGACGTTTCGCGCCGAGACGCTGCGGCTCGCCGGCGCGCGCGTGGCGCGCGAACGCACGCTCGACGTGTTCGATCCGTACAGCGGGATGCGCGTCGGTACAGTGCCGCTTGCGAGCGTCGACGACGTGCGGGCTGCCTTCGACTACGCAGGCGCGTATCAGGCAAAGCTGACGCGCTATGAGCGCTCGCAGATTCTGGAACGTGCGGGCATGCTGCTGCGCGAGCGCGCCGAGGAAGCGTCGGATCTGATCTCGCTCGAATCGGGTCTCTCGAAGCAGGACTCGCGTTACGAGACAGGACGCGTGGCCGACGTGCTGAAGTTCGCCTCCATCGAGGCGCTGCGCGACGACGGCCAGAGCTTCTCGTGCGACCTCACCCCGCACGGCAGGCAGCGCCGCGTGTTCACGCAGCGCGAGCCGATCGCGGGCGTCATTGTCGCGATCACGCCGTTCAACCATCCGATGAACCAGGTCGCGCACAAGGTGGCGCCCGCGGTCGCGACGAACAATCGCGTGCTGCTGAAGCCTTCGGAAAAGGTGCCGCTCTCGGCGCTGTGGTTTGCCGATCTGCTCTACGAGGCGGGGTTGCCTCACCCGATGCTGCAGGTGCTGACCGGCGATCCACGCGAGATCGCCGACGAACTGATCACGCATCCGCTCGCGGAACTGGTGACGTTCACGGGCGGCGTGGCGATCGGCAAGTACATCGCGTCGAAGGCGGGCTACCGGCGCACGGTGCTGGAGCTGGGCGGCAACGATCCGCTGATCGTGCTCGACGACGCCGACCTGGAACGGGCGGCGACGCTGGCCGTGCAGGGCTCGTATAAGAACTCGGGGCAGCGCTGCACGGCTGTGAAGCGAATGCTCGTACAGCGCAACGTGGCCGAGCGTTTCACCGAGCTTGTGGTCGAGAAGACGCGCGAATGGACGTACGGCGATCCGTTCGATCCAGCCAGCCAGATGGGCACCGTGATCGACGAAGCGGCGGCGAAGTGCTTCGAGGTACGCGTCGACGAAGCCGTGGCACAGGGCGCGCGAGTGCTCACCGGCAACCGGCGAGAGGGCGCGCTCTATGCGCCGACGGTGCTCGATCGTGTCGATCCGAGCATGACGCTCGTGCGCGAGGAGACGTTCGGGCCCGTGTCGCCTGTTATTACGTTCGACACCATCGACGACGCTATCCAGCTCACCAACGGGACGGCGTTTGGGTTGTCCGCGGGCGTGTGTACGAACCGGCAGGACGCGATCGTGCGGTTCATCAACGAACTGCGCGTGGGCACTGTGAACGTGTGGGAAGTGCCGGGGTACCGCATCGAACTCACGCCGTTCGGCGGCATCAAGGACTCGGGGCTCGGATACAAGGAAGGCGTGCAGGAAGCGATGAAGAGCTTCACGAATCTGAAGACGTTTTCGTTACCTTGGGAGTAGGAAGACGTGGCATTGAATGTTGACGACGTCCGTACGCTGTTCGAGCAGTACGGGAGCATGTCCTATAGCGGTGAACCGGTGAGCCAGCTCGAACATGCACTGCAGAGTGGTGCGCTGGCGGAGCAGGAAGGCGCGAGCGAGGAACTGATCACTGCGGCGTTCCTGCACGACCTCGGGCATCTGCTGAACCAGCAGGGCGAAACGCCGACGGCGCGCGGCATCGACGACGTGCATCAGTACTTCGTGCTGCCGTTCCTGCGGCCGGTGCTGCCCGATAGCGTGCTGGAGCCCATTCGGCTGCATGTGGACGCGAAGCGGTATCTGTGTGCGAGCGATCGCACGTACTTCGATCGCCTGTCGGCCGATTCCAGGCGGAGCCTGCAATTGCAGGGCGGCGTGTTCGACGAAGAGGGCGTCGAAGCGTTTTTGCGCAAGCCGTTCGCTCAGGACGCGGTGCGGCTGCGCCACTGGGACGATCTGGCGAAGGAGCAGAACAGGGTCACGCCGGATATCGAACACTTCCTTGAGATAGTGCGGCGCGTGATGGACCGGCACGGAGATGTAGTTGCGCGGTGAACGTTAGAGCTTTTTGCGCAACCGGCTTCGGATGATGCCCGATTGCTTCGATTGCGGTACGAGCACCGCGTTCTTGAGGCCTCTTTTAGTTCGTCGGCAAGAGCCTAAAAAAACTGCTTGCCACGGGCGCGGGAGGTGACTAGAATTTCGCTCTTTCGCGCTCCGGGAAGCGGGGCGCGGGGAGACGGGAAGGCCCGCGTGGCGTGGCGTTCCGGGCGATGGTGGTGAAGTTGGCGGGTTGGGAAGCGGTAAAAAACCTGTTGACGGCTGACCCGGAAGTCTTCATAATCTCGTTTCTCTGCTGCTGATGCAGCGACGCAGGCGGTGCTGGAGGGAAGTGACTCTGGTGACGGTGCGAACGATCTTTAAAAACTTACAGCCGATAAGTGTGGGCGCTTGATGGC
>NZ_RJZE01000030.1 GCF_003986935.1 Paraburkholderia kururiensis JCM 10599 = LMG 19447 | reverse complement strand
CATGGCAGGCTCCGCCGGATTGCGCGTCGACAGCATGCGCCTCGGGCAGGCCTGAACCGGACATTTCTAACTGGCCCAAACCGGACATTACCAAATAGCCGCTACACATTAAATGTCGATAATTTATATTATGTAAATTCAATAACGGCGCCAGGCAACGGCGGCAGTTCCTTCAGGACAGTTCCTTCAGGATGCGCGCCGCGCCCAGCAGCATCACCGTGTGCCCATCGTGCCCGCACGCATGCATGACGCCATCCGCGCAAAGGCGTGTCGTCGAGGCCGCAGGCGTGCCTGTCATTGCCGCAGGCAGCATCGACCGCGAAACGCGTGTGAAGACAATGATCCATGCGAACACGTGCGGCTTCCTGAGACTGCATCGATATCGCCGTCCGGATGGCGTGCGAGAACCTAAATGAAATAGCTGAGTCCGGCGACTACCTGAATCCCCCCAAATACCGCGATCACGATGGCCGACAGGCGCGCGATACCGTGCATGAAGGAGGCAGGCATCTTTCTGCGCAATGCCGCCGTCGCGCTGCTCAGGCACAGCCACCAGGCTGCGGAGCCGAAAAAGATGCCCGCAATCATAGGCCATACCGTCAGCCACCCTGCACCTTCCGGCGCTCCCTGCCTGGCCGACAGTGGCCCAAGCGCGGCAAAAACACCGATGAACGAAAGGATGGTCATTGGGTTGGACAGCGTCAGGCCAAACGTCGTCAGAAAATCGCGTGCGATCGTTGTATGCGGTGTCTCCGGTAGAGCCGACGGAGTCGTCGCCGCCTCACGTCCGATGGTCCAGGCGAGCCACACGAGAAAAACTCCACCGCCAATTTTCAGGGCGATGGTTAGTACCGGCAGGGTCGTCGCAATGGCTGCGATACCCAGTGCGCCGAGCAGCCCATAGACCATATCCGCACATGCCGCGCCGATGCCTGTAGCGAAACCGGAGCGAAAACCACGACTCAGGGTTCGCTGGATGCATAGCATGCCGATTGGGCCAACCGGGGCTGCGATGGAGAAACCCATCGCGACAGATTTGATGAACAGCATTTTTCTGCTCCTACGATATGCGTTGCTACGGAAACACATCGTAGGCACTATTTGCAGGCCGCTGAATGCAATTTTTAAGGTAAATTGGCAATTTAACCTTAAAGATATCGACGTCATGGACGACCTGGACTGGAAGGTACTTTCGCTTTTGCAGCAGCATGGCCGCATAACCTATACAGAACTTGCCCGTCAGGTCCATCTGTCGGTGCCTGCGGTGACGGAGCGCGTAAAACGTCTCGAAGAGGCCGGGGTTATCGAGGGTTACGCCGCCCGAGTCAATCCCGTTATGGCGGGCTACGCGGTGAGTGCATTGATAGGAATTACGGTCCCTCAACCTGCGAAAGCGAAGTTTCTCAATCTGCTCGACACGATCCCTGAGGTACTGGAATGCCATCACGTGACGGGGGCTGACTCGTACATCATGCGATTGGTGGCAACGAATATGACCGACCTTGAGCGGTTGATCGAGAGGATCAACCTGTATGGCGAAACCCGCACTTCGCTCGTAATGTCGACACCGCTGGCTAATCGGCCTTTGAAACGGCCGTCCGTCACGTCGCGGAAATCGAAGAACGAGCGCTAAACCAACGGTTGTTATACGGTGTGAGAGTCCGCTTGTTCGCTATCCTGGAATCCATCAATCGACGGGAGTGCATCGTCATGATGGGTCAACGAAGCGGTGGCCAGAAGCCGCTGTTTTACGCCCTTCGATCGGCAAAGAATCGTCGCGACCGGTTTTCAAGCAGTCTTTGCCCGTTTTGATGTTGTCCGGAAGCGCGCGGCCTCCTGGACCAGCTGTTCCATGAAGGTGGATGTCAGGGGCGACAGGGATCCATTTTTCCGCACAAGGCAAGCAATTTCGCGAGGCCAGTCGGCGCGGCTCGCCGGTATGGCCCGCAACCCGTACTGCTCTGCCACGGGTCGATGCTGGGTACTGCATATGCCCAACATATCCGTGCCCGCTATCAACGAAAACACGCCGACAGGTGAACTGTAGTTGCTCTGCACCTGAACGACGGGCCCGTCGACATGATGTCGCTCGAAATAAACATCGATCTGCTGTCTCGCCGATACGCTCTGCCCCGGCAGTATCCAGGTATAGCGCGCCAACTGCGCTGGGGTTGCCGGACTCTCGAGTGCGCTCAGCGGATGGCCGCTTCGACATACGACCTCAATGGTTTCCCTCAATAGCCTGACGGCAACCAGTTCCTCGGGCAATTCGACAGGCATCGGTGCAACGGCAAGGTCGATTTCCCCTTCCAGCAGTGCCCGCATGAGCGCGTCCGACAACTGCACATTGAGATCGAGTCGCAGTGCCGGCCTGCGCTTCAACAAAGCGAGAAAAGCGCGATTGATCAACTGTTCGGTTGCGGGCGTGGCACCCACTCTCACCTTGGCGAGGTCGCCCGAATGCAGTTCAGCAATCTTGCACAGTGTGTCTTCGTAGGCTGCGCGCAGACTGATGGCGTTCCTCTGGAATTCAGTACCGTAGCGGGTCAGCTGCATGCCCTTTGGGGATCGCACGAATAGCGGAACGCCCAGTTCCCCTTCCAGCCTGCGCACAACCTTTGTCAGAGCAGGCTGACTGATACCGACCTTGAGCGCGGCGCGATGCAGGAGGCCCGTCTCCGCAATCGCCAGAAAATAAGTCAGATCATCCAGGTTCACGATAACCAATGGTTATTGACTGAGAAAGCAACATGCTTGCCCCGTAAATTTTCAGTGTCAATACTGCCGTCATACTTCCAACAGCGGAGACGGGCAGGACATGGAAATGGCAAACGTAGCGTACGAGGCCACCAGGGCGGACCCTGCCGCGCAGCGACGTCTGCGCGTAGTCGTGGCGGCAGCGACGATAGGGACGGCCCTCGAGTGGTTCGACCTGGTCGTCTATGGCTTCTTTGCGGTAGTCATCGCAAAGCTGTTCTTTCCCTCGGCGCATGAACTGACGTCGCTGCTGGTTGCGCTGGGTACATTCGGCGGTTCGTACCTGATGCGGCCGCTCGGCGCGCTCGTGCTGGGCTCCTATTCGGATCGCTATGGCCGCAAGAAGGGTCTCACGCTGAGTATCGCGCTGATGGCACTGGGCACGCTGCTGATTGCAGCGACACCCACCTATGCGTCGATCGGCATTGCCGCGCCATTGATCGTCGTCGCGGGTCGCCTGATTCAAGGCATTTCTGCCGGCGGCGAGTTTGGTGCCTCCACGAGTTTTCTGGTGGAGCATTCGCCCCGAAGCAGGCGTGGATTCTATGCAAGCTTCCAGATGGCCGCGCAAGGTGGCACCGCCCTGCTGGCGTCGCTTTTCGGAACCCTGTCGACCCGTTTTCTCACACCTGAACAGCTGTCGGGCTGGGGGTGGCGAATCCCGTTCGTCTTTGGCTTGCTGATCATACCGATCGCGTACTTTATCCGGCGGCACGTCGACGAGACGCCTGTTTTCACGCACGACACGCATGCGACGAGCCCCGTCAAGGAAACGTTCTCGGACAACAAAACCCGCTTATTGCTCGCGATCGGCATCTACGTTCTCGTGACGGCGTCGTCCTACGTCATCGTGCTGTACATGCCGACCTTCGCGATCAAACAGCTCGATCTGAATCCTTCGGTCGCATTTGCCGGGACGCTTCTGATGGGCGCGGTGCAAATGCTTGCATGCCCGTTGGCGGGTGCGGTCGCCGACCGGGGCGGACGCAAACGGGTACTGCTGGTCGCGGCGCTCGGTGTGGGCGTCGTGGTTTTGCCGGTCTTCGCATGGCTGATTGCGAAGCCCACTTCATCGACCTTCATTGTCGCGTGCACGTTGCTTGGACTCGCCATCAGTGGTTATCAAGGTCCGATGCCGGCCGTTCTCAGCGAACTGTTCCCCAGCCGGGTGAGAACGACCGGTCTCGCACTTACCCATAACCTCGCAGTGGCTGCCTTTGGCGGATTCGCCCCGCTGATCATCACCTGGGGCGTCAGCACGACTCATAGCAAGCTCGTTCCAGCGGCCTACGTGGCGACCGCTGCCTTTATCAGCATCATTTGTCTGCTGGTTTGCCTGCGCAAGTTCGGCGATCGTCAGCCTACCGAATGAACAAGCCTTGTTAACAAGTAGAGACATGAGTACCAAACCGAACATCGTATTGATCGTTGCCGATAACCTCGGCTGGGGCGAGCTCGGATGCTACGGCGGCGGCAAGCTGATGCGTGGCGCCGCGACGCCACGCATCGACGCACTCGCGCAGAGCGGCATGCGGCTGCTCAACTACAACGTCGAAAGCGATTGTGTCCCCACACGCAGCGCGCTCATGACGGGCCGGCATCCCGTTCGCACGGGCGCTTTTCAGTCGGTCCCGCCGGGACTGCCCCAGGGATTGACGCGCACCGAGTGGACGCTCGCCCAGATGGCGTCGGACGCCGGCTACGCCACAGCCCATTTCGGGAAATGGCATCTGGGCGACGTAGAGGGGCGTTATCCCTCGGACCGGGGCTTTGACGAGTGGTATGGCATCCCGCGTACAACTGACGAGACGCAATTTACAAGCTCGATCGGCTTCGACCCAGAGGTCGCCGACATTCCCTACATCATGTCGGGCAAGAAAGGCGAGCCGTCCGCAAACGTGAAAGTCTACGATCTCGAGACACGACGGAGCATCGATGAAGAACTCGTGGAAAAATCGAAAGCGTTCATGCAACGCAATGCGCGTATGTCGAAGCCGTTCTTCCTCTATCTCCCGCTCGTTCACCTTCATTTTCCGACGTTGCCGCACAAGGAATTTGACGGCCTGACGGGTATGGGGGAATTTGCCGATTCGCTGGCGGAAATGGACTTTCGCGTCGGCCAGATCATCGATGAAATCGACGAACTGGGCCTCGCCGAAGACACCCTGTTCATTTTCTGCAGTGACAACGGTCCCGAATTTCGCGCGCCGTATCGGGGCACGGCTGGCCCATGGACAGGTACTTACCATACGGCAATGGAAGGCAGCTTGCGCGTGCCTTTTATCGCACGCTGGCCCGGCAAGATTCCTGTCGACGTCAACAACCAGATTGTTCACGTCGTCGATCTTTTGCCGACGATCGCCGACGTGATCGGTGGCAAGGTGCCAGACGACCGGCCGATCGATGGCATCTCCCAGCTCGACTTTCTCACGGGCACGAAGCCGGTATCCAATCGCGAGGGATTCCTTTTCTACATCAAAGATGAACTGCGCGCCGTGAAATGGCGCGACTGGAAGCTTCACCTGGTATGGGAACCGTTCGTCAATGCGGGGGCAAACAAACTCGAGTCCCCTTACCTCTTCCATCTCATTCAGGACCCGAAAGAAGAGACCGATGTTCTCGTCCGTAACACCTGGGTGCTTGGCCCCATGCTGAAAATGGTGAGGGCTTTCAAGGAGAGCGTAAAGGCTCATCCGAACACGCCCCCAGGTGAACCCGATTGATCTCTTGATGGCCGGCAAGCGGCTTTGGTCCACGTTTCGACGCTCTCGCAGGTCTGTTCCGTGATTTCCAGTTGCACCGACCGAAATCAGAAGATCGGCCAGGCTCAGGATCGCCGCCGTATCCTCGAAGTCGTCGCCTTCACTACTCAGCGATACGAGCGACATGCCATCGGGCGGATGCTTCCCGCGCGACATCCGTGCCCCGCAGCCCCATGGCGATGCCGATATCGGCCTGCCGAAACGCCGGCGCGTCGCGTTGACGCCGTCACCGGTCATCGCAACGATGTCGCCGCTGTCCTGATAGGCCCGCAGAGCCTCGATCGAGCGGGCCGCTTTCAACTCGGTGAAAAAGCCGATGACGGTGTTGAGTACCAGGACGGCGGCAATGGCCGCGCCCTCTTCCAGTTCACCGAAATAGACGGCCAATGCGGCGGCGGTGCCGAGCAGATAGATGACAGGGCTGCGGGCTTGATGCGTCAGGATCGTCAAGCCGCTTGTGTTGCGCTTCGACTCGACGGTATTGGGGCCGAACCTGGCCAGACGATGCCGGGCGTCCATTTCGGCGAGCCCAATGCTTGCCGACACGTTCAACGCCGCTAGTACGACCTCCGGCTGCACTGCATGCGGGATCTCTGGCGACATTCTCGGCTCCTTCGGTAGCACCTCGCCTACGCGTCGATCCGGTAGATCAGTGACGACAGTACACAAGCAAGCCGGAGAAAGCTTGAGCCACCTCAACACAAGGGGCGAAGCCAGTTTAAAGTCCTGCGTCGACGGTCTTCACGAGCACGTGTGCAGCGTATGCGAACGACACGGCGTGATATTGTCCGCAGTCGATCACCGCGGGCTTCCTGGCACGCAATCGTGAGCGGTTCGGACAACCGCTCGCGCAACGGACCGGATGCCGCAGACTTATCATCCGGTAGTGCCGCTCAATATCGATATCCGTGACTATCGTGACTATCGCAATCGCATGCGATCGAACCGGCCTGTGGAACGCGAGCGCCAGGGCAATGTGGAACCGATGTGCTGACCGGCCGCCTCGCGCCGGACGCCAGAACAATCGCCAAATTCACACGCAGCGATCGGGAGGACGTTTGCGGTGTATGTCGACGTTCGGTGACGCCATGCCGTGACCTCAAACGGTCCACACAAGACATCGTGTCCATCGATAGCAGCAGTTTCATGGCGGCCAACCCAAGGGCTTTCGCTCACCGGGCGTAAAATTCTCCTGTCACATCGGGTGCCATACAGTTTTTTGGGGAGGCGTCGTCAACGGCCCCGAACGACAACACCGTGAGAACCGCCAACCCATAGGCCCGGCAACTTCGTGCCCGTCAGTGGGGAACGAGCCATATGCCCGCTCAGATAACACCCAATCAACTCGTTCAACTGATCATCCCAGGTATCACGGCCGTCTTCTCGCTCGGTTTTGCCTGTGCATGGATCTACGATAGACGACTGCGCTATCTCCGCTTTCTTGCCGCTTCTTTTGCTGCTTTCGCCTTCGGTTCGGCAGTGCAGATCTGTCACCTGCCGGATGAATGGCGATGGAACGCGCTGATATCGGCGACGTTTTATGTCTCAAGCATTCAACTGTTAGCGGAAGGTGTGTTACGCAGGGCGGGGCTTCACTTCAGGCTGGCAACGCATGCGTCTATCTTCGCGCTGGTGATGGGCGGCATGTTTTACTTCTCCTTCGTGGCGCCGAACCTGCTCGTGCGCGTCTACATTCTGAATCTCAGCGCCGGGTTGCTGATGATGATTACCGCGCTCCGCTTCAGGAAGCGCTGCAATGGGCGCATCGTTAACCACGTGCTTCTCTGGGTGCTGCTGATCTTCGGCGCAAGTTTTTTCATCAGGACGCCGCTCACGACGATCCGGCCTTTACCTCATAGCACTGCACCTTTCGGGCAAACGATTTTCTGGGTCTTGCTACAGTTGTCGCTCGCCCTGATGGGCGCTGTGTTGGGACTCGTGCTGCTGGCCGCCGCGATGTCGGACGTGATCGACCGGCTGACTCTCGAGCGCGATCTCGATCCGCTCACCGAAACGTTGAACCGGCGAGCCTTTGAACGCGTCGCGCGCCACCGCATTGCCGACAGGCACAACTATCCGCTCGCGTTGATCGCGTTCGACATCGACAAATTCAAATCCATCAACGACCGTTACGGACATGCGGCCGGCGACACGGTGTTGCGCCGGTTCGCCGCCATCCTGCGTGCCGCGGTGCGCGAGAAAGACGTGGTAGCGCGTATCGGCGGCGAGGAGTTCGTGCTTCTGCTGCCAGGCGCTGACGAACAGTCCGCGTTTCAGATTGCAGATCGCTTGCGCACCGTCCTGGAGTCTTCACGCTTCAACGAAATCGACGCTACGATCTGCGTCACGATGAGCGCCGGCGTTGCCCCGTATCGGCCAGGCGAGGCGGTCGCGGCGTTGCTGGCGCGCGCCGATCACCTGCTCTATGCGGCGAAGCGCGCGGGAAGAAATCGGGTGATCACGGAATCGCTGGGTCAGACGCGGGATACCCCCGAGCGCGATATCGCGTGATCGCGCCGAAAGCCGGCGCGCACCCACACTGCATCGTCACGGACGTACCTGGGTTGGAAAAGGAGACGCGCCATCGGCTGCATGCTTTGATGCCGGAACGCCGGCAAGTGCGATGCCGAAGCGCGCGATCGCGTCGAGCCAGCTGATCGGGTCAAGCAGCACATCCAGCTCAGTTCGAAATGATTTTGCGCGTTTCCATAACCAAATGCTTATGACAGGAATTTACGCTTACCTTGTCGCGCGCCCACACCGTTTCCGCGATTGACCGCTCCACCTCCGCCTCCTAGATTCATTGTGTCAGCGCACAGGACTCGCGTCCGGCCCCGCGCACGCCGATTGCTCCAGGGACGCCACAAAAAGCAGACAGGGAGACACCATGTTCAGGCATCTGGTCGCCATGGCCGCCGCCGTGGCTAGCACGTTGGCGCAGGCGGCTCCCGCGCTCGATAGCCCCGCGCCCGACAGAAAGGCCGAGTGTGTCGAGACCCGGCAAAGCGAGATCGCGCGCGACACGGAGTCCGTTGCAAGGCTCGACGCCCTTGTCGAGCAGGTGCCGCCGGACGAAGACAAGTATCTCGGCGTCGAATACGGCGCGGCCGACGACGCGCAAAGCCGGGCGCGACTACAGACGCTCCGCCTGAGACCGTACTATCCGGCCTGGGCGTTGCATCGCGAACTCAAGGCGCTCGCGGACGCCCTCGCGCGCGTGGACGCGCCGCCTGTGGGCGAAAGCAAAGAGGCCTATCAGATCAAGACGGCCGCATTCGCGCTCGTCCAGGTGGCCGCCGCGTCCCGGGCGCTCTCCACTTATGTCGCGTACGACCAGCAACGGGCGTCTCACGTCCTGAGCGAGGACGACGTCAGCCAGCACACGTTCAGTCTCGGCACCATGGGCGCGGGTCTCGCGTGGTACATCGGCTGCACCGTCGACGCCATGAAGGCGCCCATCGCGCCACGCGGCCGGCCGTCGTCCATCCATCGCACCCGGGCGCACGGTGCCTATGGCGCACCGAGGCGCCGCACGACGAGCGCCGCCGTGCCGGCCGATCCCACCTTCTGGATGCGCGGCGCACGCTAAGCCCCGCGCCTCGCGCGACCGAGGACGGGCGAACGGGCCAACGCGCAGGCCGCCCGCCCGAACCCGCAACAGGGCGCCGACCGTCACCGCCCCGCCCTGCGTCACGCTTCCGGCTGCCGCTTTCGTACGGCTGTCATCCAGCTTCCGCCTGGCTGGCGTACGCTACGCATCGAGCGCGGCCCGCGTGCGACCGGCCGGTGGCCGAACGGCGCTGCGTTCGAGAACAGCGGACACAGTCGATGAAACCTGAGACGACCCTTCAAAGCTATGGCGCCG
Organism: Paraburkholderia kururiensis JCM 10599 = LMG 19447; assembly: GCF_003986935.1. Taxonomy (GTDB): domain Bacteria; phylum Pseudomonadota; class Gammaproteobacteria; order Burkholderiales; family Burkholderiaceae; genus Paraburkholderia; species Paraburkholderia kururiensis. The sequence goes on along the minus strand of NZ_RJZE01000030.1, from coordinate 84,397 downwards.
ACACGGCAGGCATGATCTGCGGCTTTCGCTTCACGTCCGATGCTGCAGGCGAGGCGCTCGACGCGGACACGGCAGCGAGCCTGACCGACAGCCCCGCCCAGCCCGGCGAATTCCTGTGGCTGCATTTCAATCTGGCCCATGCGGCCAGCGAGCGCTGGATGCGCGCCCATCTGCGTCTGCCCGAGACGTTCTACGAATTCCTGCGCGAGGGTTCGCACTCCACGCGCATCGAGCAGCAGGAAGGCACCTTGCGCGCCGTCGTGAACGACGTGATGTTCACACTCGACCTGGAAACGTCCGAGATCGCCACGATGTGGGTCTACGTCGACAGGACGATGATGGTCACGGCGCGCGCGAAGCCGCTGCGCTCCATCGACACGCTGCGTGAAAGCGTGCGGCACGGCGAGCGCTTCCGCTCCCCGGCCGAACTGCTGATTCATCTGCTGCGCGACCAGGCGGACCTGATGATGCAGATCCTGCGGCGTGCGAGCGTCGACGTCGATCGCATCGAAGACCGGTTTCTCTCCGAGCGCCCCACGGCCAACCGGACACAGCTGGGCGCGATGCGCCGCACCCTCACCCGCCTGCAACGCATGCTCGCGCCCGAGCCGGGCTCGATCTTCCGTCTGCTCGCGAAGCCGCCCGCCTGGCTTTTGCCCGAAGACCTGCAGGAATTGCGCGAGTCGACCGAAGAGTTTTCGGTGGTGCTCTCGGACCTCGCGGGCCTCGTCGAACGCATCAGGCTGTTGCAGGAAGAAATCACCTCGAGGCTCGACGAGCAGAACAACCGCACGCTCTTCACGCTGACGCTCGTGACGGTGATTGCGCTGCCGATCAATATCGTGGCCGGCTTCTTCGGCATGAACGTGGGCGGCGTGCCTTTCTCCGAGAACAAGCACGGTTTCTGGCTCATGGTGGTGCTGGTGGCCGGCTTCACGGCGTTGGCGGGATGGTGGGCCTTCCGGCGGCGCGGCGACCGGTAACGCTCACGCAGGCAGTGTTACATGGCATGTTAATATGGTTAACATGCTATAAGCATTACCCGGTCCGCGCGTACGCCGCCGTTCGCGCCGGGCAGGCGCAACGGCGCGCCTGCCGCCTCGGGCCGGGGCCTATTTCGCGAACACATTCATGCCTGCGCACTACCTTCGACGCCTCGCGGGTAAAGACCGCAAGACGAGCGCGAACCGCCAGCTCGGTTTCCAGCTCGCGTTCATCGCCGGGGCCACCAATGCCGGTGGCTTTCTGGCGGTCAAGCAATACACCTCGCACATGAGCGGCGTCGTATCGACCATCGCGGACCAGCTCGCGCTCGGCGACATCGAACTCGTGCTGGCCGGCATCGGCTCGCTCATCTCGTTCCTGATCGGCGCCGGCTGTTCTGCGGTGCTCGTGAACTGGGGGCGCCGGCGCGACCTGCACAGCCAGTACGCCTTGCCGCTGCTCATCGAAGCCACCCTGCTGCTGCTGTTCGGCCTGCTCGGCAGTCACCTGGCGTTATGGGAGGCGGCCTTCGTGCCGGTCACCGTGATTCTGCTGTGCTTCATCATGGGGCTGCAGAACGCGATGATCACGAAGCTCTCCGGCGCGGAGATCCGCACGACGCACATGACCGGCATCGTCACCGACATCGGCATCGAGCTAGGCAAGCTGTTCTACTGGAATTCGTCGCGAGTCGGCACGGACGCCCAAACAGTGATCGCGAACCGCGAAAAGCTGAAGATTCACGCCACCACGCTTGCCATGTTCTTCTCGGGCGGCCTTGCGGGTGCGGTCGGGTTCAAGCATGTCGGGTATGTTTCGACGGTGCCGCTCGCCGCGCTGCTGATCTCGCTTGCAGTCGTGCCGGTGATCGACGACATGCTCGACTGGTTTTACGGCGCCGAACGCTAGGTGCCCGCGGCGCGATCGTTCACAGTCAGTCGGACCTCGTCCAGTCCGGCACCTTCCAGTGCGAGATGCCCGGCTCGTGCCAGACGAGCCGCTTCGGGTCGAAGCACTCGCCCTCCTTCAAACGCTGCGCAGTCGCCCTCAAGCCGAGGTTGCGCGCCCAAGCCAGGGCATGCGCCCGGTCGAAAAGCACCTGTCTTGACGGCAAAGCCTGCGCCTCCTTCCAGGCGAACGCCAGGTAGTTGTCTCCCGTCGCCACCGGGAAGACGGAACGCGACGCGCCGAACGCGCTTTCAAGCCGGGCGAGCTGCTGCGGCAGCGCCGGATCGTCATTGCCGAGATTGATGGCGAGCACACCGCCGTCCGTCAGGCGTTCGCGGCACGCCGCGAAGAACTCGACGCTCGTGCATCGTTCGGGCATGCCGTCGGCGCCGAATGCATCGAGCAGGATCACGTCGAGCGGGGATGCTTCGCCGCCCACGTTGCCGATGTAGTCTGCGCCGTCCGCGCAGAGCACTTCGAAGCGCGCGTCGTCGGGCGGAATGCGGAACGTGTCGCGCAGCGCGATGACTTCCGGATTGATTTCGATCGCGGTGACCTTCGCCTGCGGCAGATGGCGATAGCAGTACTTCGCAAGCGACCCGCCCCCGAGCCCGATCATCGCGATATGCCGTGGCGCGGGCTGCAGCAGCAGGAATCCCATCATGGCCCGCGTATAAGGCAGCACGAGCCGGTCTGGCTGGCGCAGCGACATGAAGCTCTGCGTCGCGAGGTGATCGAAATGCAGCGACACCGCCTGCCCGGTCTCCAGAACGAATGGACGCGCTTCGTCCACGGGCGTGGACAGGAACGCCAGATACGCTTTCCACGACGTCTGATCGCCGCTCATTGTTGTTTCTCCCCTTCTCTACTGTTGTCGGCGCCGGCTCACGGCGCTGTCGTCACTGTGCCGGCCTGCATTGGCCAGACAAGCCATTCGCGCATGAAGTTTCCTGCGCAGATTGATCCTTCACAAAAGCATTCATCGGTGCGTGCGATCACCGCACGAATCGCGGGTTACCCCGTAGCCGCCGTGGCTCAAGCGTTGAAGGGCTGCGCCGATATATGTACCAGATAGTTAATAAAGTCTCCCGACCTTGCACCCACGCCGCTACATCACCCACATGACCCACATGAAACTGTCCACGAAACTGCTGTTGCTCGTTGGCGCCGCCCTGCTCGGCGTCGTGCTGCTTGCCGCCATGGCGTTGCAGACGCTGCGGGGCGCGCTCATCGAGAGCCGCCGCGAAGAGATCGTCATTCTCCTGACGAAGGCCGAGCATCTCGTGAACGCGTACCGCGCGTTGCAGGCGCGCGGTACGCTCACGCGCGACGAAGCCCAGCAGCAGGCGAAAGTCGCGCTTTCGCAGCTCAACGCGAACACGAAGAGCTACTACTGGGTCACGACCTCGGACGGCATCAACCTCGTGCACCCGAACGCGAAGTTCATCGGCACCCGGGCCAAAGGCAACCGCACGACAGAGGGACTCACGGACAGCGAAGCCTACCGCGCCGGCATGGCACAGTCGCACTTCGCGCTCGTCGACGTGCTGATCAGGCGCAGCCCCGACGCGGACGTCGAGCCGAAACTCCAGGGCGTGGTGTCCATTCCCGACTGGGACTGGTGGATCGGCACGGGCTTCTTCTACGACGACATCAGCGCCGCCTTCAACCGGCTCGCCATCGTACTCGGGAGCATCGCGCTCGTCATCGCGGCGGCCCTTGCGGGCATCGCGTGGGCGGTGCTGCGCAGCGTGCGACGCACGCTCGGCGGGGAGCCGGCCCACGCCGCGCAGGTGGCCACGCAGATCGCCAACGGCAACCTCGGCATCGCGTTCGATGCCACGCGCGCCGGCAAAGGCAGCTTGCTGGCCGCGCTCGGCGAAATGAAGACGCGGCTTGCGGCCACGATTGCCGAAATCCAGTCTGCGACCCACGCGATCGCCGTGGGCACCGGCGAGATCGCGCAAGGCAACCTCGACCTCTCGCAACGCACCGAACAGCAGGCGGCATCGCTCGAAGAAACGGCCGCGAGCATGGAGCAGATCACGGCGACGGTCAAGCAGAACGCCGACAACGCCCGCGAGGCCAACGGCATCGTAAGCACCGCGCGGCTCGCCACGGAACGCGGCGGCGCTGCCGTGCGCGAGGTGGTCGACACCATGCAGCAGATCTCGCAGCAGTCCGGGCGGATTGCCGACATCACGACGGTGATCGAGAGCATCGCGTTTCAGACTAACATCCTTGCGCTCAACGCCGCCGTCGAAGCGGCGCGCGCCGGAGAAGAAGGACGCGGATTCGCCGTCGTGGCCGCCGAGGTCCGTTCGCTCGCCCAACGCAGCGCGGCAGCCGCGAAGGACATCAAGGAACTGATCGAGGTGTCGGTCGGCAAGGTGGACAGCGGCAGCCGGCTCGTGGAAGTGGCGGGCGAGCGCATGAACGACATCGTGCGCGCCATCGGCCAGGTGGCGCACATCATGGGCGAGATCTCGGCCGCTTCCGAAGAACAGAGCACCGGCATCGAGCAGGTCGGCAAGGCCGTTGCGCAAATGGATGAAGTCACGCAGCAGAACGCGGCCCTCGTGGAACAGGCCGCGGCGGCCGCATCGTCGCTCGACGGGCAGGCGGGGCGGCTCAGGTCGGCGGTCTCCGTGTTCCGGCTGGGCTGATGCCGGCGCGATGGGCAAGCAGGCGTCGAGCAAGCGTGACTACGGCGCGCGAAGGCCGGCGCCAAAGATCGCCGGTCCGCGCGCTGCACGGCGCCGACGCCAGCCGGCCGGACCGCAGCGTTCAGATCGCGAGCCGCTGGATGCGATGCGCGAACCGCGCGCGTTCGGCGTCGCCCATGAGCGAAAGGAACTGCTCGGCGCCCATGTGGACGAGTTCTTCGTGATCGCCGGCCTCGAAGTAAATGTCCGGCTGCTGCGCGAGGCTTTCGTCGAGATACGTCTTCATCCCGTAGGCGGTGCAAACGGGCGGCAGCGCGCCCACGTCGCAATCCTTGAAGAGCTCGCGCAGGTCCATCTCCCGCGCAAGCGTCAGGCGGCGGCCCGTTTTCGCCCATAGCTCGGAGAGCCGCACAGCGTAGGTGGAGGGCAACACTGCGGCCACGTAGCCCTGCTCGTCTTCGAGCAGCACCGTCTTGGCCAGCCGGTCGCCGGGCACGTGCGCCGCGACCGCGGTCTCGACACTCGAATGACTGTAGGGGTGATGCACGATCTCGTAGCGGGAGCCCTTGCTGCGCAGGCACTCCTCGAGGGTGGCTGACATCGGCATGACGCACCTCCATGAAAAGAGCGGTCGACGAAAACAGCGCGTGTGCCATCCAGCATAGGTCGCTTTGCGGCGACCTGCCGGCCCGGTCAGTGTCTCGCATGGCGGTTTCGCCAAAGCGCTTCGGCAAAATCCTCACCTCGCCTTACTGCGCCGCAACATTCATTCCTCAGACGGTTTCGAGACAAATTCGCGCTTCTCTCGCCTTTCGTCTGGTTTTTTCGCGCTACGTACGCGCTTTTCGTATCGGCCACGCGCTGCGAATAATTTCCGATTTCTTTCGAGTTTTTTTCAACTACCGTCATGCCACCCGGCAAAAGTTCGCATTGCGAATACCGCCGCGGCGACTTCCACGACCGGAGCGTGTCATGACGACAAGTACCAAAGTCTCCATTTGCCTGCCGACGTGCGACCGTCCGCACCTGATCGTGCGATGCATCGACTCGTGTCTCGGACAGACCCACGCCGACCTCGAGATCCTGATCGGCGACGACTCCCGCGACGACCGCACCGAGCGGCTCATCGCCACGCGCTACCGGCACGAGCCGCGCGTGGTCTACCAGCGCAATACGCCGCCGCTGGGCCAGGCACGCAACGTCGAGAGCCTCTTTGCCCGCGCAAGCGGCGACAAGATTCTCCTGATCCACGACGACGACTCCCTCATCACGAACGGCGTGGAGCGGCTCCTTGCGCAATGGGAGCGGCATCCGGGGCTCGAGGTGGCGTTCGGCAATCAATACGAGGTAGACCAGCACGGGCGCGTCGATCTCACGGCGAGTCGCAAGCTCAACGCAGCATTCCATCGAACGCCGCGCGCAGCGGGACTGCAGCCACAGCCGGGCCGCGTGGGTCTCGTGCAGATGTTTCCCAACAATGGGTGGATGGCCAATGCGGCGCTCGTGAAGCGCATCGGCTACGACGGACACTACGGCACGTGCTGCGATTTCGTGTTCGGCACGCGCCTGTGCCTCGCGGCGCAGCAGGTCTGCTATGTGGACGAATACGTGTCGTGCTACCGCAAGACCGACGTCTCCGTTTCGCAGTCCACGCGCCATACGACGAGCGCGGCGTCGATGGCCGCGTGGCAGTTCGTAAAGGGGCTCGCGCTGCCTGCGGCACTCGAGCCGGCCCGCAAGGTAGCGCTGCGCCGCCTCGTGCCCATCGTGGTCTCGCTCTACGCGCGCAACGGACAGGCCCGCGCGGGGCTCAATCTCGCACTCCATCATCTGCACGCCTACCGCTACGGACTGAGCCCTCGCCTCTACTATCACCTGCTCATGATCGGCAAGGCAGCGCGGCATGCGCACGAGGAACCGGCGCCCCTGGCGGGCGAGCAGGTGGTGGACACGACCAGGGTGCGGCTGCCCTGAGTGTGTCGCTGAAGCGTTCGCAAGGGCGTGCGGCGCGCGCCCTGCCCTTCAGCTTCCGACATCAGGGTTCGTGCCGCAGGTAACCTTCCGCGGACGGATCGCGCATGCGCAGCGACACGATGCCGGCCAGTGCGCACATGGCCGTGACGTACCAGTAGAACATCGACTCGCTGCCCGCCTGCTTGAGCCAGAGCGCGACGTACTCGGCCGAGCCGCCGAAGATCGCGTTGCCCACCGCATACGAGAGACCGACGCCGATTGCGCGCACTTCAGGCGGAAACATCTCGGCCTTGATGAGCCCGCTGATCGACGTATAGAAACTCACGATGGCAAGCGCGATCGTAACGAGCACGAAGGCCGCGACCGGGCTCGTCACGCTCGCGAGCGCGTGCAGCAGCGGCACGGTGCCGAGCACGGCGAAGAAGGCAAACAGCAGCATGGACTTGCGCCGGCCAATACGGTCCGACAATGCGCCGAACAGCGGCTGCATGACCATGTAGGCGAAGAGCGCGCCCGTCATCACGTTGCTCGCGGTCTTCGCGTGCATGCCGGCCGTGTTGACGAGGTACTTCTGCATGTAGGTCGTGAACGTATAGAAAATCAGCGAGCCGCCCGCCGTGAAGCCCACCACCGTCAGGAATGCGCCGCGATGCTGCCAGAGGCCGCGCAGCGTGCCGGCTTCGCGGCGTCGGCGGGTTTCCTCCGTCGTGGTTTCATCGAGCGATTTGCGCAGATAGAGCGACACGAGGGCCGCGAGTGCGCCTACGACGAACGGCACGCGCCAACCCCACGCCTTGAGTTCTTCGCTGCTGAGCGCCTGTTGCAGGATCACGAGCACGAGCAGCGCGCAGAGTTGTCCGCCAATCAGCGTCACGTACTGGAACGATGCGAAAAAGCCGCGCCGGCCGCGCAGCGCCACCTCGCTCATGTAGGTGGCGCTGGTGCCGTATTCGCCGCCCACGGAAAGACCCTGAAACAGCCGGGCGACGAGCAGCAGCGCCGGCGCGAGCGCGCCGATCTGCGCGTAGGTGGGCAGCACGGCAATGACGAGCGAGCCGCCGCACATCATGAAGACCGAGATCATCATCGCGGTGCGCCGGCCATGCCGGTCCGCGAGCCGGCCGAAGAACCAGCCGCCGATAGGACGCATCAGGAAGCCCGCGGCGAACACGCCCGCGGTGTTGAGCAACTGCGTCGTGGTGTTGCCGCTAGGGAAGAATGCCGGGGCGAAATACAGCGCGCAGAACGAGTAGACGTAGAAGTCGAACCACTCGACGAGATTGCCCGACGATGCCCCGACAATGGCGAAAATGCGGCGGCGCACGTCTGCGGCATCGGGCGCGGCGATAGCGGTCTGGTCTGTCATGCTGGGTGGGTCCTCTGGCTGGATAGAGACGGCGGTCGTGATGCCGCCTTGCCGGCCCCGCCTCTTGCTGGGCGGGCGCGCGCCGGAGTCGGCAGATCGTAAGATTCGGCGCCGGCGTATCTTAGCGGATATCCCAGAAAGCTGACTGAATAGTTTTAGAAAGGAATGCGCGGCGGGTGAATGCCGATGTGCGCTCCGGCTAATGACGCCGGGGGATTGTCCGCGCGTGCCGTGGAGGCCGTCGCTTAAGACCGCCAGCAACAAAAAAAGCCAGCCCGGAGGCTGGCCTTGCATGGCATGTTGCAGTGGTCGCTATAACCGCTGAGCAGGAAGCCCGCCATGCCCCCTACCCGTTTTGCGCGAATCTAGAGCCTCAGCGCCGGCGGCACGTACCGGCACTCGTAGCGCTTCCTGACCGTACCGTTCTCGTCCACGCTCTCCAGGTACACGTCGAATTGCCAGAGCCGCGCCATGTGCTTGAGTACCTCGTCGCTATCGCTCGACAGGTGCCGGTTGTCGCTCATGAAGTGGCGCAGTGTGAGACTCCGGTCGCCACGCGTGTTGACCGACCACACCTGGATGTTCGGCTCGCGGTGATGGATGTCGTACTGCCGCGAAAGCGCCTGACGCACGTACTGATAGCCGCTGTCGTCGTGGATGGCCGAGACTTCGAGTGCATCGCGCATGTCGTCGTCGAGCACCGAGAAGAGCCGCATTTCGCGGATCAGGTGCGGCGACAGATATTGCGCCACGAAGCTCTCGTCCTTGAAGTTGCGCATCGCGTAGTGCAGCGCCGGCAGCCAGGGGCTGCCCGCCAGTTCCGGGAACCACTGCCGGTCTTCTTCCGTAGGTGACTCGCAGATGCGGCGAATGTCGCTCATCATCGAAAAACCAAGCGCATACGGATTGATGCCGCTGTAGTAGGGCTTGGTGACGGGCGGCTGGTAGATCACGTTGCTGTGCGAATGGAGAAACTCCATCATGAAGCTATCTTCCAGCTTGCCCTGGTTGTAGAGCGTATTGAGCAGGGTGTAATGCCAGAAGGTAGCCCAGCCTTCGTTCATGACCTGGGTCTGCCGCTGCGGATAGAAGTACTGGCCGATCTTGCGCACGATGCGGATGACTTCGCGCTCCCACGGCTGCAGCAGCGGCGCGTTTTTCTCCGCGAAATACAGCAGGTTTTCCTGTGGCTCGGGCGGAAAACGTTCCTCGACTTCTTCGGCCATCTGCAACGGCCGTGTGGGCAAGGTGCGCCACAGGTCGTTCACCTGCGACTGCAGATACGCCTCGCGTTCGCGGCGCATCGCTGCCTCGCGCTCCAGTGAGAGCTTTTGCGGCCGCTTGTAGCGGTCCACGCCATAGTTCATGAGCGCGTGGCACGAGTCGAGCAACTCTTCGACGCGGTCGAGCCCATAGCGCTCCTCGCACTCGGCGATGTAGTTCTTCGCGTAGACGAGGTAGTCGATGATGGCGTGCGCGTCGGTCCACAGCCGGAACAGGTAGTTGCCCTTGAAGAACGAGTTGTGCCCGTACGCCGCGTGCGCGATCACGAGCGCCTGCATCGTCATCGTGTTCTCTTCCATGAGATACGCGATGCAGGGGTTCGAGTTGATGACGATCTCGTAAGCGAGGCCCATCTGGCCCCGGCGATAGCTCTTTTCGGTGGAGAGGAAATGTTTGCCGAACGACCAGTGCCGGTAATTGACCGGCATGCCGACGGACGCGTAGGCGTCCATCATCTGTTCGGCGCTGATGACTTCGAGCTGGATCGGGTAGACGTCGAGTTCGTATTGCTCCGCAACACGGGCGATATGCGTGTCGTACTCTTCGATCAGCTCAAAGGTCCAGTCTGACGGGCACGGCAACGGCCTTCTGTCGGCTACGTTCATACGGACTTCCCTTTGCCCGGCGACGGGCATTTCGGTGCGCCCCCGCGCTTCACCCTGCTCGGTTGCGCTCTGCGCGGCTTCCTTCTGAACGCGCGGCTCGTCGTGCTTCTGCGAGCCCGCGTCTTTGCCGCGCTCCGGCTGGTAACCGCGCGCTTCGTTATCCAGATGCCGGGTCGTCATGATGCGGCCGCCTGCTTTTCAAACAGCTCCCGGAACACCGGATAGATATCGGCGGCCGTTTCCACCTTCTTCATCGCAAGGTGCGGGACGGTTTCCGCCAACTGGGCGTACTCGAGCCAGAGGTTCTGCTCTTCGGGGGTCACCTGGATATAGGCAAAATACCGCACCTTATCGAGGATGTCATCCGAAAGGATCTTGCGGCACTTTGGCGAGTCGTCGGTCCAGTTATCGCCGTCCGACGCCTGCGCCCCGTAAATATTCCATTCAGTCGGCGAGTAGCGCTCTTCGATGATCTTGCGCATGAGTTCGAGCGCGCTCGACACCACCGTGCCGCCGCTTTCGGTCGAATGGAAGAACGTGTCCTCGTCGACCTCTTCGGCACGCGTGTGGTGACGGATGAACACCACCTCGATGCGCTCGTAATTGCGCTTGAGGAACAGGTACAGCAGGATGAAGAAGCGCTTGGCCAGATCCTTGCGCTGCTCGTCCATCGAACCCGAAACGTCCATCAAACAGAACATCACCGCCTGGCTGGACGGTTGCGGCTGCTTGACGCGGTTCACGTAGCGCAGATCGAACGGGTCGATGAACGGAATACGCCAGATGCGCCCGCGCAGATGATGGATCTCGTCTTCGAGCAGCTTGATCTCTTCGCGCCGGTCCGCCGGGTCGGCCTTGAGCTCTTCGAGCTGCCGTTCGAGTTCGTGCAGCTCGTTGACGAGCGGCGCCCCCAGTGCGATGCGCCGGCCGAGTGCGCTGCGCAGCGAGCGCACCACGTCGATGTTGTTCGGCGTGCCTTCAGCGGCCCAGCCTGCGCGCACGCTCTTCCACGTGGGCACGGCAAGCAGGTGCGTTTTGACGAGCCGCGGCAACTCCAGGTCGTCGAAGAAGTACTGCATGAACTCTTCGCGCGAGAGTTCGAAGACGAAGTCGTCCTGCCCCTCGCCTTCGTTGCTCGCCTGGCTGCCGCCTCCGCCCGAGCCGCCGCCCGGGGGCCGCGGAATGCGGTCGCCGCGAATGTAGTCGGCATTGCCGGGATGCACCATTTCACGCCGACCGCCCGGGCCATGCCGGAACGACGGTTCGGCGATGTCCTTGCGGGGAATGGTGATGCTCTGGGTGTTCTGAATGTCCTTGATGCTGCGGTCACGCACCGCTTCCGAAACGGCGTGACGAATGTAGTTCTTTACGCGACGCAGGAAGCGCTCGCGATTTGCAATGCTCTTGTTCTTGCCGGCCAGTCTGCGGTCGATGATCTGGTGAAGCACATCCGGTCTCCCGCTCCAGTTTTAGAGAGGCGAAGCGCGGGTTGCGGATGCGACGTACGTGTACGTCATCCCGCAACCGGCGGCCATGCGGCCCGCGTCTCGCAAGGTGCCCGCGCGGTCCCCGTCAAGCAGGCTCGCGCGGGCTGTACGCCCGCCGTTTTCATGACGACTTGCGCACACGCAGGTACCAGTCGCACAGGAGCCGGACCTGCTTCGGCGTGTAGCCTTTGGCGACCATCCGGTTGACAAAGTCTTCGTGCTTGCGCTGTTCCTCCGCCGACCCCTTCGCGTTGAACGAAATGACCGGTAAAAGTTCTTCCGTGTTCGAGAACATCTTCTTTTCGATCACGACGCGCAGTTTCTCGTAGCTGATCCAGGCGGGGTTCTTGCCCGCGTTGGCCGCCCGTGCGCGCAGCACGAAATTGACGATCTCGTTGCGGAAGTCCTTGGGGTTGCTGATGCCCGCAGGCTTCTCGATCTTCTCCAGTTCGGCGTTGAGGGCCGCGCGGTCGAAGCTCTCGCCCGTGTCGTGGTCGCGGAACTCCTGATCCTGAATCCAGAAGTCGGCGTACGTCACGTAGCGGTCGAAGATGTTCTGCCCGTACTCGGAGTACGACTCCAGATAGGCTGTCTGGATCTCCTTGCCGATGAACTCGGCGTAGCGCGAGGCGAGTACATCCTTGATGAACGAGAGGTACTTCTGTTCCGTTTCCGGTGGGAACTGTTCGCGCTCGATCTGCTGTTCGAGCACATACATCAGGTGCACCGGGTTGGCCGCAACCTCGGTCGAATCGAAGTTGAACACGCGCGACATGATCTTGAACGCGAAGCGCGTGGACACACCGGTCATGCCCTCGTCCACGCCGGCAAAGTCGCGATACTCCTGGTACGACTTCGCTTTTGGATCGGTGTCCTTGAGGTTCTCGCCGTCGTACACCTGCATCTTCGAGAAAAGACTGGAGTTCTCCGGTTCCTGCAAACGCGTGAGCACCGAGAACTGCGCCATCATCTTGAGCGTGCCCGGCGCACACACCGCACTCGCAAGCGACGAATTGCGCAGCAGCTTCTCGTAGATCTTCATCTCTTCCGAGTAGCGCAGGCAGTACGGCACCTTCACGACGAAGATCCGGTCGAGCAGTGCTTCGTTGTTGCGATTGTTGCGAAATGCCTTCCACTCGGACTCGTTCGAGTGCGCGAGGATCACGCCGTCAAACGGGATTGCACCGAAGCCTTCCGTGCCCTTGAAGTTGCCTTCCTGAGTCGCGGTGAGCAGCGGGTGCAGCACCTTGATCGGCGCCTTGAACATTTCCACGAATTCGAGCAGGCCCTGATTCGCGAGGCACAGGCCACCCGAGTAACTGTAGGCGTCGGCGTCGTCCTGCGCATACTGTTCGAGCTTGCGGATATCGACCTTGCCGACAAGCGAAGAGATGTCCTGATTGTTCTCGTCGCCGGGTTCGGTCTTCGCAATGCCGATCTGCCGCAGGATGGAAGGATAGCGGCGCACCACGCGGAACTTGCGGATGTCGCCGTTGTACTCGTGAAGCCGCTTCACGGCCCACGGGCTCAGAATGCTCTTGAGGTAGCGTCGCGGAATTCCGTATTGCTCTTCGAGGATCGGACCGTCCTCGTCGTAATCGAACAGGCCGAGCGGCGACTCGTTCACGGGCGACCCTTTGATCGCGTAGAACGGCACGCGCTCCATCAACTGCTTGAGACGCTCCGCAATCGACGACTTGCCGCCCCCTACCGGTCCAAGCAGATAGAGAATCTGCTTCTTCTCTTCCAGCCCCTGTGCCGAATGGCGGAAGTACGACACCACCTGTTCGATCACATCTTCCATTCCGTAGAACTCACGGAACGCGGGGTAAACCTTGATCACCTTGTTCGCGAAGATCCGCGAGAGCCGCGGGTCGTTGCGAGTGTCGATCTGTTCAGGCTCGCCAATGGCCGTCAACATGCGCTCGCCGGCGGTGGCGTACGCGGCGGGATTGTCTTTGCAGAGCGCGAGATACTCCTCGAGCGAGAGTTCCTCCTCTCGCGTTTTCTCGAAGCGGGTCGCGAAACTGCTGTAGATATCCATGCTACCTCCTCGCCGAAGTCTGCGACCGATGTCGTGCGCGGCGCGCTAATCGGAAACGACATCGCTCGAATTCATCCTAAACCCTTTTAAATTTTTTTTCACGGGCTCGTTGCTAAAAAAGCGCCGTACTGCGTTCGCGCAAAACGCGCTGGAAAGCGCGTACAGCGTCACCTACAATCTTCGTCCCTGCTGCGTCATTCCTGCGGTACATCTGCTTCGTCAAGCAAGCCTCGATGGGTAACATCAAGACGTCTTGCCCCAACCCCTTCACGCTCTGTCACGCTACGCGACGCACTGTCACGTTCATGGCACATCAGCCCATGCCCGTTAGCACCTTTCCATGGTTGCTGCTCACGGCTCAGCAACGCACAGGCTCTGGTGGTTCCATCCGGTTCGTCTCACCATGTCTGTCGAAGCCATGCGTTCATGCATGGGTAGCGCCGGGGATATCGCTGCCGTTTTCCGTTTCAACGCGCCGACCTCATTGTGCGATTACAGCCTTGGTAGCGTGTTACAACTTCTTCCTGCGCTTCGATGTCACGCCCACCGTGCAAGGGTGATGCCTGCTGTTTCGCAGGCTGCAGCCCGATCGAAGTTGCGTGTTCCGTATGTGTGAAACCTGTGGCGCTTCACCTGCAATAACGGCGGGCGAAACGTTGTCAGCGAGAGGGGTTATCCACGAGAGGGTCTACCCGGACCCGAAGGAAGACGGCACGACCGCGGCGAATGCGGCATGCGCACGCCGGAGGCGGACAGCATGTCGCGGCGCTTGCGCGTCAGCCAGCGACAGGGAAACAGCAGTGAGCGGAAGAAAGCAGAAAAGAAACGGAAAAGAAGCGGAAGAAAGCGGCGAGCGTTAAAGAAGCGAAACCTCGACCTCGCCGAGGCCGTCGATACGCGCATGAACCGCCCCCGGCCCTTCGATGCGATGGGCCCCCACATATGAGCCCGTGGTAACCGTCCAGCCCGGCTTGATCGTGATGCCCATGGCGGCGCAGTGATTGACGAACCAGACCAGCAGTTCGCGGGGATCGCCCGCCGGATTGCCCGGCGCTTCGGGCACGAGCGAACGGCCGTCAAACGACAGTTCGAGTTCTGGGGCGACAAAGTCAAGCGTGCGCGCGAAACCGCTATAGGACACGGGGTGGCCGATCACGAGCGCACCGTTGTTCTGGGCGTCGGCGAGTTGCGCAAGCGGCGCGACGTTGGGCCAGCCTCCAAAGCGGCTATCGACGATCTCGATAGCCGGCAGCACGGAACCGACCAGCGAGAGCACCTCGTCGCGCGCATACGCCTCGCTGCGAGGCGCAATGGCGTGGCCGAAGCGAAACGCGATTTCGAGTTCGATCAGCACACGGAAAAACAGGCCGCGCTCGAGCCGCGCAGGAGATTCGTACACAGCCGTAGCGGGAATGGGCGCACCGGCCGCCTCCCCACCGGGCGAGCGGGCGCCGATCTTCCAGCCGCCTGTCGTCGTGCCGAGCCCCGCAATCACCTTCTGCTGGATGGCGTAGGCGGTGGCCGCGTCCGGCGGCAACGCATCGGCAGACAGCGTCTCGATGAGGCGATGCTCGCGGCGCGCATCGATGAGGTATTGCGCAAGGTCGTTACGCGTCATGTGGGATTCCTCCTCGCTCGCTCCGTTGGTTTGCTGCCGCCCCTGCACCCGCGCCTGCACCTGCGTCTGGCGGCGAAGCGGTGCCGCCCGCATGGCTGCTGCGGCAGATACCGGCGACGCCATCGCGTCAGCATGCTGCGGCTTTGGCCGCCGCATCCGTGCAGGCGGCGTGCCAGGCAGACGCATGGCTACCGCGCACGACAATGTACCGGAACCCGGGCTGCGTCGCGACCGTTCATTTATGAAGAATGAAAAAAAGACCGCCATTGCATGTCATGGCGGTCTTTTCTGGACATTCGCATGCCGCGAATGAAAAGGAATGCGGCTTGCCGGACGCTCTCGCGCGACGCCGATGCGCAGCGCAATCGGCGTCGCGACCGGCGTCGTTTGCAGGTCAGAACGTCTCCCAGTCCTTGTCCGACCCAGTGCTGACGGGCGCAGCTCTCGCTGCCGAAGCGCCTGGCACCGATGCGGCGGGAGAGGGCGAGACCGCAGCGACCGCAACCGTCGAGCCCTTCGCCGCAGCAGACACTGCGCGAGCCGGGGCGCTCGCCCGCGCTCGCGCAACCGGCCTCGCTACGGCGCTGTGCCCTGCCGCCGCCGGCTTCGCCGCCTTCGTGCCCGCCCGAACCGGCTGCGCGAACGTCATCGCCGCGCCGCCCTCGTCCACCTGGAACACCGCCACCGCCTCGCGCAGCTTCGCCGCCTGGTCTTCCAGCGATTGCGCCGCAGCAGCCGCTTCCTCCACCAGCGCCGCGTTCTGCTGGGTCACTTCGTCCATCTGCGTGACCGCGCGCGCCACCTGGTCGATGCCGCTGCTCTGCTCCTCGGATGCCGCGGCGATCTCGCCCATGATGTCCGTCACGCGCTGGACGGCGCCGATGATCTCGCCCATCGTGCGCCCCGCTTCGTCGACCAGCGCCGAGCCCGACTGCACGCGCTCCACGGAGGTGTCGATGAGTTCCTTGATCTCCTTGGCCGCCGCCGACGAGCGCTGCGCGAGGCTGCGCACCTCGCCCGCCACCACGGCGAAGCCGCGTCCGTCCTCGCCCGCGCGGGCCGCTTCCACGGCGGCGTTGAGCGCGAGGATATTGGTCTGGAACGCAATGCCTTCGATGATCGCGATGATGTCCGCGATCTTCGCCGAGCTCTGGTTGATGTCGCCCATCGTGCCCACCACCTGGCTCACCACCGCGTTGCCCTTGTTCGCGATTTCCGATGCATTTGCGGCGAGCGCGCTGGCCTGGCGCGCATTGTCCGCATTCTGGCGCACGGTGCCCGTGAGCTCGTCCATGCTCGACGCCGTTTCCTGGAGCGCCGAGGCCTGCTCCTCGGTACGCGACGAGAGGTCGACGTTGCCCGCGGCGATCTGCCGCGTGGCCGTCGCGATCGATTCGCTGCCGGCGCGCACCGTGCGGACCGTGTCGATCAGGCTCTTTTGCATCTTCGCGACGCCTTCCATCAACTGGCCCATTTCGTCGCGCGAGCGCACCACCACGGCGCGCCGCAGGTCGCCGGCCGCGATCGCGTCGAAGTGTCCGAGCGCCTCCGCGAGCGGTCGCGCAATGGCGCCGCGCAGCGTGAAGAAGGAGAAGAGCGCGGCGCCAAGGCCGACCACGAGTGCGCCGATGCTCGTCATGCGAAAGAAGCCGACCATGGACTGCGTGCTGTCGTAGCCCTCCTTCGCCTGCTGGAACTGCAGTTGCACGAGATCGCTGTCGGCGTTGACGAGGTCGTTGTAGACCTTTTGCAGCCGCTTGGCCGAGTCCGGAATTTTGGACTGGTCGCCGGCGTTGACCGTGGCGGCGAAGGCATCGGCTTCGGTGTGCAGCGCCTCGCGCCTGCCCGCCACCACTTGCGCGAGCCGGTCTTCCTCCGCGCCGCGCGGCAAGGCCAGATACTTCTTCCACCAGTTGTCGGATTCGGTGCGCATGAGCTTCGCGCGTTCCACCGTCGCGGCCACCTCCGAGGTGCCGATCAGGAACGCCGCGCGGTCCAGCGCGAGGCGTTCGCGCGCTGCATAGACTTCCGAGTTCGCGATCGACACGGCGCTCGGCATCTGATTGGTGAAGGTGTTTTTCAGCGCATCGTTGGCCCGCGTGAGCCCGATGAGCCCCAGCACGCTGATGGCCGCGAGCAGCGCCGCGAGAAAAGTCATGGTCAGCCCGATGCGGGCTTTGATGGTGATGCCTTTGTTCATGTTCTTCCTGTGTGCAAAAGCGGGAGGCCGGTTCCGGATGGCCTTGCCAGGGTCTCACTGGCGGCGCTCGATGCACCATCTTCTGTGCGGTGCTATGACGGCGTTTACGGCAAGAAAGCCTGATGCTTGAATCTTTTATATGGTCTGATCATATTCACCATGGAATCAGGTAAAAATTGCAAGACTGAGGAATGATGCGGAATGCGCGTTCGAATAGGCTGTTCATTGGCGCCCGGACGTCGCGCACGGCGCACATGGAAGGACAAGCGGGTACGAGAGGGAGAACCGGCGACGCGCTGTGTAGCGGCGAAAAAGAAAGAAAGTCGGGCCGCCGCGTGCTGCACAGGCAGCATGAAGTTCAGATGATGACCTTCGGAAAACCGGGCGCAGCACACCACGCCGGCTCCGGCAACGCGACGACCGCTATGAAGGAGGCACGCGCGACTGACGAAACGCTCAAGAAGCGGCGACCTCAGCGAGGCGCGGAATGGAAGGCTGGGCGCCTTCACGCGTGACGGAAATAGCCGCCGCACGCTGGGCGAAGCGAATGGCTTCGTCGACGCTCGCGCCTGCCGCGAGTTGCGCCGCAAAGCCGCCAATGAAGGTGTCGCCGGCCGCAGTCGTATCGATGGCGCTCACACGCGGCGCCGGATAGTGCACAGGCTCCATTCCACCAAGCGCGGCGCAGACGCCCTGCGCGCCCAGCGTCACCAGCACATTGCGCGCGCCGGCTGCGCACAGCGTCGCAGCGGCGCGCGCCGCGTCTTCGGGCGTGCTCGCCGGCAGGCCGGTCAGCGTCGCGGCCTCCAGTTCGTTCGGAATCAGATAGTCGATGAGCGGCAGCCACGCTGCGGGCAGCGGCCCGGTGGCCGGCGCGGGATTGAGGATCACGGTCTTGCCGAGCCGGTTCGCCGCCGCCAGCGCGGCATGCACGGCGTCGACCGGCGTCTCCAGCTGGCAGACCACGACATCGGCGGCGGCCAGCACGGCCTCATGTCGCGCAACGGTAGCGGGTGTGAGCTCGCCGTTGCTGCCGGCCACGATGACGATCGCGTTCTGGCTGCTGTCGTCCACGACGATCAGCGCAACGCCGGTCGGGGCGTTTGCGCTCGATTCAAGTGCGGTGCAATCGATGCCTTCGGCAAGCAGGCCCGCGCGCAGCTGCTCGCCGTTCGCGTCGGCGCCCACGCAGCCCACCATCGCCACCCGGGCGCCCAGCCGCGCGGCGGCCACGGCCTGGTTGCCGCCCTTGCCGCCCGCCACCTGGGCGAATGCGTGGCCGGCCAGCGTCTCGCCCGGCTTCGGCATGCGCGGCGCGCGGGCAACCAGATCCATGTTGAGGCTGCCGATCACGGCCACGCGGCCGTGTCTTTTCCCTTGCCTTTGCTCTTGCCCCTGCTCTGCCTTACCCGGGATGCCTGTCATTGCCGCGCTTCCTGCGTTCACTGCGTTCACTGTCGTTGCCGCTGTTTCGTCCGCCACGCTCTTCTCCGCCTTGCCGTCTTTGCGTTGCATCGAGCCGCGCAGGTCTTCGTCGGTCTTCGTCGCGCTTCACTGCGTTGCCTGACCCGAGCGCGCTCGCCCGTCGCCGCGCCTGTCAGGCCACGAACCCCTGCGCATGGTCGCCCGACCACTGCGCCGTCGATTCGCGCACGATCAGCTGCGGCGCCACCACGCGCCGCCGCGGCGGTGCACCGTCGGTCTGCCCCGTGCCCGTAATGCGCTCGATCAGCGTCTGCGCCGCCGTTTCGCCGAGCGCGCGCACCGACTGGCCCACCGTCGAGAGCGCCGGGTAGGTGAAGCGGCCCAGTTCGATGTCGTCGAAGCCGATCACCGAGCAGTCCTGCGGCACGCGCAGGCCGCGTTCGGCGGCGGCGCGCAGCGCGCCGATGCCCATCATGTCGTTGCCGGCGAAGATCGCGCTCGGCCGCACCGAATCGAACAGCTGGCTCGCCGCGCGGTAACCGCCCGTGCCGGAAAAGTCGCTTTCCACGATAGCGCCCGCGGGAATCTCGATGCCCCGTTCGGCCATGGCGCGCAGAAAGCCGTGCACGCGCATCGCGCTCACCGCCGTGGACACCGGCCCCGTGATGCAGCCGATCTTCGAATGGCCCAGTTCCAGCAGATGCCGCGTGGCGAGCCAGGCGCCCTTCTCGTGGTCGATCTGCACGAGGTCGGCGGCGAGGCCTTCGATGTTGCGGTCCACGATCACGAGTGGCTCGCGCGAGCCTGAAAGCGTTTGCGCGAGCACGGCGTCGTCGCCGGCCGATGCGACGATCAGTCCGTCGATGCGCTTTTCCTGCAGGACGCGCAGGTAGCTGCGCTGCTTGGCCGGGTCGTCGTCGGAGTTGCAGAAGAACACGCAGTAGCCTTTGCGCGCGCAACCGTCCTCGACCCCGCGCGCGAGTTCGGCAAAGTACGGATTCGTGCCGTTCGGTACGACGAGCCCCACCGTGGCCGTGGAACGCGCCTTGAGCGAGCGCGCGACGGCCGACGGCACGTAATTGAGCTGGTGGATGGCCCGCTCGACCTTCGCGCGAACATCCGCGGACACCGGGCGCGAGTTGTTGACGACGTGCGATACCGTCGTAAACGACACGCCTGCCACGGCCGCTACATCCTTGATCGTCGCCATAAGCTGTTGCTCTCCTGCTTCGCTGTCTGCTGCTGTGTTCTGCTCTGTGCCCTCGCGCCCTACGCGCGCCGGCGCCGGCTGCGATACGTGTCTAGCACGACGGCCACCACGATCACCGCGCCCGTGATGATGCGCTTGGTCGGCTCGTTCGCGCCGATCTGCGCGAGCCCGGCCGCCAGCACCGAAATGATCAACACGCCAAAAAACGTGCTGATGACCGAGCCGCGCCCGCCCATCAGACTCGTGCCGCCGATCACCACCGCAGCGATCACCTGGAGTTCGAGCCCCGCGCCGGCGTTCGGGTCCGCGGCTTCGAGGCGCGAGATCTGGAACAGCGCGGCGAGACCCGACAGCGCGCCCATCAACGCGAATACGATCACTTTGTAGGGCCGCGGGTTCACGCCCGCGAGCCGCACGGCTTCCTCATTGGTCCCGATGCCCACCAGATAGCGCCCGAACACCGTGCGCGTGAGCACGAGCTGCGCGACCACCATCACGACGACCGCGATCAGGAACGCCGGCGAAATGCCGACCGCGATGGGATTCGAAAGGAAGTCGAACGCATCGCCGATATAGGCCGTGCGCGAGTTCGTCATCTGGTAGGCGAGCCCGCGCGCCGCTTCCAGCACGCCGAGCGAAACGATGAACGACGGAATGCGCCAGCCCACCGTCACGGCGCCCGTCAACGTGCCGGTGAGCGCTGCGGCGGCAAGCCCGATCAGCGCGGCCGGCCATGCGCCCCAGCCCCACTTGAGCGCGGCAACGCTCACCACCGAGGCGCCGAGCGCGAGCACCGAGCCCACCGAAAGATCGATGCCGGCAATGATGAGCACGAACGTCATGCCCACCGACATCACCACGAGATCGGGAATCTGGTTGGCGATGGTGCTGAACGTGTCGTAGGTGAGGAAGTGCGAGCTCAGCACCGAGAAGAGCGCGATCATCGCGACGAGCGCGCCCGCAAGGCCCAGATAGTTTGAGAAGCCGAGGCGCGTGCCGGCCGGCTTCGCGCTCGCCCCGCTCGCCACACTGGCCGCATTCACGCCGGCCGCGCTCTCCTGCGTGCCCGGGGCATGGCCCTGCGGCAGCGGTTGGTTGTTCATGACAGACTCCGTGCATTCGGTTGAGCGTCCTCGCGGCGTGGGCCGCCGGGAGCGTCGTTGGCATCGTCGTGGGGGCTGTGCAGCAGCGCCTCGCGGCTGCGGTAACCGGCAAAGGCCGCCGCCAGCAGCGCGTCCTGCGACCACGTATCGCGGCTGAAGATGCCGGTCATGCGTCCCGCCGACATCACACCGATGCGGTCGCAGATCAGCATCAGCTCGCGCAGGTCGCTCGAGACCACCACGAGTGCGCGCCCCTCGCGCGCCAGTGCGCCCATGAGGCCATAGATATCGAACTTCGCGCCGACGTCGATGCCGCGCGTCGGTTCGTCGAACAGCAGGACCTTGCGCTCGCGCGCGAGCCATCGGCCGATCACGACCTTCTGCTGGTTGCCGCCCGACAGCTCGCCCACCGGCTGGCCCGGCCCCGAGGTGCGGATGCGCAGCGCCTCGATCTGCCGTGCCGCAAGCGCGTTCTCGCGCGTGGCGTTGACCACGCCGTGACGCGACACGCTGCCGAGATTGCCGAGCGACACGTTGGCTGCGATCGGTTGCGGCAGCAGCAGCCCTTCGCCCTTGCGATCTTCGGTGATGAGCGCGATGCCGGCGCGCACCGCATCCACCGGCGAGGCGATTTTCACGGGGACAGGCGTGGCGCCCGGCGAGGGCGCCAGCGCCACCGTGCCGCCGTCTTTCTCGTCCGCGCCGTAGATGAGGCGCAGCAGCTCCGTGCGGCCCGCGCCGATCAGGCCGGAGATGCCGAAAATCTCGCCCGCGCGCACCTCGAACGACACGTCGCGCACCGCTTCGCCGCGCGTGAGCCCGTCCACGCGCAAGAGCGGCGCGCCAATGCGCCGCTCGCCCAGATCGATGCGCTCGCCCAGCTCGCGCCCCACCATCAGCGCGACGATGCGATCCGGCGTGAGGTTCGCCATCGCGTCCACGTGCACGAGACGCCCGTCGCGCAGCACGGCCACGCGTTCGGCCACGCGCGCCAGTTCTTCGAGTCGATGCGAGATGTAGACGAGCGCCACGCCGCGCGCCTTGAGCCGCGCGATCTGCTCGAACAGCAGCTCGACCTCGCGCGCGGTCAGCATGGCCGTGGGCTCGTCGAGAATCAGCACGCGCGCGTCGCCAATCAGGTTGCGCGCAATCTCCACCATCTGCTGATGGCCAATGCCGAGTTCGCCCACGAGCGTGTCGGGATGAATCGCGTCGAGCCCCACCTGGGCCATCGCCTCACGCGCGTCCTCGCGCAGCCGCTTGCGGTCGATCCAGCCGAACGCGGCGGGACCGAAGTGCGGCAGCCGGTTGAGAAAGAGGTTCTCGGCCACGGAAAGCGTGGGCAGCAGGTTCAGCTCCTGCATCACCATGCGCACGCCGAGCCCTTCGGCCTCGGTGCGGCTCGCGGGCCGGTAAGGCGCGCCGGCCAGCTGCATCGAGCCCGTCGTCGGGTCCACGAGACCGCCTACGATCTTCGAAAGCGTGCTCTTGCCCGCGCCGTTTTCGCCCGTGAGCGCGAGCACTTCGCCTGCGCGCAGCTCGAGGCTCACGTCGGCAAGCACAGGCGACGCCCAGGTCTTGCCGATGCCCGTGACCGAAAGCACGGCAGGCAAGCCGGACGGCGCGCGCGGCACGTCGGAGTCCGTTGAATCCATTTCCATCCTGTTGTCGAAAGCCGCTCTCGCCGGCCTGGTCACCGCACTGTGGCGGCGGAAAGCCCGACTGCCGCTTCGTGTGTCATGTTGGCTGAAGGCCGATGCCGCGGGGTTTGGCAGCATCTGCTGCTGTATGGCTCCCGCTCCATCGTGACCTGCTGCGTGGCCGCGTCGGCAAGCGGGCCCGCCCGCGCCTGCCGCGTTGCCCCCGCCGCGCCTGTTCGCCGGCCGACCGGCCATTCATGCGAATCGAATGGCCGCGTCTGCCGCCATGACGCTATACCGGTGAATAACGGCGACGCCAAGCTTTTCTTGAGCGCCGGACGGCGCGCCCGAACAACGAACTAACGGACGCGACGCCGGCTTCGCCGATGCGCTGCCTCGCTTGCCGGTTCATGGCAGGCAGCGCCCGTTCCGTTACTTCGTGATGAGATCGACCGGGGTTTCGACCACGCCCGAAAGCTCGGACTGCTTCTTGTGGTCGGCAATCGCCTTGAGCGCCGTGTCGATGCCGAACACGGCCTGCTTGGCCGCGTACTGGTCGGCCGTGGCAAGCACGCGGCCATCCTTCAGCATCGGCTTGATGGCGTTGATGTTGTCGTAGCCGACCACGTACACCTTGCCCTGGCGACCCGCGGCGCGCACCGCCGACACGGCGCCGATCGCCATGTTGTCGTTTCCGCACAGCAGCGCCTTGATGTTGGGGTACTCGTTGAGCATGGCCGAGGCCACCGCGTTGCCCTTGTCGATTTCCCACTCGCCCGACTGCACCGAATCGATCTTCGCGCCCACCGCCTGCATCGCGTCCTTGAAGCCGGCCGTGCGCTGCTGCGCGTTGGTGGTGGTCGACACGCCTTCGAGAATGCCGACTTCGTCGCCCGCCTTCAGCTTCTTCGCGAGGTAGTCGCCCACCTTCTTCGCGCCCTTGCGGTTGTCCGGACCCACGAACGGTACGTTCAAGTCTTTCGACTTGAGCACGTCCGGGTCGAGCCGGTTGTCGATGTTCACCACGATGATGCCGGCGTCCACCGCCTTCTTGACCACCGGCACGAGCGCCTTGGAATCGGCTGGCGCCAGCACGATCGCGTCGACCTTCGAGACGATCATCTGCTCGACGATGCGGATCTGCGCCGCGGTGTCGGTTTCATCCTTGATGCCGTTGGTGATCAGGTCAAACTGACCCGGGTTGTGTTTCTGGTAGTCCTTCGCGCCGGTCTCCATGGTGAGAAAGAACTCGTTGGCGAGCGACTTCATGACGAGCGCGACTTTCGGCTTCCTGGCAGCTTCGGCGTGAGCGGTGGAAAACGGCAACGCAGCCGCAGCGGTGAGGGCCACGGCGGCCGCAAGGACGCGGCGGCGAATGCGGGAATTCATTCTGGTTATCTCCTTGTTGTCAGGCTCGGATGAGCCGTATTTTTAGCGCGCAAACGTTTGCGAGCGCCTATTCTGGGCATTGCCAAAACGCCGTGTCAACGGCGGGCGCTGCTGCGTCGCACACGGGGGCCTGCCACGCCGCATCCGCCGTTCGGGCGGAAAACGAGGCACGGCAAGGCAGCGGCCGGCGCATGATGCGTACGGCCGATGCAGGGTCGTGCGGGTAATCCCTGGCGGATGGGCGCAGCGGGCGCCCTGCATTACTGCGCCACCCGGCGGACTCCGACACGGTGGTCGGCGTTGAAGCTGACGCTCGCCCGGTTCGTGAACCGGGCATCGACCTGAAAGGGAATCTCGACGACAGGATCGAACTGCGTGGACACCGCGATGCGGTGCAGGCCCGGCGTGAGCCAGAACGTGACGTGTTCGCCCTGCATGAGGTCGGTGACGCGCTCGCCGTCCACGTAGACGAGCACGTCGCGCAGGCGCACCAGCACGTTGGTCGCTGGCTCGCGGCGCACGTCGACGGCGACCTTGCCTTCGGCTTGCGTGGTGTAGCCGGGCTTCACGATGCGCTCTGCGGGCACGGGCCGAAGCGGCAGCGGCGTGCCGGGTGTTTCGGCGCAGCCGGCAAGACCGGCGGTAAGGGCAATCGTGGTGACGGCGGTCAGGGTTGCGGTGGTCGCCAGGGTTGCGAGGCAGGCGCGCGACGCGTTCCACGCGCAGTGCATGGCACGCACGCCGGCCCCGCCTGTTTCGCCTTGCCCCGTGTGTGCGATCTCGGTGATCCTTCTGGTCTGCATGCGCCGTAACGGCATGTTCCGACCTCCCTCGCGTCACCCGGCTCGGGCGACCATGCCTGATGTTCTGTTTGTCTGGTTGCCGCCTGTGCGCCGTCTGCCGGCCCGCCATGCGTTGCCCGCGCACGGCACGAATCACAGCGCGGACGGCACGCGCGCCCATGATACCCGCGCCGGTCTGTCGATCGCAGCGTGCGCGTGCCCAGGCATGGGCGCCGATGTGCGGCCGCGCACACAACGCCACGCACACCCACGCACCACCCGCTCGCCTCGCGCGCTTGCGCGGCGCTCCCTTCGCCGTCGTGATCGGCCAACGCTACCGTTCGACTTTGAAGCCAATGGATGTAATGGAGTATTCGTGGCCCGACTGATCTTCATCTGCGGTCATGCCGGCACCGGCAAGTCCACGCTGGCAAAGCGCCTGATCGCACCTCTCATGCGCGCGACGGGCGAGGCCTTCTGCCTGCTCGACAAGGACACGCTCTATGGGCGTTACAGCGCCGCGGCCATCGGCGCCCTCACGGGCGATCCGAACGATCGCGACAGCCCCCTTTACCTTCAGCATCTGCGCGACCCCGAATACCTGGGGCTGATCGACACGGCGCGCGAGAATCTCGAACTCGGTATCAGCGTGATCGTGATCGGACCGCTCTCGCGCGAGGTGCGCGACCGGCGTCTGTTCGATCGCGCGTGGCTGGGGGTGGGCGCGGATGTCGCCATCCGCATCGTGTGGGTTCATGCGTCCGAGGAGACGGCGCACCGGCGCATCGTCGCGCGCGGCAATCCCAACGATGCCTACAAGCTCGCGCATTGGGACGAGTATCGCCAGCGGCGTTTCGTGCCCTCAGGTGCCGCATGCGAAGGGCTTTTGATGTTCGACAGCACGGCGCCCTCGGATGCCGACTACGACGCCCTGCTCGCGCAACTCGCGGCGCCGTAGTCGAGGCTTGCTTTCCGGTTGCTGTTGCTCGCCTGCCGGGGCCCCGCTTTCACCCCGCTTTCACCCCGATTTCGCCCCGATTTCGCCCCGGCGTTGGTTGCTGCGCTGCTACCCGATCAGACCGTGGCCATCGCGTCTAGCGTCGCGCCTTCGTACAGCTGGCCGAAGCGGTTGCCGAGGAACTCGCGCAGCGACACCTGCTCCTGGCGCACGAATCCGCTTTGCGGCAGGCGCTTTTCGCGGAACAGGTCGAGCACGGCGCACATGGCACCGGCCGTTGTGATCTGGATAGCGCTCATCGGCACGCCGCAAACGGTCTTCGCGAAAATCTTGCGCGTGAAGACGTCCTGTACGAGCTGGCCATCGCGCATGCCCGTCACCGTGATGAAAACGAGCACAACGTCCTGAGCCGTGGATGGCACCGAGCGGCGCAACACCGACTTCAGCGTGTCGCGGTCGCCCGCGAGCCGCAGGTCTTCGAGCAGGAAGTGCATGAGCGCGCGGTGGCCCGGATAGCGAACCGACTTGTAATCGAGCGATTCGACGCGGCCCGCCAGCGTTTCACACAACGTGCCGAGGCCGCCCGAGGTATTGAACGCTTCGTACTCGATGCCGTCGAGCGAGAAGTGTTCGAGGCCTTCCAGCGGCTGCACCCATTGCGTGCGGCTGTCGCGGATCGCCTCGCACGGTTGGCAGTATTCGTTGATGAGGCCGTCCACGCTCCAGGTCAGGTTGTATTTGAGCGCATTGGTCGGAAACTCGGGCAGCGCGCCCACGCGCATCTTGACCTCGCGAATCTCGCTGAAGCGGTTCGCGAGTTCGTGCGCCGCAAGGCCAATGAAGCCCGGCGCGAGACCGCATTGCGGCATGAAGACGTGCTCGGCGTCTTCGGCAAGGCTGCGGATGGCGTGCGTGGCCCGCACGTCCTCGGTCAAATCGAAATAGTGGACACCCGCGCCTTTCGCCGCGGCCGCGACGTTCACGGCGAGGTAGTAAGGCAGCGCGTTGACGAGCGCATCGAACCCCTGGATGGCGTTGCGCAGCGCGGCGGGGTCGGCGGAATCGACGCGCTTCGTGGGGATGCCTTGGGCCGCGAGCTTGTCGAGCGCGGGCTGGTCGCGGTCGAACGCGGTGACTTCGTAGTCGCCGGTTTCGCGCAGCAAATGGGCAATGGTGTGTCCGATCAGACCGGCACCGACGATCGCGACTTTCATGGGCTTCTCCTTGTGTTTTGTGTCGTATGGCGAACCTGCGCGACACAGTGTAGAGACGGCCCGGTACGGATCATAGGCGCAAAATGCTGCGCTTCGACCATGGCTTTCGCCGTTTAGACGAAGTTTCTCGCCGGTCTGACGAAAACGTATAAAAACCGTGTCAACGGCGGCCTGCCGTGGCGCGCTTCAGCCCATGTTGTCAGCCGACGTTGTCAGCCTGCTGTCAGCACACCGCCAGCCCACCGTCAGCCCGTGACGGTGCCGCGATCGATCTTGCGCGCGAGCACGATGGACGTCGTGGTGCGCTCCACGCCCGCGAGCCCGCCGATCTGGTCCAGCAGGTCGTTGAGCCGTTCCGGCGAGTCGGCACGCAGCCAGGCTACGTAGTCGTATTCGCCGCTCACGGCGCACAGCAGTTGCACCTCCGGCATCCTGCCGAGGCGCTTCTGCACGTCCGGCCCGTGCTTGGGCGCGATGATGAGGCCCACCCAGGCCTGGATGCTGGCATCGAGCACGTCCTGCCCGAGCCGCGCGCTGTAACCCGCAATCACCTGCGAGCGTTCGAGCCGCGCGATGCGCGCAATGACCGTCGTGCGCGCCACGCCGAGCTGGCGCGCGAGATTCGCCACGCTTTCGCGGGCGTTCTGCTGGAGCAGCGCAACGAGGTTGCGGTCGAGTTCGTCGAGCTGGTCGAGGCGCGGAGGTCTCATCGGAGGGCGAACGGAGTCGGTTGAAAGACGCGATTATCGCCCGCGCGCGACGTGCCGGCGAACCACCTCGCGTGCGCCTCACGGACGCGCTATCTGCGCATTTTTGCCGATCGTTTCGTTTGTAAGGAGTTGTGGCGGGTCACACGGAGCGCCGTGATATCGTGATACTAATAGCGCCCAAGGCGCAGCGGCCTTTCCACGCGGGTCTTCGCAGTGGATCGCTTTCAGCAATGCGCCCTGCCTCGCTACGCAACATTCCAAGGAGCAACAATGAAAAAAACCCTCGTGGTTTTCGCCGCCGTTCTCTCGATGACGAGCGCCTTCGCGCAGAGCACCGCACCGGCCTCGGCGCCGGCCGCCGCCAGCGCGCCCATGCGTGAACAGCACGTCGAGCAGCGCATCACGTATCTGCATTCGGCGCTCAAGATCACGCCGCAGCAGGAAAGCCAATGGAACGCCTTTGCCGACGTCATGCGCAGCAACGGTCAGACCATGGCGCAGCTCTATGAGCAGCGCAAGGCGGATACGAACCGCACCGCGCTCGACGACATGAAGCAGTACGCGCAGATCACGCAGGCGCACGCGGAGGGCATGAAGAAGCTCGTCGATGCTTTCGAGCCGCTTTACAACAGCTTCTCGCCGGATCAGAAGAAGCTTGCGGACCAGACCTTCCACGAGCGGCAGGCATCGCGCCGTCACCGTTCGGGCAAGGCGCCGCAATCGCCGCAATCGCCGCAATCGCCGCAGCCGTCCAAGGCGCAGTGAGCACGATGATCGCACTCGAACATCTCGACCTTCGCGCGGACCCGGCCGCACAGCGCGTCGTCAAGGACGAAACCGTCACGGTCGAATTCGCCACGCAGGAAGGCGAGCTGATGAGCCTTGAAGGCCCGAACCGCTATGTGCGCGGCGACGCGCTCATCACGAGTTCAGGCGGCGAGCGCTGGGTAGTCTCGCGTGAACGCTTCGACGCGAAGTATCTGCCGGCCGCCCCGGCACTGCCGCATGGCGAGCCGGGGTCGTATCGCAATCGTCCGGTCGTGGTGCTCGCCAGACAGATGGACGAAGCGTTCTCGATTGCGCGTTCGGCCGCGGGCGGCGACGTGCTGCACGGCACGGCCGGCGACTGGGTCATGCAGTACGCGCCCGGCGACTATGGCGTGGTGAAGGCGGAACGTTTCGCGAAGGTCTATCGCCGCGCGGATTGAGCGCCCGGCCGCTTTTCGCAGGCGCCTCGCGTACTGCTCGCACGACTCCCTTCGGCCCTGCCCCTTTCTTTCAGCACGCTTGTGCAGACGCGCGACGGCTTCGTTCAGGCGAAGTCGTCGCCGGGTGCCACGGTTACCTCGCGCGGCACCGCCTCGCCCTTCGCATACTGTTCTTCGAGCAAACCCAGCTCGGCTTCCACATAGGCTCTCAGCACCGCGTAGCTGCGTCCGCGCAGCCGCGCCGGCAAAGCCCGGTAGCGCGCCAGTGCCGCAGGCGTGATCGCGATCGTCAGCGCGATGCGCCGGGCCGTGGCGCCGAACCGCATTGCGACCCAGTGCACCGTGAGTTGCGGCGTGCCGTCGTCGGCGGGGTGCTCGACAAAGCGCGTCTGCTCCGGAAAGAGATCGGTGATGACGCGCGCAAGCTCCTCGAACTCCGGGCTCGTGCATTCGTACTGGTAGCCTTCCATCTTCTGCCCATCAAGTTGTCGTATCGGACGGCGACAGAGATCGTGCCGTCCTTCGTAGGGCTTCATGCCCTTTCGTGCCGCTTGGTGCCACGTCCAGGCGAGCCGTCAAGCCGTCTGTCCAGGCCGCGTGACGCGCGTCTTTCGTGCATCGCTCACCCGCTTCGCCAGCACGCCTGCAACCGCCACGCCCGCCAGCGCGTAGCCGCCGTCCACCACGGCAAGCGGCAGCACGTGGGCCTGAAACAGCGCAGCGGGCACGTCGATCAATGCATGGACTGCGATGGCCAGCGGCAGGATGCCACGCCAGCCGGCCCGCACGCCTTGCCACATCAACACGGAAAGCCCGATCTGAAAAGCGAGTGCCGCCAGCCGCTCCAGCGCGAAAATGCCCGCCGTGGCCGGCGAGAGACTGGCAAGAATCAGATGGATGCGCATCATCGCCGGTTCGGACACGTTGGGCAGATAGCCGTCGAGCTGGCCGCGATTCTCGAGCACCGCGAACACGATCCATTGCACCTGCACGAGCACGCCGATCATCCACGCTTCGGCGCCCCCGTGGCCGATGCCGTAAGCGAAGCCCATGCCGTCGCCCTCCCCAGCGGGCCGGCCGCGGCCGAAGCGGTTCAGCAGCATGCGCATCGCGATGAACCGGCCCACCTCCTCGCAGATGCCGGCTGCGAGCGCGCCGTACACGACGAACGCCGCAGGCTGCATGAGCCAGGCCGACGTGATCGGGTTCTGCCTCAGCAGGTAGTCGTTGAGCGCGCGCTCGATCACCATGGCAAAGAGCGCGAAGACGGCAATGCCGGCGATGGCGGGCCGCCGGTCGAAACCGAGCGGCGAGCGCAGGCGCCGGTACAGCAGAACGGGAACAGCGGCGACGGCAAGCGTCGCGAGCGAGAGACAGGTAAGCGTGAAAGGCGATACGGTCATGAGGGTCCTTGAGACTGCCGGCACGCCATGCAGAAAGTGTCCCGCCTGCGCGCCGCAGACCGAATGATCGCAGATTATCGATTCAGGCCAGGCGGCTGCCCGCGACGATACGCGGCCTCGTGGATGTCACCACGCCGCGTCGGCTCAACCGCCGGTCGAGGCGCGCACGATCAGTTCGCCCGGCAACACGCATTCGCGCGCGACGTCGGCGAGGCCCTCGATGCGCTGATGCAGGAATTCCACGGCGCGATAGCCGATGGCGCGCGTGGGTTGGCGGATCGTCGTGATGCCGGCCAGTTCGGCCCAATCGGGATCGTCGAATGCGATCAGCCCGACGCGCCGCTGCCATTGCGGACCGTAGCGCGCATTCAGATGCAGCGCGATGCGCAGCGCCACCGGGGCATTGCCCGCGAAGAGCGCAATGCGTGGCCGTGCATCGTGCTGCCGTTCGTCCGCGCCTTTACCGATGCGCTCGTCCAGCGCCGCGAGCGCAGCGCTCGCCGCTTCGTCGTTCTGCAGATCGAGCACCACCGTGTCGGCACGAACCTGCGGCGTCGCCCGCATGGCGTCCTCAAACGCCGTCACGCGACGCCGCCGCGAACTCACGTGCTCGTACGGCTGCACGACGAACACGATCTCCTCGTAGCCGCGCTCCAGCAGATGCGCCGTGCCAAGTCGCACGGCGGCTTCGTTGTCGAGCCCGACCATGTCGGCGTCGAGCCCTTCCACGGTACGGTCCACCAGCACCGACGGAATCCCGCCGCTGCCCACGGGCTTCAACATCGCCTCGCGCACGCCGAGTGCATTGACGATCACGCCTTCCACGCGATACGTCGTGAGCAGTTGCAGGTAGCGGCCCTCCATCTCCACCTCGTTGGCCGCGTGGCAGATGAGCGGCATGTAGCCGAGCGCCTGGCACGCCGCCTCCACGCCTTGCAGCACTTCGACGGAGTACGGATTCGAGAGGTCCGCGAGCAGCATGCCGATCAGCCGGTTGCGGCCGCGCTTCAAGCCGCGCGCCATCTGGTTCGGCCGGTAGTCCAGACGTTCGATGGCCGCCTCGATGCGCGCGCGCAGCTCCGCCGAGAGCACGTTGAACTCACCGTTCAGGTAGCGCGAAATGCTGGTCTTGCCGGTGCCGGCTTCGCGCGCGACGTCGCTGATCGTCGCGCGGCGGGGCGACATCGGCGTTGCCGACGCCGCCGAGGGTTGGGCAGGCGTGCGGCTCATCGTGCCAGCACTTCGCGGTTGACGACGTTGACGGCCAGCGTGCCGGCCAGCGCCGCGACGAGATTTTCCGCCGCACAGCGCGCCATCGCGTGACGCGTCTCGTGCGTGGCCGACCCGATGTGCGGCAGCGCGACCACGTTGGGCAGGGCGAGCAGCGGCGACGTGGCCGGCAGCGGCTCTTCTTCGAACACGTCGAGCCCCGCGCCGTGAATCGTGCCAGCGCGCAGGGCGTCGATCAGCGCCGCTTCGTCGACCGTCGCGCCGCGCGATGCGTTGATGAAGATGGCACTGCGCTTCATCTGCCGGAATTCGGCCGCGCCGATCAGATGCCGGGTCTCGGGCGTGAGCGGCACCTGCAGGCAGACGAAGTCCGACGCGGCAAGCAGTTCCGCCAGTTCCACGCGCCGCGCGCCGTAATCGCGCTCCGCCTGCCCGTTCGCGCTGCGGTTCGTGTAGAGCACGCGCATGTTGAAGCCGAGCGCCGCGCGGCGCGCCACGGCGCCGCCAATGCGCCCCAGCCCGACGATGCCGAGCGTCTTGCCCTGCACGTCCGTGCCGTAGTGGGTGGGCCCGATGCTGCCCGTCCAGTGCCCCGCCTTGACCCACTGCGCCAGCTCCACGACGCGCCGCGCGGTGGCGAGAATCAGCGAGAACACGGTGTCCGCCGTCGATTCGGTCAGCACGTCAGGCGTATGCGCGAGCACGATGCCGCGCCGCGTGAGGTCCGGCACGTCGAAGTTGTCGTAGCCGACGGAGATCGTCGAAAGCGCCTTGAGCCGCTGTGCGCCGTCCAGCATGGCGGGCGTGATCTTCACGCTCGCGCCGATGGCACCATCCGCCTCCCGCAGCGCGGCGACGAGCGCATCGTGCCGGGCGGCGTCCACTTCGATCACGTCGGCGTGCTCGCGTAAAAAGGCGAGCACGTCAGCGGGCAACGGCTTGTAGGCGACGATCCTGTTCTTCATCCGGTCATTTTCCTTGCATGGGCGTGGCAAGCCTGCGCCCGTCGATTTCCTCGTGCGACTGTGGCTGCGGCGGCTGCGGCTTCACCGCGAGCGTGAACAGCACCGCGGCCACCAGCGCCGCACTCATGAACGCATAGGATGCCGCAGGCGAGCCCGTCGCGCCATTCAGATAGCCCACGACATACGAGCCCACGAACGAGCCGAGCGCACCCATGCTGTTGATAAGCGCCATCGCGCCGCCGGCCACGTTCTTCGGCAGCAGTTCGGGGACGATCGCGAAGAACGGCCCGTAAGGCGCGTACATGGCGGCGCCCGCGATCACGAGCAGCGCATACGAGAACCAGAAGTGCGTGCCCGTGCCGGTGCCGATCACGTACGAAGCCGCAAACGCGGCAGCCCCGATCAGCAGGAACGGCCAGACGAACACCTTGCGGCGATTGAGCCGGTCCGAGGCCCACGACGCCGCGAGCATCGCGATCGTCGCGGCAAGGTACGGCAGCGCGGAGAGCCAGCCCGTCTCCACCATGCCGAGCGTCGAGCCGCCTTTCAGGATGGACGGCAGCCACAGCACGAAGCCATAGACGCCGATGCTCCAGCAGAAATACTGCGCGCAGAGCTTGATCACCGCGGGCGAGCGGAACGCCTCGCCGTAGTTGCGCACCGGGCGGATGGCGGCCTGTTCGGCACGCAGCGCGGCGTCGAGCGCCTGCTTGTCTTCGGTGGAGAGCCACGCCACCTGCTCGGGCCGGTCGCGCACCATGA
This sequence comes from Paraburkholderia kururiensis JCM 10599 = LMG 19447, assembly GCF_003986935.1. Lineage (GTDB taxonomy): Bacteria > Pseudomonadota > Gammaproteobacteria > Burkholderiales > Burkholderiaceae > Paraburkholderia > Paraburkholderia kururiensis. The sequence goes on along the minus strand of NZ_RJZE01000030.1, from coordinate 51,222 downwards.
ACCACCAGGCCACGGCCCACACGACGGCGGGCAGCCCCTCGGCGATGAACATGTGGCGCCAGCCGAACGAGTGCACGAGGTAGCCCGAGACGATCGACATCCACAGCACCGTGACCGGGTTGCCGAGAATCAGAAACGTGTTGGCACGCGAGCGCTCGCGCTTCGTGAACCAGTTGCTGATGAAGATGAGCATGGCCGGCATCACGGCCGCCTCCACCACGCCGAGCGCGAAGCGGATCGCAATGAGCGCCGGGATGTTGCGCACGATGCCCGTGAGCGCCGCGCACCCGCCCCACAGCACGAGGCTCACGAACACGAGCTTGCGCACGCTGCGGTGCTCGGCGTAGATGGCCCCCGGAATCTGGAAGAAGAAGTAGCCGAGAAAGAACAGCGCGCCGATCAGCGACGAGAGGCCCTTGCTCACGCCGAGATCCTGATTGATGCCCGCCGCGGCAGCGAAGCCGTAATTCGCGCGGTCGAAATAGGCAAGGCTGTACGTGATGAACACGATCGGCATGATCGCCCACCAGCGGCGTGGCGCGAGAGTGGCGAGTGTGGACGAACCCATGAGTGTCTCCTTCATGCAGTGAATGAAAGCATCGTTCAACGGATGCGGACGCGCGGGCACGCGACGTGCCCCCGAAGTGCGCCCTGCGTCAGTGCGCCGTTGCCGACATCTTGTTGTGGTTGTCCAATGAAGCGGTGGCGTCGGTCTGGTTGGCGCCGGCCCCTTCAGCGCCTTCAGCCGCTTCGAGCGCATCGAGTTGCGCGCGCGTGGGCAGCCCTTCCGAGTCGCCGATCACCTGGATCGCGAGCGCGCCGATGCGGTTGCCGCGTGCCACCGCCTGCGGCAGCGGGCGGCCTTCCAGCAGCGCGCTCACCACGCCCACGGCAAAGCCGTCGCCGGCGCCCACGGTGTCCACGACGTTGTCGACGCGTTGCGCCGCGATCGTGCCCTCGCTGTCTGCCGTGCGGTAGTAGGCGCCCTGCGGACCGAGTTTCACGATCACGGCGCGCGCACCGGCGTCCAGATAGAAGCGCGCGATGTCTTCGGGCCGGTCGTAGCCGGTCAGCACCTTTCCCTCGCCGATGCCGGGCAGCACCCAGTCGGCGTACGCGGCAAGCGCGTTCAACGTCTCGATCATCGCCTCGCGCGACGGCCACAGCGTGGGGCGCAGGTTCGGGTCGAACGAGAGGGTCCTGCCCGCGGCGCGCATTTCGCGTACCAGGCGGAACGCGAGGTCGCGCGAGCTTGCCGAGAGTGCGGGCGCGACGCCCGTCAGGTGCAGATGACGCGCGCCGAGCACGTAGTCGGCGTCGTAGTCGTCGGGCGAAAGATGGCTCGCGGCCGAACCCTTGCGGAAGTATTCGACCACCGGGTCGGTGCCGTCGTCGGTCTTCGATTTCAACTGGAAGCCGGTTGGGTAGCGTTCGTCCGTGAGCACGCGGCGCTGGTCGATGCGCTCCTTTTCCAGCGTGTCGCGCACGTAGTCGCCGAAGGAGTCGCGCCCCACGCGGCTCATCCAGCCCACCTTGAAGCCGAGCCGCGAAAGACCGATCGCGACGTTCAGGTCCGCGCCCGCCACGCGTTTCGTGAAATGGCCGACGCGCGCGAGCGCACCGGCCTCGGCGGCAACGAACATGGCCATCGCTTCGCCATAGGTAACGACATCGAGTGGGGTGTCTGTCATGGGTTTGCTGTCCTGCTTCACGTCCTGCTTCATGCCGTGCTTCGCGTCGCGCTGCACGCCCTGCTCAAGCGGCGGCGAGCCATTCGACGTAGCGCACGGCGTCTTCGGCCACGCGCCCGGCGTGGAACGGAAACTCGATGCCGCGAGGCGCGTGCCTCGGCAGCAACGGCAGGACAGCCGCGAGCACGGGGTCGTCCGCGGCGGGCGCCACGGCGAAACGCCGCGCGCCCTCGCCCGCTACCGCCTTGCAATGGATGTACTCCACATGGGGCGCGAGTTTCTGCGCCGCGGCCGCGGGCGCCACGCCCGTCCACTGCCAGTTGCCGATATCGAAGGTCATGCCGGCGAGGCGCCCGTGCCCTTGCGCTTCGAGCGCCTCGAAGAACGCGACGAACTGGGCCGCCATGCCGCCTTCCTTCAACTGCCCGTTTTCGACGACCAGCCGCGTATCCCGACCACGCAGACACGCTGCGATGCTTGCCGCGTGCGTCTCGCCGGCGAAGGCGCCGAGTTGGAGCTTCACGAAACGCGCACCGAGCGCCGCGGCTTCGTCGAGCGCGCGGCTCAGTGCGGTGGCGTCGAGCGTGCCGGCGGGTGCGCTGTCGGTCGTGCTGTCTGTCGCGCCGTTGGCCACGTCGTGAGCCGCGCCGTTGGCCCTGTAAAGCGCAGCAGGCGTCGACCAGACCGGCCACATGCCCGCTTCCCGAATAGCCGCGCCGAGTTCACGCAGCGCGGCGGGCTGCACGCCGGCCTCGCCCACAATCAGTTCGCGGCGCACCTCGAAGCCCGACGCCCCGGCCGCAGCGGCCGTCGCAATCCACGCCCCGTGGCCGTCGCGCCGTACGGCGTCGGCGCCGAACGCGCTTGCCACGATTACCACTTCGGTCATGGGACAGCCCTCCTTTCTTTCGCTATTTCCGGCTTCCCGCAGCGTCCCAGCATGACAGCGGCAGGATCGTTTGATGAATCTTGGAACCGGTTCCAAACTGGTTCCGATAGTGCGCCGGGCATAGTGACAAGGCCATAGTGGAAATCCCTGGCGCGTTAGTCCAGCGTCTGCGCTCAGCCCAATCCGCGGCAAGCCGTGATCAGCCGGCCACCTCGCCGGCAAGACACAGTTCCAGAAATCGCCGCGCGACCCGCGAAGCCGCCGCGGCGTGCGGCACGAGAATCGAAAAGCGCCGCGTGAGCGGATCCGGCGCGAGCGACAACTGGGCGAGCGCACCGTCCTCGTGCCGCATCGACATCGCCGAGACGAAACCGACGCCCATGCCGGCGCGCACGGCCTCCTTCACGCCCTCCACGCCGGCCACTTCCAGCGCCACGCGCATAGGCACGCCGGCTCGCGCGAACGCGCGCTCCACCGTCTGCCGCACGCCGGAGCCCGCCTCGCGCAGCACCAGCGGACATGCCCCCAGCGCAGCGAGCGTGATTCGGGCATCGCCCGCGGCAGTGGACGACTGCCCGTCGCCCGAGACCAGTGCGTGCCCGCGCGGCGCGATGGCCACCACCTCGTCCTGGTTCCACTCGTGGGCGGTGGTGTCCACGGGCAAATCCATGCCGACCGGTCCTTCGATCAGCGCGATATCCAGCGTGCCGAGCAGCGCGACTACATCGCCGGTATTACCGCTCATGGTTTCGAGCGAGACCTCCGGATAGCGCCGGTGGAAATCCGCGAGCAGGTACGGCAGCAGATAACTCGCGGGCGTCGTGCTCGCGCCAATGCGCAGCGTGCCGCGTTCGAGTCCGCGCAGCGCGTCGCGGAAGGCCTGCGCCTCGCGCCAGGTGTCGCGCAGACGCACCGCATGGGCCGCCAGTTGCTGCCCTGCCGGCGTGAGGCGCACGCCGCGGCCGTCGCGCTGGTACAGCGGCTCGCCGATCTCCTCCTGCAAGAGCTTCAACTGGCCCGAAACGGCCGGCTGCGAGAGGTGCAGGGCGTCGGCGGCCCGGCTCACGTTGAGGTGCTCGGCTACGGTGGCGAAGGTTATAAGCTGATCTGGCGTCATCGTCATTCGACTATCGGATTTCCCGATATCGTACGTCACAAATGACGATTTCTCATATCGATATATCCAATTTAGGATTAGGCCGTTCGCTGCCCTGCGCCCCTTTTTCACCGGGGACCCGTCAGCTTTGCGTCATCCACCAAGGCCGATCATCATGTCCACCGCCTCTACCCCTGCGCTCGCGTCCGGCTCGTCGACGCGCGGTCAACTCAACGGCATCCTGTTCGTCGCGCTCTTCGCGGCGGCCGTGACGAGCCTCGCTTCGCTGCCGGCTATTGCAGGGCTCGGCATGAGCCCGCTCATCGTCGGGATCGTCGCGGGCGCCGTGTACGGCAATGCGCTGCGCGACGGCATGCCCGAAAGCTGGAACGCCGGCATCAACTTCTCCGCGCGCAAGCTGCTGCGCATTGCCGTCGCGTTCTTCGGGCTGCGCGTGAGCCTGCAGGAAATCGCCCAGGTGGGACTGCCGGGGCTCACGGTCTCGGTACTCGTCGTGGTCAGCACGCTCGCCATCGGCACCTGGGTCGGCATGAAGCTGATGAAGCTGGACCGCGACACGGCGATCCTCACGGCGGCCGGCAGCGCCATCTGCGGCGCGGCTGCGGTGCTCGCGTTCGAATCGACGCTGCAATCGAGGCCGCACAAGAGCGCGATGGCCGTGGGCAGCGTGGTGCTGTTCGGCACGCTTTCGATGTTCCTCTACCCCGTGCTCTACCACGCCGGCTGGCTGCCGCTCGACACCGAAGGCGTGGGGCTCTTCTTCGGCGGTACGATTCACGAGGTGGCCCAGGTGGTGGGCGCCGCGAGCAACGTGAGCCCGGAAGCCACGCATATCGCCACCATCGTCAAGATGACGCGCGTGATGCTGCTCGTACCGGTGCTCCTGTTGCTCGGCGTGTGGCTCAACCGCGCGGCACGCGGCACGGTGAGCGGCGCGGCACACGAAGCCGCCGACGCCGCTCGTTCGCATCAGCACGGGCATGAGCACACGCATGGACACACATCGGGCCATGCCGCCCACCCCAAGGCGCGCAAGATCGCCGTGCCGTGGTTCGCGCTCGGTTTCCTCGCATTCGTCGTGGTGAACTCGATGCACGTGCTGCCGGCCGCGGCCACGCAGACGCTCGATACGCTCGACACCTTCGCCCTCACCATGGCCATGACGGCGCTCGGCATCGAAACCCGCGTGTCGCAGATCCGCGAGGCCGGTCCGCGTGCGCTGACGGCGGGGCTCATTGTCTACGCCTGGCTCATATTCGGCGGCTTCGCGATTACGTGGGGCGTGCTGCGCATCTTCCACTGACGCCCTCGTTGAATGGAACGACCGCCCCCGCGCTCCTCGTCGGTCTTGCCTCTGAGCGCCCCGCCGTGTGCGGGGCGTTCGTCGTCAGGGGGTTCGTCGTCAGAGGGTTCGTCGTTTTTCGCGCGCGGCACGCCGCATCTGGAGATGTTCGCCGACACGTTCGGCGCATCCGGCACCTTCAGCACGCCGGGCGACGCCGCGCGATACTGTCGGCTCGCATCCCTTCCTGTGCGGCAACACCGGAGAACGATCGATGGCCTACGAACTGTATTACTGGGACGGCCTGCAAGGCCGTGGCGAATTCGTGCGGCTTGCGCTCGAAGAAGCGCGCGCCGACTATGTGGAGATTGCGCGGGGCCCCGAGGACGAAGGGCTCGGCACGAGCGCCATGATGGCGGTGCTCGGCAGCCGCTCGGAGCCGCATCCGCCTTTCGCGCCGCCCTTTCTGAAAGACGGCGACCTGATCGTTCCGCAAACCGCGAATATCCTGCTGTACCTCGGCCCGAAGCTCGGCCTCCTGCCGCGCGACGAGGGGCTGCGCTACGTGGCGAACGGCCTGCAGCTCACCATCGCCGACATGGTGACGGAGGCCCACGACACGCATCACCCGCTCGCGAGCAGCCTCTATTACGAAGACCAGAAGGAAGCCGCGAAGACGCGCGCCTCGGACTTCATCGACCATCGCATCCCGAAGTTCATGCGCTACTTCGAACGCGTGCTGCGGCAGAACCCCGAGGGCGACCAGCACCTCGTGGGCAGCGCGCTCACTTACGTGGACCTCTCGATGTTTCAGTTGATCGACGGCCTGCGCTACGCGTTCCCGAAGGCAACGAAGCGCTTCGACGAGCAGTACCCTCGGCTTGCCGCGCTCTATCAGGCCGTCATGACGCGCCCGAACATCGCGGCCTACCTCGCCTCGGATCGCCGTCTGCCGCACAACGAGCAGTGCATCTTCCGGCACTACCCGGAGCTCGACAAAGCTTCGCGCTGAAGGGCGCGCTGCGGATTGCACCGAGCCGCGCAAGGCATCGCATTGCGCGACGGCGATGCTATTCTTGCGCTCGGCTCGTTGCGCCGGGTTCGTTGTGCCCGGTTCGTTGCGCCGGATTCATCGCGCCCGGCTCATTGCGCGAGACTCGTCGCCCAGAACTCATTGCGCCAGATTCCATGGCCCCTGAAACGCCCGCCCGCGCGGCCCTCCTCCAACCTTTCCCAACCGACCGCCGCCCGTGCTGTCCTTCCTGCTGAAACTGCGCACCCGCGCTCAAACCCTGTTCCGCCTCTCGGACGCGCACACCATGCTCGTCTGGTCCGTGATCGTCGGCATGGCGGGCGCGTTCGCGACCATCGCCTTTCGCGAGGCGATCGCGCTGCTGCAATGGGTGTTCTCGGGTACCGAAGGCAGCTTCGTCGCGATCGCGCGCGGATTGCCGCCCGCCATGCGCATCGTGCTGCCGGCCCTGGGCGGTCTTGTGGCGGGCCTGTTGCTCCTCGTGGCGCGCCGCGGTTCGGAGCGCGGCAACCATATCGACTACATGGAAGCGGTGGCCATCGGCGATGGCGTCGTGCCGGTCTGGAAAAGCCTGTGGCGCAGCGCGTCGTCGCTCTTCACGATTGCGAGCGGCGGCTCGATCGGCCGCGAGGGCCCCATGGTGCAGCTCGCCGCGCTCGCCGGATCGCTGATCGGACGCTGGGTCCACTTCGACCCGCCGCGTTTGCGCCTGCTCGTTGCGTGCGGCGCGGCGGCCGGTATCACGTCGGCGTACAGCGCGCCAATTGCGGGCGCGTTCTTCGTCACCGAAATCGTGCTCGGCTCCATCGCGATGGAAAGCTTCGGGCCGGTGGTGGTGTCGTCGGTGGTGGCGAACATCACGATGCGCGAGTTCACACGCTATAGCCCGCCCTATCAGATGCCGGTGTTCCCGCCTATCGCGGGCCTCGAAGTGCTGCTGTTCGTTGCGCTCGGCGTTCTGTGCGGCGCGATGGCGCCGCAGTTCCTGCGGCTGCTCGACGGCGCCAAGGCAGGCTTCGCGCGGCTCGCGCTGCCGCTGCCCGTGAAGCTCGCGCTCGGCGGGCTCGTGGTCGGGGTGCTCTCGGTCTGGGCGCCCGAGGTGTGGGGCAACGGCTATAGCGTCGTGAACTCCATCCTCCATTCGCCCTGGACATGGACAGCGCTCGCCACCGTGGTGATTTTCAAGCTGGTTGCCACGGCGGCGACGGTGGGCTCGGGCGCCGTGGGCGGCGTGTTCACGCCGACGCTTTTCGTGGGCGCCGTGCTCGGCTCGCTGTTCGGCGAGGGCATGCATGCGCTCTGGCCGCATGCGACCTCGGCGCCGTTCGCCTACGCGATGGTCGGCATGGGCGCCTTCCTCGCGGGCGCGACGCAAGCGCCATTGATGGCGATCCTCATGATTTTCGAGATGACGCTCAGCTACCAGGTGGTGCTGCCGCTCATGCTCTCGTGCGTGGTCGCGTACTTCGTGGCGCGCGCGATCGGCAAGACCTCGATGTACGACATCACGCTGCATCGCAATCGCGAGCAGCAGGAGCGCATGCGACTGCGCGCAACGCAGATGCGCGAACTGATCCGCCCGGCGGCCACCGTCGTGCCGCCCAGCGCGACCGTGCAGGACATGACGCGCGTGTTCCTCGAATATCCCGTGAAGTACCTCTACGTGACCGATCGCGAGAACCGGTTTCTGGGCGTCGTCGCGCTCAAGGACATCACCTCCGACCTGCTCGAAAAGCGCGAGACGTCCACCAAAACCGCCGCGGACTACCTTCAGTCGCAATTCGACGTGCTCACGCCCGACATGCCGATCGGCGTCGCGCTCCAGCACTTCATGGCGTTCCAGGGCGAGCGGCTGCCCGTGGTGGAAAGCCTGCAGTGTCCGACGCTGGCGGGCGTGGTCTACAAGACGTCGCTGCTCGATGCGTACTGCCGCATGAACCCGGTGCGCTGAGCGCCGGCGACGCTTTTCGCTGGCGACCTGTTTCGCACACACACACACCGCGGCCTTGCCCGCAACCCACTCGGCATTTTCCCTGGCGCCATCCGGCATGTGCGCGCAGAAGCCCGTGCGGCGCGGCAAGCGCCCGATGGCGCGCGGCCGCGAGGGCTGGCATCGGCGGACAGATTCTCTACAATGAACGAACCAAGCGAACCAGAAGCCGCATGCCGCGCGGATTGCCGGGCGCGCCGTGCAGGCCGGAGACAGCGCAGTCCCGGAGCGAAGATGAGCGAACCGTCCATCGATGCCGTACGCCGCGATCACGCCGGCTGGATCTTCCTGCATATCGAAGGCGAGCCGTACGACCGCGGCGAGCAGCATGGCCAGTTGCTCGCGGCCGAAATCCAGAACGCCATCCGCACCGCGCGCTATCTCGCGAAATGGGACACGGGCGAAGACTTCGACACCTTCGTCAACGCGGCCGTCTCGCAGTTCGCGCCGAGACTCGACACCGAATACGCCGACGAAATCCAGGGCATTGCCGACGGCGCGAAGCTGCCGTTCTCCGAAGTGCTCGCGTGGAACGGCTACATGGATCTGCTGCAAAGCTGGTGGCCCACGCATGTGGCGGCACAGCAGCCGCATCTGGCCGCAAAGCCCTGGCGCGGCCGGCGCGGCCATCATTGCAGCGCGTTCATCGCCACAGGCAGCGCCACGCGCGACGGCCGCATCGTCATGGCGCACAACTCGTGGGACCGCTACGCGGCGGGCGACGCGTTCAACGTCGTGTTCGATATCGTGCCGGACAGCGGCCATCGCATCCTCATGCAGGGGCTGCCCGGCTGCATTTCCAGCCTCACCGATTTCTGGGTTACCTCGGCGGGCCTCATGGTGACCGAGACCACCATCTCCAACTTCGTGGGCTACAACCCGGCCGGCGCACCCGAGTTCTATCGATCGCGGCGCGCCACGCAATACGCGAACAGCATCGGCGAATGGTGCGAGATGTTCGCAGTGGCGAACAACGGCGGCTACGCCAACAGTTGGCTTTTGGGCGACACGAAGACGGGCGAGATTGCGCGCTACGAACTGGGGCTGCACTACTCGGGCTTCGAGAGCACGAAAGACGGCTTCTACAGCGGCTACAACACGGCCACCGACCTCAAGATCCGCAACCAGGAATGCACCGGCGAGGGCGAGGACTACACCGACGTGCGCAAGAACGGCGCGCGCCGAACGCGTTTCATGCAGCTGGAGGAACTGCATCGCGGCAAGATCGACATCGAAGTCGCCAAGCAGATGATCGCGGATCATCACGACGTCTATCTCGACCGCAGCGACAACCCGTGCTCGCGCACCATCTGCGGCCACCTGGAACTCGACGACGCGCGCTTCGGCGGTACCGATCACGGCCCGTTCAACCCATGGGGCGCCAACGACGGCAAGGTGGTAGACAGCGAGATGGCCCGCGACCTCGCCTTCTGGGCGCGCTGGGGACATCCGTGCGGACGGCCGTTCGACGCCCAGTCGTTCATGAAGCGGCATCCGCAGTGGAACTGGCTGAACGGCTACATGCGCGACCGGCCATCGTGGCCGTGGACGCGCTTCGACGTGCTGCGCTGAAGCGGCGGTTCACGGCGCGCGCGGCGAAGCCCGCAGGAACCGGGGGAAGCCCTGTCGCTGGCCACCAAAGAGCCCGCAAAACTACAACGAAACGATGACTAACCGGCGCTGAACCTGCATCGAACGAGCGGCTTCATGCCGCTGGCCGGAATATCGAACGTCCGTTCGCGACGGGTTTTTGCCATCCTGCCATGATGAGGTATCCCGTACGTTTTCCCGGCTGTTGCGGCGCGCTTCGTGCCGCGCGAAAGGCTTGGGCCAGGCGTGCGTGCGCCGGCCGCCCTGTATGGGGTGCCGGCACGGCGCCGCTGCCGTGCAACGGCGCGAAGCGCGGCGAGCGCGGATGAAATGGCACGGCACTTGCTGCAGCTCCCACGGAGCTGCATGAGAAAGGAGGTCGAGCGATGAAAACCTCGACGCTGATGACCGCCGTGTTGCTGTCGGCTTCGTGTTTCGCCGCGCCGGTTCACACCGCGCGCGAAAGTCTCGCCGATCTTGCCCGGCCCCCTGCCTTCGCCGCCGACGCCGCGGCGCTCGCGAATGCGGCTCCCGTCGCCCCGCCCGCGCCCGACGTTCCCGTCGACGCCAACGTGGGCCCGCAACGCTGGCAGCACATTACGTTACCGCCGTCGCGGCATCTCGGGCACTTCGCGGCGCCCCACGAGCATCTGCAGACGTGAACGGCGTGCGAGGCCTGTCCGGCCGCAGCCAAGACACCAAGCCGCATCGCCCCGCTGCCGACGCAGCCTTACTATGCCGTTCAGGATCGCCAACAAGGAACGCGAGCATGCCCTCTTCGAACATTCCCGACGAATCCATCGACCTGCAAATCGCCGATGTGCTGCGCGCAGTGGCGTGGCCGGCGAACAAGGACGCGCTCGTGGACACGGCCCGCGCCGCGGGCGCGAGCAATGAAGTGCTGACGATGCTGGACGGGCTGCCGGAGCAGGATTACGCGGATATTGCTGCCGTCACGCGGCTGATCGGCAGCAATTACGGGCCGGGGTTGTCGGTCTGACCGCGGGCAGCGCAGGCAAGCGCAATCGCGAGTGTCACGCCTGGGGTTCCCCGCCGGCAGACGGGATGCGCCCGAACACCACGCGACTGAAGAAGCCGGCCAGCACGTTCTCCACGAACGGCTCCGAGACGTTCTGCGGGTCTGCCGTGGCGAGAAACTGCACGCCGTCGCACAACCCGATCAGTCCCAGCGCCAGCACGTCCGCCGGCAACGGCAGTGGTGTGCCCACGCGGCGCGCGAACTCGTTGATATAGGCCGCCAGGTGCTCGCGCTTTTCCTTCATGAATTCGTTGAAGCGCACGCGAAACCGCGCTTCGCGCGCCGCGAGCAGCTTCGCTTCTACCCATAGCAGGAAGCACTTGTTGTCCTGCGGCAGACGGCTGTAGTAGGTCTGCACCTTCGCTTCCATCTGCTCGCGCGTGAGCGCCGGGTCGAAGATCGCGTTGAGCCCGGCTTCCATCTCCTCGTGGTCGCGCCGCAGCAGCTCGATCAGAAGCTCCGGCTTGCTGCGGAAATTCGAGTAGAACGCCCCGCGCGTGTAGCCGGCGGCAAGCGCGATGTCTTCCACGCTTGCGCCAACGAATCCCTTTTTCATGAACATCGCCTGCGCAGCGTCGAGCAGACGTTGGCGCGTCTGGTCACGGCTTTGCTCGCGAGTGAGTCGTTTGCGTTTCATGTGCGCAGTCTAGCACCGGGACAAAAAATCGGATGCACTCTCACACTCAGATACAACACTGTATTAGAATCCAGCGCTGTAGTCGGAATGCGCGCAGCGTTGCCGTCGCTCCGCTCCTTTGTTCGAGATCGGATCGCGATCGACGTGGCCTGCCGCTATGCCCTGCTTTCTGCTCTGCCTTTGCCTCGTCTTTTGCCGCGTCCGGCCCCGCGCCGCTCGCGTCGGCGCGGGGCCGTTTCTCCAGTCGAGGTCGATGTGAATCATCCCGGTTGTGACGTATGGCCCTTCGCAACAAGACACTCCCGCCGCGCCGGGGCTGCGGTACCCACGCGTGACACCGCGCGGCTGCTGCGCCGCGGCACCCGGACGCTTTTCCTCGCCCTCGTCGCCCCTCTCACCCTCCTCTCCGCCTGCCACAAGCCGGCCGACATCGCGCCCGCGGCGCGGCCCGTCGTCGCCGTCGCGGTGCAAGCGGATGGCGCGCCGGTCATGGCGTCGCTGCCCGGCGAGGTGCAGTCGCGCTATTCGACGCCGCTGTCGTTTCGCATCGGCGGCAAGATCGTCGAGCGGCGCGTACGCCTCGGCGATACCGTGAAGGCCGGGCAGACCGTCGCGCAGCTCGACCCCGCCGACGTGCAGAAGAACGCCGCGAGCGCCGCGGCGCAGCTGGAGGCGGCACAGCACCGGCTCGTGTATGCGAAGCAGCAGCTCGATCGCGACCGCGCCCAGGCGCGCGAGCAACTGATCGCGCCCGCTCAGCTCGAACAGACCGAAGACGCTTACACATCCGCCGCCGCCCAGCGCGACCAGGCCGCGCAGCAAGCCGCACTCGCTCGCGACCAGCTTCGCTACGCCACCTTGCACGCCGACCATGACGGCGTGATCACCGCCGAGCAGGCGGATACGGGGCAGAACGTCGCGGCGGGCCAGGCGGTCTACACGCTGGCCTGGACCGGCGACATCGACGTGGTCTGCGATGTGCCCGAAAACGCCGTGGGCGGCCTTGCGGCCGGACGCGCGGCGCAGGTGACGCTGCCGGCTCTGCCGGGCCGAGTTTTCGCTGCGCGCGTGCGCGAAGTCTCGCCCGCGGCCGATCCGCAGAGCCGCACGTATCGCGTGAAGCTCACACTCGATCATGCGGGCGCCGACGTTCGGCTCGGCATGACGGCGAACGTCGTTTTCGCGAGTGCGAATGGCATGACGGGCGCTGAAGCTTCCCAGTCGCCCCAAGCCAGCCAGGCCGGCCAATCCACCCCATTCGTGCAGTCGAGCGGCCCGACCTTCACGCTGCCCGCCACGGCCCTCTTTCACGACGGCAACGCGCCGGCCGTGTGGGTTGTGCGGATGAACAGCCCTGCCGGCCAGGCGGCCAGCGCGGCAAACACGGCGAACGCGGCCAATGCAGGCGCCGCAGCCGACACCGGCACACTCGAACTGCGCCGCGTCACCGTGGCGCGCTACGGCGAGCGCACCATCGCCGTCACGCAGGGGCTCGCGAGCGGCGAGCGTGTCGTGCTGCAAGGTGTGCATACGGTAGCGGCCGGCGAGCAGGTCCGGCCCGTGGCGCCGCTGCATCCTGAGGACTTCGCGTCATGACGGCCGCACGGGAAGAAGGTACCCATTCAGGCGTGGGTGCAGCCGCCGAAACCAGCGCCACCCAACGCTTCAACCTCTCGGCATGGGCGCTGCGCCACCAGGCGCTCGTCGTGTTCGTGATCGTGCTTGCCACGTTGTTCGGCGTGCTGGCCTACACGCGGCTCGCGCAGTCCGAAGACCCGCCCTTCACGTTCCGCGTGATGGTGATCCAGACCTTCTGGCCCGGCGCCACCGCGCGTCAGGTCCAGGAACAGGTCACCGACCGCATCGGCCGCAAGCTCCAGGAAACGCCTTATATCGACTTCCTGCGCAGCTACTCGCGCCCCGGCGAATCGCTGATCTTCTTCACGATGAAAGACTCCGCGCCCGTGAAGGAGGTGCCGCAGACCTGGTACCAGGTGCGCAAGAAGGTGGGCGACATGGCGGCGACGCTGCCGCCCGGCGTGCAAGGCCCGTTCTTCAACGACGAGTTCGGCGACGTCTACACCAACATCTACACGCTCGAAGGCGACGGCTTTTCACCGGCGCAGCTGCACGACTACGCGGACCAACTGCGCACCGTGCTGCTGCGCGTGCCCGGCGTCGCGAAAGTGGACTACTTTGGCGACCCGAACCAGCACATCTACATCGAGATATCGAACACGCAGTTGACGCGCCTCGGCATCACGCCGCAGCAGCTCGCGCAGGCCATCAATTCGCAGAACGCCGTCGCGGCTGCGGGCACGCTAACCACCGCCGACGACCGCGTGTTCGTGCGCCCGAGCGGCCAGTTCAAGGACGTCAAAGCGCTCGCCGATCTGCTCGTGCGCATCAACAACCGCTCGTTTCGCCTTGGCGACATCGCCGTGATCCGGCGCGGCTACGACGACCCGCCCGTCACGCAGATGCGCTCCGGGGGCAAAGCCGTACTCGGCATCGGCATCACGATGCAGCCGGGCGGCGACGTGATCCGCCTTGGCAAGGCGCTCGACGCGCAGACCTCGGAATTGCAGGCGCGGCTGCCGGCGGGCCTCAAGCTCGTGCAGGTGTCGAGCATGCCGCATGCGGTGTCGCGCTCGGTCGACGACTTTCTCGAAGCCGTGGCCGAAGCCGTTGCCATCGTGCTGATCGTGAGCCTTGTCTCACTCGGCGTGCGCACGGGCATGGTGGTGGTGATCTCGATTCCGGTCGTGCTCGCCGTCACGGCGCTCTGCATGTACCTCTTCGACATCGGCTTGCACAAGGTGTCGCTCGGCACGCTCGTGCTGGCGCTCGGCCTGCTCGTGGACGACGCGATCATCGCCGTCGAAATGATGGCCGTGAAGCTCGAACAGGGGTGGAACCGCACGCGTGCGGCGGCCTACGCCTACACGAGCACCGCCTTTCCGATGCTCACGGGCACGCTCGTCACCGTGTCGGGCTTTTTGCCCATCGCGCTCGCGAAGTCGAGCACCGGCGAATACACGCGCTCCATCTTCGAGGTCTCCGCCATCGCACTGATCGCGTCGTGGCTCGCGGCCGTCGTGCTGATTCCGCTGCTGGGCTATCACCTGCTCTCCGAACGCAAACGGCCGGCGCACGCGGCCAACGATCCCACCAGACACGACGACGACCACGAGCACACCGACATCTACGACACACGCTTCTACGACCGCCTGCGCGGCTGGGTCAGTTGGTGCATCGAGCGGCGCTTCGTGGTGCTGGCCATCACCGTCGCGCTCTTTATCGTGTCGCTCGCGGGCTTCACGCAGGTCGCGCAGCAGTTCTTCCCAAGCTCCGACCGTCCCGAATTGCTCGTCGATCTGCGGCTACCCGAAGGTGCGTCGTTCGAGGCGACGCTGCGCGAGGCCAGGCGTTTCGAACAAGCAATTGCAGGTCGGCCCGAGATCGATCACAGCATCGACTTCGTCGGCACCGGCGCGCCGCGTTTTTATCTGCCGCTCGACCAGCAGTTGCAGTTGCCCAACTTCGCGCAGTTCGTGATTACGGCGAAGTCGGTGGAAGAGCGCGAGAAGCTTGCGCGCTGGCTCGAACCCATGCTGCGCGACAGGTTCCCTGCGTTGCGCACGCGGCTCTCGCGGCTCGAGAACGGACCGCCTGTCGGTTATCCCGTGCAGTTCCGCGTAAGCGGCGACGACATCGCGACGGTGCGTTCCATCGCCGAACGTGTGGCCGCAAAGATGCGCGACGACGCGCGCACGGTCAACGTGCAGTTCGACTGGGACGAGCCGGCCGAACGTTCGATGCGCTTCGAGATCGACCAGAAGAAAGCACGCGAACTGGGCGTGAGTTCGGAAGATATCGCCAGCTTTCTCGCCATGACGCTCTCGGGCTACACCGTGACGCAGTATCGCGAGGCGGACAAGCTGATCAGCGTCGATCTGCGCGCCCCGCAGCGCGAACGCGTGGACCCCGAGCGCCTGACGACGCTCGCCATGCCCACGCCGAACGGTCCGGTGCCGCTCGGCGCGCTCGGCAGCATGAAGCCCGACCTCGAATACGGCGTGATCTGGGAACGCGACCGGCAGCCCACACTCACCGTGCAGTCGGACGTGACGGGCAACGCCCAGGGCATCGACGTGACGAAAAGCATCGACCAGTCGCTCGCACCCATTCGCGCCACGCTGCCGGTGGGCTATCGCATCGAGGTGGGCGGGTCGGTAGAGGAAAGCGCGAAGGGCCAGGCGTCGATCAACGCGCAGATGCCGATCATGATCATCGCCGTGCTCACGCTGCTCATGATCCAGCTGCAGAGCTTCGCGCGCGTGCTGATGGTCGTGCTGACGGCCCCGCTCGGCCTGATCGGCGTGGTGGCCACGCTGCTGCTCTTCGGCAAGCCCTTCGGCTTCGTCGCGATGCTCGGCGTGATCGCCATGTTCGGCATCATCATGCGCAACTCGGTGATCCTCGTCGATCAGATCGAACAGGACATCGCGGCGGGCCACCGGCGCTTCGATGCGATCGTGGGCGCCACCGTACGGCGCTTCCGGCCCATCACGCTGACCGCGGCGGCTGCCGTGCTCGCGCTCATACCGCTGTTGCGCTCGAACTTCTTCGGGCCGATGGCGACGGCGTTGATGGGCGGCATCACGAGCGCCACGGTGCTCACGCTCTTCTATTTGCCCGCGCTCTATGCGGCGTCGTTCCGCGTGCGCAATGACGAAACTGAGGGCGAGCGTGAGAACGAACGCGAGCGCCGCCCGCGTGCGTCCGACGAACATACGGGGAACTGATCATGAAGACACGTGTGGTCGTACTCGCCGTGGCGACAGCGGCAGGTCTCGGTGCCTGTTCCTTTGGTCCGAACGGCAATCCGCCGGCCATGCCGCAGCCCGAACATTACGGCGCAGCCGCACAGCCTGCGCAGACCGTGTCCGCGCAAGGCGTCGCGCAGACCTTCGTGGTGGGCGCGAGGCCCGTGCCCGAATGGTGGAAGCTGTACCGCTCCAATGCACTCGATGCGCTCGTCGACGAGGGCTTGCGCAACAGCCCCACGCTCGCCGCCGCGGACCGCAACCTCGCGGCGGCCCGCGAGCAACTGCGCGCGCAGATCGGCAAGTCGCTGCTGCCTTCCATCGACGCGGGCGGCCAGGCCACGCGCGAGCGCGCGCTCGGCATTCCGGAAGCAGGACCGAACACGGTGCTCTACAACGTGTTCGTCGGCCAGTTGCAGGCGAGCTACACGTTCGACCTGTTCGGCGCGGCACGGCTCGAAAACGCGGCGCTCGCGGCACGCGTCGGCATGCAGGCGTTCCAGTTCGATGCGGCGCGACGTGCGCTGGCGGCCAACATCGTGTCCGCGACGATCTCGGCGGCGGCGCTGCACGCGCAGATCGATGCCACCGAGCGGCTCGTCGCGCTCGCCAACGACGAAGCACGCGACCGCGAGAAGCGCTACGCGCTTGGCGCCCTCGCGCATGCGGACGTGCTCGCCGCCCAGCAGAACGCCGCGTCGCTCGCGGCCGGCCTGCCCGGCCTTCGCCAGCAGTGGCTCACCACGCGCCACGCGCTCGCCGTGCTGCTGGGCCGCACGCCCGACGCCGCTCCGCCCGACCTCGACCTCGCGAGCCTCGACGTGCCGCGCGACGTGCCTGTCGTCGTGCCCTCGGACCTGCTGCAGTCGCGTCCCGACATCCTCGCCGCGAGTGCCGCGCTGAAGGCCGCGGCAGCCGACGTCGGCGTAGCCACGGCGCAGATGTTCCCGAGCCTTTCGCTCACGGCGTCGATGGGCAAAGGCGGCTTTAGCTGGCCCGCGATGCTCTCCGGCGCGGGCGCGCTGTGGAGCGTGGGCGCGTCGCTCTCGCAGCCGGTGTTTCACGGTGGAGCGCTCCTCGCGCAACGGCGCGCCGCGGTCGCATCGTACGATGCGGCCGTCGCGCAATACCGGCAAACCGTGCTTGCCGCATTCGAGAACGTGGCCAATACGCTCGCCGCGCTCGAACACGACGCCGAGGCGCTCGCGGCGGCGGGCACCGCGGCACGCGCGGCGCAAGGCGCATTCCGCGAGACGGCAGCGCGCCAGCGTCTTGGCGCGCTGCCGCCGTCGGCTGCGCGCTCCGCGGAGCAGCAGTGGCACAACGCGCAGCTCGATGAGATCCGCTATACGGGCGCGCGTCTCTCGGACACGGCGGCACTGTTCCAGGCCATGGGTGATCCGCCCGCGCCTCGCGCAGAGGCGGCACCCGCCGCGTCTGCGCAGCGAGCGAGCGGCGATACAGGCAATAGCGAGAGCACGGCAGCGCGCTGACCGTCGGCTCGGGTGCCCCGACAGCGCTATGCTTGCGGCGTAGCGAACCCGGAGACGTCGCCATGTCCGAACGACCCGCCTCAACGCCCACCGCGCCCACCGCACCCACCGCGCCGCGCGAAATCGAGTTCTGGTTCGACTTCGCCAGCAACTACAGCTATCTGAGCGTCATGCGGATCGAGCACGCGGCTGCCGAAGCCGGCGTCCCGGTGCGATGGCAACCGTTCCTGCTCGGGCCCGTGTTCGAGCGGCTTGGCTGGTCGGGACCGCCGTTCGTCGTGCAGAAGGAAAAAGGCGCCTACGTGAAACGCGACATGGAGCGCCTGTGCGCCAGATACGGCCTGCCGTGGACGTGGCCGTCCACCTTTCCGCGCCGCGCGCTCTTGCCCATGCGGGTGGCCGCCTTCGCCGCGGGAGAGCCGTGGATCGGCGCCTGGTGCCGCGAGATCATGCAGATGAACTTCGCCGAGGATCGCGAGATCGACACGCCCGAAGCGGTACACGAAGCGCTCAACCGCCTGGGCTTGCCTGCCGACAAGATCGTTGCCGCGGCGCTGAGCGACGAGCACCGCGCGAAACTGCGCACGCAAACGGCGACCGCAATCGAACGCGGCATTTTTGGCGCGCCGACGTTCTTCGTGGGCGACGAGATGTTCTGGGGAAACGACCGGCTCGAAGACGTGATCGCGTGGGCGGCGGGCCGGACCAGCGCGTGAGCGCCTGGAGCGTCTAAGCGGAGAGACAAGTGCGGGCCACCTGCATCAGGCGTCCGCGCGGATGGTGACGCACTGCCGGCCAGTTATCCCCAGATTGTGTTGAAGAGCCTGTTGAAAACTCGCCGACAAATGCCCTAACCCGTTGAGCCGCCGACGCTTTCGGCATGCGATGCGAAATGCGCCGGGGCAGGTTCAACGAGTGTTGCTACAGCGTTTAAGGCTTGTTGGATTCGAACAGATCGATGATCTGCTTCTTCTCGGTGGAGCTGACGGCGGGCGGCGACATTCCGGCCGGCCCCACGTTGCCTGTCGCGTCGCTCGCGCCGGCCAGTGCCGCGCCCGAGTCCATGCCGATGCTCGCGACAAACCCGCTGCCCGGCGTCATGTCGGCGAAGTAGAGTTCGCCGTTCACGACCGTCACGCCATCGGGTTGCGGCGGCTCTTCCTGCGGCACGCCGCGCAGCGCGCGCTGCATGTACTCCACCCAGATCGGCAACGCGAGCTGTGCACCGAACTCTCGGCTGCCAAGGCTCTTCGGCTGGTCGTAGCCCATCCAGGCCACCGCGACGAGCGTCTTCTGGTAGCCCGCGAACCAGCCGTCCTTGGCGTCGTTGGTGGTACCCGTCTTGCCCTGCAGATCGGAACGATGCAGCACGTTGGTGCCCGCGCCCGTGCCCGAGGTCGCTACCGTGTGCAGCAGGCTGTTCATGACGAACGCGTTGCGCGGCGAGAGCGTCTGCGGCGCGTTCTGTCCGGCCACGAGCGGCTGCGCCTTCGAAAGCGGCTGGCCGTGCGCGTCGTCCACCTCGCTGATCAGATACGGGTTGATCCGGTAGCCGCCGTTCGCAAAGACCGAATACGCGCCCGCCGACTGCAACGGCGTGACGAGCCCCGCGCCGAGCGCCATCGGCAAATACGGCGGCGTCTTGTCCGCGTCGAAACCGAAGCGCTGCGTCACGTAGTCCTGCGCGTACTTCGTGCCGATGTACGAGAGGATGCGGATCGAGACGAGGTTCTTCGACTTCGCGAGCGCAAGACGCATCGGCATCGGACCGTCGGGCTGGTCGTCGTCCTTCGGCTCCCAGGCATCGCCGCCCGGTGTGGTGGGCGGGAAGTACAGCGGCGCGTCGTTGATGATGGTGGCTGGCCCCAGGCCCTTTTCGAGCGAGGCCGAATAGATGAACGGCTTGAAGCTGGAACCCGGCTGACGCCACGCCTGGGTCACGTGGTTGAACTTGTTCTTGTTGAAGTCGAAGCCGCCCACGAGCGCGCGGATCGCACCGTCCTGCGGCGTGAGCGAGACGAGCGCGCCCTCCACCTGCGGCAGCTGCGTGATCTGCCAGTTGCCGTTCGCGTCGGCCACGAGCCGGATGATGGAGCCGGGCCGAATGCGCAGCGCCTGGCCCGCACGCGGCGACAACGCCGCGCCGACGAATCGCAGCCCCTCGCCCGTCACCGTGACGCCCGTGCCGTCGAGCATCTGCGCCTTCACGGTCTTCGGGTTCGCTTCGGTCACCACAGCGGCGACGATCTCGCCGTTATCGGGGTGATCCGTGAGCGCATCTTCGATCGCCTGCTCGCGATCGTCGCCCGCCGCCGGCAATTCGACGAAGCCCTCCGGTCCGCGATAGCCGTGGCGCCGCTCGTAGTCCATCACGCCCTTGCGCACGGCGCGATAGGCGGCTTCCTGGTCTGCGGAATCGATGGTCGTGGTCACCGTGAGCCCACGCGTGTAGGTCTCGTCCCGGTATTGCGAGTACATCATTTGCCGGACCATTTCGGCGACGTACTCGGCATGCACGCTGTACTCGTTGCCCGCGGCCTTCGTGTGGATCTCTTCCTTCACGGCGGCTTCGTATTGCGGCTGCGTGATGTAGCCGAGGTCGAGCATGCGTTTAAGGATGTATTCCTGACGCACCTTCGCGCGGTGCGGGTTCACCACCGGGTTGTAGGCCGAAGGCGCCTTCGGCAGGCCCGCGAGCATGGCGGCCTCTGCGAGCGTGATGTCCTTGAGATCCTTGCCGAAGTACACGCGCGCAGCGGCCGAAAAGCCGTAGGCGCGCTGGCCCAGATAAATCTGGTTCATGTACAGCTCGAGAATCTGGTCCTTCGTGAGTGCGCGCTCGATCTTGTAGGCGAGCAGCATTTCGTAAATCTTGCGCGTGTAGGTCTTCTCGCTCGACAGGAAGAAGTTGCGCGCCACCTGCATCGTGATCGTGCTCGCGCCCTGCGAGGCGCCGCCGTGCAGCAGGTCCGTGAAACCCGCACGCAGAATGCCCACGAAGTCGACGCCGCCGTGCTCGTAGAAGCGGTAGTCCTCGATGGCGAGCACCGCCTTCTTCATGACGTCCGGAATGTCCTGGAAGCGCACGAGTTGCCGGCGCTCTTCGCCGAACTCGCCGATCAGCACGTGGTCCGCGGTGTAGACGCGCAGCGGCACCTTCGGCCGGTAGTCGGTGAGCGCATCGAGCGAGGGCAGTTGCGGGGCCATCACCACGAGCCCGTAGCCCACGATCAACGCGCCGACGACGGCGAGCGTGGCGATCAGCCCGACGAACCACAACGCGATCGAGCGGCCGATGGAGCGCCCACGGTCGACACCATCGCGCGACGTGGTGTGTCGCTGCGGTTCGCGGCCCTGCGGCTGGCGGCTGGAGTGGAAGGAAGGTTCCCGATCGTCGGACGGGTAGCGCGGGGAAGACGGTCGTTTGATGATAGGCATGACTGGAATGGTTCGGAGGTGTCTCTTGCACCCCTGCTGCGTGCGGCCGCACGCGCGTGGATCGTGGTCATGGCGTGTGACGCGGACTGCGCCTCACCTTGCCTGGCACGTCTCGTACGCGGTACGGCGCGCGAAGAGGCGAAAGCGCAACGAACACGAAACTAAGGCGCATGGCCGGCTACGCCCCCGTCCGGCCACGCCGCGCTGGAATGCGGTATCCCGGCGCAGTGCAACAGCGCATTTTAAAGAATTCGCGCGGGCTGCTACGCGCTTTTTTTGTAAGAATTTCCTTGCGGAAGTTCCCGGGCTTACCTTCGCGCTGTAGTAGCCCGCCGCCGCTTTGCCACTTCGCCTCGGCACAAGCCCGGCCGACACGGCTTTGCCAAAGTGTCGGGTTATCAACAGAAATTGTTGAAAAGCCTGGGGACAATGCCTCTGCAAACCTGGCAAGCCTTTGATGGCACGATATTTTCTTGGCATGCCCGTTTCGGGCCGTCTTCAAGGGGCCTTCGAGCCCTATGCCAGTCGGGCCCCCTCTACGACAGCGCACGAGAGCCCGCGTCGCCGTATGATGGACGCGCAATGTCTGGCGCGTCCGCCGTTTTTCCATCGAGGCCTTATTCCCGCGAGCCGATCGCAAACGAGCCGACCATGAACAAGCCCAGCGAACGTATCGTCGTCTTCGTCACGCCTGCGCAGAAGCGCGCCATAGCCGCCAGCGCAGAACAGCTCGGCATCAGCGTGAGCGAGCTGATGCGGCGGGCGGTGCTCGCCTATGGCGGCACGGCCGACCAGGTGAAGGCGGCAAGCATCGTGGATCGACTTCATGCGCCACGTGAGCCGGATGCGCTTGCCGAAGCGCTGCGCAAGGTCACGGCACACACGCGGACTGCGCAAGGCGGCGCTGGCGCACTCAACGGCGCACTTAACGGCTCACTCAACGGCGCACGAGGGGCGGCCAAAGATTCGGCAAAAGCCGGGGCGCGCGCAACAACGCACTCAGCGGAAAGAAGTCCGGGCGATGCTGCGGCGAGTTCCGTGCCGCCCGCTGCTTCACCCGTCGCTGCCGTCTTGCCGCCCTTGCCCGAACCGCCTGCGCTTCCGCCGCTGCCGGACCTGTCGGTTCCGCCCGATCCGGACGAAGCATTGCTGCGTGACGTCGAAAACGCGGTGGCGCGCGTGGCCGCGGCAGAAGCCGCATCGAGCGGGTCGCATGCTGTTGCTCCGCAGGTGGCGGATGCGCTCGCGGGCGAAGCGCCAGGGCGCGGGGCGCCAGCGGCAGCCGCGGCAAAGCGGGCCGCAACGGCCACGCGCAGGGAAGCCGACAGCGACGATCTGCCCTTCTCCGGCACAGCGCCCGAAGGCGGACATTTCGCGTGAGACGCCTGCGCGGCCTCGTGCAATTGGGCTTGCCGCGCGCTTGCGCGCCGCTGCCCGTGTGGCACGCCAGACCGCTTCCCGATCGCCCCCTTTAAGGCCGGTTTATCGTTCCCCTTTAAGACCGGTTTAAGCGACCCGGTGGTGTAATATCCGCGAGCAGTTCGGGCCTTGCCGACAGCGCAACTCGCCACGCGTTTCGTGTCCGCGCGTCGCGCTGTACCGCAAGCTGCGATGGCACTCATCGCTATTGCAATCTCGCAAGGCGCCCCGATCTGCGCGCTGCATGCGCGGTCCGTTCCAGACAGCGTAAGCTGAAGGGCCCCGCATGCACGGCGCGCCGCCTCACCGCGATGCGCGCCGCTTTCAATCCACGGAGGAATTCATGTCGCTTTTTGATTCTGTCTCGCGCACGCTGAAGGGTCTGCTCAACGATGCTGCCGAATCGGTCCAGGATCCGTCGCGCGACGCGCGCCAGATCGTGCGCGAGCTCGACGACAGCATTGGGAAAGCGGAAAACTCGCTGATCGAGATCCAGGCCCAGGTCGCCACGCAACAAAGCAAGCGCGACGTGGCCGCCGACAAGGCGAAGAAGTACGAAGACGGCGCGAAGCGCGCGCTGCAATCCGGCGACGAAGCGCTCGCGCGCGAGGCGCTTGCCGCGCAGTCCAATGCCGAGGCAGAGCGCGACGCGCTCACGGCCGAACTCGCGAAGCTCGAACCCTCGGTCGATCATCTGAAGCAGCAGATCGACGAGATGCGTCAGCGCCGTAACGACCTCAACGCGCGCTCCAACATCCTGCAGGCGAAGCAGCAGATCGCCGAAGCGAAAGACGTGGCGGCCACGGCGCTGGGCGGCATCGGCGGCAAGAACCTCTCGCAGGACTTCCAGAAGCTCGAAGACAAGGTCGCGCTCTCGAACGCACGCTCGGACGCGCGTCTGAACTCCGCCGACGAGACAAGCGGCAAGGCGCTCGACGACAAGCTCGCGGCGCTTTCCAAGGGGCCGTCCGTCGACGACCGGCTCGAGGCGCTGAAGAAGCAGTTGAATACGCCGGCGCAATAAGCCCCAGTAAGCGGCCGTGCGAGTGGAAGGCGCCGCGCTCATGCATCACACGGCACGCTTGCGGGTCCGCACCTTGCGCGCCGCCTTCCTGTCCCGACTGTCATGGAGACGGGCGTCAAACCGCCCGGCCCACATCATGAAAAAGTTTCTAGTCGCTGCATTCGCATCGCTCGCGATGATCTGCGGCGGCGCGTTCGCGGTGCCGAGCGTCCAGCAGATCGAATCTGCCATGTCGCAAGGCAACTGGCAGCAAGCCGACGCGGGCCTCACGCAAGTGCTCGAAGCGCATCCGAACAACGCCCACGCGCACTACCTCTATGGCCAGGTGCTCGAACGCGAAGGCCGCTACGGCGACGCGCTCGCGCAGGTCGAACAGGCGAAGTCGCTCGATCCGCAAATCCGCTTTACGACGCCATCGCGCTTCGCGCAGGTCGAAGCGCGCATTCGCGCAAGCGCGCAGCGGGCCGGCAGCGTGACCACGCGCCGCGCCGACAACCCGTTCGTCCAGCAGGCCGCGCCCGCGCAGACGCCGCCCGGCACGTTCTCCGCAGCGCCGGTGAAGCACGGTCCTTCGATGGGCATGTGGATCGGCATTGCCGTGCTGCTGGTCGCCATTGCGCTCGTGCTGCGCTGGACCGTGCGCCGCGCGAAGTCGAGCGAAGACACGCGCGCCAACGACGATCGCCGCGTGCAGCTCAAGCGCGCCACCGACCTGCTCAACGAAGTGCGTTCGCTGAAGCTCGACGTGCGCCTTTCCACGGCGCCGGGTCATGAGGCGCTCGAAAAGGACGTTGAAGCCACCGAAGCGCAGTTGCGCGAGCGGGTGGAGGCGCTCTCGAATGCGAGCAACCCCGTGCCGCCCTACGAGATCGAAGCGCTCGAGCGCCAGGTGGCAAGCCTCAAGGCACGCGCCGAGGGCCGGCCCGATCCGAACGCGCAAACCGCGCAGACCGCAGCGGCAGGCGAGCGTACCGGCGAATCCGTGTTCGCGCACGAAGCGGACGAACGCTTCGGCCGCGGCCAACAGCCCGGCTATGGTCAGCAAGGCCCGTGGCCCGCGCCCCCGCCCCAACAACAGCCGCCTGTGATCATCCAGCAAGGCGGTGGCGGTTTCGGCGGCGGCATGGGCGGGCTGCTCACCGGCGTGCTGCTCGGCGAGGCGCTCAACAGCGGGCGCGACCGCGTGGTGGAACGCGACGTGATCGTCGACGACGAACGGCGCCGCCGCGAAGCCGACAACGGCGGAGGCGTCGATTTCGGTCAGGGCTCGAACGACTGGAACGACGACAACTCGGGCGGCAACGTCGATCTCGGCAACGACGACTCGGGCGGTTGGAACGACACCTGAGCAGTTCGTCCGCCACCGACAGCGCCACTCAGACACAGGCTCCGCGGCCCACGCCACGGAGCCTGTTTCTTTTTGCACGCCGGACGCGACTCGGCGCGGCAGCGCTCAGCCCATATCGTGCTGCGCGAGCATCGCCGCCCCCGCGAAGAGCCGCATGATGAAGCGCTCGGCGTACCCCACGAGCGCCTCACGCTGCGTCACGTGATGGATGTATTCGTGCGAGAGATGGAAGAGTTGCAGCACGATCTGCGCGCAGATTTCATCGACGGCCGTGCGTGGCAGACCGGGCACGAGGTTCAGTTGCACGACGTCGTCGGCCATCTCCTGCGAGACCTCGTTGAGATTGCCGCGCACCGCGTCACGCAACGCGGCCGACGTACCGTGGTACTCGGCGAGCGCGCAGAGAAACGCGTCGCGATGGTCGAGCACGAAACCGAAGAATGCTGCACACGCGCGACGCGGCACGCTGAACGGTTCGTCGTGCGCGGCGAGCCAGCGCTCGCGGCGCAGCATCGGACGCAGCCGCGCGCTGATCCACTCGAGCGCCTCGCGCGCGAGATCGTCGAGCGTATCGAAGTGGCGGTAGAACGTGTTGGGGTTGAGACCCGCCTCGCGCGCGAGTTCGCGGATACCGAGCGTCGCGAGACTGCGCCCGCTCGCGGCCAGACGCAGCGCGGCTTCGATGAGGCGCCGCTTGCCGGGCGCGAGTTCGGGTTCCTCTGGAGCAGTTTGCATGCGGTTTGAAGGACGGGCTCGGAAACGCGGCGCGGGACCGGTATGCCACGCGCACGTGCCGTTTCGTCAGTTGAACGCTGTTTGAATGTGGCCGTTATGGGGTTCCAACGCGCGGCCTGCACCCCGAGCCGCCTTGACGCGAAGTGTACACTTGTCTACCCTGCGCCGTGAACGCCGGCCTTCGTGCAATTGCATGTGATGGCACCTGAAATCAAGCCTCGCATTGCGCCTGAAACCTGAAGCTCGAAGACACCGGCGCATCCGTCCCTTCGTCCGCTGGAGCCCATCGCATGCCGCTCACCTCGCCTGGCTCGCCAGGTTCGTCTGCCATGCCGCGCATCGCCATCGTGGGCAGCGGCTTTGCCGGCATCGGCATGGCGATCCGTCTGCTGCGCATGGGCATTACGCCGCTCGCGCTCTACGAAGCCGCGGACGACATCGGCGGCACCTGGCGCGACAACACTTACCCCGGCGCCGCGTGCGACGTCCCCTCTCATCTGTATTCGTTTTCTTTCGAGCCGAATCCCGCGTGGACGCGCGCCTATGGACAGCAGGCCGAGATTCTCGAGTATCTGCGGCATTGCGCGCGCAAGTACGGCGTCGAACCGCTTGTCCGGCTGCGCACGCGCGTCGCCGCGGCGCGCTATGACGAAACGCGCGGCGTCTGGAATCTGCAGCTTCAGACGCATGACCCACAGCACGGTACGCATTCGCAGGAGACAACGGAAACAACGGAAACAGTCGAGGCCGACGTCGTGATCTGCGCCGCCGGGCCGCTCTCGCGCCCGGCGCTTCCGCAGATAGCAGGACTGGATCGCTTCGAGGGCAAACTCTTTCACTCCGCGCGCTGGGACCACGCGTGGCCGCTCGACGGCAAGCGCGTGGCCGTGATCGGCACAGGCGCGAGCGCCATCCAGTTCGTCCCGCAGATCCAGCCGCGCGTGAGTCATCTCGCCCTCTTCCAGCGCACGCCGCCCTGGATCCTGCCGAAGCCCGACCATCCCGTGAGCCGTCGCGCGCAATGGCTGTTCCAGCATCTGCCGTTCACGCAGCGCCTCGTGCGCAGCACGATCTACTGGCGGCTCGAATCGCGGGCGATCGCCTTCGTCGTGAGCCCCGGGCTCATGAAGTATCCGCGCCAGTTCGGGCTCAGCTACCTCGCGCGCAAGGTGAAAGACCCGCAGTTGCGCGCGAAGCTCACGCCCGACTATCTGCCCGGCTGCAAGCGGATTCTGCTGTCGAGCGACTTCTACCCTGCCGTCACGCAACCGAACGTCGACGTGATCACCACCGGCATTCGCGAGCTGGTGGCCGACGGCGTGGTGACCGTGGACGGCACGCACCACCGCGCGGACGCGATCATCTGCGGCACCGGCTTTCACGTCAACGACGTGGGCGCCCCGTTCGAGGTAACCGGTGTGGGCGGTGCCGATCTCAGCGGCGCGTGGCTGCGCGATGGCCCGCAGGCGTATCTGGGCACGAGCATCGCGGGGTTCCCGAATTTCTTCATGATGGTGGGTCCGAACACGGGGCTCGGCCATAACTCGATGATCTACATGATCGAGTCGCAGGTCCGCTATATCGCCGACTGCATTCGCGCGCTCGAACGCCGCGGTGCCCGCACGATGGACGTGCTCCCCGACGTGCAGCACGACTTCAACGCGCGGCTCCAGGCCACGCTCGCGCGCACCGTCTGGCAGACCGGCTGTCACAGCTGGTATCAGACGCGCAGCGGCAAGAACACGTCGATCTGGCCGGGCTTCACGTTCAGCTTCCGGCGCCGCACGCGGCGCGTGCGCGAAAGCGAATACCGCTT
This sequence comes from Paraburkholderia kururiensis JCM 10599 = LMG 19447, assembly GCF_003986935.1. Lineage (GTDB taxonomy): Bacteria > Pseudomonadota > Gammaproteobacteria > Burkholderiales > Burkholderiaceae > Paraburkholderia > Paraburkholderia kururiensis. The sequence goes on along the minus strand of NZ_RJZE01000030.1, from coordinate 23,852 downwards.
TACGGCGTAGCGTTCGCGTAGGACGGGCTGCTGCTCGCTGCGCGTGCATGTCGTTATGCACGTGCACAAGCTGTACTGAGCGTGTGCCTGTCCAGCCGCATCAGAAACACCGCAGCCTCCACCAACAAGAACAGGGAGACATGAATGGCAAGCCTCGATTCCACGCATCCCGATGCATCGGCCGGCGCACACGCGCTGCCGCCCCGCTCGTTCGCGCAGCGCCTTGGCCTTGTGAGCGTGCCCCGCGACGTGCTCGCGCAGCGCTACACGCAAACCGGCTCGAAATTTATCGACGTCATGGGCGCGAAAGTGCATTACGTTGATGAAGGAAGCAGTGAAGGCAGCGCAGGCGACGGTGAGCCTATCGTGATGATTCACGGCTTCGCGTCGTCGCTGCATACCTGGGACGTCGTGGCGGCGGGGCTCGCGCGCGAGCATCGCGTGATCCGGCTCGACCTGCCGCCGTTCGGCGTGACGGGGCCGCTGCGCTCGGCGCGCGGCGCGATCGAAACGATGAACCTGCCGATGTACCGGCGCTTCATCGATACCTTCATGAGCGCGCTCGGCATCGGGCAAGCCACGCTCGTGGGCAACTCGTTAGGTGGACTGATCTCGTGGGATTACGCCGTGCGGCATCGCGGCGCCGTGAAGCGGCTCGTGCTCGTGGACGCCGCCGGTTTTCCGATGAAGCTGCCCGTCTATATCGCGCTCTTCAACCATGCGCTCGTGCGTCTCAGCGCGCCATGGATGCTGCCCGAAGCCATCGTGAAAAGCGCCGTGCGCAACGTCTACGGCGACCCGCGCAAGATCGATGCCGTCACGCTGCGCCGCTACGTCGACTTCTTCCACGGCGAAGGCACGCGCGAGGCCATCGGCAAGATGGTGCCCACGCTCGACTTCGCGGACCTCGACACAGACGTGCTGAAGACACTCGACGTGCCCACGCTCGTGCTGTGGGGCGAAAAGGACCGCTGGATTCCGCACGCCCACGCAGCCGACTTCGCGGCACGCATTCCGGGCGCAAAACGCGTGATGTACCCCGGGCTCGGCCACATTCCGATGGAAGAAGCGCCCCACCAGGTGCTTGCCGATCTGCGGGCATTTTTCGCCGGCGGCACGAAGGCATAGGGCCGGCCAGCAGCGCGACAGACCGGCCGCCCTCGCCCCTCAGCGCGCCGGGGTGGCTGCCACGCGGCCCGCGTACACGCGCGTGTCGTAGGCGAATTCCACGGTGCCGTCCTGCGCGGTCGCGTCGAACAGTTCGCGCAGGGCCGCGAGCATCGGCTCATGGTTCGGATGCCCGGGTTTGGGCGCGTACGACGACGACATCAGCCGGCCCTTCAGTGCGTCGAAATCGAGTCGCTGCGCGTTGGGGAACACCGCCTTGTGCTCGAAGCCGTCGCCGAACCAGCGCGCCATCGCAGCGTCGTCGCCGTAGCGCTCGGCCACCTCCTGGTAGTCGACACCATAACGCTGCAGCAGCGCCTCGTAGCCTTCGAGGAACGGCGTGCCCGCAACGAGCCGGCTGTTCCAGAACAACATGACGACGCCGCGCGGCTTGAGAATGCGCGCGAACTCGCGTTTCGCGCCTTCCTCGTCGAACCAGTGAAACGCCTGGGCCGCGATGACGAGATCCACGCTGGCGTCGCCGAGCGTGGTGGCCTCCGCGGTGCCCGCGGCGCTGCGATAACCCGGATAACCGCCGAGCCACTGGTCCGCCGCGTGGCGCATGGCCGTGTTCGGCTCCACCGCCACCACGGGGTGTCCCGCCTCGAGAAAGAGCCGCGCCGAAATGCCCGTCCCCGCGCCGATGTCCGCCACGCGCGCATGAGGCGCCACACCACAGTCGATATGCGCGAACGCGACGACCTCGCGCGGGTACGACGGCCGGTATTTCACGTAGTCGGCTACGCGGTCGGTGAAACGCTGGGTGGAATCGTGCAGCATCGGGCATCCTCGGTCGCGTCAAAGACGCACCACGTTACCCGAGATCGGTACGCCTCGCATGACGCCCGGCTTTCAGCCGCCGCCCAGAAACCGCAGCAGGCCCCACAGGAAGCGCACGACGAGCACGATGAGTTCCCAGAGCCGCACGAGCTGGTCCCAGCCGGCGGCAAAGCCGGGCGCCGTCTGGCCGGCAAACCGGTCCGCCAGCGCGGCTACTGTGTCGATCATCGCGATTGTCCTTATGCGCATCGGAGCGCGGGCGCTGCGCGCCCGCTCGCCCTCATTTTCGCCCGTGTGCGGCAAGCCGAGGGCGGTTACGCGAGCCATGGCGCACGTGCTGGAGGGCGCTACCCAGATGCCCCGGGCAACGCTCGCATGGCGGACAACAAGCGCAGAGGTTGGCCTCAAGCGACGCGGGTCGCATGCGGCACCGTGACGTCGCCCCTCGGACCGCCACCCGATCCCGGACCGCCCTGGCCTCCCGGGCCACCGCCGGGCCCACCGCCCGGGCCGCCGGGTCCGCCACAGAACGGCCAACCCCAGCAGCAGCCGTTGAGCGTCGACGTCAACGCGACCAGCACAGCGACGGCAAAGACCCTTTTCAGTTTCGTCATGACGTACTCCCCGGTTTCAACGGTGCGGGGCCAGCAGGATCGTCGCGATCACACCGGTCGTGATTGCGACCAGCACGAACTCGCCATTGACCTGCAGCCATTGATAGCCGGCGGGCGGCGGCGCCAGATCGCGCGCGTGCCAGTCGTTCACGACATAGCGCGGATCGCGATAGTCGGGCGGCACAGGGTCGCCACGGTGCCAGTCGCTGTGGGGCACGGGACGCCGCGCATCATGCCCCATCGGGCCGTCGCCGTGTGGGCCGGGCCGCTCCTGTGGCGCAGGGCCCTCGGGAGGCGGGTCGCCGGGGACCGGTTGCGCAAAGACCGACAGCGTCGTGCCGAGCATGCAGGCCGCCACGGCAAGCGAAAGAGGGCGTTTTTTCATGTGTGGGTTCTCCCTGGGTAAAACCTCGAAAACGGGACCTCGAAAACGGGACCTGGAAAATGAAGCGTCGAAAGCGGTGACGATGCTCCCAAAAGTCCTGCCCGCGAGGGTTACGCCCCCTTACCGAACCTCACCCGCTGCGACAGACTGCCTCAGTCCGCGCCAACTCAAGTCACCCGCCAGCCCGCCGTAAACACGTGAAGAAGACGCGGCCTGCGCACGCTGACGACCGCGCCGTTTTGCGCCGTTTTGCGCTGTTTCGCACCATTGCGCACCATGAAGGAGACTCCCCGATGACGCGTTTTCGCTTTCGTCGCACCACGCGCGCGCGGTCGATCGTCGACGATATTGCGGCCCAGGCGGGCAGGCTCGGCATCGAGATCTGCGACGTCTCTGGCCACGTCGACGAGGTCGCGGCGCGCGTGGAGCGGCAGGCCGAAGTCTGTCACGCGCTGCGCGAGTCGGCGGCGCAGACCCTGAGCGGCAACCATCGCATTGCCGAAGCCGCGCGGGCCATGCGTACCGTCACGGCCGGCACCGCGGAGAACGTGCAGCAGTCGCAGCAAACCATCGAATCGTCGCTCGCCGACATCCACGGCCTCGTGGAAGGCGTCACCGTGATCGAGACCCAGATCGCGGCACTGCGCACGGCGCTGGAACACGTGAGCCGCGTGTCCGAGGAAATCTCGCTGATCGCCCGCCAGACCAATCTGCTCGCGCTCAACGCGGCGATCGAAGCGGCGCGCGCCGGCGAGTCCGGCAAGAGCTTCGCCGTGGTGGCCGCCGAGGTGAAGAATCTAGCGGCGAAAACGGCACAGGCCACGAGTCAGATCGAAACCACCCTCACCCAGCTCACACGCCAGACCGACGAATTGATGACCGAAGGCGCCGCGAACACGGCACGCGCCCACCGCGTGCGCACCGGCACGGCCATGATCGGCGAGGTCGTGCACTCGACGGGCCACGCCATCGCGCAACTCAACGACGAGGCCGCGCAGATCGCCGAACTCACGGGCCAGATCGAGGTGCAATGCGACGGCCTCGAAGCGCAGGTGCTGGAGATGGCGAGCGACGTGGAAGATTCGGGCCGCAACTTCGTCCACGCGAAAGACCAGTTGGGCAAGCTGCTGGGCGTGTCGGAGTCGCTGATCGAGCTGACTGCGGCGACCGGCGTGGAAACGGCCGACACGCCGTTCATCGAGGCGGTGCAGCAAGCCGCGGCGAAGATCGGCAAGCTGTTCGAGGCGGCGGTGGCGCGCGGGGATATCACGACGGACGATCTCTTCGACGGCCATTACGTGCCCATCGCCGGCACGGACCCGCAGCAGTTCATGACGCGCTTCACCACGTTCACGGACCGCGTGCTGCCCGCGGTCCAGGAGCCGCTTCTCAAGCTCGACGAGCGCGTGGCGTTCTGCGCCGCCGTGGACACGCGCGGCTACCTGCCCACGCACAACCTCAAGTTCTCGCAGCCGCAACGCGAAGACCCTGTCTGGAACTCGGCCAATTGCCGCAACCGGCGCCTCTTCAACGACCGCACGGGTCTCGCGGCGGGCTCGCACACCAAGCCTTTCCTGCTGCAGACGTATCGCCGCGACATGGGCGGCGGCGCGTTCGTGCTGATGAAAGATGCGTCGGCGCCCATCTTCGTCAATGGGCGCCACTGGGGCGGGTTCCGGATGGGGTATCGGGTTTAAGCGGCGGCTCGGGGCAGCGCGGAGCGGCTCGCTTGCCAAGCGGGCCGCCTGCCAGGCGAATGGGTGAAGCGGGGTCGGTGAAGCAGGTCAGAGAAGCGGCGGCGGCCAGGCGAAGTCCGCGAAGCACCGCCAGCGAGCCGTTCTGAACCTAAACCGCCTCCGCAAGGCGCCGGCGCTCGGCGCGCTGCATGAAGTGATTCGCCACGATCACGCCGACCGTCACGACGGCGATGAAGAGCGTGGCGAGCGCGTTCATCTCCGGGTTCAGGCCGAGACGCACGCGCGAGAACACCACGAGCGGCAGCGTCGTGGAGCCCGGACCCGAGAGGAACGCCGAGAGCACGAGGTCGTCGATGGAGAGCGTGAACGAGAGCAGCCAGCCCGCCACCAGCGCCTGAGAAATGAGCGGCAGCGTGATCGCGAAGAACACCTTGACGGGCGTGGCGCCCAGATCGAGCGCCGCTTCTTCCAGCGACGGATTCAGTTCGCGCACACGCGACTGCACGATGATCGCCACGTACGAAATGCACAGCATCACGTGACCGATCCAGATCGTGAAGACGCCGCGCCCCGCGGGCCAGCCGATCAGCTTGCCCATTTCCACGAAGAGCAGCAGCAGCGAAATGCCCTGGATCACCTCGGGAATTACGAGCGGCGCGTTGATCATGCCCGTGTAGAGCGTGAAGCCGCGAAAGCGGCCCATACGCGCGAGCACGAAGCCCGCCCACGTGCCGATCACGACCGAAGCGAACGCCGTCATCAGCGCGATGCGCAACGAAAGCCAGGCAGCGGCGATCAGTTCGTCGTCGCGCACGAGCGCCGCGTACCACTTCGTCGAAAAATGCGTCCATACCGTCACGAGCTGCGAGTCGTTGAACGAATAGACGACGAGGCTCACGATCGGGATGTAGAGAAACGCGAAGCCTATGCCGAGCGCGACGATCTGCAGGATGCGATTCGGCTTCATCGGCTGCGCCCCTCCAGGTCTTTCGCCTGGTAATGCTGGAACAGCGCCATCGGTACGAGCAGCAGCAGCACCATCGCGCAGGTCACCGCGGAGGCCATCGGCCAGTCGGCGTTGTCGAAGAACTCGTTCCACATGACGCGGCCGATCATGAGCGTGTTGGCGCCGCCCAGCAGTTCCGGAATCACGTACTCGCCTACCGCGGGAATGAACACCAGCAGGCAGCCCGCGATGATGCCGTTGCGCGAGAGCGGCAGCGTGATCTGCAGGAAGGCCTTCCACGGCTTCGCGCCCAGGTCGTAAGCCGCTTCGAGCAGCGTGAGGTCCATCTTCACGAGGTGCGCGTAGAGCGGCATCACGAGGAACGGCAGGTACGAATAGACCATGCCGATATAGACGGCCGTGTTCGTGTGATAAAGCTCGAGCGGCGCGTGAATGATGCCGATCGACATCAGGAAGTTATTGAGCAGCCCGTTGTTCTTGAGAATGCCGATCCACGCGTAGACGCGAATCAGGAAAGACGTCCAGAACGGCAGCATCACACCCATCATCAGGATGTTGCGCGTGGCCGGGTTCGAGCGCGCGATGTAGTACGCCATCGGGTAGCCGAGCAGCAGGCACAGCAGCGTGGAAATCGCCGCGACCATCACGGAATTCACGTAGGTCGCGAAATACAGGCTGTCCTGCAGCAGGAACGCGTAGTGCGAAAGATCGAGCGCGACGTGGACGATGCCGTCCGCGTACGAGGTGAGTTCCGTGTAAGGGGGAATGCCGAGCTGCTGGTCCGCGAAGCTGATCTTCACGACCAGGATGAACGGCACGAGGAAAAACAGCAGCAGCCAGACGAACGGTCCCGCCACCACGGCCGTGCGACCGGTCAGGTTGAATCGCCGCACCGGCCACTGGGCCAGCGCCTTCAGCTTGCTCTTCATGACGTCAGCACCACCCCGGCGGAGGCGCTCCAGCGCACGTAGACCTCGTCGTCCCAGGTCGGCGAATCGATCTCGGAAAGCGCGAGGCTCGACACGTTCGCGATCACGGTTTTGCCCGAGTCGAGCTTCACGTGATAGAGCGAGTAGCCGCCCATGTACGCGATGTTCTTCACGACGCCGTGGCCCCAGTTGAACGCGCCCTCGGGCGGCTTGCGCGTGAGCGCGATGCGCTCGGGCCGCACCGAGATCGTCACGGGCATGCCGAGCGGACCCGTAATGCCGTGGTTCACGTAGAGACGCACCGGCAGTTCGGCGCATTCCACGAACACGTGGTCCGGCTCGTCTTCCACCACGTTGCCGTCGAAGAGATTGGTGGAGCCGATGAATTCGGCCGAAAAACGCGTGTTCGGGTATTCGTAGACTTCGCTCGGCGTGCCGAGCTGGACGATCTCGCCTTCGCTCATCACCGCGAGGCGGTTCGCCATCGTCATGGCCTCCTCCTGGTCGTGCGTGACCATGATGCAGGTGACGCCCACCTTGTCGAGGATGTTGACGAGCTCGATCTGCGTGCGCTGGCGGATCTGCTTGTCGAGCGCGGACATCGGCTCGTCGAGCAGCAGGAGCTTCGGCCGTTTCACGAGCGAGCGCGCAAGCGCCACGCGTTGCTGCTGGCCGCCCGACAGCTGGTGCGGCTTGCGCTTCGCGAAGCGGCTCATCTGCACGAGGTCGAGCACGGCCTGCACGCGCTCCTTGATCTCGGCCTTCGGCACGCCTTCCTGCTTGAGGCCGAAGGCGACGTTGGCCTCCACCGTCATGTGCGGAAAGAGCGCGTACGACTGGAACATCATGTTCACGGGCCGCCGGTATGGCGGCAACTGCGCGAGGTCTTCGCCGTCGATCAGGATCTTGCCCGACGTGACGGGCTCGAAGCCCGCCAGCATGCGCAGCAGCGTGGACTTGCCGCAACCCGAGCTGCCGAGCAGCGCGAACAGTTCGCCCTTTCTCACCGACAGGCTCACGTTCCTCACCGCCACCGTCTCGCCGAACTTCTTGACGACGTCGATGACCTGGACGAAATCTTCCGTTGCACGGTCTGCAACGGGCGCATTGCCTCGGGGCGCTGCACCGGCCGCTGCCGGCGCGCTCGACTGCTCACTCATGATCTGCTGCCCTGCTCCAGCACGGTTGACACACGGGGTTTGACGAACAAAGCCCCCGGCGGACACCGGGGGCCTCGTGGTTGCATGGCGGCTAGCGCCTCTCGCGCGGCCGCTGCCATGACCGCCACATCAGCGGCCGGACTTGAATTCCGTCCACAGGCGCGTTTGCAGCCGCTGGATTTCAGGCGGCAGCGGCTTCAACAGGAACAGCGTCTTCACGACGTCCGCGGGCGGGTAGATGGCCGGGTCGTTCGCGATGTCCTTGTCCACGTACTTGCGCGCCTCGGCATTGGCGCTCGGATAGTAGACGGCATTTGTGATGGCGGCGTGGACCTGCGGCGTTTCGATGTAGTTGATCCACTCGAGCGCAGCTTCCTTGTGGGCCGCGTCCTTCGGAATGGTCATCACGTCAAACCAGATCGGCGCGCCGCCCTTCGGAATGAAGTACTCGATCTTGTAGGGTTTCTTCGCGTCGATCGCGCGGTGCTTGGCGATCACCACGTCGCCCGACCAGCCGTAGGTGAAGCAGACGTCGCCGCCCACCATGTCGTTGATGTAGCCCGACGAGTTGAACTGCGTGATGTACGGCCGGATCTTCTTGAGCATCGCGAGCGCGGCGCGATAGTCGTCCGGGTTGTGGCTCATCGGGTCTTTGCCGATGTAATGGAGCGCCGCGGCGAACATCTGGTCGGGGGCATCGAGCACCGACACGCCGCAGGCCTTCAGCTTCGAAATGTTCTCGGGCTTGAAAAGGATGTCCCAGTTATCGAGCGGAACGTTCTTGCCGAGAATCTGCTGCACCTTCGTCACGTTGTAGCCGAGGCCCGTCGTGCCCCATGCCCAGGGCACGGCGTACTTGTTGCCCGGGTCCGCGCCCGCCACGAGATTCATCAGTTGGGGATCGAGGTACTTGAGGTTCGGCAGCTTCGACTTGTCGAGCGGCGCGAAGATGCCGGCGGCGATCTGCTTGCCCGCGTAGTTGCTGGTCGGCACGACGATGTCGTAGCCGGAATTGCCGGTGAGGAGCTTGGCCTGCAGCGTGTCGTCGCTGTCGTAGTTGTCGTAGCGGACCTTCACGCCGGTCTGTTTCTCGAAGTTCGGGATCGTGTCCTTGGCGATGTAATCGGACCAGTTGTACACGTTGAGTTGCGTATCCTTCGCCATCGCCGTCGCAAAGGGCACCGCGCACAGCACGAGCGCCGCCAGCTGGCCCACCACCTGTTTCTTCATCCCGTTCTCCATGTGACCGGCATCGTGCCGGTGCTTGATCCCGCTCGATGCCGCTTGATCCTGTTTGACCCCGCCTGACGCCGCGCCGTGACCGGTGCGGCTCCTCCGAAAAACCCGAAACGTACCACTAATCGTTGTCCGCGACAAAAAAAATGCCCGGGTGTCGCGGATACGGCACAGCCTTTGCCCAAGCCGCTCCTCGGGCTGCCCTGCCCCCGAGGGTGAGGTGACGGGCGCCTGCTTGCCGGCCGGCGGCGTCTCGTCCGGCGACCGGGGAAGCAAGCCGGAGAGACGCGCAAATCGGGCGCAATTTTATCGGGTTATGCGACGGTGTCTACTGCGAAAAAAGCCTGGCGGGTGGTGGCAAATGCGGTGGCAAATGCAGTGGCAAAAGCGGTGGCAAATGCGAGGCCGGCAATGAGGCCGGCTGCGAGGCCTGACTGCCGGCCGAACGGGGGCACAGAGCGGGCACAGACGCGAAAGCGGATTGCACCACCGCGGTGCGGCAACCGTGGCGCGCGTCGGTCGCCGCGTCGCCCTATCTGATGGCCCACGCAGCGCGGCCCGATATCCCTACCGCGCGAGAGGCGTTTGGGCCATCGGTTACCATAGCGGCACTTGCCGATGTTCGCTGGATATCCCCTGAATTCTTCCCGATGACCTCCAATCTGCACGACCTTCCCGACAGCCCCTGCATCGGCGTCTGCTCGACGCTTTTCGACGAGATCTGCAAGGGCTGCGGACGCACGGCCGCCGAGGTCTCGAACTGGGTCTTCATGAGCGACGACGAAAAGCACGCCGTCTGGGAACGCATCCAGCGCGAAGGCACGGCAATGCGCTTCAAGTACGACAAGCTATAGGCGCCTGTAGCCTCAGCAGAAATTAAAAAAACGCCGGGTTTCCCCGGCGTTTTTGTTCCCCCCTGAACGCGCTCTGTGGCGCGTTTGCGTTGCGCCTGTCGGTCAAAACTTCATACCGACGCCCACGCCCACCACGAGCGGGTCGATGTGGAGCGTGCCGAGCGACGCGCCGTTGAGCGACGCATCCGTCTTCATCCAGATCTTCTTGATGTCCACGTTGGCGAAGATCTTCTTCGTCACCTGGATGTCGATACCGGCCTGCAGCGCCGGACCGAAGCTGTGGTTGCCAACGGAGATCTGCGAGCCGCCCGCATGCAAGCCGTTGTTGTAGAAGAGCGTGTAGTTCACGCCGGCGCCCACGTACGGGCGAACCTTGCCCGCATGGTTGAAGTGGTATTGCAGCAGCAGCGTGGGCGGCAGCACGCCGACACCGCCCAGGTTGCCGAGGCTCGAGGTGACCTGATGGCGCGACGTGCCGAGAATCAGCTCGACGCCCAGGTAGTCGCGGATCATGTAGGTGAAGTCGAGTTCCGGCACGATCGCGTTGTTCACATCGACGTTCAGCGCGGAGAGCGTATCGCTCGTGCGTGCATTCGGTTCGATGCTGATGGCGCGCAGACGTACCAGCCAGTCGCCGGCATGAATGCCGCCGCTGGTGGCGTCGGACACCGCGTCCGGCGTGGTGGTGGCGGCGTCTGCCGCGTTGGCCGCCGGGGCGGCGAATGCCGCGCCAAGCACACAGGCTGAAGCGGCAAGGGTCTTGATGAGCTTTTGCATGTCTTTCCCCGTGGTCAAAATGCCCTTGCATTCTGTAGGGCTTATTGCCACGGAGATTTGACGTTTATCAAGCCAGCGCAAACGCCCCCGATCGTGCGACAGCCGGTCGCGCCACGCCCGTCAGCAAGAGTTCAATGAGCTCGCGCACGCTGCGAATGGCGTTGCCGAACGGCAGCGACTCGCGGCCGCGGAAGAAGAGCCCATTGGCGACGTCGCCGCGCAGCGCGGCGGCAAGACGCGTGTCGATACAGAAGTGGCCGAACTTTTCCACGCCGTCGCGCAGGCCACACACCGAGAGGCATTCGAGCGCCGTGGGGCACGCATTCTTGATGCTGCCGATCTTGGCGCGAATGCGCGACTCGTTGCGCAGGTAGCGCGCGAGCCATGGCGTCTTCACCGCGCGCGCAGGCAGCCCCGTCACGCTCACGAACTCGACGATGTCTTCGGGACGCGCATCGGCCAGCACCCGCTTGAAGTTCGGATGCGCGTCGCCCTCCTCCGTCACCGCAAAAGGCGTGCCGACCTGCACGCCGTTCGCGCCGGCCGCCAGCCACTTGCGCACGGCCTCGTGGCTATTGATGCCGCCCGCCACGATCAACGGCACGTCTTCGCGACGCAGACCGAGCGAGGTGAAAACGGGATCGAGCTCGGCGAAAATCCGCTCGAACGAGAAACGCTCGTCGTTCATTTCGGAAAGATTGGTCACGCCGAGGTGGCCGCCCGCGTGGGCGGGATGCTCGATAACGACCGCGTCCGGCAAGCGGCCCTTCTTCATCCACTTCTTGAGCACGAGCGCGATGCCGCGAGCATCCGAGAGAATGGGGATCAGCGCGATGTCGTGACCCTGCGTGAGGTCGGGCAGATCGAGCGGCAGACCGGCGCCCATCACGATGGCGTGGGCGCCGTTCTCGCAAGCCGCGCGCACGTAGTCGGCGTGCGCGCTCACCGCTTTCATCACGTTGACCGCGATCATGCCGTGGCCTTCCGAGAGCCGCTTCGCGCCTTCGATCTCGCGGGCGAGCGCGATCAGGTTTGCGCGCTCCAGCGTCTCGCGCCGCGGGTCCGCACGGCACATGTCGAGCAGATCGGGGTGATGGTGGCGCAGGTCGATGCTCGCAATCGTGCCGACCGCGCCTTCGCGCGCCACGCTGCCGGCGAGCCGATGAGCCGAAATGCCGACGCCCATGCCGCCCTGCACGATGGGCAACAGCGCGCGGCCGCGAATTCTGAGCGGCGCGAACGGGTGAGATGGAAACATGAGGGGTGCCCGCTTCTTTGGTGACGAAGCCGCCATGATCGCGTGACGCGACAGACGCGCTTTGCGCAAAATCAACGACTCCTGCGGACGGGCGGAAAAATCGCCGGTTGTTGATCGGCGTCATGTCGGCAACGGCGGCGAAACGGCGCGCTTGCCAAGTTTTTGGTGTAGTGGAAAGCCGGGGGGGGGGGTGCCCTGTGAGCGCGGCCGGTTCAGGTCGCCGGCCGCATCGTCGGAGACCGCTCCGCAGTCACCGTCGGCGCCGTGAGCGACGCGGGCGGCCGGATCGCCGCCACAGGCGCCAATACACGACGTTCACCTTCGCCCGGCCTCGATTTCCAGCGTGCGGTCCGCAGCCACCAGCCTCACCGGATCCGTCTTCTTCCACTGCGATTTCGGCACGAGCACGGACCATTCGGCACTGGCCGTATCGCGGAAGAAGGCCGCCACCCCCACATAATTCGCGGCATCGCCGATCGGCTCGGACACTCTGACTGTCTGCCCCGGCCCCAGTGTCACGTCGCGGCTCCAGAGTGTTGCGGCCTTCAACGCCTCGCTGCCTTCGAGCATCTGCGCCGGGGTCGCCGTGGCGAATGCCTTCCCGTCCTTCAACTGGACGATGCGCAGCACGACCGGCAGCGGCACGCCGTGCGCGTCCGGGTTCAGCGCAGCGAGCGCCGTGATCTCCAGGTTCATCTGCTCGACCTTCGTCTCGAACACCGCGCGTGTGACGCTCACGGCGCCGTCCTTCACCGACTGCCACGTCCCGCATGCGGAAACCGTCAGCGCGAGAATCACGCCGGCTGCGTATCGCTCGATCCACGTTGTCATCAGAATGCGGCTCCCTTCCAGTCGGTGCCCGGCCAGAGCGTTTCCTCGCCATCGACCGTCAGCGCCAGTTGCACGGAATACTGCAGGCTCGCGTAACGCCCGAGGAAATGGCCCAGCACGTCACCGAACAGCACGACGTCGCCCGGTCCGTCGAAACCACCCGCATCGAGTTCGACATGGACGCGCACGACCGGCAACACGTCCCTGCGCCGGGTGGTCTGCTCCTGCGAGAAACGCACCGACCGGATCGCATCGATACGCCGCGAGATCGTGTCGTCGGGCGCCCAGTCGTAGAGTTCGAGCACCTCGCGCAGCACCGGAGCGCCCTCCACGAGCATCCGGTTGAATTCGTTCGCGCCGTTCGCGGTGTAGTGGCCCAGCACGCGCCAGTCATAGCCCGGGTAGTCGCGCGGCGGGTACTGCGGCAGGCTGGGCGCGGTCAGGTTGCGTACCGATGCGATGCCGGTAAAGCCGGTGACGGTCTCCGTGATCGTCGCCTGCGCGAGCGCGAGGCGCGGCAGGCGTCCGTTGTTCGCGAGCGCGCGCACCATCACGTGGTGGTCCGGTTGGGGACGGTCCTCATCGCCGTGTGCGTCGCCATACGTCCCCGCCCACAGCTGACCGGCCAGCGTCACCCACAGCTCGCGTCCCACCGCGCCGTGGCGCGTCGCGGTATGGAAGTACCGCTCGGGGTTGTCGTAGCGCAGCATCCAGCCGCGATGCCGGAAGCTCGTGAATGGCGTGTAGGCATGCCGGGCGCTGCCCTCCGGGTCGGCGGCCGTCACCGTGAGCAGGTCGTAGGGCTCGACGTGATCCTCCAGCGCCGGGTGCACGCGCACGCGGTGTTCGGTGTCGTGCCAGCCGGCCGGATGCAGCGGCAGCGCGTCCACCTCGAACAGGTTGATGACCGGCGTGCAGAAGAGCCGGAAGCTGTCGCGGCCCACCGGCTGGTCGCCGGGCATGCGACCGTCCAGTTCGAACTCGAAGGTCAGGCGCGTTTCGTTCGCCGGCACCATCGCACTGTCGAAGCCGCACAGGTCGACGAAGTGGAATTTCTGCGGGAACACGAAATACTCGAGCAGTGTCTGTTCGCGATCGAGTGCCTCGTTGCGCGCGGCGTCCATGACTGGCCACAGCCGCGTGGGCGGACCGAAGCCTGACGGCTCGAAACGCACACCGTCGAGTGGCTGAAGCTCGCCGTCACGCACGGACGGCAAGCGCAGGCCGACCGACGCAACCTGGCGAGTAAGCGCCACATACAGTGCCGCGGCGGCCGCACGCTGGCCATGCAGGTACAAGCGGATGCGCGACAGGTCCACATGCTCGCGCTGGTCCCCGAACCAGAGGCCCAGCGTGAGGCGGATGACCGTCCGCCCGTCCGCACGGACCGCCACGGTTGCGTCGTCGACTGAGAGCGGCAGCAGGTCGACCGCCTGCGTCGTGCGGAACGGGCAGCGCACCGCATCGGGGCCGACGGGCGCCGAGCGCACCACGGCTCCGGCAGGAATGCTCGCCGTCATCGAACCGCCGCGCTGCAGGGGCAAACATTCGATGATGGACAGCGACGGAACCGGGCGCGCCATGTGCCCGTAGAGGTTGTCGAGCAGCCCTTCGGTGACTTCCGGCATCCCGTCGTCGAGCTTCATGCGCAGCCGTGCCACGAGCAGCGCGAAGCCTTCACTGACCGCCCGGACCGGTCCGTCCTCCTCGCCACGCGCCGGGCCTGGCTGCATGCCCAGGCGCCGCGCGGCGTCGGGCTGGGCGCGTGCGAACTCGCGGCCGGCCTCGCGCAGATAGCGCATCTCGGCATCGAAATAGCGCAGCAGCGGACTCGCTTCTTCCTGCTGGAACAGTTTCCACGGTGCGCTCACGGCTGCAGCTCCGGCGGCAATGGCGGCAGCGATGGGAGGCCAGCGATCACGCCCGCTCGGCCGGTCACGAAGATGCGCTCCGGCATCCGGAAGCCGCGCAGCTTGAGCAGTTCCAGCGGCCCTGCGCCCGCCTGCACGCGCAGCAGGTAGCGCAGCGGTGGCGGTGCATCGGGGTTCGTGACAGCACTGGCGGTACGGGCGTCACTCGCAGCCGAAGCGGTTTTTGCATCATCGCCGCCTGCCGCGCTGTTCCAGGCCAGTTCGTAGCGCGTATCGTCGAGTGCCCTCACCTGGGCTTTCTCCAGCATGCGCAGGAAGGCCCAATCGCCGGTGCTGTCGAAGGCGATACGCACCCCTGCGTTCAGCGTCTGCCACGTCAGCGACGCCTGGCCGTGCAGGCCGTCGCCCGGCCAGGCAAACGGCGTCCATGCTTCCTGCTGGTTGAAGTAGGCGACGCGGTGGCCGTCGACGGAAAGCTCCGTGCGCGTCACGCCCGGCGTGGACTGCGGCATGAGCGCGAAGCGGTAGCTGGCCTCGCCCTGCGCATAGAGACGTGCACCCATCGGACCGATCAGGCGCAGCATGGCGAGAAACTTCGGATCGAACTGCAGCGACTGCGGCGCGAGTTCGTTCGGCACCCACTGGTCGCCCTGCCGCTTCAGCACACCCGACAGCTCGACCTGGATGAAGCGGTTGACGAGCCCCGTATCGGGCCGTACGTAACGGCCAAATTCCGCAAACGATGCATCCGCCGCCGTCGGCGAGAACGGATAGCGCGAGGCGAACGTCGAGGCGAACGGGGCCGCGACACCCGCGCGCCATGCCTCGTTCAGGCTCGCGGCCGCGGGCTGCAAAACGGCCTCCCATGCCGCGTCGAGCGGCTGCACGAACATCGTCTGCCCGAACCCCGCCCACTGCGCGCCGAGACTCGCAGCGGTCAGCGCCGCGTCGTCGCGAGCCTGCGTGAGATCGGAGAGCTTGCCCTGGAACACGGCCTGCGCAAGCGCACGCGCCATCGCCTGCGCGTCCGGGCTCGACTGGATCTGCTGCAGCTTCAGGCGCACGGTCGTGTCGGCGGTCAGCACGCGCGGGAGGCTCACGCCGCTGAACGCGGCGGCATTCGTGCCATTGGCCGCCTGGCTGTTCCCCGCGGCTGGCGGCGCCGCGTTTGCCGCGCCCATCAGCGCGAGCAGCGGACCGAACGTGCGGTCCAGCGGATTCACCACGGACGCCTGCGTCGCGTTGCTGTCGCCGCCGTCGAACAGACCCTGCGCCCTGCGCACGAGCGTATCGGTGAGGGCCTGCGAGGGACGGCCCGCCTCGCCCTGATACTGCACCGACTTCATGACCGCGAGCAGCGGCGAGGTCTGTGCGTCGGTCAGGCGCGTGAGCTGGTCGATCACCGCAGAGAAGCTGTTGGCGGGCAGCCACTGGAAGCTGTTGAGCATGCCTGCCCAGGCGGTCGTGTAGTCGGTGAAATAGCGCTCGCGCAGCCGCTTTTTCAGGGCGACCGCGCCCTGTCTTGCTTCCGCTTCGGCCTGCGCCGACCCGACCGCGCCTTCCACGGTGGTGGCATTGACGCGCGCCGTAGGCTGCTCGCCGGTCAGTACCCAGTCGCCCTCGACATGCTGTCCTTTCACGGCGTCGTCGATGGCCTTTTCGACCACGCCTTCCCAGGCCGCCCGTGTGAAGACGCCCGGCACCGTCTGCGTGGTCGTGAAGAGACCGTGCGCATCGGCGCCGGCCAGCAGCGTGGCGAGCGACACATCGGCGTACCGGCCGCGCGCCTCGCCGAGCACGCGCTGGTAGAGCACGTCGTCGCTGGCCGCGAGGCCGATCTGGTTCACGAGCGTCGAGCGCATCTGCGTGACGAGCGGCGCCGACGCGTTCAACCGCCACTCCGGATGCGCCCTGAGGTGAGCGGACCAGAAGCCCGCGAGTTGCTGCGAGACATCGAGCCATTCGCCCGCGCGCATGCCGGCGAGCGCGGGCCAGACCTCGAGCATCTGCGCCTTGAGGAACGGTGCGTCGGTACGGGCCGGCGTGGCGAGCATGAGATAGGCCTTGAGGCGGTTGTAGGCGCGCTGTTGCGCGTCGTGGCTCTGCTGCTCGTCGGCACGGACCTGCGAGAGCTGGGCGAGCTGCCCTTCGAACGCCTGCGCGACCGGCTGGCGCAGGTTGCGGATGGCGACGGTCTGGTAGGGCTGCCACAGTGCTGCCAGAAGGTCGTCGTTGTGCGAAAGGCCCGCACGCAGGTACCACGGCGCGCCGTGCTGCTGGCGGTATTCGAGGGTCGCGATGCAGTTCTGGAGGGCGAGCTGTGCACGCAGCGCATCGGGTGTGCCGGGGGTGGCCGCAAGTGCGGCCTCCGCAGCCGTCTGGGCGTCATGCACCAGGGCACGGTTGCCGAGACCGGACACCATGAGCAGCACCGTCCACACGACGGCGGCGGCCAGCACGCATGTCGCGAGCAGGTTGGGCCAGTACAGCCCGGTGCGGCGGCCGTGGTAGGCCGGCATCGAGGCGGCAATCTGTTTCCACACCGGGACCAGCGCCCGGGGCTGGAGCGGCGTGACGAGGCTCACGGGCGCGGGCTGGGCTGCCGGGGGCGTCCCGGTTCCCTGTCCGGTCGGATTCTCGCGATCAACGACCGGTACCGGCACGGGCGACGTGCCTTCAAAGACAGGCGCGAACACGACACCTGCCAGCGGTGCGCGCAGCCAGTTCGATGAGGCCAGTGCCCCGAGGCTCGCGGCGATGTGCTCTGCGTGGTCGCCGACATACTTCGAGACCTCCAGCATCCACCTCATCCAGAGCGGCGCGCCTGCCTGCGACACGCCGATGTCGGCCGTCCTGCGTTGCGCCTGGCCCAGCAACGCAGGCGCGCGGCCAGCCGCCGCCTGTGCCTGCCTACGTGAACCGCCGGGCAGAAACGTACCCACTGGCTCGAACTGTTCAGGCGGGTGACCCTGCGCCTCGACCGGATGCAGGAACGTGACGGGCGCGGCCCAGCGCAGCGCCGTGGCGATGGCCGACAGCCTGCGCGGCAGTTCGGTGTCCGGATCATTAGCGCGCGCGACATGCACGATGCCATCGACCGGCCGGTGCCAGCGCAGCCGCCGGATCTGGTCCAGCCACTTCGCCGGGTCGATGCCGTCCGGTGAGGCGTGCACGAGAACCGTTTCGCCTACCTGCATGACGGCCGCCTGCTTCAGGCCTGGCGCGACCTGTTCGACACGTTCGTCTGTACCGTTCACCAGCAGCCAGCGCAGGCGGCCGCGCCAGAACCAGCCGTGCGAGACGCGCAGTTCCTCGTACAGGCGTTGCAGACGTGCGTCGCGCCTGAGTGGCTTCGCGGCCTTCGTGTAATCGCCGGTTTCAACGCGGAACAGTCTTGCGGTTGCCCCATATGCGCCCGTCGACACGGCGAACAGATGGGCGGTCACGATGACGACCAGCACGATCGGGATGGCGATCAACAGCCGCGTACGAGGTGCGCCGTCCGCGATGCCAATACGGTCACTGCCGAACCAGACCAGCAGGAGCGCGGCAACGGCAAGCACGAGCGCGGCGAGAGGCATGCCCCAGATCGCCACGCCCCTGGGAGCCGGTTTGCCGGCAGCGGCGTCAGGCTCCATGTTCTTCATGTTGTTTTTGGGAGTCGTCATCCGTGGGAGCGTTGGTTTGTTGTTCAGGTAACACGTGGAGGATGGCGGACTGCAGGCCGTCCACAATCATCTGGGGGCCGTCCGCAGCGTTGACCTCGATGGCAGCAGCAATGGCGAGAAGACCATTTGCCGCGCCCAGGTTGCCGACAAGGCGATCGAGCCGGTACTGTGCGGCGTCCTTCGATGCGGCCTCAAAGCCCGCGGCAGCCAGGGCACGGTCGCAGTGCTGCACCGGACCGGTGATCCACGCGCGTGCCACCGCCGCAGCCCTGACGGCACCCCAGAGCGCGGCATTCGCGAAGCCGTGTTCAGTCTCGCCTTCGGTTGCCTGGACGGGCCGGTGCAGCGCAGCCTTGCGGCTGACTTCCGGCGGGAGCCTGAAGTAGCCGGGATCGAGCAGTACGGCGGCACAACCTTCAGCACAGCCCTCATCAATGGCATCGTCGTACCAGGCGGCCGCGACCGCCAGAAGCGGACGGCGCTCGCGCGCATCGAGCCAGCCATCCGCTACCAGCAGACCATCCGTTGCGGCGACGGACTGGATCTCCAGTGGCGGTAGCGCGGCCAGCCGCAACGCTTCACGAACCTGGGCCACGCGCAGGCACGCAGTCTCCGGCTCCGCCAGCACGCGTACCTGCGGCCAGTACCGCTTCTCGTATCGGGTCAACGCCTGGATACTCCCGGCCAGCGGTTCAATCGCCACACGAATCATCCGGACGGCGGGAGCGACTTCCGTCAGCGCTCCTGCGTCGTCGCCCTCGCTGTCCTCTTCAGCCACCACGGGCAGGCTGGCCAGCAACGGGTCATCGTCCTCAAAGCGGTTGCACAGGACTTTGCCCGGGCCATGGCGGGTGCTCTGTATCTTCAGGAGTGACTGCTTGCCACTGAGAACGTCGGTAAGCGATTTGCCGGCGAGCGGCAGGCAGTAGCCTGCGTCAAGTACGTGCAGCGGGCGCTGCGCGAGCCGGACCTGCTCCGCGAGCCACCGCTCACGATGATGGTTGCGCCAGTGCGCGCGATACCACAGGACCTCGTAGCCCGCGCGTGCAAAGCCGAACAGAACCAGGAACAGTCCGTTCGGCGCACCGACCATCAAGCTCCAGAACCCCAGGCCACTTGCGCGCTCGCCCTTCGGCCACGCAAGCAGCACGATCGCGGGACCGCACACGTTACACACGAACCACGTAGCGCCCCATGGCCAGAACCGCATTCTGGGCGGATAGGCGCTGGCGCGGCCGGCGGGAGAAAGATCGACCGGCATTATTCGATGTTGAAATTCATGAGCGACGAGAGCAAACGGCAGCCGCACGCGCAGCGGTAATGATGGAAGGCGACCTCCTTGCCGTCGCGATCAGGAAATTTGGCGTAGCCCTCATCAATCGTGGTTGGCCCGTGCTGCTCGCAGATCGCCTCGTCGCCCTTGCGGGCGAGCGGGCGGCCCATCACCTCGAACCACGGTGAGCCGCCTGTGACTTCGCCACCGTGTTCGAGTTCGTCACCTTTTCGGATAGGGGACTGCATAGATTTTTTAACCGTGGTTTATGATTTTTTACTTCAATGGCGCAACGTCAGACTTAAATTCAATACTTCTCAAAATATTGAGGAGAGAGCTATTTTCCGGGCCATCCTCCCTCAGGAGATCCGCTCTACCTCCAGACACTCCAATCAGGACATTACCGCCACTGAGAAAACAAAATCGAGCTCCCTTATCGCCCTTCTTAAGGATATTCGACGCATTGACAACAAAACCTTGCCCCCCCGCAACGTTTAGCGAAGTAAACTGATTGAGTGATTTCGAGGCGGACACCCATTTCCCCTTGACAAAATCTGCTGGGCAATTTATGGCGTTTTCATCCATGATATCCTGCAATGCCGGTGTGGAATCCGCGGCGATATAATCAGGATACCACTTGAAATTTTCAGCGCTTTCGCACATGAAGCCGATCCACGGCACATTTCTGCTTCCACGTTTCTCAAACCACCAGTCATATCCAGAATACGTCTGAGCTTGCCGAACAAACGGAAGATCTCGATCAGGCACACGACCATTCGCACGATACAAAATAACTTCCGGGTTGTTATATTTAATGTGCTCCCCCTCTTTAATGGAAATCGAAAACTGACATTCACCCACTCTCACTTGCACAGAGGTCGGCCCATCGGCCGCGAGCACGCTGGCGCCATCCCCCAACGTCACCGTTCCGTTATCTGCTAGAGCGATACTGGAAAACGAGAAAATCAATGTCAACCCGGCAATAAAAATAGATGCGTAGCGATTCACGGCTCCTCCACACGCCCAAAGCCGACGGGATAAAGAGATTTACTACCGTCAGGTTGCAAAAAACTTGCTACATCAAATAAAATTACTTGTGCGTTTGCGAATGCTAAAAATCGCGATTCCTTGTCCCATACCGCGCTATAATTGGTATTGGGTTTACCGGTATTTATCGTGGCAGCGACCTTGCCAAATGATGAATTTATATAGAAATATTTCGTTCCGTGATCAGTGACAAGTGGATTTAATGTACTAGATTGATTACTCCAGTACTCGTCTGCACAGCTAGCCGCACCTGACCAAATCCAATAACAGCCTGCGCTATCCGCTGCCTCAAACGCGTTGGTTGTCGCCTCTCTTTTTTCTATAAAATTAGCCGAAATATGCGTACTTGCATCCCTAAGCGAATGCGTCGGATCATTCATCCCTTTGCGACCATTTTGTAATAAGGCTCTATTGTTATCGGCAAGCTCTGCGTAGCATTTTAAATTATCCTCCACCTCCTGACTGACAACAATACCTCTAAATCTCCAATATCTTATGTAGTTTGTCGCATGCGTAAGTTGAAGCATCCCGCGCCCGTCCCATGGAGCGTACCAAAACGACGAACCCTCGTGGTATTTTTGAAACCATTGCGTTTCTTCAGCTGCATTCGCGATAAATGATGCCATGCGCACGGGTGACTGGATCCCGTATTTTCTGATTGCATTGTTAAGCGCCAAACGCCGTTGAATTGCATTTTGACTATCCACGGATAGCATGGACGCAGCACTCGAAATATGAACCTTCTGCCATTTAAACGGCGTCGCCTTTTGTACAACGTTTCTTGGCAGGAGATGGGTAAGCTCCTTTTGACTCAACCAACCACACCTCCTGAAATGCCGGATAAATGCCAATGGGTGGAAAAAACACAGCTTTTGCCCGGCGAGCGGCGTGCTGTCGAGAAATTGGAGCTTGCTGAGGAAATCAATAAACGTGGTATAGCCATCCGGGTTGATGTCCTTCTGTTTTCCGAAGAAGCCATCTGGGTCATTCAAACCCTTATAGCGATTGTTGTTATCCAACGGATCCCACTCGCTGCGCGCCTTGCACACCAGTCCCCTCAGCTTTTCGCGCACGCCCTCCGCGTTCTGCACGTAGCCTGCGAGTTGCAGGTTGGTACCGTCATCGTTGTTCTTGTCGAATTCGAGCGGCTGGATCATGCCGGACGTTACCTGCGGATCAGCGACGCCGGTCAGACGGCAAAGCTCGTCGTAGCCGCACAGCCCATCGTGATTGAACGGCGTATTGTCCTCGTCGACCATTAGCCAGTCCTTAAAGAACGGGAAGTCCGCATCAGAAAGCTTAATGATCGAGTCCGGTGCGATGTTCAGATAGCCCTGCGTTCCGTTCTCGTCGAATGGCACCGCAACCCACGTGTTAAGAGCCGTGCCCGACAGTATCTGTTGTTCCGAAAGGACGCGTCCAAACCGCAGCATTTCATAGCCATCGCTCGGGCACGCCGGATAAAGTGCCTTCGCTCGGTCATACAGGTCGTACTCGTACCGCTTTGGCTTGTTGTTGCTGTTCGTACCATTGTCGTATGGGTCAGCGACGGGGGCTGGCGTTAACGAAGTCACATTGCCGCTGTTGCCGCGCTCGATCCACGCGCGCGTATAACGTCGGCCCCTGTTGAACCAGGCTTCGACGTAAAGTGATTCGTTTTCACCAATTGAGCCACCTGGCAGTGGAGGAAACCAAGTTTCAGGCAGTCCTGCCGGCTGTGCCACAAAGTCCTGCGGACCGTGAATGACGAAATAGGAATGCCCCCAACAATCGCTCGATGTAGGCTGAACGGGGTGCTTTTCGCCTAGCTGAACCTTATGGCCGTCTTGATCGAACCAGGCGATGAAGTCGGCGTCTGCCATGAAGATTTCGAAGTGCAGATGCCGCACGCCCTGATGCTGGCCGACATAGCCGAGGACGTCCTTGCGATACACCTTCTTCGTCCCTCCCGCCTGAACGACCCCATCCTTTCCCGCTGCTGTGTCGAGCAGCCATTTGGGGAGGGCGTTGGCCGATCCGGTCTCCGGCGGAGTGTTTGGTTGTGGCGCGATTTCCTGCTGACTGGTCATGTCCAGCAGATGCATGTAGAGCGAGTAAAACGTAATCGTGCGCCCGTCACCCGTGTCGGTCTTGTGCTTGAGCAGGACGAATCCGGCATTCGAGTTCAGCAATTGTTGCCCGCTCGTCGGATCTTTCGCGCCATCAGACAGGGCTCTCATGCAGACCCGGTAAGCGACCACCTCGCCATCGGCGATCGCTCGCACCGGTTCGTGCTGCTCGCCCGGATCCAGATGGAGGCCACAATGAAAACGCCGGTCGAAGGCAACCGGATAGACTCCGTGATGGCCGATCTCGAACGTGTCGACGGTATCCATCATGGGGTCCGGCTTAGACGCGTCGTCAGATGTAAGGCCCGCAGCGGGCAGGAAAGGAGGGCTGATGATCATGGCTTCAGTGAGACGACGAGTACTGGTCGGAAATCTTCAGGCTGCTCTTCGGCAGCGATGGCAACGGCGTAGGAGCGCTGTCCGGCCCCTGGAACGTGAACGCCGCCGCCTTGACCGTGAACGCGCCGGGGCAGTGGAACGTCATGTTGCCGCCCTCGATGACGAGCGAAGCGCCGCCGCTGTTGAGCGTGATCTTCGATTTCGCCGCCACCTGCACGTCCGCGTTCTCGCTGGCAATGCGTAGCTGCTTCTGCGCGAAGAGATCCATGCCGTCGGTAAGCGCGGCTGCCGTGAACCTGCCTTTCGCTGCGGTCAGATTGATACCCAGCTTGTGCGCGCACAGCGAGATCAGGTCGCCCGCTGCCATGCGCAGACGCCTGACGACACTCATGTCCATGTCCCTGCCCGCCGTGACGATCACGCTTTCGCCCGCCGAGTGCTGCACCGATTTCGGCGTCACGAACGCCATGCCGCCCGGCGCGCTCGCGAGCAGCCCCGCGTCGCGAAGCTGGTTCAGTCCGTCAAGCAACGCCGTCTGCGTGGCACGGTCGGCCGCATCGGCGCCGGCCTGCGTGGTCGCCATCGCCAGATCCGTCACGCGCTGCAGCGCTGCCTTGAGCTGGGCGATGGCAGCCGGCATCTCCAGGTGCGGCGTATCCGCCCCGGCGGCCGCGTCCGCCGTGAGGAACAGCCCCTTCGCCGCGCGCACCGTGCCCCAGCCTTTGGTCGTGATCTCGAAGCCTTCGCCACGCGGAAGCTTTTTACTGTTGAGCAGATACCCCTGGTTGAACGCCGCCTGGCTGTACACCGTTGCAATGCGCGCGCTCTCCTTGCCGCGCAGGTCGTTGAACACGATCTCCGCGCCGAGCAGCGGCGAGCGCCAGATGGCAT
>NZ_RJZE01000003.1 GCF_003986935.1 Paraburkholderia kururiensis JCM 10599 = LMG 19447 | reverse complement strand
AGCACGACACAGCCAAAGAAGGAGCGAAAGAAGACCCAGATACCCACCGAATAACCCGCAAAGCTGGTCCAACGGGTGGGTCAGAATTCAATGCAAATCGTGGGTCAGGCTTCCGTGCAAATCAACACTGAGTGGGCTTTGCAGTGCACTCGTTGGAGTGATGTTGAATGGATTCACCGGACAGGCATTCAACGATATGGGAGACCCATATCTCTTGACCTCGATAGCTGTTGTGGTCGTTGGTGGGACGCTCATGACCGGGGGACGCGGAAACTACGCCGGTATGTTTGGCGGCGCCTTGATGCTGACATCGCTCTCAACATTGCTTTCGAGTTCCACGTTGCCCTCAGCGGCAAGAAGTATCGTGTACGGCGCCGTTGTGCTCGCGGCCGTTGTCGCCATGCGCGAAAAGCGCCCGTCCTGACCCTGATGGCCGCGACATATTTCAAAGGAGACATCCCATGTTAGTTCCCGTTCGCCGCATCGTCACCCATAACGACGCAGAAGGACGCTCGTACGCGCTGAAGGATGAGATAGCAACGAATATCATCGGTACGTTGACAGAGCTTTGGACGACCGGTCCTGCACCTCACGACCATAAGACCATCGACGACGCTGGCGCAAAATCGAAGACGCTGGAACCGGCGGCCAACGGGACCGTTTTCCGTTACTTCCAGATTCCACCGCAGTCTTCGACTGAACACCTCTCACGAGAAGAAAGGTTGAAAGCGTGGAGCGACCTGTTCCGCAACATTGGCGCGTCCCATTGCCAACCGGATACGAGTCGCGACCCGGGGATGCATATGACTTCGACGACCGATTACATCATCCTGTTGTCCGGCCAGATTACGCTGGTCCTCGACAAGACCGAACACGACCTCAAGCCATTCGATGTTGTGATTCAGCGTGGTACTAACCATGCCTGGGTGAATCGCGGCACCGAAGAAGCGCTCCTGATGGCGGTGCTCGTTGACGCCAAAGGCGTTTAAGCACCTCACTTTAGCGAGTGTGCGTTCAGAGAGGTGCATCACTCCGGCGTGGTCAGCCCCTGCCACTTCTCCATCAGGGTGGCAATGTCCCGGAACCACACGTTGGGGAGGTTCTGGACGCCCACTGCGCCAGCGCCCGCGTTGCCGGCGTATTCGCCCAACAGCCACATCATTCGCACCGGAACAAAAGTCGCCACTGCACGGTAGTCTGCTTCCGGTATAGGTGCTATTGACCTGTAGCCGTCAATGAAGGCGAGCCACCTTGCACGTGATTTTTCGTCGGGCTCTTCGCGATGCGTGGCCAGCAGATTGCCCCAGAGGAAGACCGAAAGGTCGTAGGCGAGATAACCGGGCCCGCTGTCATCGAAGTCGAAGAATGCCGCACGTCGGCTACCATCGCCGCCAATGCGAATCATAGTATTGCCGCCGTGACAGTCCCCATGGCATATGACGCGCGATAGCGACGCTTCGGTGGTGGAGAACCTGTCCTCTAGCGCTGTCGCTATCTCGGTTAGTTTTCCCTTTACCTCGTCGTCCAGATGCCTGAGTGCCTTTATGCGGGATAGCGGTCGAAGCAGTAGATGAGCGATGTCAAGCACATAGCGACTTTCAGGACCGGCATACGTCTTGGCCTCGTCGTGGATGCGTGCCAGTTCGGCACCAGTCAGCCGGACATCATCCAGGTCATCGCCAAGATGCTTGCCGTCAAGATAGTCAAAGACTGCGAGTGTACGAACGCCTTCAGGCGCGGGCACGTCTGTCGACAGGGCACCATCCCGTGTCCAGTGCGCGGCGGCAACTGCAACCCCCTCTGCCTTCAGATGTTCGAGCAACGATAGCTCGAAGTCCGCATTACCTTCACCGCGAGCCCTTAGTGCTGCAAGCCTCGCGATTCTTCGCTCGCCATCTGCAAGCTGGAGTTCGTAGACGTCGTTGAACCCGCGACGCAAAAACAGGCAACTATCAATCTGCCCCACCGCCTATCGGCTTTCGACGACCTCGGCGATGCTGTCAGCTTCAATTACTGACCTCACCGCCCGCAGCCGGGGCGAAACCACAGATTGGTTCATGGGCATATTGAACGAAGGGGGAACGTGAAGCAAAACGTAGCACCGTCAGTAACGCTTGACTCGCACGCAAACAGCCATGAGACGGCGCACATCCGCGGACAGCTTATGCTTTATTTTGCGGACGGATTATGGGTAACGGCACACTGTTCCGGCTGCATCGCCGGAAACGTTGTCGGGCGGTCTCCCGACAATTCTCTGTTCCGATACTTCCTGACCGATCCGTTGGCTTCCTCCGTTCCGGGGTGGCAAGGAAAAGTTGCTGGCTCCTCGCGCCTATCCCGACGTATCTCTTCAAGACGCTCTCAAACGGCGTAGCGAACGCACGAAAGAAATTCGCTGCTGGACAGGATCCGGCCGAGGCCGGAAAGCACAAAACGCAAATGCCGGCGAAGAGGGATGGCGCTGCCAACAGCGTCGAGGCCGGCATTACATCAAGTCATGCCGGCTCCAACAATTTCGGCGTTGTACCCGCGAAATTGGCTCACTATAGTCGAAGCACCCTGAGAGCGTGACCGCCCGCGCGGTCGCGCCGATACGGCGGTGTTCCCTCCCGGGGCAACATTGTTCTCTCAATCGAGTCGAGGAAGAGCCGTGATGAAACCGAAGAGCCTGAACCCGGTCGCCATAACACTTGCGCTCGTCTGCGCGCCCGCATTTGCCGCCGGCGAAATAACATTCGTGTCGCAAGGCGGTGCTTACCAGGAAGCGCAGACCAAGGCGATTCTCGATCCGGCGGCAAAACAGCTCGGCATTACGATCAAGCAAGACAGCATTCCGGACGCATGGCCGCAGATCAAGGCACAGGGCTCGGCGGGCAAGCCGATCTGGGACGTCGTCGATACGCCGACATCGAACTGCCTGCGCGGGGGCCACGAAGGGTTGCTCGAGAAACTCGACTTCTCGAAGATGCCGAACGCCGCGGCCGTGCCGGAGAAGTACCGCACGCCATACTCGGTCGCGTACGAGTTCTACTCGACCGTGATCGGCTACAACAAGAAGACTGTGAAGAAGGTGCCGCAAAGCTGGGCGGACTTCTGGAACGTGAAGGGTTTCCCGGGCACGCGCGCCCTGCGCAATGATCCTCAAACGGTGCTCGAGGCCGCACTGCTCGCCGACGGCGTACCGCGCGACAAGCTCTATCCGCTCGACGTCGATCGTGCGTTCAGAAAACTTGCGCAAATCAAACCCGATATTGCCGTGTGGTGGACTTCCGGCGGCCAGTCTGCGCAGTTGCTGCACGACGGGGAAGTGGATATGGAGATGATCTGGAACGGTCGCGCGAGCGCAGTCGCGAAAGACAATCCGGACATCACTTTCACCTATAACGACGGTATTCTTCAGAACACGCAGCTGTGCATTCTCAAGAACGCGCCGAATCTCGCAAACGCCGTGCGCTTTGTCGACACGGCCGTATCGCCCGATCTTCAGGCCAACCTGCCGACCTACATCGACTATGGTCCCGGCAACCCGGCTGCGTACAAGACCGGCAAGATCTCGGCGAAGCGCGCGAGCGAGTTGCCGAGTTCGCCCGAGAATGCGAGCAGGCAGGCGCTGATGTCCGAGGAATGGTGGGCATCCGAAGCCGGCGTTCAGGCGAAGGCACGCTGGCTCAAGTTCATGCAGCAGTAACGCAACGGCTCATCGCGCGCCGCCAGCACGAGCGGCCCGTACAAGCCCTTTGCTGCGCATCGATCACTCGCCCACTGTGTACGACTACCTCATTCTCGGGGGCGGCTCGGCCGGCTGCGTGCTTGCCGCACGGCTTACCGAAGAGGCCGGCAAGACCGTCTGCCTCGTCGAAGCCGGCCGTGATCTCACCCAGGCGTCGATGCCGGCTGATATCCGCAGCCGATATCCGGGGCGAGCCTATCTGGATACACGCAATATCTGGCAGCGTTTGCATGCGCGCATGAGCGCGCCTGCCGTGCGGCGGCGCTACGAGCAGGCGCGCGTGCTCGGCGGCGGCTCGGCGATCAATGCGCTGATGGCCAACCGCGGCGCGCCGGCCGACTATGACGAATGGGACGCGCTCGGCGCAACGGGTTGGACCTGGGCACAGTGTCTGCCTTATTTCCGCAAGCTCGAAACCGACTGCGACCTGGACGGACCGCTTCACGGCACCAATGGCCCGCTGCGCATCCGCCGCGCGAGCGCCGATCGCCTGTCGCCATTCGTGCGCGGCGTGCTCGGCGCGCTTGCGCGGCACGGTCATCCGCTGCGTATCGATCAGAACGGCCCGTGGGAAGATGGCGCCTACGTGGGCGCCATTGCGGTCAGTGCGGCAGGGGAACGTATTCCCACGTCGATCTGCTATCTCGACGCGACCGTCCGGGCGCGTCCCAATCTGACGGTCTGTACCGACACGCTCGTCGAGCGCGTGAGATTCGAAGGCCGCCGTGCAATCGGCGCCGAGGTGCGCTTCGCCGATGGTGCGTTCAATACGTTGCGTGCGCGACGGATCATCGTTTGCATGGGCGCGATCCACAGTCCGGCACTTCTCATGCGCAGCGGGATCGGCCCCGCCGACGAGCTCGCCGCATCCGGCATCGGCCTCGTCGCCGCCCGTGATGGCGTTGGCCGCAATCTGATGGAGCACCCGTCCATTGCGGTATCCGCGTTCCTGCCGCGCGAAATGCGCACGCCGTTTCCCGACGAGCACCATGAGCAGGCCATTATCCGCTACTCGTCAGGGCTGCCAGGCACACCTGCAGGCGACATGCATGGCGCGATTCTGTCACGCTCGGGCTGGCATTCGATCGGATATCGGCTCGGCACGATGTTCTTCTGGGTCAACAAGTCGTACTCGCGCGGCCGCGTGCGGCTCGCCTCCGCGCATGCGGAGGAAGAACCGCTTGTCGAGTTCTCGATGCTGTCGGACCCGCGTGACCTCGAACGGCTCAAAGGCGCTGTACGCTTCGGCGCGCATACGCTTGCCGACCCGCTGTTCGCGAGCGCGCTCGGGCCCATCTTTCCGTCGAGCTACTCGCCCCGCGTTGCGTCGGTCGCGCGGCCCGGCAAGTGGAACGCGATGCAGCGCGGCGTACTGAGCGCGCTGCTCGACAGCGCCGGGCCGCTACGTGGCACGCTGGTCGAGCACATCATCACGCAAGGCGTCTCGCTCGATACGTTGCTTGCCGACGACGCGGCGCTGACTGCGTTCGTCATGCAATCGGTCGGTGGAACATGGCATCCGTCGGGCACCTGCCGAATGGGCACCGCTCACGACCCGCTCGCGGTGACGGCCCCGGACGGCTCGGTTTTCGACGTCGAGGGGCTGACGGTTTGCGATGCATCGCTGATGCCTTCGATTCCCTGCGCGAACACGAACGTGCCGACAATCATGATCGCGGAGCGGATCGCCGATATGCTGCGAGCGCGCCAGGGCGAATAGCGGGGCGCGCTGCGGTCGACGGCGCGCGGGAGTATCAGGCGCCGTATCCGACCACGCCCTTCACTTCGAGAAACGCTTCGAGCCCCCACTCGCCATACTCGCGTCCGTTTCCGGACTGCCGGTAGCCGCCGAACGGCGCACCCGGATCCCACGCGGGATAGTTCAGGTGAACGCTTCCCGCACGCAGCCTGAACGCGACGCGGCGCGCACGGTCGAGGTCGCGCGACTGCACGTACGCGGCGAGCCCATACGGG
The DNA here is from genome assembly GCF_003986935.1 of Paraburkholderia kururiensis JCM 10599 = LMG 19447. Taxonomy (GTDB): domain Bacteria; phylum Pseudomonadota; class Gammaproteobacteria; order Burkholderiales; family Burkholderiaceae; genus Paraburkholderia; species Paraburkholderia kururiensis. The sequence goes on along the minus strand of NZ_RJZE01000003.1, from coordinate 347,796 downwards.
CTGTCGTTCGCGATGGAGATGGCGTCTTCCTCGTCGCGGTAAGGCAGGATCGACAGAACGGGACCGAAGATCTCTTCGCGCGCGATCGTCATATCGGGCCGCACGTGCGCGAACACGGTCGGCTGCACGTAGTAGCCGCGCTCAAGCCCCGCGGGCCGGCCGAGCCCGCCCGCGACGAGCGTCGCGCCTTCCTCGATACCCGCCGCAATCAGCCGTTGCACGCGCTCGAACTGCACGTCGCTGACGACGGGGCCCATCGTCGTTTCCGGCGCGTCGGCGGGGCCGACACGATGCGCGGCCGCGGCGCGCCGCGCGATCTCCACCGCCTCGTCGTGGCGCGAGGCCGGCACCAGCATGCGTGTGGGCGCGTTACACGATTGCCCGCTGTTGTTGAAGCAGCTGTTGACGCCCTTCGTCACCGCCGTTTCGAAATCGGCATCGTCGAGCAGCACGTTCGCGGACTTGCCGCCAAGCTCCTGATGCACGCGCTTGACGGTCGGTGCCGAGAGCGTCGCAATTTGTACCCCCGCGCGCGTCGAACCCGTGAACGACACCATGTCGACGTCCGGATGGGCACACAAGGCCGCGCCGACCGTCGGACCATCGCCATGCACGAGATTGAAGACCCCGGCCGGCACACCTGCCTCGTCGAGCACTTCGGCGAAGAGCGCCGCGTTCAGGGGCGATATCTCGCTCGGTTTGAGCACCATCGTGCAGCCTGCCACGAGCGCGGGAGCCACCTTGCAGACGATCTGGTTGATCGGCCAGTTCCATGGCGTGATCAGCGCGACAACCCCCACCGGCTCGTAACGCACGAGCGTCGTGCCCTTGCTGCGCTGCCACGCGAACGTTTCGCAGGTGTGCAGCAGTTCCTCCAGGTGCCGGCGGCCGAGCGCGGCTTGCCAGTTGCGTGCGAGCTGGCGAGGTGCGCCGATCTCACGCGAGATCGTGTCGGCAATCTCGTCGCTGCGCGTGAGATAGACGTCGAGAATCCGGCGCGCAAGCGCAATGCGCTCCGCGGGGTCGGTCAGCGAGAACGTTGCGAATGCGCGCTTCGCGGCGGCCACTGCGCGATCGACGTCGCGTGGGTCGCCGAGGGCGACTTCCGCGAACGGTGTTTCGGTGCACGGGTCGATCACGGGCAGCCGGGTATTGCCGGCAGGCGTGCGCCAGGCGCCGTCGATATAAAACTTCAAGGCGTTCTTCATACGCGTGCTGCCTCCGCCATGCCGCCGCGGCGGCTGATCACCATCATGAGCACCAGGGCCAACGTGAGCGCCGTCAGCAGGGTGCTGATCGCCGCAATCGTCGGATCGATCTCGTCGCGCAGCGTGACGAACATCCGGCGCGTCAGCGTCTGGTTCGGACCACCGGAGATGAAGAGCGCAACGACCGTCTCGTCGAGCGCCTGAATGAACACGAACACAGCACCGGAGATCACGCTTGAACGGATCTGCGGCAGCGTCACGGCCAGAAAGCTGCGCAGCCGGTTCATTCCGAGGCTGCGCGCGGCCATCTCCTGAGCATGGTCGAAGGAGCGCAGGTCCGCACCGACGGAAATCACGACATACGGCAACCCGAGCATCGTGTCGGCGAGAATCAACCCGCCGAGCGTATTCACGTAGTCCAGCTGCGCATAGACGAAGAACACGCCCACGGCGACGATGATGATCGGCACCATCAGCGGCAGCATCAATACCGTTCGGAGCCGGCGAATCAGGGGATGCGCGCCATGCTCGATCGCGTACGCCGCGGCCACGCCGACGGGTGCTGCGATCGCAGTCGCGCACGACGATGCGATGAGCGTCGTGCGTGCCGCCGCGAGCCAATCGGGATTGCCGAAGAACGCCTCATACCATCGCAGCGACAACGCAGGCGGCGGGAACGTCATGAAGCGCGTATCGGAAAACGACAGCGGTACGACGATCAGCACCGGAATCATCAGAAACGCAAGGATCAGCGCGACCGATGCGACGAGCAGGCCGCGCGCGAGCGGATTCGGCTTCATTTCGCCCCCAGGGTCTTGTCGAGCGGAATCACACGGCTCGCGGCATAGAAGATCGCAAACACGCAAACCAGCAGCACCACGCTGACCGAACTCGCCGCGCCCCAGCTGTTGTAGATTTCGACGTTACGGCTCACGACCATGGAGACCATGATCGACTTGCCGCCGCCCATCAACTCGGGCGTGATGTAAAAGCCGAGGCAAAGCACGAACACGAGCGTGACGCCCGCAACGATGCCGCCCATCGACAGAGGCAGAAACACGCGCAGGAACGCATGGGTCGGCGACGCGCCGAGGCTGGCGGCCGCTTGCGACAAGCTCCAGGGAATCTTCTGCATTGCCGAGTAGAGCGGCAACACCATGAACGGCAGGAGGATGTGGACCATCGCGATGATGGTGCCGAACTGGTTGTAGGCAAGCTGCAGCGGCTGATCGATGAGGCCCGCTGCAATGAGCCCCTTGTTGACGATGCCCGTGCGCTGCAGCAGCACGAGCCATGCATACGTGCGCACGAGCACGCTCGTCCAGAACGGCAGAATCACCATGCCGAGAATCAGTGTGGCGAGCCTTGGGCGCACCGATGCCGCGAGATAGGCAACCGGATAGCCGAGCAGCAGCGTCACCCCGGTGACGATCGCGCTCAGCTTGAAGGTGAGCAGGAAGGTATCGAGGTAAGTACCACTGAAAACGCGCCGGTAATTCGCGAGCGTGAAACCGCCATCGTGACGGATCGATTGCCACGACAGCCATGCAAGCGGCACGACCAGCAAAATGACGACGATCGCCAATGCAGGCGCCATCAGCAGCAACATCGCGCGGTCTTCGCGTCGCTGGTGGCGCATCGCCGCATCTGTCTCGCTCGGCCTCATCGTGTCGCACCCGGAAACGATTCCTCTGGCTGCCGTCATCATGCCCCCATGGCATCGAGAAACTGATACCACGCAGCGACGAGCCTGACGCCCGGCGCGCGCAGCGAATGGAACGGGACGGGCCGCAGCCCCTCTTGTGCCAGCAGCGCGAGATCGGGTGTCTCGCCCAGCGCGAGCGCGGCCGCCTGCTGGCCGACAAGGCTCGCCATCGCGACGCCTGCGCCGTTGTAGCCGAGACAGAACACCGTGGCGTCGTCGCTGCGGCCGACGTGCGGCAGCGCGTTGAAGGTCATGCCGACATAGCCCGACCACTGGAACTCGATGCGCAGGCCGGCCAGGTCGGGAAACAGGGCGACCATCGCGCGGCGCAGCGCCTCGAAGCCCGTTTGCTGTCCTTCCTTGCCGAACGCATCGCGTCCGCCGAACAGCATGCGCCCATCGGCACGGCGAAACCATTTCATCATCCGGCGCGTTTCCGTGTAACTGCGGCGCGCGGTCATGAGTTTCGCGTCGAGCCCGGCCGGCAGCCGCTCGGTCGCGATCATCGCGCTGCGAAACGGCACCAGCTCGCGCTGGTAGGCGGCCGTTGCCGACGTAAGGCCGGAGTAGGCGTTCGTCGCGACGATCAGCTGCTTTGCACGTACCGTCGCAGCCGGCGTGCGCACGATGACGCCTGGGGCGCCGGACACACGCTCGATCGCCACCACAGGCGTCGATTCGTGGATCGGCACACCGCGCGCTGCAAGGCCGCGCGCGATGCCGAGCACGTATTCGAGCGGCAGGATGGTCCCGGCGTCCGCGCTCAACACCCCGCCGACGAATCCCGCAGATCCCGATTCCGCTTCGACCTCACCGCGGGTCAACGCCGACATCGAGCGGTCGCCGAGCTCGGTGCGCACCCAGTCCGCCTCGGCAATACAAGCGGCGAGCGCGCGCTCGGTATGCGCGCAGCGCAGGCTGCCGCTGTGTTCGAATGCGGCGCTCGCAATAGCAAACTCGTCGACGAGCGATTCGACCACGCGCACGCTGTCGTGCGCGAGCCGGTGCATCCGCTTCGCGACGTCGAGACCGTGCCTTGCCGCAATCGCAGGAAACGACAGCCGGAACTTCGATGACACCACGCCGCCGTTGCGCCCGCTCGCGCCCCACCCCACCGGGTTAGCGTCGAGCACCACGCACGGCACGCCGCGCTTTTCCAACGCATAGGCTGCGGCGAGGCCCGAGTAGCCCGCGCCGATCACGGCAACGTCGGTGTGCAGATCGCGCGCGAGCGGCCCGCTGCCGACCGGGGCGTCGAGCGTACCGGCGCGCGCGGCGAGGTGGCGCCAGAGCGAATCGGGCGGCGGCGAAGTGCAGGCGAGCGGCGCGAGCATCATCAGGCCACGGCGAGCTCGGCTTCGACGGCATCCGCCAGCGCGGCGAGCGTCGGAAAGCAGAACGTCGGCGTCGTCACCTGCTCGGGCACCGGTGTCGCGCCGAAGCCGTTCTGTCCACGACGGCGCTCGATCCAGCAAGTCGCGTAGCCCAGTTGCGTCGCAATGCCGATGTCATGGTATTGGCTTTGCGCCGTATGGAGAATCTCGCGGAACTTGTAGCCGAACGCCGCCTGACGCCCGCGGTTGTAGGCGAAGAACTGCGGGTCCGGTTTGGCGACACCGGTCTCGTCGCAGCAGACCGAATCGTCGAACGGATCGCCCAGCGTATGCGCGTACGAGGACAGCGCCACGCGGTCTGCATTCGTCATCGCGACGAGGCGGAAATGCTTGCGCAGCCGCCTGAGCGCTTCGACCGAATCGACGAACGCGGGCCACTCGAGCACGTCACGCTGGAACGCGGCGGCCGACTGCGCATCGTCCGGCAAACCCAGCTCCTTCGCGAGCGACAGGTAGACGTTCGCCATTTCGTGGCTCGACCGGCCGGGGAACGCGGCACGGCCGCGCATGTACGGCTCGAAGATCTGCTCGTCGGTCAGATCTTTCGTGGCGCTGCCGCCGATGCGGCGCACCGATGCGAGCACGCCTCGCTCGAAGTCGATGAGTGTGCCGACGACGTCGAATGTCAGCACCTTGAAATCGGTGAGCTTCATGAATTCATCCTTGATTGCGTTGCGATTGGCCGGGAAAAATTGGCCGGGAAGAGAAGGGCAGGGCCGGGCGTCGCGCGCCCGTCATGCCGGTACGACGATCGTGTCGGACGGCGAAATCGCGACACGTATGGAAGCGCCGGCTGGCGGCACGCGCTGCCGCGCCTCGTGATTGCCGGGCTGGCGCAGGCTCACTATCGTGCCGTCGGCGAGCGACGCAAACACGCGCAGGCTCTCGCCCTGGTACAGCACCTCCGTCACGCGCGCGGTGAGCCGGTTCGCGTCGGGCGGCGCATCGCCCGCGTCGATCACGAGCTTTTCGGTCTGCACCGCGAGCAGCAGCCGCTCGGCGCGCGGAAGCGGGTAGGCCGTACGCAGCACGGTGTCGCCGAGACTCACCGCATCGTCGCCCACGCGCACGACGGCCAGCAGCGTGGCCTCGCCGATGAAGCTCGCGACGAAGGCGTTGCAGGGCCGGTCATAGAGGTGCTCGGGCGTATCGACCTGGACGAGCCGGCCGTCTTTCAATACCGCGACCCGATCGCTCATCGTCAGCGCTTCCCGCTGGTCGTGCGTCACATAGATGATCGTCGCGCCGAGCCGGCGATGCAGGCGCCGCAGCTCGATTTGCATCGTCTCGCGCAATTGCTTGTCGAGCGCGGAGAGCGGCTCGTCCATCAAGATCAGTTGCGGCTCAAACACCATCGCGCGGGCGAGCGCCACGCGCTGCCGCTGCCCGCCCGACAATTCGCTGATCCGCCGGTGTTCATAGCCGCGCAGTTCGACCATCGCGAGCGCGTCGGCCACTTTGCGGGCCCAGCCCGATCTGGGCTCGCGGCGTGCGCGCAGCGGAAAAGCGACGTTTTCGCCGACCGTCATATGAGGAAAGAGCGCGTAGCTCTGGAACACCATGCCGATGTTGCGCTTGTGCGGCGGCGCGAATGTAATGTCTCGCTCGCCAACCCAGACGCTGCCGGCACTCGGTTGCACGAAGCCGCCGAGAATGCCGAGCAGCGTCGTCTTGCCTGAACCGGACGGGCCGAGGAGTGAGACGAATTCGCCCTGCGCTACGTCGAGCGACACGTCGTCGAGCGCCACGACAGGCCCATAACGCTTTGCTGCGGATCGAATCGATACGCCCGCCCTGGCTCGTGCATCCATTGTTGGGTTCCCGCTCGGCTGCCTCAGTGAGGAAAAATATAGGCGCCGATTTTTTTGGCTGCAATTCCCGAATTGTTGGATTAGGCATAACATCAGGTCATGCCCAGCCTACGCAGAAAACTTCCCAGCGCCAACGCGCTTTTCGTGTTCGAGGCGGCCGCGCGCTGCGGTAACTTCACGCGCGCGGCGCAGGAGTTGTACGTCAGCCAGCCGGCCGTCAGCCGGATGCTCTCGCGCATGGAAGATCATCTCGGCGTGCGTCTCTTCGAGCGCGTGCACGGCGGCATCGAACTCACCGAGAACGGCCGGATTCTGTATCGCAAGATTTCCGAGGGACTGAACGGCATCGAAGACGCGATCCGCGAAATCGAGGCGCGCGCGACGGGCGTCGAGCCCGTCACGCTGTCGGTGTCGACCGCATTCACGACACACTGGCTGATGCCGCGGATGAGCCGGCTCAATCAGGCGTTTCCGTCGGTCGACCTGCGCTTTCAGCTGATTTCCGGCCGGATCGGCGGACCGCTCGGCGATGTCGATCTCGGAATGCGTTTCGTGCAGGAGGGCGAAATGCTCGAGAACAGCGTGCCGGTGATGCCCGAAGTCCTGCTGCCCGTTTGTAATCCGCGCTATCAGGAACTTGCGTGTACCGACGAATGGCGCGCGCACGGCGACACGGTGATCGTGATGGACGACGAGGAGCGCGGCTGGCACGCGCGTTTCGCGGCATTCAAGAACAAGACGCGCCACGCGGCCGGCGTGTTGAGCTTCAACGACTATGCGATCGTCGTGCAGGCGGCACTGCTCGGCCAGGGAATCGCGCTCGGCTGGGTCAACGTGGTGATGCACTGGCTCGCACAGCGGGCGCTCGTGCCGGCCGAGAGCGAGTTGGTGGTGACCGATCGGATCTGTTGTCTTTCATGGGCGCCAGGCCGGCCTCCGCGCCCGATCGTTGCCGAGGTGCGTGACTGGCTCATTGCCGAAACGCGCGCGGACATCGAGGCAGTCGATGCGGCTTATCCGGAACTCGGGTTGGCGGCAGCGGTGCGCGCGGGGTTGGGGCGCCAGGGGTAACGGACCGACGTCAAGGGGTATCGGGCCTGCACGGCGAATGCGCCACTGCGAGACACTATGCAGCCACGAACAAAATATTTGTCAGCCTTCGCGCTAATTTCCGTCGTGCTGGTCGGAGTGAAGTCAGGTTTCGTGACGCGCAGTCACGTGATCAATGTATTGCTGTTCTTTTCTTGCTTCGTGGCCTACGCGTATATCGCTTTCGGTGCGTTCGCGCTGCGACCGCGACTGCTGGGATGGGGTATGGGAAGCCTGCTGTCGCTCCCGATCGCAATCTCAATTCTGGCATCGCCCTTGGTACTGTTCGGTGTCTTCTGGGCGTTCAGCGATTTCGCAGCTGGACCGGACACGGTAATTCATATGGCGGATGGCTTACTTTGTGAGGAGTATTCTTCTGGCTCAGTAGTTACCGAAGCAAACGAGACCTTTGAGCTCGATCGACCCGTTTTAGGTTTATTTTTGCTTCGGCTGGCGGTAGAAACGGGTCCGGTTCTGGAGAACTATTCTGTCCAGAAGGGCTGCGCTTCGGTTTACCAGACGTGGAAATCGTCGAATCGTGCATCGACCAGGTAACGTCCGTCGGCGGCTGGCGCAACCGCCAACCGTCTTAAATCGGTGTCAAGATGGTTAAGTTTGCGTTGGAGTTGCTGACTCTAATCGTCCGCCTTCAAGAGGCATGAAGGATCGCTTCGGGTCGAAGAGCGCTCTTTCCTTGCCAGACCTTTGCTTTATATCGGCCATCGTCCCAACAACCTGACCAACAATTGTGCCGCCCCGGCGTGACTTCCGTGACGCGCCCCTATGCCGGAACGATCCTCGCACCATCAAAGTGTCAGCGCGACTGCAACTTGAATCCTTCGCCGCCGATACCTGCCCGGTCCACCGCCGAAATGCGGTTGCGGCCCTGATCCTTGGCCTGATAGAGCTGCGCATCCGTCAGATTGATGAAAGCCGTGACGTCGATACCTTCATTCGGCACAACGGTGCCTACTCCGAAGCTCGCCGTGACCCGCTGACTATGCGGCGAGCGCAGATGCGCGATCGCTTCATCCGCGATCAGCGCGCGGCAACGCTCTGCGACGCGTACGGCCTCATCAGCGTCGGTTTGCGCGAGCACGAGCACGAATTCCTCGCCGCCGAAGCGGCCCACGAACGCGTTCGGCCCGGCAGCCTCGCCGAGCACATGCGCAATGCGCTTCAGACATTCGTCGCCCTGCAGGTGACCGTAATAATCGTTGTACGACTTGAAGAAATCGATGTCGACCATCACGAGCGAAAGCGGCTTGCCCGATGCCGCCGCGCTCGCCCATTCGCGCGCGATGACCGTGTCGAACATGCGACGGTTGCCCACGCCCGTCAGGCTGTCGGCGAGCGACAGGCGTTCCAGTTCGCGCTGGAGCTGCGCGAGCCGTTCCTCGGTGCGCTTGCGCTCGCTGATGTCGAACATGAAGCCGATCAGCGCGTCAACGTCGCCGTTCTCTTTGCGCACAACGTGGACAACGTCGCGGATCCACACGTAGCCGCCGTCGGCGGTCAGTGCGCGATAGTCCGCTTCGTGGTCGGCGCCCGCCTGCGATTGCGCGACGCAAAAATTCACCACGGACTCGCGGTCGTCCGGATGCATGCGCGCGGCCCAGTCCTCGACCGTTTTCCAGGTGGAGGGCGCATAGCCGAGCAGCGCTTCGATCTGCGGGCCGATATAGGCGAACTGCATCGTCGCCCAATCGATCTTCCAGGGAATTGCCCGGGTGGATTCGAGCAGCGTGCGGTAAACGGCGGGGTTGTCCTCGCCGGGCTGGCGCCCGGGCGGTGCAAGGCTCGCCTCGTGGCGCAGGAATGCGGCCTGAAGGGAACCGCCGGCCGGATCTTTGTCTTCGTGGCTCATCGTGATCGTCCCATAACGCGTAAGTGCATTATCGGCCGCTAACGGTAGGGTCTTGAACGCGACTTGGAAGATCGATCGACAAGATTGAAGGAACTCGCCCGGTTCGACGCTGGTTTCGGAGGACCCTGCCGGCTACGGTGATGATGCGCTTCGCGGCCCTATGGCAATGAGATATTGCGCTATGCTCTGCGCCGCTTCCCTTGCGCTGCGCATGACACCGACGAGCGTAGCCGAGGCAGCGCCGCACCATTCGCCGTAGCCAACCAGCCACAGGCGCTCCTCGCCTCTGGCGCGCGTCCCGTCTGTCCTCGGCAATCCGTTGGCATCGCAGATCTGTAGTGGGTCAAGATGTTTGAGCGCGGGGCGGAACCCCGTGCACCAGATCACGACATCGACGCGGGAATGCGTGCCGTCGCTCCACACGACGCCGTCCGCATCGAAGTGGCTGAACGGACGCATTGGGTGCAGAACGCCTCGCGCCCGCGCGTCCCGTACAGGCGGCACCATGACGATATCGCCCAAACCACCTACCGGCGCCGTCATCGTGTGCCCATCGCGAAGAGCCTGCCATTTGGCTGTCGCGCGTTCGAACAAGACCCGGCCATCCACATCATCGGGAAGAAAAACGGGGTCATGCAACGTCACCCACATAGCGTTGCAGACTGTCGATACCTCCGCCAGGATTTGCGCGCCCGAATTGCCGCCGCCCACCACCAGCACGTTTTGTCCGCGCAGATCGTCCGCGTTGCGGTACTGCGCCGAATGCATCTGGCGACCCCGAAAGATCTCGCGTCCGGGATAGTCGGGGACATACGGCGCGCTCCAGGTGCCGGTCGCGCTCACGACTGCTCTCGCGAGCCATTCCCCTCGATCGGTGCTGACCAGCAAGCCGCCCTGGACGCGTGAAACGGATTTGACATGAACCGGGCGCCGCACAGGGATGTGATAACGATCCTCATATCGCGCCAGATAGGCGATGACCTCGTCGCGCGACGGGTACGTGCCGTTTGATACGGGCATCTGCCAGCCTGGCAGCGAACTCCATTGCGCCGGCGAGAACAGGTGTAGTGAGTCCCAGGTATGTCGCCAGGCGCCTCCGGGGGCGCTCTGGTCGTCCAGCACGATATAGTCGAGTCCCGCACGGCGCAGGAAGTAGGCGGTGGCAAGCCCGGCCTGGCCACCTCCGATTACTACGACATCAATGTCTGCAGGCATGCGCTTTCTTCCCCATCTCCCGATCCGGATTCTGGCGGCGACGCAGCCCGGTTCGCTTCATGGCGATGGTCGGAGGGCTACGTCGCTCCGTTTTGTCACAGACCATGTGGCTCAACCATTGTTGTGCCTCAGCTTGTAGGGCGGCGACGATACTCGTCTTGACACACGTCAAGAAGGATCGGACGGCCCTCGCCATCATGGAAAACCGTCTAATGTACAAACGGGACCGCACGAGCGACCCGTGCCCCGCACAAACCTGTGGCTTCGTCTGAACCTGAACCTGAACCTGAAGCGATGCGGGACGGTCCTCGACACCCTCGCACCGGAACTGCATTGGACGGCACGATCTTCCGTATTACCTGATTCCGCGGCATTCCTTTGAGGAGCAAGGTCATGAGCAACGTTGAAGTGGTCCTGTGCAGCCCTGTACGCACGGCGATCGGCACCTACGGCGGGACACTCAAGGACGTGGCGGTGCCAACGCTTGGCGCTGCCGTTATCCGCGAAAGTCTCCGGCGCGCTGGATTGGCTGCCGACAAGGTCCATTCGCTCGTCATGGGCAATGTGATTCAGGCCGGCGTGAAAATGAATCCGGGGCGACAGGCGGGCATCGCCGGGGGATTGCCGGTCGGCGTTCCGGCGCTGACGGTCAACCGTGTCTGTGGGTCGGGCGCGCAGGCCATCGCCAGCGCGGCCACCGAAATCTGGGCCGGCATGATCGAATGCGCGCTCGCCGGTGGTATGGAAAACATGGATCGCAGTCCCTACCTGCTGCCGCAAGGGCGCTGGGGGGCCAGGATGGGCGACGTGACGTTGTTCGACAGCATGCTGCTCGATGGGCTCAACGACGCCTTTAGCGGTCAGCATTCAGGCTGGCACACAGAAGACCTTGTGGCGAAGTGCGGCATCTCTCGCGAGGACCAGGATCGTTGGGCGTTGCGTTCGCAGCAACGCTTCGCGCAGGCGCAGGCTGCCGGGCTCTTCGACGCAGAAATCGTGCCGCTGGAGGTGCCGGGTCGCAAAGGGCCAACGGTGTTTGTCCGCGACGAGCACAATCGGCCGGATACCAGCGCCGAGTCGCTTGCCAGGCTCAAACCGGCCTTTCGCAAGGACGGGACGATTACCGCAGGCAACGCGCCTGGCCTGAACAGCGGCGCGGCTGCAATGGTCGTTGCCGAGCGAGGCTGGGCCGAACGCAATGGCCTGACGCCCATGGCCCGGCTGGTCAGTTATGGCGTGGCAGCCGTGGAGCCCGGTTTCTTCGGCCTGGGCCCGATTCCCGCGGTGCGACAGGCAATTGCACGCGCCGGGTGGTCTATATCGGACGTGGATCGCGTGGAAATCAACGAGGCGTTTGCGGCAATCGCGCTGGCGTGTCTGCGCGAGCTCGGCTTTGCGGAAGACGTTGTAAATACAGAGGGTGGCGCGATTGCTCATGGACATCCGATCGGTGCTAGCGGCGCGGTGCTGACTACGCGGCTGTTGCATCAGATGCAGCGTGGCGGCGCTCGGCGCGGGATCGTGACGCTGTGCATTGGCGGAGGACAGGGCATCGCGCTGGCACTCGAACTTCTGTGAACGCCGGTAGTGGTTCCGCCCGCAAGCCATGATTCGTTGAAGCGGTGAACCGACCATTGGCATGCGAGCAGCAGAGCAACTACGCCGGCCGCTACGTCGCTCTTCGTAGAAGTGACGCGACGATCGTCAGCACGGTGGCCGGCGCGCCCCAACCACCGCGGACCGCTCCTCACAATGACAATCGCCGCTAAACCTCCCGCTGACACCGCAAATGCGCTGCCGACCACCGACCGCGCAACAGGGCTTACGTCGGCAGAGGCTGAGCGTCGCCTGCAAGCATTCGGCGTCAATGCTATCGAAGAGGTTCGCACACCGCGATGGCGCCAGCTTCTCGGCAAACTCTGGGGACCCGTGCCCTGGATGCTCGAAGCGGTGATCGTGCTACAGGTCATGCTTCATCGTGGCGAGGAGGCGCTGGTCATCCTGTTCCTGCTTGCTTTCAATGCCCTTGTTGCCTCCATCCAGGAAGGGCGCGCGCAAAGCGCGCTGACGTTGCTGCGACGGCAATTGCAGGTCAACGCGCGCGTGCTGCGCGACGCGCACTGGGGCCGTCTTCCCGCCGCGCAACTGGTTCCTGGAGATGTGGTGCACGTGCGAGCAGGCGACATCGTCCCCGCAGACCTCGTTTTGTTCGATGGCGCAGTGACGCTGGATCAGTCGGCCCTGACCGGTGAGTCCCTCGCCGTCGATGCAAGCCCCGGACAGCCCGCGTACACCGGGTCGATCGTGCATCAGGGCGAAGCCAGCGGCGAAGTCACTGCCACCGGCTCGCGAACCTACTTCGGCCGGACGGCGGAACTCGTGCGCACGTCCAATGCCCCCAGCCATATGCAACGCACGATCTTCTCGATCGTCAAGCGCCTCGTCGCCTTCGACCTCGTGCTTGTAGTATTGGTCGTCTTTTACGCCGCGACGCATGGTTTGCCGTGGGGCGATACCGCGGTGTTTGCGTTATTGCTGCTCGTCGCGTCGGTTCCGGTCGCCTTGCCGGCGACTTACACCCTGGCTACGGCTCTCGCGAGCACACGTCTTTCGAAACAGGGGGTTCTCGTTACGAGGCTGCCTGCGGTAGAGGAAGCGGCGGCAATGGATACCCTTCTGTCCGACAAGACCGGTACATTGACGCAGAACAGGCTGTCCGTCGCCGGGGTCAAGGCATTGGCAGACGTCGACGAGGCCACCGTCTTGCGCGCGGCAGCAATGGCCAGCGACGATGCCTCTCAGGATCCCCTCGACCTTGCGATCCTTTCTGCCTATCGTACGAGCGCGCAATCTGCCCTTCTGCCCGCGCGCACGGATTTTCGGCCTTTCGATCCGGCAACCCGATTCAGCGAAGGCATCTATGTCGTCGATGGACAGGCGTGGCATGCGCTGAAAGGCGCGACCAGCGCAGTATTCGAACATTGCGGTGCCGACGTGGCGCAGCGTCAAGCCGCGCAAGACACGGGGCGGGCGTTGGCCGCTGGGGGCGCGCGCGTGCTCGCGGTTGCGGCGGGTCCGGCGGGCGCGATTCGCCCGATCGGCCTGGTGGGCCTCTCGGACCCGCCTCGGGACGACGCTGCCGAACTCATCGCAAAACTCGGCAAGCTTGGCGTGAGAGTGTGCATGGCCACCGGCGACGCACTGGAAACAGCACGGGCAATCGGACAACGACTTGGGCTGGGCACACGTATCTGCGTTGCGCGCGAAGACGACTTACGACAACCCGAAAAATGCGACATCTTCGCTCGCGTGCTGCCTGAAGAGAAGCACGCCATTGTCAGCGCGCTGCAACAGGCAGGACACGTCACGGGGATGACGGGCGACGGCGTCAATGACGCACCTGCGCTGCGGCAGGCGGAACTCGGTATCGCCGTGGCGAGTGCCACCGATGTGGCCAAGGCCGCAGCAGGCGTCGTGCTGACCGATCCAGGCCTGAGCGGTGTCCTGACCGTGGTCGGTATGGGGCGAGAAGTGCACCGACGCATGCTCACGTACATTCTCAACAAGATAGTCAAGACACTTGAGATCGTCGTTTTCCTCACACTGGGTCTCTGGCTCACCAAAGGCTTTGTGATTTCACCGCGGCTGATCGTGTTACTGCTGTTCGCCAATGACTTCGTTACGATGAGCATCGCAACCGACCGCGTTCTACCGGCAAGCCAGCCACAACGCTGGCGAGTCGGGCAACTGGTCGGCGCCGCGGGCGTGCTCGCAGCGGTTTCGCTTGCGTTCACGCTATCGCTGTATGGCGCGGCGCGCACAGAGTTCGGGCTGAGTGCCGGGCAGATGCAAACCATGGTGTTCCTGCTGCTGGTATTCACCACGCAGGCCAACATCTACGTACTCCGCAACGACGGACCCATGTGGGCGTTCGCTCCCGGTACGCTCATGGCGTGGGCCAGCGCCATCGACGTCGTCCTGGTGAGTGTGCTGGCCGTAACCGGAACGCTGATGGCAGCAGTCCCACTGGAACTCGTCGGCGCCCTGATCTGTGCCGTTGCCGTGTTCGCTCTGCTTCTCGACCGAATCAAGAGCGTCGTGTTACGGCGCTTTATGTTCGGCGGCGCGTAACCGACGCTCGCGCGTCATGGATCTTGCGCCGCCACCGCACTCGTCTCCGACCACCCGCCGCCCAGCACCTTGTACAGCGTGATCAGGTTCGACTGCTTGGCGAGCATGTCGGTGACGAGTTGCTGTTGCGCGGTGTAGAGCGTGCGCTGTGCGTCGAGCAGCGTCAGGAAGCTGTCGGTGCCGCTGCGGTAGCGTGCCTGCGCGAGGTCGTAGTACTGCTGCGCCGAGCCCACGTAGTCGCGGTCCGCAGCCACCTGCGTGACGTAGGTCGTGCGTCCCGCGAGCGCGTTGGACACTTCCTTGAACGCCGTCTGGATGGCCTTTTCGTAGTTGGCGATGTCGATGTCCTTTTCGACCTTCGCCACGTCCAGCGAGGCGCGGTTGTAGCCGAAGTCGAAGATGGGCACCGAGATGGACGGCGCAAACGTCCACGCGCCCGTGCCGGCCTTGAAGAGGTTCGAGAGGCTGCCGCTCGTGGTGCCCGCCGAAGCCGTCAGCTCGATCTTCGGAAAGAACGCGGCCCGCGCCGCGCCGATGTTCGCATTGCCAGCCTTCAGCGTGTGCTCCGCTTCGACAATGTCGGGGCGGCGCGTGAGCAGATCCGACGGCACGCCTTCGCCAATGTCCGCAAGCGTGTTCTCGCTTTCCATCAGCGACGGGCCCTGCGGCAGATCGTCGGGCAGCGGCGCGCCGATTTCGGCCACGAGGTTGTTGCGGTCCTGCGCCACCGCACGCGTGTACGAGGCGAGGCTCGAGCGCGCGCTGGCAAGCGAGTTTTCGGCCTGGCGCACGTCCTGCAGCGACGCGCTGCCCATCTTCATCATGCTGACCGTGAGGTCGTAGGTGTGCTGGTCCGCGTCCACGGTGTTCTGCGTGATCTGCAATGAAGCTTCGTCGGAGAGCAGTTGCAGATAGTCCGTGGCGACTGTCGCGATCAGACTGATCTGCGTGCTGGTGCGCGCGGCGTCCGTCGAGAGATATTGCTCCAGCGCCTGGCGCTTCAGGCTGCGCAGGCGGCCGAAGAAGTCGATTTCCCACGACGTGAGGCCCACGCTCGCGCTGCTCGAACTGTAGGCGCTCGTGGAGCCTTCCACGCGTTCGCGCGTGACCGAGCCGGATGCGCTGATGGTCGGGCCGATGTTCGCGCGCGCAATGCGGTACTGCGCTTCGTACTGCGCCACGTTGAGCGCGGCGACGCGCATGTCGCGGTTGTTGGCGAGCGCGAGTTCGATCAGCTTTTGCAGGCGCGGATCTTTGAAGAAGTCGCGCCAGCCGAGGTCGGCACCCAGCGGTGCCGCAGCCGTACCCTGCGCGGGCTTCTGCTGCGCCGGCGCGGGCACGGTGGACCAGGTGCTGTCGACCGGCGCGGCCGGGCGCTGGTACGTCGGGTCGAGCGTACAGCCTGCCAGTGCGGCCGCACAGAGAAGGGCGATCAGTGTGCGTTTCATGCGTTGCCCTCGTTGATGTCAGCGGAGTCCGTGGTGTGACCGTGTTCCTTGAACAGTCTGCGCACCACGACGAAGAAGACCGGTACGAAGAAGATGGCGAGCACCGTGGCCGCGATCATGCCGCCCGTGACGCCCGTGCCGATAGCGTGGCGCGCGCTGGCGCCGGCGCCCGTGCTGATGACGAGCGGCAGCACGCCGAACACGAACGCGAGCGAGGTCATCAGGATAGGTCGCAGACGCATGTGGGCCGCTTCGAGCACGGCATCCACAAGGCTGTGCCCTTGCGCCTGGAGGTCCTTCGCGAACTCGACAATCAGAATGGCGTTCTTCGTGGAAAGCCCGATCGTGGCCAGCAGCCCCACCTTGAAGTAGATGTCGTTCGCGAGTCCGCGCCCGTGAGCGGCAAGCAACGCGCCCAGCACGCCGAGCGGCACGACGAGCAGCACGGCGAGCGGAATCGACCAGCTTTCGTAGAGACCTGCGAGGCACAGGAACACGACGACGAGCGAGATCGCGTAGAGCGTCGTAGCCTGCGAGCCGGCCTGCTTCTCCTGGTAAGACTGTCCCGTCCATTCCAGAGCGAAGCCGGGCGGCAGTTTGTGCGCGAGCTGCTCGACCGCGTTCATGGCCTCGCCGGTGCTCACGCCAGGCCGCGTGGCGGCCGAAATGCCCATGGCGAGCTGCCGGTTGTAACGCTCGATCTGCGGCGGCCCGAACGTCCAGTGGCTCTTTGCGAACGACGAGAACGGCACCATCGTGGAGTCGTAGCCTGTGGTGCTCGTCGTCGTGGTGGAAGACGAGGACGAGCTTGAACCCGAACTCGACGAAGAGCTGGACGACGAACTGCTGGCCTTGACGTACCAGTTGCCGAGGTCCGTGGGCATCATGCGATACGGCGCGTCGGACTGCACATAGACCTTCTGCACGCGCCCCGTGTCGATGTAGTTGTTCACGTAGGACGAACCGAACGCAGTCTGCAACGTGTCGTTGACGTCGGAGATGGAAAGCCCCAGCGCGTTGGCTTTTTCGCGGTCGATGTCCACCTTCAACTGCGGCGTGTCTTCAAGGCCGGACGGGCGCACCATCGCGAGCGTCGGCTCTTGCGACGCCATGCCGAGGAACTGGTTGCGTGCCGCGAGCAGCTTGTCGTGGCCAGCGTCGCCACGGTCTTCTATCTCGAAGTCGAGGCCGCTTTGCGTACCCAGTTCCTGAATGGCGGGCGGATTCAGCACGAAGATGCGCGCATCGCGATTGCCGGCGAAATGCTGATTGGCGCGCGCGATGATGGCCTGTGCGCTGTCATGGGCGCCGCGCTGGCTCCAGTCCTTGAGGTCCACGAACGCAATGGCGTTGTTTTGTCCTTCCCCGTTGAAGCTGAAGCCGTTGATGGCGATGATCTGCTTGACGCCCGGCTCGTCTTTCAGCACGTACTGCTCCACGGCCTCCACCGTCTTCAGCGTGCGCGAGGCCGGCGTGCCCGCGGGCGCGCTGATCGACACGATGAAGTAGCCCTGGTCTTCGTCGGGCAGGAACGAGGAGGGCAGCGTGACATAGAGCAACGCCACGATGCCTGCGATCACGCCGTAAAGGAGCATGTAACGCGCGGGCCGCGCGACCACGCGAGCGAGCGTGGAACTGTAGCCCGCGTTGCTCTTTGCGAACCACCGGTTGAACCAGCCGAAAAAGCCGCGCTTTTCGTGGTGCTCCACGTCGATGCGCTTGAGCAGCGTGGCGCACAGCGCCGGCGTAAGCGTGAGCGCGAGCATGACGGACAGCAGCATCGCCGAGACGATGGTGATGGAGAATTGCCGGTAGATCGCGCCCGTGGAGCCCGCGAAGAACGCCATGGGAATGAACACGGCGGTGAGCACCGTGGTCACGCCGATCAGCGCGCCGGTAATCTGCCCCATCGCTTTCTGCGTGGCTTCCTTCGGGCCCAGCTTTTCCTCGCTCATGATGCGCTCGACGTTTTCCACCACCACGATGGCGTCGTCCACGAGCAGGCCGATGGCGAGCACCATCGCGAACATCGAGAGCACGTTGATCGAAAAACCGATCATCGACATCACGCCGAACGTGCCGAGCAGCGCAACGGGCACCACGATGGTGGGAATCAGCGTGGCACGCACGTTTTGCAGGAACAGGTACATCACGAGGAACACCAGCACGACCGCTTCGAACAGCGTCTTCACGACCTCTTCGATCGAGATGCGCACGAACGGCGTGGTGTCGTACGGATAACTGATCGCGACGTCCTTCGGCAATTGCGGCTGGATTTCGGCGAGCTTCGCGCGCACGGCGTTGGCTGCGTCCAGCGCGTTGGCGCCCGTGGCGAGCTTGATGGCGAGCGCCGCGGCGGGCTTGCCGTTCAGGCGCGACGACGTCTCGTAGCTGTCGCCGCCCACTTCGACGCGCGCCACGTCCTTCAGCAGCACGCGTGAGCCGTCGGTGTTCACGCGCAACAGGATGTTGGCGAACTGATCGGCCGTGGTCAGAAGGCTCGACGAGCGGATGGTCGCGTTGATGGCCTGCGAATCTGTGGCCGGCGACCCGCCTACCTGCCCCGAGGAAAGTTCGACGTTCTGGTTCGTGATAGCCGTGGTCACGTCCGAGGTCGTGAGTCCGAAGCTATGCAGCTTCACGGGGTTGAGCCAGATGCGCATGGCGTGCTGCGCGCCGAACAACGTCACGTCGCCCACGCCGTTCAACTGCGAAAGCGGATCTTCGATCTGCGTGGCGATGATGTTGCCCAGGTCCACCGAATTCCAGGTGCCGCCCGGCGACGAGAGCGCGACGATCAGGAGGAAGTTCGTCGATGCCTTCGCCACCTGCACGCCTTGCTCCTGCACGGTCTCCGGCAGGGTAGGCGTGGCCTGCGTCACCTTGTTCTGCACCTGAACCTGCGCGATGTCGGGATTCGTGCCGGGATTGAACGTCAGCGTGATGGTGGCCTGCCCCGCGGAACTGCTCGTGGACGACATGTACAGCACGTTGTCGATGCCGCTCAGCTTCTGCTCGATCACCTGGGTCACGGTGGCCGCGACGGTGTCGGCGGAGGCGCCGGGGTAGGTGGCCGTTATCTGCACCGAGGGCGGCGCGATGGTGGGGTACTGCGCGACAGGAAGAGTCGTGACCGCCGCCGCACCCACCAGCATGATGACGATGGCCATGACCCACGCGAGAATGGGACGCTTGATGAAGAACTCTGCCATGCCGTTCTCCGCCTAGCGTTGTGCCGACACGGCCGAGGCCGTGTCGGCAGCGGATGCGTCGGCCGCATCGGATGCGGCGGGTGCGGCGGATGCCGCTTTCTCCTGCGTCTGCGACGTATCGGCGGCTACCTTGACCGGCGCGCCCGCATGCACGCTTTGCAGACCGCTCACGATCACGCGGTCGCCTGCGTGCAGGCCCGACGTCACGATCCACTGGTCGCCGAACGCGTTGTCGGCCACCACCTGCACCTGCTGCGCCTTGCCGGCCGCGTCCACCACGTAGACGCTCGCCTTGCCGTCCGACGCGCGTGTCACGGCCATCTGCGGCACGAGTATCGCGTTGTCGTTCTCGCCCTCTTCCAGACGGGCGCGCACGAACATGCCGGGCAGCAATTCGCGCTCGGGGTTCGGGAACGTGCTGCGCAGCGTGACGGAACCGGTGGTGGCATCCACCGTGACGCCGGAGAACTGCAGCGCGCCGGGGTGCGCGTATTCGGTGCCGTCTTCCATCACGAGCGTGACGGCGGCGCTGTCGGTGCCCGTCTTCTTCAGTCGACCGGAGGCGAACGCCCTGCGCAGCTTCAGCCATTCGGTGCTGGGGCGCGTGACGTCGAGGTACATCTGGTCGAACGCCTGGATGGTAGCGAGCGCCGTAGTCTGGTCGGAGGTGACGAGCGCGCCTTCCGTCACGGTCGATGCGCCGATGCGCCCTGAAATAGGCGCCCGCACGCGCGTGTATTCGAGGTTCACACGCGCGGATTCGAGCGCTGCCTCGTCGGCTGTCACGGTGGCGGCGTCCTGGTGGACGGCGGCGACGGCGTCGTCGTAGTCCTGCTTGCTCACGGCGTTGATCTTCACGAGTTCCGTGTAGCGGTCCGCTTTCGTCTTCGCATCGGCCAACGTGGCGCGCGCGTTTTCGAGCGTGCCGCGTGCCTGGTCGTAGGCGGCCTGGTACGTGGCCGGATCGATCTGGTACAGCACCTGGCCCGCCTTCACGTCGCCGCCTTCCACGAACAGGCGCTTGAGGATGATGCCGCTCACCTGCGGGCGCACGTCGGAGACCTTCTGCGAGGAAAGGCGGCCGGAGAGTTCGGTGGTTTCGACGATGTGCTGCGGCGCGAGCGTGAGCACGCCCACCTGGGCGGTTTGGGCGGCGAAGCCGGCGGGCGGCCCGCCAGCCTGCTTGCTACAGCCGGCGGTGCCGAGTATCGCGAGCATCGAGAGCGCGGCAAATAGCCGCCGCGGCTTGCACGTCATGCGGTGGTGCGCGTGGTTCGGGAGGATTGGCGTCTTCATCTTTGACCTGTTTGGACATCGCGATGGCTCGCGATGCGAGAACGGGACGGCACCGGACGCTTCAGTGGCACTTCAGCGGCACCCCAGCGGGACCGGTGCTGGGCAAGGCGTAACGCTACCGATGGCGCATTTTTTCGTGCTTACGGAAACTTACTGTTCAGTGACGCGCCAAGACAGATGAAATTGACGAGGGGGTGGCTTTCGGCGTGCGAAACACCGGGCCGCGCGGCATTTACCTCGCGCGGGCGCAAATCTCAGTAATATTCCGAAAGCCAATCGGGCCTTCTCCGGGCTACGATTACCCCGTCCCCACCTCGCCCCGAACGACCGAAGTGCACGCTCCAGCCCTCTCTGACTCCGCGCTGCAAGTCCTGCTCGTCGACGACGACGCCGAGCTGCGCGACCTGCTGCGCAAGTTCTTCCAGCAGCGCGGCATCGCTTTCTCTGTCTTGCACGACGCCACGAATCTGGCGCGGCGGCTCGAGCGCGAGCGTCCGTCCATCATCGTGCTGGACCTCATGATGCCGGGCGTGGATGGCCTCACCGCGCTCAAACAGTTGCGCGTCAGCGGCGACACGATTCCGGTCATCATGCTGACCGCGCGCGCGGAAGGCGTGGACCGCGTGCTGGGTCTTGAACTCGGCGCGGACGACTATCTCGCCAAGCCGTTCATGCCGCAGGAACTGCTCGCGCGCATTCATGCGGTGCTGCGCCGCCAGGGCCGGCCGCAAACCACGGCGGCGCAGGAGAAGCGCGTGCCGTGCAGGTTCGGCCGTTTCGAACTGGATTTCTCGTCGCGCACGCTGCTGTGCGAAGGCACGCCCGTGAAGCTCACCGGCGGCGAGTACGCGCTGCTCGAAGTGCTCGCCTCGCATCCCATGGAAACACTCTCGCGCACGCGGCTCATCGAACTGCTCTACGGTCCGGACGCCGAAGTAACGGAACGCGGCATCGACGTGCCGGTGTGGCGCCTGCGCCGCCTGATCGAAGACGATCCGTCCAATCCGCGCCGGCTTCAGACCATGCGCGGCGTGGGCTACATGTTCATTCCCGACAGCCCGGCCGATGAAGAATCCGTTTGATTCGATGTTCGGTCGGCTCGTCATCTCCACGGTGGGCCTGCTCGTGCTGGTTCACCTCACGTCGCTGCTGCTGATCGAGCGAAGCCGCGCGAGCCTCGCCGCCTTCCATATTTCGCGCGTCGTAGAAGCGGCTGCGAGCATGGGCGGGCAGGAGAGCGGCGAGCGGTCGGTGGCGAACATCCTCGGCATTTCGTTCGTGGACCTGAAGAAACTGCCGGCCGCCGAGGCGCAGCGCTTTCGCGTCGACACGATCGGGCCCATCGAACGGCAACTGCGGCACGTGCTGCCGCCGGGCACCCACGTGGCAATGGACAACGACGGCACGCTGCGCGTGCTCCCGGCAGGCAGCACGCGCGGCATCGTGCTGCCGCAGGCAGACGTGCCGCTCTACCGCTTCACCGGCGCGCTGGCGTTGACGTTGGCGTTTGCTGTCGTGGTCGCGGTGGTGCTCGCGTGGCGGTTCAACGGGACGGTACGCGACCTCGCCGCCGCGGCGCGCGAGCATCGCATGGGCGTTCATGCGAGCCTCGTGCGCAAGCGCGGACCGCGTGAGGTGCGCGAGTTGATCGACGACTTCAACGACATGACGCGCGAACTGGCCGAGGCCGAGCGCGAGCGCGCCGTGATGCTCGCGAGCATCGCGCACGACCTGCGCACACCGATCACGCGCATGCAGGTGCGTGCGGACCTGCTGACCGACCGCGCCGATCGCGACGGCTTTCTGCGCGATACCGAATCCATGTCGCGCGTCATCACGCAGTTTCTCGACTTCGCCCGCGAGAGCCCCGAAGGTTCGCCGCAGATCAGCGTAGACACGCACTGCCGCCGCGATTACACCGATGCACTGAGTCCCGGCGGCGAACCCGACGCGGATGCGCTCGTCACGCTCGATCTGCACGCGGGGCCGGACTTCATGCTGCCCACGGTCGATATCGACCGCATCCTCTCGAACCTCGTCGAAAATGCGCTGACCTATGGCGAGCCGCCCGTCGAGATTTCGACGCGAGCGCACGAGGACCATTACGAACTCGTGGTGCGCGACCATGGTCCCGGCGTGCCCGAGCTTGACCTCGACCGCGTGCTGCGCCCGTTCGTCCGGCTCGATCCCGCGCGCGGCGGCACCGCGCACAGCGGTCTGGGGCTCGCGATCGTGCGCCGCCTCGTCCGCCATCACGGCGGCACGCTTCAGGTCTCCAACGCGTCCGATGGCGGACTCGTCATCACGATGACCTTTCCGAGCCGAAGCCGCCTCACGAGGAGTGCGGGTACAGGCTCGCGCCCGTAAGCGCCAGCGCTCCACAAAAAGTAACTTGACAGCGTGCCTTGCTCTATCCATCATCACGTAAATGATAATGACTTGCATTCGCATTCATTTGAAACGTGCGGAGGATGGAAAAATCATGAGCTGGGGCGACGAAAACACGCAGTTTGTCGTGGTGGTGAACCACGAAGAGCAGTACTCGATCTGGCCGGAATACAAGGCGATTCCCGCCGGTTGGCGTGCCGCGGGCAAGTCGGGATTGAAGGACGAATGCCTCCGGTGGGTGGACGAGGTGTGGACCGACATGCGTCCGTTGAGCCTGCGCAAGGCGATGGCGCAAGCCGATGCGCAAGCAGGAGAGGCGTCGCGCGGCGCCGGAACGGCGGCTGTCTGAGCGATGCGCGCCGCGACGCAAGAGGTTGGGGTTATGCCGCCCATCACGCTCGTTTGCCTTGCGCATGCAGGCGGCAACGCGGCGCTCTATCGGACATGGCCGCGTCAGTTGCCTTCGTTCATCGACGTCATGGCGATCGATCTGCCCGGCCATGGCGTGAAGCGCGACCGCCCGCTTCTGGCCGACTGGCCGTCTCTCGTTAGCTCGGTGGCTGACGAGGTCGCGGGCACCCTCGATACGCAGACCCCGTTCGCGATTTTCGGCCACAGCATGGGCGCCCTCGTGGGCCTCGAACTGACCCACGCGCTGCGGCAGCGCGGGCTTCCCGGCCCCGTCTGGTTCGGTGCGTCGGGAACCGTTTCGCCCGCGCGTCGGGGCATCGAAACGCACTGGCTCGCGGCTCGATCCGAGGTTCTTGTCGAGCGCCTGCGCGTGCGTGGCGGGACGCCCGCGGCGCTACTCGACGACCGCGAGTTCATCGATTTCATGCTGCCCGCCCTGCGTGCCGATTTCCATTTGTGCGGGGTACATCCCGCTCATCTCGCCATGCGAGTGGCCTCGGGCAGTCAGCCGCTCGACTGCGCGATCGACGTCTTCATCGGACGTGATGACCCGGCAACGCACGATGTGGCAGACGTCGAAGCGTGGTCCCACGAAACGAGGGACCGTTGCGCGATTCATCGCTTCCCCGGCGGGCATTTCTTCATCACCGAAGACGCAGACGCGGTACTTGCCGCCATAGCCGCCGCACTCGAGGCCGCGCCGGCACCGGGCGAAGCGAAGTGCGCGGACGCTGCGCCATCTTTCGCGAGAGAGCCTTCATGACGCTATTGACCCATACGGTTGCGCTCAGGGAGCAGGTGTTCGAAAGCAACGGCACGCGTCTCGCGGTGATCGAGGCCCAAGACGGCCGTCCGCTCGATGAGAGTCTGGCGGTCTTGCGCGCGCGTATCGAGGCGGCGTTGTCGAGTCACGGCGGGGTGTTGTTGCGCGGCTTTCATCCTGCGGGAGTCGGCGGCTTCGACCGCTTCGTCTCGCATTTCGGTCGCGCGCTCGACTACGAATTCGGTTCCACGCCGCGAAGCCGCATCGAAAATGGCGTCTACTCCTCCACGGAATATCCCGCCGACCAGTGGATCGATCAGCACAACGAGCAGTCCTATACGCGCCATTGGCCCGCGCGCATCTGGTTCTACTGCGACGTGGCGTCGGCACGGGGCGGCGCCACGCCCGTGGCCGACAGCCGGCGCGTGTACGAGCGGCTGTCGCCGTCGCTGCGCCGGCGTTTCGCCGAGCGCGGCGTCATGTACGTGCGCAACTATGGCAATGGTCTGGACGTGCCATGGCAGCAGGTGTTTGGCACCACTGAACGATCAGGCGTGGATCGTTATTGCCGCGAGCGTGGCATCGAATACGAATGGCTTGACGATGGCGAGGCGCTGCGTACGCGCGAGGTCTGTCCGTCGGAGCTGTGTCACCCCGTTACCGGCGAGCGCGTCTGGTTCAACCAGGCGCATCTCTTTCATTTCACGAATCTGCCGCAGGCGCTGCGCGAAGCGCTGCTGGACGTTGTCGACGAAGACCGTTTGCCGCGCAACACCTGTTTCGGCGACGGCACGCCCATCGAAGCCGCCATGCTCGACGAGATTCGCGCCGTCTATCGCGAAACGATGCTCTCGTTCGACTGGCATGACGGCGATCTCATGGTGCTCGATAACGTGCTGATATCGCATGGCCGCGCGCCATACGAGGGCAGGCGCCGTGTGCTCGTTGCCATGACGGGCGAGTCGGGCGCAGCCACGCCATAAGGGCAGGGACGGCAAATGCAAACGCAGACGCGAACGCAATCGCGCTGCTCGTATCGCTCGAAATCGAGGATGGCAACCTGGAGAACTGGAGAATGACCCGATGACCACGCATTCCAATTCGCTTCCGCTCTTCGACTTTTCGCCGTTCGAGGGCAAGAGCGAGCACTACGTCTCGCTCATCAAGGCATTCGCGGCGGCTGCGCCCTTTCGCAGCGCAACCGTGGATGAACTCGTGCTGGACGACGACTTTCATCGTCGGCCGCTGCGTCCCGAGGACTTTGCGTTCCTCAAGTTCATGAAGCCCGTGCGGCCGCACAACGTGAGCCGTCTGGCGGCACTGGCCTCCGGCCGCACGTTGATGTCGATCTACGAGCTCGACATTGCCCGCGCTCCGGCAGGCAGCGGTCCCGACTCATGGCGGCGTTTCACCGAATTCCACGATGAGAACACGCGCGTACTCGGCGCACAGATCGTCCCTTTTCTGGAGGCCTACGCATTCGAGTACTTGAGCAAAGACGTCGACGCGGGTGAGTCGGTGGAGAGGGCAAGCGCACGGCTCGCAGCCATCGTCGACGCCGAACTTGCCTTCTGGAGCGACACGTTCGCGCGCCTCGTCGCCAACGACTATCTCGAAGAAGGGCTGCGTTTCATCATGGTTCAACGCTGGGCGCTCGCGGTATCGAAGCGCCGCGCGCTGGCACGTGCGCAGGCGAGCGGCTTCTTCGATCTGCTTGCGCCAGCCGAGCGTCCGACCTTGCATGCCGCAACGCCCGACGACGCATTGCTGGAACGCGTAGCGGCTGCAATGGGCGTAACGGGCCGTCAGCACGCCTACTGGCAGTTCTATCTGCCGACGAGCACCGCGAAATGCAATCTGCTCTACGCGCTGGCGCGCCGACCGGACCGTGCGTTCGGGCTCGTCGGCGCTGCCTTTGGTGCCGAGGCCGAGTGGCTCGCGTTCGGTCTCGCACTGGAGCGCGCCTGTGCCCATTTGCAGCCCGCAGGCAGGGCACCGGCAGAGGCAAAGACCCTCAAGAACGAACTTGTTCAGCGCTGCGCGAAAGCGCTGCGGCGTCTAGCCGTGGAGATGGGCGAGCAGGCGCACGGCCAGTGCGTGCAAGGCATCGTCGCGGCCGAGCGGCTGGCCGAGCGCGCGCGCTGGGATCTCGGCGAGCAGTTGCGCTGGCTCTCCTCGATTCGCCATTACGTTGCGTTCGCGCATCGCATCAGCGCGCGCATCGATGCCGAGTATCCCGACATCGATCGCGAAACGTTCATCGAGCCGATGGAGATGTGTTCGACCACCCACGTGCACAACGATCATCGGCTCGTGACGATCGAAGAAGGCGACATGCTGTTCTGGGGCAACGTCGGCATGCAGCTTGAAATGCACATCGGCGACAAGGTGCTGATTCCTGATGGTCGCCTGCATGGCTCCACCGTGACTTCGCACGAGTGCACGTACCACCAGCCGATCATTCCCGACGAGTGGGTCAATGCACTCGTTGCCGAACTCGATCAGCCGGCAACGGTTTGACGCCCGCGCAGGGCATTTTCCTCACCCGTGGCGCCGCATGAAAGATACCGAGACGAAAGGCGTCGCTTCCCCACGATTGCAGCAACGACGTTCCCGGCCCCAAGGCCCGGGAAAGCCCGCGCGCATGTCGCGCTCAAACGTGGAGCAGGAAGCGAATGATGGAAGCAGGCAATGGAGGCGCGTTCGGCCAGATGCCGGGCGGCCGCCCGGGTCCCCTGGCGTTCGATGCAGGCGATTGGCGCAGCCGTGTCATCGCAGGGCGCACAACGGGCGCTACGGCGTCGATTCCCGAGTGGCTCGCCGCATCGTATTCGACGCTGCGCGCACAGGTGCTGGACCCGGCGTATCCGTGCTTTTTCGGCACGATAGCGGAGCGGCGCGGCGAGATGTTCTATTCGTTCGTCAACGGCAAAGACACGCGCGAACTGCCCGCGACGATGCAAACGTTCGCGACGCTCTCGGCTCAACCGCAGTACCGCAGGAACAATCTGGCCGTGTTCTTCGAGCCCGACGTGCAGCCGCTTTCGCACAGCGCTTATCGCGAGTTGTTCTGGCGCATCCTGCAGCAGCTGCACGACGTCGACCCCGACGCGCAGGCCGACGAACAGCCGGACCCGATGGAAGAAGCATGGGAGTTTTCATATGCCGGTGTGCAGATGTTCGTGGTCTGCGCGTGCCCTTCGTTTCGCGCACGCCGCAGCCGCAACCTGGGGCCGGGCATGGTCCTGCTGTTTCAGCCGCGCTCGGTCTTCGTCGATACGATCACCAACAAGGTTATTGGCCGCGAGGCGCGCAACGAAGTGCGCAAGCGGCTGGATGCGTGGGACGAGATTCCCGCACATCCCGATCTGGGTTTTTTCGGCGATCCCGGCAATCTCGAATGGAAGCAATATTTTCTCGAGGACGCGAACGTGCCTGCGGGCGATCGTTGCCCCTTTCTCAAACGCATGCGGCAGGCGCACGAACACAAACACGAACATGCTTCTGCAACCACGAGCGGCCGTGGCGAAGAGGACGCGTAAGGGCTTGCTGCGCGGACGCGGGCCGGCAATGAACACCCGCGCCTGCAAGAAGCCGTTGCCACGGCATGTCCGCGCACCTCTCGTCATCAAAGGAAATACATGTCCTTACTTCTGCATCTGGTAAGCAAATCGCGATGGGCGCTGGCCGTCGCGCTCGCGGCGAGTGTCGCGGGCGGCCTCGGCAATGCTGCGCTGCTCGCGCTCGTCAATCAGGCGCTCAGTGCGGCGCCCGAGCAGCTCACGCGCCTTGGCTGGCAGTTTCTGGCGGTCGGCGTCGTGGTCGTGGCCATGCGCACGCTCGCGCAGTCGCTCTTCATGTGGCTGGGGCAAAAGGCGAAGGCGACGCTGCGCATGCGCACCATCCGGCGCATTGGCGAGGCGTCGTATCCGCATCTGGAAAAGCAGGGCGCGGCGCGCTCGCTCGCCGTGCTCACGCAAGACCTGGATACGATCGTCGTGTTCTTCGTGAGCCTGCCTTCGCTCGCGATGCAAAGCGCCGTGATCGTGGGCTGTCTCGTCTATCTCGGTTATCTGTCGTGGCCCATTCTGGCCGTGGCGGTTGTTTCCATCGTGCTCGGCATGGCGGGTTTTCGTTATGCACACACGCGCGCGATGTTTCATCTGCGTAGCTCGCGCAAGCGCGAGGACGATCTCGTCAAGCACTTTCGCGCGCTCTTCGACGGCGCGAAGGAACTGAAGCTGCACCGCGAGCGCAAGCGCGCCTTTATCGACGACACGCTCGAAACCAACGTCGAAGCGGTGCGCGTGCAGCGCACGCGCGGCTATATGCTCTACGCGGCGGCATCGAGCTGGGGCAACTGCATTCTGTTCGCCTTCATCGGCCTCACACTCTTCGTGTTTGCGCGTCACATTCGCGTGGACGCGCACGTCATGTCGGGCTACGCCATCGTGTTCGTCTACATGATCATGCCCATCGAGGCGGTGCTGTCCGCTATACCGAACCTCAGTTCGGCACGCGTGGCGCTGGAACGCATCGAACAGGTCAGCGCGGAACTGCCGCCCGAAAAATCGCTCGCGCCGGCCGCCGTCAAACCGTTCTCCACGATTGCGCTGCAAGGTGCGACCCACCGCTATTTCCGCGAGAAGGAGAACGAGGTCTTTACGCTCGGTCCAATCGATCTCGCGTTTCGTCCCGGCGAGGTGGTCTTTCTGATTGGTGGCAACGGCAGCGGCAAGACCACGCTCGCGAAGATGCTCGTCGGCCTTTATGTGCCGGAAAGTGGCCACGTGCTGCTAGACGGCAGTCCCGTGGAGGAGGCGCAACGCGATCTGTACCGCCAGCAGTTCTCGGTGGTGTTCAGCGACTTCTTCCTTTTCGAGAACCTGCTGGGCCTGCCGCAGCAAGGTCTGGATGCGCTCGCGCAGCAATTGCTGGAGGAGCTTCAGCTTGCCCACAAGGTGCGTGTCGAAGACGGCGTTTTCTCCACGCTCCAGTTGTCGCAAGGGCAGCGCAAGCGGCTCGCGCTGCTCGTCGCTTACCTGGAGGACCGGCCGTTCTATGTGTTCGACGAATGGGCCGCCGACCAGGACCCGCTGTTCAAAGACGTCTTCTACCGGCGCCTGCTGCCGGGGTTGAAGGCGAAGGGCAAGACCGTGCTCGTCATCACGCATGACGACCGCTATTTCTCGCTTGCCGACCGCTTCATCAAGCTCGATTTCGGCCGCATCGTCGAAGAAGGGCCGGGCGCCGCACTTGCGCGCATGCCGCTCGAAGCAATGCATTGCGCCGATCTGGCGGTGGCTCCTCAATCTGGAATGTCCGCATCATGAACGTCAACGCTTCGATTCTCTCCATCGGGCAACCCCGGCAACCCCGACAACCGCAGCGCGAACCGATGTACGTACTCGACAACGTATCGTTCGCCGTGGGCCCACGCGTGCTCTTGCAGCCCCTCACGCTGACGTTGCCGGCCGGTCGCGTATGCGGCCTCATCGGTCACAACGGCTCGGGTAAATCGACGCTGCTCAAGCTGCTTGCGCGTCAGCAGACGCCTACGTCCGGCACGCTCTCGTTCGAAGGGCGAGCGCTGCCCGAATGGGACAACCGCGCGTTTGCGCGACGCGTGGCGTATTTGCCGCAACAGCAGCCCGGCGCCAACGGCATGACCGTGCGCGAACTGGTCTCGCTCGGTCGCTACCCGTGGCACGGCGCGCTCGGCCGCTTCACGGGCACCGACCGTGACCGGGTGGACGAAGCCATGGAATTGACGGACATCGCTCACTTCGCGGACCGCCTCGTGGACAACCTCTCGGGCGGCGAGCGGCAACGCGCGTGGATCGCCATGCTGGTTGCGCAGGACAGCCAATGTCTGCTGCTCGACGAGCCCATCTCGGCGCTCGATATCGCGCATCAGATCGAAGTGCTCGATCTCGTGCGCACGCTCAGCCAGCGGCGTGGGCTGGGCGTCGTGGTGGTGCTGCACGACGTCAACATGGCGGCGCGTTTCTGCGACGAGCTCATCGCGCTCAAGCGCGGCACACTGCTCGCAAGCGGGGCGGCGCAAACGATCATCGAAGAAGCGACGCTTGCCGAAATCTACGGCGTGCCGATGGGCATCGTGCCGCATCCACGCGGCGGAGCGCCCATCAGCTTCGCGTACTGAAGCAGGTATCGGGCAACCCCAGCAAGCATCAAGCAGTCCCTACGCAGGCGTTCCGCAGAAACGCTGCGCCATTCCCCCGCAATGACGACGTTGTGCTGCCGCCAGTGCCTCGCAGGTACGCGCGGCGGTGCGAATTCGCATGCTCTTTTGCCATGCCCGACGCGAAGCATGGCGAAACCCAGGAGGAAAGGATGACTGTGATCGAAACGCGGCACTCCGTGAGCCCTGCCGCGAGCCGCGACGGTACGCGCCATGCTGAAGGTGTGATGAGCACGCTGCCGGCAGACGATCTGGTCTCGGCGTTGCAGGCCCATGTGCGGCAGCGTCCCGATCAGGTGGCAGTGCGGTTTCTTGCCGATGGCGAGTCGGATGCGCGCGAGTTGAACTACGCAGCGCTCGACGCCGGCGCGCGTCGTCTCGCGGCGGTATTGCGTAGGCACGGCGCAGCGGGCGATCGCGTGCTGCTCATGTTGCCGAGCGGCCTCGACTATGTCGTCTCGTTCTTCGCGTGCCAGTACGCGGGCATGATCGCGGTGCCCGCCTATCCGCCTGAAGCGCAGCACAGCGCGCATGTGGAGCGGTTGCGCCGTATGACGTCGGATTGCGCAGCGCGCATCGCGGTGCTCGACGCATCGTCTCGCGCGGGTCTTGCGGCGGCGGTCGCGGGTAACGGGCTGGGGGATGCGGTGCTCGTGGATGCCACGGCGCGCGACGTCGATCCAACCGCCGGGTTTTGCGTCGAGCACGTCGACCCGCAGGCGATTGCGTTTTTGCAGTACACGTCGGGGTCCACGGCGTCGCCGAAGGGCGTCATGGTGGGTCACGCGAATCTGTGCATCAACGTGGCAGTGATGGCGCACGCCATGGATTGCCGTCCCGGCGATCGCATGTTCTCGTGGCTGCCGCTCTATCACGACATGGGGTTGATCGCCGGCGTGCTGATGCCGCTGCTCTGTGGCTTTCCGGTCACGCTCGTCTCGCCGCTGCATTTTCTCGAACGTCCGGCGCGCTGGCTCACGGGCGTGGCGACCGAGCGGGCCACGCACACAGGCGGCCCCGACTTCGCGTTCCGGCTCTGTACAGAGCGTGTGCGCGACGCGCAGCTCGACGGTCTCGATCTGTCTTCGTTGCGCGTCGCGTTCTGCGGTTCCGAGCCGATTCGCCAGGTCACCTTCGACGGCTTCGTGGCCCGCTTCGCATCGCACGGCCTCGACCCGCGTGCCATGTACGCGTGCTACGGCCTTGCGGAAGCAACGCTGTTCGTTTCGGGCGTGAAGGCCGGTACGGGTGCTGCGGAGCGCCGTTTTTCAGCGTCCGCACTCGCCAGGCCCACGCCGCTCGCATTGCCGCCTGCAAGCGATGCTGACGCCAAGGCCGTGGTCGGCTGCGGTGGGCCGGCATGGGCCCACACGTTCGCGATCGTCGACCCCGACACGCGCGAACGCCTGAACGACGGGCGCGTCGGCGAAATATGGTGCAGCGGGCCTAGCGTGACGCAGGGCTACTGGCACAACGCGCAAGCCACGGCAGACACGTTTCTCGACGACACACCAGGTTTTCCCGGCCGATGGTTGCGCACTGGTGACCTGGGCTTCATCGACGCAGGCGAACTGTTCGTTTGCGGTCGCCGCAAAGACATGATCGTGTTGCGCGGCGAGAACGTGTACCCGCAGGATCTCGAAGCCGTGTTGGCCGATCGTGTCGAATCGCTGCGGCGTGGGCGCATTGCGGCGTTCCCGGTCGAAGGTGCAGAGGGTGCAGAGGAAGCCGAAGCGATCGGCGTGGCCGCGGAAGTGCCACGTGGCCGAGGCAGACGAATCGCTTCGGAGCGCATTTTCGCGGCGATTTCGAGCGCACTGGGCGAAGCGTTCGGCTACGAGGTCGGACTGATCCTGCTGCTCGAACCCGGCGACCTGCCGCGCACGTCGAGTGGCAAGCTGCAGCGCAGTGCCTGTTTTGACGCCTGGCGCAGCGCGGCGATCGTGCCGTTTGCGGTGCACGATGCGCGCCACCGCAGCCGCGACGCGATAGCGGCAAAGAAGCCGCATGACGAGCCACTAACGGCAACCGCGCGTGTCATTGCCGAGGTATGGCGCGACGTGCTCGACATACCGTTGCCCGGTGCATCGGACGATTTCTTCCTGCTCGGTGGCCGGTCGCTGCTCGCGCTGAAAGTGGCCGCACGGCTGCGCGAACGATTTGCACGTGACGTGCCGCCCGGTTTGCTGTTCGCCCACACCACGCCCGCCGCGCTCGGCGTCGCGCTCGACACGCGATGGTCCTCATTCACAGGCGATGTGCCGGCGCCCGCGGCTCTGGCACGACGCAGTGCCGGCGATGCGCCGCTCTCGCTGCCGCAGGAGCGCTTATGGGTGCTCTGGTGTCTCGATCCTCAGAGCGCCGCGTACAACGTGCCCATCACGCTCTCGTTCGACGGCCCGCCTGACATCGATGCCACGCGTGGCGCGATCGACGCACTCGTGCGCCGGCACGAAGCGTTGCGTACGCGCTTCGTCGAAGTGAGCGACGTGCCGCGTCAGCAGATCGTGCCGGCAGAGCAGTCGGCGTCGGCATGGACGTGGGACGTGGTCGATCTGGACGAAGCGTATTCGAAGCAGCGGGGCACACTCGATGCCGCGTTGTACGAACGCACGCGTACTCCATTCGATCTCCAGCGCGGTCCGCTTGTTCGTGCCACGTTCCTGCGGTGCGCGTCGCAACATGTGCTGCACATCGTCATGCATCACATCGTGGTCGATGGCTGGTCGATCGACATTCTGCTGCGGGAGTTCGCCGCGGCGTATCGTGCGGCGCGACGCGGCGAAACAAACGTGCTTGGCGCGCTTCCGGCGCTGCCCGTGCAGTACGCCGACTACGCTTCATGGCAGCGCGAACACTTCGCGGGCGAGGGGCGAGCGGTGTTCGACGCGCAGCTCGACTACTGGCGCACTCGCCTCAGCGGCTACGACCAGCCCATCGATTTGCCCACCGACCATGAGCGCTGCGCGCCATACAACCCGCGCGCTGCAAGTACACGCGTGCGCATTCCGGATGCGCTCAACGCGCGTCTCGAATCGCTTGCACGCGCCGAGCGCGCGACCCTCTTCATGGTGCTGCTCGCGGCCTTCTATGCGCTGCTCTATCGCTACAGCCACGCGCGCGACATCGTCGTGGCGGTGCCCGTTGCAGGCCGCGACCGCGTGGAAACAGATGGCCTGATCGGCTTCTTCGTGAACACGCTGGCCATGCGCGCATCGGTGAAGGGCTCCGATTCGTTCGTCACGTTGCTGCGTGCCGTACGCGACGACAGCACTCAGGCCCAGGCCAACGCAGACGTGCCGTTCGATCGCGTCGTGGCCGCGCACGGCGAACGGCGCGAGCACGCAAGCGGGCTCGCCTCGCATCCGCTCGCACAGATCAAGTTCGTGCTCCACGACGAATTCGCTACGTCGCTCGACCTGGACGGCGTGCGCGGCTCGCTCATGCAGACCGACGCAAGCACCGTCGAAGCGCGTTTCGAACTCGCGCTCGACGTACTGCGGCGCGGCGACGAAGGGCTCGACTGCGTATTCGCCTACGCGGCTGCGCTGTACGACGAGGCGTTCGTCGCGCAGTTCGCGCAGCACTACGTGGCGCTGCTCGACGAAGTGGCCGCGGCGCCTACGTGCGCGATTGCGAAATTCATGCTCGGCGAAGGCAAGACCGAAGGCGAGCCGAACGACGCGGCACTGAACAACGAACCGGCCGGCGCGGCGCAGCTCGCCGCCGGCACGTACCTGCACTAAGGACTGGGCCTCATGCAAGCCAATCAATTCGATCTTCACTTCTTGCCCGCCCGCGTTGCGCGATTCGCCAACGAGCGGCCTCACGCGACAGCCGTTGTGGATCGCGATGGGCCGCTCAACTGGCAGGACCTGTGGGCGTGGTCCGGCCGTCTCGCGTCGAAGCTCGCCCATGCGCACGTTCAGCCGGGCGATCGCGTGGCCATTGCGTGTCCGCGTGGTGCCGCATTCGTCGCGAGTGTGCTCGCCGTCTGGCGGTTGCGCGGCTGCTACGTGCCGCTCGATCCTGCGTTGCCTGCGGCGCGCCTGCGGTGGCAGGCGCAGGACTGCGCCGCGCGCGTGATCGTGGGCAGCGGCACGACGCTGGGCGAGTGGTGGCCTGAAGGTGTGCCGTTGGTCGATGCGCAGTCGCTGCGTGTTCCACATGACGCCGACACACAGGTCGCGCCGATGCTGCCCGCCGACGACAGCGTCTTCGTCTGGCCCGCCTACGTCATTTACACCTCGGGCTCGACCGGGCAGCCCAAAGGCGTCGTGTTGAGCCATGCGGCGCTCGCGGCGTATCTGCGCAGCCTCGCCGGGCGCTTGCCCGATGGCATCGCCAGCGCGGCATGGATTTCGACGCCTGCCGCGGACCTGGGTCACACGGCGCTCTTCGGCGCGCTGTGGCACGGCTGGACGCTGCACGCCATCGACGCCGACGTGGCCGGCGACCCCGATGCCTTCGGCACCTACATGGACACACATGCGGTGGATTTGCTGAAGATCGTGCCGAGCCATCTGGATGCGTTGATGCAGGGCTATGCGCCTGCGTCGGTGTTGCCGCGCCGCTGCCTCGTGGTGGGCGGCGAAGCGGCACCGGCCAGGCTTGCTGCGCAGGTGGCCTTGCTGCGCTCGGGCTGCGTGCTGATCAATCACTACGGGCCTACCGAAACGGCGGTCGGCGTGCTCACGCACACGGGCGACGCCGGGCGTGCGACAACACTGCCGCTCGGCACGCCGCTCGCGCACGTGGAAGCGCGCATCATCGATGCGGACGGCAACGCGGTGCCGAAGGGCGTGACGGGGGAGCTTTGCGTCGGTGGGGCGAGCGTGGCCTACGGCTTCCTGGGCCGACCATCGCTCACGGCGGAGCGCTTCGTGCCCGATTCCGCGGGACACGGCGCGCGACTCTATCGCACCGGCGACAAGAGCCGGCGCTTGCCTCGCGGCGAGTTCGCGTTTCTCGGTCGACTCGACGACCAGGTGAAGATTCGCGGCTTTCGTGTGGAACCCGAAGAAATTGCGGCGCGGCTGCGCGCCGAGGAAGGCGTGCGCGATGCGATTGTCATCGCGCGTGCAGACGAAGGCGACGGATCGTTGAAGCTCGCGGCGTATCTCACGTCCTCCGCACCGCTCGACATCGACGCCATTCGCGCGCGGCTCGCCGCGCAATTGCCCGACTACATGGTGCCGTCGTCGCTGCAGGTGCTTGCGGCGTTGCCGCTGACGGCCAACGGCAAGGTGGATCGCGCGGCACTGCCTGCGTCCTGCGACGACGCAACGGCGCAACGCCCCGTACGTATCGAGCCGCGCAACGAATCCGAGCATGCGCTCGCCGCAATATGGAAGCAGGTGCTCAAACGCGAGGACATTGGCGTCTCGGACAACTTCTTCGAGATTGGCGGCGATTCGATACTGAGCCTGCAGATCATCGCGAAGGCGCGCCGCGCAGGGCTCAAGCTCACGCCGAAACAGATGTTCGACTACGCGACCATCGAAGCGGCGGCGCGCGTCGCGATTGCATTGCCCGCCGATGTACCGATGCCGGGTGCCGCGCGGCCTCCGGTCGCTGGGGTCGATGAACGTGTGGTCGCCAGTGAGCACAACGCAGCAGAGGAAGACGAGTGGTTCGCGCAGGCCGGCGTTGCGCGCGATGCCGTGGAAGCGGTTTATTCAGCCACGCCGATGCAACAGGGGTTGCTCTTTCACGGCATGTTCGCGGGCGACCCGGGCCTCTACGTTTCGCAACTGCGCCTGACCCTTGCGAACCTGCGCGTGGATGCAATGCGTCGCGCGTGGGCAATCGTCGTGGCGCGTCATCCCGTGCTGCGTACGCGCTTTGTTTGCCCGCCTGGTGGCGAACCGCTTCAGGTCGTCGAGCGGCACGCCGCGTTGCCGTTCGATCTGCATCCTCTTCAAGCCGAAACGGCCGATGCCTATGAAGCAGCGTTCCAGAGCGCACGCGCTTCGATTGAGGCTCGTGGTTTCGATCTGCAGGCCGCGCCGCTCATGCGCGTCGATGCATTCGTGCGGCCGGACGGTGCGCATGACGTGCTCTGGACGCACCACCATGCGTTGACGGACGGCTGGAGCACGGCGCAGGTGGCGTCCGAGGTCGTGCGCGCCTATGCCGCGCTGGTCGATGGACACGAGCCCGGCATGACGCCCGATGCCACGTCTGGTTCGCGCTACGTGGACTATGTGCGCTGGCTGCGTCGGCAGCCCGACGTGAGTGCCTTCTGGCGCACGCGACTCGCCGCGTTCCAGACGTCCGCCGGTCTTGCGGATGCGCTCGGCGGCAATGCGTTCTTCGATTCAAACCGCGTGCCGCGAGGCGCCGCAGGGAGCAGCGCGAACGAGACCCGGCGTATCGTGCGCGAAATCGGCGCAATGGACTACGCACGTGCCCAACGTGCGGCGCGGCGTGCGCAGGTCACGCTCAACACGCTTGTACAAGCGGCCTGGGCCCTTGTGCTCGCGCATTTTTCGGGGCGCGGCCAGGTGGTGTTCGGCACCACCGTGTCGGGGCGGCCGGCGGAATTGCCCGCGGCGCAGTCCATCGTCGGGCTCTTCATCAACAGCCTGCCGCTGGCCGTCGATATCGAACCTGCTGCACCCATCGCCGCCTGGCTTGCCGCGCTTCAGCGCAGCAACGCCGAATTGCGCGAGGTCGAGCACACGCCGCTCGCCTCGTTGCAGCAGTGGGCGGGAGTGCGTGGCAGTTCGCTCTTCGACAGCCTCGTCGTATTCGAAAACTATCCGCTCGACGAAGCTATCGATGCGAAGCGCGAGGCTGTGGGTCTGCGCGGCGTGGATGCCTACAGCCGCACGCATTTGCCCCTTACGCTCGTGGCTGCACCGCGTGGGACGGCGCCGCAAATACGGGGTGAGGGGCTCCGGATCGAATGGCATTGGCACGCCGCGCATGTTTCGGAGAATGCGGTGTTGCGGCTTGCAACGCATTTCGAACGCGTGCTCGATCGAATGGCTCAACGGGTCGAAGCATCGGACGACGCTCGGCTGCGCGACATCGCGCTCGACGCTGTAACCGCGGATGCCGGGCGCACATCGTCCACGTTCCCTTTCGAGGCCGTGACCACGCGCATCGAAACACAGGCCAGGGTGCGACCCGATGCTGTCGCAATCCGCTTTACCGGCGACGATGGTGTACACGTGTCGGTAACGTATCGCGAACTCAATGCATGGTCGGCGCGCATTGCGCAGGGGTGCCTGCGTGTTTGCGCAGGAGCCGGCGAGCGTCGCATCGGCGTAGCAATGACGCGCTCGCCCGCTCTGGTTGCAGCGATACTCGGCGTGCTGCGTTCGGGCGCGGCCTATGTGCCGCTCGATCCCGCCTATCCCGACGACCGCTTGCGCGAGATCGCGCTCGATGCGGGGCTCGACGCGGTGCTCACCGAGCCCGCGCACATGCCGAGGTTTGCATCGCTGCTGCCGGGCGTCGCGTTGCTTGATGAAAGCGTGTTGCGTGTTCAGGGCGATGCTTCGCAGGTAGACGCAACGTTTGCGCAACCGCATGCGCAGCAGCTTGCATACGTGATCTATACCTCAGGCTCGACCGGTCGCCCCAAAGGCGTGGGCATCACGCACGCGGACATGGCGCGTCTTTTCGATGCCACGCAGTCCCGCTTCGGCTTCAACGGGCAGGACGTATGGACGCTGTTCCACTCGTACGCATTCGACTTCTCCGTGTGGGAAATCTTCGGCGCACTCGTGCACGGCGGCCGGCTCGTGATCGTGCCGCACTGGACAGCGCGCGAGCCATCGGCCTTCCACGCGCTGCTCAGGTGCGAAGGCGTGACGGTGCTGAACCAGACACCGTCTGCGTTCGTGCAACTGACGCAGGCCGACCGCGACAACACGCTGACGGCGCTGCGCACGGTGATCTTCGGCGGGGAACGTCTGGAGCCGGCATCCATTGCGCGCTGGGCCGAAGGTGCGAAGGCAAAGGGTGTGCTGCCGTCGCTCGTGAACATGTACGGCATCACCGAGACCACGGTTCACGTGACTTACCGCCTGCTCGATGACGCGGCACTGGAGGCGGGGCGTAGTGTGATCGGCGCGCCCCTGGACGACCTCACGCTGCAGGTGCTGGACGGGGACCTGAACCGCGTGCCGGTAGGCGCGGTGGGCGAACTGTATGTGGGCGGCGCGGGTCTGGCGCGCGGCTATCTGGGCAGGCCAGGGCTCACGGCGGAACGCTTCGTGCCTGATCCGTACGGCGAGCCGGGTGCACGCCTGTACCGCTCGGGCGACGTTGCACGTCGGCTGCCCGATGGCGATCTGGAGTACCTGGGACGCAACGACGCCCAGGTGAAGGTGCGCGGCTTCCGCATCGAACCGGGGGAGATCGAGGCGGCGCTGCTGGCACACGAAGCGGTGCGCGAGGCGGCGGTGGTGGTCGCAGGCGGCGAGGGGACGGAAAAGCGGCTGGTGGCCTACGTGGTGCCGGAAAACGGCGGGACCGGCCCCGACGTTGCACGCTGGCAGACGTGGCTCAGTGCGCGTCTGCCGTCGCATATGGTGCCGAGCTCGTACGTGGAACTCGAACGTTTGCCGCTTACGCCGAACGGCAAGCTGGATCGCCGGGCGTTGCCTGTACCGGAATTCGCGTCCACGTCGCCGCTTTCGTTCGTGGCGCCTCGCGACGAAACCGAAGCGAAGCTCGCAGCGATCTGGCAGGACGTGCTGGGCGTCGACCGTGTTGGCGCGCGCGATGATTTCTTCCGGCTTGGCGGCCATTCGCTGCTCGCCGTTCGGGCCATCTCGGCGATGCGTGCCGTGTTCGGCGATGCCCCCACGCTGCGCGCGCTATTCGAACACCCCGTGCTCGAAGACTTTGCCTCGATCGTGCGCGGCACATCGTCTGCGCAGGCAGAGGCGTCGACACTCAGCGATAAAGACGGTGATAGCGACGAAGGCGATAGCGACGGCGCGCGTCAACCCATCGTGGATTACGCCCTCAGCGCACCGATACCGCTCTCTGCATCGCAGGAAAGCCTGTGGTTCATCTGGAAGCTGGATCCGCGCAGCAGCGCCTATCACGTGAGTGGCGCGTTGCGTTTCGACGGTCGCCTCGACGTGGACGCGCTGCGTGCCGCATTCGCCGCGTTGAGCGTTCGTCATCCGGCGCTGCGCATGCGCTTCGGCGAGACGGAGGGCGTTGCGCATCAACGTGTGGATGCCGGGTCGGCCGCACAAATTCGTTTGCTCGATCTGCAACGGCCTGACGCAAGCGCGGAAGAGGCAACGTTGACTGCGCGTCTGAGCGAACTCGCGCGTGAGCCGTTCGACCTCATGGCCGAACCGCCCGTGCGTGCAACGCTGGTTCGTCTCGCCGACAACCAGCATGTGCTGCATCTCGTGCTTCATCACATCGTTGGCGACGACTGGTCGGTGGGCCTGTTGTTCGACGACTTTTCGCGGCTCTATCGCGCATTCGCCGCAGGTCGTGCCGGCGAGCGCGGCGATGCAACGGCGGTTGCCGCTGCCGCATGGGTCACCTACTGCGACGTGATGCAGGCGCGCGCCGCGCACCTCACAGCCGAGCGCGAGAAAACCCAACTGAATTGGTGGCGCACCGAACTTGCCACCGACGACGAAACGGCGCACCTGCTCGCGCTGCCATTCGACCGCATCCGCACCGACGCGCGGCGCGCGCCGGGCGCACGGCTCCACATACGTGTGCCGGCCGCGACCACCGAGGCGCTGCGCGCGTTGGCCGACAAGCGCCAGGCCACGCTCTTCATGGCCCTGCTCGCAGCGTTCGACGCGCTGCTCTATCGCTACACCGGCCAGCGCGACATCCGCATCGGTGTGCCGCTTGCGGGCCGCGATCTGCCTGGCGCGGCGAACGTCGCCGGCTTTTTCGTCAACACCGTCGTGCTGCGCACGGCACCGCACGGTGCAATGCATGTTGGGCAATTGATCGACGATGTGCGTGAGCGGCTGCTGGGCGCTTACGCGAACCAGGACGTGCCGTTTGCGCGCGTCGTCAAGGCATTGCAGCCCGAGCGCGACCTCGCGCGAACGCCGCTCTTCCAGGTGCTCGTCAATCAACAGCAACACCATGATCTCGGCTCGTCGTTCGGCGATGCGTTGAACGTGACGGTGCAACCGACGGACAACGGCGAGGCGCAATTCGACTTGATGCTCAACATCGCGCATAGGCCGGATGCCGGGCTCGATCTCGCGTTCACCTACGCCACCGATGTGTTCGATGCATCCACGATCGAGCGCCTCGCACACAACTTTGCGGGATTGCTCGACGCATGGGCCACGGACCCGGAGCTGCCGCTTGCCTCGTTCGAACTGCCCGAACTGCGTGATGAGCCGACGCCGCGTGCCAAGGCGTGCTGGCCGGAACCGCTCGACGTTGCTTCGCGTATCGCGATGCACGCGGCGCAGCGCGGTGACGCGATTGCGTTGATCGA
Organism: Paraburkholderia kururiensis JCM 10599 = LMG 19447; assembly: GCF_003986935.1. Taxonomy (GTDB): domain Bacteria; phylum Pseudomonadota; class Gammaproteobacteria; order Burkholderiales; family Burkholderiaceae; genus Paraburkholderia; species Paraburkholderia kururiensis. The sequence continues at coordinate 307,197 of NZ_RJZE01000003.1, read as the reverse complement.
TGGCGAACACCGCGTGACCTACGCGCAGCTCGACGCGTGGTCTCGCGCGATTGCGGCTGAATTGAAGCGGCGCGGCGTGAAGGCCGAAACGCGCGTCGGGGTCGCGATGCAGCGCTCCACCGCGCTGGTTGCTGCGCTGCTGGGCGTGCTGCGTTCAGGCGCGACCTATGTGCCGCTCGACCCGTCGTATCCGCGTGAGCGCCTTGCGCACATCGTCGAGGATGCCCGGCTGGGTCCCATCGTGGCCGATGCCGAAAGCCTCGCGCAGCATGACGACCTGTTCGCGTGGCGCCCGGTGATCGACGCCGGGGCGTTGCGCAACGTTGTTGCCGGTATTGAAGAGGCGCGTTTCGTTCGTCCGCATGCGCAGCAGCTTGCATACGTGATCTACACGTCGGGTTCGACAGGCCGCCCCAAAGGCGTGGGCATCACGCACGCGGACATGGCGCGTCTCTTCGATGCCACGCAGTCCCGCTTCGGCTTCAACGGGCAGGACGTATGGACGCTGTTCCACTCGTACGCGTTCGACTTCTCCGTGTGGGAGATCTTCGGCGCACTCGTACACGGCGGCCGGCTCGTGATCGTGCCGCACTGGACAGCGCGCGAGCCATCGGCCTTCCACGCGCTGCTCAGGCGAGAAGGCGTGACGGTGCTGAACCAGACGCCCTCTGCCTTCGTGCAACTGACGCAGGCCGACCGCGACAACACGCTGACGGCGCTGCGCACGGTGATCTTCGGCGGGGAACGCCTGGAACCCGCATCCATTGCGCGCTGGGCCGAAGGCGCGAAGGCGAAAGGCGTGCTGCCGTCGCTCGTGAACATGTACGGCATTACCGAGACCACGGTTCACGTCACTTACCGCCTGCTCGATGACGCGGCACTGAAGGCAGGGCGTAGTGTGATAGGCGCGCCCCTGGACGACCTCACGCTGCAGGTGCTGGACGCGGACCTGAACCGCGTGCCGGTGGGCGCAGTGGGCGAACTGTATGTGGGCGGCGCGGGCCTTGCGCGCGGCTATCTGGGCAGAGCGGGCCTCACGGCGGAACGCTTCGTGCCCGATCCGTACGGCGAGCCGGGTGCACGCCTGTACCGCTCGGGCGACGTTGCACGTCGGCTGCCCGATGGCGACCTGGAGTACCTGGGACGCAACGATGCCCAGGTGAAGCTGCGCGGCTTCCGCATCGAGCCGGGGGAGATCGAGGCGGTGCTGCTGGCACACGAAGCGGTGCGCGAGGCAGCGGTGGTGGTCGCAGGCGGCGAGGGTGCGGAAAAGCGGCTGGTGGCCTACGTGGTGCCCGAAAGCAGCGAGACCGGAACCGACATTGCACGCTGGCAGACGTGGCTCAGTGCGCGTCTGCCGTCGCATATGGTGCCCACGTCGTACGTGGAACTCGAACGTTTGCCGCTCACGCCGAACGGCAAGCTGGATCGCCGGGCGTTGCCTGCGCCCGAAGCGACGAGTACGACACGCGCGGTGGCACCGTCGAGCCCCGACGAAGAAGCGTTGCTCGCGGTCTGGCGCAACGTACTGCGTCGCGACGATATCGGCGTGACCGACAACTTCTTCGTTGTTGGCGGCGATTCGATCCTGAGCTTGCAGATTGTCGCGAAGGCGCGCGATGCCGGGCTGCATCTGACGCCGCGCATGGTGTTCGAGGCGCCGACTGTCGAGAGCCTGGCACGCGCGGCGCGGGCCGCGTCGCCGCAGCACGCACGCGGCGACGCGCAGTCCGCGGGTACCGGCACGTCGTATTCGACCGATCTCTGGCGCGCACTCGGTCTCGCGCCCGAGCATATCGAAGACGTCTATCCGGCCACGCCGCTGCAAAGCGGGCTGCTCTATCACTCGCTCGCTGCGGAGCCGGGGCAGACGGCGTACCTGAACCAGATGCGCGTCACGCTCACGGGCACGATTGACGGAGACGCGATGCGCGCGGCGTGGCAGGCTGCGTTCGAACGTCACGCCGTTCTGCGCACGTGCTTTGCGTGGTCGCACGGCGGTGAGGCGATGCAGATCGTCCATCGGCGGCTCACGCTGCCGTTCGACATGCACGACTGGTCTGCTGCCGGCGACTACGATGCGCGTCTTGCTGCCTGGCGCGAGCGCGATCTCGCTGCGGGCATGGCGCTCGATGCTGCGCCGTTGATGCGCGTCGCGCTGTTCGTGCGCGACGCACGCACGGTCGATCTGGTCTGGACGCACCACCATGTGCTGCTCGACGGCTGGAGCGTGGCGAGTCTGGTTGGAGAAATTCTGCGGGACTATCGGGCGCGTGTGGCGGGTACGTCCGTCGTCTTTGAATCCACTGCGCCATATCGTCAGTATGTCGAATGGATTCGCGCGGCGGCGAGCGACGCTGAGACGCAGGCCTGGTGGCGCGAGCGCATCGCGCAGGCGTTCTGCGAGGACGACCCCGCGACGCTCACGGCGAGCGTTCCTGCGCCACGCGTGCAGGAAGCCGGCACGCATGCGCGCAGGCAACGGATCGATGCCACGCTGGCTTCGCAACTTCAGGCTGCGGCGCGCCGCTACGAAGTCACGCTCAATACGCTGATGCAAGGAGCGTGGGCCGTGGTGCTTGCGCGCTACGGACATCGGCGCAGCGTTGCGTACGGCACGACGTTTTCGGGGCGCCCCGCGCATGTGCCAGGCATCGACCGCATGCTGGGCCTTTTCATCAACACGCTACCCGTGTGGGTGGAGGTGAAGGCGGACGCGGACGTGGGCGTGTGGCTGCGCGACTTGCAGCAGGCGTTTGCGACGCTGCGGCAGTACGAGCACACGCCGCTCGCGCAGGTGCAGCAGTGGGCGGGGCGCAGCGGTGATGCGCTGTTCGACAGCCTCGTGGTGTTCGAGAACTATCCCGTGGACGTTGCGCGCGATGGCGACGGCGACCTCGAAATTGGCGCCGTTGAATCGGTGGACCCGACGCACTACCCGCTGGCGCTCGCGATCATTCCGCGAGCGCAGGGCTTGGCGCTCGAATGGTCGTGGGATGGGGCGCGGATTGATCGCACGACGGTGGAGCGTCTGGCGACGCACTACGAGACGGTGCTGCGGCAGCTGGCGGAGGACTCTGCACGGCGTGTCGGCGAGCTTGAGCTACTGACGCGTGGTTCCGGTGAAGCAGCGTTAACGCGCTATCCGTTCATGTCGTTGGGGACGGCGCTGGTGGCGCAGGCGCAGCGCGCGCCCTCAGCCGTGGCGGTGCGCTGCGAGGACGAATCGCTGGGCTACGGCGAACTCGATGCATGGTCGGCGGCGGTCGCCCGGCAGCTCATGGAACGCGGCGCAGGCGCCGAACATCGCGTGGGACTGTGCGTGCGACGCGGCCCGGCGCTGATCGCGGCGCTGGTGGGCATCATCCGCTCGGGGGCGGCCTTCGTGCCGCTGGACCCGGAGTACCCGGCCGCACGCCTGACGCAGATGATGCAGGACGCGGGCATCACCCGCGTGGTGGCCGACGCGGTGAGCGCGCAGCGCATGGCCGGTGTGCTGGCGGGCTGCGAGGTGATCGATGTGCGCGAGGCCGGTGTGTCTGGGATGGCCCCAGCCGGCGGCTTCACCGCAGCCCTGCACCCCGACCAGCTTGCCTACGTGCTGTACACCTCCGGCTCCACGGGCCGCCCCAAGGGCGTGGCGGTGAGCCACGGCGCGCTGTGGACGCACCTGCAGGACTTCCTCGCGACCTACGGCATCAGCGCGGCCGACACGGTGCTGCACTCGTCGACGGTCAACTTCGACGTGGCGCTGCACGAGACGCTGCCGGCGCTGCTCACGGGCGCGACCGTGGAGATGCGCGGCGAACAGCCGTGGGACCTGCAGGGGCTGGGCGAACGGCTGGTGAGCCGCGGCGTGACCTTCGCACGCATTCCGACGGCGCTGTGGCAGCAGTGGCAGCGCCATGCGCCGCCGCGCGAGGCCCTGCGCCTGCGGCAGGTGACGGTGGGCGGCGAGGCGCTGCCGGGCGATGCGCTCGCGCACTGGCGCGAAGGACCGCTCGGTGACATCCGGCTGGACAACCTCTACGGCCCCACGGAGACCACGATAGCGGCGCTGTACCGCCGGACACAGGACGAAGACACGGGCGAGGTAACGGTGCCGATCGGCCGCCCCTATCCGGGCCGCACGGCCCGCGTGCTGGACGCATTCGGCGACGGGGCCCCGGTGGGCGGTCTGGGCGAACTGTGCATCGGCGGCCCGACGGTGGCACGCGGGTACCTGGGGCGTGCCGCGCTCACGGCGGAGCGCTTCGTGCCGGACCCGTACGGCGGACCCGGTGCACGCCAGTACCGCAGCGGCGACCTGTGCCGCATGCGTGCGGACGGCACGGTGGAATTCCTCGGGCGGCTGGACCAGCAGGTGAAGCTGCGCGGGCAGCGCATCGAGCCGGGAGAGATCGAGGCGGTGCTGCGGCAGTGCCCGGGCGTGCGCGAGGCGGCGGTGGTGGTGACGGGCGAGGGGGAGAAGCGCAGGCTGGCGGCGTATGTGTCTGGCTGTGTATCGGGCGACGTACAGCCCGATACCCTGCAGCGGACGCTGGAGCAGAAGCTGCCGGGCTACATGGTGCCGTCGTCGGTGACGGTGCTGGAGCGTCTGCCGTGGATGCCCAGCGGCAAGCTGGACCGGGCCGCGCTGCCGCCGCCGCAGGAGGTACCGCGCGGGCGGGTGGGACCGTCGAACGAACTGGAGGCGCTGCTGCTGTCGGTGTGGTGCGCGGTGCTGGGCCGCGAGGACCTTGGCGTGACGGAGAACTTCTTCGAGGCGGGGGGCGATTCGATCCAGAGCCTGCAGATCATCGCGAAGGCGAGACAGGCGGGGCTGAAGCTCACGCCGCGGCAGGTGTTCGAGCATCCGACGGTGGCGGCGCTCGCGCAGCGGGTGGAGCGGCTTGATGTGCAGGCCAGCGCGAACCTGGTCGAAGACGATGAACCGCTGGCGCTCACGCCGATCCAGCGGCTGTTCTTCGAACGCTATCCGCAGGGGGAATCGCACTGGAACCAGGCGGTGCTGCTGAAGGTGCGGGGCCGTCTGGACGTGCCCGCGCTGGAGCGTGCCGCGAGGGCCCTGGCGCAGCGTCACGACGCGCTGCGGCTGCGGTTCGTGAAACGGGAGGAGGGCTGGAAGCAGGTCGCAGCGCATGAGATCGACGAAGGGGTGGTGCGCAGCGAACCGCTGGCGTCACTGTCGGAACTGGAGGCGGCGTGCGGGCGCATCCAGGCGAGCCTGGATATCGAACGTGGACCGGTGTGGCGGCTGGGGTACTTCGAGATGCCGGAAGGGGAAACGCGGCTGCTGGTGGCGATCCACCATCTCTCGGTGGACGGTGTGTCGTGGCGTGTGCTGCTCGACGAACTGCAGACGGCGTACGGGCAGGCTGAGCGCTGCGAACCCGTCACGTTGCCGGCGGCATCGACATCGTGGCGTACGTGGGTGCGTCATCTGCTTCGCTATGCGCAAACAGAGCCGGTGCAATCCGAAGCATCGTGGTGGCAGCAGGCGCTCTCCACGCTCGATGCCACAGCCGATCTGCCGTTCCGCCCCGCCGCGGGCACGCGTATGGCGCACAGCGCCACCCTCGACTGGACGCTTGATGCGGCACGCACGCGCGATCTGCTGCAAAACGCTTCGCGTGCATACCGCACGCGAGTCGATGAATTGCTGCTCGCGGCGCTGGCGCGTGCACTCGGAAAATGGAGCGGTGCGAAGGAGGTGGCCGTCGAACTCGAAGGCCATGGCCGCGAAGATGTGATCGACGGCGTGGACCTGAGTCGCACTGTCGGCTGGTTCACCACGCGCTTTCCCGTCGCGTTGCCCGCTGCGCACGTCGCGCCCGGCGACGCGCTCGTCGCGGTGAAGACGCGCGTGCGCGCCGTGCCGCACAAGGGACTGCATTGGGGCTTGCTCGATGCGAGTCGCGAGCGCCGGCGTCCAGCGGTGAGCTTCAACTATCTGGGCCGCTTCGATCAGTCGCTCGATGCCGACTCGCGCTTCACGTTCAGCGCCGAGCCTGCGGGCGCCACGCATGGCGACGGCGCGCGGCTCGACTACGCGCTGGACCTCAACGGCATCGTCACAGGCGACACGCTGCTGCTGCGCTGGCGTTTCGATCCGGCGAGGATCGATCGCGAAACGGTGGAGCGTCTTGTAGCCGACTTCGATTTCGAAGTCGGCTCGCTCATCGCGCACTGCATGGCTGCGCCGCCCGGCGCAAGCGCATCCGACTTCCCGCTCTCGGGCCTCGACGACGCGCAGTTGCGCGCGTTCGGCCTGCGCCTGGGCAGCGTCGCGGACATTTACCCCGCCACGCCGCTGCAACAGGGGTTGCTCTATCACAGCGAGCTTGCTCACGGCCAGGGCGTCTACGTGAACCAGCTTCAGCTGACGCTTGCTGGTCCCTTCGACGCCAACGCGCTACGCGCCGCGTGGCAGGCCGCCGTCGCGCGTCACGACGCATTGCGTACGCGGTTCGTACGGCATCCTGACGGTATGTTGATGCAGGTAGTGGAGCGCGAGGCGGCGTTGCCGTTCGTGGTGCACGACTGGCGCGATATCGGCAATGCCCACGCCTCGGACTACGAGGCTCGCCTTGCGACGTGGCGAAAGACCGATCTCGCGGCGGGCATCGATGCATCACAGGCGCCGCTCATGCGCGTCAACGTGTTCCTGCGTCCGGACGGCCGTTTCGATCTCGTGCGCACCCACCATCACGTGCTCACCGACGGCTGGAGCGGTGCGCGGCTCCTGAGTGAAGTCTTCGACGACTACGAACGCGCGCTCGGCGCACGGCATGAAGCGGCACGCGTGGCGACGGTGCCGCCGCCGTATCGCCGCTATGTGGAGTGGCTTGCTAAGCAGCCCGATCCGCGGGACTGGTGGCTCGAGAGGCTCGCGGCGCTCGACGATCCAGGCACGCTGACGGCGAGCCTTGCCGCGCCGCGTGAGAGCCCTGAGCGTGCGCCGACAAAAGTTGTGACGCAAAAGGCCGTGACGCAACGGGCCGTGACGCGGCTCGACGCCGCGCTCGACCAGCGCGTGCGCCGCGCGGCACAGCGGCATCGCGTGACGCTCAACACGCTGATGCAAGGCGCGTGGGCCGTGCTGCTCACGCGGCTGAGCGGCAAGTCCACCGTCGCATTCGGCGTCACGGTGTCGGGTCGCCCGGCCGCGCTTGCAGGCGCGGAGGAGGTGTTCGGTCTCTTCATCAACAGCTTGCCCGTGTTCGTACGTGTACCCGGTGAGGCAGCGGTGTCGGACTGGCTGGCCGAGGTGCAGCGCTGGAACGTGGAGATGCGCGAAGTGGAGCACACGCCGCTGGCTTCGTTGCAGCAATGGGCGGGGCGAAGCGGCGATGTGCTGTTCGACAGCCTCATCGTCTTCGAAAACTATCCCGTTGCCGCGCGTGCGGAACGCGTGACGGGCAGCGACGCGAGCCGCTTGCGCGTGGAGCGTGTGGATGCCGTCGAGCGCACGCACTATCCGTTGACGCTGACTATCCTGCCGGCAAAACAGCTCGAACTGCATTGGGGCTGGGACAGCCGGCGGCTCGATCAGGCGCAGATCGCTGCGTTGCAGCGGCACTATCTGCTGCTGCTCGATGCGCTGGCCGAGGAAGGCGAGCACGCGGCGCGTTTTATCGGCGACGTAGTCGTGCAGCGCGGTGCGCCTCATGCCGAAGCGTTGCCCGAAACAGCGTGGCTTGCGTGCCACGAGCGCTTCGCCGCCGAGGCCGCGCGTGTGCCGACGCGCATCGCGGTGCGTCAGCACGGCGCCGCCGTGGACTATGCGACGCTGGCGCGCTGGGCCGCGGCAATCGACGCACGACTGCGCGCAAGCGGGGTGGCTCGCGAAGAACGCGTCGCCGTCTGTATGCGGCGATCGCCGGCTCTCATCGCGAGCATGCTCGGTGTGTGGCGTAGCGGCGCGGCGTACGTGCCGCTCGATCCGTCGTTCCCGGCCGACCGTTTGCGCTTCATGCTCGATGACGCGGGCATCACGCGAATCATTGCGGATACCGAAGGAATCGAGCGACTTCAAGATGGGCTTGATGGGCGCATCGTGATCGACGCGGATCTGCCAGCGAACGCGGAAAGTACAGAGCCGCTGCCGGCACGGCCCGTTACTGCCGATCAGCTTGCCTACGTCATCTACACGTCGGGATCGACAGGCCGTCCGAAGGGCGTCGCGGTTTCGCATGGCGCACTGGCGAGGCTCATCGCGAGCGTGGGTATCGCGCCAGGCCTTTCCGAACACGACGTGCTGCTTTCGGTCACCACGTCCTCGTTCGATATCTCGTTGCTCGAATTCTGCTTGCCCCTCACGAAGGGCGCGTGCATCGAGCTTGCCGATGCGCAAACGGCCGGCAATGGCGAAGCGCTCGCCGCGCTGATCGAGACGAGCGGCGCCACGGCCATGCAGGCCACGCCGAGCGGCTGGCGCTTGCTGGTGGAAGCAGGCTGGCGCGGCCCAGCAGACGGGCGTGGCTTCGCGGCCCTCTCGGGAGGCGAAGTGCTGGCGCCCGACCTTGCCGCGCAATTGATGGCGCGCGGCGTCTCGCTCTGGAACCTGTACGGGCCGACTGAAACGACGATCTGGTCCACGTGCGCGCGCCTCGTGCCCCGCGAGCCCGTCACGATCGGTCGTGCGCTGCATGCGAACACGCTGCGCATCGTCGATGCGAGTGGGGCGCTGACACTGCAAGGCGGCATCGGCGAGCTTTGCATCGGCGGCGACAACCTGGCGCGCGGTTATCTCGGTCGCGCTGCGCTCACGGCTGAACGCTTCGTGCCCGATCCGTGGGGACCGCCCGGCGCGCGGATGTACCGCACGGGTGACCTTGCACGCGAGCGGCGCGAGGGCGACATCGAATGCCTGGGGCGCATTGACCAGCAGGTGAAGCTGCGCGGATATCGCATCGAGCCTGGCGAGATCGAAGCGGCGCTGCGCGAGTTCGATGGCGTAAGCGACGCGGCCGTTGCGCTCGTGCCGGGCGTGGGCACTGCGGAGCCGCGGTTGATCGGCTATGTCGTGGCGAGCGACGGCCGGGCGTTGCCGCAGGAATGGCGGGCAATGCTGCGTGCGCGCTTGCCGGCCTACATGGTGCCGGCCGCGATCCATGTAATCGACGCGCTGCCGCGCACTGCGAACGGCAAGCTCGACCGCAATGCACTCGCGCGCTTTGGCGATCCTAGTGCAGATGATGCGTCGTGGGCTGAACCTGTGGGCGAAGCGCAGACGCTGATCGCGCAGGCATTCGGCGAGGTGCTGGGCATTGCGCGCGTTGGCGCGGATGACGACTTCTTCGCAATGGGCGGCCATTCTCTTGCGGCGGTGCGCGTGATTGCGCGGCTTTCTGAGGGGCTGGGCCGAAAGGTGGCGCTCGCGATGCTGTTCGACGCGTCCACGCCCGCCCGACTCGCCGCGGCACTTGCCGCCGACGCACCTGATGCCGCTGCGGCCGACGCACCGCGAGCGCAAGCCGCCGCATTGCAGGCACTCGACGGACTGTTCGATGAACTCGATTGAGGCGATCCACGATATGTCGACTACGACGACGAACGAACCGACTGTCGGCGCGGTTGCACAAACCGATGCGATGCACGGTGATGCTCATACGGTGGCGCACGCTGCATCCGGTTCGCAGGACGGTCAGGACGCTACGAGCCAGGCGCTTGCCATCTCGCGCAAATACGCGGCGCTGGCGGTGCAACAGCGGCGTCGTTTTCGCGAGAGGGTGCGCGAACAGGGCATCGATCCGGCGCGCTTGCCTGTCGTGCCGCTTTCGCGCGATTCGTCCGAGCCGGACGACGGCGGTCATTGTTATCCACTGTCTGCGTCGCAGCAGCGGCTCTGGTTTCTGTGGAACGTCGATCCGTCGAGCCCTGCCTACAACCTTTCGCGGGCGATGAGGTTGACGGGCGCGCTCGACGTTGGCGCGCTGCGTCGCGCATTCGATGCGCTCGTTGCACGGCACGGTGCGCTGCGCGCAACCTTCATCGAGCGGGATGGCATGGCGCTTCAGCGGATTCCTGACGCAGCAGGCTACGCGTGGCGAGAGCGTGTGCTGGACGATCCGGCTGCATTGAGCAAGACGTTGCGTGAAGCGGCGCGCGAGCCGTTCGATCTGCGAGCGGGGCCGATGCTGCGAGTCGATCTGATTACGCTTGATACGGACTGCCACGTTTTGCTCGTCGTGACCCATCACATCGTTTCGGATGGTTGGTCGCAGGCGTTGCTCGTGCGCGAACTGGCGGCACTGTACGGTGCCGCGATGAGAAGTGATGGGCGCGAAGAGAGGGAAGGAAGCGATATTGCGCGGTCGTTGCCGCAGCCCGGCATTCATTTTGGCGACGTCGCTGCGTGGCAGGAAGAATGGCGCGACGGCGTGCCCGACGACGACCTCGCCTACTGGATTGCCCGACTCGGCGTGGAGCGGCCTGCGCTCGAATTGCCGCTCGATCGTGCGCGACCGGCGGTGCGCAGCGTGGATGGCGGGCGCTGCCGCGTGGACGTGAGCGCCGAACTCGCGCGGCCGTTGCGTGACCTCGCGCGCCGACACGGTACGACGCTGTTCACGGTGCTGCTCGGCGCCTATGCGGCGCTGCTGTACCGATATGGCGGACAGACGTGCATACGCATAGGCGTGCCGTCGGCAGGCAGACGACGACGCGAAACGGAGGCGCTGATCGGTTATTTCGTGAATACGCTCGTCATCGAGGCCGACGTTTCTGGCGCCATGCCGTTCGATGCGCTGCTTGCGGGCCTGCATGCACGTGTGCTGGAGGCACAGGAGCACCAGGACGCCTCGTTCGGTCGCGTGCTCGATTCGCTTCATCTCGAGCGCGACCTTGGCCGCGCGCCGCTCTTTCAGGTGATGTTCAACCTCGAACAGGCGACGAGCGAGGCGTCGGTGGCGATGCCGGGTCTCGTCGTGCAGGCCGAGGAAAGCGGAACGGGCACGGCGCGGTTCGATCTCGCGCTGAACGTGGTCGATGACGGGCACGCGCTGAGGCTGATGTTCAATTACGCGGTCGATGTGTTCAATCGCACGACGGTGGAGCGTGTGGCGACGCACTACGAGACGGTGCTGCGGCAGCTGGCGGAGGACTCTGCACGGCGTGTCGGCGAGCTTGAGCTGTTGCCGCGTGGTTCCGGTGAAGCAGCGTTGACGCGCTATCCGTTCGGGTCTTTAGGGGCAGCGCTGGTGGCGCAGGCGCAGCGCACGCCCTCAGCCGTGGCGGTGCGCTGCGAGGACGAATCGCTGGGCTACGGCGAACTCGATGCATGGTCGGCGGCGGTCGCGCGGCAGCTCATGGAACGCGGCGCAGGCGCCGAACATCGCGTGGGACTGTGCGTGCGGCGCGGTCCCGCGCTGATCGCAGCGCTGGTGGGCATCATCCGCTCGGGGGCGGCCTTCGTGCCGCTGGACCCGGAGTACCCGGCCGCGCGCCTGACGCAGATGATGCAGGACGCGGGCATCACGCGCGTGGTGGCCGACGCGGTGAGCGCGCAGCGCATGGCGCAGGTGCTGGCGGGCTGCGAGGTGATCGATGTGCGCGAGGCCGGTGTGTCCGGGATGGCCCCAGCCGGCGGCTTCACCGCAGCCCTGCACCCCGACCAGCTTGCCTACGTGCTGTACACCTCCGGCTCCACGGGCCGCCCCAAGGGCGTGGCGGTGAGCCACGGCGCGCTGTGGACGCACCTGCAGGACTTCCTCGCGACCTACGGCATCAGCCCGGCCGACACGGTGCTGCACTCGTCGACGGTCAACTTCGACGTGGCGCTGCACGAGACGCTGCCGGCGCTGCTCACGGGCGCGACCGTGGAGATGCGCGGCGAACAGCCGTGGGACCTGCAGGGGCTGGGCGAACGGCTGGTGAGCCGCGGCGTGACCTTCGCACGCATTCCGACGGCGCTGTGGCAGCAGTGGCAGCGCCATGCGCCGCCGCGCGAGGCCCTGCGCCTGCGGCAGGTGACGGTGGGCGGCGAGGCACTGCCGGGCGATGCGCTCGCGCACTGGCGCGAAGGACCGCTCGGTGACATCCGGCTGGACAACCTCTACGGCCCCACGGAGACCACGGTAGCGGCGCTGTACCGCCGGACACAGGACGAAGACACGGGCGAGGTGACGGTGCCGATCGGCCGCCCCTATCCGGGCCGCACGGCCCGCGTGCTGGACGCGTTCGGCACGCGGGCCCCGGTGGGCGGTCTGGGCGAACTGTGCATCGGCGGCCCGACGGTGGCACGCGGGTACCTGGGGCGTGCCGCGCTCACGGCGGAGCGCTTCGTGCCGGACCCGTACGGCGGACCCGGTGCACGCCAGTACCGCAGCGGCGACCTGTGCCGCATGCGTGCGGACGGCACGGTGGAATTCCTCGGGCGGCTGGACCAGCAGGTGAAGCTGCGCGGGCAGCGCATCGAGCCGGGAGAGATCGAGGCGGTGCTGCGGCAGTGCCCGGGCGTGCGCGAGGCGGCGGTGGTGGTGACGGGCGAGGGGGAGAAGCGCAGGCTGGCGGCGTATGTGTCTGGCTGTGTATCGGGCGACGTACAGCCCGATACCCTGCAGCGGACGCTGGAGCAGAAGCTGCCGGGCTACATGGTGCCGTCGTCGGTGACGGTGCTGGAGCGTCTGCCGTGGATGCCCAGCGGCAAGCTGGACCGGGCCGCGCTGCCGCCGCCGCAGGAGGTACCGCGCGGGCGGGTGGGACCGTCGAACGAACTGGAGGCGCTGCTGCTGTCGGTGTGGTGCGCGGTGCTGGGCCGCGAGGACCTTGGCGTGACGGAGAACTTCTTCGAGGCGGGGGGCGATTCGATCCAGAGCCTGCAGATCATCGCGAAGGCGAGACAGGCGGGGCTGAAGCTCACGCCGCGGCAGGTGTTCGAGCATCCGACGGTGGCGGCGCTCGCGCAGCGGGTGGAGCGGCTTGATGTGCAGGCCAGCGCGAACCTGGTCGAAGACGATGAACCGCTGGCGCTCACGCCGATCCAGCGGCTGTTCTTCGAACGCTATCCGCAGGGGGAATCGCACTGGAACCAGGCGGTGCTGCTGAAGGTGCGGGGCCGTCTGGACGTGCCCGCGCTGGAGCGTGCCGCGAGGGCCCTGGCGCAGCGTCACGACGCGCTGCGGCTGCGGTTCGCGAAGCGGGAAGAGGGCTGGAAGCAGGTCGCGGTGCATGAGATCGGTGAAGACCTGGTGCGCAGCGAACCGCTGGCGTCACTGGGGGAACTGGAGGCGGCGTGCGGGCGTATCCAGGCGGGCCTGGATATCGAAGGCGGACCGGTGTGGCGGCTGGGGTACTTCGAGACGCCGGAAGGGCAAACGCGGCTGCTGGTGGCGATCCACCATCTGTCGGTGGACGGTGTGTCGTGGCGTGTGCTGCTCGACGAACTGCAGACGGCGTACGGGCAGGCTGAGCGCGGCGAACCCGCCACGTTGCCGGCGGCATCGACATCGTGGCGTACGTGGGTGCGTCATCTGCTTCGCTATGCGAGATCCGCGGAACTCATGCACGAGCTGGCATGGTGGCAAGTCGCGCTCGATGCGCCTGCGTTACGTGCCGGTCGCCTCTTTCCCGAGCGCGCGCCGCACGCGCAGCCGCAAAAAACGCTGCGAACAAAACTCTCTGCCGACCTCACCGCGTTGCTGCTGCGCGAGGCGCCGCGTGCGTATCGGCTGCGTGTGGACGAGGTATTGCTCGCGGCGCTATCTCGTTCGATATGCGAAGTAACGTCGCGAGACGAGGTGCTCGTCGAGCTGGAAGGCCATGGCCGCGAAGATGTGATCGAGGGCGTGGACTTGAGTCGCACCGTGGGCTGGTTCACGACGCAGTATCCGCTGGCGTTGCCGGGCGCGTCCGCGGCGCCTGAAGATGCGTTGCTGCGCGTACACGAACGGCTCGGCGCGGTGCCTCGGCGTGGTTTCGGCTGGGGGCTGCTCACGCGATGTGCGGACGAAAGCGCCAGGGCCACGTTGAAGGTACTGCCGGTTCCGGAGATTGCGTTCAACTATCTGGGCCGCTTCGAACAGACGTTCCGTACAGGAGATCGGTTCGGCTTTGCGAGCGAGTCGTCGGGGGCTGCGATGGCGGCGCGCGCGCGCACGCCGGATCGCGCGCTCGACGTCAATGCCTGGATTGCCGGCGATTCGCTTTCGCTGAGCTGGGGCTACGCGCCGCAATTCGTCAGCGAGGCCGTTGCCCGACAGATCATGACGTCGTTCGAAACGACGCTCGGCGAACTGGTCGAGCACCTGCGTGTGGCCCCATCGTCGGGCCGCGAGCGGGTGGCGTCGCCACGGCCGTCGCCCATGTCGTCGCTCTTGTCGCTCTTGTCGCCATGGCCGCCGGCTCCGGCAGCGCTTCACGCCCGGGCACGTCACGACGACGTGGCCGCGAGCTGGGTGGCGCGCGCGGTCTACGAGTCCGTTTTGCCGGTGCCGCCGGCGCACGCGTTGTCGAACTGGCTCGCACGCAGCCGCAAAAGCGGGCAGACGATCGAGCGCACGTGCGCCCTGGACGCATCGTCGGACGCATCGCCGCCACACGATGCGCGGCTTCCGGCCGTGCCGCTGAATGCGCTCGGCGCGTCCACGATGCTCTTCGCCCTGCATCCGGGCTACGGCATGGTGGGCGAATACCGCACGCTGGCGCAGGCGCTGAATGGCCGCGTGTCCGTCATCGCATTGCAGGCGCCGGCCCTGCGAGGCGCACCGTGGCGTGGCGAGACGTTCGAGGCATTGGCCGCCCACTACGCCGCCTGTATCGAAGCGCTTCAGCCCGAAGGGCCGTGCGCGCTGCTCGGATGGTCGTTCGGAGGGCGGCTCGCCGTTGCAATCGCCGACGTACTGGCGCGGCGCGGCAGACGCGTGCCGTTCATCGGCATCGTGGATACGGCCACGCATCGCGAAGACGGCCTGGAGCCGTTGGCCTCGGACGAGCAGCCGGCCGCATCGTTCGACGAAACCGTTGTGACGCGCGGCGAGCGGACGCTGCTAGGCGAAGCATTCGCCGTCGACGCGATGCATGCCGCGCTGATGGCGCGCCACACGTTGCCGCGCATCGACGCCGACCTGCACGTCTGGCGTGCGTTGCGCACCGCCGACCCGCGACGCCGGATGGATTGGGCGCAATGGACTGCGGGGCAGGTGCACTGGCGGGAACTGGATGCCACTCACACGAGCATCGTCCATCACCCGGCGCTGGCGGGGCAGCTTCTGGAAGCGCTTCAGACCGTGACTACCTGACTGGAGGCGAGGGATGGCGAAGGGGCGGATGCCCCTACAAACGGCCAACAACACAAGTGTTTTACGTAATGAGAGTGATTTGCGTTTACATTCATAGCGAATTTTGAGAATATTTCGCGACATCAAGATCGGCATCGAACGGGGTAAAGCGAGCAATGAGAACGGGAAGACACAAGAAAATTTCACGGATATCGGCCGCACGCGGGCAGCATCGCGGATTGCGCCTGCGGCCTCTATGTGCCGCCTTGACGTCGGCCATGCTGGCCGTCAGCGCACACGCAGTGGGTGAGGAAAGCGCACCCGCCGCAGCCGCCGCAGCATCGGACGCGCAAGTGTTGCCGGTGGTCAACGTTCGCGGGCAGTCGGCTCAGGCGCCGGACGGCCCGGGCGTGGGCTATGTCGCCACGCGCTCGAAGACCGGTACCAAGACCGATTCCGCGCTGCTCACGAACCCGCAGAGCATCTCCGTCATCACGCGCCAGCAGATGGACGACCAGGGCGCGCAGACGGTGGACCAGGCATTGCGCTACACCGCGGGCGTCTACACGCAGGACGGCACCGACGTCCGCTTCGACCAGTTGTACGGCCGCGGCTTCACGCTGGACTCGTATCTCGACGGACTTCATCTCTATCAATCGCCGCGCTTTGCAACGCCGCGTATCGATCCATATTTCATCGAGCGCATGGAGGTGCTCCACGGTCCCGCCTCGGTGCTTTACGGACAGGGTAGCCCCGGTGGCCTCGTGAGCTACGTGAGCAAGCTGCCGACCGAAACGCCTTATCACGAAGTGATGATGCAGATCGGCAACCACAACAATTACCAGCTCGGTTTCGACTTCAGCGGACCCGTGGACAAGGACGGCACCGTCCTTTACCGGATCACCGGCCTTGGCCGCACCGCGGAAACGCAGGTGAGCGACATCAAGGACCAGCGCATTGCGATCCAGCCTTCGGTGACGATCCGGCCTGACCGCAACACGACCCTCACGCTGCAGGGCAGCTTCCAGCGAGACCCGAACGGCGGCCTGTTCAATCCCGTGCCGGCAGGGGCCACGCTGTTCAGTAATCCAAACGGTCATCTTGGGCCGGACCAGTATTTCGGCGACCCGAACCGGGACGGCATGCACCGCACGCAGTACTGGTTCGGCTACCAGTTCGAGCACGCGTTCAACGACACGTTCAGCGTGTCGCAAAACGTTCGCTACCTGCACATCGACGACCACTACTATCAGACGTCGGTCACCAGTGCCCTCGCGGCGAACAAGCGCACCGTCTCGATGTGGGCGAACGTCGACAACGAGCACTACTCGCAATTCGAAGTCGATACCCACGCTCAGGCGAAATTTGCGACGGGCAGCGTTGCGCACACGGTGCTCTTCGGCGTGGACTACCAGCGCTCGATGCTCGGCGACACGGAAGGCAACGGCGTGGTGGGCACCGTGGACCTCTACAACCCGAATTTCTCGTCGCTACCCACGCAGCAGGCGAATACGCGGCTTGACTACTCGCTGAGCCAGGTGGGCGTCTATGCACAGGACGAGGCGCGCTGGCGCAAATGGGTGCTGACCTTTGGCGTGCGTGAAGACTGGGCAGGCGGCAATCAGCAAACCACGTCGTTGACCACGGGCAGTTCCACCACCTACCACGTGAACAACCACGCCTTCACGTGGCGCGCGGGCCTGGCCTATGAGTTCGATAGCGGTATTGCGCCGTACGTCAGCTATGCGAAGTCTTTCCAGCCGGTGCTCGGTGCCACGTATGCCGGCGCGCCGTTTGCGCCGACCACCGGCAAGCAGGTGGAAGCGGGCGTGCGCTATCAGCCGCGCGGGTTCGACGGTTACTTCTCTGTTGCCGCCTTCAACCTCACGCAGAACAACGTCTCCGTGGTGGACCCGTCGCACGCGGGCTTCGTTATCCAGACCGGCCAGATCCGCTCCCGCGGCATCGAGGTCGAGGCGCATGCGAACGTCACCGAGGAACTCAAGCTCATTGCGTCGTACGCGTTCGTCAATCAGATCGTGACCGAGAGCACGCGTTCGACGGGCAACTATGGCAAGCGCCCCACCATCGCGCCGCGCAACACGGCTTCGCTCTGGGCGGACTACACGTTCCACCACGGGCCGCTGCGCAACTTCGGCGTGGGTTCCGGCGTGCGCTACATGAGCAGTTCGGCGGGCGATGCCGCCAACACGTTCACTGTGCCGGGCCGCGTGCTCGTCGATGTCGGCGCGCATTACGACATTCAGAACTGGCGTCTCGCGCTCAACGTGTCGAACGTTTTCAATCGCGAGTACATCTCGTACTGCACGTCGTCGGCGGTGTGCTACTGGGGCGCCACGCGCACGGTGCTCGGCACGGCGCGGTATCAGTGGTGAGAATCGTTCGGAATCCTATGCCGATGCCGGATAACGATTCGGGCGCGAAGCGCGCTGCCTGTGTCGTGGCCGATGCCGGTTTTCGTCATGGAAGGCGAAGTGCGCTCTCGCGGCTGGTAGCGGCGACTGCGGCGTTCGCGTTGCCGGCAGGCTTCGCGTGGGCTCAGGCCGCGGTTGCCACTACCACGGCGTCCACGCCGCGGATCGTCGTGCTCGACTGGCCACTGACCGAGATCGTGTTGTCGATCGGCGTGGTGCCCGTCGGCGTTTCGCGGCCGCCGTGGTACCGCCTGCTCGATGGCGATCCGCCGTTGCCGGCGTCGGTTGTCGATACGGGGCTGCTCTATCAGCCGAACTTCGAAGTGATTGGCGCGCTGAAGCCCGACCTGATCGTGGTGACGCCGTGGCATGCGCCGCTCATGAGCCTGCTGCAACGAATCGCGCCCGCCCAGGTGGTGCCGCTTTTCGGACCCGGCATCGAGGTCTACCCGGCTGTACGCGCGGCGACACGCGAACTGGCGCAACGGCTGGACCGCACTGCCGCGGCCGATGCACTGTTTGCACGCGCCGACGCGGCGCTGGACAACGCATCGCAACGACTGACGCACTTTCGCGCGACGCGGCGGCCTGTCTATCTGCTGCATCCCATCGACGATCGCCACCTATCTGTGTTCGGCAAAAACAGCCTGTTCGGCGGCGTGATGGCGCAACTTGGCATCGACAACGCCTGGCGCGGCCCGACCGACGCTCAAGGTACGACGCAAGCGGATCTTGCCGCACTCGCGCACGACAGGGATGCGCAAGCGGTCGTCATCGGCGTGCCGCCCGGCGCGGCGATGCAGCTGCAAAAGAGTCCCGTGTGGCGCGCGCTGCCCTTCGTTCAACAGGATCGTGTGCAGTCGATTGCATCGTTGCCGGCACTCGGCGGATTGACGACGTCCATGCGTTTTGCGAGCGCCCTTGCGCAGGCGCTTGAGGGAGCGGGGACTTGAATCGCCTTACGAACGCCACACACGCCGACAGTACGCCGCGCGCGTGGTATCTCGCCACGTTTCTGATTCTCGCGACGGTTGCGCTAGGAGCCCGCACGCTCGCGACGCAATTGCCCGTCGCGCAATGGCCCGGGATCGTATCGATAAGCGCCGATGCGTCATTGCCGCAGATCGTGGCGCACTACGCCTGGCTGCCGCGTCTCGTCGTTTCGTTGATAGCGGGTGCCGCCCTGTCGCTCGCGGGCGTCGTCTTCCAGCAGGTCTTGCGTAACCCACTCGCGGAGCCGTTGACCCTCGGCGTCTCCGCAGGGGCGTATTTCGCGTTGACGGTGGCATCCATCGTGGTGCCGTCACTCGCGCTGGATGGGCGCTTCTCCATTGCGTTCGCGGGCTCCGCGCTCGCCATGCTCGCGACGATGGCGCTCGCGTGGCGCAAGGGTTTCGCCGCAGTTTCCGTCGTGCTGGCCGGCATGATCGTGAATCTCTATTGCGGCGCGCTTTCCGTATTGCTCACGATTGTCTACGAGCGTTCGCTCACGTCCGTGTTCATCTGGGGCGGTGGCTCGCTCGTGCAAGGCGGATGGGCAACCGCAACCTGGCTCGCACCGCGTGTCGTCCTGTGCGCGATCGGCGCCGCGCTGCTCGTGCGGCCGCTCACGCTCTTTTCGCTCGACGATCGCGGCGCACGGCAACTGGGCCTTTCCGTTGCGTGGGCACGCTTCGCGGCGCTCGGTATCGCCGTGTTGCTGAGCGCGTTTGTCACCAGCGCGGTGGGCGTCATCGGTTTCATTGGACTGGGTGGTCCGGCACTCGCGCGAGCAATGGGCGCGTGCCGGCCTCAGGAGCAGATGCTGTGGGCGCCGCTCGCCGGCGCGATGTTGCTTACGCTTGCCGACCAGGCGGTGCAAAGTCTGCCGGGCATGATGGGCGAGATGCTTCCGACCGGCGCGGTGACGGGGCTGCTCGGCGGGCCGCTTCTGCTCTGGATGCTGTACCGCATGCGCGTGCAAGGCCCGCAGCCTGCGTTGTGGGATGGCGAGCCCGCACGCGGCTCCGCGCGTCGGGCCTCGCTACTGTTGGGCGCGCTGCTCGTCATCGCCATCGTGGTCTCGCTGCGTTTTTCTATGTCAGTGCACGGCTGGGCGTGGACCGGTGCACGGCAATGGGCGGACGTCGAATTCTGGCGGATGCCGCGGCTCGTCGCTTCGCTCGGTGCCGGCGTGATGGTCGCGCTCGCGGGCACGCTGCTGCAACGCGTAACCGGCAATCCGATGGCAAGCCCCGATTTGCTGGGCGTAAGCGGAGGCGCGATGCTCGGCATGCTCGCCGCCGCGATCCTGGTGGGACCGTCTACGCCGGCATTGCTGACGGGGGCATCGGCGGGCGCGTTGACGAGTCTTGTCGCGCTCGTCGCCATCGGGCGACGTAGCGGCTTCGCGCCCGAACATCTGCTGCTCGCGGGCATTGCAATCAGTGCGTTGTCCCAATCGGTCGTCGTGCTTGCAACAGCGAGCGGCGGTGCTTACGCGAGTGTGCTGCGCGCCATGCTTTACGGCTCCACTTACGCGATGCTTCCCGCGACTGCTATCGCTGTGGCGACCGCTGCCGTGGCGGGCGCAGCCATAACCTCGATCAGTGTGCGATGGCTCGACATCCTGCCTCTCGGCAGTGCCGTTTCGGACGCGCTCGGCGTTCGCACGCGACACGCGCGACTGTGGCTGCTTGCGGTGGCGGCTGCGCTGACGGCAGGCGCGACAGTGGTGATCGGGCCGATGTCGTTCGTCGGCTTGATGGCGCCGCACCTTGCGCGGCTGATGGGGTTCTCACGGGCGCGCTCGCAGATGCTCGTGGCAGGGTTGGTTGGCGCGCTGCTGATGGTGCTTTCCGACTGGCTGGGCCGCAACGTCGTGTTTCCGCAGCAGATGCCGGCCGGCATTATCGCGACGCTTATTGGCGGTCCGTACCTGATGTGGCTGTTGCGGCGCAAATGACTCGACGCTGACCAGGCGGTCGGGCGGGTTGCGTAGTACGACGCCAGTCAGAAATGGCGAGACTCACGGGAGTTGGCATGACCGGGCGAGACGAATCGAAGGTGCCGCGTGCAAGCCACTCCGTGACGGTGCTGCACGCCACGGCGGCAGCGTTATGGCACGACGCTCGCCATGCCTGTGACGACGCACTGGCGCGCGGCTTCACCTTCGTGCTCGTCCTGAACGGGGCCGAGGCTTTCGGCGATGACAGCCTGCTGATGGACGAAGACCGCCAGCGGTCGGCGCGCTTCCATCAGCCTTCGGATCGCCACAACTTCGTGCTGGGGCGCACGATGGTTCATCACCTGGTGCGCTCCTGTGGTGCCTCTACACCGTACGCGTTCCGTCTCGGCCCCTATGGGAAGCCGTTCTTGCCCAACACCCCTGCCTTCAGTCTTTCGCACTCCGGCCGATGGATTGCGTGTGCCGTAAGCCGGCACGATCCTGTGGGCATCGATCTCGAAACATTCACGCGCCTCGGCGATTACCGGGACCTGCTGCCTGCGGTGGCCCATCCGGCCGAACGACGATGCATCGGCGAGGCGATGCCGCATGAGCGGCTGCCTTTGTTCCAACGCTGCTGGGCTCGCAAGGAAGCGATTTTGAAAGCCACCGGCGTGGGGCTCGCGGATGATCTGCAAAGTATCGACGTGCGCCTGGATCAGGACGAACCGCTGCTCAGCGACCCGGCGCCATTACGTGTGATCGATCTGCCCTTGAATGACGGGCAGGCAACCGCCGCGCTGGCGCAAGCGCCATGCGCTCAGGCGACCGTGGTGGTGAGGGTGGGCAGGGTGGACAGCGTGAGCGATGCCAGCGTGCCGAACTGAGCGACGGGAACAATGCGAGCGTATCGCTCGCCGGAATTGGTCTCGATACGTTCTTGCGTCACTTCCCCAGCCGCTCAGCGAGGGAATACTGGTGCATGCAGCGCTCCATGCTGTCGAGAAACGCCTGGTCCGCCGCGTTCATTCTGCGTTCGCGATGCCATAGCAGGAATACGTCGACGTCGATGAGCCCTTCGTCGGGCGGCAATTTCCACAGCCGTTGCTGGGCGAGATCGTCGCGCACGATATGTTCGGGCAGGCAGCCAATGCCATAGCCGGCGAAAACGAGCCGCCGGACTTCATCCAGACTCGGCGACGACGCGACGATTCGCCCGGTGAAGCCTTTCTGGTCGCGAAACACCGTCAATGGCGAAAGACTGTCGCCAATCTGGTCGCTCGTGAACGACACGAAGTTTTCTGCGAGCAGATCTTCCATCGCCAGCTGCGATTTGCCGAACAGCCGATGATGCCGCCCGCAGAACATCGCATAGCGCTGTCTCAGGAAGCACTGCATACCGAGCTTTTCGTGCGGCGTACGACACAGCGCCAACCCGGCCGTCGCCGTTTTCTGCAGCAGGGACGAGATGATGTCTGACGAGCGCATCACTTCGATCTGCAGATCGATGCGTGGATAGGCGCGGTGAAAGTCTGCAAGAAATTCGTCGTAGACCGGCGATTCGATGCGGCTGATTGTGAGCAGGCGAATCGTGCCGGAGATGTCGCCTGTGCGCTCGTCGAGATCGGTTTCGAGCCGCGAGATGTTGCCGTAAATGTCGCTGGCAATCTGATAAACGGCTTCGCCGGCCTCGGTTGGTGCGAAATACGGGCCGCGCCGCTCAATCAGCTTGCGCTCCAGTGTTTCCTCGAGGCGCCGCAGCGCCTGGCTCACGGCCGGCTGGGTCACGTGCAGCCGCGCCGCAGCGCGGCTCAGGCTGCGCTCCTGCATGATGACGAGGTACGTGCGCAGCAGGTTCCAGTCGAGCCGGTCGTTCAGAAAATTCGCGGGGTCCGCGCGCACCGTCATGCCTTTCGCGGCAGCCCGCCGCAGCCAGATCGAGTTAAGTATTAGCCAGATTTATGCGCGAAATAATAACTCGAAATTTGACTAATATTTTCTGGCTACCGATAAATGGCTCATGCGCGGGAAATAGGCCGGGCAAACCGCCCAGGCACTCACAACAATACGCACGCCGCCGGTCGCCACCATCACGCCGAACGTGCTTCAGGAGCCAGCATGACGCCATCCAGTTCTTCACTCCGCCAGCCCGGGCGCGCCGCCTTGGCAGCGTTCATCGGCACGATGATCGAGTGGTACGACTTCTATATCTACGCGACCGCGGCGGCGCTCGTGTTCGGCGAGTTGTACTTTCCCTCGGGCGACCGCTTCGTCAGCACGATGGCGTCGTTCGCGACCTTCGCGGTCGGCTTCTTCGCGCGGCCGCTGGGCGGCATCGTATTCGGCCATCTTGGCGACCGCATTGGTCGCAAGAACGCGCTGATGGTCACGTTGATGATGATGGGCGCCGCAACGGTTTGCGTCGGGCTGTTGCCGTCGTACGGAAGTGTGGGCGCGCTGGCGCCCGTACTGCTCGTGGCGCTGCGTATCGTGCAGGGCATCGCCGTAGGCGGCGAATGGGGCGGCGCGGTACTGATGGCGGGCGAGCATGCCCCGCCGGGCAAGCGCACGTTCTTTGCCTCGTTCGCGCAACTCGGCAGCCCTGCGGGCCTGATCCTGTCGCTCGTGGCGTTCCGCGCCGTGTCGTCGATGGACAAGGCCGACTTTCTCGCGTGGGGCTGGCGTCTGCCGTTTCTCGCGAGTGCGGTGCTGCTGGTCGTCGGTATCGTCATTCGGCTCGGCGTGAACGAGTCGCCGGAATTCGCGCGCGTGAAGGAAGCGAACCGCACGGTGAAACTGCCGGTGGCCGAGGTTTTCCGCTCGGCATGGGGCCTCGTGCTGCTGTGCATGGGCGCGAATACGCTGGGCATTGCGGGCGTCTATTTCACCAATACGTTCATGATTGCGTACACCACGCAATACGTCGGCGTGACGCGCTCGCTGATTCTCGACTGTCTGTTTGCGGTCGCGGTCATCCAGTTCCTGTGGCAGCCGGTGGCCGCATGGCTCGGCGAGCGTATGGGCGGCGTGCGCTTTCTCAAACTGATGGCGCTGCTCGCCATGATTTCGCCGTACCCCATGTTCGTGCTCGTGCAAGGCGGCACGCGGTTGCCGATGGTGTTCGGCATCGCCATTGCGACGGTGTGCATGTCGGGCTTCTATTCGGTGATCGCAGGCTTTGTCAGCGGCATATTCCCCACCCGTGTGCGCTATTCGGGCATTTCGCTCGCGTATCAGGTATGCGGCGCGATGGCGGGCGGTCTGACGCCGCTTGTCGGCACGTGGCTCGCGCATCGTTATGTCGGCCAATGGTGGCCGCTCGCGGTGTTCTATACGTGTCTCGCGGGCGTTTCGCTGATCTGCATCGTCGCGCTCGACGCACGGCGCGCAACGCACAGCGACGCAGCGGAAGCGCTCGGCGTGAACTGAAAGCATCAACCGGAATTCGACGCAATGACGATGAAACCTCTGTTGAAGGTCGATGGCGCGCGGCTGTGGCAAAGCCTCATGGACATGGCACAGATCGGCGCGACGCCGGGCGGCGGCGTGCGGCGGCTCGCGCTGAGCGAGGAAGACCGGCTAGGCCGGGCCCTGTTCGCGCAGTGGTGCCGCGAAGCGAATCTGACGGTCAGTGTCGATGAAGTGGGCAATCTGTTTGCCCGGCGTGACGGCACGAATCCGCACGCAGCGCCGGTACTGGTGGGCAGCCATCTCGACACGCAGCCGCATGGCGGCCGCTTCGATGGTGTCTACGGCGTGCTGGCTGCGCTGGAATTGGTGCGTGTTCTGAACGATGCCGGCGTCGTCACGGAAAAGCCGATCGAGATCGTATCGTGGACCAACGAGGAAGGCGCGCGCTTCACGCCCGCGATGCTGGGATCGGCGGTGTTTACCGGCGCCATGCCGCTTGCGGATGCGCTCGCCAGACGCGACGCACACAACGTCAGTCTTGCGGACGCTTTGAGTGCGACCGGTTATCGCGGCACGCGAGCGACCGGCACGCCGGTGGATGCGTATTTCGAGGCGCATATTGAACAGGGCCCGGTGCTTGAAGCAAATGGCACGCAGATCGGCGTCGTCACAGGCGGCCAGGCGATCCGCTGGCTCGACGTCACGGTGACCGGCATGGCGGCGCACGCGGGCACCACGCCCATGCCGTACCGCAAGGATGCGCTGTTTGCCGCCGCCCAGATCGCGCTCGAACTGGAGCGCATCGTGGCGGGCTATGCGCCGCGCGGACTTGCCACGATTGGCGAGATCGGCATTCCGGATGCGTCGCGCAACACGATTGCGGGACAGGTGTCGTTCACCGTCGATCTGCGCCATCACGACGACGGCGAAGTGGACGCGATGAGCGAAGCGTTGCGCGATACGTGCGCGCACATTGCCGCGCAGCGCGGTGTACAGGTCGCTGTAGACACGTACTGGCGCAGCGCTGCTACGCCGTTCGACGGCTCGTGCGTCACGCTCGTGCAGGACGCCGTGAAGGCGCTCGGCTATACCAGCGAGCGCATCGTGAGTGGCGCGGGGCACGATGCGATTCTGCTGGCGAGCCATTGTCCGACCGCGATGGTCTTCATTCCATGCGTTGGTGGTCTGTCGCACAACGAGGCGGAAGACGCGCTGCCGGACGACGTCACGCGTGGCGCGAATGTGCTGCTCAATGCGGTGCTTGCGCGCGCCGGCACCACATCTGCCTCTACCTCCACCGTGGATTCACACTGAACCATCGCAGAAAAGGTGTTCCGATGAAGACGTACTTTCACCCTGCACAGTTGCTGCACCATCCGCGCAGTTACCTGTCGCGCGGCCAGATGCGCGCCCCGCAGGAAGTGCCTGAGCGCGCGTCGCGTCTGGTTGCCGCCGCGCGCTCGCTGGGCTTCGACGTGCGGGAACCCGCCGACCGCGGCGTCGCGCCGCTCGCCGCGGTGCACGACATGAACTACCTGCGGTTCCTTGAAGAAGCACATCGCGACTGGAAGAAAATGCCCGACGACTGGGGCGATGAAGTGATGTCGAATGTCTACGTGCGCGAGCCCAATCCGCTGCGCGGCGTGCTCGCGCAAGCGGCGCGCTATCTGGCCGACGGCAGTTGTCCCATCGGCGAGAACACGTGGCGGGCCGCCTATTGGTCCGCACAAAGCGCGCTGGCTGCCGCGGCGGACATCAATGAAGGTGCGCACGAAAGCTGGGCGCTGTGCCGGCCGCCCGGCCATCATGCGCGGCGCGATGCAGCGGGCGGGTTCTGCTATCTGAACAACGCGGCCATCGCGGCACAGGCGCTGCGCAGCCGCTTCGAGCGCGTCGCGATTCTCGATACCGACATGCATCACGGTCAGGGCGTGCAGGAAATTTTCTACGGGCGTGCCGACGTGCTCTACGTATCCATTCACGGCGACCCGACCAATTTCTATCCGGTCGTAGCGGGATATGAAGAAGAGACTGGCGCCGACGCAGGACAAGGCTTCAATGTGAACCTGCCGATGCCGCATGGTTCGTCCGAAGCCGTCTTTTTCGAGCGGGTGGACGCTGCGTTGCGTGTGCTGAACCGCTTTCAGCCCGATGTGCTGGTCCTTGCGCTTGGCTTCGACATCTATCGGGAAGATCCGCAATCGAAGGTGGCTGTCACGACCGAAGGGTTTGCGAGACTGGGCGAGACGGTCGGTGCGTTGCAACTGCCATCGGTGATCGTGCAGGAAGGCGGCTATCACCTCGGGACGCTCGCGGCGAATGCCGAGGCTTTCTTTACCGGTTTCGGCAGCCGACGGGGATAAGGCAACGTGCTCCGTACGTGATGCGCCTGATGCTCGTGAACGAAGACGTGCCGCCGCGTCGGTGTCGCGCGCTTCACGCATTCGGCCCGCGCAGTGAACAGTCGATCAGGGGTGAAGCGAGTTGATGGCGCTGTGTTGCCCGTCCTTGTTTCGCTGCGCGAGGAGCCAATCCCGCATGGCTCGCTTCGCGCCCGAATCCGATAAACCTTCGGGATACACGACGTAGTAGCCGAGTGAAAGAGCGAGCGAAAAATCGAAAATCCGGCGCAGCCTGCCTGCCGCAATGTCTCGCTCGACGAGGGGTTCGCTGGTCAATGCGATGCCCTGGCCGGCGGCGGCCGCATCGATAGCGAGTGCCGATTGATTGAAGCGTGGTCCTTTGGTGGGGTCGACTCGACTTCCCTGCTTCAGCGCAGCGATAAATTCCGGCCATAAGTCGTGTGCGTCGTGGAGCAGCACGTGCCTCGCCAAATCCGATGGTTTGGTCAGCGGCTTGGGACCGTCGAGCAGCGACGGACTGCCTACCGCGAAAATCTCGAGAGGAAACAGCAACTCGCCGACAAGCCCTTTGCCGAAAGGCGACTTGCTGAGGCGAATGGCGATGTCGACGCCATCGGCCTTGAACGTGCATAGCTTTTCGTCGGCGATGATGCGCACTTCGACTGCCGGATGGGATTCACTGAATTCGGACAGTCTGGGAATAAGCCATTTCGACGCGAAAGACGGGGGCGTGCTGATCGTGAGCGACGATGACCGGCGATTGAGGGCTTCCGTAGCGTCCTGGATGATGTTCAGCGCGCGTTGGACCGCGGAAAAATACGCAAGGCCCTCCGTTGTAAGCGCGAGCCCTCGCGGCAGCCGTTCGAAAAGCCGAAGCGACAAAGCATTTTCGAGATGGCGAACCTGCTGCGCGACGGCCCCTTGGGTGACGCCGATTTCTTCGGCGGCCAGCCTGAAATGGAGATTGCGTGCCGCCGCCTCGAATGCGCGCAGGGCATTGAGCGGAGGTAAGGCGGGTGTTTTTCGCGTATCCATGGTGCAGAAAATCTACTGGCAGACCGGAGAAATCATCATTCGACATTGACATTGTATCGTCCTATATTGCGGCGAAAAGCAGCAAAAAGGCGCCTGCTTCCAGTGGTCGACCCATCCATCCGGAGAACATCATGGCTGTAGAAAAAGTAGCGATCGTGACGGCAGCAGGCAAGGGCATGGGCGCGGCGATAGCAAGGGAACTTGCAGCCACCGGCTATAGGGTCGCGCTGATGTCGCCGTCGGGCAGCGCTATCGAACTGGCAAGGGAACTGGGCGGTTTCGGAATGTCGGGGTCGGTGACCGAGGTGGCCGATATTGACCGTCTGGTGCGCGAAACGCTCGAGAAGTATGGTCGTATCGATGCGGTCGTGAACAACACGGGCCACCCGCCCAAGGGCGACCTGCTATCCATCGAAGACGAGCAGTGGCACGCCGGCCTCGATCTGATCGTGCTTAACGTGGCACGTGTGCTGCGCCGCGTGACGCCGGTCTTTCAGGCTCAAGGCGGCGGGGCGGTGGTCAATATTTCCAGCTTCGCGGCGGATGCGCCCGAGCAGGCGATGCCGGTATCGTCCGCGCTTCGTGCGGCACTCAGTTCGTTCACGCGCCTGTATGCGGATCGTTACGCGAAGGAGAACATTCGTATCAACTCCGTGCTGCCCGGTTTCATCGATAGCTGGCCGGAGACGCCCGAAATCGTTGCGCGAATCCCGGCCGGCCGTTTCGGCAAGACCGAAGAAATCGCAAAGACCGTCGCATTCCTGCTGTCTGAGGGCGCCGGCTACATCACCGGCCAGAACATCCGTGTGGATGGCGGGATTGTGCGCGCGCTGTAATTGTTGCGGGACGCCATGCTTCGTGTCGGTGCCGCGCCTGTCGCGCCCGGCCTCGCGTGCGCATCGTCATTGATGCCCTCTGTGCTCGATGACAGGACCGCCAGAACGTTGTCTCGCGGTCGTCCCATTTCAAGCGGTGCCTGATTCCGGCGACTACGACGTTCTGTGTGCTGCTGGTGAACGGCGCATACAGGTACACGTCGGCAACGGCATGGGGCCCGGACTTCCGTTGGAACGTGTCGAAGATATAGACGGCGGTGCGTTTCGGCAGGCTGTAGTCGATGCTGAACTGGGCACAGCGGCGCAGGCGCGTGACCTTGCGCCAGCCGGTTCAACACATGGGTCGTGGTTCAGGCTTCTTCCTCGCGAGCGCCGCGGGTCCCGCTTTCAGCGGTGCGGGACGCGGCAGCCCGCGCGAGATGGCGGTACGCCTTCGGCGAATGGCCGGTCATGCGCTTGAAGGCGTTGCTGAAGGCACTTTCGGACGAGTAACCGAGCGACTGCGCAACCGCGGCCACCGGCGTGTTCTCGTCGCGCAGCGTGCGTTCGGCAAGGCGCATGCGCCACTGCGCGAGATAGGTCAGCGGCGCGACACCCGCGCTCGTCCTGAAGTGGAAAGCGAACGTGGTGCGGGACATCGCGCATGCGCTTGCCAGCTCATCGAGATGCCACGAGCGCGCAGGGTCGTCGTGCATCAAGCGGAGCGCGGGCGCGATGCGCGGGTTGCCCAACGCGCGCAGCCACCCCGACATGGGCGCAGATGTTTTCAGGTGGGCGCGCAGAATCTGGATGAAGAGCAGTTGCGAGAGTTGCGCCGAGACGAGCGCTGCGCCGGGCAGGTCGCCCGCACGTTCCTCCACGAGCTGGTCGAGAAGCCACCGGAAGGACGTGGCCTGCGGTGAAGCCGCCGGCACGTGAATCCACGGCGGCAGGACGTCCGACAGCAACTGCCCGCTTGCCGGGTCAAGCAGAACATGGCCGCCGATGTAGGCGAAGTCGCTGCCGTCGCCCAGCATGGCGGTCGATCTTCCCGCACCGGAAAACACGCTCATCGCGTCCATGGGCGCGACGCCCGGGTCACTGGCGAGCACGAAAGCGCGCTTCGCCGTCAGCAGGCCGACGTCCCCGGTTCCGAAGCGAATGGGCTCCGTCTCGCCGTCGATGCAAACCCAGCAGGCACCCTTCACCACGGCGAAGAACTTGATCTTTTCCGGTACCGGAAAACGGATGGCCCAGGTGCCGCCGGCCGTGAAGCCACCTGTCACCAGCGATTCGGCGTTCGTGAATTTGAGGATGTCGGAGAAGGGATCGGCACTCATGATCGTACTGTCGCGCAAGCAAGTCGGACTATAGAGCATTAACAGTGCGGAGGTTGCGCCTTAATCTTCCGGTTCTTCGTCCCGGGACATTCAAGGCGATGCCATCAAACGCCTGCCGGCGGACGGCCATCATGGAAATCCACATGACCAGCAAAAGCAACGACACAGGGGTTCTCGTCACGGGAGGAACCGGATTCATTGCGCAGCACTGCATTCTGGTGCTGCTGAACGAGGGTTATCGCGTGCGGACCACGGTTCGTTCGCTGACGCGCGAAGCCGAGGTGCGCGAAAACCTCGGCAGAGGCGGGGCCGAACCTGGCGATCGCCTGTCATTCGTCGCTGCCGATCTGTGTTCGGACGAAGGCTGGACTGAGGCTGCAGCCGGCTGTGCCTACGTGATACACGGGGCGTCACCGACACCCACCGGCACTCAGGCAAGCGAAGAGGACTGGATCAGGCCCGCGGTTGATGGCAATTTGCGGGTGCTGCGCGCCGCGCGCGATGCTGGTGCCCGGCGCGTGGTGCTGACCTCCGCTTTCGGGGCGATTTGTGCGGGACATGGACCCATGACGCGGCCTTTCAATGAGACCGACTGGAGCGACCTGACGAGCACGAATGTCTGGCCCTATCAGAAGTCGAAGACGCTGTCGGAACGCGCGGCCTGGGACTTTATCGCCCGGGAAGGGCGGGGTCTGGAGTTGTCTGCCATTAACCCCGTCACGGTGCTCGGACCTGTGCTTGGCGCCGACTATTCGCACTCCATCCGGTTGATCAAGAACATGCTGGACGGCCAGCCGGGAAACCCGAAAATCAATTCGGGTTTTGTCGACGTGCGGGACGTTGCGGATCTGCATCTGCGAGCCATGACTCATGAAGCCGCCAGCGGCGAGCGCTTTCTTGCCATTGCCGGCGAAAGCATGTGGCTCGCGGACGTGGCTAAAGTGCTGAAAGCGCGCATGGGGCCGGCTGCCGGCAAGGTATCCACACGGGTACTGCCTAACTGGCTGGTGCGCCTTGGCGCACTTAGGGATCCAGCGTTGAGAGGGTCGCTGCCGCTGCTGGGCTTGAATCTGAATGCCACCGGCGAAAAGGCCATGCGCCGGCTGGGCTGGTCGCCCCGCCCGCGGGAAGAGGCCATCGTTGCCACGGCTGAAAGCCTCATGCGGCTCTCCGGCAGCTAGGCGCGAAGCTTGAGAGGTCGACTGCGACTGAACGATTGCTTTCATTCCGAATGTCATCGGCATTCGCGTGCCTGAGCGAATCATTCCGATGGATATGCGCTGACGGCTCGATGACTCGGGTATTCCCAAATCTGCGCAAATCGGTAATCTGCGAGGTTTCGGTGAACGAAAAGCCTCGCTGCCTGAATGCAACCTTGGGATCTTCCATGACTGAGCCTCGGCTGACATTTCTCGATCAGAATGAATGGGAAAACTGGTTGACGCAAAACGGCAGTACCTCGACCGGGATATGGCTGCGCCTCGCCAAAAAGGGCGCCGGGCAGCCTGCCTTGACTTACGAACAGGCGCTAGAGAGTGCGCTTTGTCATGGCTGGATCGACGGTCAGAAACAGGCGGAAAGCGAAGAATACTGGCTGCAACGCTTCACCCGGCGCTCCGCGAAAAGCATCTGGTCTCGGCTCAACAGAGACCGGGCCGAAGCGCTGATCGCCGCAGGCCGAATGCTTCCCTCGGGCATGCGGGAAATCGGAAAGGCCAAAGAGGATGGCCGCTGGGAGGCCGCCTATACGTCAGCCAGCAACTCGGTCGTACCGGACGACCTGCAGGCCGCGCTGGATGCCAATCCCAAGGCCAGCGCGTTCTTTGCGACGCTGAATAGCCGAAACCGCTACGCCATTCTGTTCCGGATACAAAACGCCAAAAAGCCGGCAACACGGGCGCGCAAGATCGAGGAGTTCATCGGCATGCTGAATCGCGGCGAAACCATTCATCCCTAGACCACGAAGTTCGATGGTCGACATCGCACCAGGCTTCGGCGTAGGTGTGAAGTTGAATTCGGCGGACTTCCAGCGTGGTGGTTTCGAGCCGCAGGGCGCAGTGATGGTGGTGCGTTGGTTGAATGCAGGAACACGAACCGCGGGCGAGCATGAAATGGAGGGGCGATGTCACGCCTGTACTCGCACCGCGTACTTCCACCTTCGCTGATATGCATTTCGCTGCGTGGAATAAGGGGCGAGTCCATGGCATTGCGCCGCATGCGGGTGCATCATGAGGGCTCACTGAGGAGGGGGCAGACATGGCAACCTGGAAGCCGGACCCGACGTTCTATCCATCCGCCCGCATGGCAGGCGACGCTCCAAAGGAAACACTCGCGTACGTCGCAAGTTTCGATCCCACGCGCACCGTACCCGACACGCTCGACGTGGTCGATCTCGACCCCGGCTCGGCGCAGTTCGCACAGATCGTGCATAGACTGCCCATGCCCAACGTCGGCGACGAACTCCATCACTTCGGCTGGAACGCCTGCAGTTCGTGTCTTTGTCCCAACGCGCCACATCCGCATTCGGAACGGCGTTATCTCGTCGTGCCGGGGCTGCGTTCGTCGCGCATTCATATCGTCGATACGAAGCCCGATCCGCGGCGGCCCCAAATCGTGCGCGTGCATGAACCCGACACCGTTGCGCAACGCGCGGGTTACACGCGGCCGCACACCGTGCATTGCGGCCCAGAGGGCATCTATGTCACCGCGCTCGCGAATGCGAACGGGGACGCGCCGGGCGGCATCTTCCTGATGGACCACGAGAGCTTCGACATCCTGGGGCAGTGGGAAATCGATCGTGGACCGCAACAGCTTGCCTATGACGGCTGGTGGCACCTTGGCTACGACACGCTCGTGTCGAGCGAATGGGGTCTGCCGGCGAGCTTCGAAAACGGTCTTGTTCCCGAGGTGCTGCTCGGCGGCCAGTACGGCCACCGCCTGCATTTCTGGGATCTGCATACGCGGCAGCACAAGCAGGTGCTCGATTTCGGCGCGGAAAACCAGCTTGTGTTCGAACTGCGTCCCGCGCACAACCCCACGCGGCCCTATGGCTTCGTGAACTCCGTCATCAGTTTGAAGGACCTCTCTGCGTCGATCTGGCAGTGGTATCTGGACGGCGATCGCTGGGCGGCGCGCAAGATCATCGAGATTCCCGCCGAGCCGGCCGACCCTGAACGGCTTCCGCCCATGCTCAAGAGCTTTGCGGCCGTGCCGCCCCTCGTCACGGATATCGCCCTTTCGCTCGACGACCGCTTCCTGTATGTCGCGTGCTGGGGCACCGGCGACCTGCGCCAGTACGATGTGTCCGATCCGGAAAATGCGCGCCTCACGGGTAGTGTGCGCGTCGGTGGCATTGTTTCGCGCGCGGCGCATCCGCGTGCGCGGGACCGTGCGCTCAACGGCGGTCCGCAGATGATCGAAGTGAGCCGCGACGGCCGTCGCGTGTACTTCACGAATTCGCTCTACGGCGCGATCGACGAACAGTTCTATCCCGACGGCATCGACGGCTGGATGGTCAAGCTCGACGCGGCAGCCGAAGGCGGCATCGCGTTCGACGAGCGCTTCCTGCTCGAGTGGCCGAAGTCGCACCGGCCGCACCAGATCCGGCTGGAGGGCGGTGACTGTTCGTCCGATTCGTACTGCTACCCCTGAACCGCTGTGAACGTGCCGGGTGCGCGATGAGCGGCCTGTTCGACGCGAACTGGACCATCTGGGCTGCCGTGATCGGCAGCGGGGTCTTTCATGGCGTGAATCCCGCGATGGGGTGGCTCTTCGCGACGGCGCTGGGGCTGCAGCGCGGCAGTCGTCGTGCGTTGCTCATGGCGCTGCCGCCCATCGCACTGGGCCATGCAGCCTCGATCCTGCTGTTCACGAGTTCGGCGGCCGTGCTCGATGCGTGGCTGCCGCTTTCCCGCCTGCACTGGATGCTCGGTGCCGTGCTGATCGGCTGGGCGGCGTGGCAGCAGGTGTACGGCCACCGGCATCGCGTGCGCGTCGGCATGACGGCTGGCTTCGTCGGGCTCGTGGCGTGGTCTTCGCTGATGGCGACACTGCATGGCGCGGGGCTCATGCTGATGCCGGCATTGCTGCCGACATGCGGTGCGCTTCATGGCGTGCTTGATCCGCTCGAAGTTTCGCTGCAATTCACGGTGCTTCATACGCTCGCGACGCTTGGCGCGACCGCGCTTATCGCGCTCGCCGCCTACGAGTATCTCGGGCTCGAGCTATTGCGTCGTGGCTGGATCAACTTCGACTGGCTCTGGCGTGGTGCGCTCGTGGCGGCCGGTACGTTCGTGATCGCGGCAGGCTGAAGCCACTCGCGGACGAAGTGCTGACGCCTCGGCAGAAACCTGACCCGCGTTCATGCCAGTGCCCGGGTCCGCACGTGCGTTGTGTTCGATTGTTCACGGCAACGGCGAAGGGCAAGCGCGAAGGGCCACGCGCCAAGCGCGAATTCAATCGAGCGATTTACTGAAACGCAGCACGCTGAACGTCAGCATCACGACGCCGAGTGCGGCCATGGCCGCGAACTGCGGCCAGAGCACGCCCATTCCCGCGCCTTTGAGGAACACGGCGCGCAGCACGACGAGGAAATAACGCAGCGGATTGAGAAACGTCAGCCATTGAAGCACCGGCGGCATGGCCGAGATCGGAAACGCGAATCCCGAGAGGATGAACAGCGGATTGACGAAAAAGAAGTTCAACGCGAACGCTTGCTGCTGCGTGCGCGAGAACGTCGACATGAGCAGGCCCATGCCGAGCACGGCAAACAGAAACAGCACGACACCTACCAGCATGACGAGCCAGCTGCCCACGAAGGGCACGTCGAACCAGGCAATGCCGAGCGTGGTCACGATCGCCACGTCGGCGAGCCCGATCAGGAACGCCGGCACCGTCTTGCCGAGAATGAATTCGACGGGCCGGATGGGGCTCACCATGATCTGCTCGAGCGTGCCCACCTCGCGTTCGCGTACGACCGCAAATGCGGTCAAGGTCATGACCTGCAGCAGCGTGAGCGTGGCAACCACGCCGGGAATGAAGAACCAGCGGTCCTCCAGCCCTTCGTTGAACCAGGGGCGCGCGACGAGCGCGACGGAAACCGATGGCTGTGCCGCGCCCGCGGACGTCGGCCAGGCCGCGCGCTGTGAGTCGGCTTGAAACGCGGCCACGATCTGGCTGGCGTAGCCAAGGGCAATGAGGGCGGTGTTCGAGTTTGTCCCGTCTACGAGGATTTGCAGCGGCGCGCGTTGCCCATCCAGCAGATGCTGCCCGAAGCCCGCCTGCATGACGAGTGCGAGATCGGCGCGGCCGCCGTCGAGGTCGTGCGTGATGTCCTTCTGCGTGTGGGCGACGTCGACAATGTCGAAGCGGCCTGTGGCGACGAAGCGGGAAGTGAGGTCGCGGCTCGCCTCGCTGCCGTCGAGATCGAGCACGGCCGTCGCGACGTGGTTGACCGTAAACGTTGCCGCATAGCCGTAGACGATCACCTGCACGATCAGCGGCACAACGATCCGGAAGAGCGCCCAGCGGTCGCGCTTCAGTTCCAGGAACTCCTTGACGAGCATCGCGGTGATGCGTTCGAACATGGTGTCGCCCCGCTTCAGTCCAGATGCTTGCGAAACGCGCGCACGCTGAACCAGCCGATCATGAAGGCATACAACGTGAGCGCCGCGAGCGGCGCGGCGAGTTCGGCCAGCGTGCTGCCCTTCAGGAACACGGCGCGCAGAATCGCCACGTAGTAGCGCGCATAGACGATATAGGTCACGGCGCGAACCGGGGCCGGCATCTGCTCGATGGCGAACGTGTAGCCCGACAGCATCGTGGTGGGCAGCATCGTCAGCAGCAGCGCCACCTGACTTGCGCCAAGCTGACTGCGAATGCGCACCGAGACCAGATAACCGATGCCGAGCACGACGAGCGTAAAGAGCGCGGTGGTGGTGGCGAGCGTGAGCAGGCTGCCGCGAAACGGCACGTGAAACCAGAAGACGGCGCCCACGAGACAGAAGACGGCATCGACGAACCCGACGGCGAAGTACGGCATGAGCTTGCCCACCAGCACTTCGAGCGGCGTGACGGGCGTGGAGATGAGTTGCTCCATCGTGCCGCGTTCCCACTCGCGCGCAATGGTGAGCGAGGTGAGCTGCGCGCCCACCAGCGCGAGGATGACGGCCACCACGCCGGGAATGATGAAGTTGCGGCTGTCGAGCCCCTCGTTGTACCAAACGCGCGATTCGAGATCGACCGTGCCGACCGTCGACGTTCGCAGCCCGTGGTCCGATGCCCAGCGCGCAGCGAAGGCCGTCGTGATCTGCGCCACCACACCCTGCGCGTAACCCGTGGCGATGTTGGTCGTGTTGGTGTCCGTCGCATCGAAGACGGTTTGCACGGGCGCGACGCCGGTCGTGGTCAGCGTGCGCGTGAAGTCCACGGGAATCGTCACGGCGCCGCTGCATTGGCCGCGATCGATCGCCTCGCGCACGGCGCGCTCGCTGTCGAGCGTATGAACCGCCGAGAACCAGCCGGACGACACGAAACGTTCAACGAGCTCGCGGCTCGTCTGCGTGCGCGCTTCGTCGTGCACGCAAAGCGGCACGTGGCGGATGTCGAGACTCACGCCGTAGCCGAGCAGCAGCATCTGCATGAACGGCATCAAGAGCGCAATGGCGAGGCTGCGCGGATCGCGCCATATCTGCAGCGTCTCCTTGAAGGCGATGGCGAAGAGGCGGCGCGGCCTCATGACGCCTCCTGCTGCGCGGGGCGTTCCACGAGCCGCACGAATACGTCTTCGAGGCTCGGCCGGATCGCTCGCGGCGCCGATGCGGCGATGCCGGCCGCCGCCAGCCGCGCCGGCAGGCCGGCGGCGAGGGCCGCAGCCGGTGCGCCGGGCGTGTCGCAGACGAGCACGTGCAGTTTGTCGCCGAAGATCGCTGCGTCGAGCACGCCGGGCGTCGCGCGCAGCGCCTGCACGGCTTCGCCCAGCGAAGCGGCGGCCAGCTCGAAAAGCGTGCCGCCGAGTGCTTTCTCCCGCAACGCGCCCGGGCTGCCGACCGTCGCGAGCCGCCCCGCGTCGATGAGGGCGATGCGATTGCAGTATTCGGCCTCGTCCATGTAGTGCGTGGATACGAGCACAGCGACCCCGTCCGCCGCAAACCGGTGGATGAGATTCCAGAACTGCCGGCGAGCCTGCGGTTCGACACCCGAAGTCGGTTCGTCGAGGAAAAGCACCGGCGGCCGGTGAAGGATCGCGCAACCGAGCGCGAGCCGCTGGCGCCAGCCGCCTGCGAGCGTGCGCACGAGCATGTCTTCGCGGCCCACGATGCCGGCCATCTCGATCGCAAAGCGCAGGCGCTCGTCGAGCACTGCCCGCGGCACGCGATAGATGCCGGCGAAGAAGCGCAGATTTTCGCGGCAGGTCAGGTCGGCGTAGAGCGAGAACTTCTGCGACATATAGCCGATGTGGGCGCGCACGGATTCGGGGTCGCGGCCCACGTCGAAGCCCGCCACCCAGGCGTTGCCGCCGCTCGGGGTCAGCAGGCCGCAGAGCATGCGGATCGTCGTTGACTTGCCGGCGCCGTTCGGGCCAACGAATCCGACTACTTCGCCTTTCGCGATCGAAAGATCGAGCGCGTCCACGGCGGTGAATTTGCCGAAGCGTTTCGTGAGCCCACGCGCGAGCACGATGGGCGGTGCGGCGCCCGCGGGTGCGGCCTCGGCCTCGGGCGCCGTCATGCCGTGTCTCCCACGAGCGCGACGAACACGTCTTCTATGCCGGGCTCGACCGCTTCGACCGGCGCGTGCGACAGTCCGCACGCGGCAAGCCGCGCTTCGAGTTCCGGCGCGCGCCGTGCGCCGTCATCCACGCGCACGTGAATCCGGTCGCCCATCAGCAGCACGCCCAGCACACCTGGCGTGCCCTCGATCTGCGCCTCCAGCGCACGTGGATCGTCGCCCGCAATGGAAAGCAGCGCGCCGGCCATGGTCTGCTTCAGGCGTTCGGGCGTATCGCAACGGCGCACCTCCCCGGCATGGAGCAACGCGAGCCGCGAGCAGCGCTGGGCTTCGTCCATGTAGGCGGTGGACATCACGATCGTCACGCCTTCCTCGCGCAGCCGGTAGAGGATGGCCCAGAAGTCGCGTCGCGAGACCGGGTCCACGCCTGTCGTGGGCTCGTCAAGCAGCACGACGGCCGGACGGTGCACGAGGGCGCAGATCAGCCCGAGTTTCTGCTTCATGCCGCCCGAAAGCTGACCCGCCAGCCGCCGCCTGAACGGGCCGAGACCGGCGGCGTGAAGCAGTTCGTCCACGCGCGGCCGGTATTCGGCGCGCGGCACCTCGAACAGTTCGCCGTAAAAGAAGATGTTCTCGTTGACCGTCAGGTCTTCGTAAAGACCGAAACGCTGCGGCATGTAGCTCAGCACGGTCTTTGCGCGCTCGGGGTCGGCAGCGACGTCGATGCCTTCGACCACCACGCGGCCCGCGTCGGGTCGCAGCACGCCAGCCAGCATGCGCATCAGCGTGGTCTTGCCGGCGCCGTCGGGACCGACGAGCCCAAAGACTTCGCCGCGCTCCACCTGCAACGAAACGCCTCGCACGGCTTCGTTCGCATCGAAGCGCCGCACCAGGTTTTCCACCACGATGGCGGGCGTGCCTGCCGGCGTGCTCATTGTCCGCTCGCGCGCGTGGGAATCGTCGCGTCGGCCGGCATGCCGGGCAGCAACTCGTGCGTCGGGTTGTCGATGTCGATGCGAATGCGATAGACGAGCGTGACGCGTTGCGCGTGCGTTTCCACCGTCTTCGGCGTGAACTCGGCTTGCGGCGAGATGAAGCTGATGCGGCCGCGATAGTCTCTCGCCGGGTAGGCGTCGGTACGGACGGTGACCGCCTCGCCCAGCCGAATCTTGCCGATGTCGGGCTCGTTCACGTACGCGCGCAGCCACACGTGGTCGAGTTCATCGAGCGTGACGACGGCCACGCCGGGGCCCGCAAGCTGGCCCAGTTCGGCTTCGCGCACCGCGATGACGCCGTCGAACGGCGCGCGCAATTCCGTGTAGGCAAGCGTCGTTTCGTCGAGTTTGAGCCGTGCCTGCGCGGCCTCCACATTGGCGAGCGCAAGCGCGACGTTATTGCGCGCGGCGGCGACGAGCGCTTCGTCGTGGGCGAGCGTGGCGGCCGACTGCCTGAACGCCGTCAGCGCCAGGTCGCGGGCCTGCTGCGACACGGCAGCGTGACCGGCGAGCGTCTCGGCGCGCTCGTAGTCGTGCTTCTTCTCGGCGAGGTCGAACCGGTCGCTCGACACGCTTTGCTGGGCGGCCTCCAGCGTGCTGCGGTTGGCGGCCACTTGCGCCGTCTGCACGTCGAGGTTGGCGCGATCGATTTCCACCTGGCGCCGGTAGAGATGATCGTCCACGCGCGCAAGCACGGTGCCGCGAGGCACCCGTGCGCCCTCGTCGAACGGGAGGAAAACGATGGGCGCCTGCACCTGCGTGACGCTCAGAACGCTCTCGTGTGCCTCGACATTGCCCGACACCACGATTTGGGAAGGCGCGTTGCCGCGCCCGAACAACGCGGGCCAACGCAACAGCGCATAGCCGCCCGCCGCCAATGCGGCCGCGGCAAGTGCGAGGGCCAGCAAGCCCCACCGTCCGGTTCGTCGTTCGTTCGCCATGCCGCCAATGTACGGAGCGTCCGCTGGCGACCGTTTGATACGTATCAAGCCGAAGCCGACTGGCGTAGCGTCTTGACCAGCAAGCCGTGCAGGGTGTCCACGGCTTTCGAGCCGCGCGAATCGCGGCTTCGGTAGACGGCCACCTCCATCGGTTCGAGCGGCCCCAAACCCTCGTCGGGGCCAAGAATGCGCAGATGCTCGGGCGCGCTACATTGCGTCAGCGCCGCCACAGCCAACCCGCTTTCGACTGCCGCGATCTGCCCGGCAAGACTGGAACTGTTGTAGACCACCTTGTAGCGCCGCCCTTGCTGCGCCAGTGAATGGATCGCACTGCGTCGGGCGAGACTCTCGCTCTCGTAGACGGCGATGGGAATCGGATCGCGTCGCCACAACTCGAACTGCGCTGCGCCAACCCAGACCATCGGCTCGTGAAACAGGAGCGTGCCGCGCCGCGCGTGATCGCGCGACACCAGCGCGATGTCCAGTTCACCGTTCGCCACGCGTGGAATGAGCGATGTCGATTGCTCGCAGATCAGTTCGATTTCGACGCCGCTATGCCGCGGCGCGAACCGTTTGAGCACCGGTGTCAGGTATTTCGCGGCATAGTCGTCGGGCACGCCGAGCCGTACGCGGCCGGTAAGCTGCTCGCCTTTCAGCGCAATCTGGGCTTGTGCGTGCAGGTCCAGGATTCGGCGGGCGTAGCCGAGCAGTGTCTGGCCGTCGGGCGTGAGTTCGAGCGAGCGTGGGCCGCGCTCGACGAGCCGCAGCCCCAGCGCGCTTTCAAGCTTCTTGAGCTGCATGCTCACCGCCGACTGTGACCGATGCACCTCGCCTGCCGCACTCGACAGCGATCTTGCATCGACCACGGCGACGAAGCATCTCAGCCAGTCTGTCTGTACGTCGCGCTGTTTCATGGTTTCCGCCGCTTTCGAATTTCGAATGGATAGGCTTCGAATTATGCGCTTTTCGTTCGAGTGAAGGAAATCCACACTGGGCGCATGAATACGAACCCGCACCTTCGCGACGCGCCCGCCGGCCTGGCCGCGGCCGGCCCTTCCACCGGCGTATGGCCGTTTGTTCTCGGTTGCGCGCTGCTCGGCACGATCGGCATCTTTGTGAAGGAAGCGCACGCCGATCCGCTGACGGCAACGTGGTTTCGCTGTGCGCTCGGCCTGATCGGTCTCACGCTCTGGGTGGCGTTGCGTCGCCAGACGCGATTCTTGCGACTGACGCGAACCACCGGCCCGTGGGTGCTTACCGCCGGCTCCCTGATGGTCTTGAGCTGGGCATTGTTCTTTACCGCCATCGCGCGAATGCCGACCGGGGTCGCCATCGTGCTCTTTCACGTTCAGCCGATGTGGGTGCTGGTGCTGGGCGCCCTGTGCCTGAAGGAATCGATCGGCAGGCGGCGCATTGGCGCGGTCTCGCTGGCGATGTCTGGCCTCGTGCTGGCGACGGGAATGGCCGAACGTCCGGCAGCGGGCGACGTTGGGCAAGGTTACTGGCTCGGTGTCGTGCTGTGCCTCGTCGGGGCGTTCTGCATGGCATGCGTCACGATCATCGCGAAGCGTCTGCGCAACCTGCCTGCGGGCATCCTCGCGTGGTGGCAGTGCGCGATCGGCACGCTGACAGTGTGGATCTGGCCGGCGCAGCACGGCTGGCCTGCGCTGGGCACGTCGTGGCTGTGGCTTGCCGGACTCGGCACCATTCACACCGGTCTGGCCTACACGTTGATATACAGCGGCATGGCGCGCCTGAACACCAGCCGCATCGCGTTGTTCCAGTTCGTGTATCCGGCGGTCGCGATCCTGATCGACCGCCTATTTCTCGGTCAGCATTTGAGCTACCTGCAACTGACCGGCATCGCCGTCATGTCGATCGCAATCTGGTTTGCTGAACGTACGCCCCGACGGTAGCGGCAACGCGCTGTTTCACGCCGGGCTTCATGACGCAGGCAGGGTGCGTGAACGTGGCGCCTGCCTGCCTCTGTCTCTCTGTCTATTTCCCGGCATTTTTCAGTACATCGACTGCGGCGGCGCACGCGCCCTGCAGCTGTTCCCGCATCAGTTGCTGCACGTCTTTCGTGCCGTTGACGATGGCATCGCGAATTCGTACGGCCTGTTCGAACGACGCGCGCATGCGTCCGCCTCGCGCCATCGCGATGCGGCGCAGTCGACGCACGGGGCCGATGAGCGACGCATGGCTCTGCTGCAACGTGCGGTTGTCGGCAATCGTCATGACGATCGTATAAAAGCGGTCCAATGCATCGACATAGGCTGCCACGTCGTTCGCATCGACGCTTGTCCGCATCGCCTCGATCACGTCGTCCAGTTGCGCAGTACCGAGCGCAGTCATGCGCTCGGATGCGAGCTGCACCGCGAGACATTCGAGCGCGGCACGCACCGTATAGATCTCTTCCACGTCGCGCAGTGTGACTGACCGCACGTAGGCGCCCACCCGCGGCAGGATGGTCACCAGCCCTTCGCGCTCGAGTTGCGCGAACGCCTCACGCATGGGCGTGCGACTGACGTTCAGCTGTTTCGCGACCTGGACCTCGGACAAACGGCTACCCGGCGCGAGCACGCCCTCCACGATCGCCTCGCGCAACGCGGGCACGACGACGCCGTCGCTCAACGAATCGCCCGTGGAGTCCAGCGTGCGCAGTTGCGCGTGGTATCGCGTGGCGATCGATTCCAGGCTGGGCGCCTCGCGCGTTTGGGTCGTCGTGGCCTTTGAGGAAGCAGTTTTTGCGGCGGGCATTGACACCTCGAAATTCTATGAATACGCTGTATACAGATTATACAACAGGAGACGACATGGATCGCAGTCCATTGCAGGCCCCCGTTCTGATCGAACATACCGGCGACACGCTCACCTTCACGCTGAACCGCCCGGAGGCCGGCAACGAGGTGTCGGGCGCGATGTTCGACGCGATGTCGGACGCGTTGCGCAGCGAAGCCGTGCAGCCGCGAGCACGCGTGCTGCGCATCCGCGCGAATGGCGACGTGTTTTGCGCAGGCCGTGAACGCGCGGGGCGGGACGCCGTCTCGATTCGCGCCGAAGTTGCGCGTCTGATCGAACTCAAGCGGCTCGTGCGCAGCACGTCGTTGATCTCGATTGCACAGGTGCAGGGCGATGCGTTCGGCTTCGGCTTCGGGCTCGCGATTCTGTGCGACTTCACGCTCGTCGCGTCGTCGGCGCGGATTGCGTTCCCGGAGATGCGGGCAGGTCTGCCGCCCGCCGCGATCATGGCGTATCTGGGCGGCTACGCGTTGCCCAAAGCCGTGTTCCCGATGGTCCTGTTCGGCGACGTCATTGCGCCGGAAGCAGCCTTGCAGGCCGGGCTCGTCACGCGCGTATGCGAGCGTGCGAGCCTGCACGCCGAAGCGGACGCGCTTGCCGCACGCATTCTCTCGCTCGACGAAGCCGGCGCGAAGCAGTGCAAGGCGTTCTTTCTCGCGGCGCAGGAAGGCAGCGTGGAACAGAACTTCCGCGCCGCGACCGACATGCTGACCGTCAACGCATTGCGATTGATGCAGGCCCGCTGAGCGTTGCCGTGCTTCGCTAGCTCGATACAACACGACGTGCGCGCCGATAAGCGTTGAACGCTACGCACCGCCGCGTCGACAGGAGACAGACATGAACGTCAACGCAGGGCCCAGGCTCGACCGCTTGCCGATGTCGGGATTTCACCGGCGCATCATGTGGTTGATCGGCATTGGCATGTTTTTCGATGGTTTCGATATCTACGTCGCATCGACGGTGCTCGGTGCGACGCTGAAATCGGGCTTCTCCACGCTTGGGCAGAACGCGCTGTTCGTGTCGCTGACTTTTCTCGGCATGATGCTCGGCTCGCTCGGCACCGGTTTTCTCGGCGACCGCTTCGGCCGCCGCTTCACGTATCAGGCGAATCTGGCCGTGTTCGGTCTGGCATCGCTCGGCGCCGCACTCGCGCCGAACATGAGCGTGCTGATTGCGTGCCGGTTCGTCATGGGACTCGGCCTCGGCGCGGAAAACGTGGTCGGCTACTCGACGCTGACTGAATTCGTGCCGCCGCAAAAGCGCGGCAGGCTGCAAGGGTTAATGGCGGTTTTCGTGGTCTCGGGTTTGCCTGTCGCGGGATTGATCGGACTGCTGCTGATCCCGTCGTTCGGCTGGCGAGCGATGTTCGTGCTCGGTGGCGTGGGTGCACTCGGCGTCTGGTATGCGCGCAAGTCGTTGCCGGAGTCGCCGCGCTGGCTCGATTCCGTCGGACGGCATGAGGAAGCCGACGCGATTCTGAGCCGGATCGAAACCGAAGTCACGGCTGCGCGAGGCGGCAAGCCGCTGCCTGCGCCCGCGTCCACGAAACCCGGCGCGGCGGCGCCGCAGGCGCTGTCGTTCGGTTCGCTGTTCAGCGGCGCGATGCTGCAACGGATGATCGTCGGCTGCGTGACGCTCGTCGTCATCAACACGCTGCTGTATGGGTTCGTGACCTGGCTGCCCACGTTCTTCGTGCATCAGGGCTTCAGCATTGCGAAGTCGTTCGGGTTTGCGCTCG
This sequence comes from Paraburkholderia kururiensis JCM 10599 = LMG 19447, assembly GCF_003986935.1. Taxonomy (GTDB): domain Bacteria; phylum Pseudomonadota; class Gammaproteobacteria; order Burkholderiales; family Burkholderiaceae; genus Paraburkholderia; species Paraburkholderia kururiensis. The sequence continues at coordinate 263,447 of NZ_RJZE01000003.1, read as the reverse complement.
TGATGTCGCTGGGCGCGCCTATCGGTTCCGCCATCGGCGCGCTCACGGCCGACGTGTGGGGACGCAAGCGGACCATCATTGGCTCGTCGTTTGCTGCGATCGTGTTCGGTGCGATGTATCCGTTCATCTCGAGCCCCGTGATTCTGCCTGTCGTCGGACTGCTGCTGACCGTTCCCATCTACGTGCTGGTCGCGCTGCTGTTCGCCGTGTATGTGCCCGAACTCTTTCCGACCGAAGTGCGGCTGCGCGCCTCCGGCGTCTGCAACACGCTGGGACGCGGCGCCACCATCGTCACGCCTTTCATCGTGGTATCGCTTTTCGCGCAATACGGCATCGTCGGCGTGCTCGCGATGATGATCGGCTTGCTCGCCGTGCAGATCGTCGTGGTTGCATGGCTGGGCGTCGAGCCGTCGGGACAGCGACTCGAAGACCTTCAGCCGGAAGACACGCTTGCGCGCGACGCGCTTCATGCCGATGCGCACGCCTCGCCTCTCAAGTAGATGAACTGACAGGAATAACGCAATGGACACAACCAACACACAGCACTACGACGCACCGTTGTTGATCGATGGCGAATGGACCGATGCTGAAGAAGGCCGCACGCTCGATATTCTGAATCCGGCGACGGGCGAAGTGATTGGCGCACTCGCATCGGCTTCGGCCAGCGATGTGGATCGCGCGGTGCAAGCGGGACATCGCGCATTCGAAGGCGGGGCGTGGCGCGATATGTCGATCCAGCAACGCGCACGCATCATGAATCGCTTCGCCGATCTGTTCGAAGCGGATCTCGAACAGTTCTACAAGCTGGAAACGCTGAACAACGGCCGCCCCATTTCGGAGACGCGCGCGCAAATTTCGCGGCTGCCACAGTTCTACCGCTACTTCGCGGCGCTTGCGCTCACGCGCCGCAGCGACGTGATTCCGATTGAAGGGCCTTACCTCTGCTACACGCAGCGCGTGCCGCTCGGCGTGGTCGCGTTGATGACGTCGTTCAATCATCCGTTGATGATTCTTTCGAAGAGCCTCGCGCCTGCGCTCGCAACGGGCAACAGCGTGGTCATCAAGGCATCGGAACAGACGCCGCTCACCACCGTGCGGCTCGTGAAACTGCTGCAGGAAGCGGGCGTGCCCAGAGGCGTCGTCAACGTCGTGAACGGAGAAGGGCGCGAAGCGGGCGCGGCACTCGCGCGGCATCCGCTAATCCGCAAGGTCGTATTCACGGGCGGCACCGAGGTGGGCCGCTCGATCGGCGAGGCCGCCGCGCGCAATTTCGCGCTGACTACGCTGGAACTGGGCGGCAAGGGCGCGGTGATCCTGTTCGACGACTTCGATATGGAGCGTGCGGTGAATGGCGCGGCGTTCGCCGCTTTCATCGGGGCCGGGCAAACCTGCGTGTGCGGCGCGCGCATCCTCGTGCAGAAGTCGATGTATGCGGCGTTCCTCGAACGTTTCCGCGCGAAGGCCGAGCGTATTCGCGTGGGCGACCCGACCGATGCAAAGACTCAGCTTGGCCCTGTGATTTCCGATCGCTCGCGGCAGCGCATTCTCGCCATGCTCGAACGCGCGCAGGCGGCGGGTGCGAAAGTGCTGACAGGCGCACGCGTGCCGCCTGCATTGAAGTCGGGCTACTTTCTCGAACCGACCGTGATCTACGACGCTGATCCGCATTCGGAGATCGGCCAGGACGAAGTGTTCGGACCCGTGACGGTCGTCATGCCGTTCGAAGACGAAGCGGACGCCATCCGCATTGCCAACGGCACGCAGTTTGGCCTCGCCGCTTCCATCTGGACGCAGGACGTTGCGCGCGCGCATCGGGTGGCGGGCAAGCTGGAATTCGGCATGGTGTGGGTGAACGACCATCATCGTCTGGACCCGGCTTCGCCTTGGGGAGGATTCAAGAACAGCGGGGTAGGGCGCGAAACGGGCATCGAGTCGTTCGATCAGTTCAGCGAACCACGTGCAGTCACCATCAACACGACGGGCAAGACGGTCGACTGGTACGCGGACGACGGCGAACTCAAGCGGCTGAACTAGGCAGCCAACCTGATTGAAGTCGAGCCGGCGGGAAGCATTGAGCGCGCCATATGTGCCGCCGGTGACGGTGTTCTGCGGGGACACCAGCTTGTCCGTTAATGACCTTACATCGCGTCTCTTGCCTCACTAATATCAGTGATCAGTGAGGCAAGAGACGGGTGCCTGACGAAATGCGCCAGAAGACGCGAGCGAATCGCGCGATGCAAAGGTCGGTCATAACGGAGACATCATGAAACCAGCTCACCCCCGCAGGTTCAACGTTGCACGCGCGATCATCCTCCTCACCACTTCGGCAGCGTGCGCATCCGGCCTCGCCGCGACGTTGCCTGCCGCACACGTGGCCGCATGCGAGCGCCTCCAGGGCTTTATCGTGCCCGCTTCGGAGATCGCATTGCCCACATCAGGCGCGATCGTCACCGCGGCGAAGCCGATTGCTGCGAGCGGGAGCGGGGCCAGCGCGCTACCCGACTACTGCGCGATTACGGGCAAGATTGCCCCCGTCGACAGATCGGCACCCGACATCCAGTTCAAGGCCGCGCTACCCGCGCAATGGAACGATAAAGTCGTCATGTTCGGCGGCGGAGGTTTCGACGGCACCATTCCGGATGTGACGGGCAATGTACCGAATGGGCCAGTCGACAAACCCGTACCGCTTGGCCGCGGCTATGCGACGTTCGCGAGCGACTCCGGCCACCAGGCTAACGCGCTCGCCTCTCAGGACGGGCGCTTCGGGCTCAACGACGAGGCGGTAAGGAACTTTGGCGGAGACGCGTTGAAGAAAACGCACGACGCTGTGCTCGCCATCATCGAGGCCCGCTATGCGCACTTGCCACGCAAGGCGTATTTCGCCGGCGGCTCGACAGGCGGACGCGAAGCCGTCACCGCGATCCAGCGCTGGCCGTCCGATTGGGACGGCGCCATTGCCTGGTATCCGGCATGGGACGATGCGGCAGCGCTGCTCGGCGGTCACCGCATGAACCGTGCGCTCGCGAGGCCTGACGCCTATCTTTCGGTCGGAAAACGGAAAGCCGTGTATGACGCGGCGATGCAGGCCTGCGACGCACTCGACGGCGTGGTAGATGGCCTGATCAGCGATCAGCGGCAATGCAATGCGCGATTCGATCCGTCCACGGCCACGTTGAACGGCGCGCCGTTGCGCTGCGCGAAGGGCGCGGACACCGGGGACAGTTGCCTCTCGGACGCACAGATTGAAGCGTTGAAGACGATCAATACGTCATCGCACTTTCGCTTCCGGCTGGCGAGTGGCGAGACGCAGTATCCGGGTTACAACGTGTGGGGTGCCGATCTGGGTATCACGAGCCGCACCTCGCCGGTGGAGCCCATCGTCACGTTCCTCGCGTTCGGCACTTCCCAGCCGGCGAGTCCGATGCCCTCGACGGCACCGTACATCAGCGTCCTGACCGACCAGTGGATCAAGTACTCGGTCACGCGCGACCCCAACTTCGATTCCCTGTCGCTCGATCCGGAGCAGCCGGGTGTCTGGGCCAACCGCATCAGCGACCTGAGTTCGCAACTCGATGCCAGCACCGACATCTCTGCGTTTAAGGCACGCGGCGGGAAACTGCTGCTCGTTCACGGCCTGGTCGATGTTCTGGTCAGCACGCGCGCGACGGAACAATACTATCGGCGGCTGCAAGCACAGTTCGGCGTGGATCAGGTCAATTCGTTCGTGCGGTTCTATGAAATTCCCGGCATGGGGCATGCCGCAAGCAGCACCTTCAACGCGACATGGGATTCGTTGTCGGCGCTCGAGCAGTGGCGCGAGCAAGGACGGGCGCCGGTCGGCCAGGTGACTACGGACACCGCTGGCGTCCCAGGACGTACGAGGCCGCTATGCGATTACCCGAAATGGCCTCGCTACGAAGGTGGCGACGTGAATCGGGCAGCTTCTTTCAGGTGCGTGGAATGAGTGAGGGCAAGCATGGGTGCTATCCGTTTCCTGGCCCGGTAAATAGCCCGGATTTTAGAGAGCACCTTTTCACTGAGAGGGACTAAAAGCAGAAAATCGGCTCATTACACTCCCCCCGGTCGCATCGCTGGGAAACCTCGACGCGGCACGCGCGACACATATACGCAGCGCGCACGCGCTGCGACCGGAAAACGAACGGCTTGGGGGAAATCGTAATGAACAAGCGTTGGGGGATCGTCGTGCCGGCGGCCATGCTTGCTGCCGCCGCGCATGCGCAAAGCAGCGTGACGCTGTACGGCAAGATTGAAGACGGCATCAACTACACGAGCAATGCACGCGGCCACGGCACCGTGCAACTGCAAAGCGGCTACGATTACGGCAGCCGCTGGGGCATCAAAGGCGCCGAGGATCTGGGCGGAGGTTACCAGACGATTTTCGCCCTCGAGAGCGGCTTCGACGTCAACAACGGAAAGATGAGCCAGGGCGGTCGGGAGTTCGGCCGCCAGGCGTTCATTGGCATCGCGTCCGATCGTTACGGTACGTTCACGATCGGACGCCAGTACGATCCGAGCGTCGACATCTTCTCCCCGCTCACCGCAAACGGGAACTGGACCGGCTATCTGTTCGCGCATCCGTATGACAACGACAACACCGACTACTCGTTCCGCGTGAACAACTCGGTGAAGTACGTTTCGCCGGTGTGGCACGGCGTGACCGCAGAGGCCATGTACGCATTCAGCAACCAGGCGGGCGGCTTCGCGAACAACCGCCTGTATAGCGCGGCGCTGCAATACCAGCAGGGTGGGCTGACCGTAGGCGCGTCGTATGTGAAGATCAACAACGCACGCAATGCCGGTTCCACTGGCGCGATTACCGGCGACAACACGTTCGACGCGTCGTCGCAGCAGAACATTGGTATCGGCGTGAATTACGCGTTCGCGAATGCCCTCATCGGCTTCGCGTATTCGCATGTCGACGTCTACGATCCTACGGCGAATGCGTACTTCACCGGAACGACGCAACCGGCTGGCGGCACATGGAAAGCGTGGAAATTCGACAACTTCGAGGTGAACGGGCTCTATCACCTCACGCCTGCGTTTTACGTGGGTGCGGCGTACACGTACACGCAGGCGCGCGTGTCTTCTACAGTTGGTGCGTTCAATCCCAAGTGGCACCAACTGAGTACGAAGTTCAATTACGACATGTCGAAACGCACGTCGGTGTTCCTGGAAGGCGTGTATCAGCATGCAATAAACGCGCACACCGGAACCGACTTTGACTACGCGTACGTTCCGGGCGGGGCGGATATCTCATCGGGCCCGAATCAGTACGTCGTGCGTCTCGCGCTGCTGCATCACTTCTAATCCCCACGAACGTTCGCGGATGCCGCATGGCTCCGCGAACGATGCGCGTGCGACGACGGCCCGTACCGCTGCGCGGCTGGACGGCGGCGCGAGTCTGTTCTGCAAACTGCGTAGCCGTTGCGATAGTGGGCGGCCGAAATTGCTCTCGCCGCCGAGCGCGGCGAAGCCTGTTACAAGCCATACCGGAATAGCCAGTTGCCTTCCGTGCCAGGCAGCATCAGCCCAAACTACCTCTGTTTCTCAACGGGAAAATTCTCGCGACCCGGGCAATGCGGCTCTGCGGGCTATATCGTGTCCAGTTGAGGACACTCGCAAGCGAGACCATTCGAACATCCCCCGCTGCGCGGACGCAAAGGGAACTCATAAAGGAAGAGACAGAATGAAAATGGACGCATTCGCCTTCGGCACGACCCACTGGGCAGAGGTTGAAAGAACGGAGCACCGCGGCGAAACCGGCATGGCTTATTGGTGCACCCGGTTTTTTGGTGAGGCGCCGAATCAAATCCGCGTGCGGATGGTCGAATACACGCCCGGTTACCTCGCCGATCACTGGTGCCAGAAAGGCCATATTCTTTTTTGCCTGGAAGGCGAACTGGAAACGACGCTTGAAGACGGGCGCAAGTTCGTTTTGACGGCCGGCATGAGCTACCAGGTGGGCGACAACGCGGAGCCGCACCAGTCCTACACCAGGACCGGTGCGAAGCTGTTCATTGTCGACTGAGAACAGGTCGCGACCTAGCGCTCCCGCTTGCTTCGCCCGTAAAGCAGCAGCATGGCGGCGATCACCACGCCGTAGATGATCTGCCGCCCCGCCTCCGGCATTTGCGCAACGGAGAGAATCGACTGCAGCAGCGTGATCAGGATCGCGCCGGCCACGGTGCCGAGGTACGAACCCCGGCCGCCCAGGATCGACGTGCCGCCCAGCACGACTGCCGCAATCGCCGGCAGCAGGTAGGCGTCGCCCATCGACTGCGCCGCCTTCGATGCGTAACCGGCAAGCAGCACGCCGCCGAACGCGGCGAACGCGCTGCACACCGCGAACGCGGCCACGGTCACGAGCCGCGTGTTGATACCCGAGAGATACGCCGCGCGCTCGGTGTTGCCGATCGCATACAGCGTGCGGCCGAACGTCGTGCGCGACAGCAGGAATATCGTGGCGCCGCCGATCACCACCCAGAGTGCGACCGCGTTCGGCACGCCCGGCACGAGCCAGCCCGCCGCGAGCCAGCGCATCACTTCCGGCGCGGAGTCCTGCGGCGACGACCCGCCGGTGTAGACGATCATGATGCCCTGCGCGACGGCGTTGGTCGCGAGCGTCGCGATCATCGAGGGAATGCGCAGCAGCGCGACGAGAATGCCGTTGACTACGCCGATCAGCACGCCGCAGCCGATTCCTGCCGGAATGGCGAGCACGCGCCCCAGTTCGCCATGCCCCGCGACGGCGCACGCCATCATTGCGCCGACGGTGATGGTCCACGGCAGCGAGAGGTCGATGTGACCGAGCAGGATCACCATCATCAGACCGGTCGCGATGATGCCGAGGAACGCGCCCACCTTCAATTGCAGCAGGATGTATTCGGGCGACGTGAAGCTGCGCGAGAACATGCCGCCCACGAGCAACAGCGCGACGATGCACGCGAACGAGATGAGGATCGGCTTGTCGACCCTGCGCGTGAGTTTCGACACCAGCGTGGCCCGGCTGCTTGCGGAAACGTCGGTCATTGGAACCACTCCAGACGATTGCGCACCCTGAACAGCCCGCATGCCCCGATCGCGACGGCGAGCAACAGGATCACGCCCTGGAACAGCGGTTGCCACAGAGCATCGACATTGAATACGAACAGCAGGTCGCCGATCGAGCGGAACGCGAACGCGCCGAAGATCGCGCCGATCGCGCTGCCCTTGCCGCCGAGCAGCGACACGCCGCCGATCACCACGGCGGCGATCGAGAACAGCGTGTACGAGTTGGCACTGCCAAGGCTTGCTTCGCCGGTGTCCGTGAAGAAGGTGAGGAAGAGTCCGCCGATCGCGGCGAGCAGGCCAGCAAGCGTATAGCTCGCGAATTTCGCGCGGCGAATCGGCATGCCGGAGAGGAAAGCCGCGGCTTCGGACGAGCCGGTCGCATACGCTGCACGTCCGATGGTCGAGCGTTTGAAAGGAATCCAGATGATGACCACCGCGGCGAGCAGAATCAGCAGGCTCGCCGGCATCACGGCGGCTACCTTGCCGGTCAGTGCGTCGCCGAGATCGTCGTTGATCGTGCCGCCTGGAACCGGGCGCAGCAGCAGCGCGAAGCCGTAGTACAGCGCGCCCGTCGCGATGGTCGTGACGATGGGCTGCAGCCGGCCGAAGATGATGATCACGCCGTTGAGCGCGCCGCACAGCGCGCCGGCCGCAAGCACGCCGGCAATGCCGAGCGCGCTGTGCAACGCGTCGCCCACGACGAGCCACGAGCCGATGCAGTTCGTCAGCACCAGAATCATGCCCACGGAAAGATCGATGCCGGCCGTCAGTACCACGAGCGCCTGGGCCATCGAAACGAGCGCGAGCAGCACGGCCTTGTTCGCCGCCGTCTGGAACACGTTCGCCGAAAGCGCGGACGGATAGTTGAACAGATAGATCGCGAACATCAGCACGAACAGGCCGAACGCGAAGCTCGTGCCGCGATTTTCCGCATACCAGTAACGCAGACCGCTCATGATGCAACTCCCGTGGAAGGCGAGAGCTGCCCGACCGGCAGGTCGAGCGCGCTCGCGATCAGGTTCTGCTCGGTGATCTCCGGCCCGACGAGTTCTTTCTTGATGCGGCCTTCGTACAGCACGAGCACGCGGTCGCAGCAGCCGATCAGCTCGTCGTAGTCGGTCGAATAGAACAGGATGGCCGCGCCTTCGTCGGCAAGGCGCCGCAGCAGTTGATAGATTTCCTGCTTGGTGCCGACGTCGATGCCGCGCGTGGGGTCGCTCAGCAGCAGGATGCGCGGCTTGCGCGCGAGCCACTTGGCGATCACCACTTTCTGCTGGTTGCCGCCTGAGAGCGACCCCACGGCCGCGTCGACGCTTGCCGATTTGATGGCGAGCAGCGTGGTCATCTGGTCGACCAGCGCCTGCTGGCGCTCGCGGTCGATCACGCCCGCGATGGACATGCGGTCGAGCGCGGCGAACGACAGATTTTCGCGCACCGACATGGGCAGCATCAGGCCTTCGGTCTTGCGGTCTTCGGGAATCAGCGCCATGCCGATGCCTTTCGCGCGCGCGGCCATCGGGCTGCCGATCGACACGGCCTTGCCGTCGATCTCGATCGTGCCGGCGCAACCGCGCAACACGCCGAACAGCGCGAGCAGCAGTTCGCGCTGGCCTTGTCCGTCGAGGCCGCCCAGACCCAGAATTTCGCCGCGCGTGAGCGAGAAGCTGATGCCTCGCAGCGTGTCGCTCCACGAGAGGTCGCGGCAGGCCAGCACCGGGGCCGCGGTTTGGCGCTGTCCAGGCTCCGCTGGTTCGTCGGCGGCTTCACCGCCAGCGTGATTCGCAGGTTTGGCCGGGAAAGCATGCTGATACGTCCTGCCGATCATCATTTCGACAACCTCGTTGTCGGTGCGCGTGCCGGCTTCGAAGCTCATCACGTGACGACCGTTGCGATAGACCGTGCATTCGTCCGCGAGCGCCTTCACCTCGTGCATGCGGTGCGAGATGAAGAGCAGCGCGAGCCCTTCGTCACGCAGGCGTTTGAGCACTTCGATCACGCGCGCCACGTCGGCGGCGGTCAGCGCCGACGTGGCCTCGTCGAGAATCAGGATGCGCGGTTCGTGCGCGAGCCCTTTCGCGAGTTCGACCATCTGCTGGCGCGAGAGCGGCAGGTCGCGCACTTTGGCGAGCGGGTTGATGTCCGGCGCGCCGGCACGCGCGAGCGCGGCCTCGGCCTGGCGACGTTGAGCCTTGCGGTCGATCATGCCGAAGCGGCGCGGCGGGTTCGACGCGAAGATGTTGTCCGCCACGCTCAGGTCGGGGATCAGCGAAAGCTCCTGATACACGCAGACGATGCCGGCCGCGTTCGCCTCGGCAGGCGAGCCGAACGCGACTTCGCGGCCGTCGAGCCGCATGGTGCCTTCGTCCGGCTGCACGACGCCGGACATCACCTTCAGCAGCGTGGACTTGCCCGCGCCGTTCTCGCCGAGAATCGCGTGGATGCGTCCGCGACGCACGGCGAGTTGCGCATGGTCCAGCGCAACGGCGCCGCCGTAGCTCTTCGACACGCCCGACATCTGAAAGAGCAACTGCTCGGGCTGCTCCGATTGTTCCTGTCGTTCCAGTCGCTCCCGCTGCTGCGCATCCTGCGGCATGCTGCGTCTCCCGTCATGTCGTGGGCCAACCGGATTACTGGTTGCCCTGGCTCTGCTTCATGATTTCCTGCGCGGAGAAATTGATGCCGCACGTGGGAAACGAATTGCCGACAAAGAAGTTGTCGGACTCGTTCGGGAAATAGTTGACGCCCGCCTTGAGCTTCGAGTCGTCGGTCACGTCGAGCGGCAGCTTGATCGCCACGGGAATGGTCTGGCCATCGAGCGCGGCGAGCGCCGTCTTGATCGCCACCGCGACCTGCGCGGGACCGCTGCCGGCGGACGTGCACTTCAGCCCCTGGGCGCCGTATTGCGCGCAGAACTTGCGAAAGCCGTTTTCCGTTTCGCCGCCGAACGGCACGAACGGATGCTTCGCGTCGATCATCGCGCGCACGACGCCCGTGTCGCCGCCTTGCGCCGAAATGCCGTCGAAATGGCCCTGCACGGCAATCGCGTCGGCGGTGGCTTTCTGCGCGACGCCGTCGTCCCATTTGCCGTAGACCTGCACCACGTTCCACTTCTTGCCGGTGGCGTCGAGCGTTTTCTGGAAGCCGTTGTGCCGGTCGGTATCCACTGAGGTGCCCGCCACGCCGCGCACTTCGAGCACCTTGCCGCCGTTCGGCAGGTGCCCGGCGAGCCACTTCGCCCACAGCACGCCGAGGCCGTACTGATCGACGTCCACGTTGATCGCGTCTTCGCTGTCGAGCGTGTTGTCGAAGGCGACCAGCACGACGCCCGCCTTCTTCGCACGGCGGATCGCCGGGCCGAACGACGCGGGATTCTGCGCGTCCACAATGATCGCGTCGTAGCCGGCGTCGATGAAGTTATTGACCGCCGAGATCTGCGCGGGCACGTCCTCGCCGGTCGACACCACCTTGAATTCCTTGAGCTTGGAGGCGACGGCCGGTTGCGCTGTATAGGCCTTCGCCGTCTTGATCATCTGGATACGCCAGGTGTTCGCGATATAACCGTTCACCAGCGCGACCCGGTAGGGCCCGTTCTTCTTCGGATACTTGACGAACTTCGTGTCGCTCTTCCAGGGGACCATGCAGGTGGGGTCGCTGGACGGCCCGGACACGATGGATGCCTGCGCGAAAGACGCGCCTGCGTACAGCGCCAATGCCGCGGTCGCTGCCGCGCGTAGCACGTGGATTCCTGAAAGCATGTTGTCTCCAGTTTGTTGGATTGAACCTGTTGACCGGTTGCGGGCGCACGGCTTGCCCGGATGGCCGGGACGGTGTGCGTGATGCAGGGAATCTTGCGGAAGTGCTACAGCGGGACCGGATCGGATGCACCGAACCGGCGAAAAGGATTCTTCAAAGGCGTTCCCTCGAAGCGACTAGAAGGGCCTGCGCAAACGCCTCCCCATCTGACACAACGGATTGTCACTGGCATACCAATCCAGGCGCGATAGTGGTTTACCACGGCGCCCGGCGCCTCCTTTCGGGCCACTGCCGGCGCGGTGATGCCATGCCTTGCGGATCGCCGCCGCGCGGGCTGACGGACTCGGCGTGCCGCGGGAAGTGGTATACCATTTTGACGAACTTGTGCTGCCGGCCTGGCGGCACCCATGACTACGGGAAGACTGGATGGCCGATGTTTCGCAAACGCCAAACGGCCGCGTCGCCGATGCGGAAGCGGCCGACCGTTCGTACGTCGGGCTGGCGAGCCAGATCTACGATCTGATCGTGGCCGGCGACGTGGGGCCGCGCGCGCGTCTGCCTTCTGAGCGCACGCTGGCCGAGCGCTTCGGCGTGAGCCGCACGCAGGTGCGCGAAGCGATCATCGCGCTGGAAGTGCAGGGCGTGGTCGAGGTGCGCGTGGGCTCGGGCATCTATGTGGCCGAGGCGGCGCAAGCGCGATCGATCGGGTTCGAACTGCCGCGCGGATCGGGTCCCATAGAGACGCTGCGAGCACGCGCGGTGATCGAAAGCGAAATCGCGGCGCTCGCCGCCACCGAGCGCAGGGATGCCGATCTGGACCGGCTCTTCGCCGCCATGCGGGCAATGCGCGAGAACATGGACGACAAGGCCGCGAACGAGGCTGCGGATCGCGAGTTCCATCTCGCGATTGCGCGGGCAACAGGCAACGGCATGCTGCAAGGCGTGGTGACGGCGATGTGGGACAACTCGCGCGCAGACCCTCTGTGGCAAAAGATCGAGGAGCATTTCCATACGCCTGCGCTGCGCGCGGCTTCGCAGGACGACCATCAGCGTATTTTTTCGGCCATTCTGGCGCGCGATGCGACCGGCGCGCGCACGGCGATGCAGGCCCATCTTGCGCGTGTGATCGAAGAGTTTACGCAGGCGTGGCGGTAGACGGTGTCTTGCGGGTGGGGCGAGTGCCGCCGTTGCCGTTGTTGGGGGCATCGAATCCCGTCACGACCGCCGGCGGCGCCAGGCGTCGACGCCTCTCTTCATCAGTCGAACTTGATCAGGTCCTTGAAGATCAGGTGACCCCAGCTCTCTCCGCGCGCGTGTACAAGCAGTCCACCTTCCGACAGCCCGCCAAGCTTGACCGGCGCGAAGCCCAGGTCTTCCGCGAGCGCGCCAACCTCCGCTGCGGCGCCGTCGTCATCGCTCGCGAGGAACACGACTCGCCTGCCACCGTGTACGGCCGGATCCTGGGAAAGGACAGAGGCGCCCAGATGGTTGAAGCCCTTCACGAGCCTGGCTCCGTTGAACGCTTTCGCGACGAAAGCTGAGGACGGAAGACCGTCCAGTTCTTCCGGCGGCGCGAACGTGTTCATCGCGTCGATGATGGTCTTTTCTTTCCAGCTGGGCAGCGCCTTCGCGACCTCCGGGTGCGATTCGAAACGGATTGCCAGAAAGATGACGTCCGCCTTGACGGCTTGCGCCAGGGTTTGGGGAATGATCGTAGGTCCGATGGCTGCTGCATCGGACGCAAAACTTGCCGGGTCGCGCGTGGTTGCAACGGATACTTCGATGCCCTTGCGGGCGAACGCTCTGGCCAGTGCGTGGCCGATCTTGCCGAAGCCAACGATTGCATAACTCATCTGTTTCTCCTTCGTTTCCCGGCGCGCTCAGAGCTTGTAACCACCGCTCGCTTCGATCGTCTGGCCGGTCACCCAGTGGCCTTCATCGGAGGCCAGGAACGCCACGACGGCAGCGATTTCCGAAGGCTCGCCAAAGCGGCCCAGCGCGATTTGCGCCTCGACTGCTTTGACGAGTTCCGGACGCTTCCGAAACTCCGCGTTCGCATCCGTTCGCGTGTAGCCTGGCGCTACGGCGTTCGCCGTGATGCCACGTGGCCCCAGCTCGATTGCGAGCGTATGGGTCAGGGTGTTGATGGCCGCCTTCGCCATCGAGTAGACGGGCGCGGCCGTCACGGGCTTCGTGGCGGCAGCGGAAGAAATGTTGATGATGCGTCCACCATCGGCGAGACGATCGAGAGCGGCCTGAATGATGAAGAAGGGCGCGCGGGCGTAGACCGCCATCAGGGTATCCCAGCTTTCCGGCGTCGCGTCCTTGAAGCCAACCCAGCCGGAATTGCTCGCGTTGTTGACCAGAATGTCGAGCGTTTTGCTGCCGTTGCGCCTGGTGAACTCGCCGTCGAGTGTCTCGAACAAAGCCGGGATGGTCGCCGCATCAACAAGATCCGCATGGATCGCGAACGCGGTGCCTCCCGCTTTCTCTATGGCGGCGATCGTCTCGTCTGCGCTGGATTTGCTGGCGTTGTAGGTTAGCGCGACCATTGCACCGTCCTTTGCAAGACGTTCGGCGATGGCGCGGCCAATGCCCCGTGATGCCCCGGTAACGAGCGCTGTTTTGCCTTCTAGCGATTGCGTCATTTGATTTCTTCTCCTCAGAGTTGTGCCAGGCCACCGTCGACGGCGACCTCGCTGGCAGTCATGAAGCTGCTGTCCGACGACGCAAGAAAGGCGGCCACCGCGCCGATCTCCGCGGGATCGGCCATACGCTGGAGCGGCGTCATTGCACCGTAGGCCTTCTGGCCCTCTTCCCCTAGCGCCTCCTTCGCCAGTTCGGTCGCCGTTGCTCCGGGCGACAGCACGTTCACCCGGATACCGGTGCCCTTCAGGTCCTCCGCCCAGGTTCGCGCGAGGTTGCGCACCGCTGCCTTGCTCGCGCTGTAGGCCGTGAATCCTGGGGCGCCCGTGGTGCCCGCACTCGATCCGGTCAGGATGATCGAACCGCCCTGGCCCATCAGCGGCAGCGCCTTCTGGACCGTGAAGATCGTGCCCTTCACGTTGGTGTCGAAAGTCTCGTCGATGTGTTCGGCGGTGATCTGGCCGAGCGGAAGCGGGCTTCCCGTCCCGGCATTGGCGAAGACGATGTCGAGGGTTCCGCGCTCGGCCTTCACTGCCGCGTAGAGCCGGTCGAGGTCGGCCAGATCGGAGACCGAGCCTTTCACCGCGCGGGCATGGGGCCCGAGTTCGGCGACAGCAGCATCGAGCGCGTCCTGCCGGCGGCCGAAAATGAAGACGAACGCGCCTTCCTCGATGAAGCGCTTTGCTGCGGCGTGGCCGATGCCGGTTGCGCCGCCGGTGATCACAGCGGTCTTTCCATTCAGTCTGTTCATGTCATGCATCCTTCGAAACAACAGCGGGAAACACGATTCTGGCGCTCTTGATTCATGAAGCCAATTGACTAAATATCTATAGCTGTCATCTACTTTTTGGATACCCATGCTCGACAACGTCACCATCAATCAACTTCGGGCCTTCGTCGCCGTGTGTGATGAGGGAAGCTTTTCCGGGGCTGCGCGGGCGCTGAGGCGAGCGCAGTCGGCGATCAGTCACGCGATCCACGCGCTCGAGCGTGCCTTCGATGTGATGCTGTTCGAGCGCAACACGCGCAAAGCGACGCTTACGGCTGCGGGCCGCAGTCTTCTGCCCGATGCTCGCGGGGTGATCTCACGCACCGAGGAAATGAAGATGCGCGCGGTGGCGATTGCCGAAGCCGGCGTCCCCCAGGTCTCGATTGCCGTGGATACCTATTTCCCGCGCGCGCACCTGATTGAATGCCTGCGTACCGTGCAGGCGGACTTTCCGACGGTTGCCATCAATCTGCGCATGACGACCATGCAGGGCGGCGAGCGTCTGGTTCTCGACGGCACGTGTGCATTGGCGGTGACGATCATGGACGTGCCGGAACTGAGCCCAGGCACCATGGAACGGCAGCATTTATGTGACGCACAAATGGTGACCGTCTGCGCGCCATCGCATCCGCTGGCCGCAATCGCGGGGTCCATCCCTCGGGAGGAATTTGGGCGGCACATCCAGCTCGTCGTCACCGACAATCAGCCCGATGCGGAAAAGACACAACAAGGGGTCGCCAGCGAACGCCAGTGGTGGGTGAATGATCTCGGCGCGAAGCACGATCTGCTCAGGGGCGGCTTGTGCTGGGGGCACATGCCGCGTCATATGGTTGCGGACGACCTTGCGAGTGGAACACTTGTCGAACTCCGACGGCGTGCATGGCACATGCGCGCGCTCACATTCATGGTCTCGCAGCGGCGCGGGTACTCGTTTTCCGGATGCGAGACACGGCTGGTCGAACTGCTTGCCGATCCTCAGCGCTTGGCGAAGGATGCCAGCCGGCGCGCCGTCTCAGGCAAAGGCAGGAAAAGCGACGTCCGCGCAGGCAAATAAAATTGTCGACCATCGGCTGATGTGATGGCCGCTTCCATTTCGCGAGAAACAGCGATGAAGGTAACGATTGCGTATATCGAAGAACCGCCGTTCGGGTGGACGAAAGCAGACCGTGCCGCAACGGGCGCGGACATTGACCTGGCCGAAGTGATTCTTCGGGCAATCGGAGTGACCCGCATAGAGTATCGCCTGACGACGTTCAGTGAACTGTTGCCCGGCGTTGAAGCCGGCCGCTGGGATATGAATGTTCCGCTGTTTGTGACACCCGAACGTGCCAATCTGGTCGCCTTCAGCGTGCCGGTATGGGCGATAGGGGACGGGTTTCTGGTTCGGGCGGGAAATCCGAAAGCGCTCGACAGCTATGCGTCACTCGCCCAACGCGACGATGCGCGCCTGGGCATCATTGCGGGGCAGGTGCAACATGACTCGGCGAGAGCGTCGGGTGTAAGCGAAGATCAGATAGTCGTCTTCGAGCATCAGGCCGATGCTATTGCTGCCGTTCGCTCGGGGGAGATCGACGCGTATGCGAGCACAGCCTTGGGAAATCGCATCGTGGCGCAGCGTATGGGCCGTTCGATGCTCGAGGCCGTGGAGCACGAGCCGGGCACGAATGGCACGCAACGGGCGCTTCCGTTCGGAGCGTTCTCGTTTAATCGAGGAAACAGCGATTTGCTCAATGCGGTAAACGCGCAGCTTCGGGCATATCTGGGTTCGCCAGACCATCGCGCGCGCATGTCGAAATTCGGTCTGACACGCAATGAGATCGATCCCGTTCTCGCCGGGTGAGTGTGGGGCGGGTTTGGCCAACTTCGGGCGGTCTCATGGGTGACGCTTACGCGTCCGACGCGTGGTGATGGCTGGAAAGGCTATTCAATGATTCAACCAGGACGGCATACGAGATGAATCTGAAACGCGTGTTTCTTGTGTCGATGCTTGCAGTGCTGATGCTGCCGCTTGCTGCTCTCGCTTTTGTGAAACCACTTCGCGTTGTCGTGCCATCGCTCATGCCGGGGATATCGTGTCCGCGTCCGAACATCTGCACCGACAGCGTTGCTCGACTTGAAGACGCGCAACAACTGTACGAAAGCGGAATCTCTACCGCAGCGGCTGCGGTCGGTCCGTTTCGGCAGGTGCCCCAGGTCGTGTTTTGTACGACCTCATCCTGTGCCGATTTATTTGGACTGGGGCAGCGCGCGGCAGAAGCCGTAGGGAATTTGAGACTGGTTATCGCGCCTCGTGGCTGGAAGGCGTTTTATCTCGCACACGAGCTGATCCACTACCGGCAAGCGGAATCAATGGGAAATCTGGCCGTCGCAACCAAGCCAAGGTGGCTGATCGAAGGCATGGCGTACTCCTTGAGCGGCGACCCGCGGCGCCCACTTACGGCTCCCTTTGAACAATGGCGCTCCCAGTTTGAAACATGGCATGCGGGTCTGGGCGATCGAGATCTATGGGATGCGGCGAGGGGCGTACGTTGAAACCGGGGGCGTGAGCGCAGATTGTTTACTTCGGAACGCGCAGCACTCCCAAAACGACCGGCCTCACGACAAGACCCACCACCCCTCAAGTCCACCCCTCAAGCCGCAGCGTTGCCCGCACGAGCCTCTGCTCTTCGTTCTCAATCTCGTGAAGATAATCAACGACGTTGCGGATGTGCTCGCTCGCCGCCCGGCGCGCCTGCTCGGGCAACCGTCCCGTTACGGCGTTATAGAAGCGCGCGTGCTGTCGGTCGATCTGCTTCTTCAGCGGCTCCCGGTGGTAGAGGTTGTTGACCGACGCGAACACCGAACTCAGCAGCAGGTCGGTAAGCGACTGCAACGTATTGACGAGAACGGGGTTGTGCGACGCCTCGTAGATCGCCCGGTGAAACGCGTGATCGAGCCTGGCCCGTTCGGCGGGCGGTAGATTCTGAGCCTCAGGCGCGTTCATTTCCTCATAGCGCCTCGTGATGAGGATGAAGTCCGCTTCCGTGCCGCGCAGCGCCGCCAGTCTGGCGGCTTCGGCCTCCAGCATGCCGCGCACCTCGAACAGGTCGTAGAGCGTGCGTGGCTGCGACGCGAGCAGGTGCATCATCGGCGTGATGTGCTCCTGCGGCGTGAGGTTGGCGACGAACGACCCCTTGCCGTGCTGCGTTTCGATGATGCCGCGTGCGCGCAGCACCTTCATGCCTTCGCGCAGCGCGGTGCGCGAGACCCCCAGCTTTTCCGTGAGGCGGCGCTCCGAGGGCAGCGCCTGGCCCACCTTGAGCACGCCGTCCACGATCAGTTTCTCGATGCGCTCGGCCACCACGTCGGCAACGCGCCGGGCGCCGGCCGTCTGTTCCTTGCTATTCATGCTGGTATGACCACTTTTTAAGGGATAGCCTGATTATCTCATAAGTGCATGAATTTATTGGAATAGATGGAAATCATGGAGCCCCTGTCAGGGCGCTTGAAAAAGAACTGGTGTGACCAGTGCGGAAGGGGGTAGACAGCGGCGCGCCCAGCCCCAAGAATCGCGGGCATTCGAGACGCCGGGGTGCGGCAAGGGGAGGCACCCGCGATGGAGACAATGCAATGAGCTTTACCTACGACGAGGCGATCGACGGCCCGCTGCCGACGGTGGACCGCGCCGAACTCGCCGCGGCGCTTCGCGCCCGCGCGCCCGCGCTGGAAATCCTGACTGACCGCGAAGATCTGCGGCCCTTCGAATGCGACGGCCTTGCCGCCTATCGGACGGTGCCGCTGCTCGTCGCGCTGCCGTCCACCATCGAGGAAGTGCGCGCGGTGCTCATGGAGGCCACGGCGCGCGGCGTGCCCGTGGTGGCGCGCGGCGCGGGCACCGGTCTTTCGGGCGGCGCGATGCCGCTCGAAAAAGGCATCCTGCTCGTGATGGCGAAGTTCAACCGCATTCTGGATATCGACGCCGACGCGGGCACCGCGCGCGTGCAGCCGGGCGTGCGCAATCTCGCCATCTCGCAGGCCGCCGCGCCGCATGGCCTCTACTACGCGCCCGATCCGTCGTCGCAGATTGCCTGCTCGATCGGCGGCAACGTCGCCGAGAACGCCGGCGGCGTGCACTGTCTCAAGTACGGTCTCACGGTTCACAACATCCTGAAGGTCGACGTGCTGACTATCGACGGCGAACTGGTCACGCTCGGCTCCGAGGCGCTCGACAGCCCCGGCTTCGACCTGCTCGCGCTCTTCACCGGCTCGGAGGGCATGCTCGGCGTGGTGGTGGAAGTCACCGTGAAGCTGTTGCCGAAGCCGCAGAGCGTGAAGGTCTTGATGGCCAGTTTCGACGACGTCGAACGCGCGGGCGGCGCGGTGGCGAAGATCATCGGCGCGGGGGTGATCCCGGGCGGCCTCGAGATGATGGACAACCTCGCCATCCGCGCAGCCGAAGACTTCATTCACGCGGACTATCCCGTGGACGCCGAGGCAATCCTGCTGTGCGAACTCGACGGCGCGTGCGACGACGTGGAGGAAGACGCCGAACTGGTGGGCGCGCTGCTGCGCGAGGCCGGCGCGAGCGACCTGCGCGTGGCGCGCGACGAGGCCGAGCGGCAGCGCTTCTGGGCCGGCCGCAAGAACGCGTTCCCGGCGGTGGGGCGCATCTCGCCGGACTACTACTGCATGGACGGCACCATCCCGCGGCGCGAACTGCCACGCGTGCTCAAGGGCATCGCCGCATTGTCGGAGCACTACGGGCTCAAGGTCGCGAACGTGTTTCATGCGGGCGACGGCAACATGCATCCGCTGATCTTGTTCGATGCGAACCAGCCCGGCGAAATGGACCGCGCCGAGGCGCTGGGCGGCCGCATTCTGGAGCTGTGCGTCGAAGTGGGCGGCAGCATCACGGGCGAGCACGGCGTGGGCCGCGAGAAGATCAACCAGATGTGCGTGCAATTCAAGCGCGACGAGATCGAATATTTCCACGCCGTGAAGGCGGCGTTCGACCCGTCAGGCCTGCTCAATCCCGGCAAGAACATCCCCACGCTGCACCGCTGCGCCGAATTCGGCGCCATGCACGTGCACCGCGGCGGCCTGCCCTTTCCCGAACTGGAGCGGTTCTGATGCGGCGCGAACTGGATTCGATGGACAACAGCGCCGCGCTGATCGCCCAGGTGGAAGCGGCGCTTGCCGCGCGCACGCCGGTGCGCATACGCGGCGGCAACAGCAAGGCATGGCTCGGGCGCACGCTCGGTGCGCCGCACGTGCATGAGGTGCATGAGGTGCGCGAGATCGACACGCGCGGCCATCACGGCATCGTCCACTACGACCCGACCGAACTCGTCATGACGGTGCGCACCGGCACGCCGCTCGCGGACGTGGAGGCCGTGCTGAACGAAGCGGGGCAGATGCTGCCGTTCGAGGCGCCGCTCTTCGGCGGCGCGGCCACCGTGGGCGGCATGCTCGCGGCGGGGCTCTCGGGCGCGCGGCGTCCGTGGGTGGGCGCGGTGCGCGACTACGTGCTGGGCTGCCGGGTAATCACGGGACACGCGCGGCACCTGCGCTTTGGCGGCGAGGTGATGAAGAACGTAGCCGGCTACGACGTCTCGCGGCTGATGGCGGGCAGCTTCGGCTGCCTCGGGCTCGTCACCGAGGTGTCGTTCAAGGTGCTGCCGCAGCCGCGCGCCACGCGCCACCTCGCGCTGGAACTCACGGCGCAGCAGGCGCGTGAGCGGCTCTTCGGCTGGCGCCGCGACGCGTTGCCCGTCACGGGCGCCTGCTACGCCCAGGGCGTGCTGCAACTGCGGCTGGAGGGCGGCACCGGCTCCGTGCGGGCCGCGCGCGAGGCGATCGGCGGCGCCGATGCCGACGCCGCCTTCTGGGCCCAACTGCGCGACTTCACGCTGCCGTTCTTCGCAGACGAACGGCCGCTCTGGCGCCTGTCGCTGCCCGCAGGGGCGCCGCTCGTGGCGCTGCCGGGCGATGCGCTGCTCGACTGGGGCGGCGCGCAGCGCTGGCTCAAGACCACCGCCGGCGCCGACGACATCCGCAGCCTCGCGCGCGAGCTTGGCGGCCACGCAACGGCGTTCACGCAAGGCGTGACCGACTCGCCGTTCCAGCCGCTGCCCGACGCCCTGATGCAACTGCACCGGCGCCTGAAGGCACAACTCGACCCGCAGGGAATTTTCAATCCGGGCCGCCTGTACGCGGACCTTTGACGCTGGGTGCCTCACGATGCAAACCAATCTGAGCGAAGCCGCGCAGTCGCTTGCGCGCGCCGAAGAGGCGGAATCCATCCTGCGCGCCTGCGTGCACTGCGGCTTCTGCAACGCCACCTGCCCCACCTACCAGTTGCTGGGCAACGAACTCGACGGGCCGCGCGGGCGCATTTATCTGATCAAGCAGGTGCTCGAAGGGCAGCCTGTGACGGAAAAGACGCGCCTGCACCTCGACCGTTGCCTTAGCTGCCGAAACTGCGAGACGACGTGTCCTTCCGGCGTGCGCTATCACGCGCTGCTGGACATCGGTCGCGCCGAGGTCGAACGGCGCACGGTACGGCCTGCACGCGAGCGCTGGCTGCGGGCCGGCCTGCGTCACAGCGTGTCGCGGCCCGGTGTGTTTGCAGGGCTGCTCGGTGCGGGCCGCGCCGCGCGCGCGCTGCTGCCCGAAGTGGTGCGCGAGAAAATTCCCGCGCACGCGCCCACTGCGCGCCCCAGCCCGCGGCCGCCCGCGCGCCACGCGCGTCGCGTGCTGATGCTGGAAGGCTGCGTGCAGCCCACGCTTACGCCCAACACGAACGCGGCTGCGGCGCGCGTGCTCGACCGCCTCGGCATCAGCGTGACGCCTGCGCCCCGGGCCGGCTGCTGCGGCGCCAACGAATACCACCTGAACGCCCAGGAGGCGGGGCTCGCGCGTGCGCGCCGCAACATCGACGCCTGGTGGCCCGCCATCGAAGCGGGCGCCGAGGCGATCGTCATCTCGGCAAGCGGCTGCGGCGCCTTCGTGAAGGAGTACGGCGACCTGCTGCGCTTCGATCCGGCCTATGCGGACAAGGCGCGGCGCGTGAGTGCGCTGGCCCGCGACCTGGTTGAGGTCATTGCGGCGGAGCCGCTCGACGCGTTCGCGCCCGTGGCGGGCAAGCGCATCGCCGTCCATTGCCCGTGCACGCTGCAGCATGCGCAGCGCCTGGGCGGCGCGGTGGAGGGTGTGCTCACGCGGCTGGGCTTCGATCTGACGAGCGTGGCGAACGGTCATCTGTGCTGCGGCTCGGCCGGAACGTACTCGCTTACGCAACCCGAGATCGCGAAGCAATTGCGCGACAACAAGCTCGATGCGCTCGAAGCCGGCCAGCCCGAGGCCATCGTCACGGCCAACGTGGGCTGCCAGACGCACCTGAACGGTGCAGGCCGCACGCCCGTCAGCCACTGGATCGAACTCGTGGATTCCCTGCTTTCCCCCAACCCCCAACAGAAGCTCTGACATGCAGACCAAACCCGTGCTCGGCGCCGCCGAGGCACACCGTATTCTCGAAGCCGCCCGTACTGAAGCCGAGCGCAACGGCTGGGCCGTGGCCATTGCCGTGGTGGACGACGGCGGGCACCCGCTCGCGTTCGCACGCCTTGACGGCGCGGCGCCCATCAGCGCCTACATCGCCCAGGAGAAGGCGCGCACCGCGGCACTCGGTCGCCGCGAGACGAAAGCCTACGAAGAGATGATCAATGGCGGTCGCACCGCCTTTCTTAGCGCGCCACTCTGCGCGACACTGGAGGGCGGCGTGCCGGTGGTCGTCGACGCAGTGGTCGTGGGCGCCGTCGGCGTGTCGGGCGTGAAGTCCGACCAGGACGCACAGGTTGCCAGCGCGGGCGCGAAGAGCGTCGCCGCCTGAGCGTGTATCAGAGTTAAAGAATCAGCCGACGAAGGAAGGAAGCGAAATGATCGAACACCACGGACTTCAGGTCGACGAAGGGCTTGCCCGCTTCATCGAAACAGAAGCGCTGCCCGGCACGGGCGTAGCAGCCGATGCGTTCTGGCAAGGCTTTGCCACGCTCGTCCATGAGTTGACGCCGCAGAACCGCGCATTGCTCGCCGAGCGCGAGCGCCTGCAGAACGAACTGGACGGCTGGCACCGCGCGCATCCCGGCCCGGTGCGCGATCTGGCTGCCTACCGCGCCTTCCTCTCGCAGATCGGCTATCTCGTGCCCGCGCCCGCGCAGGTTGCGGCGACCACGGCGAACGTGGACAGCGAGATCGCCTCGCAAGCCGGTCCGCAACTCGTCGTGCCGCTTTCGAACGCGCGCTACGCGCTGAACGCCGCCAATGCGCGCTGGGGCAGCCTGTATGACGCGCTCTACGGCACCGACGCACTGCCCGAAGACGGCGGCGCCACGCGCGAGGGCGCGTACAACCCCGTGCGCGGCGCTCAGGTGGTCGCCTTCGCGCGGGCCTTCCTCGACCGCGCCGCGCCGCTCGCCGGCGGCTCGCATCGCTATGCGACCGGCTACGTGGTTGAGGCGGGTGCACTCGCGGTCAAGACCGCACAGGGCACGCTGGCGCTCGCCGACCCGTCGCAACTGGTCGGCTACCAGGGCGACGCTGCCGCGCCCACCGCCGTTCTTCTGAAGCATCACGGCCTGCACATCGAGATCCAGATCGACGCTTCCACGCCCGTGGGCGCGACCGATCCGGCTCACGTGAAGGACCTGCTGCTGGAGGCGGCCGTCTCCACGATCATCGATTGCGAAGATTCGGTGGCGGCTGTGGACGCCGAAGACAAGGTTGCGCTCTACCGCAACTGGCTGGGCCTGATGCAGGGCACGCTGACGGAGACGGTCGCAAAGGGCGGGCGCACCTTCACGCGCGCCCTGAACGCCGACCGCGCGTACCGCGCGCCGAACGGCTCGGCGCTGACGCTGCACGGCCGCTCGCTGCTGTTCGTGCGCAACGTGGGCCACCTGATGACGACGGGCGCCGTGCTGGACCGCGACGGCAACGAGATTCCGGAAGGCATTCTGGACGGCGTCGTGACGACGCTGTGCGCGATGCACGACCTGAAGTCGAAGCGCAACTCGCGCACGGGTTCCATCTACATCGTGAAGCCGAAGATGCACGGCCCGAGCGAAGTGGCCTTCGCCGACACGCTGTTCGCACGCGTGGAAGACCTGCTTGGCCTGCCGCGCGCCACGATCAAGATGGGCATCATGGACGAGGAGCGCCGCACCAGCGTGAACCTCTCCGCGTGCATTGCGGCCGCGTCTTCGCGCGTCGCGTTCATCAACACGGGCTTCCTCGACCGCACCGGCGACGAAATGCATACGGCCATGGAAGCGGGCCCGATGCTGCGCAAGGGCGACATGAAGTCCACGGCGTGGATCACGGCCTATGAGCGCAACAACGTGCTCGCGGGTCTGGCCGCGGGGCTGCGCGGGCGCGCGCAGATCGGCAAGGGCATGTGGGCGATGCCGGACCTGATGCACGCCATGCTGGAGCAGAAGATCGCGCATCCGCGCGCGGGCGCCAACACGGCGTGGGTGCCGTCGCCCACGGCCGCCACCCTGCACGCCTTGCACTATCACGACGTGGACGTGCAGGCCGTTCAGCAGGACATGGAGCGCATCGACTACCGCAGCGAGCGCGACGCGTTGCTCGACGGGCTGCTCACGGTGCCTGTCGTGGAGCGCGCGCAATGGAGCGACGAAGACATCCGCCGCGAAGTCGAGAACAACGCGCAGGGCATTCTCGGTTATGTCGTGCGTTGGGTGGAGCAGGGCGTGGGCTGCTCGAAGGTGCCGGACATCAACAACGTCGGCCTGATGGAAGACCGCGCCACGCTGCGCATCTCCAGTCAGCACATTGCGAACTGGCTGCGGCACGGCGTCGTGTCGCGCGACTTCGTGCTCGACGTATTCCGCCGCATGGCGGCCGTGGTCGACACGCAGAACGCAGGCGACGCGCACTATCGCCCGATGGCGCCGAACTTCGACGCGTCGTATGCCTTCAAGGCCGCGTGCGCGCTCGCGCTGCAAGGCAAGGACCAGCCGGCCGGCTATACCGAGCCGCTGCTGCATCGCTATCGGCTTGCGTTCAAGCGTCAGGAACGGGTGGACTGAGCAACGGGGCGGGCGCTTCGGCGCCCGTTTTTTTCGTCTGCTTCGGGCAGCGCCGCATCCCGAAGCAGCGCTTCATTGCGAGCGCGGCAGCATATCGATAAAAGTCCCGTCCACGGGACATTGGAGACATAGTGAATCCCGTTTTGGCCGCTTCGGCATTACCCGCAGGAACCCTGTTCGCGCAGCCGCTGACACCCGTCGGCAACTCGCTTGCGCTGTCGTTTCTCGTCGCCCTCGTTCCGATCGCGGTTGCGCTCGCCATGCTCGGCATTCTGCGCCGGCCCGCCTGGCAGGCCTCGCTCGCGGGGCTGGTGTCGGGCCTCGTGATCGCGATCGGCGTGTGGGGCATGCCCACCGGCCTCGCGCTCGACGCCGTAGGCGCCGGCATGACGCTCGCGCTGATGCCGGTCATGTGGATCGTCGTCAACGCGCTGCTGCTCTACAACATCGCGGTCAAGTCGGGACGCTTCGACCAGTTCCGTCAATGGATGCTCGACCATCTTCCCGACGACCGGCGCCTCGTGCTGCTCGTCGTGGCGTTCTCGTTCGGCTGTCTGCTGGAAGGCATCTCGGGCTTCGGCACGCCGGTGGCGATCACGAGCGCGCTGCTGGTCGGACTCGGCTTTCCCGCCGTCGAAGCGCTCACCTTCACGCTGATCTTCAACACGGCTCCGGTTGCATTCGGCGCGCTCGGTGTGCCCATCACGGTGCTGGGCGCCGTGACGTCGCTGCATCCGCAGACGCTCGGCGCGATGGTGGGCCGCCAGTTGCCGTTCTTCGCGTTCCTGCTGCCGTTCTACGTGGTGGGCATGTACGGCGGCGTGCGTTCCATCCGCAAGCTGTGGCCGGCGCTCGTGGTGTCGGGCGGCAGCTTCGCGCTCGCGCAGTTCGTCACCTCGAACTTCCTCGGCTACGAGCTGACGGACGTGCTCGCGTCGCTCACCTCGCTGATCGTCACGATCAGCTTCCTCAAGGTCTGGAAGCCGGAGCCCGATCCGGCGTTCGCAATCGCACGCGATGCAGGGAGCAATGCGGCGCGCGCGAAGAACCACGCAGACCGTATCGGCTACGGCGGCTGGCTGCCGTGGATCATCGTTTCGGTGGTCGTGATCTTCTGGGTGCATGCGGGCATCGCGTCGATCGGCCAGGCGAACGTGAAGTGGCCCGGCCTGCACAACGCCGTCTACATGACGCTCTATCACAAGTCCTATGCGGCGGTCTGGTCGTTTCAGCCGCTCGGAACCGGCACGGCGATTCTGCTTGCCGCGGTGATAACGGCGCTGTGGACCCGCGTGGGATTCGGCGGCTTCCTTGCCTGCGTCGCGCAGACCTGGAAGCAGACGCGCATCGCCATCATCACCGTGATGATGATCGTGGCGCTGGCCTACCTGCTCAATTACTCGGGCATGAGCTATACGCTCGGCATGGGCGTCGCATCCACGGGTGTGTTGTTCCCGCTCGTTTCGGCCACGCTGGGCTGGATCGCCGTGTTTCTTTCGGGTAGCGACACGTCGGGCAACGCGCTGTTCGGCAACCTGCAGGTGGTGGCCGCGAAGCAGCTTGGGCTGGATCCGGTGCTGATGGCGGCGACCAACTCGTCGGGCGGTGTGATGGGCAAGATGATCTCGCCGCAAAACATCGCGACCGGGGTGGCCACCACGGACCTCAAAGGCAAGGAGGGCGTGGTGTTCGTGCGGACCTTCTGGCACAGCGTGTTCCTGACGCTGGTACTCGGCGTGCTCGTGTTCCTGCAGCAGCACGTGCTGAGCTGGATGATTCCGACGTTGCCGCATTGAGCGGAGGCTTCAAGCGAGTCCTGCGTCCCGGCTGGCGGCACCTACTGTACCAGCCGGGACGGTCAGCGTCAGCGCGCTGCTTTCCCACCCCAGCTTGCCGCGTGATCCGTTACGAACTGCTCGAAGGTGCGCGGGGGCTGCGCGAGCAGCGTCTCGACATCGGGGCTCACTGCCGCCGCGTGGCCGGCCGCGATAGCGCGATTCAAGCTCATGACGGTTTCGATCGACCACGCGTCCAGCTGCGCTTCCCGCATGGAGGCGATCGCTGCTTCATCCGGCACGGCCACGTAGCCGATGCTGCGTCCCAGCGCTGCGCCAATGCGCTCAACGACGTCGTCGTTGGACAACGCCTCACGGCCGGTCAGCGTGTACGTCTTGCCGGCGTGCGCGGCAGGTTGCCGGAGAATCGAAGCGTTGACGGCCGCTATGTCGCGCACGTCGACGAACGAGACCTTTCCCTCGCCCTGTGGCAGATAAAGCGTCCCTGCGCGGATCGCATCGCCGTAGAACGTCAGATAGTTCTGCATGAAGCAATTTGGCAGCGTCAGCGTGTACGCCATACCGGACTGCTTCACCAACTCGTCGATCTGCCTCTGGACGAGACCCACCGCAGAAGGGTTTGCGGACACGGCTTCGGCCCCCGACGAGCGAACGATGTGCTTGACGCCGGCCATTCTGGCCGCGTCGAGGGCATTGCGGGCCAGCTCGACCATGTCGGCCTGCAGCGGAAGCAGCAGGAACAGGGTGTGGATGCCGCGCAACGCGGGCACGAGGCTCGCGGGGTTCGCGAGATCGGCATGGCGGGTTTCGATGCCTTCAACGGCTTTGCCGGTGGACGACATGGCCACGAGGTTCGCTCCGGCCGCTTTAAGCGCGTTGACGAGTTCGCGGCCTACGGTGCCGGTGGCACCGGTAACAAGAATGGTGTTCGACATGCGGTGTGGGTCCTTGATAGAACGTGAGTTTGAGTACGCTGCCAGCCGTTGGAGCGCGCAGCGTGTGCCTAGGGGGGCAGGCCATCCAGGAGCATTTCAGACGGCGGGGCGGAGGGTTGATTGGGTGTCCAGAACGAAGCGGGCAAAGTCGTCCGGCTTGTCGAGCGAAACGATGTGACCGGCGTCATTCAGAACGATCGTCTTTGCATTCCTGATCAGCTTCACGTTCGCTTCGCGTTCGACCGGACGCGACCAATCGCGATCGCCGTAGACCAGCGTGACGGGGGCGTCGATCCTTGTGTAGCCCTGTCTTGCCGAAACGTAGCTCGGCAAGGCTCTGTACATGGCGCGCGCGAGCTGTGAGTAGCCCGGGCGTTTTCCGCTTTTCAGCAATTCGTCGATGAAGTCCGGCGGCAGGTTGCGCGGGTCGTGAAGGCCGCCTTTGAGGATGCCGGCGAGTGTGGACCGGCTTTCCATGGCCGCGAAAGCCGGCCCGATAACGGGCGCGCGCACGCTCTTGACGACGAGGGACGCGAGCAGATTTGCCCGCTCCACACCCGGAAGATAGTCGTACGGGTTGAAGGCAACGACTTGTTTCACGCGATCGCGGAGTACGGCTGCCGCGGTCAATGCCAACGTGGCGCCTAGCGACTCGCCCACCAGGGTGACGTCGCGCAGATCGAGCCGTTCGATGAAGTTCACGACATGTGTGCGCATTGCCGGCTCTTGATAGTCGGCGCCCGGCACGATTTCCGACCACCCAAAGCCGGGGTAATCGAACGCATACACGGTGAAGCGACCGACGAGCTTCGGGATGACGCGCTGAAACAGGTCCAGCTGGGTACGAAGGGAGTGCAGCAAAACCAGCGCCGGACCGTGGCCCGCGCGCAGATAGCGGACCTGAGGGCCGCCGTTCGTCAACGACATGAAAGCCGGTTTGTGACTGGGCCACCAGTGTTGCGTATAGTCGACTGCGTCTTGAGTAACCATGATTTCCTGATTCATAGGGAATGCGAAGTAAAGTGCGTATTGCTGGCGATTCTGCAGGCGTTAGTGTGGTCAGGCGCGAGCGGTAGCGGTTTGTGCGGCCGGTTGCCCGGAGCCAGAGTCACCGCCCGCGCATCGTGACCGCTCGACTGCCGCAGCGTCGAGCACTGCGGCAAACATGCGGGCAAAGGTGTGGACGTCTCCCGGCCAGCGCGCGGACACGTAGTTGCGGTCGCGCACCACCCAGGCGGGACGAGTGTCCGTCGCGGTATCGCGGGCTGTACCGCTCGTCTTGCGTCGGAAATCGGGGTCGCCTGCGGGAACGTCGACGAAGTCCCCGGCGCTGGCGAGGGCGCGCGTGACTTCTTGCTGTACGGACATGTACCCGGCCGGTTGCCCCGCGGCCTCCGTATAGGTGCGGTAATAGTTGCGATCCCAGAAGCGCCCGACATGGGCCAGCACACTTGCCTTGCGTTCGAGCGCCCAGGTGAGCGCCGTGGTCTTTCTTCCGTATAGCACGGAGAGGCCATCGGCCCGCGTGCTGCGGGCGGCCAGCAGCACGCCATGACAGATCGCGGCCACCGGTTTTTCCTCGGCAAAGAAGTCGGTGGTGACGCGCTGAAGGTGAGAACTTTCGAGGTACTCGCGCATGCCGCGCGCCCAGTGTCCGCCGCCCAACAGCAGGCCGTCGAAGTCCTTGTGTCCGATCTGGTCCCAGCGGATGGGGTTCGCAAAGTTCGCGTCACGCTGCATTTCGGCATAGGCGCGCCGGGCGTCCGCGTTGGCACCCAACAGGCGGCCCAGGACGCGGACATTGCGAAGCACCGGGATGCCGCTCCAGGGGTCTAGCCCGATACCAGAGAGCATGATCGGGTCGCAGGCGCCCGGTTTGCCGTCCGGCGTTGCGAAGACGACCTGATGGCCGCGCTGGGTCAGGATTTTCCAGCTCACTGCGACTTCGGAGGGATCGAAATCGCGGCTGGGAAGCGGCAGCAGAATTTGGCTCATGGCGAGAGTCCTTTCGATGGAGACGGTTGGCTCGATTGCCTCGGTTACATCGAAGTCTGGGCTCAGGCGTCGATGTGATGATATATAACATAGCGGCGGCTTGACTGGCCGTCAAGCAAAATGTTATAGATAATCACATGACGAAAAATTCAAACGGAAAAACCTCCGCGCGGGCCGGCTACCATCACGGCGACCTTCGGCGGACGCTGGTGCG
Source organism: Paraburkholderia kururiensis JCM 10599 = LMG 19447 (assembly GCF_003986935.1). GTDB lineage: Bacteria > Pseudomonadota > Gammaproteobacteria > Burkholderiales > Burkholderiaceae > Paraburkholderia > Paraburkholderia kururiensis. Next base: position 234,177 of record NZ_RJZE01000003.1, on the reverse strand, counting down.
AATCGCACGGGAAGAGATTGCGCAGAGCGGTGCCCATGCGGTGTCGCTGGCCTCGCTTGCGCGGCTTGCCGGCGTTAGCCAGCCGGCCCCTTATCGGCATTTTGCGGACCGCGACGCATTGCTCGAGGCGGTCACGACGGAAGGGTTCGACGAGTTCTCGGCGACGCTGGCCGCCGCCGCATCGGCTGGAGAGGCAGGCGGCGCGCTGAAAGCGATGGCGCTTGCCTATGTCGCATTCGGCGAAGCGAATGTCGAACTCTATCGGCTGATGTTCGCGTCGCACCTCGTGCCCAAGGCGGGCTCGGGAAGCGCGCTGGAAGCCGCCGCCGTGGGCGCCTTCAACCGCTTGCGTGAAGCCTTGTCCGCTACGACTCCCGCAGATCGCGTCGACGACGAAGCCCATCTGGTCTGGGCTCAACTGCATGGGCTTGTCATGCTGAAGGCGGACGGCCACATTAAGCGTCCGTTGTCGCAACTGGTGGAGGTATCGAGCCTCTTCACCCGGGGCTGATCATGCCAGGCGTGCCATGCCAATCGGGTATCCCGCAGATACCAAACATGTATTTTTCGTATGGCAGCCCGCGCTCTACATTGCATTCATCCGATGCCTTTGAAGAGGGACACTGCGATGAACGCGAAAACGTATGGCGCATTACCGACGCACCGTCGGCAAGGATGGGCGGAAAGAGTGCGGCAATTCACGCCGAACTGGTTCGCCATGACGATGGGCAACGGGATCGTGTATCTCGTGCTGGCCGGACTGCCGTGGCATTTCGCGGGGCAGACGACGTTGGCCCAGACGCTCTGGGCCGTCAGCATCGCGCTTTATGCCGTCTTCACGGCGATGCTGCTCGGGCGCGGGATCTTCTATCCCGAGACGATCCGGCCGATGCTGCACCACCCGCTGCAGTCGATGTTCCTCGGCGCGGTGCCAATGGGGCTGGCCCCGATCATCAACGGAGTCGTCCTCTTTGCCGGCCCGCATCTGGGCGACGGCGCCTATCAGCTCGCCTATAAGCTGTGGTGCCTCGACGCGCTACTCGCGATCGCAGTGGCCATCGGCGTGCCGTACATGATGTTCACGGCCCAAAGCCATGCGTTCGAGCGCATCACGGCGGTGCTGTTGCTGCCCATCGTCGCGCCCGAAGTCGCTGCGGCCAGCGCCGCCGTGCTGGCGCCGCATGTCGATGCGCAAACGGCCCGCTTCCTCGTGGCCGCCGGCTACGTGCTCTGGGCGCTTTCGGTGCCGCTCGCGTTTAGCGTGCTCACCGTCGTCTTCTTTCGGCTCGTCATTCACAAGCTTCCGCATCGCGACCTCGGCCCGTCGAGCTGGCTCACGCTGGGTCCAATCGGCACCGGCGCGCTCGGTCTGGTGACCCTCGGCCTCGCCGCGCCCGCTGCGTATGCCGGCACGCCGCTCGCCGCCACAGCGCTGGTCGCGCGAGAAATCGGTTTGATCGGCGGCTTGCTGCTGTGGGGCGTGGGCCTCTGGTGGCTGGCCACGGCCGTGCTCTTCACCGTGCGCTATTCCCGCGAAGGCCTGCCCTTCAATCTTGGATGGTGGGGGTTCACGTTCCCCCTCGGCGTCTACACCGTTGCGACCTTCGGGCTGTATCGCGCGACAGGCTTCGCTGTGTTTGCCGTGTTCGGTGGCGTGCTCGCGACGATGCTGGGCGCCTTCTGGGTGGTCGTGCTGTCGCGTACGTTGCGCGGTCTTGCGCGTGGCGAACTGTTCCATGCCCCGTGCCTCGTTGCTCCCTCGCGATCAGCGCTGGTCTGATCCGATCGCTCTCACGCCACGTCGGTCCACGAAGTGTGCGAAACGCGTGGCGTATCGAATGGGCGTGGGAATCCCGGCGATCCCTGTGCCCTTACGTTCCCCTCCCTTGGAGAAATCTCATGATGTCGAAAACCGCACGACGTGTGGCCGTAACCGGCGCCGCCGGCCAGATCGCGTATTCGCTGTTGTTCCGCATCGCACGCGGCGATCTGCTCGGCGAAGATCAGCCCGTCATCCTCCAGTTGCTCGAATTGCCGCAAGCGCTCGAGGCGCTGCGTGGTGTCGTGATGGAACTCGAAGACTGCGCGTTCCCATTGCTGCATTCCATCGAAATCAGCGACGACCCGCGCGTGGCGTTTCGCGACGCCGATTACGCGATGCTCGTGGGCTCGCGTCCGCGCGGCAAAGGCATGGAGCGGCGCGACCTGCTGGCTGCCAACGGCGCGATCTTCCGCACGCAGGGCCAGGCGCTCAACGAGGTAGCGAGCCGCGAGATCAAGGTGCTCGTGGTCGGCAATCCCGCCAATACGAATGCATGGGTGGCCCGCCGCTATGCCCCGGACCTGCCGGCCGACGCGATCTCGGCCATGATCCGTCTCGACCACAATCGCGCCGTCTCGAAGCTTGCCGCGCGCTGCGGCGTCGCGGTGGACGCCGTCAGCCGCATGATCGTGTGGGGCAATCATTCGCCGACGATGTACCCGGACTATCGCTTCGCGCTGATCGACGGGCAGCCGGCGCCGGCACGCGTGGCCGACGAGCAGTGGAACCGCGAGGTCTTCATTCCGGAAGTTGCGCGTCGCGGCACGGCGATCATCGAAGCGCGCGGGGCCTCTTCCGCGGCCTCGGCCGCGAATGCCGCCATCGACCAGATGCGCGACTGGATTCATGGCAGCGCCGACGGCTGGGTGTCGATGAGCGTGCCGTCCGATGGCTCGTACGGTGTGCCCGAAGGGCTCATGTTCGGCGTGCCTGTGATCTGTCGCGACGGCACGTTCGAGAGCGTTGCGGGGCTCGAGATTGACGAGTTCGCTCGCGCGAAGATCGGTGCGTCGGTACAGGAACTGGTGGAGGAATCGCTCGCCGTCGAGGCCGTGCTCTCGGCGCATCGCGGTGAACGTTGATGGACGCATGGGAACGGACACGCCTGTGTCCGTTCCCATGCGTTTCATCCGTGATTCAGCACATGCCGCCGTTCGCGCGCACGACCTGGCCGTTGATCCAGCCGCCTTGCGGGCCCACCAGGAAGGCGACCACGCTCGCGATGTCTTCGGTCTGCCCGAGCCGTTCCAGCGGATTCATTTTCGCCATGCGGTCGATAAGTTCGGGGCTCTTGCCCGCGAGGAACAGATCGGTGGCAACGGGCCCGGGTGCCACGGCGTTCACGGTGATGCCGCGCCCGCGCATTTCCTGCGCGAGAACCTGTGTGAGACCTTCGACGGCGCATTTCGTGGCGATATAGACCGCATACGTCGGCAGACGCACGCCGGTCACGCTCGTCGTCAGGTTCACGATGCGTCCGCCGTCACGCATCCGGCGTGCGGCTTCGCGCGACACGTTGAACGCACCCTTGAAATTGATGGCCACGGTTCGATCGAACGTGGCGTCATCGAAATCCACGATCTTTGCCTGATTCATGACGCCGGCGCTGTTGACGACGACGTCGATGCCGCCGTACGCCTTTTGGGCTGCGTCGAACAGGGCGATGGTGGCTGCCGGATCGGCAATGTCCGCTTTGAGGAGCAAGGCGTCGCCACCCGCCTCGCGAATCTTCGCGGCGACTTCCTCTGCGGGACCTGCATGGCTCGCGTAGTTGACGACGACGCGAAATCCGTCTTGCGCGAGGCGAATGGCGATATCGGCGCCAATGCCGCGCGACGAACCGGTAACAATGGCAACCTTGCCGGATGATGAGGACATACCGCGCTCCTTGAGATAAGTGTCCGGTCGCGGCCGGCGAGCGTTGTACGACGCTCGTCGACCGGCCCCGGACGGTTGAGTGGATGGCTCGCATCGAAAGGGCATCGCGCTGCGCCGACGACGCGAGCACGCGCCGATGCAGCGTGCCCGCTCAGGCCGCGGTGTAGACCTGCGGCACGAGCAGCTCGCCTAGCCCCACCCGATGCAGCATCTCGGCTCGCAGCCGGTCCAGAACGGTGAAGCCCACATTCGCACCGTCTTCGGTGGGATCGATGTGCACGCGAAACGGCCGCTTGCCGAACGGTGCGTCCACCACCTTCACGATGGCGTCGGCGACGAGGCTCGCGTCGGCGTCCGGCGGCACGATGGCGGCGAACGCTTCCTGAACCTCCTTGCCGAAGCCGGCGTACGGTCCTTTTTCGTACTCGGCGGCGCGAGCCTGATCAGCGGGCAGCCCCGCGTGCGGGAAGTGGTTGGTGCCGCGCGTGAAAGCACCCGGCACGATGATTGACGTTTCGATGCCCCAGCGCGACAGCTCGCGCGCGTAGAGCACGGCGATGGCGTCCATTGCGGCCTTCGCGCCGAAGTAGGGCGCAAGGTACGGCGGCGTACCACCGGCCGCGCTGCTGCTCGATACCCACACTACGAGCCCTCGCTTCTGGCCGCGCAGGTGCGGCAGCACCGCGCGGTTCATGCGCTGCGTGCTCACCACGTTGACGTCGTAGAGTTGCGCGTACTGTTCCGGCGTGAACGCTTCGGCCGGACCGAATGCCATGTGGCCAGCGTTGTGGGCCAGCACGTCGATGCGGCCGGCGTCGGCGATCACTTTCGCGACCGCCGCCTCCACCGATGCTTCGGACGACACATCGAGCTCTACCGTGCGCAGGTCCGTACCGGTCTCACGCGCGAGGGCCGCCATCTCTTCAGCGACCGCCGCATTGTGGCCGCGCGTGTCGCGCATCGACGCATAGACGGTGTAGCCGGCTTTCGCCAGCGCTTCGGCAGTCAGGCGCCCGAAGCCGCTGGAGGCGCCGGTGATGAGGACGACTTGGTTCATGATCGAATCTCCTTGAACGGTTGGATGGCGTGAAACGCGGGTCAATGGGACAACCCATGAAGTCATGCGTCGTGTGCGTCGTGGACAATGCGTTCGGGGACGGCGGACCATCGCTCTTCGATGCGTCCGAACTTCCATATCGCGGCCGAAATGGCCCATGTCGCGACGAAGAGCCCGACGATGGCGTAGCCGGCCTGGTTGAGATTCACGCTTGAGGTCCATGCCGCAAGGACGCCGTGCTTGCCCGCTGCGCCGAGCGCGGCATCGAGCAGGCCCAGCACTTCGATGGTGGCAATGCCCACCGCGACGCTGGTGGAAAGGCCGGTCACGACGAGGTTGTAGTAGATCTTGCGCACGGGCTTGTCGAGCGCCCATCCGTAGGCATAGCTCATGAACGAGCCGTCGATCGTGTCGAACAGCAGCATGCCCGCCGCGAACAGCACGGGCAGGCAGAGAATGGCGTACCACGGCAGCCCCGATGCCGCGCCCGAACCTGTCAGCACGAGCAACGCGATTTCCGTGGCGGTATCGAAGCCCAGGCCGAAGAGCAGGCCGACGAAATACATCTGTGCGGGCTTGCGCACGATGCGCATGAGCGGCGCGAGCACGCGGGTCACGAGGCCGCGCGCTTCGAGGCGCTGCGTCAGATACGCGTCGTCGTAGCGGCCGGTCTTCATGTGCCGGAAGACCTGATAGATGTCACGGAACGCAGCCACGTTCAGCAACGCGATCACAAAGAGAAAGCCGCTCGAAATGACGGCGCCCAGCACGCCCGTCAGCGTGCGAAACGTGGAGCCGCTATCGGCCAGATGGCTCGACACCGAACGCATGCCTACCGCGATCAGCAGTGAGAGTCCGAACACGATGCTCGAATGCCCGAACGAAAACCAGAAGCCCACCGACAACGAAGGCTTGCCTTCGCCCACGAGCTTGCGTGTGGTGTTGTCGATGGCGGCGATATGGTCGGCGTCGAACGCATGGCGCATGCCGAGCGCGTATGCGGCGATGCCCGCGCCGATGCCCAATGCCGTGGAGCCCCCGCCGCGATGCAGCGGCGCGACGAGCGCGAGCAGCGTGCCCCAACCGACAAGGTGGAGGAGCGCGATGAAACCGCCCATCGCGGCGACAGGACGTGTAGACATGGCGACCCGGTCAATAGAGAGAAGGCGAGGGCGGCACGCCTCGCCGCGCACGGCTCGCGCGGCGGAGCGCACCCGCGTTATGCGGCGGCTTTGGGCACGTACGGAAACGTGGAAGAAGGCTTCGACGTGACCGACTCCTTGCCGATGCCGAGGCTGATCGGCGTGTTCGCGGCCATCGTGAACATCAGGTCGGGCGCGTTGTCCGTCATGGTCCGGCCGTTCCAGAGCGCGACGCCGAACACGGCCGGCGTGCCCACCTTGTACGGCAGCATGTTGGGCAGAAAGCGATGTGCGACGGCTGTGGCATAGCCCTCGGGGTCTTCGGTCGTGCCGTTGGCCCGCACGGCGCCGGCAATGGAGCGGATGAGCTGCGCGCCGTACGTCTCGAAGTCGTCGGCGGGACGGCCTGCATTCAGGCGGTCGCCGAGGACTTCGTTGTACTGTGTGAAGAGCGGGTGAATCATGGGCAGGCCCACGCGGTTGATGGAGCGCCAGCCGCCTGCGTCCGTGGCGAGTGTCGCGACCGCCCATACGCCGATGTTGCGGTTGGCGCCGGCTGTGGCGAGCAGGTCGGCGTCGGGCACCTCCAGTACGATCGAGTACACCGTGTGGCCCGCGAAGAGGTTGCGTGCGTCGGCGGGTTGCCAGTTGCCGAGGTCGAGCGGCGTGCCGTCCTGGAATGCGTGGCCCACCGCATGCAGAACGTCGGGTTCGATCCAGAACGGGTCTCCCGCGCGGCCCGCCCACACGCGCAGGCCGGAAGGCGCCGTCACCGTTTCGTCCGTGCCGCCGCGCGCCACCACTTCGCCCTGCGCGTGCGGGTCCGTTGCGTCGGCGCCGGCAATGCGGCGCACGACGAAGCGCTGTTTGCCTTGTGCGTCGCGTTCGTCGAACGTGATGCGATAAGTCAGGTCCTCGACGGCGTCGTGATCCAGATCGATCTTGAATTCATAGAAGCCTTCGGGATGGTAGCCGGGCGTGCGTCCTTCCCCCGCTATCGAGTGGCAGACGTTGATCACGAACGCAGTGCCCGTTTCGCCGCGAAAGCAGTACAGATCCGTGATATCGAGGCGCACGTCCTGACGGGCGAGCGGGGAGTCGAGATGGTGAGACATGGTTCGATCCTTTCCGTAGGGTCAACGACGATGGGGCGGCGCCGCATCGCGCGCGCCGGTTGCCGCGCATTGCGCTGGACGACGGAAAGGAGTGTGGCGGGCGAGCGGGGCACGCGCTGTCGGCAAACGTGAGGGCGTTGCCGATTCGCACGGCGACGATGCCATGCTTGCAGGCGACTAACGTGCGACTAACGCGCCTCGCTACGCGTTGGCGGCGGGGCCTTGCGCGCCCGCGGCGTTCGAGGCGCGCAACAGGAGAAGGGCGATCAACGTGACGGCGGCGGACACGAACACGTACCACCCGGCGGCCGCGTGCGAGCCGCTCCATGCGGCGACGGAGGCAACGACGAACGGCGTCGTGCCCCCGAACAGCGCGACGCCCGTGGCATAGACGAAGGACATGGCGAGGGCACGCCCGCGTACCGGAAACATTTCGAGGATCACGACGATGGTCGGTCCGCCCGCGAGTGCGGACAGCCCCGCAAACAGCGCGACGACGCAAAAGAGCGCGATGGGTTGCGGATGCCTAGCCGCGTAGTGGAACGCGGGCACTACGGCGAACATCGTCAGCGCGCGGGCGACTGCGATGGTTCGCACGCGGCCGATGCGGTCCGCGAGCCGACCCCCTGCTACCGAGAGCGCCAGCGTGACCATGCCCACTGCCGCCGTCGTCATGAACGAGGCGTAGGCGGACGGCGACGCGCCCGCCACGCCGAACGTGGTCGCGTAAGTGGCTACATAGGTGGGCACGGTGCCGCCGAAGATCAGCACGATGGCGAGCAGCCATTGCCCGCGCAAGCGGGCCAGCATGCCGCGAAACGGCTGCGCCTCGTGCGGCGGCTGCCACGTCTCGGCAATATGACGGCGCAGGTAGATCTGCACGGGAATGAGCGCGGCGGCGAGCGCGAACGGCACGCGCCAACCCCATCGCCAGATCTGCTCCGCGGTGAGGAGATCGTGCAGCGCGATGCCGCAAACGCCTGCCGCGACGAGCGCGAGCCCTTGCCCCGCCATCAGCCAGCCGGCGTACAGACTCTTTCCTCCGGTCGGGCAATGCTCGATCAGCAGGGCCCCCGACGAGCCCATTTCCCCGCCCACCGCCACGCCTTGCAGGATCCGGCAGAGCAATACCGCTATCGGTGCGAATACGCCGAGCGTCGTATAGCCAGGCGTGAGCGCCACGCCGAGCGAGCCCGCGGTGACGAGTGCCGCCGTCAGCAACAGCGCCGGCTTGCGCCCAGCCGTGTCCGCCTGCGTACCGATGACGAGTGCACCGACAGGCCGCGACAGGAATCCCGCCGCGAACGTGCCGAGCGAGAGCAGCGGTCCGTATGCGCCTACGGCATGCGGAAAGAACGTGCGCGCAATGAAGGCGGCGAAGACCGTGTAGCAGAAGTAGTCGAAGAACTCGATCGCATTCGCGAGCACGATGGTGGCCAACGTTGCCGGCGCTAGACGGTGCGAAGCCGTTGCGTCGGCGTGGCTGTAGCCCGGGGAATTGTGCATGCGCATTGCGCTGCTTCAGCGCGAACCGTCGTTGCCGGGCACGGCCGCACGCGTGGCGTGCGCGACGGGTCTGCCGGTGCCGTGCGCGCGAGCCGAACGGGGCAGCGTGAAGCAGAACCGCGTGCCGGCGTCGCCCGTGTCCGCCACCCATATTGCGCCGCCATGCGCTTCGACAATCGACTTCGAGATGGGCAGGCCCATGCCCATGCCGTCGCTCTTGGTGCTGGAAAGCGGTTGAAAGATCGCGTCGGGCTGCAAGGCCTGGATGCCGTTACCCGTATCCACCACTTCGAAAAGCGTCTGCGAGTCGTTATAGCGGCGTGCCCGCACGGTCAGCAGCGGCTCGCGGCCGGCGGCGCTCGCGGCGGCAATCGCGTGGATGCCGTTGATCAGGAGATTGGTCAGCACCTGCTGCAGCTGGATGCGGTCCGCGTAGGCGGTTACTGCGGGCTCGATCTCCTTTGCCAGCGTGATCGCGTTTGCGTTCGCTTCCGATGCGATCAGCAGCATCGCGGAATCCACGATCTCGGCGCAGTCGAGTTCGACCGCCTCCACTGGCGCGCCCGCAAGAAAGCCGCGCAAACGCCGGCAAATGCCCGCGATGTCGTCGGTCCACTGCGACGCATGGCGGAACGCGGCGAGTGCTTCGGCCACGTTGGGTTCGGGCCGATCCAGCCAGCGCACCGCGGCGTCGAGCCCCGTGCGGACCGCGCCGAGCGGCTGGCCGATCTCGTGCGTGATGGATGCCACGAGCTGCCCGACCATCGAGACGCGCGCGTTGCGCGCCATCTGCGCGCGCAGCGTCTGCAGCCGGTCGGCGTTTTCCTTGTGCTCGGTGACGTCGAACGCGTAGAAATGCAGGTGCGTATATTGAGCGATGTCCTTCGGCAGCGAACAGCGCCAGACGATAGGCACTCTTCGGCCGGTGAGCGTGGTGAGAACACGCTCACCCTGGCACGATGCGTCGCCTTCGAACATCGCGCGCAGCACCTGCGAGTTGCTGAACCGGTTCGCCGGCAGCAACTCGCGCGACCATTCGAAAAAAACTTCCTTCGACGCCGCATCGAAGAGCGCGAGCGTCGCGTCGTTGGCATCGACGAACGTGTGCAGTTCACGCAGCTTGTCGATCACCTCGGGGTGCCGATCGATGTAGGACTCGAGATCGTCTACGCCACTCGTTCTGAGCGAGTCGACCCACGCTTTGATACCTGACCAGTCCTCGATCAGAATCGGAATGGGCGCATCGCGGAACAGCCCGTCTGTTTCGACAAGCGCCTCGTTCGCAACGTGCGCGGACGCATTCAACGGTTTCTGTGTCGGCGCGGCTATCGCCTCGGCATTTGGCTGATTCATGCGGCAGGTCCCGATACGGGCGTGTGGACAACTTTCCCTGAACTGCGGCGGCGGGAAGTCGCGACAAGAAAGTTGCGGCGATTATACAAAACCAAAATGCTGCGAAAACAGTCTTGAAATGCTTTTTGCAGCGCCTTTGCGGGCACATCGCATTCGTTCGTGACGCGGATTTTCGCAGTGTCTGCGTTTGTCTGCTTGCAGAGCGTGCAAATCGAAAAACATCGTGTCGGTGCGGCGCGCATATTGGGACACGCACCGGGCAGGCCGGTGCCTCACCACACTGAAAGGAGCAGAAATGTCGAAAGCGTCGAAAGTCGCCCTCGTCACGGGCGCCTCGGGCGGCATTGGCAAGGCCGTGGCTTTGCGTCTGGCAGCGGACGGATTCGCTGTGGTCGGCCACTATGCGGGCAATCCCGCCGGAGCCGATGCGCTCGTCACGGAAATCGTCGGGCGCGGCGGCGAGGCCGTCGCCGTCAAAGGCGACGTGAGCGAAGCCGCGGACGTCGATGCCCTCTACCGCCGCACGATGGACACGTTCGGCCGCCTCGATGCCGTCGTCCATTGCGCCGGCATCATGCCGCTCTCGCCGATCGTGCCGGAAGGACTCGACGTGTTCGACCGCACCATTCGCGTGAACCTGAGAGGCAGCTATCTGATCATGGCTCATGCACTCTCGCATCTGGGCGAAGGCGGGCGCATCGTCGCGTTTTCCAGCAGTGTCATCGCCAAGTCGTTTCCGGGCTATGGCGCCTATATCGCCTCGAAGGCGGGCGTCGACGGAATGGTGCGTGTGCTCGCCAACGAACTGCGCGGCAGGCACATTACCGTGAACGCCATCGCGCCCGGCCCCGTGGCGACCGAACTCTTCCTGAAGGGCAAGACCGAGGAACAGATCGAGCACCTCGCGCATCTCGCGCCGCTCGAGCGGCTTGGCGAGCCGAACGACATTGCGGGAACCGTGGCATTTCTGGTGGGCGACGACGGCGAATGGGTGAACGGCCAGATCGTGTACGTCAACGGCGGTTTTGCCTGACACTACGGGCGCTTTCGGAGCCAACGGCTTCGGAAGCGCCGGCTGCGTCTGCTTCCGCAGCCGTTGCATTGAGCGTGCCGCTTGCCACGAGATCGAACAGCGCCTGGCTGCTGGGCGACAGCGACCGTCCCTTCGCCCATACCATGTGCAGCGGCCGCACGATGTGCAGGTCTTCCACTTCGATGATGGTCAGCTCGCCGCGCCGCAATTCCTCCGTCACGCTGAGCGTCGAGATATAGGCGAGCGCGTGCTGGGAAAGCAGCATCCGCTTGATTGCTTCCGTGTCGCTCACGGACATCAGCGGCTCGATGTCGAGCCCCGCGCGGCGATACGCTTCTTCGATGATGGCGCGTGTGCCCGAGCCGGGCTCGCGCATGATGACGGCCTGATCCACGAGTTCCCGCGCGCGCAGCTTCGTGCCCGCGCATGGATGCCCCGGCGCCGCGATTACGGCGATCTCGTCGGAGCCGATGCGCCGCGCGTGAAGAATGGAGTTGTCGAAAGGCCCCTCGATGAAGCCGATCGTGAACGTCAGATCCCGCAGCCCGGCTTCCACGCGTTCGGTGTTCGTGACCGTCAGGTCGATGGCAACCTGAGGATGGCGCGCGTTGAACTGTGCGATCGCGTCGGGAACGAAGTACACGCCAAGCGTGCCGCTTGCGCCGATCTTCATGTGCCCCGACCCGAGGCCGGCGAGTTCGGCCAGTTCCTTTTCAGCGGCGTCCGCCAGCGTGAAGATGCGGCTCGCGTACTCGTAGAGCAGCTTGCCGCCTTCGGTCAGGGCGACACCGCGCGGCAGGCGATCGAAGAGCATCATGCCGAGTCGATCTTCCAGCTCCCGAATCTCGCGCGTCACGGCCGGCTGGCTCACATGCAGTCGCTCCGCACCGGCGCTGATGCTGCCCGCACGAGCCACTTCGTAAAAGGCGAGCAGATGAGTGAAGTTCATAGGGGCTCAAAGACAAGGGACTGTGCTTGCCCAGCGCGGCCGGCCATTGGACGGGTTGGCTGGACAATGCAAACAGTGTGCAGCATAAGCGCTCAGCTACCGAAGTAGAGATTGCAGAAGCTTACGGGGCCGACGCAGGAGGCGGATGCGCGCGTGGCCGCGTGAGGGTGCATGCCGCTTGCGGCGGTGCCGTTCATCGGAGTGCCGCCCACATCGCCGGCCGCCTGTTGCTGCTCGGCGGCGACCTTTGCTTCGGCAGCCTGAATGTCTGCGGGGTACTGCGGGTCGTTCGCGGTCGCCGGGTTATAGCCCGCTTGCTCGACGCGGATCAGGTCGGCGCGCACTTGCGCACGCGTGATGGGCGTCGTGCTTTGAGCGAAGCTCAGCGCGGGCGTGGCAAGGGTGCCGATAACGAGGGCGAGGCAGGCAAGCGTTTTCATGATGAGACTCCTTCAGTTGGGTTGAGCGCGAAACACGTTTCGCTATTGACCGATCGCTGGTGACCAGTACCGCACGGCTCGCCGAAGTGTGGGCGGCGCTTTCATGCCCACGTTTGCGGCGTATCACTGCTCGTGTCACTTCTGTTTACACCTGCGGGTCCAACTTATTCCCTGCGTGGTGCGGCAGACGTTGCGCCGTTCGACTGAGCCGGTTTTCGCCGGTGCGGCTATGGGTTGCGAGTCGATGAATGAAGGTTAGTGGAGCAACGCGCCTGCGAAAAATGCATTGTTTCGATGCTCGCCATGACACGCCGTTATGGCGCTCAGCTCGCCTGATTGTCGACGCCCGAAGGCCCCGCCTGCGGCTTGCGGCCATTGACGGTGTTGAGGTAATGCGCCAGCGCGTCGATCTGGTCCGGCGTAATGGGCGCGCCGAAGGCACTGCGCATCTTGTTGATTTCCACCTTCCATTCGCCGGTGGTGAGCGGCGGTTGCCGCAGCACCATGCCCGTGGAATGGCACATCACGCAGTTCGAGTTTGCGATGTCCACTCCAGGGCCCGGCGGAAACGTCGATTGTCCGGGCGGCAACGTCACGTTGAGGGCGCTCAGGTGCACCGGCGGTGCGATAGCGTCCTGGCGCGCAGCCTGCGCTGCGATGGATTCAGGAAGGTAGTGCCGGCCCGCCACGCCGAGCAGCGCCCCCAGAGCAACGGGCACCGCGAGCGTCACCGCCATACGCTTCAGTCTTGCGTTCATGTTCTTGCTCCTTGTCAGGCCACGTCGAGCTGAATCGATTCGATCACGTTGCGCATGAAGCCGCCGCCGTTCCAGTTCGGGGTGGCGGGCTGAGCCTGCCCCGTCGAGTCGATGGCGCGCACCATCAGCGTCTGCGGGCCGCGCTGCGTGAAGCGTACGTTGGTCTGCCACTGGCGGAAGCTGTACTTGCCGTAGTCGTGTCCCAGCTGCGTATCGGCCCAGCTGTGCCCGCCATCCACGGACAACTGCACGCGCGCCAGCGCATTGATGCCGCCGAACGCAATGCCGCGCACGAGCGCCGATTGCCCTGTGCCCACCTTGTCGCCCGTCTTGAGGTTGGTGAAGAACGAGCGCGGCAGCATGCGGTTGATGGGAATCTGCGGCACGTCGGTCTCGCCGGGCCGCACATTGGCGAAGTGATTGGCCGGAACCTTGTACGCCTTGGCCGTCCAGAAGTTGTCGTCGGGCGTGTCGAGCACGTCGATGTCGGTCACCATCTTCACCCAGTACGTGGCGTACCAGCCGGGCACGACGAGCCGCAGTGGATAGCCGTTGAGCAGCGGCAACGGCTCGCCGTTCATCGCATAGGCGAGCATGACTTCGCCGTCCCGCGCGTGGTCGATGTCGAGGGACTTGAGGAACTTCGGCGTTTGCGGAATCACGCCCGAATCGAGGCCGTTGAAGCGCACGCAGACCGCACTGCCGCGCACGCCCGCATGGTCCAGCACGTCCTTCAGGCGAACGCCTTTCCATAGCGCATTGCCCATCGCGCCGTTGGCCCACTGGCCGCCCGGCACGCGCGGGCTGAAGAAGCCGCGCGAATTGCCCGAGCATTGATTGACCGCGGCGATCTCGTAGCGCGGGAACCTGCGCATCAGGTCGTCGAGTGAAAGATTCAAGGTTCGCTTGACCGCGCCATGAACGGCGACGCGGTAGGTGGCCGGATCGATGGAAGTGGGAATGCTGGCGAGGTGCCAGCGCACGTAGAAGCGGTCGTTCGGCGTGAAGACGCCCTGATCGAAAACGTCGAACGGTGTTTCGAGCAGCGGCGGGCGCGTGCGCTGCAGGATCACGCCGGATTTCTGCGGCAGGTCCGAGGTGAGCGGACGGTTGCCGTTTTCGAACGGCAACTCGATGGCGCCGCTCTGCGCGCCGCGCGCGAGCATGGGCGTCATGAACGCCGCGGCACCGAGCGCGCCAAGGCCGCTCAGCAGTCGGCGCCGGTGCAGCGAGAAGGGATCGTGATCGTGTTGGCTCATGAGGGGCTCCAGGTCTGTTCGATGGGCAAAGCGCGTGTAGGAGGCGATACAGGCGACGGTACGTCGGTGCGGGCCGCGAGGCGGGCGGCGTTCAGGGTGACGGACACCGAGCTCGCCACCATCAGCGCGGCTGCTGTGGCGGGTGAAACGAAACCGAAGACGGCGGCCGGAATTGCGAGCGCGTTGTAGACCACCGCGGCCGCGAGGTTCTGATGCATGGCGCGCGCGGTACGGCGCGCGAGCCGCAAGGCAAGGCCGAGTTTTTCCACGCCCGCGTCAACCAGCACGATCGACGCCGCGGCCATCGAAGCAGGCGAAGCGCTACCCACGGCGATGCCGACGTCGGCGGCGGCCAGCGCCGGCGCGTCGTTGAGCCCGTCGCCGACGAAGGCGACCGCACCGCGCCTCGTTCCCTGCCCCGCAGCCTGGGCCGCAACGATGTGCGCGGCTTTCTGTTCAGGAGACTGCGCCGCGAAGAGGGGCGCGTCGCCCATGCCCACGGCTTGCGCGACGGCGTGCGCAACGTTCGGCCGGTCGCCCGTCAGCATGGCCACCGTTGCGCCGTGTGCGCGCAGCGAATCGACGGCGTGTCGGGCGCCCTCGCGCGGGCGGTCGGCGAAGCCGAGCATGCCGCGCCAGTGGCCGTCGCGGGCAACATGGACGGCGGTGTTCGCATCGTCGATATCGGGTACCGGCACGTCGTGGTTACGCAGGAATGTGGCGGAGCCGGCCAGAATGCGCTCGCCGTCGGCGCCTTGCCAGATCACGCCGGCGCCGGGCACCGCGCGCGAGGTGCCGGGCGGGGCGTCCACGGCGCAGGCGAGCCTGTCAGGCGCGACGAGCGCGCGAATGGCGGCTGCGATCGGATGCTCGCTGCCGCGTTCGGCGCGCGCCGCTTCCTCGATGAGATCCGCTTCGCGAACGTCGCGCGCGGCAAGCGCACGGACGAGCCGGGGCTTGCCCTCGGTCAGCGTGCCGGTTTTGTCGAGGAAGAACGTGGAGAGTTTGCCGGCCTTTTCGATGGCCTCGACGTCACGAAACAGAATGCCTTCGCGCGCCGCGCGTCCCACGCCCGCGCTCAGCGCGAGCGGCACGGCCATGCCGAGCGCGCACGGGCAGGTGATGACGAGCACCGCGACGGCACGCGCGAGCGCGTCTGCCCACCCCATGCCCAGCAGACCGCCGGCGAGGAACACCAGCAACGCGACCATGGCGATGGCCGGAACGAGGCGGCGCGTGACGCGCTCGGCGATGGCTTGCGAGGCCGTCTTGCGGGCGAGCATCGCGCGTACGCTTTTCGCGATCGCATCCACGCGCCGCTCGCCCCATCCGTATTTCACGCACACCAGCAGTTCGCCGTCGGCGTTGAGGGCGCCTGCCTCCACGAAGCTGCCGCGCCCCACGCCGACGAGTTCGCTTTCGCCCGTGAGCAGCGAACGATCGAGCGAAGACTGGCCGCCCGTGACGATGCCGTCGAGCGGCAGACGCTCGCCCGGCAGCACGCGAATGACGCTGCCGCGCGCGACGCGCTTCGCGAGCACCACGGTTTGTGCGCCGTCGGCCGCCAGCACGCGTGCGGTTTGCGCAGGCAGATCGATCAGGGTGCGAACGGCGTCCGACATGCGGCTGCGCACGCGCAGTTCGAGCCAGCGGCCAGCCAGCAGGAAGGTGACGATCATGGCCGCCGAATCGAAATAGACCACCGATTCGCCGCGCGCCACGCGCCAGACGGACAGCAGGAACGACGCGCTCGTCCCCATTGAGACGAGGCAGTCCATGCCGGGCACGCGCGCCCGCAAGGTTCGCCACGCGGCCTTGAAAAAAGGCTGCGCGCAATAACCAACGACGGGCAGCGTGGCGACGCCGGCGAGTACGGCGAGCCCATAGCGCACGCGTTCGGGCACCGTGGCAGCCGTGGTGAAGTAAAGCGTGGTTTGCGCCGTCATCACCCACATCGAGCAAAAAGCGGCGATGACGAGGCGGACGGTGAGGTCATCGAGCAGCGCGGCCGTATGCGCACGCCGGTCCGGCGTTTCGCTTTCGGGCACGCATTCGTAGCCGAGCTTCGCCGCGGCGGCGAGCAACTGGTCGAGCGAGGTGCGGCGCGGGTCCCATTCGAGCGTCGCGGATTCGGAGGCGAAGCTCACCCGCGCATCGAGCGTGCCGGGCTGGCGTTGCAGCACGCGTTCGAGTGCATTCGCACAGCTCGTGCACCACATGCCACGTACGTCGAGCGTTGCGCTGTCGGGCGCAGCCGACGCGTCGCGTGCAACGGGTGCCATGGCGGCGGGCTCACTCATGGCCGCTTCAGCTCGTCTTCGCCGGCCCACGGTGTCGTGCGGTTGCCGATGGCCGTCCGCTCGGCTTTCACGACGTCCGCGCTCAACGCCGGCGAGTGATTGCCGAAGCTCGAGCGCACATGCGACGCGACGGCCGCAATCTCCTCGTTGCTCAGCGTGGTGCCGAAAGCCGGCATCGATCCGTTGAAGGTGCTGCCCGCAACCGTGATCTTGCCCGTGACGCCGAGCAGCAGGATGCGGGCCACGAGCTTGGGATCGCCGTTTATCCACTCCGAACCCGCAAGCGGAGGGAAGACGCCCGGCAGACCCGCGCCCGTGGCCTGGTGACACGAGGCGCAGCGGCTCGCGAAGATCAGGGCGCCGTTGGGCGCGCCTTGAGCCGCGGCAACGGTGCCTGCGGCGCCTGGCGTGGCACTGGGCTCTGCGGTCGAACTCGAACCGAGCGCGGGATTCAGCAGGAAGTAGCTCACGCCCCAGACCGCCAGCGCGGCGGCCACGAGGCCGAGCAGCCAGGGCACCGGGTTGCTGCGCTCGACCGGTTCCGCATGCTCGCGCGCGCGGACGGCATTGGCGTTGTCTTGCTCGCTCATTTCATTGCTCCCGACGGATCGGCCGGAGCCGGATAGGTGTGATTGAGGGCCGTGAGATAGGCGACGAGATCGAGCGCGTCCTGCGACGCCACGACCTGCCTGCCGTTGGTCGGCGCGAATTTCGGCGGCAGTTGCACGACCACGTCACCCGGCTTCGTGTGATCCACCACCTTGAACAGGAACGGATAGGCCGGCATCACGCTGCCTGGCGTCACGGCACGCGGTTGATAGAGGTGCGCGAGGTGCCATGCGTCGCTCGGCTGGCGGACGCCGATGTTGAAGAGATCGGGCCCCGTGCGCGATACGCCGAGCAGGTGCGGATAGTCATAGACATAGTCCGCGGGCACGGAGGGGCGTCCCCATCCGCGCAGTTCGTCCGGCCCGAGCGACGAGGCGCGCGGCTGCTGCGAATGGCAGTAGACGCAGCCCATGTTCACGTAGGTGGCGCGCCCGCGCAGTTGCGCGAGGGTGTAGGGCTTGAGCGGCTCGGGCGGCGCTTCGTCGCGCAGTTGCCGGTACGGAAGCGCGACGAGCACGAGCGTCGCCATGGCCAGCATGATGAGAGAGCCGATTACGACGGTGAGCATGCGGTTCATGTCAGCCTCCCATCGAGATCGCGTGGCGAGCCGGCGCCGCGTCGGAACGCGCGCTCTGCCGGCCGAAGATGAGCGCGAAGAAGTGATACGCGAACACGAAGTGGCCGGCCGTCATGAGCGCGCCGCCCAGCGTGCGAGCCTCCAGATACGGCGTGAGAACTTCCACGGATGCCATGAACGGACGTGCGGGGTCGAGCAGCGCGATGCCTTGCAGCACGCCGCCGATCGTGAGCGAAACGAAGTAGATGGCAAAGCCGATGGCCGCGAGCCAGAAGTGCAGCCAGATGAGTTTCGGGTAAGGCCATTCGCGTTCGAGCACGCGCGGCATCGCGAAGTAGATCGAGCCGAACATGATCATCGAGAAGAACCCGTAGAGACCGAGGTGCGCGTGCGCCACCTTGTACTGCGTGAAGTGCACGAGCCGGTTGAAGAACGGCAAGGCCTCCAGCGACCCCTGCAACGACACGAGCGTGTACAGCGCGGCGCCCAGCACGACGAAGCGCAGCGTGGGCGAATGCTTCAGCGCGCCGAAGTGGCCCGCCACCGTCATGTGATGGTTCACGCCCACGGCCAGCACGGGGACAATCATCATCACGCTCTGCACGACAGAAACGCTTTGCAGCCATTGCGGCACCGGGCCGCCCAGCAGGTGATGAATGCCGGCCTGGCTGTAGAACATCGCGAGCGCCCAGAAGCCGACAAGCGAGAGCGCGTACGAATAGATGGGCCGCCCGAGCACCTTCGCGATGAAGTAGTAGGCGGCGGCAAGTCCGATCGGCGTGAGCCACAGGCCGAGCACGTTGTGCGCGAACCACCAGTTGACGATGGCCTGTTCCACGCCGAAGTGCACGCCCGGCACTTTCGCGACGACGTAGAGAATGGGAAACCACAGCAGCGCGGCGGCGAGATACCACACGGAAACGTAGAGGTGGTGCGTGGTGCGCCGTGCGATGGTCATGAGGAGCGGCACCGCCACGAGCGCGCCGCCCACGGCGAGCAGGATGCCGATCTGCCAGGGAATCTCGAGCCATTGCAGGCCGTCGGTCCATCCCGAGAGAATGGCGGCGATGCCCGCGGCGAGGCCGGCATTCCAGAGCCAGGCGCCGGCAATCGCGAAACGTTCGCCCGCGAGTTGTGTCTTCAGCAGGCGCGGCAGCATCCAGAGGGAGATGCCGATGCCTGCCATGGAGGCCCACCCGTACACCACCATGTTCAGATGCGCGGTGCGCACGCGGCCGAACGTGAGCCAGGCGGACTGCGTGAGAAAGTCCGGCGAGGTGAGCTTCTGCGAAGCGATCAGGCCCGCCACGGAACCCAGCAACAGCCAGAACACCGAGGAGCACAGAAAGACGAAGGCCGGCCCCCGGCTCGACGCGTCCTGCTGCGCGCGTTCCTGGAGTTCCCGGATCAAGGCGGGCGAATCGCCTGTCGGGCCGGAGCGTGCGCCTGGGGCCGCGTGCGCCGCGGCCTGCTGGAGGGCTTCGCGACGCGATGCGGACAGCGCCGGGTCTTCGGTCTGTCCCACTTCCCCTTCGGCGAAGATCACCTCGGCCGCATCGGGGCCGGCCCGCATCAGCCCGTTCATTTGCGCCCAGAGGAACAGGAAGAGGCCAAGCACGGAAATCAGAAACGACAGCGCGAGCAGCGTGCCAATCGTAAAGTTCATGTCGACAAAGCTCCTCGTTGAGATGAATGCGCGGCGTGAGCGCGTAAAGCGTCCCCCTCGAGCGGCAAGGACTCGATGGTGTGCGTCGGGAGAGGGGCGAACGGATGCGGCTACGGTCTGAGACAGGGCGCTACGGCGAGAGCGAGTATAGGTAGCGCTATCGCGCTTGTAATATTCAAATTCGTCATTGCTGGCATACCTTTTTGGTATCGCGTGCGCGTCGATGGTCAGGCGGCACGCGATGTCACCAGCATGCGGGCTCTCTCTGCCTGCCTGTTTTCACGTCGAGCCGCGGTCTTTGAGATTCGCACGATGGCGGCGGCGAGACCGCGCATCGCATGGCGAAGCCCACCTATACGGACGTATAGAACGTCCCATCCAATTGCCGACGCAGCGTTCGCATGCGCCTGGGTTCGTGCGCGAGCCGCGCGCCGCTTTGCAGCCACGCAGCCGCAAGAAGCGGCGCGTCTCCACTGTGCGGGCCGTGGGCCGTCCACACGCCGTGCTCTATGCACGACGCTGCAGTGCCCGACTAAACCTTCATATGACGCGATCAAACCATCGGCGGGCCTGAGCCACCCTTTCATGGCTTCGGACAACGCCTTTGTACGGCTGGTTGGGCGCACCGCGTTTCGATACCTTGTGTTCACCGCGCCGCAGACCCCGCGCGCAATGCTTCACGATCCCAGGTAGCCAGCCATGATTCTCTTGTCACCGAAACTTTCCGAATCCGCCGCCTCGGCCTCCGATGCCGTGGCGCTTGCCGGCTCGCGGCCGGTGTCCAGTCCGATCAGTGCCGAGCATGCGTGGCGCGATCCCGGCGCCGCTGCCTGTGATGCCCACATCGCGCTCTCGCGCTGGACCCGCAACGCGGCGCAACCGCTCGAAGTGGTCAACAACGGTAGTCCGCGCTGGCATTGCATCGGCATCAACCTGAAGTGCACCACGCTGACGTTCTCGCATGCCGGGCGCACGCTCGTGCAAGGGCGCGTGACGGCCGGGGCCGCGCAGATCACGGCGCCCGGCGTGGCGTGCCGCGCGGCCTTCGACGCGCCGAGCGACGTGCTGCATCTGTTCGCGTCGCAAGCGGTGTTCGCGGAATGCTACGAGGACCTGTTCGGTCATCCGTATGCGGGCGATATCGTGATCGACGACCCGCGCCTCGTGCGCGACCCCGCGCTCGAACGGCTGGGCCAGGCGCTTGCCGTCTCGCATACGCAGGACGCCACGCTCGGCAAGGTCTTCGCCGACAGCGTGAGCCTTGCGATCGTGTCGCGCATCGTCGCGCGGCACTTCGCAGCCGACGGGCGCGACGCACGCGATACGCGGGGCGCAGCGGCGCTGCCGCCGTGGCGCATGCGCCGCACCGTCGAATACATCGACGCACACCTGGCCGATTCCATTGGCCTCGCCGACATGGCGCAGAGCGCGGGCCTCACGCGCATGCATTTCGCGGCGCAGTTTCGTCGCGCAACCGGCTTGCGGCCGCACGAATATCTGATGCGGCGGCGTATCGAGCACGCGCAGCAGTTGCTGCTCGAAACGCGCCACGGCGTACTCGATGTCGCGCTTAGCTGCGGCTTTCGCTCGCAGGCGCATTTCACGACGGTGTTCAAACGCTTTGTCGGCGAAACCCCTTACTGCTGGAGGATGAAGGCCCATGTCGATCGATGAGCAGATCCCCATGTTCCTCGCGATCAGCGAGGCTTTTTTTCGTGCCGCCGGCAGTGCTTTGCCGGCCAGGCATGCGTGGCTCGCGGCCGGTCCCTTTCCGGAAGTGCGGATGCCGTGCTGCGGCTTGCGCGCACACGACGCCAACTGGGCGACGCGCACCGAGAGCGACGACACGTTCGGCGCGCGGCGCGTCTGAACGATCCAATCTATCGACACAACGAGGACAGCAATGGACTTCGCGACGAACATGACCACCGTAGACCCGTGGACGCAGACACTCGGCCTGCTTTCCCAACTGTGTGGCGGCGACACCCGGCCTGCGGCGCGTGGACGCGAGGCGCAGGCCGCGCGCATGGCCGGTTCCGCAGCAGCATCCGCGGGGACGTCATCCGCGCCTGCGCAACCGGGCAGTGCGATGCGCCGCTCGGTCTCGCTGAGCGTGATCGAGCGTCCCACTTCGACCACCGTGACCATCGCGTGGCGCGATGCGACGCACTGCTCGTACGGCGACCAGCTGTGGCACGTGGCACGCGCACGCAGAAGCGGCATCTGCGCCATGAGCGGGCGCGCGATCCGGCGTGGCGACCTCGTCTACCATCCGCGGCGCAGCCGCCCCAAGCCGCTCAACGACGGCGCAATGATTCTTGCCTCGGTGCTGTGCGAAGTGGACGCAGGGTGAACGGTCATCGCGCGAAAGCCGGGCGGGTCACTCGCCCGCTCGCGCTGTACCCATTACCTTGCCGCGGAAGACCGAGTACTGATAGAGGTTGTAGCCGATCATCACCGGAAACACGAAGCCGATGCCGATCAGCATGAACACGAGCGTGGCCGTGTCGGATGAGGCTTGAAGGATGCCCAGCCTGCCCGGCACGAAGTCGGGATAGAGGCTGACGGCAAGACCCGTGAACGAGGCGACGAACAGCACGATGGCGGCGCGAAACGGTCCGCGCACGCTGCCCAGATAGAGCGACCCGACGAGCCACGCGAACGAAAGCGCCGCGCACGCGGCCAGCACGGCAAGCAGCGGAAACACGCCGGGCTCGAGCCACCGTTCGCGTCCTGCTGCGCTGCCGGCCCACGTGGCCGCCGTCAGCAGGGCCGCGGCGGCAACGGTCAGCACGGCGCTCAGCAACGCAATGCGCCGCGCCCACTGTTCGAGTGCGCCCACCGTTTTCTTCGCGAGGTAAGTTGCACCGAGCAACGTATAACCCGTCACCACGCCGATTGCCGCGACGACGGAAAACGCCACGCCGAACGCGCCGGGCGCGAGCCCCGTGACGATGCGGCCCAGCACGATGCCCTGCGAGAGCGCGGCCACCAGGCTGCCCACGCCGAACACGGCATCCCACGCCGGCCCATGCCGGCCGCCGTGACGAAACTCGATGGCCGCGCCGCGCATGATGAGTCCGGCGATCATCGTCATCACGGGCACGTAGAGGCTCTGCATCAGCAGCGCGTAGGCGGCCGGAAAGGCGCCGAACAGGGCGCCTCCCACCACGACGAGCCAGGTCTCGTTCGCGTCCCACACATGGCCGATCGACTCGACCATCACGTCGCGCTCGGCGCGGCCGCTTTTGAGCAACGTGAGCATGCCCACGCCCAGATCGAAGCCGTCGGTCACTACGTAGAAAACGAGCATCAGGCCGATCAGGGCGAACCACGTGAAGGCCAGCATGGAATGAGCGGAAGTGTTCATCGGCATTTCGCCCGCGGGGGCGCGCAAAGAGGTCAATAGTCCGCGGTCGTGGCCTGCTCGCGGATGGCGAAGGGACGGGGCAGCGGAGCGGCGAGGTCCGGGCCGCTCTTCAACCAGCGACGCGCGAGCGCGAAGAACGTGACGAGCAGCACCGCGTAGAACGCGGCGAACATCGCGAGGCTTCCCGTCACCGAGGCAGGCGGCACCGCCGATGCGGCGTCGCTCGTGCGCAGCAGCCCGTAGATCACCCACGGTTGCCGCCCCACCTCGCGCACGATCCAGCCGGCTTCCACGGCGACGTAGGGCAGCGGAATGCAGAGCACCCATGCCGTCAACAGCCT
Organism: Paraburkholderia kururiensis JCM 10599 = LMG 19447; assembly: GCF_003986935.1. Taxonomy (GTDB): domain Bacteria; phylum Pseudomonadota; class Gammaproteobacteria; order Burkholderiales; family Burkholderiaceae; genus Paraburkholderia; species Paraburkholderia kururiensis. The sequence goes on along the minus strand of NZ_RJZE01000003.1, from coordinate 211,002 downwards.
GCGCCGCGCGAGCAGCCGGGCCAGGTCGCCTCGCGCGTGGTACAGGGCGTACATCGTCCACACCGCGAGCAGCGCCAGCACGAAGCCGATGCCGGCCATGGCGCGGAAGGCGTAATAGATGAGCGGGATCATCGGCGGCTGGTCGGCGCGCGGGAAGTCGGCGAGACCTTTCACCTGCCCGTGCAGCGAATGCGTGCCGATGACGCTCAACAGCCCCGGGATCTCGATCGACCAGTCGTTGCGCTGTTGCGGTTGATCGGGCCAGGCCAGCAGCGACCACGGGGCGCCGGTGCCGGGCGCGTTGGTGGTCCAGTGGCCTTCGATGGCGGCGCCTTTCGCGGGCTGCGTCGCGAATACGCTGACGCCGCTGGAGTCGCCCAGCCAGATCTGCAGCGGCGCGACCACAACGAGCATCGCGAGAGCAAGCTTGAACGAACGCGCAAAAAACGCGGGCTGCCGGCGGCGCAGCAACTGCCAGGCAGAGATACCGGCAATCACCACCATGCCCGTTTCGATGGCGGCTGCCCACATGTGCGAAACGCCCCACACCATGTCCGGATTGAAGATGGCGGCCACGTAGTCTGTCACCATCAGTTTGCCGTTCACCACCGTCACGCCGGCCGGGGTTTGCATCCACGAGTTGGCCACCATGATCCAGAACGCGGAGAGCGTGGAGCCCAGCGCGACCATCGACGTGGCGAACAGATGAACCCTGGGCGACACGCGGTTCCAGCCGAGCATCATCACGCCGACGAATCCCGCTTCGAGCATGAACGCCATCGCGCCTTCGAAGCCCAGGATGTTGCCGAAGAACGAGCCGCTGAATTGCGCGAACCCGGCCCAGTTGGTGCCGAACTGGAACTCCATGGGAATGCCGCTCACCACGCCCACGGCGAAGTTGAGCACGAGCAGCCGGCTCCAGAAGCGCGCATGGCGGTAGTAGAGCGCGTCGCCGGTGCGAACCCACAGCGCTTCGACCAGCAGCAGAAACGCGGAGAGGCTGATGGTGAGGATGGGCCACAGAATGTGGAAGATCGCGGTCAGGGCGAACTGCGCACGCGAGAGGCCGACGACATCACTGAGCATGGCCGTGCTCCCCGGCGTTGAACGCCACGGCGAACGCAGCGGAGTCGGGCCCCACGGCGGCGGCGCGAATCACCTTGACCGGCACCGACTTGTACGACGGCGTGCGGCTCTGCGGATCGAAGGCGTCGAGCGGCACGAGCGGGTTCACTTCCGGGTAGTAGGCGCCGCAGCAGCCGTCGGGCAGCGAGTATTCGATCACCTTGAAGCCGCGCACGATGCGCTCGATGCCGTCGTCCGAAAGCGCCACGATATCGACGCGCTCGCCCGGGTGCAGGTTGCGCCGGCTCAATTCGCGCGGATTCATGAACACCACGTCGCGCTGCCCGAACACGCCGCGATAGCGGTCCGAGTGCGAGTAGAGCGTCGTGTTGTACTGGTCGTGGCTGCGCATGGTCGTGAGGCGTAGCGCGTCGGGGTCGTCGTGATGTAGGTCTTCGTCCAGACCGCTGAACACGAGAAAGTTCGCGCGGCCGCTCGGCGTGGCCCACACGCGTTCGCGCGCCGTGGAAGCCAGATGGAAGCCGCCCGGCACGCGAATGCGTTCGTTGTAGGCCTGGAAGATCGGAAACACGGTTTCGATGGCGTCGCGAATGCGATCATAGTTCGCAACCAGTTGCTCCCAGGGCACGCGCGACGCGTGGCCCAGCGTCGCGCGCGCGATGCCGGCAACGATGGCGGGTTCGCTGCGAAGATGGTCCGAAGCCGGCGCGTTGCGGCCCGCCGACGCGTGGACCATCGACATCGAATCTTCCACGGTGATGGATTGCGGCCCTTCAGCCTGCACGTCGATTTCGGTGCGGCCAAGGCACGGCAGGATGAGCGCTTGCCAGCCGTGCACGAGATGGCTGCGGTTGAGCTTGGTCGCCACATGCACGGTGAGGTCGAGTCGCCGCATCGCGGCCTGCACGCGGATCCAGTCGGGCACGGCCGCCGCGAAGTTGCCGCCGAGCGCAATGAAGACGCGCGCGTAGCCGCTCATCATCGAGTCGATGGAGGCCAGCACGTCGTGGCCGTGCGCGGCGGGCGCACGAAAGCCGAAGGCGCGTTCGATGCCGTCGATCAGCGCCGGCGAGGGCTTTTCGGTGATGCCGACCGTGCGGTTGCCCTGCACGTTCGAGTGTCCGCGAACAGGGCAGATGCCCGCGCCCTGGCGGCCCACATTGCCGCGCAACAGCGCGAGATTCGCGATCTGCTGCACGTTCTCCGTACCGCGCCGATGTTGCGTGAGCCCCATGCCGTAGACCAGAATCGCGTTTTGCGCATTCATGTAGACCTGCGCGGCGTTCGTGATGTCGGCTTGCGAGAGCCCGGAGCAGCGTTCTATCGCGTCCCACGGCGTGGCGCGCAGGTCTGCGAGTAACGCGTCGATGCCCGCCGTATGCCCGGCGATGAACGTGGTGTCGAGAATGCGTGGTGCGCTTGCGGCGAGTGCGGCATCGTCCGCTTCCACGATCGCCTTCATCATGCCCTTGAGCACGGCGACGTCGCCGCCCACCCGCACCTGGTACAGGAACGTGCTGATCGGCGTGGAGCCGAGCGTCGCCATTTCGAACGGGTCTTGCGGTGCGGCGAAGCGTTCGAGCGCGCGCTCGCGAAACGGATTGAACGAGACGATCTTCGCGCCCCGGCGCGAAGCCGCGTGCAGATCGCTCATCATGCGCGGGCTGTTCGTGCCGGGGTTTTGCCCGAAGATGAAGATGGCGTCCGCGTGCTCGAAGTCTTCGAGCAGCACGGTGCCCTTGCCGACGCCGATGGATTGCGGCAGTCCCACGCTCGTCGCCTCGTGGCACATGTTCGAGCAGTCGGGAAAATTGTTCGTGCCGAACTCGCGCACGAAGAGCTGATAAAGGAATGCGGCTTCGTTGGAGGCGCGCCCAGAGGTGTAGAAGTCGGCCTGATCGGGGTGGTCGAGCGCATTCAGGTGCTTGCCGATCAGCGCGTAGGCGGCGTCCCATTCGATGGGCACGTAGCGGTCCGAGGCTCTGTCGTAGACCATCGGGTGCGTGAGGCGCCCGGCCATTTCGAGATCGTAGTCGTCCCAGGTTTCGAGTTCCGCCACGCTGTGCGCGGCGAAAAATGCCGGCGTGCAACGCTTCGCCGTGGCTTCCCAGGCCACGGCCTTGGCGCCGTTCTCGCAAAACTCGAACGACGACGAGTGTTTGGGGTCGGGCCACGCGCAGCCGGGGCAGTCGAATCCTTCAGGCTGGTTCATGTGCAGCAGCGTCTTTGCACCGGACACGGCGATGCCCTGCACCGCGAGCGCCTCGCCCGTCGCCTTGAGCGCGCCCCATCCGCCGGCGGGTTCGCTGTAGATCCGTACGACTTTCTTGCGGGCCATGTCAGATTCCTTGTTCCGTTCGACTCGATCCTCGCTGATCGGCGCCGGATGGGATTGAGGCATCGCCGTGCGCGTTTTGAATTCGCACGCTGGGTTTAGCGTTGCCGTTGCCGCTACCGCTGTGAGAGGCGTTGCGCGCAGCCATGGCGTCGCTCAGGTCCAGTGTTTCGAGTCGGTAATCGACTGCCGGTAGCCCGGAGCGAGACCGAACGGGCGAGGCGCCGCGCGCGGGCGCAGCGCGTTCTTCGAGTCGGTCAATCGCGTCGCATTCGCCGCGGACGCGGGCGTTCCCTGACGACGCGCAGCATGTGCGGCTTGCGGTGCGTTTAGCGTTTCCAGCGCGTCCGGGGCGTCGCTTGCCATGCGTTCCAGCGGCAGCTGCATGTCGGCGCCGACGGACATGACCGCGTCGACGAACGCGGGCAACCCGACGACATGGGTCACGCCCGCGGTCACCGCTGCCAGCGCGATCAGGCGAAACGGCTTCACGGATCTCACGGCGATCGGCTTCATGGGTAACACTCCGTGCGACACGAATCGCCAACCCGTCTGCCGGCGCCGCAGGGCCGCCGAAGCCGCCGGTGCATGCCGGCGTGGGACGAGCGTTCGAAAGTTGGCTGCTTGCGTTAGCGGCTTGCTTCGGCGAGAAACCAGGCGCGCCGCTGCGCCTCGTCGATCCAGTTCTCGATCAGGCTCGCCGTCGCGACATCCCGGTGGCGTTCGCACACTTCATGTGCGGCCAGCATGAAGGCGGCAAGCTGGAGGTTGTCGTGGCGCAGCTCGCTAAGCATTGCTTCGGGGCTCAGGTGGGTCGCGTCGTTGTCGGCGATGCGCTGACGTCGCGCCACGTCGCCGATCGAACGCAGCGTCGTGCCGCCAATCTTGCGCACGCGCTCGGCGATGTCGTCGGCAATGGCGAAGATCTGTGCGCCTTGCTCGTCGAGCATCAGGTGGTAGTCGCGAAAATGCGAACCCAGCATGTGCCAGTGAAAGTTCTTCGTTTTCAGATAGAGCGCGAACACGTCGGCGAGCAGCGGGTTCAGTGCATCGGAGATTTCGCCGATGGCGCGCTCGTCGAAGCCGGCGGGCAATCGCGTGTCGGCGGCGTGAGTGGCGTGCGTGGCATGTGTGGCGTCTGACATGGTGAGACTCCTTTCGATGAATATGGATGACGGGGCGCGCGGGGTGCCCGCCATGCAGGGCGCGGCGGCGGTCAGGTCAGCTCATAGCCGTCGCGGGTGGGAAGGGGAGGCGGTAGGGGCGCGCCGCACATTTCGAGCAGTGTTCGCTCGATGTGCCGGACGATCGAGTCGAGCGCAAGGCTGTTCTGCGTTGTGCCGAACGGCTGGGACATCTCCGCCGCGATGGCTTCCAGCGCGAGCAGCGTGTACGAAAGAAACACCGACATGAGCGGCGTAAAGATGCCGACGGAATTGACGAGCCCGAATGGCAGCAGCAGGCAGTATGTGTAGACCGTGCGATGAACAAGCACGGCGTACGGAAACGGCATGGGCGTCGACGCGATGCGTTCGCATCCGCCCGCCACGGCGTGCAGCTCGTCGATGTGCTGGTTCCAGACGTATAGCGACGTGTCGCGCACGTCGTTGGTCGTCGCGAGCGCGGCAATGCGACCGCGCATCTCGTGGAGTATCTCCGCGGCGGGGTAGGCCTTCGTCGTGGCGGTGGTAGCCACCGGCAGCGAGTCCGCGCGTTGCCCGCCCTCGACGGGCACGGGGCGCAACTGCGACTTCAGCGCATGCGAGAACGCGATGATGCGCTTCACGAGTTCGATCCTGTCTTCGTGGGAGACGGCGGGCGCGAAGCACAGCAGGTGCGACGCGAATGCACGCGATGCGACGAGTGCCTGGCCCCACAGCGCCCGCGCCTCCACGTAGCATTGGTAGCTCGCGTTGTTGCGAAACGCGAGAAAGATCGCAAGCGTCAGCCCGATCAGCGTAAACGGCGTGGTGTCGGGCAGGATTTTTTCGCCAAAGATCGTGCCGTTGCTGAAGAGCGCGAACAACGCGACGAGCAGCAGCAGGGCGAGCTGCGGAATGATCGTGCGAAGGACTGAGCCCTTCCAGACGAAAAGCATACGAAGCCAGTTTTCATGGTTTCTGACGATCATTTCGTGGGGCGCCGACGTCGCGGTAAGAGATGAGCAGCAAGGGCCGAGCGGCAAAATCGTGAGCCGATCTTGACGGCTCACGCGCCGCGCGGCTTTCGAATTCGCCCGCCGTGCAGACAATTCGCACGGCGGCCGGCGGCAGGTGCCACGAAGCAGCGAAGACTGGGCGCTGTGACCGTGCAGAACAGAAAACGCCGGTTCGGATTGAAAAGGTTTGCGCCTGTGCGCTTCGATACTGATGCCGGTGCGCGACCAGGCTGCCTGCAAGACACGAGCGGGACGGGCGTCGCGCGAATCGCCGTTTGCGGCCTGCCTCGTGCAGCGCTGCGAAAGCGGCATCGACCGGGAGCATGAACGATGGCAACGCTTGTATTGAAGGACGGCGCGGAACTCTTCTACAAAGACTGGGGCAGCGGGCGCCCCGTCGTGTTCTCGCACGGCTGGCCGCTGAACGCCGACGCGTGGGATGCGCAGATGATGTATCTCGCCGCGCGCGGTTATCGGGTGATCGCGCACGACCGCCGCGGCCACGGGCGCTCCAGCCAGCCGTGGGCGGGCAACGAGATGAACCGTTACGCCGACGACCTGGCCGAATTGATCGACTGCCTCGATCTGAAGGACGCGGTGCTGGTCGGGCACTCCACGGGCGGCGGCGAGGTGGCCCGCTACATCGGCCGGCACGGCACGGGCCGCGTCGCGAAGGCGGTGCTGATCGCAGCCGTTCCGCCGCTCATGCTGAAGACGCCCGCCAATCCCGGCGGCTTGCCGCTATCCGTCTTCGACGACATTCGCAAGAACGTCATGCAAAACCGCTCGCAATTCTTCAAAGATCTGGCCACGCCGTTCTACGGCTTCAACCGGGCAGGCGCGAGCCCGTCGCAGGGCACGGTGGATGCGTTCTGGTACGCGGGCATGCAATGCTCGATCAAGGGCGCGTACGACTGCATCAAGGCATTCTCGGAAACCGACTTCACCGACGACCTGAAGAAGATGAACGTAGCCACGCTCGTTTTGCAGGGCGACGACGACCAGATCGTTCCGATCGACGATTCCGGCCGGCTTTCGGTCGAGATCGTTCCCGATGGCCGTCTGAAGGTCTATCCGGGCGCGCCGCACGGTATGTGCACGACGCACGCCGACCAGGTGAACGCCGACCTGCTCGCGTTCATCGAGGCTTGACGGGCGGCAGAGCAAAGGCGCTTGCATTCGCGAACCGGCCGGCGACGACTTTTTCCGCGATGCAACCGCTCCTATACCTACATATGATTTTCGCGGCCGGGCGTTTTCATTAAGATCCGTTCGACGTAGCGGGCAGTCCCGCCCGCTCACAGTGTCATTTCGGCCGAGGACCCGTCGTTTGCACATGAATCTGATCGTTTCGATTATCGACGACGACGAGTCGGTGCGCGTCGCGACATCGAGCCTCGTGCGCTCGCTCGGCTGGGGCGCGAGGCTCTACGCATCCGCCGAGCAGTTCCTCGCGAGCGACGAGGTGGACGGCGTGACCTGCATCATCTCCGACGTGCAGATGCCGGGCATTTCGGGGCTGGAGATGTATCGGCGTCTTCTCGACAGCGGCGTCCGGTTGCCTGTCATTTTCATTTCGGCCTTCGCGTCGGACCTCGTGCGCCGGCAAGCCCTCGACATCGGCGCGCTGTGCGTGCTGAGCAAGCCTGTCGATGCCGCCGAGGTTTCGCGTCATCTGGAAACGGTGAAGGCCGGTGGCGCGAATGCGGCTCGTTAAACGCGCCGGCGCGCCGTTTTTCTCTTTCTCGGGGCGGCATGCCGCCGGATGGCGATGGCGTTGAATCCAGGATCGACCAGACTCTGGCGGGAGAACGCGGGCTTGCCGTATGCCGTTGCGGGCGCTGTTGCGCTGACCGTTTTTACGATCGACGCGTTCACGTCGCTCGATATCGCGATTGCTGTGCTGTACGTAGTCGTCGTGCTGCTGGTGGCCTCCGCCGGATCGCGCCGGACCACCGCCGCCGTTGCATACGGCTGCGTGGCGCTGACGCTGATCGCGTTTGCGCTGTCGCACGACGAACACTATTCGGGCGGCGCGGTGGCGCGCTGCGCGGTCAGCGTGCTCGCCATCGTGATAACGGCAATGCTCGCGCTGCGCGATCAGGCCAATACGGCGATCCTGCGCGAACGGCTCGAACTGCTCGATCTCACGCACGATGCCATCGTCGTGTACGACATGAACGACCGGATCACGTTCTGGAATCAGGGCGCGGAAAAACTCTACGGCTGGACGGCCGCGCAGGCCATCGGCCAGCCCATTCACGAACTGACGCAAACGCACGCCACCAGCTCGCTCGAAGACATTCGCCGCGAAGTACTGCGCTCCGGGGCATGGCATGGCGAGGTGCAGCGCGTGCGCAAAGACGGCGAGATCGTGATGATCTCCAGCCGATGGGCGCTGTGGCGCGACCTGCGCGGCCAGCCCATCGCCATTCTGGCCACCAACAACGACATCACGGACCGCAAGCAGGTGGAGCACGCGCTGCGGCGCAGCGAGGCCTTTCTCTCGGACGCGCAGCGTCTCAGCCACACGGGCAGCATTGCCACGCGTCTCGCCGACGGGGCCATGTGGTGGTCGGAAGAAACGTACCGGATTGTCGAACTCCCCGTTGACGTGGCGCCCGGCATCGACCAGATCGTGGCGCGCGTTCATCCCGACGACGCGGCCGCCGTGGGCGAGGCGCAGCACCGCGTGATGACGGGCGAGCCGTACGTCGATATCCAGTTTCGTCTGCTGATGCCCGATGCCCGTGTGAAGCACGTCCACTATGTCGCGCATCTGGTGGCTCAGCAGGCCGAAGCCGAATATGTCGGCGCGCTGATGGACATTACCGAGCGTGTGGTCGCGCAGGACGCGCTCGAACGTTCGATGGCCGAGCTTGCGCATGCCACGCGGGTGACGATGCTGGGCGAACTGGCCGCCTCGATTGCGCACGAAGTGACGCAGCCGCTTGCAGCCATCGTGACGGCGGGCGACGCGGCGTTGCGCTGGCTCGACCGCCCGCAGCCCGATGTGGCGGAAGCGCGGCAATCCATCGAGCAGATGATTCGCGACGCGAAGCGCTCGACCGACGTGATTCGCCGCATCCGCGGTATGGCGCGCAAACGCGCGCCGGACGAGGCGGTGCTCGATCTGAATATGGTTGTGAGAGAATCGCTCGACCTCGTTCGGCGCGAGCTGGAGAGCCAGAAGATCGACGTCGAAACCGACTATTCGGGCTCACCCCAGCGCGTACGCGGCGACCGCGTGCAGTTGCAGCAGGTGGTCGTCAATCTCATGCTGAACGCGGTGCAGGCGATGTCGGGCGTCAAGCCCGGCGCGCGCCGCCTGCTGATCCGCACGCGTACATTCGACCACCGCCACGCACAAGTGGTCGTGGAAGACACCGGCACGGGAATTCGCGAGGCGGATTTCGATCGGCTCTTCAGCGCGTTCTTCACGACGAAAGAGGACGGCATGGGCATGGGACTCTCGATTTGCCGGTCCATCGTGGAAGCCCATGGCGGCCGTATCTGGGCCGAGTTCCGCGAGCATCCGGGTGCGGTCATGCAGTTCGTGTTGCCACTCGACGAGGAAATGTGTCATGAGCACTGACGCGGAAGATCCAGCCGGGCAATCCATCGTCTATGTCGTCGACGACGACGAGTCGATGCGAACGGCGGTCGACATGCTGCTTCGGTCGGTGGGATTGCGCGTGGAGGCGTTTGCGTCGGCGCAGGAATTTCTCGCGTTCGACAAACCGGACGTGCCGAGCTGCCTCATTCTCGACGTGCGCCTGAAAGGCCAGAGCGGTCTCGCGGTTCAGGAGCAGATCGCGGCTGCGGACCTGCATCTGCCGGTCATTTTCATGACCGCGTATGGCGACATCGCGATGTCGGTGAAGGCGATGAAGGCGGGCGCAATGGATTTTCTCGCCAAGCCGTTTCGCGAGCAGGACATGCTGGACGCCGTGACCGCTGCGCTTGCGCGGGACGAGCAGTGGAGAAGCGAGCACCGGTCGCTTGCAGAGCTTCGTCGCCGTTACGCGACGTTGTCGGCACGCGAACGCGAAGTGATGGCCTTTGTGGCGAGCGGTCTGATGAACAAGCAGATTGCAGCTGAAATGAACCTGAGCGAAATCACCGTGAAGATTCACCGCGGCCAGGCCATGAGGAAGATGGAATCGCGTTCATTGGCCGACTTCGTACGCAAGGCAGAGGCACTGGGCATCAATCAGCCGGGGGAAGCCGCTGCGGCGGCGAAGGTTCGGAGCAGTTGAATCTGCTTGTCGCATGATGGCGGTTGCCTTCAGCGAGACTCGCTCGTTGGCGCGTATTCAGTCGCACATTCAACCGCGCCTTCAACCATTCTCCGCCTGCCGCCTCTCGCGATCGACGAGGCCCAGCGCGTCGGCCTTCAGCACGAAATCGGCGAGCGACGGCGACTTCATTTTCCTCATCGCCTGGCCGCGATGCAGTTTCACCGTGATCTCGCTCAGATTCAATTCGTCTGCGATCTGCCTGTTCAGCAAGCCGTTCGCCACCATCGTCATGATGGTGCGCTCCCGCGGCGTCAGCAGTTCGTAGCATGCACGCAGGATGGCCGCGGACCGTTCGGCGGCGCGCCGCTTGCGGTCGGTCTCCAGCGCGCGGGTGACCGCATCGATCATGTCCTGAGCCCGGAACGGTTTCGTCAGGAAGTCGATGGCTCCCGCCTTCATGGCCTCAACCGACATGGCAATGTCGCCATGCGCCGTCATCAGGATTACGGGAAGGCGCAGTCTGTGCGCAATCTGCCGCTGCACCGCCAGTCCGCTTTGCCCCCTGAGCCGAACGTCGAGCACGACGCAGCCTGGTGCGTCGGGCAACTCGAGCGCGAGGAACGCTTGCGCCGTGGCGAACAGCTTCACGTTCAAACCCACCGAGTCGAGCAGCGATTCGACGGCCTGACGCATCGCGCTGTCGTCGTCTATCACGAAGACGGTCGGCTCGTTCGCGCCGCCTGGCGTTCCCGTCATGCCGTGCTCCGTCTGTCGAACTCGCAAGGCATGGCGTTTGCCGCGGGCACGCTGAATTCCACGGTGGCGCCAGGCCCGTCATTGTTCTTCATCGAAATTTCGCCCCCCAGCGATTGAATGATGGTTCGGCAGATCGACAACCCCAGGCCCAGGCCGTCGGGCTTCGTCGTAAAGAACGGCTCGAAAAGCCTCTCGGCGTTTTCGGCGTGGATGCCTGATCCCGAATCGCGCACGGCGACGACGTGGCCGCGATGGTCGCAGCGCGATTCGATGACAAGCTCGCGTGCGGGACCGGCCGCTCGATCCATTGCCTGAATGCCGTTCATCACGAGATTCACGATCACCTGCGCAAGCTGAATACGGTCGCCCAGGGCCGGGCCCAAGTCGGGATCGAGCTTTGTCTTGAGCGTAACGTCGTGATTCAGGAGTTCGCGCCGCACGAGCGGGACGACGTCTTCGACGACGTCGTTGATGAAGAGCGGCGTGACGTGCGGCGGCGTGCGCATGGTCAGCGCGCGCAGGTGCCGGATGATCTCGGCGGCGCGCTGGCATTCGGCCGTAATACGCTGCAGACACGACAACGTGTTGCCGATGTCGGGCGAATCCCTGCCCAGCCAGTTCAGCGCCGCGGCGCTTTCTGCGCCGATTGCAGCAAGCGGCTGCCCCAGTTCGTGCGCAACCATGGCGGCCATCTCGCCACAGGTCGTGACGCGCGCCGCCTTGCACGGCGACCCGCTGTTTCGTCTGCGGTTGACGATACCGGCAATCGTCACCGGGAGCATGGCGAGCAGGCACTTCATGGCTGGACAGACCCGCTCAGGGCGCGAGATGCGCCTTGATCTGCGCCGACATCTGGTGGATGGCGGCCTGCGGCTCCGGGTCGCTTTGAATGCCGTTCAACAGGACGAAGTCGTGAATCATCCCGTTGTAGCGCGTAGCGATCACCGAAACGCCGGCCTCCTTGAGCTTGCGGGCGTAGGCCTCGCCTTCGTCGCGCAACGGGTCGTTTTCCGCGGTGATGACGAGCGCGGGCGGAAGTCCGCGCAACTGCTGCAGGCTCGCGCGCAGCGGCGAGACATACGGGTTGTTGCGCTCGGCGGCGCCCGGTGCGTACAGATCCCAGCCGTACTTCATGAACGCGCGGGCAAGGAACCGCCCGGTTCCGTATTCGTGGTAGGACGCGGTGTCCACGCTCGCATCCGTCGCGGGGATCATCAGCACCTGATAGCTGATCTTCGGGCCGCCGCGGTCTTTGGCCATGAGCGTGAGCGCCGCGGTCATGTTGCCGCCCACGGAATTGCCCGCCACGGCAATGCGGCTGCCGTCCGCGCCGAATTCTTCGGCATGGGCCGCTACCCACTTCAGTACGGCATAGGACTGATCGAGCTGGGTAGGAAAGCGCGCCGCAGGCAAGGAGGTGTATTCGACGAATACGCCGATCTGCCCGGAGTTGACCACCAGGTCCCGCAACAGACGCTGATGGTTCTGGAAGTTGCCGACGATCCACACGCCGCCGTGGATGAACAGCAGCACGCCCGGCTTACCGGCCACCTGCTCCGGCTTCATGATGTAGATCTTCACGGTTTGACCATCCTGCGTGATGGTCTGTTCGGTTGTGCTCACCCCGGACATATCGACCGGCGTCTTGTTCTGCAGCGCGGTCAGGATGTCCTGCGGCTTCGGCTGAGGGAGTTCCCAGAACGGGCTCGTGTCCTTGTTGATGTCCCGCAGAAAGGCGCGAACCTGTGGGTCGATCCGGGGGTCGGTGGCTGCGTCCGGCGCCGCAAAGGCGGTTTGCGTCATGAGGGCTGCTCCGAGGGTCAGTGCTGCGAGTGAGAACACGAGCTTCATGGTCATAAGTCTCCGGGTTGGAGTGACCTAGTGTGCTCGGCGCAGCCGACCCTCGCTTCTGTCAAATGACCAGTCCGATGACGGATAGGCCGTCACCCAGCCGGGTTCTCGACCTTGGCAACAATGGAGCCCAGCGAAGACCGTGACGTGATTCCAGTCTTCGCAAAAATCTGGCGAAGGTGATAGCCGACAGTGCGGTGAGACAGATACAGCCTGACGCCGATCTCCTTGTTCGACAGTCCATCGGCCGCGAGTTGCGCGATGTGAAGCTCTTGCGGGGTGAGCGTCTCCCATGCGCGCTCCGTTCGCCGGCGGCTGGTTTCGCCCGAGGCTCGCAGTTCCTCGCGCGCGCGATTGCACCAAGGCGAGGCACCGAGCGCATCGAAGATGTCGCGCGCTTCTCGCAGCGGCGCTCTTGCCTTCGCCGACCTGCGCTGGCGACGCAGCCATTCGCCGTACGCGAGCAGCAGCCGTCCACGCAGGAACGGCCAGTTCTTCGCGCCCGGCCCGAGACCTTCCAGGAAGAACGGCTCGGCGTCGGCGGGCGCCGCGAGCAGCGCCTTGCCGTAATTCAGCATGGTCTTGACCCACGGCACGGGCATCGGGGCCGAGATACGTTCCGCTTCTTCAATTGCGCGGCGCGCGGCGTCCGCGTTGCCGGAAAAAACGCCGGCTTCCACGAAGTCCGCGAGTCCAAAGAACTGCAGACCGGAGTTGAAGGCCGGGTCTGAAGGGATGAAAAGGCGCCGCAGGTGTTCGTATGCCTCCCAATGCCGGCCCGCTCCGATTGCCGAGATGCCGCGCGCCACCTGCAACATCGCGAGCAGGAAGCTGGCGCCTAGGGAGAGCGCGAGGCGTTCGGCCTGCGCCGCGAAGGCCTCGGATTGCTCGACGTTGCCCTGCATGCCTGCCAGCCTCGCTTTCACGATTGTGGCCGCGGCGATCCACGGCGTGCCGCCTGTCTCTTCGGCAAAGCGGACGGCTTCCTCGGCTTCGCGCATTGCGCTCGTCCAGTTGCCCACCTCCATCTCGGCCCACGCCTGCGCGAAGAGTACGCGGGCGAGGTCGCTGAGTCGCCCCTGTTCCCGCAGTGCGGCACTCGACTCCGAGAGAAAACTGACGCCAAGGTCGAAGGCGCCGATGACATTGGCCGTGCTGCCCAGAATGCGCGCAACGGCGGGGTCGCCATCTCTTGTTTCCGCAAGCTGCCGCAGCCTTGCATGCAAGGCGCCGCCCAGGTGCAGGGGCTCGACGTAGGCGGAGATGGCGATCGAGCGCGGATCGGTCTGCGGCAACGCTAGCCGGCTTGCCGCAGCCAGAACCCTCGCGCCCAGTTCGTCGCTTGCACCGCTCCACCAGCAGCGTTGCGCGGCGCGCCACACCAGATTGCCCGCCAGATCTTTCGCCCCTGCGGCGTCGGCCCGAGCCGCGAAGTCGATCAGAGCCGGTATCTTCGCCGGATCGCTGATCGCGGAAGGCTGACTGATCTCACGGCACCAGCCCACGCGCGCTGAGGCGAGTTGATCGGTGGTGTCCACGTCGGCCTGGCGCAGCAGACGCTCCAGCAGTTCCGGCTGGCTCAGATCGGCTGCGAGTTCGGCCGCTCGCAAGAGCCGGTCGGTCCTCGCGCTCGCCGTGCTGCTCAGACGCGCCGCGTTTTCCAGCACCTCGATCGCCATGGCCACGGCGCCGCGCCGCAGCGCGCGCGCCGCCATGCGGTCGTAGTCTTCGGCGAGTGCGTCGTCGGTTCCGATGGTGGCGGCCGCACGATGCCACAGCCGACGGTCCACCTGATCCTGAATGGTCGCCGCAAGCGCCGCGTGAATCTTTTGGCGCGTGGCCGGATCTGCCGCCTGGTGCATCGCGGACCGAACGAGCGGGTGCCGGAACCGCACCTCCGTTCCGTCGATCTGGATCAGCCCGGCGGCAATAGCTGGCGACAGGGCGTCGAAGCCCGACTGCTTGCCGAGCACGGCTTCGCCCGCAGAGATGATTTCGTGGAGCGAGGTGCCGTCGTTTTCGGCGGCGACGAACAGCAGCATTCGCGCCGCATCCGGAAGGTCGGACAAACGGCTCGAAAAGGCGCGCTCCAGGCGCTCTGTCAGCGGCAGCCAGGGCGCGTCCTGGAGCGGCCCGGCGCGTTCGCCGTGAGGCAGTTCCAGCAAAGCCAGCGGATTGCCCGCCGCCTCCTGGAGAAAACGGCTGCGCAGGTCGGCCGGAAGGTGCGGGGCATGGCTGTCCAGCAGCCGCTCCGCATCGGCTTCGTTCAGTCCTGAAAGCCGCAGCCGCAGCGTGGATGCATCCCCAAAGGAACGGTTGAAGTCGTCGCGCATGGCCACGAGCAGAACGACGGAGTCCGCACTCAATCGGCGCGAGATGAAGGCCAGCACGTCATAGGTTTCCTGATCCAGCCATTGCACGTCGTCGGCAACAAGCAGCACGGGCTTGCTGGTGGCGCTCAGCAGCGTCAGCGTTGCGAGCGCCACGAGGAAGATGTCCGGCGGCCCCACGTCGTCGCGGACGCCGAAGGCCGTGAGCAAGGCCGAGCGCTGCCGGGGCACGAGGCTCGCTGCCCGCTTCATGAGCGGGCGTAGCGCAAGTTCGAGTGCGGCGAACGGCAAATGGACTTCGGCCCGCACGCCGGTCATCGTCAGCACGGCAATGCCGCGCTCGGCCGCCCGATGTTTCGCGACTTCGAGCAGCGCGGATTTTCCGATTCCGGGCTCGCCGGTGATAACGAGCGTTGAGCCGCCCCGGTCGATCTGATCGATCAGATGATTGATCAGGGCGATATCGTGCTCCCGGCCTTCCAGCGCCAGCGGCATCAATGGCGTTTCATCCGTGCGCGCTTGCGGCGGCACGGCTGCTTTCTTAGTCGGCTTGGTCATCCCACAACCGTCGCAGAGGTGCCGCCGGGCCTATGTCGATCTGTTCTGGCGCACCGTGCCGTCTGTGGGATCGGGAGGAGCGCTATGTGATTCGTCAAATGCGGGCGTACCGGGTTGATAGCGTGCGCCGCCCAGCATGGTGAACGGCTCGCGTTGGAAATCGCGTTAGTCTACCCCGCCCGCAAAACGACCGATTTCCGGACTGCACGATTGTCCGGATTCCGTCCGTCCGACCTCCGCAACGGCGATTCACGCCTTCCGTCGAACCCGACCCACATTCACCCAAAGCCTTGCCATAAGCGACTCGCGAGCCCGGCGGCGAGCCGAACAGCACGCGATGGCATGCCTGTTGCACAAAGCGCGTCGGCGTCGCAGATGCGGCGTGGTCGTGTCGCGGTGGCTGCCGCGACGACATGACACCAATCTTTGGAGACGAAAACATGGAAGGGCTTTCGCAAGTCCAGGTGTTGGGCATCGATGCCGGCGGCACGATGACCGATACCTTTTTCGTGCGTGCGGACGGGCGGTTCGTCGTCGGCAAGGCGCAGAGCAATCCCGAAGACGAGTCGCTCGCCATCTTCAATTCGTCGCAGGACGCGCTCGCCCACTGGCAGCGCGACGTCGATCAGGTCTACCCGGAACTCGTGACGTGCGTGTATTCCGGCACGGCCATGCTCAACCGCGTGGTGCAGCGCAAGGGGCTCGACGTGGGCTTGCTCGTGAACAAGGGCTTCGAGCACGTGCATCTGATGGGGCGCGCGATCCAGAGCTACCTCGGCTATGCGCTGGAGGAGCGCATCCACCTGAACACGCATCGTTATGACGAACCGCTCGTGCCGCTCGCGCGTACGCGCGGCGTGACGGAGCGCACCGACGTGCAGGGCGACGTCGTGATCCCGCTGCGCGAAGCGGAGGTCCGGCAGGCCACGCGCGAACTGGCGGCAGCCGGCGCGAAGGCCATCGTGATCTGCTTCCTGCAGTCTCACAAGAACGCGACGAGCGAGCGGCAGGCACGCGACATCGTGCGCGACGAACTGAAGTCGATTCGTGCGGACGTGCCGGTGTTCGCCTCGGTGGACTACTACCCGCAGCGCAAGGAAAGCCACCGCATGAACACGACGGTGCTCGAAGCCTACGCGGCCGAGCCTTCGCGGCAGACGCTCAAGAAGGTCAGCGACCGCTTCCAGAAGCACGGCGCGAAGTTCGACCTGCGAGTGATGGCCACGCACGGCGGCACGATCAGCTGGAAGGCGAAGGAGCTTGCGCGCACGATCGTTTCGGGGCCTATTGGCGGCGTGATCGGCTCGAAGCTGCTGGGCGAGGCGCTCGGCTACGACAACATCGCGTGCTCGGATATCGGCGGCACGTCGTTCGACATGGCGCTCATCACGAAGGGCAACTTCGCGATTGCTTCGGACCCGGACATGGCGCGCCTCGTTCTTTCGCTGCCGCTCGTCACGATGGACTCGGTGGGTGCGGGCGCGGGCAGCTTCGTGCGGCTCGACCCGTACAGCGGCTCCATCAAGCTCGGGCCGGACAGCGCGGGCTATCGCGTGGGCACCTGCTGGCCCGACAGCGGCCTCACCACGGTTTCGGTGTCCGACTGCCATGTCGTGCTCGGCTATCTGAACCCCGCAAACTTCCTGGGCGGTCAGATCAAGCTCGACGTGGAACGCGCACGCCAACACATCAAGACGCAGATCGCCGATCCGCTTCACCTCACCGTCGAAGACGCCGCGGCCGGCGTGATCGAACTGCTCGATCTGCAGCTTCGCGAGTACCTGCGCTCGAACGTCAGCGCCAAAGGCTACAACCCGACCGAGTTCGTCTGCTTCTCATACGGCGGGGCCGGGCCCGTGCACACCTATGGCTACACGGAAGGGCTCGGTTTCAAGGACGTCGTCGTGCCGGCCTGGGCCGCGGGCTTCTCGGCGTTCGGCTGCGCATGCGCGGATTTCGAATATCGCTACGACAAGAGCGTAGATCTTGCGCTGCCCCAGGCGGCGTCCGATGCCGACAAGGCAGCGGCCGCGCAGACCATCCAGAAGGCGTGGGCCGAACTCACGGCGAAAGTGATCGAGGAATTCCGCATCAACGGCTTCAGCGAGAAAGACGTGATTCTGCGGCCGGGCTTTCGCATGCAGTACATGGGGCAGCTCAACGACCTGGAGATCGAGTCGCCCATCGCGAGCGCGGCCACCGCGCAGGACTGGGACCGTATCGTGACCGCGTTCGAAGACACCTACGGACGCGTCTACGCCAGCTCGGCGCGCTCTCCCGAACTGGGCTTTTCGGTGACGGGCGCAATCATGCGCGGCATGGTGCTCACGCAAAAACCGGTGCTGCCCGAGGACGCCTCGGGCGGTCCCACGCCGCCGCAGACCGCGCGCGTCGGCACGCGCAAGCTCTATCGCCACAAGCAGTGGCACGACGCGGTGGTCTGGCGCATGGAGGCGCTCAAGCCGGACAACGAGATCGTGGGCCCCGCGATCATCGAATCGGATGCCACCACCTTCGTGGTTCCGAAGGGTTTCGCGACCACGCTCGACAAGCATCGCCTCTTCCATCTCAGAGAAGTCCGGTAAGGAGACACACCATGAATATGATGTCCAACCAGGAAGTCGGCTTCGCCGATCTTCTCAAGAACGGTCAGACGCTCAAGCAGTTCCGCGACGGCATTCTCGGGCGCACCGCGCAATCGGGCCACTACAACGGTCTCGCCCGGCTCGAACTCAGGGAGAGCGACCCCATTCGCTACGAGAAGATGTTTTCGAAGCTGCGCGGCGGCCTCGTGCACGCACGCGAGACGGCGAAGAAGATCGCCGCGAGCCCCATCGTCGAGCAGGAAGGCGAGCTGTGCTTCACGCTCTACAACGCTGCCGGCGACTGCGTGCTCACGTCCACGGGAATCATCATCCACGTCGGCACGATGGGTGCCGCGATCAAGTACATGATCGAGAACAACTGGGAGGCCAACCCCGGCATTCATCCCGGCGACATGTTCACGAACAACGACTGTTCCATCGGCAACGTGCACCCGTGCGACATCGCGACCATCGTGCCGATCTTCGCGCACGGCAAGCTCGTGGGGTGGGTGGGCGGCGTCACGCACGTGATCGACACGGGCGCGGTGACGCCGGGTTCCATGTCGACGGGGCAGGTGCAGCGCTTCGGCGACGGCTACATGATCACGTGCCGCAAGACGGGCGTGAACGACACGCCGCTGCGCGACTGGCTGCACGAGAGCCAGCGTTCCGTGCGCACGCCGAAATACTGGATTCTCGACGAGCGCACGCGCATTGCAGGCTGCCACATGATTCGCGACCTGATCGAAGAGGTGATCGAGGACGAAGGCATCGAGGCCTACGAGAAATTCGCCTACGAGGTGATTGAAGAAGGGCGTCGCGGTTTACAGACGCGCATCAAGGCCATGACGCTGCCCGGCAAGTATCGCAAGGTCGCGTTCGTGGACGTGCCGTACAACCATCCCGACGTGCAGACCTCGTCGGCCTTCGCGAAGCTCGACTCCATCATGCATTCGCCCGTGGAAATGGAGATCCGGCGCGACGCCACCTGGCGGCTCGACTTCGAAGGCGCGAGCCGTTGGGGCTGGCACTCGTATAACGCGCACCAGGTCGCATTCACGAGCGGTATCTGGGTGATGATGACGCAAACCCTCGTGCCGACGCAGCGCATCAACGACGGCGCGTACTTCGGCACCGAATTCCATTTGCCGAAGGGCGCATGGATGAATCCCGACGACCGCCGCACGGGCCACGCGTATGCCTGGCACTTCCTGGTCTCGGGCTGGAGCGCGCTGTGGCGCGGCCTCTCGCAAGCCTATTTCAGCCGCGGCTATCTCGAAGAAGTCAACGCGGGCAACGCGAACACGTCCAACTGGTTGCAAGGCGGCGGCATCAATCAGGACGGCGACATTCACGCGGTGAACAGTTTCGAGGCGTCGTCGTGCGGCACCGGCGCGTGCGCGATCAAGGACGGGCTCAACCATGCGGCCGCGATCTGGAATCCCGAAGGCGACATGGGGGACATCGAGATCTGGGAAATGGCGGAGCCGCTGCTCTATCTGGGCCGCAACGTGAAGGCCAATTCGGGCGGCTACGGGAAGTACCGCGGCGGCTGCGGTTTCGAGACGCTGCGCATGGTCTGGAAAGCCCAGGACTGGACGATGTTCTTCATGGGCAACGGCTACATGAACAGCGACTGGGGGCTCATGGGCGGATACCCGGCGGCCACGGGCTACCGCTTCGAGGCGCATCACACGGGCCTCGACCAGCGTATTGCACAGGGCGAGAGCCTGCCGCTGGGTGGCGACACCAACCCGGACGTGCCCGACTACGAGAACCATCTGAACGCGGGCGCACGCATCAAGCGCGACCAGCAGTGCATGACGACGGAAGACTGCTACGACAACTACGACCTGTATCTGAACTACCTGCGCGGCGGGCCCGGCTTCGGCGATCCGCTCGATCGCGGCATCGAGGCGATCGAGCGCGATCTCAACAATGCGGTGCTGCTGCCCGAGTACGCGCAGAAGGTCTACGGCACGGTCGCAACGAAGGACGTGCACGGCATCTGGCATGTCGATGCAAAGCAGACGGCGCTGCTGCGCATCGAGATTCGCAACCAGCGGCTTGCGCGTTCGCAGCCCACGCGCGAGTGGATGAAGAGCGAGCGCGAGCGCATCCTGGTCAAGCATGCCTCGACGCAGGTCAAGCACATGTTCGCGACGAGCTTCGGCCTTTCGACGAAGTTCGAAGCGCAGTTCCGGACGTTCTGGGATCTGCCCGAATCGTGGACGCTCACCGAGGACGAACTCGACGTGCCCACCTACGGCTCGAAGTTCCGCATGGATCTTTCGAAGATGCCCGACGTGAACACGGTCGTACTGGTCGAGGAATGACGCGCGGCTTGTCCTGAAAACTGTCTACGGAGAAAGTGAAGATGTCTACCTACACGAAGGAACAGATCGCGAACCTGGTCGACGGCACGCTCGACTGGGAGACGACGTTGCGCATGCTCTCGATGCCCAAGGACGGCGAGCGCTTCGAGATGTACCTCGACGCCCTGCAACGCAAGCTGGGCTGGAAAGATCGCATCATCCTGCCGCTCGGCCCGCACCTCTATATCGTCCAGCAGCAGGCGTCGAAGAAGTGGGTCACGCAATGCGATTGCGGTCACGTGTTCTGCGACTACCGCGAGAACTGGAAGCTGCACGCGAGCATTTTCGTGCGGGATTCCGAGGAGGCCATGGACGAGGTCTACCCGCGCCTTATGGCGCCCGACACGCAATGGCAGGTGTATCGCGAGTACTACTGCCCCACCTGCGGCGCGATGCACGACGTCGAGGCGCCCACGCCGTGGTATCCGGTGGTTCACGACTTCGAACCCGACATCGAGGGTTTCTACGCAGAGTGGCTGAAGCTGCCGGTGCCTGAACGTGCCGATTAGTACGACGTTTGATCCGGCTGGCGCGTAATGGCGCCGGAGGAATGGCGTTGGCGACGGTGCCAACCCGCCCCGCTTTCGCTCAAGCGAAGCGGGGCGTTCGTTTTTCGGACGTTCGATTTTCGAACGGTGTGCCTGTTTTCCTGCGCTATTTGTGGCCGTGAGCCCCTTGTGCAGCGCTCTGCGCGGGGAAGAAGCCTGTGTGCGCGTACCTGCCGAATTGGCGTGCACATTGCTTGTTCGAGCCGCGCATCAGAGTACGATGCGAGAGGGGTGGTCGGGCTAAGGCCGCGACGCTCCACCTCAAAGAGGGCCGAAACATACGGCTACGCGATTCGCGCCATGCGAATCGCCAGGAGACACGCATGCAACATACAGGTACGCCAATGGACTGGTTTTCCAGTCCGGAGCGCGACGGCAGCATCATGTCCGCATGGGAGCATCTCGTAGGAGGGGGCGAATGGCATTCGTCCGAGGTGCGCGGCGTGGTGGACGATTCCTGGCAACGCTGCCTTGTGGGCCGCGTCGACCCCGCGGTGGATCGTGCGCCGCCGCCCATCGGCGAAAATCAACTGAGACATTGGCTGGCCGGGAATGCGCAGCTCGTCAACGCGAGCTTGCCGCTGATGCAGCAAACGCGCGAACTGCTTGCGCAGACCGGCACCGTCATGCTGCTCGCCGACCCCGAAGGCATGATCCTTCAGCACGAAGGCGACATGCGCATCATCGACCCGGCGCGTGAAGTGGGCCTGGTGCCGGGCTGCAACTGGACCGAACTCAATTGCGGCACCAACGCGATCGGCACCGCGCTCGCGCTGCGGCAGCCCGTGCAGATTCATGGCGCGGAACATTTTTGCGCAGGCATCAAGCGCTGGACCTGCTCGGCAACCGTCATTCGCGACCCGCTGGACGGGCAGGTGCTGGGCGTGATCGACGTATCGGGGCTCGCGGACACCTACAACCGCTATAGCCTCGCGTTGACCGTATCGCTCGCGGGCCGCATCGAAAGCCGCATCGCGAAAGACGCGATGGAGCGCCGCCTGCGCATGCTGGACCGCTGCGCGTCGCGTTTCGGTTCTCTTGCTTCGGATGCCATATTGATTGTCGACGAACGCGGACGTCTCGTTAAGGCCAATGCGCAGGTCGTGCCGGCGCTGCGGCGCTTCGGCTTCGACGTGCAGATCGACGCGAGTTTCACGGTGCCCGGTTTGAGCCACCTGGCCGACGCGGGACCGTCGGCGAATGCGCCGGCGTGGCTGCATCACGCGCACGTGGAGACCTTGCGCGAAGGCGACGCGATACTCGGATTCATGATCGTGATACCGGGCAGCGAAGTCGTGCGCGGATCGGTTCCGATCGCGCGCGGCCGCGATATGCGGCCCGATTCGACCGGCGCATTCAAGCGTCTCGTGGGCGAGAGCCGCGTCTTGCGGGACGCCGTCGACAAGGCACGTCAACTCGCGCGGTCGCGGGTTCCCGTGCTGTTGCTCGGCGAAACAGGCGTGGGCAAAGAGCTTTTTGCACAAGGCATTCACCAGGCAAGCGAACGCGCGGACGGACCATTCATCGCGCTCAACTGCGGCGGGTTATCGAGAGATCTGCTCGCGAGCGAACTCTTCGGCTACGCGGAGGGAGCCTTTACGGGCGCGCGCAAGTCCGGCGCGGCGGGCAAGATCGAGGCCGCCGACGGCGGCACGCTGTTTCTCGACGAAATAGGCGAGATGCCGGTGGACATACAACCGCATCTGCTGCGCGTGCTCGAAGAAAACGAAATCTACCGGCTTGGAGAAAATACGCCGCGCAAGGTGAATTTCCGCCTGGTGGCGGCGACCCATCGCAACCTCAAGGACGCGATCTCCAGCGGCACGTTCCGAATGGACCTGTTCTACCGGATCGCTGTGACGACCATTTCGATTCCGAGTCTGCGCGAGCGCACCGAGGACCTGCCGGCCCTCATGGCGTACTGGCTGGAGCGCCTGTGCCAGTCATACGGCTTGCCGGCCCGCTCGTTCGACGACGAAGCCTATGCGCGTCTGCTGGCGTACCCGTGGCCAGGCAACGTGCGCGAATTGCGCAACGCAATAGAGGGCTCGCTTTTGCTGGCGAGCGGCTCCGTCATCACGGCGGACAAGTTGCCCGCCGAAATTCGCGCGACGGCAGCGCTTGCCGGATACGTCGCGAAACAGGCGGCGGCCGTGGAGCCGGGAAGTGCCGAAGACTCGCTCAAGCTGGCGGAGGCCGAGACGATTCGCCGTGCGCTCGATCGCAATGCCGGCAATCTCACGCAAACCGCGAATCAGCTCGGCATCGCGAAAAGCACGCTGTACGAAAAACTGCGTCGTTACGATCTGATTGCGCGGGTAAGCGACGTACGCAGACGGGCCGCGAATTGAAGGTGCGCGCTTGCACGACCTGCAAGGCCCTGCACCGTGCGTCGTTTCTTCTCGCATGTTCAAAACCCTGCTGCGCGTCTGAACGTAGCGGCGAGGCACGCGCAGAAGCGCCATAGGGCGCCGGCGATTGCAGCCAGGAACGCGTAATGCGGCACTGAATGCGGCACTGCAATGGGTTTGCCGATCTCGCAGAGGTGGAGCGATATCTCGCTGCGAAGTTGCACGAACGGCTCTCGGGCTGAACGCGCGGCAATGGTGGCGACGTCAGAAGACCGTGTGGTCAGGTTAGCGCGCGTAGCGTCCGCCTCCCATCGGGAACGGTGCGTATCTTTCACGCCGTGCGCCGCGCAGGACGCGTGCCGCCGCGGCTCCACCGGAGATGACGATGACCGATAACCTGAATCGACCCGACCTGCCGCCCGACGTCGCCGCCGACGTCGAACGGATCTATCGCGAATGGGACCGTGCATGGTCGGCCGACGACCTCAAGGCGATGCTCGCCTTGTACGCACCGAACGCGGTGCTCGAAAGCCCGCTCGTTCCTCATTTGCTGGGCGGCCATGACGGCGTGCTCGACGGGCGCGAGCGCATCGGCGAGCTGCTTGATCGCGCCGCGCCGCGCAAGCCGGATGCGCGGTCGTTCCATCGCGAGGGCTACTTCACGAACGGAAGCCGGCTGATCTGGGAATACCCGCGCGCAACGCCGAATGGCGAGCAGATGGATTTCGTCGAGGCGATGGACATCGAGAACGGCCTGATTCGCCGCCATCGCGTGTACTGGGGCTGGCGCGGCGTCGAGGTAATCAAGGCGGATGCGTATTACAAGGGACAGCGCTGAGAAGACCCCGTCTCCGGCTCGCGGCGAGGCCGGTGTTTCGTGCGGTACTCCTTGCCCGAGCCGGACAATCACGACTGCGCGAGCAACGCTTCCACCACGCCGAACCCGATACGATCCGCCGGATCGAGCGCGCGCAGTTTCGTGACGAGGGCCAGCGCGGCGGCCCGCTCGCCGCGTCGTACGTTGATGAACGCCAGTGCCTTCAGCGTGAACAGCCAGAAGCGCGCAGGCCCGGGCGTCGAAAAATCGGCGTCGCCCGGCAGCACCGCGCGCCAGTCCGTGGCCAGATGCGCCTGCAACGCCGCAGCCGCGAGCGCCTTGCGCGCGACTTCGTGCGCCGGCTCCATTTCGCCGCGGCTCGCGTGAAACTTGTAGAGCAGGTAATACGGCGGCAGGCAGCGCGGAAACGTGAGCACGGCGGTCCACAGCGCGGCGCCGGCCTCGTCGGGCGGCGCGTTGCGTGCGGTGGCGATCAGGCGCTGCACGGGCGGCGGCACCTGGCCGCCGAATAGTTCGGATGACTCAACGCCCGTGAAGATGTTCACCACACCGCCTCGGGTGCGACGAGCCGCGCCACGGGCTCACCGCCTTCCAGATGCGACGTGAAGATTTCGTCGACATCAGCGGGCGTTACGCCGCGATACAGCACGGCTTCCGGATAGACCACCACGTTCGCGCCCTGGTCGCATGGACCGAGGCAACCGGAGTAGGTGATCGCCACCGTCTCGTAGGCGTTGCGCTTCTGCTGTTCGGCCCAGAACGCCTGAATCAGGGCAGCGGAGCCCTTGCCGGCGCCGCACGATCCGCGCGGATGCTGCGGCGGCCGGTTCTGCGTGCACACGAAGACATGCCGTTTCGGTTTGCTCATTGCGAGAGTCCTCAGCCGAACTTGAACAGGATGCCGTGCCCGCCGCGCGGGTACTCCCATTCCACGTTGTTGTGTTCCGTGCACAGGATGCGGCAGCTGCCGCATTCGAGGCACCCGTCCGTGATCAGCGTGACCGAGCCGTTGCCTTCGGCCTTGTAGCACGATGCGGGGCAGACGAAGGTGCAGCTCTTCGAGCCGCACTGGTTGGTGCAGACGTCTGCGTTCTTGATGCGGATATGAGGCCGCCCCGCGTCCACGCGGTAGCGGTTCTGGAACAGCTTTTCCTCGACGTTGACGGTTACGGTGTTCATCGGAATGCCCTCCAGAGTTTGTATGCGTCCCCTACGAGCCCGGTCAGCGACCGGCTCTTGCGGAAGCTCGACATGACTTCGCGTTCCTTGCTCTTCTTGTCGACGCCGTCGACGGTGATCATCGTGCGCGCGGCACGCGCCACGAGATCGGGCCACGTCGTGAAGAACTGCGGGTTGTTGTGCAGCACGGCGGGCATGTCGCGGTACTTGCGCAGGTCTTTCATCACGAAGCTCTCGTCTAGCGCAGCCTTGTATGCCTTCAGCGAACCCGCGCGATAGCCGTTGCCCGCGGCCTTCGCTGCGATCACCGTTTCGGCGGCGAGCCGGCCCGTGGTCATCGCGAGATTCGAGCCTTCGCGATGCGCGGCGTTCACGAAGCCGCCCGAGTCGCCCACGATCATCCAGCCGTTGCCGTACACCTGCGGTACGGCATGAAAGCCGCCTTCGGGAATCAGATGCGCGCAATACTCTTTCATTTCGCCGCCCTCGATCAGCGGCGCAATGGAAGGGTGGCGCTTCATCTGTTCGAGCAGCACGTAAGGGCTCGTGCGGTTGGGGTTCTTCTTGAAGTCGCCCAGCATGCAGCCCACGCCGATGGTGAGCGACTCTTTGTTGGTGTAGAGAAAGCCCGTGCCCATCATGCCGTCCGTAATGCGGCCCACCATTTCGATGACCACGCCTTCTTCCTCGCCCACGTTGAAGCGCTGGCGAATGGTCTCCTCGGGCATGAACAGGATTTCCTTCACGGCGAGCGCCACGTTGCCGGCCTCTATCTCGCCGTGAAAGCCGGCCTTGCGCGCCAGCGTGGAATTCACGCCGTCCGCGAGAATTACCACGTCGGCATACACGTCGCCCTGTTCGCGGTCGCACTGCACGCCCACCACCTGGTCGCCGTCCATGATCAGCTGATTGACCGTGGTTTCGCAGATCAGCAGCGCGCCGGCCTCGCGCACCTTCGACGAGAACCATTTGTCGAACTGCGCGCGAATGATCGTGTAGCGGTTGTACGGCGGCTTGTTGTAGTCGTCGCTGCGCATGTGGGTGCCGACGAACGAGGTGTCGTCGAGCATCCACATGCGCTGCTCGATGATGTGCCGTTCGAGCGGCGCATCGTCGCGAAAGTCGGGGATGATCTCCTCGAGCGCCTTCGCGTACAGAATCGCGCCCTGCACGTTCTTGCTGCCCGGATATTCGCCGCGCTCGATCTGCAGCACCTTGAGGCCGGCTTTCGCCATGACGTAGGCGGCGGCGTTGCCGGAAGGGCCGGCGCCCACGACGATCGCGTCGAATTGCGAAGGTTTTTTCATCGGCGTCTCCTTAGGACGTCAGCGCATGCAGTCTGCGCATGGGGCATGCTCATGCAGTCTGCTCATGCAGCCTGCTTCCCGCGCAACGCGAGATGCTCTGCGAAAGCCTGCGTGAGCGCCGGCAGCACCTGCAATGCGTTGCCCACGATCCCGTAGTGCGCGAAGTCGAAGATGGGTGCGTTCGGGTCCGTATTGATGGCGACGATCACGTCGGAGCTTTCCATGCCCACGCGGTGCTGAATCGCGCCTGAAATGCCCGCGGCGATATAGAGCCGAGGCCGCACCGTCTTGCCGGTCTGCCCGACCTGGCGGTCGGCCTCCACCCAGCCCGCCTGCACGCACGGCCGAGTTGCGCCCACTTCGCCGCCCAGCACGCGCGCCAGTTCGAACACGAGCCGGAAGTTGTCGGGATGCTTGAGCCCCTTGCCCCCGCTCACGATCACGTCGGCATACGGCAGGTTGATCTTGTTGCTGTTCGCATCTGCAATGAAGTCGAGCAGTTTCGTCACGATCGCCGTCTCCACCATGCCCAGCGTTTCCTGCACGATCTCGCCGCTACGTTCGGGCTGCGACGGCGGCATCGCCATCACGCGCGGGCGCACGGTGGCCATCTGCGGACGGTAGGCGAGCGTCATGATCGTGCAGAGCAGCGACCCGCCGAACGTGGGCCGCGTGGCCGCGAGCGCGCGCGACGTGGGGTCGATGTTGAGCGCCGTGCAGTCCGCAGTGAGGCCGGTGGCGAGCGTGGTGGCCACCGACCCCGCGAGGTCGCGGCCCATCGGGGTCGCGCCCAGCAGCAGAATTTCGGGCTGGTAGCGGTTCACGAGGTCGGTGAGGCCCTTCGTGAACGGCTCGTTGCGGTAGCCGAGCAAGGCGGCGTCGTGCATCACGTAGGCCTTGTCCGCGCCATAGGCGAATGCCTCGGCGGCGAACTGTTCGAGCGGCTCGTTGGGGCCGCCCAGTATCGCGACGGACACGTTGCTGCCCAGCGTATCGGCCAGCTTGCGCGCCTCGCCCAGCAGTTCCCACGACACGCTGTGCACGTGGCCGCGGTCGTGTTCGAGGAACACCCAGACGCCCTTGTACGCCTTCAGATGCTCGGGCAGTTCGAGGTTGCGGCCCGCCGCTTTCTTCACGGGTGCGGCGGGTTTTCCGGCGGGGTTTCCAACACCAGCGGCGGGCGTATTCATGGCGCTTCCTTCGTGAGCAAGTCGGCCTCCAGCGTCGGATGGCGGGTGAAGATCTTTTGCAGCAGGTTCATGGAAACGTCGCGCAGGTTCGACACGTCGAGCACGAGCATCTCCGCCTTTTCGCTGCGCGGCGTGGGGCCGAACACCTTGCTTACCACCGTGGGCGAACCCTTGAGCCCGATCTTGCTCACGTCTTCGATGCCGGCCTGCTCGCGGTTCCATTTGCGCACCGGAAAGCCGGCCGCGTGGATCATGGCGGGTAGCGTCGCGAAGCGCAGTTCGTTGGTGTTTTCGAGCATCGTGACGAGGCACGGCAGCGCGGTTTCCAGCACCTGCACGCCGCCTTCGGCGCGGCGCTCTACGCGAATGGTGCGGGCGTCCGGATTCACCTCGACGATGCGCGACACGTAGGTCAGCAATTGCAGGCCCAGACGTTTGGCGATGCCGGGGCCCACCTGCGCCGTGTCGCCGTCGATGGTCTGCTTGCCGGTGAACACCACGTCCACGGCCTGTTCTTTCGCGATCTGGCGGATGCCGGCCGCGAGCGCGTACGAGGTAGCGAGCGTGTCCGCGCCGGCGAAGGCGCGGTCGGTCACGAGTACCGCGTCGTCGGCGCCGTAGCTGATGCACTTGCGCAGCGCCTCTTCAGCCTGGGGCGGGCCCATGCAGAGCGCCGTGACCTTGCCGCCGAACTGGTCCTTCAGGCGCAGCGCTTCTTCCAGAGAAAACAGGTCGTACGGATTCACGATGGCAGGCACGCCCTGCCGCATGATGGTGTTGGTGACCGGATGCACGCGAATCTGCGCGGAATCCGGAACCTGCTTGATGCAGACGACGATGTGCATGACGGCTCTCCTCGCTCAGGCGGCGTCGCGCGCGGGCATCGACGCGCGCAGATTCTCGATCGAAACGTGCTGCCGGCCGTCCACGTCCTGAAAGACCTTGAACACTTTCTGCTCGGCGGGCGTGGAGACGACGAAGTCGCCATAGGCCTTCGCGAGCAGGCCGTGATAGGCCGTGTACATTGCGGCCTCGTCGCCCTGAGCTATCGCGTCCTGCTGCCGGATGTACTGGAAAAAACGTTTCAGGATATGCAGCCGGCTCACGTCCACCACCTTCTGGTCGAATGGAATGCCGAAGAAGCACAGGAAGTCTTCGGCGGACGAGAGCGTTTTCAGTTGTTCGATGAAGCCTTGCATCGCAGTGACTCCTTCATGGCGTTCCATACGTCGCTCACGACACCTCTTCCAGCGTGCCGCGCGCTTCCACCAGAAACCGGTAGAGGTCGCTCGCGCTCGGCGCCTGCTTGTAGCGCACGGCGAAGTGGCGAATGCGCGTGAGCAGCAGCGGCACGAGCTGGTCGGCGATATTGAGCCCTAGCGCGTCGTACGCCTGACGCACGCTTTGTGATCCTGAATGTTTGCCGAGCACCACGGAGCGTTCGCGGCCCAGTTCGGCCGGATCGAAGCCTTCGTAGGTGGTGGGGTGCTTCGCGATGCCGTCTGCGTGTATGCCCGATTCGTGCGTGAAGACGCCGCCGCCCACAATGCTCTTGTTGAACGACACGTTGCGACCCGATGCCTGCTCGACGAGGCGCGAGATGCCGAGCAGCGACGTGGTGTCCACGCCCGTGTCGCTTCCCAGCAGGTGGCGCGTGCCCATCACCACTTCTTCCAGCGCCGCGTTGCCCGCGCGCTCGCCCAGACCGTTGACTGTCGTATTCGCATGCGTAGCTCCCGCGCGTAGCGCCGCGAGCGTGTTGGCCGTGGCGAGGCCCAGATCGTCGTGCGCGTGAATTTCGATTTCGATATCGACGGCGGCGCGCAAGCGTGCAATCGCCTCATAGGTGGCGAACGGGTCCAGCACGCCGAGCGTGTCGGCAAAGCGCACGCGCTGCGCGCCGCACTGCTGCGCCCGCTGCGCGATGTCGGCAATGAAGGCCGGGTCTGCGCGCGACGCGTCTTCGAGACCGAGCGACACCTTACGCCCGCTCTTCGCCGCTTCGGCAATCACGCGCGTGACCTGCGCAAGCGCCCAGCTGCGCGGCTGCCGCAGCTTGTGCTGAAGGTGGATGTCCGAAACGGGAATCGAAAGATGCACGATGTCGGGATTGCAGCGCAGCGCCGCGGCCAGATCGGCGTCGGTGAGGCGCCCCCAGACCATCATGCCGGCATCGAGGTTCAGGTCCACGATGGCCTTGATGCACGCAATCTCTTCTTCGCCCATCGCAGGAATGCCGATTTCGAGTTCGGGCACGCCTGCGCGCGAGAGCGCCGTGGCAATCGCGCATTTCTCGTCGACCGTGAACGCGACACCGGCGGTCTGCTCGCCATCGCGCAGCGTGGTGTCGTTGATGATCGGGTTGGACATCGGTGACCTCTCTGGTGGTTGCGACATGAATTGCAAGGGCTATGCCAGCGAGGGCGGCAACACGGAGAGGGCTTGCGGGAAGCGCTTTTCGCGCAATCTGTCGAGATCCGAACCCTTCGTGGCTGCGTTGTCCGTGTCGCGAATGTTCTGTTTCAGACAGCCAGGGAACGGAGTCGTACGTGTGACGCAGCGCGCGCTGAACGGCGCTCAGCGTTCGCGCGCGAGGTTGCGCGTGTGGCGCGGCAGTTCGACGACGAGATCCGCGTCGCGCAGCTTCACGCAGCAGGCCAGACGCGATTGCGCGTCGAGCCCCCAGGCGTGATCGAGCTGATCGCTTTCGTCGTCTTCGGGCGGCGCGAGCGATGCGCCGCCCTCGCGCACGTAGACGTGGCACGTGGCGCACGCCGCGACCATTTCGCAGGCGTGTTCGAGCGCAATGCCCGATTGAACGAGGCTCTCGCACAGCGACGTGCCGCGTTTGACGTCGAGCGTCTGCCCTGCGGGGCATAGCTCGGGATGGGGGAGTACCTGGATGCGTGGCATGGTCGCGAACCTCGTGATGCACTAGTGATGCAATCAGGCGAGGCTGTCGAGTTCGCGGCCCGTCAGCGCGGCGCGAATCGATGCGTTCATGCGGCGCGCGGCGAATTCCTCGGTGGCCTCGGAGAGCACGGCGGCAATCGCCTTGAGCGTATCGGGCGGCGCGCCGGTTTCCAGGGCGTCGGCCACGCGAAAGCCCGCTTGCCGGATGGCAGCGAGTTCTTCGTCGCCGAGCAGATCGGCGTCGGTGGCAAGGGCGGCTTCGGTGGCATCCAGCAAGCGCCGCGCGTCGATCTGCGCCTCGCGCAGCATGCGCAACTGCATGTCGTCGGTCGAGGTTTCGATAGCCTCTTTCAGCATGGCGGCCACCTGGGCGTCGCTCAAACCATACGACGGCTTTACTTCCACGTGTGCCTCGGTGCCCGTGGTTTGCTCGCGTGCGGTTACGGCGAGCAGACCATCTGCGTCGATCTGGAACGTCACGCGAATGCGCGCCGCACCCGCGACGGCGGGCGGAATGCCGCGCAACTCGAAGCGCGCGAGCGAGCGGCAGTCCGCCACGCCTTCGCGTTCGCCTTGCACCACGTGAATCGACATGGCGGTCTGCCCGTCTTTGAACGTCGTGAATTCCTGGGCGCGTGCGAGCGGCAGCGTCGAGTTACGCGGAATGATCTTCTCGACAAGGCCGCCCATGGTTTCGATGCCGAGCGACAGCGGGCACACGTCGAGCAGCAGCCAGCCGCCGTCGTTGCCATTGTCATTGCCATTGCCAGCCAGCACGTCGGCCTGCTTCGCGGCGCCGAGCGCGACCACCTGATCGGGGTCGATGTCGGCAAGCGGCTCGCGGCCGAAGAACGCACGCACGGCATCGCGGGCGAGCGGCATGCGTGTCGAGCCGCCTACCAGCACCACGCCCGCTAACTCGGTGCTCTGCAAGCGGGCGTCGCGCAGCGCGCGCCGCGTGGCGGCGAGCGTGCGTTCGATCAGCGGCGCGCCGAGCGCTGCGAACGTGGCGCGCGTGAGCGTGCGCCGCCAGACCGTGCCGTCGGCCATTTCCACCACCGCCTCAGCCGTGTCCGTTTGCGAAAGCGCTTCTTTCGCGGCGCGCGCCGCGACTAGCACCGCCCGCTGATCGCGCGGCCCGAGCGACGCTACGCCGCCCACGCCATGCGCGTCGCAGAGCCACTGCGCGATGACGTAATCGAAGTCGTCCCCGCCGAGCGCGGAGTCGCCGCCCGTGGCGAGCACTTCGAACACGCCCTTGGATAGACGCAGGATGGAGATGTCGAACGTGCCGCCGCCCAGGTCGTAGACGGCGAAGGTGCCTTCGGCCGCGCGGTCGAGCCCATACGCGACGGCCGCCGCCGTGGGCTCGTTCATCAGACGCAGCACCGTCAGGCCGGCGAGTTTCGCGGCGTCTTTCGTGGCCTGGCGCTGCGCGTCGTCGAAGTACGCAGGCACGGTGATGACCACGCCCGTCAGTTCGCCGCCCAGCGACGCTTCGGCCTGCTCGCGCAACGCTCGCAGAATCTCAGCGGACACTTCGACGGGCGAGCGCTCGCCCGCCACGGTGGCCACGTTCACCATGCCGGGCCGGTCGACGAAGCGATAGGGCAGCGCGCCCGCATCGGGCAGGTCCGTGAGGCGCCGCCCCATGAAGCGCTTCACCGAAACGATTGTGTTGGCCGGATCGTCGGTGACGTGCGCCTGCGCTTCATGTCCCACTTCGATTTCGCCCGAAGGCAGATAGCGGACGATGGAAGGCATCAGCAGCGCACCGTCCGCATCCGGCAACACGCGCGCCAGCGCGCTTTGCACCGTGGCGACGAGCGAGTTCGTCGTGCCGAGGTCGATGCCGGCCGCGAGCCGGTGCTGATGCGGGGCGGCCGCACGGCCGGGTTCGGCGATCTGCAGCAGGGCCATGGGCGGAGTCCTCGTCGGTTGGTTCGGATGGCGAAGCGTCAGACCGCGAAGCTTTCTCCGCATCCGCAGCTGGCTTTTGCGTTCGGGTTGTGGAACTTGAACCCTTCGTTCAGGCCTTCGCGAACGAAATCGAGTTCGGTGCCGTCGAGCATGGGCAGGCTGCGCGGGTCCACGACGATGGTCACGCCGTGCGCTTCGAAGCACTGGTCCTCGGCGTTCGGCGTGTCGACGAATTCGAGTGCGTAGGCGAAGCCCGAGCAGCCGCTCGTCTTCACGGCGAGGCGCAGCCCGACGCCGCTGCCGCGCTTTTGCAGCGACCGTTCGACGTGCCGCGCGGCGGCAGGCGTAAGCGAAATGGACATGGCAACCTCGCTCACGCGGAGAACGAACTGCCGCAGCCGCAGGTGCTCTGCGCATTCGGGTTCTGGATCACGAAGCGCGAGCCTTCGAGCCCGTCTTCGTAATCCACGCGCGCGCCGAGCAGATATTGCTGGCTCATGGCGTCGATCAGCAGCGTGACGCCGTCTGTGACCACCTGCATGTCGTCTTCGGCCACCTGGTCGTCGAACGAGAAGCCGTATTGAAAGCCGGAGCAGCCGCCGCCCGACACGTAGAGCCGCAGCTTCAGTTGCGGGTTGCCTTCTTCTTCGATCAGCGAGGCGACCTTCGCCGCGGCGCGCGCGGTGAAGTCGAGAAAGGCCGGCGCGGATTGCGGCGCGGCGGCCACAGGTTCAAGCATTTCCATGGTGCGAGTCCTCGTTCGAATGAGCGCGTTCACTGGGCGCCGGACGCGCAGGCCGGCTGTTCGGTCGTGAGGCTGTTACCTTCGTCCGCTTGTGTGTGCTGGCGCGAGCGGAAATCGGCGACGGCGGCCTTGATGGCGTCCTCGGCCAGGATCGAGCAGTGAATCTTCACGGGCGGCAGGGCGAGCGCCTCCGCGATCTGCGTATTGCGGATCGTCATGGCCTCGTCGAGCGTCTTGCCCTTCACCCATTCGGTCACGAGCGAACTCGATGCGATGGCCGAGCCGCAGCCGTAGGTCTTGAAGCGTGCGTCTTCGATCATGCCGTCGCGGTTCACGCGAATCTGCAGCCGCATCACGTCGCCGCAGGCGGGCGCGCCCACCATGCCGGTGCCCACCGCGCTGTCGTCTTTCGCGAATGAGCCGACGTTGCGCGGGTTTTCGTAGTGGTCCAGTACCTCGTTGCTGTAAGCCATCGCATGCTCCTCGTGGAGAACGGCGGAATGTGTGTTCAGTGCCTCAATGCGCTGCCCACTGGATAGAAGCCAGGTCCACGCCCGCGCGCGCCATGTCCCACAGCGGGCTCATTTCGCGCAGCCGCCCCACCACCTGGGTGACCTGGTCAATGGCGAAATCGATTTCTTCCGCCGTCGTGAAGCGGCCGAGCGAAAAACGGATGGAGCTGTGCGCGAGTTCGTCTTCGCGCCCCATCGCGCGCAGCACGTAGCTGGGTTCGAGGCTCGCCGACGTGCAGGCGGACCCCGACGACACCGCGATGTCCTTGATGCCCATCAGCAGCGATTCGCCCTCCACGTAGCGGAAGCTCACGTTCAGGTAATGCGGCGCGCAGTGCGCGAGGTCGCCGTTGAGGCACACGGCGTCGATGGCCGAGAGACCCGCCCAGAGCCGGTCGCGCAGCGCACGGATGCGCTCGGTGTCGGCCTGCATGCTCTCGCGCGCGAGCCAGAACGCCTCGCCCATGCCGACGATCTGGTGCGTAGGCAGCGTGCCGGAACGCATGCCGCGCTCGTGGCCACCGCCGTGCATCTGCGCTTCAAGGCGCACGCGCGGCTTGCGGCGCACATAGAGCGCGCCAACGCCTTTCGGGCCGTACATCTTGTGCGCGGAAAGCGACATCAGGTCCACGGGCAACGTTTCCAGATCGACAGGCACCTTGCCCGCGGCCTGCGCGGCGTCGACGTGGAACAGCACGCCGCGGCTGCGGCAGATCGCGCCGAGCGCGCCAATGTCGTGCATGGCGCCCGTTTCGTTGTTGACGAACATGGCCGACGCCAGCACGGTGCCGGGCTTGAGCGCCGCTTCGAAGGCGGCGGGATCGACGCGGCCGTCGGGCTGCACGGGCAGCACCGTCACCTCGAACCCTTCGCGTTCCAGTTCGCGCAGGGTGTCGAGCACGGCCTTGTGCTCGGTGGCGACCGTCACGAGGTGGTTGCCGCGCGAGCGGTAGAAGTGCGCGGCGCCTTTCAGCGCAAGGTTGTTCGACTCCGTCGCGCCCGAGGTCCAGACGATCTCGCGCGGGTCGGCGTTCACGAGGCTCGCCACCTGCTCGCGCGCCAGTTCCACGGCTTCGTCGGCCGCCCAGCCGTAGGCGTGGGAGCGGCTCGCCGGGTTGCCGAACAACTGCGTCATATAGGGCAGCATGCGGCGCGCGACGCGCGGGTCCACGGGCGTGGTGGCCGCGTAGTCCAGATAGACGGGCTGGGCGCGGCGTTCAGGGTCACGGGCAAGGTCCGGCATGGCGAACTCCCTTTTTGCGTGTCGAGCGAATCAGGCGGATGGAGCGGATCAAGGCAGGCAGCCAAAATTTGCAACATCCATGCCACGGTTTTTTTTGACGGGTATTGTTATTTCCTCGGCACGCAATGTTTTTTTTGTACGGTGTAGAGGCGGAATCGCGGCTCAGGCTTGTTGTGTTTGTCGGCTCCCTGTCGCCTTCGTGTCGGCTTTGTCGCCCCGCTTCGTTGTGTGCCCGAATGCCGGTCCGGTCCCGGCTTGGGCTAAATCTTGCTTTGATGGCGGATCGTGCTGTTGTTGGGCCGTGGCGCCTCGACCGGGCCACAGCACGAGCGGAGGGATTCATGCAGAACCCAGGTGCAGGCGAGGCCCGTCGTGAGCTTGACGCGGTCTATGAAGTCAGCAAGACGCTGGTGTCGTCGCTCGACGTGGCGCAGACGTTCCGCACGTCGCTGCAATACCTCCTGCACGCGCTGGAATGGCGGCGTGCGTTCGTCGTGGTCGCGGAACCCGGCGGCCAGTTGCGCGGGCTATGCAGTGCGGGACTCTCAAGCGACGAGCATCAGCGCATTCGTTTTCATCCGGGCGAAGGCATCGTGGGGCGCGTCTACAAGAGCGGCCTGCCTGCGGTGGTGCCGGACGTGCGCGACGAACCGGTGTTTCTCGACCGCACCGGCAGCGCGGACGTGCCCGGCGAATTCGGCGACGCGCGTATCGCGCTGCTCGCCACGCCTTTGCGCCAGGAGCATCACACGCTCGGCGTGCTCGCCGTGTTCTGCATGAACCCGGGCGGCA
Organism: Paraburkholderia kururiensis JCM 10599 = LMG 19447; assembly: GCF_003986935.1. Taxonomy (GTDB): domain Bacteria; phylum Pseudomonadota; class Gammaproteobacteria; order Burkholderiales; family Burkholderiaceae; genus Paraburkholderia; species Paraburkholderia kururiensis. The sequence continues at coordinate 175,189 of NZ_RJZE01000003.1, read as the reverse complement.
CGCGCATGTTCGCGGGCGACCTGCACCTCATGAAGATCGTTTCCACGCTGATGGGCCAGGCGCTGCTGCTTCATCGCAGCGTGAGCGCCGCGCACGACCGCATGCAGGAAGAAGTACGGCGCATGCAGAAGGCGATTCGCCCGTTTCAGCCGCTCGATCAGGTGGTGGGCGTTTCGGACCCCATGCGGCGCATCTTCGAACAGGTTCACCAGGTCGCGCCTGCACGCACCACGGTGCTGCTGCGTGGCGAAAGCGGCACCGGCAAGGAAGTGATTGCGCGCGCCATTCACCGGCTCTCGCCGCGCGGCGAGCAGGCGTTCGTTTCAGTGAACTGCGCGGCGCTCACGGAGTCGCTGCTCGAAAGCGAACTGTTCGGCCACGAGAAAGGCGCCTTCACGGGCGCGCAGGGGCAGCGCAAGGGGCGCTTCGAACTGGCGCACGGCGGCACGCTGTTCCTCGACGAGATCGGCGACATCTCGCCGTCGTTCCAGGCGAAGCTGCTGCGCGTGCTGCAGGAACGCGAATTCGAGCGCGTGGGCGGCTCCGCGCCCGTGAAGGTGGACGTGCGGCTCATTCTTGCCACCAACCGCAATCTGGAGCGCATGGTGAAAGAGGGCGAGTTTCGCGCCGACCTCTATTACCGCATCAACGTGGTGAGCATCCAGTTGCCGCCGCTGCGCGAACGGCGCGAAGACATTCCCGAAATGGCGCAGTACTTTCTGGACCGCTTCAATCGCGACAACGGCCGCGAACTGCGTTTTAGCCCCGACGCCATGCGCGTGCTGACGAGCTGCTACTGGCCCGGCAACGTGCGCGAACTGGAGAACTGCGTGGAGCGCACGGCGACCATGACGCATAGCGACGTGATCGACCGCCTCGCGTTTCTCTGCCAGGAAGACCAGTGCCTCACGCGCGTGCTCCATCACATCGAACGCGAAGACGCGGTACGGCCGGCGCGTCTCGCGGACATTCCGATTCGCGAGATTCCCGGCACGCCCGCGAGCGATGCGGGAACGGGCGCACGCGAACACGATTCGTCGTTTGCGTTGCCCGACGATTTCGGCGACGACGTCTCTACGGACCCGAACACGGGCGAGCCTTCGGGCGCCTGCCATCCCGCGGACACCGACGAAGGCAAACCCGAGGGCGAGCGCGAGCGCCTTATCTGGGCCATGGAGCGCTGCGGCTGGGTGCAGGCGAAGGCCGCACGTCTGCTCAGAATCACGCCGCGGCAGATCGGCTACGCGCTGCACAAGTACGGCATCGAAGTGCGGCGCTTCTAGCACTGCGCCGAGCACGACGCATCGTTGTGAGCTTTGTCGCAACAGCGACAGAAACGCCGGGCCTTGTTGGGTCTGAGTGACGTAGAGGCCCGACAAACCCATCACAAAACACACGACAAAACGCACGCATGTAGGCCACATCCGCGATTTCGCGGGCCCTGCGTGAATGGCATGGATCTGGCTTTTATCTCCACGCGTAGCCACCCACGGTTGCGAGGAGATATCCATGCAAGATCGCGCGAATGCCAGCACGCTACCCGCTGCCGCCTATATCGGCATCGGGCAGATCAAGCCGCTCGGCTCGACCATCGATGTGCCCGCAGCTGGCGGCGGCTGCGGTTCGCAGGGCGGCGACGGCAAGGCGAGCTGCGGTTCGTCGGGCGGCCCCGACGACATGCCCGCCGAAATATGGGAGAAGGTGAAGAATCACCCCTGCTATTCCGAAGAAGCCCATCACCATTACGCACGCATGCACGTGGCCGTCGCGCCCGCGTGCAACATCCAGTGCAACTACTGCAACCGTAAATACGACTGCTCGAACGAGTCGCGGCCCGGTGTCGTCTCGCAGAAGCTCACGCCCGAACAAGCCGTGAAGAAGGTGGTCGCCGTAGCGAGCGAGATTCCGCAGATGACCGTGCTCGGCATTGCGGGCCCAGGCGATTCGCTTGCGAATCCGAAGAAAACCTTCGACACGTTCCGCATGCTTCAAGAGCAGGCGCCCGACATCAAGCTCTGTCTCTCCACGAACGGCCTCGCACTGCCGGACCTCGTGGACGAGATCTGCCAGTACAACATCGACCACGTCACCATCACCATCAACATGGTGGACCCTGCCGTGGGCGCGAAGATCTACCCGTGGATCTTCTGGGACCACCGGCGCGTAACCGGCTACGAAGCCGCGCAGATTCTGCACGAGCGGCAGATGAAGGGGCTCGAAATGCTCACGGCGCGCGGCGTGCTCACGAAGATCAATTCCGTGCTGATTCCGGGCATCAACGACACGCATCTGATCGACGTGAACCGCGAGGTGAAAAAGCGCGGCGCGTTCCTGCACAACATCATGCCGCTCATTTCCGAAGCGGAGCACGGCACGCATTTCGGCCTCACAGGTCAGCGCGGGCCGACGGCCCAGGAACTGAAGGCCGTGCAGGACGCCTGCATGGGCGGTGCGAACCTGATGCGCCATTGCCGCCAGTGCCGTGCGGACGCGGTGGGCCTGCTGGGCGAAGACCGCAGCGAGGAATTCACGCTCGACAAGATCGAGCAGATGGAAGTGGTCTACGACCTCGACCGTCGCCGCGAATACCAGAGCCGCGTGGAGGCGGAACGCGAGGCGCAGCATGCAGCGAAGCAGGAAGCGCTGGCCGCCGCGCAGGCCATCGACGTAGCCGACGACCTCAAGGTGCTGGTGGCGGTCGCCACGAAGGGCGGTGGACGCGTGAACGAGCACTTCGGCCACGTCACCGAATTCCAGATCTTCGAGGTGAGCGCGACCGAAGCGCTGTTCGTGGGCCATCGCCGCGTGGACCTGTACTGCCAGGGCGGCTACGGCGACGACGAACAACTGCCGTCTGTCGTGCGCGCCATCAACGACTGCCATGCGGTACTGGTCGCGAAGATTGGCGCTTGCCCGCGCGATGAACTCGCGCAGGCGGGCATCGAACCCGTGGATCAGTACGTGGGCGAGTTCATCGAAAAAGCCGCGCTGGCCTGGTTCAACGGCTACCGCGAACGCATCGCGAGCGGCGCCATCGTGCACGAAGACCGCGGCGACGCGGCCATCCGGCAGGGCGCGTTCACGGGCTCGGCCGCGGGGGCGGCGGCGTAGCGGCATTTATTCGCCAGTGCATAAGCGGACCACGCGAGCGGGCCGCATGACACGCGGCCCGTTCAGCATCAGTTACACGAATCACCATTCAAAGGAGTGTCCCCATGGCCCTGAAGATCATTGGCTCGACTTGCACCGGCTGCTCGGCATGCGAGCCGGAGTGCCCCAACGTCGCGATCAGCGAGAAAGGCGGCGTATTCACGATCGACCCGAAGAAGTGCACGGAGTGCGACGGCCACTTCGACAGCCCGCAGTGTGTCGCGGTGTGCCCCGTGGACGGCTGCATCGTTCAGGCGTGAGCGCCGGCACACGCCGCGCCGTTGCCTGACCGTTCGACTGCCTTAACTGGAGACTACCTGCACCATGCTGCCCCACGTTACCGTCACTCCCGCCGCGGAGAAATTCATGCGCCGCATCGTGCGCTTTTCGGGCTTGCCCGCAGGCGCAGGCTTTCGTCTGCTCGTGAGCCCGGGCGGCTGCTCCGGCTATCAGGCCGAGTTCAGCGCCGAGGCGGCGCTCAAGGAAGGCGAGCAGGCGCTGGAGGTGGGCGACCTGCTGCTCTTCCTGCCCGCCGAGAGCCGGCTGCTGCTGGACGGCGTGACGATCGACTTCGTCGATACGCCGACGCAGTCGGGCCTCACGTTCGTGAGCCAGAACCAGGCGCCGTGCGCGTGCAGCAGCACGGGCGCGAGCGAGCCGGGCGTGGCGCGCATCGACGTGGGCGCGATTGGGCGGGGTCGTCCGCCGTTGCCGCCGCAGGCGTCCTGACGCAGGCCCATGCCATGACGCAGCCGCTCACGTTCGAAGCAGCCGAAGGGCTGGGCGTTGACGACGCGATGGCGCGCTTCGCGCTGTCCGCGCTGGGTGGCGGGCTCGCGCCTGAAGCCGAACAGCTTGTGGCCGAAGCGAGCCGGCTGCGCGACCGCCCCGACGAGGCGCTGGCGTGCCTCGAACGGGCTCGCGCGATGGCGCCCGATCACCCGGCGCCGCTCATTGCGCTGTATCGCTTCTACTTCTATGGGCATCGGCTGGCCGAGGCGCGCAACGTAGGCGAAGCGGCGCTTGCCGTGGCACGCGCGGCGCTCGGCACGCGCTTCGATGCAGTACCGCCGTCGCACGACGCCGTGCGCTACGACGCGGCGGTTCGCTTCTATCTGTTCACGTTGAAGGGGCTCGCGTATCTGCATATGCGGCTGGGTGAGCTTGAGGCAGCGCGTAGGTGCCTCGGCGAACTGCGGCGCCTCGATCCCGACGACCAGGTGGGCAGCGCGTTGCTGCTGCATGTGCTGACGCGCCACGAAGAAGCGGCAGACGCCGATGCGGATGCCGACGGCTTCGCGACACGGCACGCATACCCCGCACGCGGCTGGGCGGCACAACCATGAACACGCGCCGCGCCCCTTCCGCAGACATTCCGCCGCGTCACTGGCAGGGTGGACCGGTGAACTGCGCAGCGTGCCCGCATCAGGCATTGCGTGCGTTGCCCGACGAAGCAGGCTGCGAGCCGGGCCACGCCTGCATGCAAGACGCCTACGCGCGTCGCATCGACCGCTTCTTTCGTTGGCATTCCGAACTGGGCAACGCGCATCTCGATCACCCTTATTTCGAGGTGCGTGCCATCGCGGCGCGCCATGCCGACGTGTTCCGTCTGCCTGCACTGATTGACGATCCCGACGAAACCGTGCGCCTGCAAATTGCGGTGCGTCTGCCGCAGGCGCAACTCGCGCGCATGGCGGGCGACCCGCACCGCGAGGTGCGCATTCGCGTTGCGCAGCGGCTCGCGCCCGAGGCGCTGGCCCATCTGCGCACGGACCCGGACTACGGCGTGCGCGAATGGGTCGCAAGGCGCCTGCCTTCTGCGCTGCTGCCGCTGATGGCCCGCGACGCCGACCGCGTGGTGAGAATGCGCGTGGCCGAACGCATCGACATGCCCGCGCTGCTGCGCATGGCCGACGACCCGGAACCCGAAGTGCGCCGCATCGTCGCGGCGCGCCTGCCTGCCGCGCTCGTCACGCGTCTCTTCGACGACGTGGACTGGCGCGTGCGCTGGGAGGCCGCACAACGCGCGCAGCCGCAGGCCTTGACGCCGTTGCTGGCCGACCCGGACGACGAGGTGCGCGCCGTTGCGCGCCAACGCATCGACGCGCTGTGCGGCGATGCCCCGTGCGTCGCGGTGGCACGCAAGGACGAAGAGCGGTGCTACAGAGAAGCCCAGGCCGGAGCACACCATGGCTGACATCAACCGCGACGACGACGCCATCGAGATTGCCTTTCCGCCGCGCTTTGCCTTCGGCGAGCGCGTGATTGCCCGCACCGTGGTGCGCAACGACGGCACCTATACGGGCAAAGATATCGGCGACGTGCTCGTGAGCAAGGGCGATATCGGCTACGTCACGCGTATCGACACGTTCCTGCAGCAGTTCTACATCTACGCGGTGGACTTCGTGGAAAGCGGCCACCGCGTCGGCATGCGCGCGAAAGAGTTGTGCACGCTCGACAACCTGCCCGACGACGTGCTCGAACGGCTGGGCGAACGCGCGGCGGCACTTGCGGCGCTGGGGCGCCGCGGCGAGGGCCATGCCGAAGACGAGGACATGCATGCCGACGGCGAGGCGCATGACGAAGCGGAGGACTGCACGCGATGAACATCGTACCCATCGAGCCGGCCTACGCCTGGGGCATGCGCGTGGTCGCGCTGGACGACCTCCGCAACGACGGCAGCTACCCCGAGCGTGCGCAGGACGAATGCCTCGTCACGGCGGGCACGCTGGGCGAGATCGTCAACGTAGGGCACGTGGTGGAGAGCGGCGAGCCGGTGTACCTCGTCGAGTTCGGCAGGCAGGTAGTGGGCTGCACGGAAGACGAGATCGCACCGGCGCCCGCAGGGCTGCAACCTGAAGACGAGGTGCGCCCATGATTGCGCGCACCGTGCGAGGCGGTGGTGGCTCGAAGGCGTCACGCCGAGTGTGGCCCGACAGCGGCCCCGTGGCGGACTTCACGCAACACCAGATCGAGCGCGCCTTGCGCAACCGCGTGCGGTACCGCTACGTGCGCCCCCGCGTGGCGCATGAGGCGGACGGGTATCGCATTGAAAGCCCGTGCTGTTCGCGCAACGTGGACCGCGACGGCGGCGTGATCGACATTGCCTGGCTCACGCGCGACGCGGACGGCATGTGGCATCTGCATGCACGCAATCACGTCATGCACGAATGGGACGAGCAGTGCGCGAGCCTCGATCTGACAGCGCTGCTCGACATGCTGTGCGTGGACGCCGCGCGCGTGTTCTGGCCATGAAGCGCGGTCTTGAAGCTTGACGTTCCAGCGCGACCGACGGAGCCCACCATGATCTACCTCGACCACAACGCGACGACGCCGCCCACGCCGGGCGTCGTGCAGGCCGTGCTGGCCACGATGACGGACGTGTGGGGCAACGCGTCGTCGCAACATCGGCAGGGGCAGCAGGCGAAGCGCGCGCTCGGGGCGGCGCGGGCGCGCGTGGCGAGCGCGCTCGGTTGCAAGCCTGCGGAAGTGATCTTCACGAGCGGCGCGACCGAAGCGAACCACCTCGCGGTGCTGGGCCTTCACGCGGCAGCGCAGGGCACGGGGCGTCGCCGCATCGTGTTCAGCGCCGTCGAACATGCGGGACACCTCGCGCTTGCGCGAGCGCTGATTGCGCAGGGCGTGCCGGTGGACTTCATCGGCGTGCATGCGGACGGCACGCTCGACCTGGACCACGCAGCGCGCCTGATCGGCCCCGACGTCGCGCTCGTTTCGCTGATGGCGGCGAACAACGAGACCGGCGTGCTGATGCCCGTGCAGGACGTGTACGCACTGGCGCGGGCTGCGGGCGCCCGCATGCACGTGGATGCGACGCAGTTCGTGGGCAAGGTGCCGTTCGATTTCGCCACGTTCGGCGCCGACGCCGTGTCGCTGTCGGCACACAAGATCGGCGGACCGAAAGGCATCGGTGCATTGCTGCTGCGCCAGGGCGTGACGTTGCTGCCGCAGATGCAGGGCAGCCAGGAGCGGCATCGTCGTGGCGGCACCGAAAATTTGCCGGCCATTGCGGGGTTCGCGGCGGCGCTTGATGCGCTGGGCGATGTCGAGGCAAAGGCCGCACGCGTGGCGCAACTGCGCGATGCGCTCGAACGCGGGCTGCAGGAAGCGGTGCCCGGCATGCACGTGTTTTCGACCGGCGCGCCGCGCGTCGCTTCTACGAGTTATCTGCGCTTCGGCATGGTGTCCGCCGATGTCGTGTTGCAGCGCTTCGATCAGCTCGGCGTGTGTGCGTCGTCGGGTGCTGCGTGTTCGTCGGGGGGCAGCGAACCCTCGCACGTGCTGACCGCAATGGGCGTCTCGCGCGACGAGGCGCTGGCTGCCGTGCGCCTGTCGCTCGGCGAAACAACGTCCGCGCGCGACATCGAATACCTGCTGGCGGCGTTGCCGCCGCTGCTTGCTCCGCTGCTTGACCCGGGCCTTGCGCCGTCGGTCCAGAGCGATGCCGCGCACGCCGCATGAATTCCCCTCGAACCCAGGAGCTTCCGTCGTGAAAGTCATGATCCGCAAGGACAGCAAGGGCACGCTGACCGCTTACGTGCCCAAGAAGGATCTCGAGGAGCCCATCGTTTCGATGGCGAGCCCGCAGATGTGGGGCGGCCTCGTCACGCTCGCGAACGGCTGGCGGCTCGAGCTGCCCGAGATGGCGGCCGACACCACGCTGCCCATTACCGTGGAAGCGCGGCGTTTGGCCGACGTGGAGGACTGACATGGCGCTCGACACGACCCAGGTGCAGGCGATTGCCGAAGTGCTGCGTACGGCGCCCACCCTGTTCGATGCAGCCGCGAGTTGGCGCGAGCGCTATCCCAGCGTGCGCACGCTGCGCATCGGCGCCGACGAGATGCGCGACGAAACGCCGGCGCTCGAATGCGGCGCGCGCCGCGCGTACTTCGCGAGGTCGGACGGCATGTGCGTGTCCGTCACGCGCGAGGCCGGCGAAGCCAACATGGTGATCTTTGCCGAAGACGGAGCCGCGCATGGAACTCGATGAAATTGCGCTCAGCGAGCCCATGTGCGGCCCGCGCGAGATTGAACTCGTCAACGCGGTGTTGCAGTCATCGCGCTGGAGCGATGGCCCGCTGCTCGAATCGTTCGAGACGGCGTTTGCCGGCTGGTGTGGTCGCGCGCACGCCGTGGCCGTGGCGAGCGGCACGCTGGGCACGTGGATCGCGCTGCGCGCGCTCGGTCTGGGCGCAGGCGACGAGGTGATCTGCGCGTCGCACACGTGGCACCAGGTGGCGCAGGCCGTGACGCTCGCGGGCGCAACGCCGGTCTTCGCAGACATCGACTACTGGAGCGGCTGCCTGAGTGCAGCGAAGGCGCAGCAGAAGATCGGTCCGCGCACGCGCGCCATTCTGGCCGGCAACACCAACGGGCATCCCGCGGCGTGGGGGCCATTGCGCGAACTCGCTCGAACGCACGGCCTGACGCTGATCGAAGACAGCACCGAGGCTCTCGGCTCGCGCTACATGGGCCGCAACGTCGGAACGTTCGGCGATGTATCGGTGTTCGATTTCTCCGCACCTTCGGCGCTGTGCACCGGCGAAGGCGGCATGCTCGTAACCGACGACGAGCGCCTTGCGCACGAACTGCGCTACCTGCGCCAGCGGCGTCTCGCGGACCGCGAGTCGGTCTCGGTCGGCGCGCGCGTGCCGTTGCAGGCCGGCATGAGCGAACTCACGGCGGCACTCGGTCTCGCGCAACTGGCGGGGCTGGACGAACGGCTTGCACGGCGCAAGCAGGTGGAAGCCTGGTATCACGAAGCGATGCAGAGCTTCGAAGGCATCAAGCCGCCCTATCTCGCGGAAGACGTCGAGGAAGTGCACTGGATGCTTTACGTCGTGCACCTCGGCAAGCGCTTCACGCAGAGTGCGCGCACACAGATGATCGACGACATGAAAGCGTGCGGCGTGGAAACAGCGGCCTACAGCCACCCGCTGCACGAGCAGTTCCACTACATGAATTCGGGCGATGCCATCGGCCGCAAACGCGGCACGCTGCCCGACACCGAACGCATCGGCGACCGCGCGCTTGCGCTGCCGCTGCACACGCAACTCGACGCGGACCAGGTGCGCTACATCGTGAAGACGCTGAAGGACACTGCGACGAACGTGGGCGCGGGCGCCGCCATTTACCTCTGAGGGACCGCATTCATGAGCCTTCCCGTTTCAATCGAGCACATTGCCCGCCAGATCGAAGACGGCAACGTGGTGCCGTATCTGGGGCCCGGCATGCTCGCGCTGTGCGACGACGTCCGGGTGCCGGCCACTGCCGGGGCGCTCGCGCAGATCATGACCGCCCGCGTTTCCGTGCCCCACAAGATCCGCAACCGGCTCACGCAGGCCGCGCAGTTCATCGAGAACTTCAAGCATCGCAAGTCGGTGGTGAGCCTCATGAACGAGGCGTTCGGCGTAACGCCCGTGCCTTCGGCGCTGCACCGCGCGCTTGCGGCGAGTGGGGCGGGCCTGTACGTCGATAGCTGGTACGACGACACGTTCGCCACCGCACTGGCCGACGCGCGGCCCGCAGGCCAGTGGGCGCAGGTGCAGGGGCTTTCGCAGGCGGAGCACTTCGGCCAGTGGTTTGGTGCATACGATGCAGTGGGCGCGCCGCTCGAAGACGTGCCGGCGGCCGGCGCACTGCTCTACAAGCCCATCGGCTCGCATGCGCCGGCGGGCAACTATCTCGTGTCGGACAGCGACTATGTGGAGGTGCTGACCGAGATCGACATCCAGACGCCGATTCCTCCCGCCGTGCAGACATGGCGCAGCGGCCGCAGCTTCCTGTTTCTGGGCTGCCGCTTCGACGACCAACTGGCGCGCAGCTTCGCACGGCAGATCATGAAGCGTTCGTCGGGCACGCACTGGGCAGTGCTGCCCGACGAGCCCACGCGCATGGAGGCACGCTTTCTCGCCGAGCAGCAGATCACCCGCATCGCCATGCCGCTCGCGACGTTCGCCGACGAACTGGTGAGCGCGTTGCAACCTGCGCTGGCGGCCTGAGCCGGCGCCTTTCATTACCTTCCCACTCTCCACGTTACACATCACATCATGACGACTTTGACCGTACTGCCTTCGGGCAAGACCTACGACGTGACGGCCGGCACCACGCTGCTCCAGGCACTGCGCGATGCGGGCGAAAACATTGCGCACAAATGCGACGGCAAGGCCGAATGCGGATCGTGCCATCTGTTCGTGCAGGAAGGGCGCAAGAGCCTTTCGAAAATTCAGCGCACCGAGAACGAGAAGCTCGACACGATTGTGGGCGTGGGCTCGAAATCGCGCCTCGCGTGCCAGGCGGTGCTGGGCGACGAAGCCGTAACGGTCGAACTGCTTAGCTTTGTTTGAGCGGAACGGCACCATGAACGGAGCGCGCGCGATCGAGGACAGCGCCAGGCTGTCCATCGTCGAGCAGGCGGGCATCGTGGTGATGACGCTGGCCGAAGGGATCGGGCGCGACGAACTGTTGCGCTCGCGGCTCACGCGCACGGAGGTGCATCGCCAGTTGCTGAGGCTGGCGGACGGCGCACTCGGTCTTAGCGAACCGATATGCGCGGCGATGCCCGAGATCGACTGGATCGGCTGGCAGCGCGTGCGTGCACGGCTCGCGCTGCCGCCCGGCGCTGAGCATGACGACGCGTTGTGGTTCGCGTGCGAGTCCCTGGTGCCTGCAACGCTGCTGTGGCTGCGCGTGCATCGTCAGCGCCAGGGCGCGTTGTTTCGGATGACGATCTAGGTTGTGTGATCCAGGCTCCGCCTTCAGCGCTGACGCAGCAGCTTGCTGCGTTCGGCCGCGGAATAGTGGCTCATGTGCCCTTCGCGCGCGGCCTGACGGCGTGCCGACGCGATGATGGCCTTGCTGCGCCCCGGCGGCACGGGCGCGCTAACCTGCTTGTCGAGCACGACGCTGCCGCAGCGCGGACAGACGGGCGTGGTGCCGGCGCGCACCAGCGTTTCGAACTGCAACTGGCAATCACGGCAGTGATAGTCGTAAAGCGGCATCGCAAGACTCCTGTTCAATGGGACGGGGCATCGCAGCCGCTCGTCGCGGCGGCGCAGCCCTCGAGAGACGGCGGCATGCGGGCGATAGCGGTCTCGTGTCCAAGGCCTATCCATGCATGCACGCGGGCCATGTCGAAGCCCACCATGCGCGTGTCGCCCACCTCCATCAGCGGGCGGCGAATCAGCAGCGGATGAGCCAGCAGCAGCGCGAGCGCGTTGCCGGCGTTGAGCGACTCGGGCACGATGCGGCCGGACTTGATGTCGGGCGCCGCGCGGTTGAACCACTCGGGCACGGGCAGCGGATCCAGGAACACGAGCAGCGTGCGCGGTGTCCATGGCCAACGCAACAGGTTGCGCACCTCCAGCGTATGACCCGCAGCCACAAGCAGCGCTTGCTGCTTCGCATTGCCGCCGCAACCGGGCTTCTCGTAGAACGTGATGTGAGCCATGTGCGTTGCTCCTCGTGTGGCCGCGGTGGTGTGCTGCGGCTCAAGCGGCCTTGTCTGAGACGAGCGCAAATACCTCCGCCGCGTTGGCGGGGTGCGCGGCGTCGATGATCTGAAGGGCCGTGTACGCATGGTGCGAAGACCCGTTGCGTTTGTCGTTGTCCAGACGGCGCGCCGTGCGCAGCAGTTCGAAGCCGCGGTCGGCGGCCATGTCGAGTGCGTTGCGGCCGTCCGGCGCATAGAGCCCTTCGCTCGCGCCGAGCGAGAGCAGCAGTTGCATCACCTCGACGCGCCCGCTCGCCGCGGCCTGCATGAGGCAGGTGATGTCGCTGTCGTTCGCGTGGTCGATCTCGATGCCCGCTTCAACAAGGCGCAGAAGCGTGGCGGGCGCACCGCCCAGGCACGCGTACCACAGGGCGTTGTTGCCCTCGTCGTCGAGCGCGTCGACGTGCACGCCTGCTTCGAGCAGCGCGGCGACGACGTTGTCCTCGCCATGCAGCGACGCCAGCATGAGCGGCGTGACGCCTTCGTAGCTGCGTGAATGAAAGTCGGGGAAGTCGCGAATCGAGAGCCACGTTGCGAGCGCTGTAGGTACGTTGCTTTGTGTGCTCGTATCAACGGACGGTACAACGCGGCGGCCGGCGCTTTCGTGCACGACGGGGACGATGTCGGTGTGCAGTGACATGAGCGCGCTCCGGTTCGGGGTGCTGTCAGGGTGGGTACGTCGTGGCGCATCGGCAAAGCGGTGCACCACGAGCAGGGCACGAATACGTTCAACCGGTCTTCAGACCGGCCGGTTCTCGCTGGGGTCGCGCACAGGGCCCATCAATTCGAGGCCTTCCGCGTAGGTGATCGTGTCGAAGGTCACGTCGAAGCGGAGCGCGGCGTCGGCAATCGCGTCGAGCTTGCCCGCCGTGTCCTTCTTCTTGAGGTCGTTCTTCTCGAGGTAAAGCAGTTCGAGCATCTCGTTGTAGACCGTGGATTCGAGGATGGGCAGCACGTAGAACATCGCGCCCTTGTACGGCACCTGGTAGCGCTTGCTGAGGTCGATGTTGTCGCAGAACAGAAAGTACTTGCCGCCCGCGGACAATGCTTCGCCCAGCACTTCGGCCACGTCTTTCAGATGCTCGAAGCTCAGCAGCCAGCCGGCGAAGAACGGCAGCTGCGGCTCGCCGGTTTTCGCGATGGCCATCACCTGCTCGCACGAAAGCTCGGGCGGGCGAGCCTCGTCGGCCAGCTTCGGTGCGAAACGCAGCGCGAGTTCGCCGCGAAAGCCCACGCGGCCGAACGTGTTCGTGAGCCCCTTGAAGACCGGGTTGAGCAAGCGGCCTTCCTGTTCCAGCCGGGCGAAGGCGGTGTTGTCGAGTTCCTTGCGGATGAGCGTGTCGGTCATGACGGATTCCTTGGCTACATAGCTTCGAGGGCGGCTGCGTCGCAGATTGCCGCTTCGTTTTGCTTCATTTCGTTCATTACTTCGTCGGCACAACGCCTGCTTTTTCAGCTGCCGTTGTTGCGCATCCAGTCCGCGATCTTGAAGAACGCGAGCATCAGCTTGTCGCGCAGCGCCGCATCCGTGCCGGTCTCGTCGAGTGCGGCGCGCATGCAGGCAAGCCATGCGTCGCGCTCGGCCGTGCCGATGGGAAACGCAGCGTGACGCATGCGCAGCCGCGGGTGGCCGCGTTCTTCCGAATAGCGCTTCGGCCCGCCCAGCCATTCGCAGAGATACCGCACGAGCACGGTTTTCACAGGCGCGAGGTCGGGGCCATGCATCGCGCGAATGATGCGTGCGTCGGGCCGCGTGTCCATCTGCCGGTAGAACGCATCCACGAGGCGTGTGACCGCGGGCTCGCCGCCTATCGCTTCGAAATGCGGTGAAGCGTGGCTGGCATCCACAACAGGAACGGTGAGCGGGTTCATGGCCGGCTGCGGTGCAACAACCGTACCAGCGACAAAACACGCCACTCACGCATGAGCGCATGCGCCAGGGCTTTCGCACACGGTGTTGTTTGCGACGAAACGCCCACGCTTTTGTCGGGAAGCCGACAGCGCGACTGTCGCGTCGCACGCGCTACAACGCCGCAGCGCGAATGCCCTGAACCGCGCCCAAAGCCCGCTATAGCGGGGATTCCGAAGTTTTTCGGCAGATCGCACGAAAGATGGCACGGAAGCTGCACTGGAGCCGTCCGCGGACACACTCCGGCCCATGCGTGAATCGAGAGAAGAAGACCATACGGACACCACCGGCTGAGGACCTGGTCGCAGCTTTGCAGTCTGCCTGGCAGCTCTGCTTTTCGGCTTTGGTACGCACCCCTCGTTTCAACCTATTCCTGAACTGGAGAATGTGAATGTCTCAACTTCGGCAAATCGCCTTTTATGGCAAAGGTGGCATCGGCAAGTCCACCACGTCGCAGAACACGCTCGCGGCGCTCACCGACCTCGGCCAGAAGATCCTCATCGTCGGCTGCGACCCGAAGGCCGACTCGACGCGTCTGATCCTGCACGCGAAAGCACAGGACACCATCCTCTCGCTCGCGGCAGAAGCGGGTTCGGTGGAAGACCTCGAACTCGATGACGTGATGAAGATCGGCTACAAGGACATTCGCTGCGTCGAATCGGGCGGTCCGGAACCGGGCGTCGGTTGCGCCGGCCGCGGCGTGATTACGTCGATCAACTTCCTCGAAGAAAACGGCGCGTACGACGGCGTGGACTACGTGTCGTACGACGTGCTGGGCGACGTGGTGTGCGGCGGCTTCGCCATGCCCATTCGCGAAAACAAGGCGCAGGAAATCTACATCGTGATGTCGGGCGAGATGATGGCCATGTATGCGGCCAACAACATCTCCAAGGGCATTCTCAAGTATGCGAACAGCGGCGGCGTGCGCCTGGGCGGCCTCGTCTGCAACGAGCGCCAGACCGACAAGGAACTGGAGCTGGCCGAAGCGCTCGCGGGCATGCTCGGTTCGCGGCTCATCCACTTCGTGCCGCGCGACAACATCGTGCAGCACGCGGAACTGCGCCGCATGACGGTGATCGAGTTCGCGCCGGATTCGAATCAGGCGAACGAGTACCGCCAGCTTGCGAGCAAGATCCACAACAACGCCGGCAACGGCACGATCCCGACGCCGATCACGATGGATCAGCTCGAAGATCTGCTGATGGAGCACGGCATCATGAAGGCGATCGACGAATCGCAGGTTGGCAAGACGGCCGACGAACTGGTCGCCTGAACCCGCAGAGACGGCCGCCCGCGCGTTGCGCACCGCGCGCGGGCCGTCACGCAGCGACGCACAATTTTCACATCTGGAGCATTCCATGACCGCCACGGTTGAAGAGCGCAAGGCCGCGAACAAGGCCCTGATCGACGAAGTGCTAAAGGCCTATCCCGAGAAAATGGCCAAGCGGCGCGCCAAGCATTTGGGAACCTTCGAAGAGGGCAAGCCCGACTGTGGCGTGAAGTCCAACATCAAATCGCTGCCCGGCGTGATGACCATTCGCGGCTGCGCCTACGCGGGTTCGAAAGGCGTGGTCTGGGGGCCGATCAAGGACATGATTCACATCAGCCACGGCCCGGTGGGCTGCGGCCAGTACTCGTGGGCCGCGCGCCGCAACTACTACATCGGCACCACGGGAATCGACACGTTCGTCACCATGCAGTTCACGTCCGACTTCCAGGAGAAGGACATCGTGTTCGGTGGCGACAAGAAGCTCGACAAGATCATCGACGAGATTCAGGAACTGTTCCCGCTCAACAAGGGCATCTCGATTCAGAGCGAATGTCCGATCGGGCTGATCGGCGACGACATCGAGGCCGTGTCGAAGAAGAAGAGCAAGCAGTACGAAGGCCACACGATTGTGCCCGTGCGTTGCGAAGGCTTTCGCGGCGTGAGCCAGTCGCTTGGCCACCATCTGGCGAACGACGCCATTCGCGATTGGGTATTCGACAAGACGGATGCGGCCAAGCGCCCCGAGTTCGAATCCACGCCGTACGACGTGGCGATTATCGGCGACTACAACATTGGCGGCGATGCGTGGTCGAGCCGCATCCTGCTCGAAGAAATCGGCCTGCGCGTAATCGCGCAATGGTCCGGCGACGGCTCCCTCGCAGAACTGGAGAACACGCCGAAGGCCAAGCTCAACGTGCTGCACTGCTACCGGTCGATGAACTACATCAGCCGGCACATGGAAGAGAAGTACGGCATTCCGTGGGTCGAATACAACTTCTTCGGCCCTTCGATGATCGAGAAGAGCCTGCGCGAGATTGCGAGCCATTTCGACGACACCATCAAGGCGAACGCGGAACGCGTGATCGCGAAGTACCGCCCGCTGGTGGACGCCGTGATTGCGAAGTTCAAGCCGCGTCTGCAGAGCAAGAAGGTGATGCTGTTCGTGGGCGGGCTGCGTCCGCGCCACGTGATCGGCGCGTATGAAGACCTCGGCATGGACGTGGTGGGCACGGGCTACGAGTTCGGCCACAACGACGACTATCAGCGCACCACGCACTACGTGAAAGACGGCACGCTGATTTACGACGACGTGACGGGCTACGAGTTCGAGAAGTTCGTCGAGCAGGTGCAGCCGGACCTGGTGGGCTCGGGCATCAAGGAAAAGTACGTGTTCCAGAAGATGGGCGTGCCGTTCCGCCAGATGCACAGCTGGGACTATTCGGGCCCGTACCACGGCTACGACGGTTTCGCGATCTTCGCGCGCGACATGGACATGGCGATTTCGAGCCCCGTGTGGGGACTTGCGAAGGCGCCCTGGAAAAACGCGGCATAAAACAGCAGTTTTCAGGCGCAAGCGGTCGGCGGCCGGCGAGGCCGCCGCTTCGGTCGCCGACCTCATCGATACCGATTCAGGAGTGACGTCATGCCCCAATCCGCCGACAGGATTCTCGATCACGAGCTGCTGTTCCGCGAGCCGGAGTATCAGGAAATATTCCGTACCAAGAAAGAGAACTTCGAGTTCAACCATCCCGACGAGACAGTCAAGCAGATCGTCGAATGGACCAAGACCGAAGACTACAAGCAGAAGAACTTCGCCCGCGATTCGCTCACGGTGAACCCCGCCAAGGCATGCCAGCCGCTCGGCGCGGTCTACGTGGCCAACGGCTTTCACAAGACGCTTTCGTTCGTGCACGGCTCGCAGGGCTGCGTGGCGTACTACCGCTCGCATTTCTCGCGGCACTTCAAGGAGCCCACGTCGTGCGTGAGTTCTTCGATGACGGAAGACGCCGCAGTGTTCGGCGGCCTCAACAACATGATCGACGGCCTCGCGAACGCGTACAACCTCTACAAGCCCGAGATGATCGCTGTTTCGACCACGTGCATGGCGGAGGTGATCGGCGACGACCTTGACGCTTTCATCAAGAACAGCAAGCAGAAGGGCAGCGTGCCGGAAGACTACGACGTGCCGTTCGCCCACACGCCGGCCTTTGTGGGCAGCCACGTGACGGGCTACGACAACGCGTTGCTCGGCATTCTTAAGCACTTCTGGGGCGGCAAGGCCGGCACCACTGCGCCGCTCGTGCGCGTGCCGGACGAGAGCGTGAACTTCATCGGCGGCTTCGACGGCTTCGTCGTGGGCAACATGAAGGAAATTCGCCGCATCTTCGAACTGTTCGGCGTGCAGGTGAACGTGATCTGCGACCCGTCGGAAACGTGGAATACGCCCACCGACGGCGAATTCCGCATGTACGAGGGCGGCACGACGAAGGAGGAGGTGGAGCGCGCGCTGCACGCGAAGGCCACTTTCGTGTTCCAGGAATACTGCTGCGAGAAGACCGCGAAGTTCATCGCGGAACACGGGCAGGAAGTCGTGGTGCTCAACGCGCCGGTTGGCGTGGCGGGCACCGACCGCTTCCTGATGGAAATTTCGCGTGTGACGGGCAAGCCCATTCCCGCGCAACTCGAAAAGGAGCGCGGCCAACTGGTGGATGCGATGGCGGACAGCCAGGCCCACCTGCACGGCAAGCGTTTCGCGCTGTACGGCGACCCGGACCAGATGCTCGGCTACACGCAGTTCCTGCTCGAACTGGGCGCGGAACCGGCGCACGTGCTGGCGACCAACGGCAACGACGATTGGGCCGCGAAAGTGCAGGCGCTCTTCGACGCCTCGCCTTACGGCGCAGGCTGCAAGGTGTACCCGAAGCGCGACCTGTGGCACATGCGTTCGCTGCTGTACACGGAACCGGTGGACTTCCTGATCGGCAACACCTACGGCAAGTATCTGGAGCGCGATACGAAGACGCCGCTCATTCGCATGGTGTTCCCGATCTTCGACCGCCATCACTACCATCGCTACCCGACGTGGGGCTACGACGGTGCGCTGCGCGTGCTGGTCATGCTGCTGGACGAGTTCTTCGAGACGCTCGATGCGAACACCATCGTGCCCGCGAAGACCGACTACAGCTACGACATCATTCGCTGAAGGGGCGCAGCAATGGCAGACCCGGTACTCGTCAAGGTTACGCGGGACGGCCGCAAGGTCGAGGTGATCGACGGCTGGGTCTGCCTGGCTGGCGTGCGTGAAGCGGACCATCTGGTGCCGGTTATCGAGCATCCGAACCGCCAGGCGATTACGCGCAACGTGCCGGGCGCCACGCACGTGGCGGGACGGTTGCCGTTGAACCACGCCGAAGCGGCCATTGCGCAGGGGGCCATGGCCGCGTCACAACGTGCGTTCGATGCGAGCCCGGCCGGCATTACACAGCGCATCCGTTTCGCGGTGTGGGCGAAGAGTGCGGCGGAAGGGGCGGAGTAGTCGGTCCACTGTCTGTCGCAATTCCTTCAAAGCGGCCAATCTGCGTTTCGATGACGACAATCGGCATGCACGTCTCTCGCCGCAAGCACGGCCGTAGCGCGCGTTGCAGGCAATCAACCCGTGGTACGGAACTTGCCAGTTTCGATTCACCCCACATCGTCAGGAGCCCGTCATGTCCGCTTCGCTCAAGGCCAAGATTGCCGAAGTCTTCGACGAGCCCGGTTGCGACAAGAACCAGGGCAAAAGCGAAAAGGAGCGCAAGAAGGGCTGCACGAAGCAACTCTCGCCTGGCGCGGCCGCGGGCGGCTGCGCATTCGACGGTGCAAAGATCGCGTTGCAGCCCGTGGTGGATGTTGCGCATCTCGTGCATGGGCCTATCGCATGCGAAGGCAATTCGTGGGACAACCGCCATGCAGCGTCGTCGGGTTCCACGCTTTACCGCACGGGCTTTACGACGGACATCAACGAACTCGACGTGGTGTACGGCGGCGAGAAGCGGCTTTTCAGAAGCGTGCGCGAGATCATCGAGAAATACGATCCGCCTGCCGTGTTCGTCTATCAGACCTGCGTGACGGCGCTCATTGGCGACGACATCGAAGCGGTCTGCAAACGCGCATCGGAGAAGTTCGGCAAGCCCGTCATTCCCGTCAATTCACCGGGCTTCGCGGGACCGAAGAATCTGGGCAACAAGCTGGGAGGCGAGGCGCTGCTCGACTACGTGATCGGCACGCGCGAGCCGGAATATACGACGCCGTACGACATCAACATCATCGGCGAATACAACCTCTCGGGCGAACTGTGGCAGACCAAGCCGCTGCTCGACGCGCTGGGCGTCCGCATTCTCTCGTGTATTTCGGGCGATGGCCGCTACAACGAGATTGCCGGCTCGCATCGTGCGAAGGTCAACATGATGGTCTGCTCGAAGTCGATGATCAACATCGCGACGAAGATGCAGCAGCGCTACGGCATTCCATATTTCGAGGGCTCGTTTTACGGCATTGGCGACATGAGCGATACGTTGCGGCAGATCGCGAAGCTGCTGGTGCAGCAGGGCGCGCCGGAAGCCCTGCTGGAACGCACGGAACGTTTGATTGCCGCCGAAGAGGCGCGCGCGTGGGCACGCATTGCGCGCTATCGCGAGCGGCTGAAAGGCAAGCGTGTGCTGCTCATTACGGGCGGCGTGAAATCGTGGTCGGTGGTCGCCGCGCTGCAGGAAGCCGGGCTCGAAATTGTGGGCACGAGCGTCAAGAAGAGCACGAAAGAGGACAAGGAGAAGATCAAGGAGATCATGGGTGACGACGCCCACATGATCGACGACATGACGCCGCGCGAGATGTACACCATGCTGCGCGATGCGAAGGCGGACATCATGCTGTCCGGCGGGCGCTCGCAATTCGTCGCGCTGAAGGCGCGCATGCCGTGGCTCGACATCAACCAGGAGCGGCATCACCCGTATGGGGCGTACGAGGGGATGGTGGAACTCGTGCACGAGATCGACCGCGCGATTCACAACCCCGTGTGGCAGCAGGTGCGCATTCCCGCGCCCTGGGGTGACGACGGTGAAACGCTGAACGCTGTACGTGCGCCTGTTGCGGCTGTCGAGCCCGCCGCTTTTGCCGGTGTGCGCGCATGGGCGATGGGACTCGAGCCCGGCGTGCCGGCCTGAATGCAAGCGAGCGCAAGGGGAGCTGAGAATCATGGCCGTGGTCGTCGAATCGAAGAAAGCCTGTGCGGTCAATCCGCTCAAGATGAGCCAGCCGCTTGGCGCGAGCTACGCGTTCATGGGGCTCGACGCGTGCATGCCGGTCATGCACGGCTCGCAGGGCTGCACGTCGTTCGGTCTCGTGCTGCTGGTGCGGCACTTCAAGGAAGCCATTCCGCTACAGACCACGGCGATGAACGAGGTCACCACGATTCTGGGCGGCTACGAAAACGTGGAGACGGCGCTGCTCAACATCCGCAAGCGCGCGGCGCCGAAGATCATCGCGATCTGTTCCACGGGTCTCACCGAAACGAAGGGCGACGACGTGGAGGGCTATCTCACGACAGTGCGCAAGCGCAAGCCCGAGCTGGACGATACGGAACTGGTCTACGTGTCCACGCCTGACTACGTGGGTGGTTTCGAAGACGGCTACCGGCACGCCGTTACGGCCATCGTGAAGGCGCTGGTCAAGCCGTTGCCCGTGGCCGCGAGGCAGATCACGTTGCTGCCCGGCAGTCATCTTTCGCCGGCCGATATCGACGAACTGCGCGAGATCGTTACCGCATTCGGGCTCGACGTCATCGTGCTGCCCGATCTCTCGGGCTCGCTCGATGGCCACATTGCGCCGGACTGGCGCGGCACCACACTGGGCGGCACGACGCTCGAACAGATTCGTGCGGCCGGGGCGTCGGCGTTCACGATCGGTGTGGGCGAGCAAACGCGCGAAGGCGCGCAGGCGTTGCAGGACGTGGCGGGCACGCCGTTCGAGATATTCGGGCGCCTGACCGGGCTCGAACCTAACGACCGCCTGCTTCAGCGCCTCGCGCAACTGTCGGGGCGGCCGGTGCCCGCGAAATACCGCAGGCAGCGCAGCCAGTTGCTCGATGCGATGCTCGACGGCCACTTCTACACGGGCGGCATCAAGGTTGCGATTGGCGCGGAGCCGGACCTGCTGCTCGCGCTCGGCGCGTTGCTGCATGAAATGGGCGCGGAGCTTGCCGTCTGCATCAGCACCACGGCGTCGCCTTCGCACGAACAGCTACCGGCGAGCGAAGTGGTGCTGGGCGACCTGGAAGACATGGAACGCGCCGCACGCGACTGCGATCTGCTCATCACGCATTCGCACGGCCGGCAGATGGCGGAGCGGCTCGGCAAGCCGCTCATGCGCGTGGGCTTTCCGGTGTTCGACCGCGTGGGCAATGCACACCGCTGCCAGGTGGGTTATCGCGGCACGATGAACCTGATCTTCGAAGTCGCGAATCTCATGATCGAACAGATTGCCCATCACCATCCCGGCGACTGGCCGCTGCCGCAGGCGTCGGTGGATCTGGCCGCGCGCGACCCCGCGCGTGAAGTGAAGATTCCGGTCGTTGCGGCCGGTGCGTGAACCAACGGCACGAGGAGCCCCACTCATGAAAATCGCATTTGCGACCCAGGACAAGGTGCACGTCGATGCGCACTTCGGCTGGGCCAAAAGCATCGTCACTTACGACGTAACGGCGGACGGCCACACGTTCGTCGAAACGTTCGACTTCGGCGGCAAGCTGGAAGAAGACGGCGACGAAGACAAGCTCGCACCCAAGCTCGAAGCGGTCAAGGACTGCGCGATTCTGTACGTTGCCGCGATTGGCGGCTCCGGCGCGGCGCGCGTGGTGGCGCTGAAGATTCATCCCATCAAGGTGCCGCAGCCGGAGCCTATCGAAGCCATTCTCGTGAAGCTGCGCGACGTGCTGAAAGGCACGCCGCCGCCGTGGCTGCGCAAGGCGCTCGCGAAAGACGGGGCACGCTCATACGATTTCGAAGAGAACGACGAGGTATCTCATGGCTGAAGCCATCACCAATGAAACGCGCGCCGACACGGAAGACGACGCGCTGCTGCTGGCCACGCCGTTCGTCCAGCAGCTCATCCGCCAGTTGCGCGCGCAGGACACGCACGGCACGTGGGAAGGCAAGAGCGATCTGCAACTGCTGAAGCGGTACATCCTCACGCCCGAGGAACGCCGTGCGATTCCGATCATGGGCGACCCGGACCCCGAAACGCTCTGGCATCTGGAGCTGTTCTACAACGCGATCGCGGTGGCGATCGAGCGCGAAACGGGGCAGATGGTGTCGCCGATGATGAAGATGAGCCACGAAGGATTCGGCCGCATGGTGCTGATTGCGGGGCGGCTCGTGGTGGTCAACAAGCAGCTGCGCGACGTGCATCGCTTCGGGTTTCCGTCGCTCGCGAAGCTGGCCGAGGCGGGCGGCAAGTTTCTCAATGAAGCGGTGGAAATGATCCGCACGTATCCGGCTGTCGCGCAATACGGCGCGTGAAAGGGGAGAACACGATGACCGATGCCGACGAACTGAAGGCGCGCCTGAAAAAGCTCAACGCGCAGGCCACGCAGGCGAAGATGGACCTGCACGATCTTTCCGAGGAACTACCGACGAACTGGGAACAGATTCTCGCCGTCGCGCAGCGCTGCCACGACGCGCACGCGGCGCTCATGGATGCACGCAAGGCCGCAGCCGCGGCCTCGGCGTGAGCCGGCCGAAACCACCATAGAGGCGACCATGAGCGATACCTTCAGCGTGACGCTGCCAAGCGGCGAGACCTGGACGCCGACCTTCGTGTCGACGCTCGACGAGGAAAAATGCATCGGCTGCGGACGGTGCTTTCGCGTGTGCCCGCGTGGCGTGCTCGAACTCGTGGGGCTCGACGACGAAGGCGCGCACATTCGCCTCGACGGCGACGACGAAGACGACGAGTACGAAAAGAAGGTCATGACGATCGCGCATCGCGAGCTGTGCATCGGCTGCACGGCGTGCGCGAAGATCTGCCCGAAGAAGTGCTATACGCACGCGGCCGCGCAGATCTGAGCGCATCGCATCATGAACTTCCACGCCACGCTGATGCGCCACGCGGTTAGCACCGACAACCCGACGGTGCTGGCGCTTGCCGGGGTGCTCGCGTCCGCGTTCGAGCGGGACGGCGTGCACGTACTGCCCATTCGCGGTCTCGATGTGCAGCAAACGCAATGGCTGCTCGCCCGCTGGTTTCCCGGCGCAGAGGCGGCGCTTGCGCCTGCGTGGGCCGCGGTTTCTGTTCAGGTATCGGAGCACGTATCGCAGTGCGGCTCGCGCTACGACGAAGTGGAAGACCTCGTGACGCTGTTCGCTGATCACGTCGATCCGCGTGCGGGCACGCGCGAGGAAGCCACCTGTGTGGCGCATGCGCTGGCGTGCGCGTGCCTGGGTGCCAATCATCTCTGGCAGGACCTGCGATTGCCGTCGCGGCGTGAGCTTTCCGCGCTGATGGGGTACTGGTATCCGCGGCTCGCCGCAAAGAACGTCCACGACATGAAGTGGAAGAAGTTCTTTTACAAGCAACTGTGCGAGCGTGAAGGACTGTTCGTCTGCAAGGCGCCGAGTTGCGGCGTGTGCACGGACTACGCGCACTGCTTCGGGCCCGAGTAGGTGGCCGGCCGGTTCCGGCCTGGTACTCGCTTTGTCGTGCCCACCGTTATGTATCGCGATATATAGCCAACAAACTGGACAAGACATCCGACACGCTCATGAAACCCACTTCTGCGGCCACGCCGCGTGCGCGCTGGACACCGTGCACGCGCGCCTGCTACCGGACCTTGCGCTGGCCCGTTGCGCAATCGTCGCGCGATCACGCGTTGCACGGCGGGCACACCATTTGTCCGCCGATGCCGGCGCCGCCGCATCGTCTGCTCGCCATCTGCGAGGAAGCGGGTTTGCGCGAACTCGTGCGGCAGCACATGCACCGCCTCAGAACCACGCCGCTCTTCATTCATGCGGGCGACTGCTTCGACTGCGTGACCGAGCGTGTGGCCGACTATGTCGTGGAAGCGTGCGGCGGCCCGCTCTATTACAGCCAGCGTCATGCGCATTTGCAGGCGGGCGCGGGCCTGCCGCTATTGCTCGATGAAGAAGGGCGCGAGTTATGGCTCGTGCAGTTGTGGCATGCGTTCGACGACGTGGATTTTCCGGCTGCGCTGCGCGCCGACTTCTGGGGCTGGGCCGAGCCGCTTTCGGTTCATCTGCTCGCGCCGCGCGCGCGTCACGATGGGCTCACGCGCTATGCCTACGACACGGTGCGCAGCTGGTTTGCGACGCCTTGCCGAGACCTGAATCGCAGGACCTGAGCCATGTCGGATTTCCCACCACGATACGGCGTGTTTCTCAACGTCGAAAATCCCCACGGCGATGCGCGCGATGCCCTGCAGCAGACCGTTCGCACCGGCGTGGCGGCGGAGCAGATGGGCTTTCACGATGTGTGGGTGGCCGAGCATCACTACAGTCCGTTCGCGGTCGGCAGTGCGCTCACGGTGCTGCTTTCGCAGATTGCGGCGGGCACGTCGGCCATCCGGCTCGGCACGGGCGCATCATTGCTCGCCTTGAACGACCCGCTGCGCGTGGCGGAAGACATCGCCTCGCTCGATCTACTGAGCGGCGGGCGTATCGAGTTCGGCGTTGCGCGGGGTGGGCCGTTTCCTGCGCAGTATCGTCCGTCTGGAATTGCGTCCGGGGACGTTGCACGCGAGCGCATGCATGAGGCGCTCGCATTGATCGAACGGTTGTGGGCCGAACCCGAAACGCACTTCGAAGGGCGCTTCTTTCGCTACGAAAGCGTGGCGGTCTATCCACGTCCGTTGCAGCAGCCGGTGCCGGTGTGGCTGGCGAGCCTGAGCGGAGCGTCGCCGCAGATTGCCGCGGAACACGGCTATGGCCTGATGGCCGCACCTTCTGCGGATCTCGATCAGGTCGCAAAGCAGGTGGCGGCTGAGCGTGAGCGACGCGGCGCTTTTCCGTTCGCGATTGCGCGCTTCTTTCATTGCGACGAAGACGGGCGTCGCGCCGTGGAGCACGGCATTGAAGCCGTGCGCGCGTACCCGCGGCTGATGGGCGTGCATTTTCCGCCAGGCAAGCTGCCGCCGATGTTCGCGCCCGATGCGCCCAACGACGTGATTCTTGCGAACGCGATCATCGGCGACCCCGAGCAGTGCATTGCGCGTGTGAAGTCGATGAGCGAGCGGCTCGGTCCGCATCGGCTGCTGCTCAAGCCCGCGACACACGACGCGGCGAAGGCGCGCATGTCGCTCGCGCTGTTCGCGCGTGCGGCCGGGCTGGGCTGAACGTGATCGCGCGACACGACGATGGCCGCCGTGCATGGCTTGCATCTTGCACTGCCTCACGCATCGCCCGATTCTTCACACGGATTGTCGGAAATGTCGGATTCCCTACATTCGATGGACTGGTCGCCATTCTGGCTTTCGCTGCGCGTGGCGGGCATCGCGACGGTGCTCGCGCTCGTGGCGGGCATTGCGTTGGGCTGGCTGTTCGCGCGCCGGCGCTTTCCGGGCAGCGCGATGCTGGAGGCGGTCTTCATGCTGCCGCTCGTGTTGCCGCCCACGGTGATCGGCTACGGGTTGCTGGTCGCGGCTGGTCGGCGCAGCGTGGTGGGCGGCTGGCTGTATCGGCAGGTGGGCTACACGGTCGTCTTCAACTGGCACGGGGCCGTGCTCGCGTCGGCCATCGTCGCGTTGCCGCTCGTGCTGAAGTCCGCGAACGCTGCGTTCGCTGGTGTGGATCGCTCGCTCGAAGCCGCGGCGCGCACGCTGCGCCAGTCGCCTTGGTCCGTGTTTGTGCGCGTCACGCTGCCGCTCGCGTGGCCCGGCATCCTCGCCGGCACGCTGCTGGCCTTTGCGCGCGCCATGGGCGAGTTCGGCGCGACGCTGATGGTGGCCGGCGACATTCCCCACCAGACGCAAACGCTTTCCATGGCGATCTACGACGCCATGCAGGACGGCCGCGATCACGCTGCCTTGCTGCTGGTGTTTGTCACGTCGATGCTTTCTATCGCAGTGCTGGTGTTGTCCGGCCGCTTTCTCTCTCTTCGCTGACTTCTTGAGGTGATTTGTGAACCGTCTTCGCGCTGTTTTGTTCGCCATCCTGATTGCAGTGCTGTCTTGTGTCGCGCTGCCCTCTGCCGCGCTCGCGCAGCAGCTCACCGTTTCGGCTGCGGCCAGTCTGACCGAAGCGTTCAACGAGGTGGGCGCGAAATTCCAGGCGTTGCATCCGGACGTGACCGTGCGCTTCAATTTCGCGGCCTCCGGCGTGCTGCTTCAGCAGATTCGCGAGGGCGCGCCTGTCGATGTGTTTGCAAGCGCAGACGAGCAGACGGTGACGCGCGGCGTGCAAGCCGGCTTGTTCGATGCCTCCACGCGGCGCGACTTCGCCGCAAACGCACTCGTGCTGATCGTGCCTGCGGCGCAGGGCTCGCCCGTGAAGAGCGTGGCTGATCTTTCGAACCCGGCCGTGCGGCGCATCGCGATCGGCAAGACGTCGACGGTGCCGGTGGGCCGCTACACGCAACAGGCGCTTGAAAAAGCGATGCTCTGGAATGCGCTCGCACCGAAATTCGTGCAGGCCGACAGCGTGCGACAAGTGCTCGATTACGTCTCGCGCGGCGAAGCCGAAGCCGGCTTCGTCTATCGCACCGACGCCGTGCTGATGCCCGGCAAGGTGGAGATCGTGCAGACCGTGGGCGGGCACGACCCCGTGACGTATCCCGTGGTCGCCGTGAGCGCGAGCCACGAGCAGGCACTTGCGAAGGCGTTCATCGACTACCTGCTGAGTCCCGCCGCGCAGGACATCCTGAAGCGCCACGGCTTCTCGCAGCCGTGACTGCCTGCACGCGATGATCGATATCGATCTTGATGCCACCGTTTGCGACGGCGCACGGCGTTTCACGCTCGCCACGCGGTTCATCTCGGATGCGCAGGTGGTCGCGCTCTATGGCCCCTCGGGCGGTGGCAAGTCGATGACGCTGCAGGCCATGGCGGGGCTGCTGAAACCGCAGCATGGGCATGTGCGCATCGGCGCGCGCGTGCTGTTCGATTCGCGACAGGGCATCGACCTGCCGCCCGAGCAACGCAGCGTCGGCTATCTGTTTCAACACTACGCGCTGTTTCCGCACCTGAACGTGCGCGACAACATTGCGTTTGGCTTGACGACGTGGCAACGGCGCAGGCTTTCGCACGACGACGCCCGGCACGTGGACGAACTGCTGGAGACGTTCGGGCTCGCGGCACTGGCGTCGAGCCGTCCCGCCACGCTCTCGGGCGGGCAGCAGCAACGCGTCGCGCTGGCACGCGCACTGGCGTGCAGACCGCGTCTGTTGCTGCTCGACGAGCCGTTTGCAGCGCTGAACCCGCTGCTGCGTGACGAGTTGCGTGGGCAACTGGGCGACGTGTTCGCGCGCTGGCAGATGCCGGTGGTGATGATCACGCACGACATCGACGACGTGCTGGCCTTGGCCGACGTTGCGTTCATCGTGGAGAGCGGCCGCGTGATTCGCGAAGTGGATGTGCGAAGCGGCGAGTCGCGCGCCATGACGACGCGCGCGCTGCTGCCGGGGCGTGGCGCAGAACCGCTCGATGCGCGCGCACACCGCGTACGGGAACTGCTGCACGTGCACGCGGCGCGTTGAGCGGCGGGGAGCGCATCTGTCGAGAGCTTGCCGGATGCGTGATGAACGCCGACGGGCCGCATCGACGCGATTGCGCTATTCGCGCTTGCGCAGCGGATCGAGCAGGCCCCTCAGGCCGTTATGGTCCATCTCGTGCATCAGCGCGAGCAGCCGCCCGATCTCGCCGCGCGGGAACCCTTCGCGGGCCAGCCAGTTGAGGTAATGCCCGGGCAGGTCGGCAATGAGCCGACCTTTGTATTTACCAAAGGGCATGGCGAGGGTGACAAGGCGTTCGAGGTCGGGGGCTGGCATGGGCGGTATTGTGCACGGCTTTGCGTTTTGGCCGGGCAAGATCGCGCGCATCGAGCACGACAACGTCGCTGGTATCCGTCGCGTGGCGGTACACGCAACACAGCAACCATCCGTCGTCTTCCGCTGTCGCCCTGCGTCGCGGCACGAAAACCGGCTCGCTGTTCTGATCCCCCGGTGGCACCGCATACCGTGCAAGCGCACGGCTTTCCCAGTCGTACCGCCCGATTGCGCGCAGCTCGATGGGGGCGGCTGCCCGGCGGCATAGCGCTGTCGGCGACGTGTGGCAACATCGCGGTGAGCGCTTGATCGCGTCCGGCCTCGCGCAGGTCCCACACTCCAGGAGAACCCATGTTCGACCACGTCAAATTCGGCGTCAGCGACTATGCAGCCAGCAAAGCGTTCTTCCTCAAGGCACTCGAACCGCTCGGCGTAGCGGTTGTCGGGGAGGGGGTGCCGACGTACGGTGTCGAGCTGAGCCCGCCGGGCAAGGCGTCGTTGTGTCTGTACCAGACCGGGGAAAAGCCGGCGCATCTTCACCTGGCGTTCGTGGCCGAGACTCGCCAGCAAGTCGAAGATTTCTATCGCGCAGCGCTCGCCGCAGGCGGCAAAGACAATGGCGCACCGGGTCTGCGCCCGCACTACCATGCGAACTACTTTGCCGCGTTCGTCATTGGTCCGGACGGGCACAACATCGAAGTGGTTTGCCACAAAGCGGCCTGAGTTTTCGCACGGGCGGAGATCACTCCATCCGGCAATGTCAACGTGAAGGCCGCGCTGGGTAGAGTTGGGGGATGACATCGAGGAATTGCTGCTCGAGCGCGGCGTCGTGGTCAGCTACGAGTCGGTGCGCAACGGGTGCGACCGGTTCGGCGCGATGTATGCCTGCCAGGTGAAAGCGGCCCAGCCGCGGCCGGGCACGACGCGGCATCTCGATGAGCTGTTCGTCAAACTGCGCGGTAAGCCGTACGTGCTGCTGCAGAAGCGCCGCGACAAAACTGCGGCAAGGCGCTTCTTCGGAAAGAGGCTGCGCTGATACCCGGTGCCCCGGAAGATTGTCACCGACCGGCTGCACAGCTATCCGGCGGCAAGAGCCGAGGTGCCGCAGCTGGCCAGCGTGAAGCACGTCTTCGTGAAGGCCTCGGCGCGGGTCAATCACCGAGCGGAAAGCAGCCACCAGCCGACGCGCCGGCGTGAGCGTCAGATGCAGGGTTGCTCATGGTCGGCGTCGTCGACGCAATTGCAGCGCTAGCCGGCTGTCAGCTCCGCACGCGGGACTTCTCCGGATCGTAGAAAATCGGCGCCACGACCGTGGCGTCGATGCGCTTCTGCTGGCCGTCGAGTTTGCCGATCTGCACGACAGTGCCCGGTTCGGCGTAAGCCACGTCCAACCGGCAGAGCGCGACGTTGCGGCCCGTGGCCGGCGAGCGGGTCGCGCTTGTCACGACGCCTGTCTGGGCCCGTCCTGTGTGCACGCAATCACCATGCGCGGCGGGCTCGTTGCCGGCGAGTTCGAGCCCGACGAGCTTGCGTTGCGGATGCGCGCTACGGCGCAGCAGCGCTTCGCGCCCGATGAAATCGTCGCTCTTGGTTTTCAGCGGCACGCAAAAGCCTATGCCGGCTTCGAAAGGATCGATTTCATCGCTGAATTCGTGGCCTGAAAACGCGAGCCCGGCTTCCACGCGCAACATGTCGAGCGCATCGAAGCCGAGCGGTACGAGTCCGAACGGCTCTCCCGCCGACCACACGCTATCCCACACGGCTGCCGCATGATCGGGATGACACCAGATTTCGTAGCCAAGCTCGCCGGTGTAGCCCGTGCGGCTGACACAGACCGGCAGCCCGTCGTACCCGCCGATGCGGCCGACCAGAAAGCGGAACCAGCCAAGACCAGCAAGCGTAGGCTGGGTTCCCGGTGTCCAGACGATCTGTTGCAGGATCGCGCGGCTCTGCGGTCCCTGCACGGCGATGTTGTGAATCTGCGAAGAGGCCGATTTGACCCAGACCTTCATACCGAGTTTTTCGGCCTGTTCACGCAGCCAGATGCCGGCGTAATCCTCGCCGCAGATCCAGCGGAAGTTGTCCGGGCCGAAGCGCAGCAGCGTGCCGTCGTCGAGTATGCCGCCGTGCGGGTAGCACATGGCGGCATACACCACTTGCCCGACCGCGAGCCTGCGCACGTCGCGCGTGAGGCAATACTGGAGCAGCGCTTCGGCATCGGGCCCGAGGATGTCGAATTTGCGTAGCGCGGAGAGGTCCATGATCGCGGCACGTTCCCGGCAGCCGTAGTATTCGTCGATTGCGCCGTAGCCGTCGAACTGCGAGGGCAGCCACCAGCCGCGGTATTGCGTGAAGCGGCGCGTCAGCGCGGAAGTGCGCGGATGAAAGCCGGATTCCTGCGTGAGAACCGCCGGGGCGTCGGGCGTGGATCGGATGGCCATGGACACGGAAATGCGCTCCTTGCTCGAATAGGTGCGAACCTGGATATCGGTCGGATTCCAGCCGTTGGCCGGGTCGATGTCGTCGGGGCACGACGTGCTGACGCAGACGAGATCCCTTTGCGCGCGCAACAGCACGTAGTCGCCGGGCCGCGACCACGGTTCGTCGATCGTGATCTGCTGACGGGCGTCGATGCTCGTGTTGAAAAAGAAGTTGATGGCCGGCCAGCCGGGGCGCGCCGGTACGCCGAAATTCGCGAGGGCGGCACTGATGTTGTCGCTGCAATTCGGGTGACCGGGGTAGCCTTGCGACTCGTAATACCGCGCCGTGCAGGCGAGCGAGAACGAGTCATGCCGGCCTGCCGTATCGCGCACCACCTCCAGCATCGGTCGCATGTTGCGATCGTAGAAGCGGGAGAACAGGCCCGGTGCAGGCCAGGCGCTGCCGTTCAGGGTACGGGTGACGGTCGGGTCGAGATCGAGCACGTCGCCTTGCTCGAGCGCGGCGAGATCGAACGCGACGAAGTCTGCGCATTGCCGTCCTGCCACGTCGAGTATCTGCACGTACTCGCCGGCCTGCACGGTATAGGCCCGCGCCGTACCGGGGCGGATCAGGAAGTCGTCGAGCGCGTCGGCCAGCGGCACGCTCTCTTGCGGCTGGCGCACCAACGGGGGATGGGCTCGGCGCACGACGAGCCGAAGCTCCGTCGCCTGCTGTCCGATCTCGTCGGGCGTGCCCGGTCTGCCCGGCGCGGCCACGAACACGACCACGGGCTCGCTCGCCGTCATGGTGCAGGCATGACCGGCGGCCGTGCCGGGCGGCCACAGCAAGGCGGCCTGCGCTCGCCGGACATCGAGCCCACGGCGGGCGAGGATGGCCGATATCTTGACGTTGTGCTGCGTTGCCTGCCCGAGCGAACCGGCAATGAAGGTCGCGCGCGCGTCCGCCCGCAGGCCGAGGGCGGCCAGCGCGCAGCGGCCGTCTCCGGCATGCACGGCGAGCAGTTCCGCCGGCTGGAGCCCTTCGATGTCGATGACCTGCAACGTGTCGCCACGTTGCAGCTCGACGACGCTCAGGCCGCCGCCAGCCACGCGGTATCGTTCGCATCCGTCGTAATGGCCGGCGAGAGCCGGCTCGTGCGGGCGGGAGACGGAAGGTGCGCGAATCGTCATGAGCGGGATCCGCGTTTCAACCGGCTTTGGCGATGGGTGCCGGCTCGCCGAGGTAGGCCTCCATCGAGTCATCCAGCGCCTTGATCCACGGCGTGTGATGCGGCGGGGACTGGGTGCCGGTCATCAGCGAACGATACGACTTGTTGCGATAAGCCATGATGTTCTCGTGCTTGTCGTGCTTCCATTCGAGAAACGTGCGGTTGACGCCGGCAATGTCGAAGCTCGGGTAATCCGTCGCGTCGATCAGCTCCTGGATGTAGCTGCCCTGGAACTCGAACATCTCCTGATTCGTGACGAGCTTCTCTTCGCGGGCTCGCCACGCGAGATCTTCCGCGTGCATCGCTTCGCGCGAGGGCAGGGCAATCCGGCCGAGAATCACGTCGCGCACGTACCAGGCCTGGGCGTCGAACATGTTGAACGAGTACCAGAGGTCCTGCATTCCGAGATAGATCATCTGCGGGTTGGCTTCCCAGAACACGCCCTTGTAGAGGTTCAGCGGCCACAGGCGGTTGTTGGTGCGCAGGCGCAGGCTGTCCGGCAGGAACGGGAAATGATGCTTGTAGCCGGTGCAGAGAATGATCGCGTCGATCTTGCGCGTGGAGCCGTCCGCGAAGAAGGCTGTGTTGCCGTTCACGTACTTGAGCAGCGGCTTTTCTTCCCAGCTGGGCGGCCACTGGTAGCCCATCGGCTGGGTGCGGTAGCAGCTCGTGATGCTGCGGGCGCCGTATTTGTAGCATTGCGAACCGATATCTTCGGCAGAGTAGCTGCTGCCGATCAGCAGAATGTCCTTGCCGCGGAATTCCATCGCGTCGCGGAAATCGTGTGCGTGCAGGATGCGGCCTTTGAACGAATCGAAGCCGGGGAACGTCGGGGCGTCGGGAGTCGAGAAGTGTCCGCACGCGTTGACCACGTAATCGAAGGTCTCGCTGTACGTGACGTCCCGGTCGAAGTCGTGAACCGTGACGGTGAACTGGCGGGTCGCATCGTCGAAGCTTACGTTGCGCACGACCGTGTTGAAGCGGATGTGGGAACGCACCCCTGCTTTTTCGACGCGGCCCTTGATGTAGTCCCACAGGACTTCGCGCGGCGGGTACGAGGCAATGGGCTTGCCGAAGTGTTCCTCGAACGTGTAGTCGGCAAATTCCAGGCATTCCTTCGGACCGTTCGACCACAGGTAGCGGTACATGCTGCCGTGTACCGGCTCGCCGTGCTCGTCCGTGCCGGTGCGCCACGTGTAGTTCCACATGCCGCCCCAGTCGGCCTGCTTTTCGAAGCAGACGAGATCCGGAATTTCCGTGCCCTTCGCCGCGGCCGACTGGAATGCGCGAAGTTGCGCGAGACCGGAAGGACCGGCGCCGATGATTGCAACGCGTTTGTTCATAGTGTTCACCTTGCTGGAAAGAAATCAGGCAGTGATCAGGCTGCTCGCGGGAGCCTGCTGCCGCAGGCCATGCTGCGTGGCTGCGGCGGCAATCGTGTTTTTCATCAGGAAAGCAATGGTCATCGGCCCGACGCCGCCCGGCACGGGCGTGATCGCACTGGCGACGCGCGATACGCTGTCGTAGTCCACGTCGCCGACGAGTTTCGGTTTGCCGTCCACTTCGATGCGGTTGATGCCCACGTCGATGACGATTGCGCCTGGCTTGACCCAGTTCGCGTCGATCAGTTGCGGCTTGCCGACCGCGGCGATCACGATGTCGGCCTGCCGGCACAGTTGCGCCGCATTGACGCTGCGCGAATGCACGACGGTGAGCGAGCAGTTCGCCTGGAGCAGCAGTGTCGCCACGGGTTTGCCGACGATGTTCGAGCGGCCCACCACCACCGCGTGCTTGCCGCTCAGGTCTTGCGCGACCAGGCGCAGCAGATGCAGGCAGCCGCCCGGTGTGCAGGGCGCCAGACCCGGTTCGCCGAGCACGAGCCGACCGACGTTTTCGCGGTGGAACCCGTCCACGTCCTTGCCGGGGGCGATCGCGTCGATCACGGCGCTTTCGTTGAGCCCTGCGGGCAGCGGCATCTGCACGAGAATGCCGTGGACGGCGGGATCGGCGTTGAGCTTCGCGATCAGGCTGAGCAACGCGGGCTCGTCGGTGTTGGCCGGCAACCGGTATTCGAGCGATTCGATACCGGTTTCGCGAGCGCGCAGCACTTTGTTGCGCACGTAGACCTCGCTGGCCGGATCGTTGCCCACCAGCACGACGGCGAGGCGCGGCGTCACGCCCTGCGCGCGCAGACGCGATACGTCTGCGCGCAGCGCGTCGAGCAGACGTGCGGCCTCGGCCTTGCCGTCGATCACGTGTGCCGCGCTCATCGGAAGATCACCGTGCGGTGCTGGTTCAGGAATACGCGGTGCTCCGTGTGGTATTTCACGGCGCGCGAGAGGGCAACGGTTTCGGTGTCACGGCCGATCGCTACCAGATCGTCGGGCTTGAGCACGTGGTCCACGCGCTGCACTTCCTGTTCGATGATCGGCCCTTCGTCGAGATCGGACGTCACGTAGTGGGCCGTGGCGCCGATCAGCTTGACGCCGCGGTCGAACGCCTGGTGATACGGCCTCGCCCCCTTGAAGCCTGGCAGGAACGAGTGGTGAATGTTGATGGCGCGGCCGGCCAGCTTCGAGCAGAGATCGTTGGAGAGAATCTGCATGTAGCGGGCCAGCACGACCAGCTCCGTGCCGGTTTCCTCGACGATGTGCAGCAGATCGGCTTCCTGGCGGGCCTTCGTTTCCGGCGTGACGGGCAGATAGACGAAGCGGATGCCTTCGCGCTCCACCATCGGGCGCAGGTCCAGATGGTTGGAGACAACCGCGGTGATGCGTATGCGCAGTTCGCCCTTGTGCAGCCGATAAAGCAGGTCGGCGAGGCAATGGTCGAACTTGCTGACCATCAAGAGAACCTTCATGGGCTCCGAGGCATTCGTCAGTTTCCATTGCATCGAGAAATCGTTCGCAATGCTGGAGAATTCATGACGCACGCGATCGATGTCGCTCTTGGCGCCTTCGTTGAAGCGAAATACCGCCCGCATGAAAAACGTGCCGCTGGTCTCGTCGTCAAACTGGGCGAGTTCGCCGATATAGCAGTGCGACGCGGCAAGGTAAGAGGTGACCGCTGCCACGATGCCGGATGTGGCGGGGCAGCTCACCGTCAAAATGTAGTTCTGGCTCACGCTGAGTCCTTGAGTCCATGTGAAGGGAAAACCGGGCGGCGCGCGCGGCCTGGCCGGGCGCGTCTTTTGCACGCGGGCAATCGCCTAGCCGATCGCGGTGCGTTTCTTCTTTTCCGGATCGTCGAACGGCAGCGCCGCGGCGCGGGCCGTGGCTTCGATGCTGCCCCTCACCACGAGCGGCGTGCCCGGTACCGCCTGCGGGACGTCGAGCCGCGCGATCGCGAGAGAGCGCCCGGTCAGACGCGAGTACATCCCGCAGGTCACGACGCCGACCTGCCTGCCGTCGTGCCAGAGCGTGTCGCCTCCCGCGCTGGCTTTTTGCGAGTCGATCTCGATGCCGAAAATCCGGAAGCGCTCGCGCCCCTGGAGACGGAAGTGTTCGGTCGCGCCGCAGAATTCGGTCTTGCCCGGCGAAACAGTGAAGTCGAGGCCGAGTTCCCACAGCGTGTCGCCGGCCTTTTCGTCGGCGAAGGGATACATTTCCGAGTTGTCGTACGGATAGAACAGCAGGTAGCTTTCGACACGCAACCAGTCGAGTGCCGTGAACGCGCACGGGATGATGCCGAGCGGCTGGCCTTTTTCCAGGATGGTGTCCCAGATCAGCGGGGCATCCGCAGCCTTGCAGAAGATTTCGTAGCC
Organism: Paraburkholderia kururiensis JCM 10599 = LMG 19447; assembly: GCF_003986935.1. GTDB lineage: Bacteria > Pseudomonadota > Gammaproteobacteria > Burkholderiales > Burkholderiaceae > Paraburkholderia > Paraburkholderia kururiensis. The sequence goes on along the minus strand of NZ_RJZE01000003.1, from coordinate 139,912 downwards.
GCGCTCGCCGGTATAGCCCGTGCGGGAGATCGTCACCGGCCGCCCGAACAGGCGGGTCTGCACGTGGTGGAAGTACGGCAGGTCGCGAATGCCGGGGACGTATTCGGCAAGGAAGTCGACTGCTGCCGGGCCTTGCAGCGACAGATCGTGCAGATCGTCGTCGAACAACACGGCAACCTGCCGTCCGTAAGCAGAACGGACGAGGCGTTCATAGCCCGTTCCCGAACCGTGCACGACCATGAACGCATTGGGACCCGTGCGATAGACGATGCAGTCGTCGATGAACCTGCCTTCCTCGTTGAGGATAGCGGCGTAGACCGACTTGCCCGGATAGAGCTTGCCGATGTCGCGCGTGGTCGCCCAGTCCAGCAGGCTTTGCGCGTGCGGGCCGACGTAGTGGACCTTCTTCAGGCCCGAGACGTCCATCAGTCCCGCGCGGGTGCGGATGGCCTCGTGGTGGTCGGCGAGATCGCTGGAGTAGGTCCACGCCGTTCCCATGCCGTTCCAGTCTTCGAGGTTCGAGCCGAGTGCGCGGTGACGGTCGGCGAGTGCGGAAATGCGCCAGGAAGTTGCCATGCTGAATGCTCCGACAAGAAGATGATGGGTTGAATGTCCTGCACGGTGCTTACCTGTCGAACTGGCTCAGCCAGTCCACCAACGTTGTGCGGTACCGCGATATGCCCTTGTATTCGGCGATCGGGTCGGGCAGGTCGCGCATCACGCGGTGCAGGCGGCGCGCCCACTCGGGGTTGGTCGCGAGGTCGGCCATGCTGCATAGAAAGGTGCGGATGCCGAACATCAGCGCATGGCTGCGCGGCAGGCGGGCCATGAACTGCAGCTCGACGCGCAGGTGCACGATGTCGCCTACGTTTTCCGGCGTGACGTGGCCGCGCTCGCTGCCCCACAGGTGCGAGGTTTCCGACGAGGTATCGAGGCGCGGATGGATGGTGAGCGTCCAGTTCAGCCGGCGCACCGGGCTGCCGGGCTGGATCGCGAGCAGGTATTTGAGCGCCCGCTCGAAGATGCCGGCCTGGTGCGCGAGCGGAACCGGCGAGTGCCACTGCCTGAAGCTCATGCCGGCATCGAACGCGAGCGACCAGTCCGCCGGGCCGGTAATCACGCCGGCATCCATGAACAGATCGCCGTCGCGCTGATCGAGCAGCGCCATGTCGCCCTGGGTCTGCCGCATGATGTATTCGAGCGGCGGGCAGGGCAGCGTCGCTGCGTCGCCGAACGTGAAGGTTTGCTGAATGTTCAGTGGACGGTTGGTCCAGTGCCAGCGGTCCCCGTCGCATTCGAGCGCGAACCACGCGGGGTAGTCGGCCGCGAGGTGATGCATGATCATGTCGAGCGCGTCCCACGAGGCCGTTTCCATATGCGGCATCACGATGCACCGGCGCGGGTCCTGTTCGAGCACGATGGCGCGTTCGGCCACTTCCGCGCGGTAGTGTTCGTCGATGTCGAAGTTATGCTCGAAGACCGAACCGGGGTTGCGCGAGACAGCCGGCTCGATGTTGACCGAGTACATGTAGTTGTCCTCGGGAAACGGGAAGGGAAAGCGGGCAATGGCCCGTTCGCTGTTGCGAAACGTGAAGTCGTCGCGATACGTTTCGACGGATTCGATGGGCAGGCTCATGGTTCGGCTCTCAGAGATCGAGTGTCAGGGTTCGGCCACACGCACGCGAGACGCAGGGCATCAGATGGGTCGCGCGTTCCTCTGTTGTGAGATACGCGTCGCGGTGCTCGACCTCGCCGTCGGTGTACCGTGTCGCGCACTGGCCGCATACGCCGCCGCGGCACAGGTTCGGAACATGGAGGCCGGCGCTTTCGAGCGCTTCGAGCAGGCTCTGGTCCGACGCGACGTCGATGCTGCGTGCGCTGCGCCCGAGTTGCGCGGTAAAGGGTGTGCCCGGGGCGGCGGCCACGAACGCTTCCCAGTGCACCCGGCTTTCGGGCCAGCCGAGCGCGCGTGCAGTGTTGCGCACGTCGGCCAGCAGGCGTTCGGGGCCGCAGACATAGACGTGCGCACCGAGCGGCCGGCCGGCGAGTACGCGCCGCGCGTCGAATACGCGCTCGCTGCCGTCGTAGCTGTGCAGGCGCGTGCCGAGTCGCGCCGACAGATCGGCGAGATAGGCATCGGTCAGGCCGGGGCGACAGGCGTAGTGCAGTTCAAAGTCGGCGCCGCTGCGTTCGAGTTCGGCAATGTGCGCGAGGAACGGCGTGATGCCGATTCCGCCTGCGACAAGAATGTGAGTCCGGCACGTCGCATTGAGCGCGAACAGATTGGCCGGCGCCGTCACGCGCAGCGTCATGCCGGCATGAATGCGTTCGTGCACGAAGGCGGAGCCGCCGCGCGAGCGTTCCTGCCGACGCACGGCAATGCGCCAGGTCCGGCGGTCCATCGGGTCGCCGAGCAGCGAGTAGGCATTGCGGATGGTGCGCGTGCCGTCGTTCATCCAGAGCTGGATGTGACTGCCCGCCGAGAAGGGCGGCAACCCGGCGTGGACCGGCTCGAGCGTCAGTTCGCGGATCACGGGTGTCAGCGAGCGGATCGCGCAGACGCGAACATCGAGCGTATTCATGGTTGGTTCTCCGCGTAGGGATGATCGGGATTTGCGCACGCGCCGAAGTACGCGCCGAGTGCCTGCGAAAAATGCTGGCGCACGGCGAGGCGCAGGCCGCAGCCGGCGCAGATCACTTCGTCGTTCGATGGATAGCCGTGCGTCTCGCCGCAGTGCACGCAATAGACGTTTCGAGACGCCCCATGCACCGATGCGCGCATCTCTTCCGCACGCATGCCGGCTGCGGCGGCGATCCGGCGCACGCGCCAGATGAAGGCTTCGGTACCGCACAGGTAAAGGCGCGTGCCGACCGAGGCGGCGGCCAGTGTCTGGCGAACGGCATCTTCGAGTTCGTCCTGCTGCCGGACGTATTGCGCCGTGACGCCGACCTGAGCGCCTGGTTTGCCTGGTTCGCCTGGTTCAGCGGATGCGCCCAGCACGAGCGCGCTCGCCTGCGCGTTGCCGGACAGTTGCGCAGCGAATGCCGCCTGCTCGCTCAACGCTTCAGCCTGCGCCACCAGCAGATGGGCTGTTCCCGATGCATCGAGCTGCAAGGCGGCATAGCGCGGAACGCTATGCGGATGATCCAGAGGGCTGATCGACATGACATGTCTCGCAAGGGTGGATGCCGCGCGCCGCGGTGCACGCGTGGCCGGCCAGGTTCAAAAAAAGTGCATCGCCTGTCCCATGAACGAGCACGCGTATTCATTCGTGGGCGCTCTGCGGACGGCCTGCTGAGCGCACGTGCTCATTTCTTGTTGGGAAACATGGTTTCTCGACAGTAATCAGCCATCAATCCGGAAGACGAGGTATCCAGAAAGAGGTAAATGTCCGTCGCAAGCGGACAAAGGCGCGAAACTTGCTTGATGCAGCCGTTTTTTCAATCCGAAGCGGATGCCCTGTGATCGCGGATGCCAGTCTGGTCGGTGATGCTTGTCCGGCTGCCGGAAACACGCCGGTAGCGGCGCGTTTCCGTGACGTATTGCTGGCGTGCCTCGCGGAGTTGTTGAGCGATTCCGGACAGGCCACGGCGTTGCAGGTTCTGGCTTGTGGTTTGAGGAACGTCTTGCCGGGAAGCCGTATCGAGCTGGCGGGAAGCGGACGCGATCGCCATGAATCGACGCAGGATGCGGCGGCGTGCTGCACGCAGGGGGCGCACTGCCAGTTCAGCAAGGCCGCGCGCGCGCCAGCCGGATGGTGTCCCGATTGCAGCCCGTCGACCGGTTTCATGAGGGCCGTACGTAAGCTCGCCGATGTCGTGCTGGTGCTGGACGTGCCGGCTCCTGCCGAGCCCGGGGTGCTGGACGATATCGATCGCGTCGTGAACATGGTCGAGCGTGCGCTCGAACTCGCGGCAGGCAGGACGGCGGGCACAGTGGGCACAGCAGGCCGCGGTGTCGGCGAGGCGGAGGCGTTGACGCGCGAACTGCACGATTCGGTTGCGCAGCAGCTCGGCTTCCTGTCGCTGCTGGTGGCCCGCCTGCCGCAACAGGGCGCGCGCCACGATCCGCTTCTGGTGGAGATTCGCGCGCTCACGACGCGGCTGCAACGCCAGGTACGCGAACTCATCACGAGCGCGAGACTGACGCTCGACGGACGTTCTCTCCAGCAGGCGCTGGCCGATTCGATCGTGGAGTTTTCGCGCCGGTGCGGCGTGGTGCTGGAACTGGACAATCGCCTGCCGCATCTGCGTCTCGAACCTGGGGTCGAACTGCACATCCTGCAGATCGTCCGCGAGGCGTTGTCCAATGTCGTTCGCCATGCTCAGGCCAATCATGCGTGGGTCGTGCTGCGCGACGGTGAGGGAGGGTTCCACGTGTCCGTGATGGACGACGGCGTCGGCCTCGGCTGTGCCTCGGTTGCAGAGAATCACTATGGGCTGACCATCCTGCGCGAACGCGCACAGGCGATCGGCGCCACGCTCGAGTTCGGCAGCGGCACGGACGGAGGAACCTGCGTGAATCTGTTCGTGCCCGGCAGCTTGTCTGCGAAGGAGGTTCGTTGATGAGCCCGACGACCATGCTGCTGATCGACGATCACCCGCTGTTTCGTCGAGGGCTGGCGGAATTCTTCAATTCGACCGGCGAGTTCCGCGTCGTGGGCGACGCATCGAGCGGGCGTCAGGGCGTCTCGCTGGCATGCGAGCTGAGGCCCGCGCTGGTGCTGATCGATCTGCACATGCCGGGCCTGAACGGGTTGCAGGTGCTCGACGAGTTGCAGCAACTGGAACTGGATTGCGTGAAGGTGCTGTTGAGCGCGGAGATGAGCCGGGACGAACTGATCGGCGCCATTCGCCTCGGGGCGAACGGCTACATGCTGAAGGAGTCGGAGCCCGAGGCGCTGCTCGCGTACGTGCGCAGTTGCATGCAGGGCGTGGTGGTGTTCGACGACGAGCTGGTGCGTCTGCTCGCGCAGACGCGCGCAGCGGGCGACGACGCGGAGCCGCTCCGGGTGTCGGACCTGACCGGCCGTGAAGGACAGACGCTCGCGCTGATCGCAGAGGGCATGAGCAACAAGCAGATCGCGCGCGAACTGGGTATTAGCGAGGGAACAGTGAAGGTGTACGTGAAAAACCTGCTGCGCAAGCTGGGTGTGAGAAGCCGGCTCGAACTTGCTGCATCGGTGCATCGAAGCGGGATGGGGCCGCAGTTGGGGAAGAGTGGCGATGAGTCGTGAGAGCGAAATCATGGAACGCCTGCGCGGCGAGAGACTCGATGCGGACGTGTTTCCGGTCTCGCTGATCCGCGTGTCGGCTGAGGGCCGGATTGAGGGCTGCAATCCGGCATGGGTGGAAGCGATAGAGGCACCGGCCGCGGATACGCTGATGACCGATTACGTTCATCCGGAAGACCGGTGCGTCTGGTGCGCCATGCTGCAGCGTTCGAAGGCCGGCGTCGCCGGCACGGCACGGGAGCGGCTGAGACTGGTTCATCCGGACGGCGGGCTGCTGTGGTACGACGTTTCCGTGCGTGTGGCCGATGACCGTTTCTTCGTCGCGCTGTCGGACATTACCGCGGACCGGCGGCGCGAGACGTCGGCGCAGGCGCATCTGCGTAGCGCGCTGGGCCTGCTCGACAACATTCCGGGAATGGTCTATCGCGGCCGCAACAACCGGCTCTGGACAATGGAGTTCGTCAGCGCGGGCTGCGAGAACGTGACCGGCTATTCCCGTCAGTGGTTTCTCGACAGCCAGGAACATACCTTCGGCAAGCTGATCGTGCCCGACGACGCCGACTACGTGTGGGGCAGCGTGCAGGAAGCGCTGGCGGTGCGAGGCGTGTTCGAACTGCGCTATCGCATCTGCTGCGCAGATGGACAGATCAAGCGCGTGTGGGAAACCGGCGTCGGCATTTATTCGGCGAGCGGCGAAGTGCTGGGCGTGGAGGGCGTGATCTTCGAGGTGCGGCCGGGCTATCGCGATAGCACGTGCTGAGTCCGGATAGCGAAAGCCCGGCCAGGCGGCCGGGCTTTGCCTTTCTCGGGGCGGCAGGCATGGACACCCGACGCCCCGTGAGCGGACGCAGCGGTATCGCCGGACTTTTCAGAACCGGTGCAGGATGCCGAGGTTGGCGATGACCTGCGCGCCGTTGCTCGACGTGTAGTACATGTCGCCGGCCGATGCGAGCGCGCCGCTCGCGTGCTGGTACGCGCCCACCGCATAGAGCGTCGTGCGCTTCGACAGGGCGTACTGCGCGCCCGCCGAAATCTGATGGATCGAGGCCGCTGTCGCGGATGGATCGACGCCTTGCACGGCCGCCGGCGCGCTGCCGTGCACGTAGGCATAGCCGAGCCCGAGCGTCCACGCCTGCGTCGCCTGGTACTGGAACAGCGCGGCGCCCACGTTGAAGTGCACCGACGGCGCACCGTTTGCGCCGTGATACTGCGCGTTGCTGTAGCGCACGCTGACGGTGTACGGGCCCGTCGCGTACTGCACGGCGGCCTGCGCGATGCCGGCCGAGCGATACGAGGCCGGATCGTAACCGAGCGCGCCGCCGAGCAGCGGCTGGGCGGTGGCGCTCGACCAGTTGCCGGTCAGTTGGTTGTAGCTCGCGCGAAAGTAGCCGGCCGCCACGGTCAGGCCGCCGGTGGTGCCGGTCGCCGCGACCGACCACGACTGGCCCGCGCCCGTCGCGCCCGCCACGCCGCCGAACGCGTATTCGCCTTCCATCTGCAGCCCGGCGAACACCGGCGACACGTACTTCACCGCGTTGTTGACCACCGTGCCGTCGTCGTTGTTGTCGACGTCGCCCGGCGTCGCGAATGCCGACGCGCCCCACATGTCGCCGGTCAAGGGCTGCACCATGTCGGTCACGGCGTCGTACTGGCGGCCGAAGGTCAGCGTGCCGAAACGCTCCGACGACAGGCCGACGAACGCATCGCGGCTGAAGAGCGAGGCGGCGGGCTGCTGGCCGCTGACCGAACCGTTGGTCGTGTTGAAGCCGCTTTCGAGCTGGAACAGCGCGGCGAGGCCTCCGCCGAGATCTTCCTTGCCCTTGAGACCCCAGAGGCTGACGCCGACCGCGCTGTTGTCGAGCCCGTAGCGGCGCTGCGCGCCCGCGGCGCCGGGACCGCCGGCGTTGCTCACGTATTCGAGCGATTCGTCGATGACGCCGTACAGCGTGACGCTGCTTTGCGCATGAGCGACGCCGCTGGCGGCGAGCATGGCGGCGCTCATGGCGAACATGGTCAACGACAGCGAGGGCAGGGCAATGTATTTCACCTGGTTCTCCGAAAAATAGAGTGAATGGTTGATCGTGTAGCGTGACGGGCGTGCGCCAGCCGCCGGCTCCGCGCGCATCGGCGGGGCTGGCGGTTGATACGCATTCCTGTGGGTTGTTCCCCGAGACGGGTCGGGGCGAATAACGGCGTGAACTACGGAGTCACTACGGGGTGAATCGAAGCGGGCGAGCCCGGCGTCAGGGGGCAAGCAGGTGGGTCACGACGACCACGGCGACGCCGAGCGCCAGCACTGCGTAAGGCAGGTAGCCCGCCTTGCGCGAGGGCTGGCTGCGGGACAGCTCCATGTCCTCCAGCATCTGGTCGGGAAAGCGCCCTTTGTCGGTCACGTAGTGGCGCCAGACGAAGACGGGAATGATCAGTGCGGCGAAGACCAGTCCGGAGACGAGCGTTCCTTTGCCCCACACGTCCGCACCGAACCCCATCAGCGCAAGGTTGACGAAGGACAGCAGCGTGCCCGCCGCGATCAGCCAGGTCGGCGCGCGGAACGGCCGGCTCCAGGACGCGCGGTCGATGCGGTGAATCCACGCCGAGTTCAGGTTCAGGAAGTTGAAGATGATGTAGCCCACGTTCGACATCGCGAGCACGACCGTGTAGTCCGACATCATCAGCAGGAACAGGTTGAACACGAGGTCCGTCCACATCGCGCGGGTCGGTGCGCCGTTTTCGTTGACGTGCGAAAGATATTTCGGCAGCCAGCCGTCCACCGAGGCCTGGTACAGCGTGCGCGACGAACCGGCCATCGAGGTCATGATGGCGAGCACGAGTGCGAAGACGAGCATGGGCTTGAGAATGTATTCGCCCCACGAGCCGACGTGCGTGATCTTTGCCATGGCCTCGGCAACGCCCATGCCGCTGTAGATGCCCGGCGACAGCACGCCGTCGTAGACGGCCGCCTGCGTGACGTTGCCGGCGGCATCCCGTACTTCCGGCGTGACGAGCTGGCCGAGACCCAGCGCGCCCTGGAAGGCGAGCGGCACCATCGTGAAGAACACGATGCACAGCAGGCCGGAGTAGAGAATCGCCTTGACGGTGTCGCGGCGCGGGTCGCGGAATTCGCGCGTGTAGCAGACGGCCGTTTCGAAGCCGTACGTGGACCATGCGGCGATGAAGAGCCCGCCCGCCATCAGCTGCAACCCACCCGCGTTCCACGTGCCGTCGATGACGCGCCCGGCTGCATCCTTCGCGAGCGGATAGAGCGGCAGCAGATGATCTTTCGGCAGATCGCCGCTCAGGATCGGATAGACGCCTACGATCAAGAGCGGAAGCAGCGCGGCGATGGCGAGGATCATCTGGAGCTTCGCGGCCTGCAGAATGCCGCGGTGCTGAATGGCGAACGCCGCAAGCAGAATGACGGCGCCGATGAGGAAGGTCGCGTTGATACGCAGCGTCAGGCCGCTCGCGAGCCAGCCGAGATCGAGCAGGGTGATCTGCCAGGTGTTGATGGCGGCCGTGGCCGGGAACAGCATGTTCAGCACGTAGCCTGCGCCCATGCCGGAGCCGATGGCCAGCACCGGCGACCATGCGAACCAGTTGCACCAGACCGAGAGCGGTGCGAGCAGCTTGCTGTAGCGGACCCAGGCGATGGCGCCGTAGACGGAGGCGCCGCCCGACTTGTGCGGAAAGAGCCCCGCGATTTCTGCATAAGAGAAGGCCTGGATGAAGCCGAATCCGATCGAGAGCATCCAGACGATCCACGACGGCTTGCCGACAGTCGCCGCGATCGAACCGATCGAGAAAAGTACGAGCGCAGGAACACCGCTCGCTACCCAGAAGGCGCCTGCCCAACCTATCTTTCGATGCAGGCCCGAAATTTCAGTCTGGAGTCCAGATAGATTCGTCTGCGCCCCATCGTTGATTGAACTCATGTAGTGTCTCCGACGATATGCAAACTAGCTTGCACACGTTGAAGATCGTCAACCAATAAATCGAAATCAACCTTCACGAAGATATACCCCTAACGGAGTAGCGGTACATCTGCTATGCGGGGCATTGAACCGGGCATTCGGCGGGGCGGTCACATCCCGGCGTAATTGGGCCCGCCGCCGCCTTCCGGGGCCACCCAGACGATGTTCTGTGTCGGATCCTTGATGTCGCAGGTCTTGCAGTGCAGGCAGTTCTGCGCGTTGATTTGCAGCCTGTGGGTGCCGTCGTCGTTCTTCACGAACTCATACACCGCCGCCGGGCAGAAACGCGCCTCCGGCCCCGCGTAGGTGCGCAGGTTCACGTCGACAGGAACCTGAGCGTCCTTCAGCGTCAAATGCGCGGGCTGATTCTCTTCGTGGTTCGTATTGGAAATGAACACGGAAGAAAGCCGGTCGAAAGCGAGCGCGCCGTCCGGTTTCGGATACTCGATCGGCTTGCATTGCGATGCGGGCTTCAGCGTTTCGTGATCCGCGTGCCGGTGATGCAGCGTCCACGGCACGTTGCCGCCCATGATCTTCTGCTCGATGCCGACCATCAGCGTGCCGAGATACAGTCCCTTCGACATCCACTGCTTGAAGTTGCGCGCACGGTGCAACTCCGTGTAAAGCCACGACTGCTCGAATGCCTGCGTGTACGCGCTGAGTTCGTCGGCGCGGCGGCCGGCTTGCACGGCGTCAAACGCCGCTTCGGCAGCAAGCATTCCGGTCTTGATGGCTGCGTGGCTGCCTTTGATGCGCGCGGCGTTCAGGAAGCCCGCGTCGTCGCCGATCAGCGCGCCGCCCGGAAACACCGTTTTCGGCAGCGACATGAGTCCGCCCGCCGTCATGGCGCGCGCGCCGTACGAGAGGCGCTTGCCGCCTTCGAGAAACGCGCGGATCGACGGATGTGTCTTGTAGCGCTGAAATTCCTCGAACGGCGACAGGTACGGGTTCGTGTAACCGAGACCCACCACGAAGCCGACCACGACCTGGTTGCCGTCCAGGTGGTACAGGAACGAGCCGCCGTACGTGTCGGCCTTCAGCGGCCAGCCGGCCGTGTGAATCACGAGCCCCGGCTGGTGCTTCGCGGGATCGATTTCCCACAGTTCCTTGATGCCGATTCCGTACGCCTGTGGGTCGCGGCCCGCGTCCAGCCTGAACTTCGCAATCAGCTGGCGCCCGAGGTGGCCCCGGCAGCCTTCGGCGAACAGCGTGTACTTCGCGTGCAGTTCCATGCCGGCCTGGAAATTTTCGGTTGGCTGGCCGTCCTTGCCCACGCCCATGTTGCCCGTCGCGACGCCTTTCACCGAACCGTCGGCGTGGTACAGCACTTCCGCCGCCGGGAAACCCGCAAAGATTTCGACGCCCAGCGCTTCGGCCTGCTGGCCGAGCCAGCGCGTGACGTTGCCGAGGCTCACCACGTAGTTGCCATGGTTGCGGAAGTTGGCGGGCAACGCCCAGTGCGGCGTCTGTCGCGCGCGCGTTTCGGACAGGAACAGGAAGCGGTCTTCGGTGACCTCGACGGTAAGCGGCGCGCCGCGTTCCTTCCAGTCGGGAATCAGTTCGGTGAGCGCGCGCGGGTCCATCACGGCGCCGGAAAGAATGTGCGCGCCGATTTCCGAACCCTTTTCGAGCACACACACGCTTATCGCGGCGTCCGTGCGGGCGGCGAGTTGCTTGAGCCTGATCGCCGCGGAGAGCCCGGCGGGCCCGCCGCCGACAATCACCACGTCGTATTCCATCGAATCGCGCGAAACGTGCGAAATGTACGATTCGCCGGGTTCGATCAGCGAGGCATGAGACATGAGCGGATGCGAGAGAGAAGGGTTAGCGTCCGGCTGAACCTGCAGCGATGGCGATCGAGATCAGCCGGGATTCGGGCGCGATGGGTGTCAGGTCGAGTTCTTCGCTGCGGCCGTCGAGCCACAGCCCGTGCATGGGGTGCAGGTCGTGGGCGCCTGTCAGCGTACTGCCCACGCGCCAGTGACCCGACGCGCAGATCAGCATCTGCGTGGGCGCCGGTGTGACGCGATGCGAATGCGTTGCCACCACGACGGTGGTCTCGCAGGCGCCACGCCGCGTCATGACGTTGAGCACGTGTGTTGGCCGGACGATGTCGCGCGCCCACACCGGCAAATCGCCCGGAAAGTGCGCGGGCGCAATGGGGCTTGCGATCAGGTGTCCGTCCTGTGCGTGCAGTTCGACGCTCGTGTTGTCCATCGGCACGAGCACGCGGTCCATGCCCGCAAAGCGCGAAAACGCGGCCGAGCCCTCTAGCGTGGCAAGACTGATGCGCCAGTCGACCTCGCCGTGAGGGCCGGTGCGGCTCGCGATCGTGCGCGTGACGCCCGCGCCGTTGGCCCACGCTTCAGGTGGAATCTGCGCGCAATCGACGAACCGGACGCACGGATAGCGCGATGCCGGCACGCTGTTCGTCGCGCGGGCGGCAGGCGCAACTGCTGCGCCGTGCAACGACGCGCCGCCTTCGTAGCTCGCGTGCGTCATGCGCCGTCTCCGGCCCCGACGTGGCGCTCGAGCGCGCTCACCACATCGAACAGGTCACCAACGAAGCCCACATCCGCAAACGAGAAGATCGGCGCATCGGGATCTTTGTTGATGGCGACGATCAGCTTCGAGTCTTTCATCCCGGCCAGATGCTGAATGGCGCCGGAAATGCCGAATGCGAGATAGGCGTCGGGTGCCACGGTCTTGCCGGTTTGCCCCACCTGGATGGCGTTCGGCGCGTAGCCTGCATCGACTGCCGCACGCGAGGCGCCCAGGGCCGCGCCGAGCCGCGAGGCGAGTGCGCCAAGCCGCGCCATGTTTTCGCCGGATGCGAGACCGCGACCGCCCGACACCACGATCGGCGCATTCGCGAGGTCGATTCCGGTGGCCTCTGCACCGTTGCGTTCGAGCAAGGTCGTCGCGGCGAATGCAGGCGGTGCTTCGAGCGAGGCGATCGGCGCGGGTTCGGAGCGATCTCCCGCTACCGCGAACGACGACGTACGAACGGTCGCGAAGGTCGTCTCCCGCGTGCTGGCCACCGTCGCGACGATGCTCCCCGCGTAGAGCCCGCGCACGAAGTGACCGTCGTCGGTGAGGGCGGTCACGTCGGCCACGAACGCGGCGTTGGCGAGCGCGGCGGCGCGCGGCAACGCATTGCGGCCCAGCGTGCGATGGGCGGCCACGATGAGCGAATAGCGCGGGGCCAGGCCGGCGAGCTGTGCGGCAAGACTTTCCGGCGCGATGTCGTTGGGCAATGCCGCGTTGGCGGAGGCCGGCGTATCCGGCTGGATGACGCAGTCCACGCCATCGATCAGCGCGGCCTGTGCGGCCATGGCGGGATCGAGGGCAAGCACATCGACCGGACCGCGGCGCACATGTGCCGCGCTCACGAGGCGGCGAACGGCCTCCGGCAGCGTGTGGTCGGCAGTCGGTTCTGCGACGACGAGCGTTCTCATGCGCTGGCTCCTGAACGGGCAAAGACGTGGTGTGCGGCGAGCGCGGTGAGCAGTGCATCGACATCGGCGACACGATGGCCGGCGCGCTGCACGGACGGTTCATCGAGCCGCACAGTGCGCGATGCGGGTGCGAGATCCACGGCGAACCGGCTCGCGTCGACGACGGCAAGCGGCTTCTGTTTCGCCTTGACGATGCCGGGCAGCGTGACGCGCCGCGGTTCGGCAAGACGCAGGTCGGCGCTGATGACGGCGCGCCCGGCGAGCAGCCACGTTGCGGTGCCGCTGTCGTCGCCGCACACCACGCGCCAGCCGTCAGCTTCGGGTGCGAGCGCCGTGGCGTCGAGCCCTTGCGGCCAGCCGAGCAGGCCGGCGAGCATCGGCGCGACGCCTCCTGTGTCGTCGTCGATGGCCTGCTTGCCGCAGAGCACGAGATCGTAGGGCGACGTGTCGAGCCAGGCGTGCAGCAGGCGGGCGACGCCAACCGGGTCCAGCGCGGCATCGCCCGTATCGATCAGGACCGCGTCGTCGGCGCCCATCGCGAGGCCCGTGCGCAGCACGTCCTGGCAGACCGGCAGGCCGCACGTGATGACTGTCACATGCGAGGCGTGGCCGGCTTCGCGCAGGCGCAGCGCCATTTCGAGCGCGCATTCGTCGAACGGATTGAGGGACATCTTGAGGCCAGCGGTCTCGACGCTGCCGGTCGAACCGACGCGCACGCGCACGTTCGGATCGACGACGCGCTTGACCGGCACCAGAATTTTGAGGGACATGGATGTCTGTCTGAAACGGAATGGAGGGTAAGCGGGGGGCAGTCAGGACAATCAGGACAATCAGGACACAGCACCCAGGCCGTACTTGCCGGTCAGCAGCGCGCCGGTCGCAAAGCGTTCGAGCGCGTAGGGCGCGAGCGACACGTCGGTCGGCTGACCGAGCGCGTGCTGGGCGAGCAGCTTGCCGATGGCGGGGGAGAGCTTGAAGCCGTGGCCCGAGAAGCCGAAGCCCACCACGAGCCCTTCGATGTCGCCCACCTTGCCGAGCACCGGATTCCAGTCCGGCGTCACGTCGTAGACCCCGGTCCACGACGATGCCAGCCCCGCTGTTTCGTAGGCGGGAAAGCGCTCGGCGACCTGCGCGCCTACTTCGGCGACGTAATCGAGCGAGATGTCGCCCTGCTCGGTTTCAGGCGCGTTCAGCGTTTCGCCCACCACGCCCTCGGACACCAGCATCTGGCTGCCGCCGTAGCTGCGGTAGTAGAGCATGCCGGCCGAACCGAGGTCCTTGAAGGCCGGCATCAGATACGAGTACCGGGCCTCGTCGCATTCGAGCGCCAGCACGGTGTGCCGTTCGGGCGCGACGGGCAGCGGCACGCCGATCCAGCCCGACAGTTCAGGCGTCCAGATGTTTTGGGTGCTGATGAGCGTGGCGCAGGTGAAGCGGCCCGCGCTCGTCTCGATGCCAACCACGCGGCGGCCTTCGCGCACGAGTCCCGTAACCGTTGTGCCTTCGAGAATCTTGACGCCGCGCCGCCGTGCCGATTTGGCGAAGCTCGTCGCGACGAGGTACGCATCGGCAAAGCCGGCTTCCGGCTCGAAGCCGATCAGCGCCGCGTCGTCGAACTGCGCGATGGGCAGGCGCTCGCGTGCCTCGTCCCGTTCGAGCAGTTGGACTTCGATGTCCATCGCGCGCTGGGCGTTGAGCGAGGCGCGCAGTGGATCGAGCTTCGGGCCGTCGGGCGCGCAGATCATGTAGCCGCACTTGACGAGCCCGCACGACGCTTCGTCGTCGCCCACGTAGTCGGCGAAATTGTTGAATGCCCACCACGACGCGCGCGCCAGCTCGACGTTCTGGCGCACCGAGTAATGCGTGCGCAACAGGCCGGACGATTGCGACGTGGTGCCGGCGCCGATCATGCCGCGCTCGACGACGAGCACGCTGTGGGCACCGAGCGAGGCAAGGTGGTGCGCGACCGACGTGCCGATCACGCCGGCGCCGATCACGATGAAGTCGAAGTGGCTCATGGTTCCCCTCAGGGTCCTCTGGGTAGACGGTGAGCCGATTCTAGGCAGCGGGGGCCCTGCCGAATTTTGTATTAGGCAAACTTATGAAGCTCGCCCGGAAGTGCTCATCCAGAGCGCGGGCCGACCGAACCGGCGCATCATTCCTGCCACCTTGCCGGAACGGCCGTATGCGACGGCAACTGGAGAGAAGATGCGACGCACCCCACCGCCAATCGACCTGCGCGCGCTGCAGGCTTTCGTTGCCGTGTGCGAGACCGGGTCGATGACCGCTGCGGCGAAGCGTATCGGCGTGAGCCAGAGCGCGATCAGCCAGGCCGTTTCGGCACTCGAACGCGAGCAGGGCGCCGTGCTGTTCGATCGCGACAGCCGCCCGCCGCGGCCCAACATTGCCGGCCGCGCGCTGCTCGAACTCGCCGGGCCGTTGCTCGAGCACGCGCAAATGGTCAGCACGCGCGTGGGCGACGCATCGGATTCGGGACGCCTGCCGGTGCGCCTCGGCTGTGTCGATTCGTTCGCGGCGACCGTGGGCCCCGAACTGATCCGCGCGGTGTCCGGCACGTCGCGGCAGATTTCGATGTGGTCCGGCATTACGCCGGGTTTGAGCAAGCAATTGCACGACCGCGAACTGGACGTCGCCGTGTGCACGCAAACCGCGCTGAGCGATGCGCGCATCGTGGAGGTGCCGCTTTTCTCGGAGGCCTTCGTCGCCGTCGTCGCACGCAGCCATCTGGCCGGACGCCCGAACGTGGACTGGCGCGCGCTCGCGGCCGAACTGCCGCTGATCCGCTACACGGCGCGTTCGGTGATCGGCCAGCAGGTGGAACGGCTTGCGCGCCATCTGGGTATCGACAGCCCAAGGCGTTTCGAATTCGACGCGACCGACCCGCTGCTGAGCCTCGTTGCCGCGCGGGTGGGCTTCGCCATCTCGACGCCGCTGTGTCTGTGGCAGGCGCGGCACTACCTCGGTGAGATCGCGATCCTGCCGTTGCCGTCCGGCCGCCTTGGGCGGCGCGATTTCTTTCTGCTGCACAGGCAAGGCGAGTGGGAAGACTTCGTCAGGGAGATCGTGGAACTGACGCGATCCGTGCTCGACCACTCGATCCGGCCTGCGCTCGCCCGCGCGTTGCCGCAACTTGCCGACGACGCATTGCTTTGATCCACCAGGAGCCCTGCATGAGCGACCTCTACACGCTCGAACGCGGCAACGCGCCGTTGCTGATTTCGATCCCGCACCTGGGAACGGCGATTCCCGCACCGCTGCGCAGCCGCTATACCGACACCGCCTTGACGCTCGCCGATACCGACTGGCATCTCGACCGCCTGTACGCGTTCGCTGAGTCACTCGGTGCAACGGTGCTGGGCGCGACGGTGTCGCGCTACGTCATCGACCTCAATCGGCCGCCGAACGACGAAAGCCTGTACCCGGGCCAAACCACCACCGGCCTGTGCCCAGCCGAGACATTTCGCGGCGAGCCGCTCTATCGCGACGGTTGCCAACCGGACGAGCAGGAGAAGCGCCGGCGGGTGGCCGAATACTGGCGGCCCTATCACGCGGCACTCGCGGCCGAACTGGCCCGGCTGCGCGAGCGCCACGCGCACGTGCTGCTCTGGGAAGCGCATTCGATTGCGAGCGTGCTGCCGCGGCTATTCGACGGCAAGCTGCCGGACCTCAATATCGGCACGCAGGACGGCCGGACGGTCGCGCCCTCCGTGCAACTTGCCATCGAGCGCGAAGCGGCCGCCAGCCCGCATACGTGGGTGGCGAACGGCCGCTTCAAGGGCGGCTATATCACGCGCGCGTTCGGCAACCCTTCGGACGGTGTGCACGCGGTGCAGCTCGAGATGTGTCAGTCGACGTACATGAACGAGACCCATCCGTTCGCCTACGAGCCGGCGCGAGCGGCGGCGGTACAGGGCACGGTGCGCGCCATGGTCGATGCGGCGCTGGCTGCGTTGGCCGGGTTGCAGCATAAGGAAGGGTGATACACCTTCGTAACCGCGCTTTCCGTAATAGTGCGGCGCTGCACCGGAATCGTTGCTCCAGCGCACCCTCAACTCGCAGAAACAGCCCAAACCTTCGATGACGACCCGCAGCATTGCCGCCCAGAGTGTTTATCCATGGGAATCTTTGGTTCCCATCAATAAACATGGCATGAAGCTTGCACTGTATTGGCGGGCGGGCGACTCACTCTTCGGTGGGCTGTCCGTAGACGAAGATCGACAGGAACTGGATGGGGGTTTTGATGAGACGTTCCGGGCCGTGCGGAACATCGCCGCGGAACGTCAGGGTGTCGCCCGGATGCAGGACGTAGGTCTGCTGTCCGTGCCGGTATTCGATCACGCCCCTGAGCATGTGGATGAACTCGGTGCCGGGGTGCTCGAACACCGGGAAGCGTTCGGCCTTGTCTTCCATCGTGATCAGGAACGGCTCGAAAGTTTTGCGCGGCCCCTGGTCGTAAGCGAGCAGGTGATAGGTGTGGCCGCTTTTCGTGCCTTTGCGAACCACTTCCATGCCCGCGCCTTTCTTCACGAGCTGGGCGCCGCCCTGGGGGACGTCGAAGTTGCGGAATAGCGTGGACATGGACACGCCGAGCGCCTGGGCGATCCGGTTGAGCACGTCGAGTCCGGCCGAGGTCTGCGCGTTCTCGATCTTCGAGAGCATGCCGCGGCTGATGCCGGCCTGTTCGGCGACCTGCGCGATGGTCAGGTCGTGGCTCTGGCGCAGCTCGCGGATGGTGGCCCCGAGATAGCGTTCGAGCGGTGTCTTGCTGTCGTCTGCGGTGGGCATCGTCGACCTCGGTAAATCGGCAAGAGTAGCAGATTGCGGTATTCGCGCAGGCGGCTGCCCTTGACGCCGGCGTGTACGCCGAAAGTTTCATGGAGGGAATAATTGTTGCATGACAATAAATTCCTCCACATACTGAAGATGTGGTTCAAGCGTGCCGTGCGCGGTACCTGTCCATGTCGCGAAGTCGGGCCGCTCGTCTGCCGGGCGGCTTCCTCAAATCAGCGAACCATGCAACAGGAAGGAGTGGCGATGAACCTGAACGATGCGAGCCAGTTGCCCGTCAACGCGCTCGGAAGCGTGCCCCGCTTTGGTAGTGCGGAAGAAGCCCAGGCATACCTCGCGCAACACGGCGTGAAGTACGTGCTGGCGCAATTCGTCGACATTCACGGCGTGGCCAAGGCGAAGTCCGTGCCGCTCGCGCATCTGCGCAGCGTGCTGGAGGCGGGCGCGGGCTTCGCGGGTTTTGCGATCTGGGGCGTGGGCATCGAGCCGAACGGGCCGGATTACATGGCGGTCGGCGACCTTGCGACGCTCACGCCGGTGCCGTGGCAGGCGGGCCTCGCGCGGATCGTCTGCGACGGTCACGTGAGCGGCGCGCCGTGGGCGTTCGATTCGCGCGTGACGCTGAAGAAGCAGGTGGCGCGTGTTGCCGAACGCGGCTGGACGCTCTACACGGGCCTCGAACCCGAGTTTTCGCTGTTGAAGCGCAGCGCGTCGGGCGTGCTCGAGCCTTGCGACGCGAGCGACACGCTTGCCAAGCCCTGCTACGACTACAAGGGGCTGTCGCGCACGCGCGTGTTTCTGGAGCGGCTCACCGAATCGCTGCGGGCGGTCGGCATCGACGTCTACCAGATCGATCACGAGGACGCGAACGGCCAGTTCGAAATCAATTACACGTACACCGATTGCCTGACGTCGTGCGACCACTACGTGTTCTTCAAGATGGCCGCATCGGAAATCGCCAACGAACTCGGCATGATCTGCTCGTTCATGCCGAAGCCGTTTGCGAACCGGCCTGGCAACGGCATGCACATGCATATGTCGATTGGCGACGGCGAGCGCAACCTCTTTGCCGACAAGGCGGACGCGCTCGGCATGGGCCTCTCGGCGCTCGGCTACCAGTTCACGGCTGGCCTGCTCGCCCATGCGCCCGCACTGACGGCCCTGTGCAACCCCACGGTGAACTCGTACAAGCGGCTTGTCGTGGGCCGTTCGCTGACGGGCGCGACCTGGGCGCCCGCTTATATCAGCTATGGCGACAACAACCGCTCGACCATGGTGCGCATGCCGGGCGGGCGCATCGAACTGCGTTTGCCCGACGGCGCATGCAACCCCTATCTCGCGACGGCGGCCGTGATCGCTGCCGGCCTCGACGGCATCGACCGTGGTCTTTCGCCCGGCACGCCCGCCAACGAGAACCTGTACGAATGGTCGCCCCAAAAACTGCGTGAGCATGGCATCGGCGTGCTGCCGCAGAACCTGGGCGAAGCGCTCGACGCACTCGAAGCCGACCAGACCCTCTGCGATGCGCTCGGGCCGGTGGTAGGCGAATTCATCAAGCTCAAGCGAATGGAGTGGCTCGAATACATGCGCCACGTGTCGGATTGGGAAATCAGGCAGTACGTCGAATTTTTCTGAGGAGAAAGCAACATGTGCGGAATCGTGGGATTGCTGGTCAAGACACCGGCATTGCGCGACCGGCTTGGCGAACTGATGGTGCCGATGCTGATCGGCATGACCGAACGGGGCCCGGATTCGGCCGGCCTCGCGGTGTTCGCGGATGCCGTGGATGCGGACCAGCGCAAGCTCAGCCTGTACTCGGGCTTTACGGACGAAGGCGAGCATTTCCCGTGGGACGTGCTGCTCGACCGCGTGAAGGCGTCCGTCGATGCGGGCGCGCACGTCGAGGCCAAACAGAATCATGCGGTGCTCACGGTGCACGCCCAGGCCGACATGGCGAGGAAATGGCTGAACGAGCATTACCCGCGCCTCTACGTCTTGTCCGCGGGGCGGTCCATCGATCTGTACAAAGACATTGGTCTGCCCGCAGACATTGCCGCGCGCTACGCGTTCAGCGAGCTCAAGGGATCGCACCTGGTCGGCCACACGCGCATGGCCACCGAGTCGGCGGTGACGCCTGATCGCGCGCATCCGTTTACGGCCGGCGAAGATTTTTGCCTCGTGCACAACGGCTCGCTCTCGAATCCATACGGCGTGCGCCGCAAGCTTGAACCCAAGGGCATCCACTTCGATACCGACAACGACACCGAGGCCGCGTGCCGCTTCCTCGAATGGCGCCTGCGCGAAGGCGACACGTTGCCCGTCGCGCTGCAACGGGGCTTCGAGGAGCTGGACGGCTTCTACACCTTCCTGATGGGCACGCCCACCGAACTCGCGCTGATTCGTGACCCGTTCGCGTGCAAGCCCGCCGTCGTGGCGGAGAACGACGACTACGTGGCAATCGCGTCCGAGTTCCGCTCGCTCGCGCATCTGCCCGACATCAAGAACGCGAAGGTCTTCGAACCCGCACCCGAGGAGATGTACGTATGGAACGCATGACATTCGACCTTGAGCGCACCACCGTCCGGGAGGTCAACCAGTATCTGCACGGCGGCGCCGACACGCTGCGCGGCGAGGCCATCGTCGTGACCTCGCCCAACGGCGCGCACAACATCGCAGTGGGCGTGGATGCCGACGTGACGGTGACCATCGAAGGCCACGCCGGCTATTACGCCGGCGGCATGAACAAGCACGCGACCATCGTCATCGAAGGCAGCGCGGGCACCGGCGTCGCGGAAAACATGATGAGCGGCAAGGTGCACGTGAAAGGCTTTGCGTCGAACGGCGCGGGGGCGTCCGCGCACGGCGGGTTGCTCGTGATCGAGGGCGACGCGGGGCTGCGTTGCGGCATCTCGCTGAAGGGTGGCGACATCGTGGTGGGCGGCTCGGTGGGCAGCTTCTCCGCCTTCATGGCGCAGGCCGGGCGCATGGTGATCTGCGGCGACGCCGGTGACGCGCTGGGCGATTCGTTGTACGAGGCCGTGCTCTACGTGAAGGGCGACGTGAAGTCGCTCGGCGCCGATGCGCAGTTCGAACCGATGACCGACGCCGACGTGAGTGCCGTTGCGGCGTTGCTCGACGCAGCCGGACTGGACCACGATCCGCGTGCGTTCAAGCGCATTGCGTCGGCGCGCACGCTCTACCACTGGAACGCCGATGCGGACCAGGAATATTGAATCCACGCTCCACCGAGAAGACGCCATGGAAGTCAAACCCGTTCATTTCGCACGCTTGCAGCAGGAAGAGTCGTACGGCTACGACCGCAAGACGATCGACTACATCCACACGGCCGCACAGCGCGGTCTTTACGAGATTCGCGGTCTGGGCGCGAAGCGCCACGTGCCGCATTTCGACGACCTGCTGTTTCTCGGCGCGTCGTTGTCGCGTTACCCGCTGGAAGGCTATCGCGAGAAGTGCTCGACGCAGACCGTGCTCGGCACGCGCTTCGCGAAAAAGCCCATCGTGCTCGACATCCCGATCACCGTGGCAGGGATGAGCTTCGGCGCGCTGTCGGCGAACGTGAAGGAGGCGCTCGGTCGCGCAGCGACGGCCGCCGGCACGTCCACCACGACCGGCGACGGCGGCATGACGCAGGAGGAGCGCCTTTCGTCGAAGACGCTCGTCTACCAGTGCCTGCCTTCGCGCTATGGGTTCAACCCCGACGACGTGCGCCGTGCCGACGCGATCGAGGTCGTGATCGGGCAGGGCGCGAAGCCGGGCGGCGGCGGCATGCTGCTCGGGCAGAAGGTGAACCCGCGCGTGGCCGCCATGCGCACGCTGCCGGCCGGCGTGGATCAACGTTCGGCGAGCCGCCACCCGGATTGGACCGGCCCTGACGATCTCGCGATCAAGATTCAGGAACTGCGCGAGATTACCGACTGGGAAAAGCCGATCTACGTGAAGGTGGGCGCCACGCGCACCTTCAACGACGTGAAGCTCGCCGTGCATGCGGGCGCGGATGTCGTGGTGGTCGACGGCATGCAGGGCGGCACGGCGGCTACGCAGACCTGCTTCATCGAGAACGTCGGCATTCCGACGCTCGCTGCGGTCCGTCAGGCGGTGGACGCGCTCGAAGACCTGAACATGAAGGGCCAGGTGCAACTGATCGTGTCGGGCGGCATTCGCACCGGTGCGGACGTGGCGAAGGCGCTGGCGCTTGGCGCGGACGCCGTCGCGATCGGGCAGGGCGTGTTGATGGCGCTCGGCTGCAACGGCGAAACGTACTTCCAGGACGGCATGCTGCATTCGGCCGTGGCCGATTACGCGGCGCTGCATACGTCGCCCGGCTTCTGTCATCACTGCCACACCGGCAAGTGCCCGGTTGGCGTGACGACCCAGGACGCCCTGCTCGAGCGGCGTCTCGAGCCGGAGGAAGGCGCGCGTCGTGTGCGGAACTACCTGAAGACGCTGAACATGGAACTGGCCACCATCGCGCGGGCGTGCGGCAAGCAGAACGTGCATCACCTCGAACGGGAGGATCTGGTTGCGCTCACGGTCGAAGCGGCCGCCATGGCGCGCGTGCCGCTCGCCGGCACGTCGTGGATTCCGGGCGTTCGCGACTAGCGCCCGTTGCCTCGACTAACGTCGAGGCGGCCCCGGCTACAGGAACATTCCTTTTGGCATGTGTTTGCTTCGGCGCGGCCCCTGCGGGGGACCGCCGGCTCCCCTTTTGTTCAAGGTATCGGCAAATGAAAAGAATGATCGGTTTGCTTGCATTGATCGGGACGCTCGTCCTCGCGATGCCCGCCTGGGCCCAGACCGGCCCGGCTGTCCCCGTGCCGAACAAGGGGGATACGGCGTGGATGATCGTCGCGACCCTTCTCGTGGTGATGATGGCGGCCCCGGGGCTGGGGCTCTTTTACGGCGGCATGGTGCGCGCCAAGAACATGCTGTCCATCCTGATGCAGACGCTGGTGGTCTTTTGCCTGCTCGGCGTGCTGTGGGCGCTTTACGGCTACAGCATCGCGTTCACCGAAGGCAATGCGTTCTTCGGCGGACTCAGCAAGGCGTTTCTCGCGGGCATCACGCCGGACTCGGTCGCTGCCACGTTCAGCAAGGGCGTGGTGATTCCCGAATTCATCTACGTCTCGTTCCAGCTGACGTTCGCGGCGATCACTCCGGCGCTGATCGTGGGCGGCATCGCGGAGCGCGCGAAGTTTTCCGCTGTGCTCATGTTCATGGTGCTCTGGTTCACCTTTTCGTACCTGCCGATCGCGCACATGGTCTGGTACTGGCCGGGCCCGGATGCGTACACGAGCGCCGCCGCGGCCGACAAGGCCAATGCGACGGCCGGCTTCCTGTTCCAGAAGGGTGCCATCGACTTCGCGGGCGGAACCGTCGTCCACATCAACGCGGGCATCGCGGCGCTCGTCGGCGCTGTGATGATCGGCAAGCGCGTGGGCTTTGGTCGCGAGTCCATGGCGCCGCACAGCCTGACCATGACGATGATCGGCGGCTCGCTGTTGTGGGTGGGCTGGTTCGGCTTCAACGTGGGCTCAGCGCTGGAGGCGAGCGGTGCGGCTACGCTCGCGTTCGTCACGACGCTGCTCGCCACGTGTGCGGCCACGGTGTCGTGGACCGGCGTCGAATGGATGCTGAAGAAGAAGCCCTCGATGCTCGGCGCGGTGTCGGGCGCCATTGCCGGCCTCGTCGTCATCACGCCCGCGTGCGGCTTCGTCGGTCCGATGGGCGCCCTCGTGATGGGCGGCGTGGCCGGCGCGCTGTGCTACTGGGGCGTGAACGGACTCAAGCGCCTGATCGGCGTGGACGATTCACTGGACGTCTTCGGCGTGCACTGCATCGGCGGCATTGCCGGCGCGCTCTTGACCGGCGTGTTCGCGTCGCCGTCGCTGGGTGGCACCGGCATCTACGACTACACCGCGAACAAGGTGGCCGACTATCACATCGCCGATCAACTGATCGCGCAGTGCTGGGGCGTGGGCACGTCGCTCGTGTGGTCGGCGGTCGTCTCGATCATTGCGTTCAAGCTGGTCGACCTCACGATCGGGCTGCGTGTGGATACGGACGGCGAGCGCGAAGGGCTCGACGTCAGCTCGCACGGCGAGACGGCTTACCACCCGTGAGCGCGTCAAGGGCGAGGGCGGGCGGCTGGCCGGCAGTGCGCGCGACTCACGTGCTGCCGCTCGCCTCGCCTTGTTCGGCGAGCGCGCGCAGCGCAAGCTCGGACACGCGCTTGATGTGGGTGCACGAAGCCTCTGCCGCTGCTTGCCCGTCGCCGCGTTCGATTGCGTCGAGCAACGCGTTCATCTCGCGGTTCGATTCGTCGCTGCGGCCCGGCGTGGCGATGGTCAGCGCGCGCAGCCGGTTGATCCGCGCGTTCAGCGACTTGACGACACCCAGCGAGACGACCTTGCCCGCGCCCTCGAACATGGCGTCGTAGAACTGTTCCG
This sequence comes from Paraburkholderia kururiensis JCM 10599 = LMG 19447, assembly GCF_003986935.1. Classification (GTDB taxonomy): domain Bacteria; phylum Pseudomonadota; class Gammaproteobacteria; order Burkholderiales; family Burkholderiaceae; genus Paraburkholderia; species Paraburkholderia kururiensis. The sequence goes on along the minus strand of NZ_RJZE01000003.1, from coordinate 115,973 downwards.
TGTGCTCGAGTACGCGTGACGCGTCGCCCGCGGCGAAGGCTGCTTCGATCATGCGGCGGATGCCGCGCAGGCGCGCAACCAGCTCCGGCGTCGCACTCGTGGCGCAGGCGCTTGCGGCGTTGGCTTCGAGCAGGCTGCGCAATTCATAGATCTCGCCCACCTGGCTCGGATCGAGGCGCGCAACGATCGGGCCTTGCCGCGCCACGGTCTCGACGAGACCTTCGGTTTCCAGATGCCGGAGCACTTCGCGCACCACCGTGCGGCTCACGCCCAGTTCGTCGCAAAGGGTGCGCTCGACAAGGCGGGTGCCCGGCTTGAAATAGCCCTGCACGATGGCGCCGCGCAGCTTGTCGAGCGCGAGTTCTCTCAGAGTCTTGGCCGTTCGATTTATTTTCAGGTCGGGCATGGCGTAGAAAAGGAAGACAGGTTTTTTGTACGGTTGGCTCGGACGTCCGGCACGTGGTATTCCGTATTATCGCCGATCTTCTACGCCCGCACGCGACCGTTATGCCGCCACTTCTTGCAGTCAGCTGAACTCCCGGCAAGGATCGTGCCCAAAATATGAAGTTCGTACTATGGTATTCCATAGTATCTATGGATTTTTGTGCACCGTAATTTGGTATACCATAATCTCAACGATGACATTCAGGGCATCGTTCAAGTCAGGAGAACGCTATGAAGCTAGAAGTGCGCAAGCTGGTCAGCTACGTCGAAGAAACGTTCATTGAAGGCGGCAAGGCTGCGCCCCGGCCGCTGAAGCTGTTCAGCGTGGCCGCCGTGCTGCGCAATCCGTGGGCTGGCCGCGGCTTCGTGGAAGACCTGAAGCCCGAAATTCACGCGCTCGCGCCGCAACTCGGCGAATTGCTGACGGCGGAGATCCTGCGCGCGGCGGGGTCTGGCGACGCGGTCGAAGGCTATGGCAAGGCGGCGATCGTCGGCACGTCGGGCGAACTCGAGCACGCTTCCGCGCTGATCCATACGCTGCGATTCGGCAATCACTATCGCCAGGCGGTGGGCGCAAAGAGCTATCTGAGCTTTACGAACCTGCGCGGCGGTCCGAACTGCCCGATCTCGATTCCGCTGATGCACAAGGATGACGAAGGGATGCGCTCGCATTACCTCACCGTGCAATTTTCGATCACCGACGCGCCCGCGCCCGACGAACTGGTGATCGCGCTGGGCGCATCGGTGGGCGGCCGGCCGCATCACCGTATCGGTGACCGGTATCAGGATCTGAAGGACCTCCAGGAGCTTGCGTCCAATGAAGGTTGACCCTGTGCTCGACCGTACCGTGACGCGCGGCGTTGCCGCGGGCACGAGCTACAGCGTCTACCCGCCACAGGGGGCGCTCGCGTGCGAGACGGTCGTGCTGATTCACGGCGTGGGCATGAACCACAGCGTGTGGGCGCCGCAGATCGACGCCTTGACGCAGCACTACCAGGTTGTTGCGTACGACATGCTGGGACACGGCGGTAGCGGCTTGCCCACGCCGGCGCCCACGCTCGGCGAGTACGCCGCTCAGCTCGAAGCGCTGCTTGACGCGTTGCAGATTCAGCGCGTGCATGTGGTGGGGCATTCGATGGGCGCGCTCGTCGCGCTTGAGTTCGCGCTGACGCATCCGGAGCGCGCGTTGAGCGTGGCGGCGTTGAATGCGGTGTACAACCGCACGCCTCGTCAACGGGCTGCGGTGATGAGCCGCGCGGCGATGCTCGGTGATACGCCGCCTGCACGCAGTAGCCAGGCGGGCACGGAAGGAAGCGTTGGAGCCGGGCTTGAAGCGGGCATTGCAGCGGGCATTGAAGCGGGCGTCGACGTGACGCTTGCGCGCTGGTTCGGCGACCCGGTTCCCGCGCATCTCGCGCAGGCGGCTCAGGCGATACGCGCGCTGCTCGTGAACGTCGATCCGGTCGGCTATGCGCGCACTTATCAGCTCTTTGCCTGCTCGGACGACGCGCATGTCGGCAGGCTTGCGGATCTCGCCGTGCCCGCACTGTTTCTCACGGGCGAATGCGACGCGAACTCGAACCCGGCCATGTCGCATGCCATGGCGGCGGCCGCGCCGCTCGGCCACGCCACGATCATCGCGAACGAACGCCACATGATGAACGTGACCAATCCGGCGCAAGTGAACGAACGGTTGCTGGAATTCCTGCTCGGCACGTCGAAAGCAGGTGTGAACGGCGAGCCGCGGTCCGATATCAGGAGAATGCAATGACTGAGCCGATCCACGAACAGACCATCGATATCGCCGAATTCCGCCGTGCGCTCGGCGCTTTCGTAACGGGCGTGACGGTGGTCACGACGATCCAGCCCGACGGCTCGCCGCGCGGCTTCACGGCCAATTCGTTCACCTCCGTTTCGCTCGATCCGCCGCTGATCCTGGTTTGCATCGCGAAGACGGCATCGAGCTATCCGGTGTTCTCGCAAACGCGCCATTTCGCGGTGAGCGTGCTGGCGGAAGACCAGAAGGCCGTGTCCGGTGTATTTGCCTCGAAGGCCGCCGACAAGTTCTCGCAGGTCGCATGGCGCGCCCGGGTGACCGGCGCTCCGGTCATGGAAGGCGCCGCGGCAAGCTTCGATTGCGCGACCCATGAAGTGATCGATGCGGGGGACCACATCATCCTGATCGGCCGCGTGCTCGATTTCGTTCATACGCCTTCTTCGCCGCTCGGCTACTGCCGGGGTGCCTACGTGAACTTCAGCCTCACATTCGACGCAGTCGCCGCGGCCGGCACGCGCGCGCGGGTGGGCGCGATTCTCGAACATCGCGACGGGCTCGTGCTGCTCGATACGCCGCAAGGCCTGCAATTGCCTACGGGCGCGCGGCTCGAACCGCAGAGCGATGCCGCGAGCCTTGCGGGCGTATTGGCGAAGCTCGGCATCAAGGCGCATCTGGACTTCCTGTTCGCCGTGTTCGAGTCCGACAGGCAGCCCACGCCGGGTGTGCAGATCTATTACCGCGGCCGCGTGAAGAACGACATTGCGCCGCAATCGGGCGGCCCCATCCGCATCGTTCCGTTGATGCAGATTCCCTGGAGTGAGTTACACGACGAAGCGGAGCGCTCCATGCTCGAGCGCTACATGCGCGAGCGCAGCGAGGACGCCTTCGGCGTGTATGTCGGCGACAGCGAAGCCGGCACGGTCCAGGCGCTCGCAACCACTCACTGAACGCATTCAAACATCGCGGCTGACGCGCACGAAACGCTGCCGGGCAGCCGGCCTGTCGGAGCCAAACATCATGAAATTTTCGTTGTTCCTGCACATGGAGCGGTACGACACAAAGACGTCGCATCGCGAACTGTTCGACGAGATGACCGAACTCGTGCAGCTTGCCGAACGCGGCGGATTCGAGACCGCCTGGATCGGCGAGCACCACGCGATGGAGTTCACCATCGCGCCCAATCCGTTCGTGAATCTGTCGTATCTCGCCGCGAAGACCGAGCGCATCCGGCTCGGCACCGGCACCGTCATCGCGCCGTTCTGGCATCCCATCGCACTTGCAGGCGAAGCCGGCATGGTCGACGTGGCGAGCAACGGCCGGCTCGATCTGGGCGTGGCACGCGGCGCGTATTCGTTCGAGTACGAGCGCCTGTTGCCAGGGCTCGACGCGATGAGCGCCGGCGCTCGCATGCGCGAACTCGTGCCGGCCTTGCGCAAGCTGTTCGAGGGCGACTACGCGCATCAGGGCGAATTCTGGTCGTTTCCCGCGACGACGCCGGTGCCGCGCCCCATCCAGCAGCCGCATCCGCCCATGTGGCTCGCCGCACGCGATCCGAACTCGCACGCGTTCGCGGTGGCCAACGGCTGCAACGTGCAGGTGACGTCGCTCGCCGCGGGCGACGCCGAAGTCGTGAGCCTGATGGAGCGCTTCAATGCCGCCTGTGCCGCGCATCCGGACGTGCCGCGTCCGCAGGTGATGATGCTGATGCACACGTTCGTCGGGGCCAATGCAGCCGAGGTGGACGCGGCCGTTGAAGACCTGGCGGACTTCTACCGGTGCTTCTCCAAGTGGTTCAAGAACGAACGCCCCGTCACGCAGGGCTTCATGGAGCCGCTCACGGATGCCGACGTCGAGATGTTCCCGCAGTATTCGCGCGAGGCGATTCGCAAGAACCTCGTGATCGGCGAGCCGAAGGACGTCATCGGGCGGCTCAAGCACTACGAGGAACTGGGCTACGACCAGTACAGCTTCTGGCTCGACAGCCACATGAGCTTCGAGCGCAAGCGCAAGTCGCTCGAGCTGTTCATCTCCGAGGTGATGCCCGCGTTCGGCGTGCGCTGACGCGAAGTCCCTGAGTCCCTGAGCCCCTCAGCCTCTAAGCCAACTTCATGAATGGAGCGGCTTGACCATGTTGCAACGGTTCCAGCAGTACATCGACGGCGCCTTCGAAGACGCCGCAGAGCATTTCGACAGCATCGATCCGTCGTCTGGCAGCGTATGGGCGCAGATGCCCGCGGCGAGTGCGCAGGACGTGGACCGCGCCGTGTGCGCGGCGCATCGGGCGCTCACAGGCTCCGCATGGGCCGATCTCACCGCGAGCGCGCGCGGCAAGCTCCTGTACCGGCTCGCCGGCTTGATCGAGCAGCATGCGCCGCGTCTTGCCGAACTGGAAACCCGGGACACCGGCAAGATCATTCGCGAGACGCGCAGCCAGATTGGCTACGTCGCCGAGTACTACCGCTATTACGCGGGCGTGGCCGACAAGATCCAGGGGGCGTGGCTGCCCGTCGACAAACCGGACATGGAAGTGACGCTGCGACGCGAGCCGGTGGGTGTCGTCGCCGCGGTCGTTCCGTGGAACTCGCAGCTGTTCCTGTCGGCGGTGAAAATCGGGCCGGCGCTCGCGGCCGGCTGCACTGTGGTGCTCAAGGCTTCCGAAGACGGCCCGGCGCCGCTGCTGGAATTCGCGCGACTCGTTCACGAAGCCGGTTTTCCGCAGGGCGTGGTCAATATCGTGACGGGCTTCGGCAACGAATGCGGACGCACGCTGACGAGCCATCCGCTCGTCTCGCGCATCGCGTTCACGGGTGGTCCGCACACCGCGCGACACGTGGTGCGCAATTCCGCGGAGAACCTCGCTGCGACGTCGCTCGAACTGGGCGGCAAGTCGCCCGTGCTCGTGTTCGACGACGCCGATCTCGACAGCGCATGTAACGCCGTGGTGGCCGGCATCTTCGCGGCCACGGGGCAAAGCTGTGTGGCCGGTTCCAGGCTGCTCGTGCAGCGCGGCATTCACGACGTGCTGGTCGAGCGTCTGATCGCGCGGGCGGGCGCCATCCGCATTGGTGACCCGCAGGACGAGGCCACGGAGATGGGGCCGCTCGCCACCCGCCGTCAGCTCGACCACATCCGGCAGGTACTGGGCGCGAGCGTGGAAGCCGGCGGCCGCGTCGTGGCGGGCGGCGCGCAGCCGGACGGCATGACTACCGGCCACTACTTCCTGCCGACCATCGTCGATTGTCCGCACGCGCACGTGCCGTGTGTGACGGAGGAGCTATTTGGCCCGGTGCTCAGCGTCGTCGCATTCGACACCGAGGCCGACGCCATTGCGCTTGCGAACGACACTCGTTATGGCCTCGCCTCAGGCGTGTTCACGCGGGACCTCACGCGCGCGCATCGGCTCACGCGTGCATTGCGCGCGGGCATCGTGTGGGTCAACACGTATCGCGCCGTGTCGCCGATCGTGCCGTTCGGCGGCTATGGTCTGAGCGGCCTCGGGCGCGAAGGCGGCCTCGAAGCGGTGCTCGACTACACGCGCACGAAGTCGGTATGGATTCGCACGTCGGACGAGCCTATTGCAGACCCGTTCGTCATGCGTTGAAGCATTCAAGCGTTCAAGAGAGAGCCGCCATGTTCTACGAAGTCCGCACCTATCGCATCAAGACGGGCGCCGTGCCCGCGTATCTGAAGCTCGTGGAGGAAGAGGGCATTGGGTTGCAGAAGCGGTATCTGGGCCAGTTGATCGGCTATTTCTATTCGGAAATCGGTCCGCTGAACCAGATCGTTCACATCTGGGCTTACCCGAGTCTGGACGAGCGCGAACGGCGCCGCGCGCAACTTGCCGCAGACCCGGCCTGGCAGTCCTTTGCGCCGAAGATTCAGGCGCTGATGGAAGAAATGGAAAGCAAGATCATGAAGCCCGCGCCTTTCTCGCCGCTCGGATGAAGGCCACGTAATTCACGGATGTCCCCACTCCACGATTGATAACTGCCTGAGGCAGGAGACCAACATGAACAGCAGGAACGTCTTTCAAACGGCAGCGCTGATCACGGCATGCGCGGCCGCCTTCGCAACCGCAAGCGCTACGGCGGCCGAGCCGATCGTATTCACGAGCTGGGGCGGCACGACGCAGTCTTCGCAGGACAAGGACTGGGCGCAGCCCTTCACCAAGGCAACGGGCATCAACGTGCTGATGGACGGCCCGACCGACTACGGCAAGTTGAAGGCCATGGTCGAAAGCGGCAACGTGACCTGGGACGTCGTCGACGTGGAAGGCGACTTCGCGTACGCCGCACAGAAGGCGGGGTTGATCGAGCCGATCGACTTCTCCGTCGTCAAGAAGGACGAACTCGATCCGCGCTTCACGTCGCCTGCCGCCGTGGGCAGCTTCTACTACTCGTTCGTGCTCGGCTACAACAAGGCGAAGTACACGGGTGCGCAACCCTCGACATGGACCGACCTGTTCGACACGAAGCGTTTCCCCGGCAAGCGCACGCTGTACAAGTGGTCCGCGCCGGGCGTGCTCGAACTGGCGCTGCTCGCCGACGGCGTGCCGGCCAACAAACTCTATCCGCTCGATCTCGACCGTGCATTCAAGAAGCTCGACACCATCAAGAGCGACATCGTCTGGTGGAGCGGCGGCGCGCAATCGCAGCAGCTGCTTGCATCGGGCGAGGCGCCCATCGGCATGTTCTGGAACGGTCGACTGCATGCGCTCGAACAGACCGGCGTACCGGTGGGCATTTCGTGGAATCAGAACCTGACCGCGGCCGACTTGCTGGTGATCCCGAAGGGCGCGAAACATCGCGACGAGGCAATGAAGTATCTCGCCGCCGCAACGAGCGCCCAGGCGCAGGCGAAATTTGCCGCGGATACGGGCTATGCGCCGATCAACGTGAAAGCGCCGGCACTGATGCCCGCTGCGGTCGCGAAGACGCTTCCCGACCAGTACAAGTCGTCGCAGATCGACCTCGACATGAAGTATTGGGCCGAGCATCGCGACGAGATCGCGAAGCGCTGGTATGCGTGGCAGTCGAAGTGAGCATGAAGCAAGCATGAAGCAAGCATGACCCCGGCGCCCCGCAGCGGGCGCCGCACAGTGTGATTGGGAGTCACCATGCCTAACGTCTTGAGTACCGTCGCCCAGCCGCCCGCAACGTCTTCGCGCCGGCGGCGCGATTGGCGCAGCTTTCGCCTGCTCGCGCCGGCCTTGCTGCTGCTCGCGGTTTTCTTTCTGCTGCCGGTGCTTTCGCTGCTGCTGCGCAGCGTGCTCGAACCGACGCCGGGTCTGCACAACTACACGCAGCTGCTCGGATCCACGACGTATCTGCGGGTGTTCGGCAATACGTTCCTCGTGGCGACCGTCGTGACGGTGGCCACCGTTGCAATCGGCTTCCCCACTGCGTGGTTGCTGGCCGTCGCGCCGCGCAAGCTCAGCTCCGTGCTGTTCGCGATCCTGCTGCTCTCGATGTGGACCAATCTGCTTGCGCGCACGTTCGCATGGATGGTGCTGCTGCAGGCCACAGGTCCCATCAACCGTGTGCTCATGGCGCTCGGGTTGATCCGCGAGCCGCTCGCCCTGGTGAACAACCTCGTCGGCGTGACGATCGGCATGACGTACATCATGCTGCCGTTTCTCGTCATGCCGCTGCATGCGACGCTGCGCAGCATCGATCCGTCCACGCTGCGCGCGGCGGCGATTTGCGGCGCAAGCCGCTGGCAGGCGTTCTGGCGCGTGCTGGTGCCTCTCGCGCTGCCGGGCGTCGCGTCCGGTGCGTTGATGGTGTTCGTCATGGCGCTCGGCTACTTCGTCACGCCGGCGCTGCTCGGCGGACCGTCGTACATGATGCTGGCCGAACTGATCGCGCAGCTCGTGCAGGAACTCTTGAACTGGGGGCTCGCGGGCGCCGCCGCATTCGTGCTGCTCGCCGTGACCCTTTCGCTGTACGCGTTGCAGCTGCGCTTCACGAGCGGTGGGCGCACGAATCCGGGAGGGCGCTGACATGTTGCTCGACTTCGATCGCCTCGGCGCAGTGCGCTGGCTGCTGCTGGCGGTGGGCGCTGCCGTCGCCGTGTTCCTGCTGCTGCCTATTGTGTTTATCGTCGCGTTGTCGTTCGGCGATTCGCAATGGCTGATCTTTCCGCCGCCTGGCTGGACGCTGCAATGGTATCGGCAGCTCTTCACCGACGCCGGCTGGCTCAACTCGCTGCTGACGAGCGCGCAGCTTGCGGCAATCGTGACGGTGCTTTCCGTCGTGATCGGTTTTCTTGCTTCGCTCGCTCTCGTGCGCGGCAAGTTTCGCGGGCGCGGCGCCGTACAGGCGTTTTTCCTCACGCCGATGGTGCTGCCCGTCGTCGTGCTGGCTGTCGCGCTGTATGCGTTCACGCTGCGTATCGGCCTGAACGGCACGATGGTGGGCTTCGTGATCGGCCATCTCATCATCGCGTTGCCGTTCTCGATCATTTCCATCAGCAATTCGCTCGTGAGCTTCGACACCGCGCTGGAAGACGCCGCGCTGATTTGCGGCGCGTCGCCGCTCGAAGTGAAGCTGCGCGTGACGCTGCCCGCCATCAGGCTCGGGCTTTTTGCTGCCGCGATCTTCTCGTTCCTCGCGTCGTGGGACGAAGTGGTCATCTCGATCTTCATGGCGAGCCCCACGTTGCAGACGCTGCCGGTGCGAATCTGGACCACGCTGCGGCAAGATTTGACGCCTGTCGTCGCGGCAGCGTCTTCGTTGCTCGTCGGCTTGACGACCGTATTGATGTTGGCGGGCGCAGTATTGCGCCGCGCCCGATAAGGAGGTGCATGAGCCATGACTGCCGCATTCCTGCAAATCCAGCGCTTGCGTAAAACGTACGACGACGTCGTCGCCATCGACCATGTGTCACTGGACGTTCGCAAGGGCGAATTCATGACGTTCCTCGGGCCGTCGGGTTCGGGCAAGAGCACGACGCTGTACATCGTGGCGGGCTTTCAGGAGCCGAGCGAGGGACGCGTGCTGCTCGACGGCAAGCCGCTGCTTTCGGTGGCGCCGAACAAGCGCAACATCGGCATGGTGTTCCAGCGCTACACGCTGTTTCCGCATCTCACGGTGGGCGAGAACGTGGCGTTTCCGCTGCGCGTGCGCCGCCGTTCCGACCGCGAGGTGCAGGCGAAGGTCGAGCAGATGCTCAAGCTCGTGCATCTTTCCGACTGCCGCGACCGCATGCCGGCGCAACTCTCGGGCGGCCAGCAGCAGCGCGTCGCGATTGCGCGCGCGCTGGCCTACGACCCGCCCGTGCTGCTGATGGACGAGCCGCTTTCGGCGCTCGACAAGAAGCTGCGCGAGGAAATTCAGCTCGAACTGCGCCGCATCCATCAGGAGACCGGCGTCACGATTCTCTACGTGACGCACGACCAGGAAGAGGCGTTGCGTCTGTCGGATCGCATTGCAGTGTTCAACAAAGGGCGCATCGAGCAGGTCGGTACAGGCGAAGAGCTCTATGCGAACCCTGCTTCGCGCTTCGTTGCGAGCTTCATCGGCAACTCGAATTTCCTGCCGGTGCGCGTGATGTCCAACAACGAACGCGGCATGAACGGCGTGTTTCCGAATGGCCATGCGGTGACGGCTGCGCACCTCGCTTCGGTGCTGGCGGCCGGGGACGACGGCACGCTGATGATCCGGCCGGAGCAGATGCGCATTCGCGCGCTGCAGGAAGCCCATGGCACGGCGGGGCTGCCCGTCACGGTGCGCGACATCACCTATCTGGGCGACGCCATGCATTACGCGGTCGCGACGCCCTGGCAGCAGGAGATTTCCATTCGCATGCCGGCGGCCCATCGCCACGACAGCGGCCTCGTGATCGGGACCGAAGCGCTGGTCGATTGGGATGCGCGCGACGTGCGCCTCTTTGCGCAGGCATGACGACGATGAGCGGCACGCTTGTCTCGCTGAAGGTCGAACGCAATACGACAACGTTGCGTGAGCTCGCGCTGGACAAGATGCGCACGGCGATTCTCGATGCGCATTTCGCGCCAGGCGAGCGGCTTGTCGAGCGCACGTTGTGCGAGGAACTGGGCGTGAGCCGGACCGTGGTGCGAGAGGTGTTGCGGCACCTGGAGGCGGAAGGGCTCGTGGACTCGATTCCGAACCAGGGGCCGATCGTCGCGGTGCTCGATGCGCAAACAGCCGCCCAGATCTACGAGATCCGCGCACTGCTGGAGGGCGACGCGGCGATGGCGTGCGCACGGTCCGCGGACGACGGCGTGGTGTCGCGTCTGGCCGCCTGCATCGCAGACATCCAGCGGGCATTCGAGGCGCACGAGCATGCGGCGGTCCGCGAACTCACGACGCGTTTCTACGAGCAGATGTTCGAGGGCGGCGGCAAGAAGGTCGCCTGGGAAATTGCCCAGACCTTGAATGCGCGCGTCAACCGTTTGCGCGCGATGACCATTGCCTCTGACGACCGCGGCCGTCAAGCCGTGGAAGAGATGAACCAGATACTCGACGCAATTCGTTGCCGCGACGCGATACGCGCCCGCGATGCGGCAACGGCGCACGTGGCGCGCGTCGCCGCGATTGCCGGGCGGCTTTTGCAGCAGGCCCACGAACGGGCCCAGGCCGGGGAACACGTGCGCGGTGCGGTGTAGGGCGCGCCGCGCTGCCGCTTTCTGCACGCCGCTATACGGTCTTCCGTGGGGCTGTATGGCGCGTCTTTACGATGACCATCATGAGAACAATCAAGAACCTCCCCATTGCCGGAAAGATTGGTGTCGCGTTTGCGAGCATCGTCCTGATGTTTGGTATCAGCGCGCTGGTCTGCATTTCCAGTATCCGGTCGATCGACCTCAGGCAAAAGGAGATCGCGAAATCAGAGGCGATTCTTCTCCTGCTCAAGGATGGCACTGCGGATTACCTGAACATCGTATGGGCCGTTCTGGCGAACAACCTGAACGGTAAAGCGGGGCACCGGGAATGGATCGTCAAGCACGGCGGCGATTTCGGCACGAGGCTCGCTGCGCTGCGCGCCATAGACGGCTCGGCGCAGGGTGCGACGCTTGCTGCGGCGTGCCAGGAACAATACGACGCGTGGTTGCAGACCGTCGTCAATCCCCTTGTGGCCATGCGAAAGAAGGTGGATGAGTTCGCGACCAACGTAAGCGATCTTTCGGACATGACAGAAGGATTCGGCGCTTACCTGGGCACGGAGAAACTGATCGCGTCTATCGACAGGCTGGATGCTTATGAGCGGGCGCTGATGAAGACGCGTCAGGGGGAACTCGAATCGCTGCGTACGAAAATGTACGTGACGATATTCGTGACGTCGGCGCTTGCCCTGATGGCGGCCATCTTCGCGGGAACCTGGCTTGCACGCGCTGTTTCGCGTCCGCTGCAACGCGCCGTGTCGCTTGCGACATGCGTGGCTCAGGGCGATCTGACGGCGCGCATGGAAGTGGCGTCCACGGACGAGACGGGCCGTCTGATGCGAAGTCTGGAAACCATGAACCGGAGTCTGTCGCGCATCGTGGCCCAGGTCAGAACCAGCACCGACAATATCGCAACGGCGTCCGACGAGATAGCCGCCGGCAACGACGATCTGTCTTCGCGCACGGAGGAACAGGCCAGTTCGCTGGAGGAAACGGCGGCGAGCATGACGCAGTTGACCGAGACCGTGAGGCAGAACACGGACAACGCCCGGCAGGCCAACGTGCTGGCCGCGAGCGCTTCAGAGGTGGCCAACGCCGGCAACGATGCGGTGCTCGGCATGGTTCGAACGATTTCCCGTATCAGCGGCAGCTCCAGCAAGATTTCCGAGATCACCGGCGTGATTGAAGGCATCGCATTCCAGACCAACATTCTGGCCTTGAATGCGGCTGTCGAAGCGGCGCGCGCAGGCGAGCAGGGCCGTGGATTCGCCGTGGTGGCAAGCGAGGTACGCAGCCTCGCCCAACGGTCGGCCAATGCGGCGAGGGAGATCAAGGAACTGATCGGCACCTCGGTCGCGATGATTCAGGCCGGCGAAAAGCAGGCGGAAGACGTGGGCGAGACCATCGGGCAGGTCAAGGAGGCGATCAAGCGGGTCTCGGACATTGTCAGCGAGATTGCGAGCGCATCCGAGGAACAGGCGCGAGGCATCGAACAGGTCAATCTGGCCGTCAACGAAATGGACACGGTCACGCAACAGAACGCGGCCCTCGTCGAGCAGGCCGCTGCCGCTGCGCAGTCGCTCAGGGAACAGGCAGCCGGCCTGAAGCAGGTCGTGGCGATATTCAGGCTGGCCGACGGCGCGCAGCGCGAGCACGCCCCCGTCGGGTTTGCCTGAGCCGCCGGGCAGGCCAGAAGGATCGCGTCGTTCAGGGCACGCATCGCAGCTGATCGGTCTGGCGGGGCGAATCCGGCGCGGGGATTCGGTGCCGGGTTGCTTCGTGTTTTTCCCGGTATTTTGAAAATAGGTTGACAGCAGAAAACTGGCTTCCTAAATTCGCATCACTGGTTGCGGGCCCTTAGCGGCGGCAACCCGCGGCAACGATGCCGCGCGACACATGGACGGCTACGTAGCCCCCGAACTTGCGTTCAACGCCAGTTCGGGGGCTTTTTGCTTTTGGAGAACGAACTTGGCAATCGACTCACGCAACACCCCGGATGCACGTCCCGGCCTGCCGGTCGTGGCTTGCATCCAGATGGAACCTCGCGTCGGCGAGAAGCGCGACAACGTTGCGCGCACCGTCGAGCGGATGGAAACCGCCGCCGCGCACGGGGCGTCGCTCATGGTGCTGCCCGAACTCGTCAACACCGGCTATGTCTTTGCCGATCGCGCCGAAGCGGCGGCGCTCGCCGAAGCCTTCGACGAGAGCGACACGCTGCGCCTCTGGTGCGACGCCGCGCGGCGCCTCGGCATCTATCTCGTCGCCGGGATTGCCGAGCGCGAAGGCGAGCATCTCTACAACTCCGCTGTGTTCGTCGGACCGGCCGGCCTGATCGGCCGCTATCGCAAGCTGCATCTGTGGAACGACGAGAAGCGCTTCTTCGAGCCCGGCAACCTCGGCTTGCCGGTGTTCGACACTCCCTTCGGGAGGCTTGCCATCGCGATCTGCTATGACGGCTGGTTTCCGGAGGTCTACCGGCTAGCGTCCGCGCAGGGCGTCGATCTGGTCTGCGTGCCGACCAACTGGGTGCCGATGCCGGGGCAGCGGCCCGACGAGCCCGCCCTCGCCACAACCCTCGCGATGGCCGCCGCGCACAGCAACGGGCTGATGATTGCGTGCGCGGACCGGATCGGCACCGAGCGCGGACAGCCATTCCTCGGCCAGAGCCTGATCGTGGGCGGCAACGGCTTGCCGCTCGCGGGCCCCGCGAGCCACGACCGCGAAGCGATCCTCTACGCGCCGATCGATCTCGAGCGCATTCGCGCCGGACGTTCGCTCGGCCCGCTCAATCACGTGCTGCGCGACCGCCGCACCGACGTGTATGAGCTGGTTGCCGGCACCGGCTCGCCACCGCGCGATGCGGGCTGAGCCGGCAATGCCCGTGCCGTTGCGTCGTTCCTTTCGCCGTTCCCTTCCGCAATTGCCTTTTGCAATTCCCTTTTGCAGTACCTCGACCACACCTGAAGGAGATCGCATGAACCCATTTAAGCATCGCATGGCGGCCGGAGCCGTTCTGGCGGCCGTCGCTTCCATCGTCTGTGCCGGCGCGTGGGCCGCCGAGCCCATCAAGATCGGCGTTGCCGTCGGTCTGTCCGGCGCGAACAGCGTGGTGGCGCCTGCCGTGGTGCAGTCGTCGCAGCTTGCCGTCGACGAGATCAATGCCGCGGGCGGCATCCTCGGGCGCAAGGTCGAACTCGATATTGCCGACGACGCGTCCGGCGCCGTCGGTGCGCAAAAGGCCTACGACACGCTGGTGTTCCAGAAGAACGTCGACGCCGTGATCTCGATGGAAACGAGCGCGGCGCGCAACGCGGCGCTGCCCATCGTTGCGCGCGGCAAGAAGCCGTTCATCTACACGTCGTTCTACGAAGGCCGCTCGTGCAGCCCGTGGATGTACGTGAACGGCTGGGTGCCCGACCAGCAGGTGGCGCCGGTCGTCGACTACTTCATGAAAACGAAGGGCGCGAAGAACTTCTTCCTCGTGGGCAACGACTACGCTTTCGGCCGCGGTATGCTCGACTTCACCTCGAAGTACATCGTGCAGCACGGCGGCAAGGTGATCGGCGAGGAGTTCCTGCCCATCGACGGCACCGACTGGACGCCGATCCTCTCGAAGATCCGCGCAGCGCATCCCGATGCGCTCATCAGCGCAACGGCGGGCGGCGCGCCGAACGTGTCGCTCGCGAAGCAGTTGAAGGGCTCGGGGCTGGATCTGCCGTACGGCAACCTGGCAATCGACGAGGGCACGGCGAAGAGCATGGGCGATGTGGCCACGGGCATCTACATGTCGGCTTCGTACCTGACGGGTATCGATAACCCGGGCAACAAGAAGTTCATGGCCGCGCTGCACAAGCGCTTCGGCAACGACATGAAGACGCCGAACGAGCTGTCCGAACCGCAATACGAGGCGTTCTATCTGTACAAGAGCGCGGTCGAAAAGGCGGGCTCGACCGACGCCTCGAAGGTGATCGCGGCGCTCGGCACCGTGTCGTTCGACGGACCGCGCGGGCCGGTGAGCATGAACCGCAGCCGCCATACGCCGCTCGCGATGCGTCTCGGCCAGATTCAGCCCGACGGGTCGGTGAAGATCCTGCAGACCTTCCCGAGCGTCGATCCGCAAGAGCAGTGCCCGAACATCAAGTAGCGATTCAACGCGCTCCGTGCGCCCGCCGTTGCAACGGCAGGCGCACGCGTGCGAGCGGAGGCAGGCATGGTTCTGGTACTCGATATCCTGACCACGGCAGCGGTGCTGTTCATCGTGACGGCCGGGTTGATGGTGATTTTCGGCGTGATGAAGATCGTCAATTTCGCGCACGGCGCGCTGCTGACGATGGGCGCATATGCGAGCTTCGTCGTCACGCAACTCAAGCTAAACCCCTGGCTTGGCGTGCCGCTTGCGCTCGTCGTCGGGGTCGCGGCCGGCATGCTCGTTGAACGGGTGATCGTGCGGCCGCTTTACAGGCGCCCGCTCGATGCGATTCTCGCGACGTGGGGGCTCGGCATCGTGATCGGCCAGCTCATCGTGATGGGTTTCGGGCGCGAGGTGCAGTTCGTCGAGTCGCCGCTGAAAGGGGCCGTGTCCGTGGCGGGCACGGACTATTCGGCGTATCGCCTGCTGCTGGTGCCGGTGGCGCTCGCGCTCTGCGCGGCGCTCGTCGCGTTGCTGTCGGGCACCCGCTTCGGCGTGAAGACGCGCGCGGTCATCATGAACGAGGATCTGGCGCGCGGCCTCGGCATTCATTCCGGCCGCATCCGCTTCATTACCTTCAGTCTTGGCGCGGCGCTCGGCTCGCTCGCGGGCATGCTGATTACACCGCTGTCCAGCGTCGATCCCGATATGGGGCTGCCGTATCTCGTCAACGCGTTCATGCTCGTGATGGTGTCCGGCTATTCGATGACGAGCCTGCTGCTCACCTGTCTGGTGTTCGGTGCGTGCCAGGTGCTCGTCAGCACCTTCGTGAGTCCGGTGCTCGGCGGACTGACCATCGCCGTGCTGGCGGCGTTCACGCTGCGTATCCGGCCGAGGGGGTTCTCGCATGGCTAAGGGCAATCTTTCGCAGCGCCGCGCCGGCCACGACGCGATGCCGCGTCCGCTCCGGCCGGTGGGGTTGGGCATGCCGCTGGTGCGCCGCGCGCTGCCGTTGGCCGCGGTGGCGCTGGTGCTGCTCGCGGCGGGTCCGCTGGTGTTCGGCACGTATCTGCTGAATGTGCTGATCCAGGCGTTCTTCTTTTCGATCGTCGCGGTGACGGTGGACATTCTCTGGGGCTACACGGGTTATCTGACGTTCGGGCAGTCGGCGTTCTTCGGCATTGGCGCGTATGCCGCCGGCGTGGTGTTCACGCATGGCGGCTTCTCGCCCGGCTTTGTGCTGCTCGCGCTGCTGGTGGCCGTGGCGGCCAGCGCGACGGTGGCAGCGCTGCTCGGCTGGCTCTCGTTCTACCGGGGCGCGTCGCCGTTTTTCGCAACCGTCATGTCGCTGGTGCTGCCGATCGTGCTGTCGCAACTCGTGCTGTCGGGCGGCCAATGGACCGGCTCGAGTTCCGGCCTGACGGGCTATCAGACCTTCGACCTCTCGCTGCAGGCCTGGTACTGGATCGCGGGCGCGGGTCTCGCCATCGTGGCGACGGTCGGGTGGGTGTTCGTGCGCAGCGACGGCGGCCGGGTGCTCATGGCGATTCGCGACAACGAATCGCGCTGCTCGTATCTCGGCATCGACACGTCGCGCGTCAAGATCGTGCTGCTGATCGTGACGGCGGTGGTCGCGGGCATGGCAGGCTTCGGCTACGGCTCGTTCAGCGGCGTCGTTGCGCCCGAGCTGACCGGCTTCGTGCTCGGCACGCAACTGATCATCTGGGTGGCGCTGGGTGGGCGCGGCACGTTGTGGGGGCCGGTGGCCGGCGCGCTCTTGATCAACGTTGTGACGTCCTATCTCAGCGGCAGTCTGCCGTTCGCGTGGCAATTGATCCTGGGTGCGGCGTTCGTCACGGTGATCGTGCTGCTGCCGCAAGGGCTCGTGCCGTTGCTGATGCGTCCGTTGCGCGGCTTCGCCACCACGCGCCGGGTGCCCACCCTGGTCGAGCGGCCCGTGCGCGACGATGCCGGCACGCGGGACGAGTCCGGCATGGCCTTGCGCATGCAGGGCGTGGCGCGGCATTTCGGCAGCCTCAAGGTTCTGCAGGGCATCGATCTGAGCGCACAGGCAGGCGAGCTGGTCGGGCTGATCGGGCCGAACGGTGCGGGCAAGACCACGCTGATGCGCTGCATGAGCGACGGCGCGGAGCGCTCGGCAGGCGAAGTCGCGCTGTGCGGCCATGACATCCGGCGCTTGCCTGCGGACCGCTGCGTGCGTTTCGGCCTGGGCCGCAAATTCCAGAACGCGAACATCTTCGACACGCTGACGGTCGCCGAATGCCTGCGGATCGCGGGCACGCTGCTCGAGCGGCCTTCGCTGCTGCGCGTGTCGGACTCGCTGGCGCTGCCGCCTTACGCGCTCGACGTGGTGCGCGCCACGGGCCTCGACCAGAAACTGGCGGCCGTGGCGAAAGACCTCTCGCACGGCGAGCAACAGGCGCTGGAACTGGCGATGGTGCTCGCGCTGGAGCCGCGCATCGTGTTGCTCGACGAACCCACGGCGGGTCTCACCAAGACCGAACGCACGCAGATCGGCAACGTGCTTGCCGCGCTGGCGCATCGGTACCGGTTGTGCTGTCTGCTGGTCGAACACGACCTGGATTTCGTCGCGGAGATCGCCACGCGCATCGTCGTGCTGCACCAGGGGCGCATCGTGATGGAAGGCAGCTTCGACGAAGTCGTGCATTCGGAGCTGGTGCGCACCATCTATGCCGGTACGGCGCAGCCACAGGCGGACGGCATCGCCGCCGCGGGCGGGGAGGCAGCATGAGCGCAAACGCATTGGAGCTGCGCGGCGTGACGAGCGGGTACAAGGCGTCCGTCGTACTGCGCGGTCTGTCGATGAGCGTGGCGGCCGGCGAGGCGGTTGCGCTGCTCGGCAAGAACGGCATGGGCAAGACCACGCTGCTGAAGACCATCATGGGCTACCTGCCGAAGCAGGGCGGCTCCATCCACGTGAACGGTCTCGACGTCACGCGACTGCCGCCGCACCGCATCGCGCGCGCGGGCATCGCGTATGCGCCGCAGGAGCATGCCCTGTTTCAGGATCTGTCGATTCGCGACAACCTGCGGCTGGGGCTGCCGGACGTCTCCGTGTTCGACGAACGCTTCGCGGACCTCGAACCGCTGTTTCCCGTGTTCAAGAGCCGCCTGAAGCAGCATGCCGGCACGCTGTCCGGCGGCGAGCAAAAGATGCTGCTGGTGGCGCGGGCGCTGATGACGCGACCGTCGATGATGCTGCTCGACGAGATTACGGAGGGCCTGCAGCCTTCGGTAATCGACCGCGTTGCCGAAGCGCTGTTGTGGGAGCGTAGCCGCCATGGCACGACGGTGCTGCTGATCGAGCAGCACGTGCCCTTCGCGTTGCGGGTCGCGGACCGCTATGCGATCCTCAAGCAGGGCGAGATTATCGACCACGGCGACGCGAAAGATGCCGCCGCCGCGGCATCGATCTTCGATCATCTGCGCGTATGAGCGACACCCAGGAGAGTGCTTCGAACATGAATGCAGACATGCTTTATCGGCCGGTGTCCGGCCTTGCGCTGCGCGAGCGCAGCGGCGACACACCGGAAGAACGGGGCGGTGCGGTGCTGGAAGCGCTCGCGCGCATCGAAGCGGTGGACGCCGACCTGCGCGCGATGACCGCCGTGCTCGGCCGCGAAGAGGCGCTGGCCTGCGCGGCGGCTGCGCGCGGGCCGCTGGCCGGCCTGCCGGTCGTGGTGAAAGACATCTTCGACACCGCCGATCTGCCGACAAGTTACGGTTCGCCGATCTACGCAGGCCATCGGCCGGCTGCGGACGCGGTGATCGTGACCTTGCTGCGCCGCGCTGGCGCCGTGGTGCTCGGCAAGGCCGCGACCACCGAATTCGCGTACATGGCGCCCACCGATACGCGCAATCCAGCCGACCTCGCGCGCACGCCGGGCGGTTCGTCGTCGGGCTCCGCGGCGGCGGTGGCGGCCGGCATCGCGCCATTCGCCATCGGCTCGCAAACCGGTGGCTCCACCATCCGGCCGGCCTCCTTCTGCGGCATCGCCGGCTACAAGCCGACCTTCGGCATGCTGCCCACCGTGGGCATGAAGTGCTTCTCGTGGTCGTTCGATACGGTGGGGCTGTTCGCGGCCGGCGTACGCGACGTCGCGTTTCTTGGGCAGGCGCTGTCCGGGCGCGAGCTGTCGGTCGCGGCCGGGCCGCAGCGGCCCGTGTTCGGCGTGCCTGTCGACTACCCGTGGACCGCGCCGTCGGCGAACGCTGTGGCGGCCATGGACACCGCGATCCGCGCGGTCGAGCAGGCAGGCGGCAGTGTCAGGCCAGTGCGCTTCGAGGCGTGGATGGCGGAACTGGTGGCCGCGCACGGCGTGATCCAGAGCTATGAAGCATGGCAGACGCTCGGCTATGAGTACGACCACCATCGCGCTGCGCTCTCCGCGCTGCTCGGCGAGTTTCTGGAGCGTGCCGGCACGGTGGACGTCGTGGCTTACTCGAACGCCCGCGCGCAGATGCACCGGGCGCAGGGCCGGCTCGACGACCTGTTCGACGGCGTGACGGCACTCCTCACGCCGAGCGCGCCCGACGAAGCGCCCGAGGGCCTGGGCACGACCGGCGACCCCGCGTTCAACCGCAACTGGACGCTGCTCGGGTGTCCGTGCGTGAACGTGCCGGGTCTGCGTGGCAGCAACGGCGCACCGGTCGGTGTGCAGGTGATCGGCCGGCCGTGGGACGACGCGCAGACGCTCGCCGCAGCGGCCTTCGTCGAGCAGGCGATGGCGAGCGCGGGCAAGGTGGCGCCGTGAGTGCTTCCATCGGCGCCGCCCGCGGGGCGGTCACACGCGACGACGCGGCGAAGCATGCGCCGGACCCATCGGGCGGCGAGCCGCCGCGGGCAGGCCACGACGAAAGCTGGCGCATCGGCGTGCTCTATTCGCGAACCGGCATCACCGCAGCGACGGAGTCCGAGCACTTTTTCGGCACCGCGCTCGCCATCGAAGAGATCAACGCGACGGGCGGCATCGACGGGCGGCTGCTCGACCCGGTCGTGTACGACCCGAAGAGCGACGCCGACGAATACCGCCGGCTCGCCACCCGCATGCTGCAGGAGGACGACGTCAACGTGATCTTCGGCTGCTCCACGTCGTCGAGCCGCAAGGCGGTGCTGCCGGTGATCGAGCGCAATAACGCGCTGCTCTGGTATTGCTCGATCTACGAAGGGTTCGAGTATTCGCCGAACGTCATCTATACCGGCGCGGTGCCGAACCAGAACAGCATGCAGCTTGCCGCGTGGCTGCTGCGCCACGTGGGCCGGCGTTTCTTCCTGATCGGCGCGGACTACATCTATCCGCGCGAGTCGAACCGGATCATGCGCGACATCGTGGAAGATCACGGCGGCGAAATTGTCGAAGAGATCTATCTGCCGAGCGACGCGGATGCCGCCTCGCTCGAACGCGTGCTGCGCGACATTCGGGCGGTCGAACCGGACGTGGTCTTCTCCACGCTGATCGGCCGCTCGGCGCGGGCGTTCTACGCGCTGTACCGCGAGCACGGGCTCGACCCCGCGCGCATGCCGATTGCGAGCCTGACGATGACCGAGGGCGAAACGCGCATGATCGGCCCCGCGCTGTGCGGTGGCCACATCGTCTCGGCCACTTATCTGAACACGCTCGACAACGACAGTAACCGGCGTTTCTTGACGTCGTGGCGAGCGCGCTTCGGCGACCGGCCCGCCAGCATGTGGTCGGAGATGGCGTACAACCAGGTGCAGCTCTTCGCGGCGGCCTTGAAACAGACCCGCAGCCTCGACACGGCAAAGCTGGTCGAAGCGATTCATGAGGTGGAATTCGACTCGCCGGAAGGTCCGTTGAAGATCGACCCCGCCAACAACCATGCGATCCTGACGCCGCGCATCGCCGTCTGCCGGCCGGACGGCGCGTTCGACGTGGTGTGGGAAAGCCGTGGCGTGGTCAAGCCCGACCCGTATCTGACCGCCTACGGCTTCGGCGAATTCTGGCTCGATGGGGAAACGGCATGAGCGGCAGCGCACGGCGCCTGTTCGACGACCTGCGTTCGCTGCGGGTCACGGTCATTCATCCACCGGGGGACGACCGCAGCGTGCTGGAAGAGCAACTGCGCCGCATCGGCTGCCCGGTGCGCGTGATCTGGCCGTTCCCCGCGCGCCTGCCGGCCGATACGGACGTCATCTTCTTTCTCGTCGGTCCCGAGCTTCGCAGTGCGGGCAACTGGTGCGCGGCGGATAGCAGCGCGACGCTCGTCGCGCTGTCGGACTACGAGAACCCGACCGCGCTGAAGATGCTGGTGGACACCCAGGCGCATGGCGTCATCACGAAACCGTATCGCTCCACCGGCATTCTCAGCACGCTGGTGCTCGCACGCGCCTCGTCGGGCTACCAGCAGCGGCTGCACAGCAAGATCGGCAAGCTGGAGGAAGCCATCAAGGCTCGCCGGCACATCGAGAAGGCCGTGCGCCTGCTGATGGATTCGCAACGGCTCGGCGAAAACGAAGCGTACGAACATATGCGCGCGCGTGCCACGAGCCTGCGCATCACCGTGGGCGAGATTGCGACGATGGTGATCGATGCGCACGAGGCGATGGAAAAGCTTGGCCTCGCCAAGCCTGCGAATTCGTGACGGCGCGGTTGCCGCAGGACTCACGCATTCAACGTCTCGTGAAAGACTTCGTCGGCCACCTGCCGTACTTCGTGGAAGAACGCCTCGACCAGACTCGAATTCTGCGACGCCGGCATGCGGCACAGCTGGAAACGAAAATGCACCTCCGGTTCGAAGCGGCGCAGCACGATGCGGTCCTGCATGCCGCCGCCGAACAGCGGATGAATCAATGAGACGCCAAGGCCGGAGGCGACGAACTCGCATACGCTCGGCGCATTGTCGGTTTCGAGCACGACGTTCAGGTGGACGTTGTGCTCCTCGAAAACCGTTTCCACCAGCTGGCGCGTCTGGCTCATGAAAAAGAACGTGACGAACGGGACGTTGTCCAGATCGCGCGGGCGAATCACCTTCTTTTTGCACAGCGGATGCGAGGGTGGCAGCGCACAGACGAGCGCATGTTCCATCAGTGGTTCACGCGCGATGTAGGTGTTGTCCACCAGACCGTTCACGAGGCCAAGATCGAGCTGGCGGGTCACGAGCCATTCGGTCACGATCTGCGAGCTGCGCGAGTGGATGGCCAACGTGACGTCCGGGTGCGTTTTCAGGAAATTGAGCGAGACCCGGCGTATGAACGAGCCGGCCAGCGCGGGCAGGGTGCCCACGGTCAAATGGCGCTGCTCGTCGCGGCGAATCGAGTCGATAGCCTGCTCGAGCTGCCGCAGGCCGGCGAAGATGCGGTCGATCTCGCCGTACAAACGCATTCCCTGGCGCGTCGGCGCGAGCTTGCCGCGTACGCGATCGAACAAGGTCAGGCCGGAGTCGTCTTCCAGGTGGGTCAGCATCTTGCTGACTGCGGGTTGGGAGATATAGAGAATCTCGGCGGCGCGGCTGACTGTGCCCTGTTCGATGACCGCCTTGAACGCTTCGATCTGTCGCAGATTCACCTGACGCTTCATGCCATCACCCTATGGGATCGATTTATCGCAGCCAGTGCTGAAGTTCAGGATGATGCATCGAAGGCGACGGCGCCTGCAACGCGAGATTCCGCACCCTTGCCGTTCACCGCACGGTGGGCGATGAAGGGGTGATGAAGGGACGGCGCGGTCGCTTCGCAGCCTACCGGGCGCCAGCTGCCGGGGCATCCGTCGGTGCGTCCGATGGCGCATGGTCGAACACCAACGTACCGAGGCACGCCAGCAGGCCGTCCAGGTCGCCGGAAGCCAGCGCATCGACGGCATCGAGCAGCCGGCTTTGCTGTTCTTCGGTGGAGATCAGTCTTGTCGCTGCGCGGAATTTGGCCTCCAGCTCGGCCCAGGTGAGGGCTTTCGTCGCTTCCCCGCGCGGGGCGGTGACATCGGAGGTGACGCGTCGCCCTGCGCTCGTCACCGTGACGCGAGCCAACGTCTGCGCCGGAAAGCAGGCATCGAGTTCGGGGGCGAGGCGCAGCGTCACCTTTTCCGCCAACGCGCTGATGTCCTCCCGAAACAGCTGCTCGTGCGTGAGAGGCAGCAATGCCGACGGGCCCGCTATCGCCGCGATGGCGAGGCAGTAGGGAATGCTGTATTGAATTTCGACGAGATTCGCCGGACGTGGCGTATTCAGGATGCGCAGCGCGCCGCTATGAGTCGCGACCTCGATGGCGTCGACGCTGCGCATGTCGAGGCCGTGTCGGCTGATCAGCGCCAACAGGGCATCGACCGGTGCATGCACGTGGCGGCAGCACGCATAGAGCTTGAAGTAGACGTTGCGGATGTGCGCGGCCTCGCCCGCACGGAACGCGTCGGGAAAGCGGAAATGACGGGCGCTGTCGAGAATATTGCGCGGCCCGGTATGTCCGGCCTGGGCCAAGCCGAGCGCCATGAGACCGGTGACCACCGACCAGGGGATGCCCTCCTTGACGTCGCTTCCCTCCGGGTTCGTCGTGCGAGGCGCAGGGGCACTCGCGAACGCCTGGTTTGGCGCGCTTTCTCCCGCAATGGCGAGTGCATGCTCGAGTACGGCACGCGGCGTCTTGCGCAACGCCGCGGCCGTGGCAACGACAGCGTAGGCGGACCACGTGCCCGTGTTCCCATACGTGAGGCGTGCCGCGCCGATCGTCACGCCGACCTCGTAGCCGATGACGATGGCGCTAATGAGTTCTTCCAGGGTGGCGCCGGTTTCCTCGGCAACGGCGAAGGCGGTCGGGATCACGGCTGCGCCAGGATGGCCGCGTGCGAGACGGTGGCCGTCGTCGAGGTCGAGCACGGACGCCGCGGCGCTATTGGCCCACGCCGCGCCGATAGCGGACCCGGCCAGTCCCGCGAACCAGATCGACGATCGCCCCGCGCCGAAGGTGTCGAGCGCCATGCCGCGCACCGCCACGACGCCTCGCTCGTGAAGACCCGCCGCAGCCGCGCTCAACAGGTCGAGGATGCAGCGGAAGGCGGCTTGCCTTGCAGGCTCGTTCGCGCGCTGCTCGCGGGCCGTTACGACGTACTGCGCAATGTGCGTCGTCATTCCGTGTGCGCGGGCGGCGTCCGAGGCTGCTTGCCCGGGTTGGGCGGCCGCCTGAGAATGTTCACTTGATGCAACCATGATGTGCGGAACCGATTCGTTGAGTATCGCTACGCGCACTCGTGCGCCGTCAACGGAAAATGGCAGGCCGCGCTGCGCCCGGCCGCCACCGCGTCGAGATTCGGGGTCTTCTCCATGCAAGGCCCGCTGGCGCGCGGACAACGCGGATGGAAAGCGCAGCCGGCAGGCAGCCGGGTAGGCGATGGAATTTCACCCTCGATCTTCGCCAGGTGCAGCCGTTCCCTCGGGTCAGGCACCGGCGACGAATCCCTGAGCACGCCGCTGTACGGATGCGCCGGCGTATCGAGCAGCGAGCGGGTTGGACCGCTTTCGACAATGCGGCCGAGGTACATGACGCTCACGGTGTCGCAGAATTGCCGGACGACGCCGAGGTCGTGCGAGACGAAAACGAACGACAGCCCACGCTCTTTGCGCAAGCTCGCAAGCAGTTGAAGGATCTGCGCCTGCACCGAGACGTCGAGGGCCGACACGGGCTCGTCGGCAATGATGAGTTCGGGGTCGAGCACGAGTGCACGCGCGATCCCGACACGCTGGCGCTGGCCGCCGGAGAATTCGTGCGGATAGCGGTCGAGCGCGTCGAGCGGCAGCCCGACGTCGAGCAAGGTCTTCGCCACCTTCTCCGCGATCGTGCGGGCATTGCCCCGGCGGTGAACGTACAACGGTTCTTCGAGCGTCTGGCGTACCGTGCGGCGAGGGTTGAGCGACGCGTAGGGGTCCTGGAACACGATCTGGATGCGCTGGCGCAACGCGCGCATTTGCACGGCGCTCGCCTGCCTCAGATCGATTCCGTCGAACACGATGGAGCCGGAGTCGGGTTCGATGAGGCGCAGCAACGTGCGCGCAACCGTCGACTTTCCGCAGCCGGATTCGCCCACGAGCCCCATCGAGCCGCCTCGCTCCAGCGTGAAGGAAACCTCGTTCACGGCCCGCACGACCTGGCGTGGTGCGCCAAAGCGCCCGCCGCCGCTCACGAAATGCTTGACCAGACGGTCTACACGCAGCAGTTCGCTCATAGCGACGTCTCCCCCTTCGTTCGTAACGGTGTCAGCGCCACCGGGCAGCGCGCGACATGATCGCGGGCGCCGCCCGGCACCGGCAGCAAGTCGGGATGCTCGTGTTCGCACCGAGCCTGCCTGTGCGGACAGCGTGCCGCGAACGCGCAGCCGGAGGGCATCGTCGAGAGCGTAGGTGC
The DNA here is from genome assembly GCF_003986935.1 of Paraburkholderia kururiensis JCM 10599 = LMG 19447. Taxonomy (GTDB): domain Bacteria; phylum Pseudomonadota; class Gammaproteobacteria; order Burkholderiales; family Burkholderiaceae; genus Paraburkholderia; species Paraburkholderia kururiensis. The sequence continues at coordinate 90,607 of NZ_RJZE01000003.1, read as the reverse complement.
CTGCCCCGGAATGCCCTGGAAGGCGTCGATGTCGAGATCGACGCGCGGCATCGCGCGCAGCAAGGCCTGCGTGTAGGGATGCGTGGGCCGTGCAAACAGCGCGTCGACATCCGCCAGCTCGACGATCTCGCCCGCGTACATGACCGCCACGCGGTCGGCGATTTGCGCAACGACGCCCAGGTTGTGCGTGATGAACAGCACCGACATGCCATGCGCGGCCTTGAGCTGCGCCAGCAGCGCCAGGATTTGCGCCTGGATGGTGACGTCGAGCGCGGTGGTGGGTTCGTCGGCCACGAGCAGCGCCGGCTTGCACGCGAGCGCCATCGCGATCATGGCGCGTTGACGCATGCCGCCTGAAAACTGATGCGGATAGTCGTCGATGCGATTCTCAGCACCCGGGATGCCCACCTCGCGCAAAGCCGCGAGCGCCTGGCGGCGCGCGTCGGCATACGGAACGTCGTGATGCTGGCGGATCGCTTCGACGATCTGATCGCCCACCTTCATCGTCGGGTTCAACGACGTCATGGGGTCTTGGAAGATCATGGCGATCTGATTGCCGCGCACTTGGGTAAGCTCCGCCTCGGACAACGCTGAAAGGTCGCGCCCCTCGAACAGGATCTGACCGCCGCCGTGACGTGCCGCCGCTGTCGGCAACAGCCGCAGGATGGATAGCGCGGTCACGCTTTTGCCGCTACCCGACTCGCCGACGAGCGCCACCGTTTCGTTGCGCGCCACGCAGAGCGACACATCGCGCACGGCGGCGCGCCATTGCCGGCGGATGCGGAATTCGGTGCGCAACGCGCGAAGTTCCAGAACGGGCGAAGGCTGCGTCATCTGTTCTCTCCGCGAAGTTTGGGGTCGAGCACGTCGCGCAGGGCGTCGCCCAGCAGGTTCAAGGCGAGCACCGTGACAAGAATGGCGAGACAGGGAAAGACGATCAGCCACCAGGCGTCGAGAATGTTGTCGAAGCCATCGCGGATCATGCCGCCCCATGTCGCGATGGGAGGCGGCACGCCGAGCCCGATGAAGCTGAGCGAGGCTTCGGTACGGATCGCCGTGGCCATCCACATGGATCCCAGTACGATCACTTCCGAAATCATGTTGGGCAGGATATGCACGGCCATCAGGCGAATCGGCCCGTAGCCCAGGGCCCGGCCGGCCTCGATGAAGTCGCGCTGCTTGAGCGCGATCGTTGGTGCGCGCGCTACGCGCACGAAGGGCGCAATCTCCGTAATGGCGATCGCCACGATCAGGTTCTGCAGGTTGGCGCCGAGCATGGCCGCCACCATGAGGCCCAGCAGCAGCGCGGGAAACGAAAGCAGCACATCGACGAGCCCCATCACGAGCTGATCGACCCAGCCGCCGAGATACCCCGCCAGGATGCCGAGCACGAGGCCCACCACCATCGCGATCAACACGGCGAGAAAACCCACCAGCAGCGAAATGCGCGCGCCGTAGATGAGCCGCGACAGGACATCGCGGCCATAGCTGTCGGTACCTAGCCAGTACTGCGCCGAAGGCGGGTCCAGCCGATAGGCGATGTGCTGGCTGATGGGGTCGTGCGGTGCGATCCAGGGTGCGAATACCGCCGCGAGCGTGACTGTCGCGAGCACGATCAGACCGATCCATGCGATGCGATTGCCTAGCAGCGTTCGCCACAGCCCGCCAGAACGGGCGGCGGGCGTGGCGGGAGGAGACGAAGTGGCCACAGTGCTCATTTGAATTTCACCCGAGGGTCGACCCACGCGTAGGCGAGGTCGGTCACCAGATTGACGACGATGACGCAACAGGCGAACACGATCATCAGGCCTTGCAGCAGCGTGTAATCGCGCGAATTCAAGGCGCCCAGAATCAGTTTTCCGATACCGGGCCGGTTGAAGACGATTTCGGTCAGCACCGAGTTGCCGATCAGCGTGCCGAAATAGAGGCCTACCACCGTCAAGATAGGAATCAGCGCGTTGCGCAAGGCGTGCCGCAGGATCAATTGGGCCGGTCGCAGCCCTTTGGCCCGGGCCGTGCGGATGTAGTCCTCGCCCAGCACGCTCAGCATCGAGGAGCGGGTGACGCGCGTCACATAGGCCGTCATGATCAGCCCGAGGTTGAAGGCCGGTAACACCAGACCGCGCCATTGGCCCCATGGGTTGCCCGAGGTCGAACTGCCGATGACGGGAAACCAGTCGAGTTCGATCGCGAACGCGAGCAGCATCAGGATGCCCGAGACGAACGCCGGAAACGACAGGCCGGCCAACGAAAGCAGACGCGTGACGTAGTCGGGCCAGGCATTGCGCCGGAGTGCGGCCCAGATTCCGAGCGGCAAGCCGAGCCCGATGCCGATCACGATCGCGGCGACGGTGAGCTGCAACGTCCATGGCAGCACGGCCGCTACTTCGCGCAACACGCTGTGGCCGTTCGCAAGCGAGCGGCCCAGATTGCCGCTCAGCACGTCGGCGAGGAAGTGCAGATATTGCGTGTGCAGCGGCAGGTTCAAACCGAGTTGATTGCGCAGGGCTGCCAGCGCCTGTGCGCTCGCCTGGTCGCCGAGCATGGCGGCGGCCGGGTCGCCCGGCACGAGCCGAACGAGCACGAACACCGCGGTGAGCATGGCGAGCAGGGTGGGGACCGCAAGCAACAGGCGCTTGAGGGTGTATCGGATCATGCGCAGACCTCCGAAGGCGGGACAACCATCAAGCGGTGAGCACTGAGCGCCGCGATGGCGCGGCGCGTCGAACCATGGACGATCAGGTCCGCCAGCGCGGCGCCCACCACGGGCGCGAGCTGAAAGCCGTGGCCCGAATACCCGAAGGCGTGGAACACGCCCGGCGCGTTCTTCGCAGGCCCGATCACGGGGAGCATGTCCACTGTCCTCGCTTCGAGACCGGACCAGACGCGCACGATCCGAACGTCGCGTACGCAGGGGAACAGGTCGGTTGCCGCGCGGGCGCCTTTGCACAGAACACCCATGCGCACCTCCGCGGTCTCGCGGTCCAGATCGGGCACGCCTTGCAGGCCCCCGCCGATCACGAGCGTACCCTGATCCGACTGCTTGAAGGACAGCGGGCGCCCCATGATCGAAACGACCGGTTCGATCATGGCGGCAATGCGTTCGGAGACGATCATCATGGAGGCTTTCGTGCCGAGTGCAATCGTGTCGCCGACCATCGCCGCGATGCGCGCGCCCCACGCGCCCGCCGTGTTGACGACGGCCGGCACGACGAGCGTGCCGGCTTGCTGGTTGGCGCCATCCGCTGTGTGGTCCATGTCGATGGCCCAGTCCGACCCGCACCGCGCAATACCGCGCACGCCGCAGCCTTCGCGAATCACGACGCCGGCCGCTTGCGCGCTGCGCCGAAACGCAGCCAGCGTGCGATGCGGATCCGCCGCTCCGTTGTCCGCCGCAATCGAGGCGCCGACGCAATGCGGGCTGATCACGGGAACCCGTCGGCGCAGTTCTTTGGCATCGATGATCGCCTCGTGCGTATATCCCCTGGCGTTGAGGTCGGCGACGTGTGCCTCGAGCTTCGACAAGCTCGCGGCATCTTCCGCGACGCAAATCTGGCCATGCGCGTGAAAGCCGCAATCGTCGCCGACGAGCGATGCGATGCGATGCCACATCTCCATGGCTTCGAGCGAGAGATCCAGTTCGCGCAGGTCGCGATTCAGCGTGCGCACGCCCGCAGCCGACGCCCCCGAGGCATGCCTGCCGACCCACGCGCGTTCGAGCACGACGACGCGCCTGCCCGCGCGCGCCAGGTGCAACGCCGCCGACAGGCCGTGCAACCCGCTCCCGATCACAGCAACGTCGAATACGGCCTGGCTCGTCACGTGTCGCTCCCGGTGTCGAGCGATGCCAGTTCTCCGAGCGTCAACGGCTTCAAAGGCGGCCTGATGCGATAGAAACCGATCTGCTCGACGCTCTTGCCGTGTGCCGCGGCCAGGATATGCGCAACGGTATAGCCGCACTGGCGACCCTGGCACGGCCCCATGCCTGCGCGCGTGAAGGCCTTGATCTGATTCGGGCCGGGCTGGCCGATGCGGGCCGCCGCACGGATCTGGCCGGCGGTCAGTTCCTCGCAACGGCACACGACCGTGTCGTCGTCCGGTGCGAAGAGTTCCGCACGCGGCGGATACAGCGCGTCCAGCATGCCTCGCATCGACAGTTGTGCAGCCAGGGTTCGCCGCAACGGCGCCGCCATGCGCTGCGCCGCCTCGTCGGTCAGCTTGCCGGCCCGCAGCGCGATGCCGAGCGCGGCCAGTTCGCCACGTGTGCACGCTGCGCGCGCCCCGCCGATGCCGGAGCCGTCGCCGGCTGAAAATATCCCTGGTTTGCTCGTCTGTCCCCACGGGTCGAGTTCCGGCGCGAGGCATCGTTGGTCGGCGCGCCACGCATGTTGGCAGCCCAGCGCCTGGGTCATGTGTATGGAAGGCACCACCCCTTCGTGTACGAGCAGCAGATCCAGGTCGAGCCGCCGCGATTGTCCGTCGGCGGTGCGATAGACGAGGTGCGCGAGGCGCTCTTGTCCTTCGCCGCGTAACTGCGTCACGCCGCGGACAATGGGAAAGCCGGCACGCCGCAACTCGCGCGTCCAGCCGAGGCCTTTGAGCAGGTCTTTCCACGCAGGCAACGCCTGCGCCATGTGTGGCAGGGCGCGCCGCCAGCCGCCGGCAGGGGACGTATCGAGCCATCCCGCAATCCGGCCGCCGGCTCGCAGCAGTTGCACCATGTACAGCAACACCAGGGGACCGCTGCCCGCGATCCACGGTGCCGGTTGTGGAATCTCACGCGCGGTCTTCAGAAGAATCTGCGCGGCCCCAACCGTCAACACGCCAGGCAAGGTCCAGCCCGGGAACGGGGCGGGGCGTTCCTGCGCGCCCGTGGCCAGCAACACGTTGGCCGCGTGCACGCACTCCGCCTGCTGGCCACGGCTCATGAAGACTTGCCAGCCGGGTTCGATCTGCCAGACCTGCGTGCCCGGCTCGTAGAGCGCACCGCTCGCGCGAAATGCGCGGACAAGCGGCAGACCCGCGGCGTATTCGTCACCCAGCAGGTCGCCGGTCCGGGTGCCGGCCCGTGCTTCGACCGCGCGCCAGATCTGGCCGCCCGGCGCCTGCTGTTCGTCGACGACGATCACGCTGAGATCCAGGCTGCGCGCGCGCAGCGCGGCGCTCATGCCTGCTGGCCCGGCTCCCACAATCAACAGGTCGACTGAGCGGCTCATCGCGGCGCTCCTTGCGCCGTCGCGCCGGGAGAGGCGACAGCGCCGGCCACCGCATCGTCGCGCACGGTCGCGGCGAGTACCCGCCGACCGTGCTGGCGCTCCACGCGCATGCCGTCGCGTACCTGGACGAGGCAGGTCTGAACCGAAGCCACGCCGTCCACGTTCGCGAGGCACTCGAAACATACGCCCATCATGCAATACGGCGTGCGCGGGCTGCCGTTCACCGGCGTTGTGCGCGAGATCGGAGAAGCGAGCCGCAACAATACGGCGGCCACGCTTTCGCCCGGCTCTGCGCTGACCGTCTGTCCATCGACCGTCAAGGTCATGACGGGGGCCTGCTCCCCGGGGTCATGCAGTTTGCGGAACATTGAAACGTCCATGGTGAAAGATCTGTAGTTCGTCTGGAATCCGTGCTTGCGCCACCGCGGCGGCAAGCGGTCCGGCATGAAATGCGGCGAGCGTGATGCCGGAGTGGCACAGCGCGACCCAGGCGCCAGGGTAGTGGGCAGACTCGGCATAAACCGGGCAACCATCCGGCGTCATCACGCGCAGACACGACCAGTGCCGCACCAGTTGCGCCTGCCGGAGCGCGGGCAATATCCGGCCGGCCTGGCGGCTCATGCGGGCTGCGGCAGTCGTCGTCGTACTCAGGTCATAGCCGACGTTTTCCTGCGTGACGCCGATCATCACGGTCCCTTCCGCCGTCTGCCGCAGGCCGCTCGCGGGCAGCGGCAGGATGGGCGCCAGGCGCTCGGTGACAAGCAGCTGACCGCGCTGCGGCCGCAACGGAACGTCCAGCCCGACCATGGGACCGAGCGCCGACGAACCCAGACCCGCAGCGACGACGACCCGAGGCGCTTCGAAACGCTGTGCGCCGACATGAACCGAGAAGCCGCCACCGGCGAGCGGCGCAATGCGCGAGACCGGACTGTTGGTCCGCAATGTGCCACCGTGTACTTGCAGCCCGCGCTGTAAAGCGGCGAGCAAACGCAGCGGATTGACGTGGCCGTCCATGCGTCCATAACTTGCGCCGCTCACTTCCGGCCCGAATTGCGCCTTTGGGAACAGGCGCTGCAGCTGCGCGCGATCGAGCATCTCCGTACAGCTTGCTTGCCCTGGCAGTTGCTCGTGCCAGCGCGCGAGCTTCTCGGCCCGCTGTTCCCATTGCGTCTGACCGACGCAGAAGTGAATGCCGCCATTCGCCCGGTAGTCGATTTCGATGCCGCTGTCCGCCGTCAATTCCTGCGCGAAGGTGGCCCACAATGCGGCGCTCCGACGCGAAAGCTGTTGATAGGCCGGCTGACCGAAGCCCTTTCCCTGCACCCATACGAGACCGAAATTCGCTTTGGCCGCGCGCAAGTCGCCATCTGCGCCGTCGAGCACGAGCACCCGCCAACCCTGCCGGGCGAGGCCGTAAGCAATGGCGGTTCCGACTACGCCCGCGCCCACCACGATGGCATCGCTGGATTGCGCATCGCGTTTATATTCTGGATCACTAACTGGTTTCATGAGCGTACGCGATGAATGAAACAGTTCGACGCATTACCGGTTTCAGTGAGCAGCCAGCGTGGTCTTTTCGGTAATGAGCGGGGCGAGGTTCAGCGAGCCTTTCAGGTCGTAGCCATACTGCACCTTGTCGCTGTGCACCCAGACCTGGAGCAGACCGAAGAGCGGCACGGAGCACACGTCGTCGTGAATCTTCTGCTGCGCGCTTTTCCAAGACGCGAGCTTTCTGTTGAGATCCGGCTCGACGCGCGCCGCGCGGATATCGGCGTCGGCCACCGAACAATGCGAGAAGTTGGACATCGCTGTCGGCGTATTCACCGAGGCAGCCGAATCGTAGAACTCGCTTAGCCAGATATCGGCATCCGGATAACGCGCCGCGCCGTAGAAGACGAGCGCGCTCAGATCTTTCCGGCTTTGCGCCTGGTAAGTCGAGTGATCGACGATCTGCATGTCCAGCTTGATTCCGGCTTTGGCCAGCTGTGCCTGGATGATTTCCATGATGGGCCGCTGCGCCGAGATGTTCGACACGATCGATTTGATCGTGACTCCGTTCGGATAGCCGGCCTGCGCCAGCAACTTGCGCGCGTTCTCGACGTTGTACGCGTAGCCGCCGCTCGAGCAGTCTTCTCCGAGGTAGCCCGGCGGAACGGCCGAGCATCCCTTGACGGCTACGTCGGCGCCCACGTAATGCATGATCTCGTCGATGTTGATCGACTCGGCAATCGCTTCACGCACCTTGAGGTTGTCGAGCGGCTTGATGGTGCGGTTGATGAACAGCGTGCGGAATTCCGCCGGCTGGAAGATGTCGACGTGCGCCCCGTTGCGCTTGCGCTCGCGTTCTACCCAGCGCTGCTCGCGCTTGCCGTAAATGACGTCGAGTTCGCCGGAAGCGAAGGCCAGCTCGCGATCGCTGTCTGAGGGAATCATCCGCCAGGTGATGCCCGCGAGCTTCGGCTTGCCGCGGAAGTACTGGTCGTTCGCGACCAGTTTCACGTACTGCTGCGTGACGTGCTCGCCAAATGCGAACGGGCCGGTGCCGACCGGATGATTGCCGAATTGACTGCCGTATTTTTCGGCTGCTTTCATGCTGACGATATAACCGCCGTGATAGTTCGACACGCGCCCGGGAAAATTGGCGTCCGGGTACTTCAACGTGACGCGCACGGTATAGGGGTCAACGGCTTCGACGCCGTCGATTTCGGCAAAGCTCGCGGCGAAGCTCGAACGCTTGGGGTCTGCGGCGCGCTTGAGCGAGTAGACGACATCTGCGGAGGTCAACTCGCCCCAGCCGCCCTGGAACTGGACGCCGTGACGCAGATGAAACGTCCAGACCTTGCTGTCGCTCGAGGCTTGCCAGCTTTCGGCAAGATCCGCTTCGAGCGATTTCGGATCCGCGCTGCCGGGGGCGAAACGCGCGAGGCCATTGAATATCTCGGCAACGACGGTGACGTCGTTCGTCGACGTGGCGCGGTCAGGGTCGAGCGTCGCGATGTCCTCGGCGCCGGAGGCCGCACGAATCACCGGGCGCGAATCGGCCTGCGCGTGAGCGGCGAACGGATACACGGCACCCGCCGCAGCCAGCATGCCGAGAAGCAAGGGGAAGAGTCGACTGTTCATGTAGTCCGTTCTTGAGTCGAAATGCGTTGTTTAGAACGCATCGTTATGGGTGGCCCTACGGTAGGACCGTCAAATTCGACTGTCAAAGACCGGGATTGGCGTGGGCTATTCCGTGCGGTTATAGGTGGGGTAATCCCTGGCGGCGTGCCGAAGGCGTCTGCAACTCGCCTTGTCACTGCTCGCCCGTTGGCGGAACCAGGCGGGATGGACATCAACAGAATTGGACCTGGGCCCGAGATTGCCGCATCGCCGCGGCATGCCAGGTGTTCTCACTGGAACCCGTATGGCTCGCGGGCAGACGGGGCTGCCCGCGATACCTGATCGTTGCGCGCCTGTCGAAGCGGGCCGCGCAACGCAACGTGGAGAGCCGAAAGCGTGAGCTTGCGCAGCCTCACCCAATACGCCCGGCGCCCGCGAGCCGCGCGGACTCCATGACTGCGTTCATTGCATTCTCCCGTGATGAAGCGGCATGCGAGCGTCAAAAGGTTTCCCAGTCGCGAGCGGCATTCGCGCTCGCAAGGGCGGGAGCGGACGCGGGCGCCGCCACCGGCGTGCGGCTCGAAACCGCAGGCCGGTCAGCCGCACTGCGCTTTGCTGCCGGCTTGCGTGCCGTTGCGGCCGTTGCGGCTGGCGCGGCCGGGGCCACCGCGAGCCGGCCATACCGGGCTTCCTCGTTCGAACCCAGACGGAAGAACGACACGGCCTCGGTCAACTGATGCCCCTGGTCTTCAAGCGACCTCGAAGCCGCCGCTGCTTCTTCCACGAGCGCCGCGTTCTGCTGCGTGACTTCGTCCATCTGCGTGATCGCGACGTTGACCTGCTCGATGCCGCGACTCTGTTCGGTGGAGGCCGCCGCGATCTCGCCCATGATGTCGGTCACGCGCGCCACGGCCTGGGTGACTTCGACCATGGTGCTGCCCGCGTCGTCGGCAAGACGGGACCCTTCCTGGATTTTCTGCACGGAGGCGGCAATCAGATCCTTGATTTCCTTCGCCGCGCTCGAGGAGCGTTGCGCAAGGCTGCGCACTTCGCTGGCCACCACGGCGAAGCCGCGGCCCTGCTCGCCGGCGCGCGCCGCTTCCACGGCGGCGTTGAGTGCGAGGATGTTGGTCTGGAACGCGATGCCTTCGATGATGCCGGTGATCTCCGCAATCTTCGACGAGCTGTGGCTGATGTCGGTCATGGTCTCCACGACCTGGCCCACCACGGTGCTGCCTTTGTGCGCGACCTCGGACGCATTGCCGGCCAGTGTGCTCGCCTGCTGCGCGTTCTCTGCGTTCTGACGCACGGTGGAGGTGAGTTCTTCCATGCTCGAAGCCGTTTCCTGCAGCGAAGACGCCTGCTGTTCCGTACGCGATGACAAATCCTGGTTGCCCGAAGCAATTTCGCTGGAGCCTGTGGCGATGCCGTCGGCGGCAGTGCGAACCAGGGCGATCAGCCGCACGAGGCTTGCCTGCATCTCGCTCATCGAGGCGAGCACGCTGCCCTTCGGCGCACTTTGGGCGCCGGCAACCGTGCTCAGATCGCCTGCGGCCACGCGGCGCGTGATGTCGCTGAGCGTGGACGGCTCTGCGCCAAGCGAGCGCGTGAGGCCGCGCGTGATGAGCAGCGCCGCGACCACAGCAGCCGCAAGGGCGGCGAGACAGATGCCGATCAGCAGGACACGCTGGCTCGCATAGTGTTCGGCGGACTCCTGCATCATCTGCTGCGCGCGGCTACGCGTGTAATGGCTATAGGCGTTCGTTGCCTTGATGAGTTCGGCAAGCAGCGGGCGGCACTGGTCGTTCATCATCGCGATGGAATGATCGTGCTGGTTGTGCAGGGCGGCGTCGACGATGGCAAGCGCGACAGGGCCGTACTGCGTTTCGACGCGGTCGATGCCGGCCACGAGTTCGCGCGCCTGCTGAGTTGCGCTCGCGCTGTTCGCCACCGCTTCCTTCAACTGGCGAAGCCGCGCCTGCACATCTTCGTGGGCTTGCGTGACGGCCGCCTTTTCGATTTCGATGTCGCTGGGTTTGGTCACGAGCACGAGGTTGCGCGCGGCAATCGCGCGCCGATCCACTGCGGTGCGAACCTGTTCGGCCAGTTCCGCGCGGGCGCTGATTCCGCTCACGTAGTCCGAAAACCGTTCGTTCGCGTCGCCAAGCGCACGCAGCGCGATCCCCGAAACGAGAAGAACGAGGGACGCCAGCAGGCCGAAGGTCACGGTGAGTTTGGCTCGCACCGTCATTTCCTTGAAGTTCATACGCGTGTCCTCCTGTGGTTCGCATTGAACGATCTCTTGTCTTGCTATTTCGTCGCCGTCGCGCATTTCCTAAATCGCAATGCGCGCGCAAATCGTTTGCTTCAGGGTTTGCTCCAGGCAAACGACCGAAAGGTCGCACGCACGTGCGTTTTTTTGCGACGCATTTCCTGAAGAAAGGCTCCGTAACTCAAAGGCGGGCAAGCAGCGCAATGGAGCATTCGCTGAAACAGCGAATCGCGCGGAATGTCTTTGTCCGCAGGGCTTCCAGGCGCCACTTGACGCATATCGAGAAACGACAGGAAGAGGAGCGCCCCAGCGGATCGGCGGTACCGCAACCGGCAGTTCGAGATCGGGTGACTGCGCCGATAGACCGGGCTTGACCGCGAGCAGGGGGCCAGAGGAAGTTACGGCGGCCCGCGACGGATTCGCCCGCCGCGTGCGTTAAAGGAATTCATGCCCGGATAACGGAAAGGACGAACATGCGCTCCACCCCCTGCTCACGCGTGCTGGCTGCTGCCGCCCTCGGACTCTTGCTGCAGGTTGCGTCGGGATGCGCCGGGCAGGCGGCGTCTGTCGAAGCGGCCGCGCCCGCGCAGCCGAGGACCGATCCGCTGGTGCTCACGCCAGTGCCGGTCGTGCAGGACGGCCGGCTCGAGGTCGCGACGCCGGCGGGCCGGGGCGTTGTCCCGATTCACGTGACGCGCGACTGGTCGGTGCCGCAGCCCGACGTGACGCGTGCTGTTGTGGTCATTCACGGCTGGCCGCGGCGAGACCTGACGTCGGCGGAGCGGGCGGCGGTCGAGGCGGGGCCGGCTGCGCAGCACACGGTCATCATCACGCCGCAGTTCCTCATCGCCGCGGACATCGAGGCGCATCACCTGCCCGGCGACATGCTGCGCTGGGGCCGGGACGGCTGGAAGACGGGCTACGACGCCCACGGGCCCGCGCCCATCAGTTCGTTCAGCGTGGTCGACACCATCTTCGCGCGCCTTGCCGACCGGCGGCTCTTTCCGTCGCTCGAACAGGTCGTGCTCGCCGGGCACTCGGCCGGCGGACAGTACGTGCAGCGCTATGCGGCAGTGGGCCGCGGGCAGGCGCCGCTGCTCGCGCAAGGCATCGCGATCCGCTACGTGGTGGCCAATCCGTCGTCGTATCTGTATTTCGGCGAGGCGCGGCCCGTTGCTACGTCAGCCGCGTCGTGCCCGCGCCTGAACCGCTGGGAATATGGGCTCGATGGCGGTCTGCCGCCCTATGTCCAGCAACCCGTCTCCGTGTCCGCCGTCGAAGCGCATTACTTGGCGCAGGACATCGTGTATCTCCTCGGTACGGCAGACATCGATCCGAACCACAAGGAACTGGACCGTTCATGCGCCGCCGAGGCACAGGGCCCTACGCGCTTTGCACGCGGGCTCGACTACGTCGCCTGGCTGCGCACCCAAAGCGGCGGGCATCTCGGCCAGCGCGTTCTCGAGGTGCCAGGCGTTGGACATAGCAGCACCCGCATGTACGCATCGCCGTGCGGCAGGGCGGCGCTGTTTGGGCGGGTGCCGGACGCCGCGCCTGACGGCGCGAATCCGGCAGCCGACGGCCAGTGCGCCATGGCGGACCCACCCGGCTGATCGCGACGAGACAGACACATCGACGCAAGCCATCGACGGGTTCAGCACTGCGCGCAGACGAAAGACCCCTCGGCGCGGTGCGTCCGGCTCAATCGGGCAAAATACCCGGGATCCAGGATGCGGAGACTGGCCCCGTGGCGATTAACTTTGATTTGACGGACTTGCAGGCGTTTCGCGCCGTGGTGGAGTTGGGAAGCTTCCGCAAGGCCGCCGAGGCGGTCAGCATTTCCCAGCCGGCCTTGAGCCGTCGGATCGACAAACTCGAAGAAGCGCTCGGCGTGCGTCTCATCGAGCGCACCACGCGCAGCGTCACGCTCACCACCGTGGGCCGCGTATTTGCCCGCAGCGCCGAACAGCTGCTCGACGATCTCGACGTCGCGCTGCTCGGCATCCGCGATGTTTCGTCGAGCCGCCTGGGCCACGTGACCATCGCGTGCGTGCCTTCGGTGGCCTACTATTTCCTGCCGAACGTCATCGCGAACTATCATCGCCGCTTTCCACGCATCAGGGTCAAGCTGCTGGATTCGAGCGCGAACGAAGTGCTGGGCGCTGTTATCAGCGGCGAGGCCGACTTCGGCGTGAGTTTCATGGGCAGCCAGGAGTCCGACATCGAGTTCAAGCTGTTGCTGCAGGAGCGCTTTGTCGTGGCCTGTCGCCGCGACCATCCCCTCGCGCGCAAGAAGCGCGTCACGTGGAACGAGCTTTACGAGCACGAGTACGTGTCGGTGGACAAGACTTCAGGCAACCGCCTGTTGCTCGACCAGGCGCTTTCGGCCGTGGCGCCGCGTGCGCCGAGCGTGTGCGAGACGCGGCACGTCACCACGATGCTCGGGTTGGTGGAAGCGGGGCTCGGCGTGGCTGCGGTGCCGTCGATGGCCATGCCCGGACAGGATCACCCTGTTCTCACGAGCGTGCCGCTCGTCGAACCGGCAGTGAAACGGCGCGTGGGCATCGTGAAGCGGCGCGGACGGCCGCTCACGCCGGCCGCAGAGGAATTTCACCGGGCGATCATCGAAGCGAAGCGCGGCGGCATGGCCCGCAGCGCTGCATGAACGCGACGACGATAGAAAAGACTGGAAGGAAGACAGCATCGTGAGGTGGGCAAGACCGCCGGGTTCGTTGTACGTGCAGGTCCTCGTGGCCATGGTGCTTGGCGTGACCGTCGGCCATTTCTGGCCGACTGCGGGCGCGATGTTCAAGCCGCTCAGCGATGCATTCGTTGGCCTCGTGCGGATGATGATCGCGCCGGTCGTCTTTTGCACGATCGTTTCGGGCATCGCGTCGCTGGCCAACGGCAAGGCGATCGGACGCACGATCGTGCGGGCGCTGGCGCTCTTCTATCTCCTGACTGCGGCAGCGCTCCTGTTGGGGCTCGTCACCGCATTCGTGCTGCGGCCTGGTGCCGACATGCACATCGATGTGCATCGTCTGGATTCGAGCATCCTCGCGCCCTATACGAAGCATGCGCAGGCGCACGGGCTCGTGGACTTCGCGCTGAGCGTGATCCCGGACACGATGTTCGCCGCCTTCGCGAAGGGTGACGTGCTGCCTGTGTTGCTGCTCTCGGTGCTGTTCGGCTTCGCGCTGAACGCACATCCGCAGGCCGGTCGGCCCGTGCTGGCGCTGATCGACGGCATCGCCGAGATCGTGTTTCGCATTCTCGCGATGATCATGCGGCTCGCGCCGCTGGGCGCGTTCGGGGCGATGGCGTTCACGGTGGGCCGCTTCGGCATTGGCTCGGTCGGCTCGCTCGCCATGCTGATGGTGTCGTTCTACGTGGCATGCGGGCTCTTCGTGGCGCTGGTGCTGGCGTCGCTCGCGCGACTGCACGGTTTCTCGCTCTGGCGGCTCCTGCGCTACCTGCGCGAGGAGTTGCTCATCGTTCTCGCGACGTCGTCTACGGAGCCGGTATTGCCGCGCCTGATCGTCAAGCTGGAGTCGCTGGGCTGCGACAAGGGCGTTGTGGGGCTCGTGCTGCCCGCGGGCTACTCGTTCAACCTGGACGGCACCGCGATCTATCTGACGCTCGCCTCGTTGTTCATTGCGCAGGCGTGCGACGTGCCGCTTTCGGCGACGCAGATCGCGACGATGCTCGCCGTCATGCTGCTCACGTCCAAGGGCGCAGCGGGCGTGTCCGGCAGCGGGTTGATTGCGCTCGTCGCTACGCTCGCGGTGATTCCCGATCTGCCCGTTGCCGGGGTAGCGCTTCTCGTGGGCATCGATCGCTTCATGTCCGAAGCGCGCGCCCTGACGAGCGTGATCAGCAATGCCTGCGCGGTGATCTTCGTGTCGTTGTGGGAAGGCGCGTGCGATCGTACGCGGCTTGAGCAGAGGCTCAGCGGGGCCGCGCCGGGCGGCTCGGGCGGCGGCGATGATGCCGGTGATGAGGCTGTGACCCAGGCTGTAACCCCGGCCGCAACCCCCGCCGCAACCCCCGCCGCAACCCCCGCCGCAACCCCCGCCCGGCGTGACGGAAAAGCCGGCTGACGCAAGCCTTCCCGCGGTCTTGTCTCAATGTGCGGAAACGGAATCGAGACCGGTCGCTTTCACTTCGGGCTGCACGCCGGGTGAGGCGAGATAGTCGAGCAGCGCCTTCGCTTCCTTCGGATGTTGCGCCCCGACGGGGATGCCCGCGGCGAAGCGCGTGACCGACTGCAGAGACTCCGGAATCTTGCCGACGAAGGTCGCGCCCTGCACGGGCAGCAACTCGCTCACCTGCTGGAAGCCGATTTCATCATCTCCGTTCGCGACCACCGACGCCACGGGAATTCGCGGAATCATCTTTGCCTTCGATTTCACTTCGTCCTCGATACCGAGTTTCTTGAACAGCTCCCGCTCGATATAGACGCCGCTCGCGCTGTCCGAGTAGGCAATCGACTTCGCATGCAGCAGCGTTTGCTTGAGCGCTTCGGGCGAGCTGATGTCGGGTTTCGCCGCGCCCTCGCGCACGACCATGCCGATGCGCGAATCGGCCAGCTCGACCCGCGATCCGGGAATGACTTTGCCTTGCTTGATCAGATCGTCGAGCGCGTAGCCGACCATGATGACGGCGTCAGCGGGCTCGCCACGCGCGAGCCTGTTCGGAATCGCTTCGGGCGATTTGCCCATCGACGGGCCGAGCGCGGTTTCCAGCGTGTCGCCCGTCTGGGCGGCGAAGCGTGGGCCGAGCACCTTGTAGGCGGCGGTGAAGCCGCCCGAACTCATGACGTGCAGGTCGGCGGCCTGCACGTTCGCCGCCGCTGCGGAGGTGGCAACGAGCGCGGCCGTGCCGAGTTTCAGAAGCAGATTTTTCATGGTTGAGGTGGGGGGTGTCGTGTGTGTGGTTCGCGAGGATACGGACGGTCTGGGCATCAGTGCGTCGGCATTAGTGTGCCGGCGTCAGCGTCGCCGCGCGGCGGCGATAGAGCGCGAACGTTGCGCAGAGGGCGCACGCCGCGGCGAGGCTCATCCAGTAGCCAGGGGCAGCCTTGTCGCCGGTCATGTGGATGAGCGCCGTCGAGATGGCCGGCGTGAAGCCGCCGAACACGGCTGTCGCGAGGCTGTAGGCCAGCGAGAAGCCGGCAACGCGCACCTGGACCGGCATCACTTCCGTGAGCGCCACGACCATCGCGCCGTTGTAGATGCCGTACATGAACGAGAGCCAGAGGAGCACGAGCAGCATGTTGACGAACGACGGCGCGTGAGCGAGCAGCGAGAGCGCCGGATAAGCCGTGGCGATGGTCAGCACCGTCATGCCGACGAGGAGCGGCCGGCGGCCGATCTTGTCGGAGAGCGCACCGCCCACCGGCAACCACACGAAGTTCGACACGCCGACACACAGCGTGACGAGCAGGCTGTCTGCGGTGCTCAGGTGCAGCACTGTCTTGCCGAAGGTGGGCGCATAGACCGTGATGAGGTAGAAGCTCGTGGTGGTCATCGCCACCAGCAACATGCCGGCGATCACGACGCCCCAGTTTTGCAGCAACGTGCCGAACACTTCCTTCATGCCGGGGCGATGCTGGCGCATCTTGAATTCCTGCGTTTCTGCCAGATTGCGGCGCAGCATGAAGATGAACGGCACGATCATGCAGCCGACGAAAAACGGTACGCGCCAGCCCCACGCGGCGATAGCCGCGACGCTCAGCCATTGATTGAGCGCGAAGCCGAGGCCCGCTGCGATGACGATCGCGACCTGCTGGCTCGCGGACTGCCAGCTCGTGAAGAAGCCCTTGCGGCCAGGCGTGGCCATTTCGGCCAGATAGACCGACACGCCACCCAGCTCGGCACCTGCCGAAAAGCCCTGCAGCAGCCGACCGAGCAGTACGAGCGCCGGCGCGAGAAGTCCGATCGTGGCGTAACCGGGGATGAACGCGATGAGGATGGTGCCGCTCGCCATGATGGAGAGCGTGACGATGAGGCCCTTGCGGCGGCCGGCTTCGTCAATGTAGGCGCCCAGCACGATTGCGCCTAGCGGGCGCATCAGGAAGCCGGCGCCGAAGACGGCGAACGTCATCATCAACGAGGCGAACTCGCTCTCGGCGGGAAAGAAGACTTTGGAGATCTGCGTGGCGTAGAAGCCGAACAGGAAGAAGTCGAACTGCTCGAGGAAATTGCCGGCCGTGACGCGAAAGACCGTGGCGGCCTTCGGATGTCCAGTCGGAAGGCTAGACGAGGGGTGCATCGAGGTGTCTCCTGAAATCCGGAAAATGCGCGGGGGTCTGGGTGTTTGTGTTTTGGGCAATGTTCGCCCGAAGCCGGAAAAACGATAAGTGCGATTTTCGGAACGATTGATGTGATTTGATTATCAATCGCCGGATGAGCTTCGCTGCTGCCCTGCAATCCGATTCGCATCGTTTTTCAGGGCGCGGAGTCGATAACGCCGTGCGAGATTTCCCCGCTCAAGATTGCCTGCCGGATGCCGTTAATGGCAGATGGCTCATAGGGTTCATCGCATAGGGTTCGTCGATCATGCGTAAAACAACATCCAGATTCATGGCGCTTTGCGCTTTCGCTGCGTTATCGATTGGCAGCGCCGCCGCTTCGGAAGGTACGGATATGCGGGTCGACGAACTCCGCGCGTCGAGCGAGGCAGCCCGCGTCGTGGAGAACAGCGAGAAGGCCGCATACGACCACACGCTGGCATCGTATCGGCGAGCGATGCTTGAACACCCGGCCGATGCCGCGCTGGCATTGTCGGCATGCCAATTCAGTGAGCATTTCGGCATGTCGGAAGAATTGACCTGGGCCGACGCGGCGGGAAAAGACTTCGATGCCTGCCGGGAAACCCTCGAAAGACAGCATGCGTCGGATGTGGAAGTCGAGTTGTTCCTGCTCGAACACAAGTTCGGCGAGCCGGCGATTGCGTTCGGTGAGCCGCTCGTGCCGCGCGCCCGGAACTGGTCTTCATCGCAGCAGGCACGTTTGCATGCCGCGCTTGCACGCGCCTACGCCTACGTGAAGAACGACGAACGCGCGGGCCAGGAGGCCGTTCTCGCCACGCAGCTGGATCCCGCCAGCGTGCAACTCGTTCCCGCCATGCGCTATCTCGTCAAGAAGGGCGACCCCGCCGCGGCGACCCGGTTGCTCGAAGCGGCGCCGTTGCCGAAGTTCGCGTGGGCGGAAACATCGCGGATCCGCACGGCGACGGAGATTCTTCCCGGAAATGCCGCAATCGATGAATTGCATCGCGCGCAGCGCGCCGGGTTGAAGATCGATTCCTATACGGCGGCGCGTGCCCTGGAGCGTACCGGAGACGCCGCCGGCGCGGACGCTCTGCTGAGCGCCGACAAGGCGTCACGCAAGATCGGCACACCTCAGGACCGGCAATTCCGCCTCGACGTGGCCTTCGCTGCCGCCGACGCGAAAGCCGCCGCCGACGTCATCAGCGATCAGTACGCGGCAACGAAAGATGCAGGCCACCTCGTTTCGGCGTACGCCCGTCTGCTTCGGCTCGATCCGTCACTTGCCGCGCGCGCGGATCTCATTCCGCTCGCGTGGGCGCTTGCCGGCTGTCTGTTCGCCTTTGTCGCGGCTCCGGCGCTGCTGGTTTTTCCGGTCCACTATCGCGGCACCGTTCGGCAACGCATCGGTAAGCCCTGCGTGCCGCTGTTCGAGCGCATCGGATTGCGGCATGCATGGCTCGCGCTTGCGATCTTGTTGCTCGCGCTCTACGCGGTGGCGATGCTCCGTTTCGGAGGCCACACATCGATATCGCCTTCGGGAAGCGGTGTTGGCCGCATGGGGTGGCCGAAGCGCGTCGCGGTGTCGCATCTGTGGACGCTGTTGTTTTGCTCCATCGCGCTCATTCCGGTCGGCAGGCTGCTTTCGTGGCGTGAATGGACCGGCAGCGGCCAGTGGAACAAGCGGTGGTTTCTGCTTCCGGCGGCGCTGCTCGGGGTGGCCGCCTATCAGTGGTTGCGGCACCGCGCTGCCATGCCGCCTGTCTGGTCCGACGCCACCTGGTCGGTTGCGCTCGTCCATGGCGCGCAGTCGCTCGGCGGCATACCGCTTGCGCTGGCGATCATGTCGGTCTGGGTGCCCATCATGGAGGAACTGGTCTTTCGCGGCTGCCTGCTGGGCGGGCTTTCACGCCACCTGAGCTTCGGCTGGGCCAATATCCTGCAAGCGCTCCTGTTTGCGGGCTTGCACCACGACGGCCAGCACTTCGTCTACCTTGCTGCGTTTGGCTTGATTGCAGGGTGGCTCGCGAGGAAAACGAAAGGATTGGCGATGCCAATAGCGTTCCATGCCCTCAATAACGCGCTTTTCGTGTTGATGGTGGCGGCTCGTTAGGATCACACAGCGACCGCTTCGGCGTACCGATCGCCACTTCGCGCCCGGCGTGATCGCAGCGGCGCTCAACCGCTATACGTGGTGCGATCTCTCCTGTAACGGATGCCGATCGTCACATGTCGCCGCCGTCCATTTTCCGAACTTCGCAAGGAATACCTGTCAGCCCGCCGAGCGGGGAACACGTCGCGGGCGAGCGCAGCGGTGCCCCCGAACTCATGCAGAAGCGCAGCCCTGTGTACGGCGTGCTTGCGGGACTTGGAAACTTCGAGCGCAACGCCGCGCGAGACGGCCCGCCTATGAGAGGTTGAATTCGATGCGCAGACAGGCGCGTTTCACGTCTCCGGCGCGGACGGTGTCCGGCGGCACATTGATCCCGAAGCCCATCTGGGCGGGATGGCCGGGTACGGCGGCTACAAGACCGCATTTCATCTGGGACAACTGACAGTCGTGGTCTACCGCGATCTGCGTGAAGTGACGGAGGACGAAGACGAGGAACCAACCGCGGTCGACCATCCACTCGACATGATGGAAAAAACGAAACAAGTCGAAGCGCTCGGCGCACCCTATGTTGCGAAGATCCATGGGATCACGCACATCTACGGCAATGAAGCGCTCGTAATGGACACGTACAGCGCTGCGACCCGGTCCATCACGGGAACGACGGTTCTGGGAGATCACTCGAGGCAGGTGTACGACGTGAAGCTCCTGACGCAGTGATCGGTCGAGAGTCTCACTGCGATCAAAAACTGGATGATTGAGCGCAAGGTTCGGATTCCCGACATTCAGTTTCTGATCGGTCGCGACGGCACCTTCCATCTCGCGGACTTCGAGGACGTCATTGCCGACTCGCCGCCGCGCGCCAACGACCTGAAGGCAATCGACACGTACCTCGCGCTTGCGCAGGCGCGTGTCGACCGCAGTGCCTGATAGTGGTCTAGGCATCTCCCATCACCGAAAAGGCGATCTCCTTTTGCGCCTCCAGGATCTCGAGCTGTTTCATCAGCGACGTGCGGATCGATTCGTATGCGAACCTGCCTAGCGTCAGCCGCAACGGGGCAGATGGGTTGTCGATCGTCGCGATCATCGCGTCCACCGTCTTTTCCGCGTCTGCAAATTCGAAGTAGCCGTTTTCGAGCGCACGCCGGATGTCGCCCACGGGCGTCGCGTCGTACACCGGCATCGGTTGTGCGCGGTCGAGGCCGGCGCCGAAGTGGGTGCGCGTGGCGCCGGGTTCCACGATCACGAAATCGATGCCGAACGGCAGAACCTCCTTCGCAACAGCTTCGATGAAGCCCTCGATGCCCCATTTCGTCGCGTGGTACGCGCTGAAGGCCGGGTAGCCGACGCGCCCGCCTTCCGACGACACCTGCACGATGCGTCCGCCGCCTTGCTGCCGCAGACGCGGCACGACTGCGCGAATCAGCTGGATCGAGCCGGTCAGATTGGTCGCGATCTGCCGTTCGATCTGCGCGTCGTCGAGTTCCTCGGCCGCGCCGAAGAGCCCATAGCCCGCGTTGCTGACGACGACGTGGATGTGCCCAAGCGCAGCAAACGCCTGTGCGACGGTGGTGCGGATCGTATCGACGCGCGTCAGATCGCATTGCGCGACATGCAGCCGGTCGCCGTATTGTTCGCGCAGATCGTCCAGGCTGCCCGGCGTGCGCAGCGTCGCCACGACGCTGTCACCCCGCGCAAGCAGCTGTTCTGCCATTGCGCGCCCCAGACCGCTCGACGCGCCCGTTATCAGCCAGTTCTTCGCCATGCTCCCGCTCCGTTGAAGGTTTGAGCGTTCATGCTAGAGCGGTATGATTCGCCGCAGAAGTGCCGCCAATCCGCATCACGTGTTGAAGGAAATTCACCAATGGGCAAACCGACGCTCGCCGATCTGCAGGCTTTCATGGTGGTCGCCGCGCGGCGCAGCTTCGTGCAGGCGGCCGGCGAACTGGGCTTGTCGCGCTCGGCGCTGAGCCATGCCATGCGCGGCCTCGAAGACGATCTGGCCGTGCGCCTGCTGCATCGGACTACCCGCAGCGTGTCACTGACGGAAGCGGGCGAGCGTCTGCTCGCGCGGCTGCGCCCCGTGCTCAGCGACCTCGATCACGTGCTGGACGACGTTGCGCGCGACGACAAGGCGTTGCGCGGAACCCTGCGCATCAACGGCAGCGATGGCGCGATCCGGCAACTGCTGCAGACCGTCGTGCCGCGTTTTCTGGCGATGTATCCGCAGATGGAGCTGGATCTCGTGTCCGAAGGGCGGTTCGTCGACATCGTCGCGGAAGGTTTCGATGCCGGCATCAGGCTGGGCGAAGCAGTGCACAAGGACATGATCGCGGTTCGTGTCAGCGAGGATTTCCGTTTTCTGGCCGTCGCGTCGCCGCGCTATCTGCGCAAACACGGGCGGCCTGCCGTGCCCGAGGAGTTGCAGGCGCATCGTTGCATCCGGCAACGGCTGCCGGGCGGCAGGCGTTATCGCTGGGAATTCGCGCGTCATGGCGAGGCGATCACGATCGATCCGCCAGGTGCGTTGACGCTCGACAGCAACACGCTGATGGTCGAAGCGGCACTGGACGGACTCGGCATCGCCTACGTGCCGGAGCCCTATGCGCGCGAGGCGCTGGCAAAAAAGCGGCTCGTCGCGGTGCTGAGCGACTGGTGCCCGGCGATTCCGGGGCTGTTTCTGTATTTTCCCGGCAACCGGCATATTCCCGCCGGATTGCGTGCGTTTATTGATTTGTTGCAGGAGCAGCGGGGCAGTGCGAGCGGCGGGGCCGCGCGACCATCGCGCCAGTCGCCGCACGAAAGCTGAAACGCGTGGCGTTTCGCTTGCACCTGACGTTACGTTACCTTTTATGGTTAGCCCGACGACTGGGAAGGCCATGCAACTAAAAATCGGCGAACTGGCGAAGAAGGTGGGGTTGAGCATTCGGACCCTGCATCACTACGACGCAATCGGCTTGCTGTCACCGTCGCAGCGCACGGACGGCGGCGCGCGCCTGTACGGGCGCGACGACCTGATCCGGCTTCACCGTATCGAGGCGTTGAAACGGTACGGCTATTCGCTTGCCGACATCATGTCCAGCCTCGACGGCCCGTTGGCTGACGCACCGCTGCACATTCTGCAGCGGCAGATCGCGGAACTCGATGCGCAGGCACTGCGCGCGCAACGCCTTGGCCGCCATTTGCAGCACCTGGTCGACATGATCGCCGCCGGCAGCGAGACCACGGCGATCGACTGGCTGGACGCTCTGGAGCTGATGGACATGTACCGCAAACACCTGAACGACGACGAACTCGACACGCTGCTCGCATCCGGGCCGGATACGGTTGCGCCAACTGACCCGTCATGGACCGAACTCATCGACGAGGTGCGGCGCGCCGTGGAGCAATCGCTGCCGGCCGAAAGCAGCGCCGCGCAGGCGTTGGCCTGGCGCTGGATCCGGCAGGTGGTGCGAATGACCCGCAACAATCCGGCACTGGCCACGAGGTTGATGCTGATGCAGCTCGGCGAACCGCGCGCCCAGCAGATCGTCGGCATTACAGCGCAGATGTTGGCGTGGATCGACGAAGCATTCACGCACGCGCGCTGCGCGTTGTTCGCGAAGCATCTCAGCGCGCCGCAGACCGAGGAAGTGCGGCGGCGTCAGTTCGCCGCCACGAACCGGCAGGCATGGCCGGCACTGGTGATCGAACTGAGAACGCACATGCAGGCGGGCGTCGACCCAGGCGCCGAGCCGGTACAGGCCATCGTCAGGCGCTGGCAGCAGCTGTTTCGCGATAGCTTCTGCGGAGACGATGCGGCCCTGGAGGCGCGTATTCGCAATGCCTTGATGCAGGAACCCGATCTGCAACTGGGCGTGGGTCTGGACGATGCGCTGCTGGCCTATCTGCACAAGGCACACCTCGTCGGCAACGACACGGCGGTGCCGGTTCAGGCAGCGCCCAAGCCCAGCGCGTTGAAGGTGGCCGTGCAGCGGGCTGCACATCAACTGCTGGACCGACCGCTCGTGCTGGACGATCCTGTCGCGTTGACTATCCTGGACGCAGAAGAAATACAGGCGCTTCGCGACAACCTCGAAACGTTCCGTCAACCAACGTCTTTAGGGATGCGAAGTTCGGTGGTCGTGCGCAGCCGGCTGGCCGATGACGTGTGGGCCGCCGCGATCGAACGCGGCGTGCGCCAGTACGTCGTGCTCGGCGCGGGGCTTGATACGACTGCGTACAGGCATCCCGATGCGCCCGGTCGACTCTTCGAAGTCGACCTGCCCGCCACGCAGACATGGAAGCAGACGCGCTTGCGCGAGGCCGGCATTGCGGTGCCGCCATCGCTTCGCTTCGTGCCGGTCGACTTCGAGAGCGTGGGACTTGCCGAGGGCCTGGCGCGCGCGGGTTTCGATGCCGACGCGCCGGCCGTTTTCAGTTGGCTCGGCGTGACCATGTATCTCGACGAAGCGGCAGTTGCCGAGACTCTACGTTTCATCGCCGGCTGCGCCAAAGGCAGCGCGGTGCTGTTCGAATACGCACTGCCGCTGTCGAGCATGCCCACCATGATGCGCATCGCCATGGAGCAATTGACGGCGCAATTCGCGCAGCGCGGCGAGCCATGGAAGAGCTTCTTCGAACCTGCCGCGCTCGCCGGGATGCTCGGCACGCTGGGGTTCAGCAGCAGCGAAACCTGGACCCCAGACGAGTTGAACCAGCGTTATCTCGCCAACCGCACGGACGGGCTGAATATCGGTGTGGCGCCCACGCGTCTGGTTTTGGCGACGGTCTGATCCTGGTTGCCGGATTACGTGATGGATATCGCCTGGCTTACCTGACTGCTTCCTTTTTGGCTACGACGGGTGTCTTCCCGCTGGAGGAAGTGCGCGCAGCGCTCGAAAAGCTCGCGACGGGGCATGCGTGCGGCAAGGTGCTCATTCGCACGCGCAGTTGAGCCGGAGCCGCGCCGCGATATGTGACATACGCGACGTACGCGACATATGCGACATATGCGACATATGCGACATATGCGACGTACGCGACGCAAGAAGTGACGCGTGTGTTGGACGCTTCCAGGATGACGGCCCGCTGGTTCGAGCCCGGCGGACCCATGTGCCTGTCTGCGACGCCTACCTCACCGCATCCGCGCAATCCAGTCGTGCCAATCGTCGGCACTCGCCGTTTGCACTCGCGCGGCGTCGCCGCTCAACGCCAGCATGCGCACCGCGCGCGGAGACAAGCCAATCGACCGGCGGAACGCGCGGGCAAAGTTCGCCGCGTTCGAAAATCCATGCTCGGCAGCGATGTCGGCAATCGATATGCCACGTCGTGCTGGGTCCGCAAGCATCTCGCGGCAGCGGCGCAAGCGTCGTTCGCGAATGTATGTCGCGAAACCGCCTTCCTTCTCGAATAACCGATAGAGCGTAGCGCGCGATATGCCGTAAGCGAAGGCCACTTGCTCCGCACTCAATTGCGGATCGTTCAGCCGCTCTTCCAGGTGGCGGCAAATCGATACGAACACGCACTGCTGAACGGCGGCCGCATGTTCCGGTTTCACGCTCGCATTCATGACCGAAGCGGCAAGCTGCAACGTGGCCGGCAGTACGGCTTTCGCGCTTGCGATCGTCATCTCGGGGCCGTGCTTGTATAGCGACGTCAGATGTTCGCGAAGCAGAGACACAGTGGGATCGGTGCCGCGAAGCACCCGCATGCTGTATTGGTCCGGCGCGTCCAGCAGCGGCGACAGCAGACGGCGAGGTACGGCCAGATTGAGAAAGTTGCTTTGCGTGGTTTCGGTTGCGAGCGGCTGGGCCGCATCCACGATAAAGAGGTCGCCTGGCCGGGTACACGACTCCGGGCCGCCGTCGCGGGCGCGGCAACTGCCGTCCAGATAGAACTGCAGAACATAGTGGTCCAGACCATCACGCCCGATCTTCGCATTGGAGCGGTTGTAGCGCTGCGTCCCGGTCTGTATCGATCCCAGCACCACGTCCCCATACTGATATCCGTTCACGCGGGTCTTGAAGCCGGCGTCGCGCGACTCGGAGGTTTCGGTGTCGAAGATGACGTTGACCGCTTCGCGCCAGGCCGCGAACTGCTGGGCGCGCGGCAGGCCGCTGGTATCGAAGTGAGAATGAGGCAGAGCGTTCGGCGTTGGGTTCATGGTCCACGTGGGTTCCGGCTGCGTTCTGGACTGGATCGTTGTACGTCCCGGGCGGGCATGGCAGGAGCTGAACGTGAGATACCTCGCCGGGCTAACAGGGCTAACGGCCGCGCGGCCCAATACTTTAGAGCGGCAGATCTACCGGCGTGCGGCAAAGGGCAGAGGGGTGCCGCACTCGTCGAGTGTCATCCTGATGTCACATTGAGTAAGGCGTATTGACGTATGCATTCGGGCAGAGTCCGCCACCACGTCGACGGCCGCCGCGAGTGAGACAGAACGACAAGTATTTGAGACACCCTGATACGTTGTTTTGCGCGGTCCGATTTTCGCTGAACCAGGCAGTACGACGCAAAAAGTCTATGGTTAAATGCCGCCTGAATTTGGAGACACTACAAACCTGAGGCTGAGCGCCGATCGTGCTCCGGCTCAAATCAACTCATAGATGTCACGGTTCTTTCCGGTGCAGCCATACCCCTGACCAGGGTGACGTTCACGGCCCGGAAGAATCGCGGGGACGAGCGCCGACATGACCCCGGCGTTCGATACGGCAGCCTGCCATCCGCGCAAGGTTCGCCACCGCCGTGTGTGAGTGCCCTGGTTCGCAGGAGTCTGAAGAAAAGCGCTCACGTTAGCGGCATTGCGCCAGCGGCCTGCCGCCTCGCTGTCGCAAACGGACTTCCGCGCGCTTCGACCAACCATTTCGCTTCGTACTGCCTGCCTCGCGGCGAGCGTGGCATTCACTTAGTAACACTAAATAGCTGAGCGTTTTCGGAGAGATCCATGTCGAACAGTTTGCAGAAGTGGGTAGGGCGCAACCGTCCGCCGCGTGTCCAGATCACCTACGACGTCGAAGTGGGCGATGCCGTGGAAAAACGCGAGCTTCCGCTCGTGGTCGGTCTGCTTGCAGACCTGTCCGGACAGCCGGCTACGCCGCTGCCCAAGTTCAAGGAACGTCGCTTCGTCGAGATCGACCGCGACAACTTCGACGAGATCATGGGCAAGATCGCCCCGCGTCTCGACCTCTCCGTGCCCGACACGGCGAAGGGTGAGGGCAATCTCAAGATCGAACTGAATTTCCGCAAGTTCGAAGACTTTCACCCCGAAAGCATCGTCAACCAGGTGCCGCGCCTCGCGAAGCTGCTCGAAGCGCGCCAGCAGTTGCGCGATCTGCTTGCCAAGCTCGATGGCAATGACGAGCTGGATTCGATTCTCGAACGCATCGTGCAGAACAGTGAGGCGCTGAAAGAGGTTCAGAGCCAGGCGCAATCGAGCGATGCCCCGGCGACAGCATCGGCCGAGCCGGCTGCGCCCGCAGAAGACGCTCCGGCAGCGTGACGCATCGCGAAAGACTGCTCAATCTGCCTCTGACCGGGGCGCAACGAATTTTCTGAGGTGATCGGAATGGCAAGCAATCAGGCGGCCGGCGCGGCCGCGCGCGAAACCACGGCTCTCGACGCGACAAGCGGCGAATTGAGCCTGCTCGAGCAAATCGTTCAGGAAGGGAACATGGCAGTCGAGCCTTCGCAGAACAGCTATGCGAAGAAGCTGATCGGCCAGCTCGCATCGCAGATTCTCGACGAGGGCATGCGTACGAGCCCGGACAAGAGCGTCGTCGCGATGATCAACGAGCGCGTGGCCGAGATCGACCGGCTGCTCACCGATCAACTGAACGCAATCATGCATGACGAAGCATTCCAGGCGCTCGAAGCGTCGTGGACGGGTCTGCACGACATGGTGTTCGGCACGGAAACGGGCCCGCAACTCAAGCTTCGCCTCATGAACGTGACGAAGAAAGAGTTGCTCAAAGACCTCGAAACCGCCGTCGATCACGACATGAGCACGCTCTTCAAGAAGATCTACGAAGAAGAGTTCGGCACGTTCGGCGGCCAGCCGTACTCGATGTTGATCGGCGACTACTCGTTCGGTCGTCATCCGCAGGACTTCGCACTGCTCGAGCGCATTTCGAAGGTGGCGGCCGCTGCCCACGCGCCGTTCGTCGCCTCCGCTGCGCCGAGCCTCTTCGACCTCAAGTCGTTCACGGATCTCGGCGTGACGCGCGATCTGTCCAAGACCTTCGAGAGCGCCGAGCTGGCCGCATGGCGCAGCTTCCGCGACTCGGAAGACTCGCGCTACGTCTCGCTCGTGCTGCCGTCTTACGCGGCGCGCCTGCCCTACGGCGCGAAGACGAAGCCGGTGGAGAGCTTCAACTTCGAAGAAGACGTGGACGGCACCGATCACAGCAAGTACCTGTGGGCCAACTCGGCTTATCAACTCGGCCTGCGCATTACCGATTCGTTCGCGAAGTTCAGCTGGGCCACGGCTATTCGCGGCGTGGAAGGCGGTGGCAAGGTCGAAAACATGGTGGCGCACGCGTACAAGACGGGCGAGGGCGACGTCGTGCTCAAGTGCCCCACCGAAGTGACGATTACCGACCGCCGCGAGAAGGAACTGAACGATCTGGGCTTCATCGCGCTCGTCAACTCGAAGGGTTCGAACTTCGCAACGTTCTTCGGCGGCCAGACGACCAATCGTCCCAAGGTCTATAACAAGGACGCGGCCAATGCCAATGCGCAGCTTTCGGCACGTCTTCCCTATGTGCTCGCGGCATCGCGTTTTGCGCATTACCTGAAGGTGATCATGCGCGACAAGGTGGGCAGCTTCCAGGCGCGCAGCGACATCGAGGCGTTTCTCAACAACTGGATTGCGGACTACGTGCTGATCAACCCGTCGGCCTCGCATGCGCAGAAGGCGCGTTTCCCGCTGGGCGAAGCCCGCGTGGATGTGACCGAAGTGCCGGGCAAGCCGGGCGCATACCGCGCAACGTGTTTCCTGAAGCCGCATTTCCAGATGGAAGAACTGACGGCGTCGATCCGGCTCGTGGCCGAACTGCCGGCCGCCGCGGCGTGACGTCCCCGCGTGCGGCACCGGCCGCACGCCGCAACTTCGCTTTTCATCTTTTGAGTCACCTTTCGACAAGAGACAGTCATGGATACCGTTCTGCTGCATTTCAAGGACATCAAGGGCAATTCGACGCTGGAAGGCGCGACTGACCACATCGTGCTGTATTCGTACTCACTGGGCGTGGCGATGCCGATGAATCACGACGTGGGCCGCACGGAGCGTACGCTCGGCCGCCCGAACTTCCAGGACTTCGTCGTCACGAAGGCGTCCGACCAGTCCACGCCGGCACTCTACGGTGCCTGTGCCGGCGGTACGAAGCTCGGCGACGCCAAGATCTCGATCGGGCGCAACGAGGGCAGCAAGTTCATGCCGCTGCTGGAGTACACCTTGAGCGACGCCATGATCTCTTCGATCAATACGTCGGGCGGCGGCGAATCGACCGACAGCGTGACGATCAGCTTCTCGAAGATCACGACCGTTTATACGCAGCAAAACGTGGACTCGACGAAGAAGGGCACGGCTTCGTTCGGCTGGGATCTGGCCGCAAACAAGGCCGAGGCACCGGCCTGAGCATCGGCTGCGCGCCGCTGTCGGATGCTGGAGATCGGCAGTCCGCACTATCTGGAGTTTTCGTGCCATGCCGGCAATCGTCAGCGGTTCACCGATGCCCCTGTTCGACCGCCTCGCCGCCAGCGGCGAGGCGCAGCTTTCCAGCGCCGATGCGCTGCGGGACTCGATCGCGCGCGACCTCATGAGACTGCTCAATACGCGCTCGCACCTGACGTTCGGCGAATTCGCCGGTTGCGAGGGGACCGTGCTCGACTACGGCGTGCCGGATTTTTCGGAGCGCTCGCTGCAATCCGGACCGGACCGTGACGCGATTGCCGCTGTCATCGTGCGCGCGGTATCGCTGTTCGAGCCGCGCCTCGCCGATGCAACGGTGACGTTCGCCTTTCCCGCAGGTCACGCGCAGCACGCGACGTTGACCATTGCGGGGCAGATGCGCGCGGGCCTGGGCGTCACGCACGTGGCGTTCGAACTTGCGGCCAACGGACATACGTTCGCCGATGCGCGAGGCGCGAACCGGGGCTGACATGGCGACCGACGACATCCTTCAGTACTACAAACGCGAGCTTTCGTACCTGCGTCTGCAAGGTGCGGAGTTTGCGCGCAGCTATCCGAAGATCGCGTCGCGTCTCGCCCTGCACGGCACGGAATCGCTCGACCCGCACACCGAGCGTCTTATCGAGGCCACGGCGTTTCTCGCTGCGCGCGTGCATCGCGATCTCGACCAGGAGTTTCCGCAGGTCGCGTCGGCCCTGCTCGACAACGTTTGTCCGTCGCTCGTTCAACCCGTGCCTTCGATGACGGTTGCGCGGTTCGAACTCGATCCCGCACAAGGCAAGGTCACGGCAGGCTTCGCCGTGCCGCGTCACACAGGCCTGCAGGCACGCACGGAAACGGGCGACGCATGCCGCTTCCGCACGGCGTGGGAGACGGTGTTGTGGCCGCTTTCCATTGTCCACGCCGCGTTCGGCGAAGACGCCACGCTGCGCCTCACGCTGGAGTGCGCGGACGGTGTGGACTTCTCCGAACTGGAGATCAGGCAACTGCGCCTGCATCTGTACGGCGACTGGATGGTGACGATGCCGCTCTACGAGTTGCTCGTATCGGGCGTGAGGGACGTCTCGGTGCAGCCCGAAGGCCGTGTACCGGCTCTGCTGCCCGCGCGCGCCTGGCGCGAAGTGGGCTACGGCGAAGCGGACGACGTGCTGCCGCGGCCGCCGAACGCGCAGCCTGCCTACGCGTTGATGCAGGAGTACTTTGCGTTTCCGCGCAAGTTTCATTTCTTCGATCTGCACCATCTCGAAGGGCGTCTCGGCAAGGGCCGCCGCTGCGAGATCGTGCTGCATCTGAAGCGCACGCCGCGTGGCCTCGGCATGCTCAACCCCGGGCATTTCCAGCTTGGCTGCACGCCCGTCATCAACCTGTTTTCGCAGACGAGCGAGCCGATCGTCATCGATCATCGCCACTACGAATACCGGCTCGTTGCCGACCAGCGGCGCGAGTCGATTACGGAAATCCATTCCATCGATTCCGTTGTGGCGTCGCACCCGACGCTCGGGCGCGAGTCCGCGGTGCCGTGCTTCTCGGCCATCGACCACGTAGCGGCCGAAGGCGACACCGTGTTCTGGTCGGCGCGCCGCGAGCGCAGCCTGCGCGAGCACGTGCAAGGCACCGACATGTTCCTGAGTTTCGTCGACGCGGCCAACACGCTCGCCGATCCTGGTGCGCCCGTGATCTACGCGAACGTGCTTTGCACGAACCGGCGGCTCGCCGAGCGTGTGCCGGTGGGCGCGCGCATGCTGGTCGAGAAAGTTTCGCAGAACGCGCGCGTGCGCTGCCTTTACGAACCCACCGCACAGCGCAGCCCGGCACTCGGCAGCGAGACGCTGTGGCGGCTGATCTCGTTGCTCACGCTCAACTATCACTCGCTCGTGAGCGGCGCGACGGGCCGCGCACAGTTGCAGGAGATGTTGCGTCTCTTCGCATCGGACAGCACGCGCGAACAGGACCAGATTCGAGGCATTCGCAGTGTGGACGCGCGCAGCGCGACGGCACATGTGGGCGGCGATGCGTGGCGCGGCTATTGCCGCGGCACCGAGGTCTGCGTCGAGTTCGATCCCGACACCTTCGTAGGCGGCTCGCCGCTGCTGCTGGGCGCCGTGCTCGCGCGCTTCTTCGCGATGTACACGTCGGTCAATTCCTTTGTACGGCTCGTGGTGCGCCGTGGAGACGAGATATGGAAGCAATGGGAGCCGATGACAGGCTGCCAGCAGCTGCTCTGATCGCCCGTCTCCGGGCGAATCCGCAGCGCTTCGATCTGTTCCAGGCTATCAGTCTGCTGGAACGGTCGGCGCCGTGGGCGCGTCCGCTCGGGCGCGGCAACGGGCTTGCCGAGGCGGTGCGTCTGACGGGCCACGTCTCGCTCGCGTTCCAGCCGAGCGACATCCACAGCGTGCGCGAAAACACTGCGGCCGATCACGACAGCGCGCCCGGCGTCTCTTACGCACAGCGACCCACGTGGACGCTGTCCACGCCTCTGCTCACGCTCGCGGGCGCCAACGGCCCGTTGCCGAGGGCCTACACCGAACTGGTGCTGGAGCGCCGTGCGCAACGCGATACGGCGACAACAGACCTGCTCGACATTTTCAATCACCGCTTTCTGTCGTTCCTGTATCGCAGCCGCAAGAAGCACGCGCCGGCGCTGAACTGGCGTTCGCCGCATGCGAGCGCGATTGCAACTTCGCTCGACGCGCTCAGCAATCTGGGTCTGCGCGCGGATGAACGCGGCCCGCAAGACGCCCGTCTGTGGCTGCGCCACGCAGGGCTCCTGAGCGCCGCGCCGCGCTCGATGACGGGTCTCGTCGCGGTGCTTGCGGACCGGCTCGGAATCGAAGTACGCGGCGTGCAATTCGTGGGCGGCTGGCGTGAGATCAATCGCGCCGATTCGCTGCGTCTCGCCGGCATCGGTTTAGCAACTGCTTCAGAAACAGATTCCGGTGCAACACGACTCACCGGTGTGGCGGTGCTCGGGCGACGCACATGGGACGAAGCGAGCGGCATTCGCCTCGAATTTCCGCGTCTTTCGAAGGCGCGTTTCGAGGCGCTTCTGCCTGGCGGCGCGGATCACGCGCGCGCCGCGTGGCTCGTTCGCACCTATCTGCAACAGGATTTCGACGTGCAGTTCGTGCTGCATCTTGCGCCCGATCCTGCACCGCAGGCCACGGTCTGCGCAGCCGGCGGTGCGCAAGCGGCGAAGCTTGGTTGGACCACCTGGCTGGGCGGTTCGCGTCACCTCACTCACGCGCCGGCACCCGTGCGCCTCGCGATGCGCGAGGCCGCCGTGCCCGCGCCGAAGCATCACTAAGGACGTTGCGCATGGACATCGATATCCGCACGCTGTTGAGCCGTCTCAACCCCGAATGCAAGCTCGCCATGGAGCAGGCCGCGCAGCTGTGCGTGCGGCAGACGCACTACAACGTTGATGTCGAGCATCTGCTGCTCACGCTGCTCGAATCCGACGCGCCCGACCTGGGTGCCATTCTTTCGCACTTCGGTATCAAGGCCGACACGCTCACGGCGCAGTTGCAAAAGGCCGTGGATTCGTTCAAGCGCGGCAATGGCCGTACGCCCGCGCTTTCGCCGAATTTTTCGCCGCTCTTCCAGGAGGCGTGGCTGCTCAGTTCGATGCTGCTCGGCGAGCAGCAGATCCGCTCGGGCACGCTCGCGCTCGCGCTGCTCGAAGTGGATAGCCTGCGCGGCCTGTTGCTCGAATCCGCGCCTGCGCTGCTCAATATTCCGCGTGCGGCGCTGCGCGAACGGCTCGCGGCGATTCTCGCGGGGTCGTCCGAAGATGCGGGCGGCTCGCAAATGCGCGGCCAGGGTGTTGGCTCTGATGCGGGTCGGTCCGGCGGGCCGGGCTCGGGAATGTCCACGGGCATGCCCGCCGCCGCGCCGTCCTCTGCGCCAGGTGCGGCGGCCATGCCCAGCATGACGGCGGGCGCTGTGGGCGCGAGCGGCCGCCAGTCCGCGCTGGAGCAGTACACCGTCGATATGACGGGCCTCGCGCGCGAAGGCCGGATCGACCCCATTCGCGGCCGCGATGCCGAAATCCGCCAGTTGATCGATGTGCTGCTGCGCCGCCGCCAGAACAATCCGATCCTCACGGGCGAAGCGGGCGTGGGCAAGACGGCGGTGGTGGAAGGCTTCGCGCAGCGCATCGTGCAGGGGGACGTGCCGCCTGCGCTCGTCAACGTCTCGGTGCGCTCGCTCGACCTCGCGCTGCTCCAGGCCGGCGCGGGCGTGAAGGGCGAGTTCGAGAACCGGCTGAAATCGGTGATCGCCGAGGTCAAGGCGTCGCCCGTTCCCGTGATCCTCTTCATCGACGAAGCGCATCAACTGATCGGCGCGGGCGGCAGCGAAGGCCAGGGCGACGCCGCGAACCTGCTCAAGCCCGCACTCGCGCGCGGCGAGCTGCGCACCATCGCCGCCACGACGTGGGCCGAATACAAGAAGTACGTGGAGCGCGACCCGGCGCTTGCCCGGCGCTTTCAGGTGGTGAAGGTCGAAGAGCCGGTGGAGGCCGTTGCCATCGACATGCTGCGCGGCATGGTGCAGAAGCTCGAAGAGCATCACGGTGTCGAAATTCTCGACGAAGCCGTGCGCGACGCGGTGAAGCTCTCGCATCGCTACATCTCGGGGCGCCAGTTGCCGGACAAGGCGATCAGCGTGCTCGACACCGCATGCGCACGCGTGGCGATCGGCCAGAACGGCGTGCCCGAAGAGATCGAAGCGCTTGGCCGCTCCATCGAAAGTGCGGAGAACCAGTTGCGCATCTTGCGCCACGAGGCCGCTACGGGCACCGACCGCACCGACGCCATCGCCGCGCTCACGAAGCAGCTGGAAGACGAGCGCGCGCAGCACGCGCGGCTTTCGGACAAGCTCGGCACCGAAAAGCGCGCCGTGGACGAGATACTCGTGTGGCGCAAGAAGATCCGCGGCTATCTTGCCGATGCGGCCAGCGCCGCCGAAGGCGAAGACGCCGAATCGCTGGGCGCGAACCTCTCGCGTCTCGAGAAAGGTCTGGAAGCGGTGCAGAACGACGAGCCGATGGTGCCCGTTTGCGTGGATTCGGCCACCGTCGCGAAAGTGATCTCGGGCTGGACCGGTATCCCCGTGGGCCGCATGCTCGCCGACGAACTGCACACGGTGCTCTATCTGCAGGACAAACTGGCCGAACGCGTGGTGGGCCAGAACGAAGCGCTCGACGCGATTGCGCGCCGCGTGCGCACGTTCCGCGCCGACCTGGACGATCCGGGCAAGCCGGTCGGCGTGTTCCTGCTCGTGGGCCCGAGCGGCGTGGGCAAGACCGAGACGGCGTGCGCGCTCGCGGACATCCTCTACGGCGGCGAGCGCAACATGATCACCGTGAACATGTCCGAGTTCCAGGAGGCGCACAGCGTTTCGGGGCTCAAGGGCGCGCCGCCGGGCTACGTGGGCTACGGGCGTGGCGGCGTACTGACCGAAGCCGTGCGGCGCCGCCCGTACAGCGTCGTGCTGCTCGACGAAATGGAGAAGGCGCACCCGGACGTGCTGGAGCTGTTCTTCCAGGTGTTCGACAAGGGCGTGATGGAAGACGGCGAAGGCGTGCCCATCGACTTCAAGAACACGCTGATCCTGCTTACGTCGAACGCCGCGCAAGACGTCATTACCGAAGCGAGCCGCGGCGGCCACCGGCCGCTGCCCGAAGAACTCATCGAGAAGCTGCGCCCCGCGTTGCTCAAGCAGTTCAGTCCGGCCTTCCTGGGCCGCCTCGTGCTGGTGCCTTACTACCATCTGGGCGACGCGCAGATCAACGCCATCGTGAACCTCAAGCTCGAGCGGCTCGCGCAGCGCTTCCAGCGCAACCATCACGCGCGCCTCACGTGGGACGAGGACATGGCCATGCTGATCGCCGAACGCTGCAAGGAAGTGGACAGCGGCGCGCGCAACGTGGACCACATCCTCACGCAGTCCGTGCTGCCGGAGCTGGCGCGCCAGGTGCTGGAGCGCATTTCGATATCCGAACCGTTTGCCGGCGTGCATCTCGCACCCGGCGCATCGGGCGTGGTCGAGTTCCGCTTCCACTCCGGCGAAGAGGCGTAAGCGCATGTCGAAACCCAGCCAGGCCAACTGGTTCGCGTCGGTCTCTACGCCGTTCGGCGCGGACGTGCTGTTGCTCGATGGTTTCGCGGGCCGCGAGGCCATCTCGGAGCTGTTTCGCTTCGACCTGCGCATGCATTCCACGAACAAGGTGCTTGACCCCGAACAGATCGTGGGCAAGAGCGTGACCGTGACGCTCGAGGACCAGACCGGCGTTGTGCGGCATTTCAACGGCATGGTCACGCGTTTCGCGCACGCGGGCGCGGACGTGCAGTACGGCTTTTACTCCGCGGAACTGGCGCCGCGCCTGTGGCTGCTCACGCTCGGGCAAGACCGCGTGATCTGGCAGAACCAGACGGCGCTCGACATCATCAAGAGCGTATTGGGCACGTTCGGCGTGGCGTTCCAGGACCGCACGAAGCGCAGCAGCGCCTATGGCACGCGCGAATACTGCGTGCAGTACGACGAGAGCGCGTTTCGCTTCATCTCGCGGCTGATGGAAGAGGAAGGCATTTTCTATTTCTTCACGTTCGCAGACGGCGCGCACACGATGGTGCTCGCCGACGACGCTTCGGCCCACGATGAAACCCCGGCCGGCGAACTGTATTTCGCGCCCGACGCCAGCGTTTCCAGCGACGCGAAGCGTCTCGACTTCTTCGCGATGTCGCGTGGCGTGGTGGCGGGCGAGCACATCGTGAGCGACTACGACTACACGACGCCGGAAACAATGCTCTCTTCGGCGAAGGCGTCTTCGAACCTGCCGACCGGCACGCGTTTCACGTTCCCGGGCCGCGTTGCGACCGCGGGGCAGGCCACGCATCTTTCAACCACACAGCTCGAAGCGCACAACGTCACCCAGCAGACCGGGCAGGGCGCCGGCAGGTACTACGGGCTTGCCGCGGGCACCACGTTCACGCTCAAGGCGCATCCCCGCAGCGCACTCAACGTGCGCTACGTGACACGGGCCGTGCGGCATACGGCGTCCAACAGCACCTATAGCAACGAGTTCGAAGTGTTTCCGGCCACGGTGCCGTTTCGCGCGCCGCTCGTGACGCCTCGTCCGCTCGTGGCGGGCACGCATACCGCGAAGGTGGTCGGCTCCACCGACGAGGAAATCTGGACCGACGCGCAAGGGCGCATCAAGCTGAAGTTCCATTGGGACCGCGCGGAGGGCGCCGACCAGAACAGCTCTTGCTGGGTGCGCGTGGCGCAGTCGGTGGCGGGGCCGGGCTGGGGACATCTGTTCCTGCCGCGCGTGGGGCAGGAAGTGGTGGTGAGCTATGTGGACGGCGACCCCGACCGGCCGCTCGTGACCGGCTGCGTCTACAACGGCGACAACGCACCGCCGGTTTCGCTTCCGTCGATGCAGACGCAGAGCGTGATGCGCTCGCGTTCGTCGAAGAACGGCAAGGCGGGCAACGAGATCCGCATGGAAGACAAGCTCGATTCCGAGCAGCTGTACTTCCACGCGCAGAAAGACATGACCGTCGAAATCGAAAACGCGCTTTCCACCACGGTGAAGGAAGGCGCGGAGACGCACGTCGTGAAGAAGGGCGACCGCAGCATCGAAGTGAGCGAGGGCAAGGAAACGCACACCGTGAAGGGCACGCGCACGCTCGATGTGACCGGCGACGAAACGCACACCAGCCACGCGAAGTTCACGCACAACGTGACGGGTGACAACGCGCATACGGTGGACGGCAATTACACGCTGAAGGTGGGCGGCAATCTCTCGATCGAAGTGACGGGCTCGGTGAGCATCAAGGCCGGCACGTCGTTTTCGAGCGAAGCCGGCACGACCCACACGAGCAAGGCGAAGATCACGCTCAGCACCGAGGCCGCGAGCGTATCGCACAAGGCATCCGCGCAACAGACCGTGGACGGCGGCACCATGCTCGTGCTGAAGGGCGGCCTCATTGCGCTCAACTAGGGATAGCCATGTCTGCGCCGACCTCTGCTCCGCCTTCTGCTGCCAACGTGTTCTTCGTGGGCGATGGCACGCATACCACGCATGCCGCCGATGCAACCGAGGCTGTCGAACCGACGGTGATCGAGGCGCGCGATGCCGCAGGTCGCCTCGTGACCCGCGCCGCGCTCGTGAACGGCGTGCCGCACGGCGAGACGGTGCAGTACGCGCCGGATGGCACGGCGCTGCTGCGCGCGAACTACGCGCTCGGTTTGCTCGACGGCGCGCTGCGCACGTTCGATGCCCACGGGCAGCCCGTGCAGGAAGCGCAGTACCGCGCGGGCCTGCTCGATGGCGCGATGTCGGTGTATCAGGACGGGCGCCTCGCCGCACGGCATCAATACGTGGCCGGCGTGTTGCACGGCGAGCGCGTGACCTATGCGCCCTCGGGGCTCGTCACGTCGCGCATGACCTATGAGGCCGGGAAGCTCGAAGGCGAAGCGGTTTTTTTGCACGAGGGCGTGGTGGTGCGCCGCGCGCGCTATGTGAAGGGCCGTCTGGAAGGCGAGACGCGCGAGTACGCCGCCAGCGGCACGCTCGCGCAGAGCCTGCCGTACCACGGCGACCTGCTGCACGGTACGGCGCGCCGCTATGCGCCCGACGGCACGGTGACACACGAGCGCGTCTATCGCCTCGGCAAGCCGCAAGGCGACTGGCGCGCGCTCGACACCGCCGCGACGAACGCCGACGGGGCGCGCGGGCCGCGCATGGTCAAGCAACTGGAAAAGTGGGTGAGAGGGTAGACATGGCATTTCAGGTGACTTCGGGCGCAACGCTCCAGTGCAGCTTCGGCGCCACGCCTTCGGCGTTGCAGGTGTTGCCGGTGAAATGCGTGACGGCGGGCTCGCCGGCCGCAAACATCATGGACCACGCGCCGTTCGTCAACGTGCTGCCGTTCGGCATGTGCAACTCGATGGCCAACCCGACAGTGGCCGCCGCCACGGCAGCGGCGTCGGGCGTGCTCACGCCGATGCCGTGCATGCCGGCCACAGCGGCGCCGTGGGTACCGGGCTCATCGCAGGTCATGATCGGCAAGATGCCTGCGCTACAGGACTCGTCGCGGCTGATGTGCACATGGGGCGGTGTCATCCAGATAGTGGTCGCTGCGCAGTTCACCACGCTGACCAACTGAGACCGAGGCCGCGATGCAATACGTTTTTTCGATGACTTCGCGCATGGTGACCATCGCCGTGAGTTGTGCGTTGTTGCTGTGCCTGCTGCTGTTCCTGCTTGGCGTGGAGATCGGCGCACGCATGAATCGCGCGCCCGCCCAGAGCGCCGACGCGCTGCGCGCCACCCCATCCGCCACGGCTCCTGCGCCGGCTATGCAGTCCGATCTCGCCGCTCCCTCGCCGCTGGATACGGGCAGCACCGCCGCAGCGCCCGCATCCGCTTCTTCGACTCTTTGAGACCGGTAACGCCATGTCGTCTTCCTTGTTCAACTTTCCATCCAACGACGTGCGCGGCTCGCGAGCCGCGCGGCTCGCACGTGCTGCGCGACGCGCATGGCGTGCGTGGCTCGGTGTGGGCGTGGCCGGTGCGATGCTGGGCGCGGCAACCGGCGCATTCGCGGCGATGCCCGCCGCTGCGGGCGCGACCTCGCTCACGAAACCGGTTGCGGGCGGCGCATCGGGCGCAGCCGTTGTGTCTGCGGCGCCTGTCACTACCTCGACCGGCGTGGTTCAGATGCCCGACGGACGCCTGCTCGCCCCCGAGTTCGCACGTATCGTCGGTCGCGGCGAACTGGTGGTCGCGGTGCTGGGCGTGGACCAGCCACCGTTCTTCGAGGAACGCAACGGCAAGCTCGAAGGCATCGACATCGATCTTGCCCGCGACATGGCGAACCGGCTGCACGTGAAGGTGCGCTTCAACCGCGACGCGCGCACCTTCGACGACGTAGTGAGCCTGCTCGCACGCGGCCAGGCCGACATTGCCGTGAGCAAGCTGTCGCGCACGCTCGCGCGCGCCACGGTCATCGCGTTCAGTACGCCGTACCTGCGCCTGAACCGCGCGCTGCTGCTCAACCGCGTGAAGTTCGCGCAGATCGCACACGACCGCTCGGTGCCCGAAGTGGTGCGCTCGTTCGACAGCTCCATCGGCGTGGTTGCGAATTCGTCGTATGCCGCCTACGTGGTGAGCAACTTCCCGCATGCGCAGGTGCACGCCTATCCGACCTGGGACGACGTGCTCAAGGCGCTCAACGCGGGTGAAATCACTGCCGCCTATCGCGACGAGTTCGAAGTGAAGCACGTGCTCAAGGTGGACCCCACCGCTTCGCTGCGTCTGCGCGTCGTAACGCTCCAGGATCTGGAAGACACGCTCGCGGTCGGCGTGAACGTGAGCGATCCGGCGCTGCTCGCGTTCGTGAACCAGTTCCTCTCCGAACGCAGCGTGAAGCTCGACGTGAGCGCGGTTTTGCAGGCAGCGGACCACTAATCGAAACGCGCGAACAGAAAGAAAACAGCACGAGAGACCACCATGAATTCCAGCAGGCTTTACGCATTCGTTCTCAACCCCTGGGTGGTGATAGGCAGCCTCGCGCTTGGCGGCGCGTTCGGTCTGTTCCTGCCCGACCTGGCGCAAAAGCTCGGCTTCATCGGCGACGTCTACGTCGACCTGCTGAAGATGACAACCTTGCCGTTCATGATTTCCGCAGTCATCTTCAGCCTGCAGCGGCTCTTTCGCGACGGCGGTACGTCGCGCCTGCTCATGCGCGTGATCTCGGTGTTTCTGGGCGCATCCGTGACGGTCGCCGTGGTTGGTGCGATCGTGCTGCTCGTCATGCATCCGGGCGCCAACATCTCCACGGCGACGATGCAGACCTTCGGCCTGATGGTGGGCAGCGACAGTTCGTCGAGCGATACGGTCATGAACCTCTACGGCGCCGATCTGCCGGCGAAGTCGCCCAGCTTCTCCGACGTGCTCGCGAGCCTCGTGCCCACCAACATCTTCGCCGCGCTCGCGAACGGCGACGCCTTGAAGGCGCTCGTGTTCGCGCTGCTGTTCGGCCTTGCGGTGGGCCGCGTGCCCGAGCGCATCTCGGTAGGCCTGAGCCAGTCGCTGGAAACCGTCTACCACGCGTGCCAGAAGCTCATGCACTGGCTCAGCTACCCGCTGCCGCTCATCCTCTTTTGCATGAGCGCGGCGCAGCTCGGCAAGTCGGGCGTAGGCCCGCTGCACGCCATGCTGCAATTCGTGCTGGCGTTCTTCGTCGCTTCGTCGCTGCTGCTGGTGCTGGCCGCCATCATCATCTGGAAACGTTCGAGCCATAGCCTCGGCAAGACGCTCGACGCGCTGCGCGCGCCGTTCGCACTTGCGCTCGCCACGCGCAACAGCGCCGCGTGCATGCCGAGCATGGTCGAAAGCCTCGTGGACGGCCTCGGCTTCGCGCGCTCGCGCGTCGAACTGCTGGTGCCGCTCACCATTTCGCTGCTGCGCGTGGGCCCGATGGTCTACTACGTCTGCGCCACGCTCTTCATCGCGCAGCTTTACGGGCATGCGCTCGGCGTGGTGGAAGTGGTGACGGTGCTGCTCGCCTCCGTGCTCGCGGGCTTTGCTTCGGCCGGCATGACGGGGCTCGTGACCGTTTCGCTCGTGGGCATGACCTGCGCGTATCTGCGCCTGCCGTTCGAGGCCGCGTTCATTCTGTTCCTCGCCGTGGACCCGATCTGCGACATGCTGCGCACGCTCGTGCTCGTGATCGGCAATGCCGCGGCGGTTTCCGTGCTCTGTCCGCGTCCGCTCAAGATCTAGGAGCCACCCATGTCAATGATCGGCATTCTGGGCGGCATGGGGCCGCTCGCTACGGTGGATTTCATGGACAAGATCGTGCGCCTCACCGGGGCGAGCCGCGATCAGGAGCATCTGCCGCTGCTGGTAGCGAACCTGCCGCATATCGAAGACCGTTCGAGCGCGATCATCGACGGCGGCGCGGACCCGCTGCCGGCGTTGCTCGACGGCATCGATCTGTTGAACCGGAACCGGGTGGGGCTCATCGCGATTCCGTGCAATTCGGCGCATCACTGGTACGCACCGATACGTGCGCACAGCAAGGCACCGGTCCTGCATATCGCGCAGACGTGCGTGGCCGCAGTGCCGCACACGGCGCGCCGCGTAGCGCTGCTCGCCACCGGCGGCGCGCTCGTTTCCGGCTTCTATCAGCAGGCACTCGCCGAACGCGACATTGAAGCCGTGACGCCCAACGAAGCGATGCAGCCGCGCGTGGCCGCATGCATCCGCGAGGTGAAGGCGGGCTATCTCGACCTGGCCGCGGCGCATCTGGAAGAGGTGCTGGCGATGTTTGCGCACGACGGCGTGAGCACGGCGCTCATGGCCTGCACCGAAATTCCGCTCGCGGCGCAGCGCATTGCGTCGCCGCCGCTCACGCTCATCGACAGTTCGCTCGAACTTGCGCGCGCCGTGGTGACGTACGCGTGCGAGCGCGGCTGGAACCGTCCGCGATGAAAGCGCTGCACACGCTTTCGCGCAGCACGCTCGGGCTCATTGCCTGCCTCGCGGTGGGCGGCCTGTGCGGCGTATTCGCCGAGCCGGCCGGCGCGTTCGCGTACTTCGTGGGCGAGCTGTATCTGTGCGTTGTGAATATGGCGGCGATTCCGCTGCTCGTTGTCGCAACGTTCTTCGGACTGCGCCAGGTGATCGCGCTGCCGCGTCCGCGCACGCGCGTGGGCACCATCATGCTGCTCGCGCTCGCCTTCGTCGTGCTGAGCGCGACAGGCGGCACGCTGGCCGGCGTGCTTGCCATGCCGGGCCAGCACCTTTCCGCCGAGGCGCACGCGCATCTCGGTGAACTCGTGCTCAAGAACGCGGGCGCGGAGGACGTACGCGTTGCGCTGTTCGGCCAGGGCGCGGGCACGGGCGCCAGCCTGATCGACGTGAGCGACCTCTTCCCCGACAACTTCTATCGCGTGCTCGCGCAGGGGCATCCGCTCGGCATTTTGACGGGCACGATCCTGTTCGGCCTCGCGTTCGCGGCGCTCTCGCGCGACCAGACGCGCATGCTCAGCAACGTGTTCGAGGGCGTGTATCGCGCGCTCGAAACCATCATTGCGCAGGCGAACCTGCTGATTCCGGTGCTGGTGTTCGGCGTGGCCGCGCATCTCACGTCGCAGACCCAGGGCGCGACGCTCACCGCCATGAGCAGCTTCCTCGTGTGCTTTGCGCTCGCGGCTCTCGTGTTCGCGGGCCTCGCGCTCGCAACCATCGCGGCGCGCGCCGGGCAATCGCTGCCACAGGTGTTGAGCGGCCTGAAGGCGCCGCTGCTGGTGGGACTGACGTCGGGCAGCGCCACCGCACCCATTCCGCACACCATCGAGGCCATGAGCGAACGCCTCGGCTTCAGCCGCGGCGTGGTGGAGCTCGTGGTGCCGTTCGGTTCGGTATTCGTGCGCGCGGGCTCAGCGCTGTATTACGCACTGGCCGCTGTGTTCGTGGCCAATCTCTACGAACGCCCGCTCGGTGCGGGGGAAATCGCGCTCGTGTGCGCGGCGGCCGTTCTGGCCGCCTTCGTATCGGCGGGGCAGAGCGGCGTGGCCGCCGTGGGCTACACGGGTGTGGTGCTCTCGATGCTGCATCTGCCTGCCGAGGCGGCGGGCGTGCTGTTCGTATCCGTCGATCTGATCTGCGAAGGGCCGCGCAATGCGCTGAGTCTGCTTGCGGTGTGCACGGTGATCGCACTGGTATCCGCCGGCTTGCCCTCGGAGCGCAAGACGGCCGCCGGGTTGCAAGGCGGCGCAGCGGGGTTGAGCCCTGTGCTGCGCTTCACGTTCACGCGTGCGCAACTCGTGCTGGCGGCGGGCTGCGTCACGATGGCGGCGTTGCTGATCGTGCTGATGGGAATTGGAGTGGGAGCGAGATGAAGAAGCGGGGATTGCGTTTGTGCGAGCGGCTTGCACGCCGTGCGGCCACGCTGCTGATGGCGTCGGGCACCGTGTTCGCGCTGGGCGGCTGCAGCATGTTCGGGCTCGGCGGCGAGAAAGCGAAGTGGACCGACGTGACCTTCGCCGCGAGTGACGACGTCAATAACAACAGCCCGGTGGCCGTGGACGTCGTACTGGTGAGCGACGTGACGCTGCTGGCGCGCGTAGCCGAAATGCCCGCGTCGAAATGGTTCGCAGCCCGAGACGATCTGGCGAGCACGTTTCCGAAAGGCTTGCGCTACCGCGGCTGGGAGCTCGTGCCGGGCCAGCACGTGCTGGTGAGCGGCGAGCAGTTCAGGGGTGCATCGGTGGCCGGCGCATTCGTGTTCGCCAGCTACCAGGACCCGGGGGCGCATCGCGTGCGCGTCGAGCACTTCAGCGGCCACATGGTGGTGAAGCTGGACAGCAACAACCTTACCGTCCTGGATTCGAAATGATGCGTGACCACAACATGACGGTGCCGGAGCGGATCGAATGGTTCGAGGGCATGTTGCTCGCGCCGCAGCATTTCCAGCAGATGGCTTCGCGCGCCGACGCGCTCGTGGCCTGGCAAACGCTCGCCGCCGCGCCGTTCAGCTGGGGCGTGCGGCGCCTGGTGTTCGATAACGGTCTGCTCCCTGCGGGTCTGCTGCGCGTGCTGGAACTCGATGCCATCCTGCCCGACGGCACGGCCGTCACCTGGCACGCTCAGGCAGATGGCGGGCAGCGGCTCGAACTGTCGCTGGAGCCGTTTGCCGAACAGCTTTCGAACGGCGCGCTCGACTTCTATCTCGTGCTGCCCGGCGCCTCGACGATGCGGCGCGCGGCGCAGGTCAAGCGCTTTCGCTCGACGCCCGGCGAGCCGGTGGAAGACCTGGTCTCCGATGCGCCGCCTGCCGATATTCCGCGTCTCGTTCCGAACCTGGCGCTTGCGGCGGGCGAGGTGCCTTCGGCGATGCACGTCTGGCTGCGGCTCGGTTCGCTCTATAAGGACAACGAGGTGGTGCGCCTCACCGAGCACCAGCCGCCGCTGCTCGAAATCGCTCGCGACAATCCGCTATGGACGAGCGTCGCCTCGTTGCTGGGTCAGTTGCGCGGCAAGGCGGCATTCGTGGCGAGACAGACCGCGAACCCTTCGTCGAGAGTGGACGACCGCCTCACCCAACTGGAGTTGAAGGACCGCCTGCGCAGCCTCTTGAGCGCGTTGCCGCTTGCCGAGGCCGTGTTGCGCACGCCGCATCTGCATCCGCTCGCGCTGTATCACGCGCTCGCGGCGCTCAGCGGGGCGCTTGCCATGCTCAAGCCCGGCGGGCTGCCGCCCATGCCGCCCGATTACGACCACGGCGATCCGCTTTCGGTGTTCACGCCGCTGCTGCGCTCGCTGCGCGAGTCGGCTTCCGAGGTGAACGAGGAGTATCGCGAGCACAAGTTCGAGTTCCGCCACGGCGCGTTCGAAATCACGCTGCCTCCCGACTGGATCGGCGAGCGGCTCGTGGTGGGCCTGCGCGGCCAGTCGGACCGCGACCTGCTCGCGTGGATGGACGGCGCGGTGATCGGCTCGCAGTCCATCTACGCGTCGCTGCGCAGCCGTCGCGTGCTGGGTGCCGCGCGCCGCGG
Source organism: Paraburkholderia kururiensis JCM 10599 = LMG 19447 (assembly GCF_003986935.1). Lineage (GTDB taxonomy): Bacteria > Pseudomonadota > Gammaproteobacteria > Burkholderiales > Burkholderiaceae > Paraburkholderia > Paraburkholderia kururiensis. Next base: position 46,387 of record NZ_RJZE01000003.1, on the reverse strand, counting down.
CATCGACTATGCCGAAGACCTGGGCCTGCGCTCGGGGTCGGGCTACCTGCTGTTCGAGGTGGCGGCGGAGCCCGCACTCGTGCTCGCCAACGAGATGCTGGTGATTGGCAACCCTAACGAAGGTGCGAGTGCACAGCGGCCGCAGGAAATGCTGCTGTTCGTGAAGGGCTGATGAAGAGAACCGTGAAAGCAATGAAGACGTTAACAACGAAGACGCTAACAACGAAGACGTCAATCGAGAAGGCACGCTGAGCATGGCACGCAACCGACCGGACCCCGAAGAAGACGATCTCGTGACGGAGCAGTTCCGCACCTTTCTTGACGAACTCGTGAAGGCTCAGGCGCGCTTCTCCGAACTGCCCGACGCCGACCCGGACCTCGCCGCGCAGGGGTTGAGCCGCCACCTGCTGAACCTGCTGGAGATCCAGACGCTGCAATCGCGGCGCGAGAGCACGCGCTTCGAAATGGAGACGGTGGCTGACGCGCGCTATTTGAAGGCCGTGCTGGCCGACGAGATTCTGCTCAACACCGAATGGGCCGGACGCGAACGCTGGACCGCGTATCTGCTCGAATCGACGCTGTTTCGCACCAACGTGGCGGGCGACCTCGTGTTTCGCCGCGTCGAGCAACTGCTCTCCGAGCGCGAACCCTCGCGGCGCAACATCGCGCGCCTCTATCTGTTTGCGCTCGCCATGGGTTTTCAGGGCCGTTTTCGCGGCACCGATGCCGCTACACGCCTGCGCAGTTATCGCGAAGAACTCTACGAGTTCGTCTATCAACGCCGCGCCGATCTGGGCGGCCGCGACCGCGTACTGGTCCCGGCGGCCTACGCGAACACGCTTTCGCATGTCGCGCCCCGCAAGCTGCCCACCGTGAGCCGCTGGGCCGTCGTGTTCATGCTGGCGGCAGTGTCGCTGCTGGCCATTTCCGAAGTGCTCTGGCTGTGGCAATCGTGGCCCGTGCGCGAAGCCCTGCATGCCGACCCCGTGACGGGGGTGAGCCGATGAATTGGAGCCGTGTGATCCAGATGCAAGTAGGTGCGACGGCGTCTTCGAGCCCGTCTTTTATGGGGGCGTTTGCATGCTGACGAGCAACCTGTTCCTGCTTTCCATCGCGGTGCTCACGCTTGTCGTGTGCGCCGTGCTCGGCGCGGTGATCTACTTCGCGCTGCACGGCTCGCAGGCGAAACCGGCCGCGGAGCGCAAAGTCGTGCGCCTGCGTTCGGACTCGCTGCGCAGCGCGTTTCGTCAGGCCGTCGAACTGATTGAAGGCAACATTGCCTCGCGCGCGGAGCGCTACAACATTCCGTGGATCATGATCCTCAACGAGGGCGACGATCCACGCCCGCTGCCCATCGCCCAGTCGGGCGTCGCAAGCGTGCTGGCGGCCGATGCCGCAAGCCCCGCCGCAACGCAGGGCATTTCGTGGCACTTCTTCGATCGCGGCATCGTCGTCGACATCAAGGCGGCCTGGCTCGGCTCGCCCGACGACGACGGCGACGGCAAGCCATGGGACGAGTTCCTGAGCCTGTGCCGCAACTACCGCCAGCAGCGTCCGTTCGATTCGGTGGTCATTACCGTGCCCGCCGCCACGCTGCTTGCCGATGACACCGACGCGCGGCTGGAACTTGTGCGCCACGCGAAGCTTGCACACCGCCGCCTGTGGCTCGCGCAAAACCGCTTCGCCATGCGCTTCGCCGTGTACGTGGTGGTGACGGGTTGCGAGGCGCTGCCCGGTTTCGCGACGTTCGCGTGTGCGCTGCCGGAGCCGCTGCGCGCGAGCATGCTGGGCTGGTCTTCGCCTTACGATCTTTCCACCACGTACCAGCCGGGCTGGGTGGACACGGCGATGAACTCGATCATGCGTTCGGTCTCGGACGCGAGCGCCGAACTGTTCGCACTCGATGCCGCGCATCTCGACGCGCGCCAGTTTCTGCAGCTTCCCTCGCGCATCGACGCCATGCGTGCACAGCTTCAGCTTTACGTGGACGAACTGCTGCGCGCGAGCGCATATCACGAGCCGTTCTTCTTTCGGGGCATCTACCTGACCGGCGATGCGAGCGAATTCGCGCAGTGGAGCGTAACGCAGGCTGCGGACCCGACTGTGTCGCACGACGGCGTGCCCGCGCTCGAAGCGCCGTCTTCCGATGTACACGGCGCGCTTGCGCCTTACGATGCGAGCGATCTTCACGAGACGGTGCAGAACGGCGCCGATGCCGAAATGAGCGATGGCCGTCGCGAGCCCGGCGGCCAGATCAACGACCTCATGCTTCAGCCCGCGTTTCTGCGCGATCTGTTCGAGAAGAAGATCTTCCTCGAATACGGGCTCACGCGGCCTTCGCGTTCGCAGCACCTCACGCGCCCGGTGCTCAATCGCGCGCTGCGCTGGGGCGGCATTGCGCTGCTGGGCGGCTGGGGGCTCGGCCTTGTTGTCGCCACGGTGCAACTGAACCATCGCAATGGCGAACTGATCGCCGCGCTCGGCACGCTGCGCCGCGACTCGGCCGAACGCGCGAGCGCCGCGCAGCAAGGGCAGGACTTGCCCGCGGACTGGTATCGCCGCAAGGCACTCGCGCTGATCGCGATGAACCAGAACCTGAAGACGACGAGCGGCTGGGCGGTCTTCATGCCGGGCTCGTGGAGCCTCGTCGACGATCTGAATGCGCGCGTGAAGGAGCGCTTCGAACGCGAGTTCGGCAGCATTGCCGTGGCGGCGCTGGAGCGCGAGATGTATGCGCACGTGAGCGATCTGACCGGCGTGGCGCGTGACCCGAGCACGGGTCAGCTGATTATCGGCGACGACTGTGCGGCGCCCGGCATGGGGCATCTCGGCGCAGCCGCGCCGTCGAGCCTTGCAGTCGACGATCTGCCACAGATGCGCGCGCTCGCGGTTTATGTGAACAACGTCGATCATCTCGACGCGGCGCTTCAGGCATTGCAGCGTCTCCAGCATCCCGCGCCCGACAACGCCGACTCGCTGCGCCTCGTGGTGCGTTATGCGCTGGGCGCGGACCTTCAGGGCGGCGTGGCGGACAGCGTGCCTTACTTCTATCGCGATCAGGACGGCCGCAACGCATTCGGCAGTGGTGCGCCAGGCGTTAATCTGCCGGCTATCCAGCAGGCGCTGCGCTGCACGCTCGACAAGGGCGCGCAGCAACTCGACCTCGCCATGTTCGCGAACAACCCGTTGCTCGTCGCGGAGCGCGCCGTTACGGATCATCTGAACAGCCTCACCGTGGCGGACGCGGGCGCGGGCGACTTCACGAAAATCACAGACGGTTATCGGGCCGTGGTGGCCGGCATCGACACGCAACGCGACCTGCTCGCCGCCGGCAAGGGCGGATGGCTTCATCAAACGCAGTTCGTGCCGGGACCGACGTACGACCGCACACTCGCGCGTGTCGCGCAAAACCGGCTGCTTGGTGCCGATCTCTCCGCGCAGATCCGCCAGCGCGACGACACCGCGTTCCAGGCCTTCCGCAACGAGCTCGCGCTGCACTTCGGTGGAGCGGACAGCGGCGTTGTCTGGGTCGACAAGGACGCTCGCTATAGCGTGTCTGCTGGCCGCACCGCGTTGCGCGACGGCTTGTCGGGGCTGCTGAACCAGCCGTTCATGGTTGCGCCGCGTAATCGCGAACTGCCTACGCTCACCGATGGCTCGACGATCGTTTGGGATCGCGCGCAACTCGACCAGGCGCTCGCGCTTGGCGACGTACACAAGCGCTTCCTCGCCGAAGGCCTCGCGAACCTGCCCGCGGCGGCACGTCCCGGTATCGAAGCCACGCTCGATCTGCAGTTTGCACGACTGATCGTCGATCAAACCGCTGCGGCAGCGAACGTGACGACCGCGCCGGCCGGGGCCGATAGTGCGGCATTCGAGGCGGCACTCGCACGGATTTCGCGCATCGAGGCGCTGTTGACCGAACTGGGCGCGAGCGCGCAGCTGGAAGACCTGGCGAGTGTCGTGTCGAGCGATGCGATGGCACGTCTGCAACGCGTGGACGAGGCGCTTACGCAGTCCGAACTGTATGCGACGCGTCAGGATAGCGGCGATGCCGGGCATGGCGGGCGTTCGCCCGTGCTCGCGGCATTCGGCGTTCCCGATGCCGCGGCGCTGCCGCCGTATCTCGACCAGCAGTCGTCGCGTGTGCTTGCACTCGGCAAACAGGCTTCCGTGTATCTCGCCGCGCTCGATGCGAGCGATGCCGGCTCGCCGCTCGCGCTGCGCTGGCAGGCGATCAATCGCGACCTGGAGCGCTATCGCCTGAAGAACCCGAACAGTAGTCTGCTGCGCCTGGAGCAGTTCGCGCTTTCGCTGGCAGCCGACCCGGGGCCCGCGGGCTGCATGTCGAAGTTCACGGGCCGTCCCTCCACCACAGGCGGCGACGATTACTTCGCGACACTGCATGCGCGCTTGTACGACAGACTGCTTGCGCGATGCAGCCAGGGCTACGTGTCCGACATGCGCCAGCAGTGGGCGAGCTTTTCCACGGAGTTCAACGAAAGCGTGGCGGGGCGCGTGCCGTTCGACAACAGCGAGATGCCGCGTGTGGTGGCGCGCAACAATGGCGCGCCGGTTGCCGCGGACTTCGGCGAGGTGGGGCAGGTGCTCAAGCGCTACAGCGCGGTTTCGGAGACCTTCCACGCGTCGCACGCTAGTGCGGGAACCTCGCCGGCGATGACCAACGTCAAGCTGCGCCAGTTCATCGAGAACTTCGACCAGGTGAAGACGCTGCTCGCACCGCTCTATCCGTCAGACGACGGCGCGGCTGCCGGCTACGACGTGAACGTGGAGTTCCGCGTTAACCGGAACGCCGAAGTGGCGGCGAACCAGATCATCGACTGGACGCTCAGCGTCGGCTCGCAAAGTCTTTCGATGAACGAACCGCCGCATGCGCTGCATTGGGACTTCGGCACGCCGGTCACGCTCGTGCTGCGCTTTGCGAAGGACTCGCCATTGACGGGCGCGGCCGATTCACAGCAGCGCGCCTACTCCACCGACGGGCGCACGCTGACATGGCAGTTCACCGACCCGTGGGCGCTGCTCACGTTCATCAACCGTCAGCGTGCGGCGGACGGCAACGGCCGCAGCGAGCGTGCCTCGCAGCTGTTGAGGTTCGAGTTCCCGCTGGGCACGGTGAATCCCGCCGACCTCCCGGCACTGCCGAAGCAGGCGCATGGACGCGTCTACGTGCGCCTCTCGCTCCTGCCCGCGGGCAAGAAGACGCCGCTGCCGTGGCCCGGCAGCTTCCCGGTGCGCGCACCCGAATGGAGCGCGCTATGACACAGGCGAACGCTATGGACTTCGATATCGAGACGCTGCTCGCACCCGTCGCCGAGGGTAATGGGGCAGGCGTTTCGCTGCGTTACGAACCGGTGTACCAGCAGATCCGCGACGCGAGGACGCAAGACGATGCGAGCCTGCCCATGGGCGATTGGGAACGTCCGCTCGTCAAGGCCGACTGGAAGCGCGTTGCGGCGCTGAGCAGCGACGCGCTCGCGAATCGCAGCAAGGACTTCCAGCTTGCGGCATGGCTCTGTGAAGCATGGACGCACGTGTACCACATCGAAGGCCTGGTGGCCGGCACGCGGTTGCTGACAGGGCTTGCGCAACGCTACTGGCAAGACGCGTGGCCCGCGCTAGAGGAAGGCGATGCGGACGCGCGCGTCGCGCCCTTCGTCTGGTTGAACGACACGCTTGCGCTCACGCTGACGCTGCATGTGCCGCTTCTTGCAATTGAAGGACGCGAACCGGCGCACGTGAATCTCGACGAGTGGCAGCGCGTGATCGTGGAAGACGATGCGCGGCCGGCAGACCTCTCGCGCGATTTGCTCGAAAGGAATGCGAAGCAGAGCAGCAACCTGATTGCGCTCACGTCGTTGCGTCAGCAACTGGAAGCGGCACGGAGCGCGTGGCGTACGTTCAGAAGCCTGCTCGACGAACTGCTGCAAAACGATTCACCCCATCTGGGTAGCGTGGACGACGTGCTTGCGCGCTTGTTGCGAGCCGTGACCAGCCTGCCTGGCGACCACGCTTCTCGCGCCGTGCCGTCAGAAAATGCCGATGCGCCGGGCGCGACGACACACTCCGCTATGAGGGAGACCGCAATGACCAGTGCCTTGCAGGAATCGCCGGCAGGACAGACGTTTCCAATGCCCGAGGCGAATCAGCCATTGCCCGCGAAAGTGGATAGCCGGGCACAGGCTTACCAGCTGATCGAACTCGCGGCCAATTATCTGCTCGTGCACGAGCCGCACAGCCCGACGCCTTACCTGTTGCAACGCGCCGTGTCGTGGGGACGCTTGCCATTGCCTGAATTGATGCGCGAGGTGGTGCGCACGGAGGGCGATATGTCGCGGTACCTCGCGATGCTTGGCCTCGAATGACGCAGTTGCCGCTGCGACCACCTGGACTTTTCCGAAAATTCACGAAAGGGAGTTGAAATGATGCTCGATACGTTTGAGGTTCGCTTGCAGGACGGGCTTGAAGCAGACGAAATAGCGAACTTCTTTAATCCCAGAAACGTGTATGCCTTGCGGGAAATGCTGGCGTATTACGCGACGATCTCCCAGTCTCCGGAAAATATTCTGGCGATGATCGCAATTCTCGATTACGCAAAGCTTCCGAGTATGGAGAAATTCAATTTCATCTTCAGGAATTTCATTGCTCAGGGATGCCGATACGAACTCAATATCGGTTCGGACCTTCGCCGCAGGTTGAACGATGCACGGCAAAATCTGGTGGCGCCGGACCCCGCCTCTTATCGCAGTTCCAGAGGGCGCATCGTGATTGCGCCGCATCGCGTGAATATTCCGTTGCCGGCCGGGTTCTTCGACATCAACGGGCTGTACGTTCATTTGCTTACCGACATTGGGGAGGCGTACGGAAGATTCCTGGCGGCATTCACTCGGGAAGACAAAGGGTTCACGTATGTCAGGCATGTCGACGTGACCGGGAACCGCCTCGCGAGCGAGGTGAAGGAGTTTATGCTTCAGATGCTTCACGCGGGTTTCAGTATTTCGCCGAAACTCATGAGGCTGGACTCGTAAGCAATAGGACCTTGAAGGGCCGCGGCCCGCCCACGGTCTTCAGATCCCATGCGACGAGCCCGCTACTTCAAGGCTTCGAGCCGTGTCGCCTGCCGCTTCACGAGCCGCTCGATGTCGGCAACATCGGCGGCGGTGAGTTGGGCGCGAGGCTTGCGTAGCGCTGCCGATGCAATGACGCCGCGCTTTGCCATGAGATATTTGCGCACCGCGAGTCCGATATTCGGCTGCTGCTCATAGCGGGCGAGCGGCAGGTAGGCGTCGAAAACGTCGTGCGCGCGTTCGACGTTGCCCGCCGCGTGCGCCTTGCAGACCTCGACCATCATCTCGGGATAGGCGAAGCCTGTCATCGCGCCGTCGGCGCCGCGCGTGAGTTCCTCGGGCAGGAACAGGCCGCCGCCATTGCCGGTCAGAATGGACACGCGCCGCACCGTACCTTGCTCGCTGGCCGCGCGAATGGCGGAGAGTTTCGAGAGGCCCGGAATGTCCTCGTGCTTGAGCATCACGCATGTCGGCGCGTTGCCCAGTATGCGCAGAATCACCGAAGGGGCCATTTGCACGCCGGTGGAAACCGGGTGGTCCTGCAGCACCCAGGGGCAGCGTTCGCGCAGCGTCGCGGCCACCATGTCGAAGTAGGCGACGATCTGCTCGTCCGTGCGCAAGGTGGGGGCCGGCGCAACCATCACGCCGGAGGCGCCCATGTCCATCACACTTGTCGCGAGTTCGCGCATTGGCGCGAAACCCGGAGCCGATGCGCCGACGACGACCGGCATGCGGCCTGCCACGCGTGCCAGCACGCGCGCGACGAACGTGCGCGATTCGTCGGCGGTCAGTTTCGTGGCTTCGCCCAGAATGCCGAGTATGGTGAGGCCGTTTGCGCCGCACTCCAGATAGAAGTCCACCATCCGGTCAGTGCTGGCCAGGTCGAGTTGGCCATCTTCGGTGAACGGCGTGACGGCAATCGGAAAAACGCCTTTCGCCGATACATCCAATACGTTGCTCATGAGTCGGCCGCCACGATTTCTACCCAGTTTGCCCCGCTCCCACCTTCGCTTCGCGAACACAACGTGAGAGCGCCCGTTTGTGTGTCGATGCTGAACAACGACACGTGCGTGGAGTGTTCGCCGCACGCGAGCAGCGTCCGACCGGACGGGTCGATGCGAAAGCCGCGCGGCTGCGGTTCGGTCTCGACGTGTCCGGCGTGTTCGAGTGTGCCGTCGGCGCGCACGCGCAGCGTGAAGAGGCGGTTCGTCGTGCGCTCGGAGAAATTGACGAAGCGCCCATCGGGATGCACATGGATATCGGCGGCCCAGACGAGCGAAGCGAGCATGGCCGGATCGGGTTGCGGCTCCGTGGCGGGCGGGCGCGCAAAGCCGTCCTGCAAATCGGCGAGTACGTCGGGTCGCGCGCAGACGCTGTGCGGCGCGAGCCTGCCGGTGCGCGTATCGCGACGAAACACCGCTACGGTCGCGCGAAATTCGCTGAGCACATAGAGCCATGCGCCGCCGGGCGCAAGGCACAAATGCCGCGGGCCGAAACCACGGCCAACCGATAGTGTTTCGAGCGCCGAGAGCGGTTGCGCGGCGTTTTCGTCGAGGGTCCAGGACAGCACGGCGTCGCTGCCGAGCGAGGTCGCGTAGACGAAACGATTGTCGTCCGATACCAGCACACCGTGCGCGTTACGGATGCCGCTTTCCACCTGGCGTGGCGTAGCGTCGCCGAGGTCGAGTTGCTTGACGCTAAAGGCGAGCAGTTCGTGGCTACCGTACGAGACGCCGAATAGAAACTGCCCCGTGCGGTCGGCGGCCAGCGAGACGAGACTCGCGCCGATAGGGAGGCGGTATTCGGTTGTCAGTCGGGCAGCGCGAGAGTCCACCGAGTACTTCACGAGCGAAGGCGTGCCGCCGCGTGTGGCCGCGAAGAGTTGGCGGTGGTCGGCGCTCAGTGCGAGCGGCATCACGCCGGGGCCCGCTGCGATGCGTTCGCTTGCGCGCAGCGAGGGCGCGGTGGCTGAAGCGTCGAAACAGTAGGTCCAGAGGCTGGCGTCGTTGGCATTAGAGAGGATGGCGAAGCAGTTTTCGGGCATATGGTCGTTCCATTAACGGGGCTTTCCTGGTGCTTCGGCCAGGAGCAAGCTTGGCGGCAAGCCCAGTATTACGCGGCGGCCGGGACCAGGAAAAGCGACGGCCGCTTGCTTCAGGCATCAGAGTTTTTTGTGTCCGGCATGCGCAACGGCGTGCTGGGGTTTTGCCCGGCGCCTTGCTGTTGCGCACCATTTTCGCCCAGCAGTTCGATAGCGATCTCGCGAAACGCGTGGACAAGCCGCACGCGTGCCGACGAGCGGTTCCAGAGCAGCCCGACCACTCGCCTGGTAAAGGGATGAGGAAGCGCCCATTTCGCGAGCGCGAGGCCAGCGAAGCGCGTCATGCGCCAGTCCGGCACGAGCGTTACGCCGAGGCCGCGGTCGGTCAGAACGGCCAGCGCGTCGAGTCCGTCCAGTTCGCAGCGCTGGCGCGGATTGATGTTGTGCTGCCGCAGATAGGCGTCCGCAAGCTGGCCGCCTACAACGTTGCGGTCGTAGCGCAGAAAGGGTTCTGTGCGCAATGTTTCGTGAACGTCCATCACGTTCATCGAGGCGGGTGTGAGGAGCACGAGCGGTTCCTCGCGAAACGTGTGCCAGTCGCAGCTTTTCGGCAGCGCGAAGAGCGGCTGGACCAGCACGGCTGCATCGAGATGGCCGTTCACGACTTTGCGATAAAGCTCTGTCGAAGGGCCGGGCTCCAGATAGATGTCCATCTGGAGGTGACGTGTGAGCAGGGTGGCCAGCACGTCGGGAATGAGGCCCGTCATCATGGTCGGCGTACCGCCCAGGCGCAACTGGCCCGCAAGCGTGGCGGCGTCGTTCAGATCGGACTTGAGGTCGCGAATTTCGTGCAGCACCGTGCGTGCCCGCTCGAGAATGCGTTCGCCCGCTTCGGTCGTTCCGACTGTACGGCCCGAGCGGCGCACGAGTTTCGTGCCCAGTTCGGCCTCCAGCATCTTGACGCGTTGGGCGACGGCCGCGGGCGTCAGGTCGAGACGCCGTGCGGCTTCTGCAATCGAGCCGAGCTCGACGACGTAGACGAAGCTCTGAAGATAGCGCGAGTCCATCGATAAAAGTTTTAATGCCTGAAGAAGGCGAAGCATGCTGCCATCGCGGCGCAGCAGCCCTCACACTTCATGGTGGGCGCCGCACTTTGGCGCATTCCTTTACTCGAAGACACCAGGAGACAGGTCCATATGCCACGAATCGAGTCCATTTCCGTTTGTACTGCCGTGGTCCCGCTGGACCGCGTGACGTCGTTTTCAACGCGCGTCGTGTCGCGCCGCGAGTATGGTCTCGTCAAGATACGATCGAGCGACGGCGTGGAAGGCATCGGTTTCTGCTATGTGGGCAGCGCGGGCGGCGAACTGATGCGCGTAGCGGTGGAGCAATTGCTGGCGCCGGTTCTGAAGGGACGCGATTCGTACGGCGTGGAAGGGCTGTGGCAAGCCATGTATCAGGAGAGCCTGCTGCAGGGGCGGGCCGGCACCGTGATGCGCGCTATCAGCGTGCTGGATACGGCGCTGTGGGACCTCAATGCGCGCACACATGGCGTGCCGCTTCACAAGTATCTGGGGGCGGTTGAACTGGAAACGGTGCCGGCCTACGCGAGCGGCGGCTATTACCTCGACGGCAAGACGCCCGAGAAACTCGGCGAGGAAATGGCGGGCTATGTCGAAGCAGGGTTCAGGGCCGTGAAGATGAAAGCCGGTCGTCTTTCGCCGGTTGAAGAAGAGGCGCGCGTGCGCGCCGCGCGCGAGGCGATTGGCCCGGACGTCGAACTGATGATCGACATCAACAACGGCTGGCACGACGTGACTGAAGCGCTCCAGTTCGTCCGCCGCTTCGAGGCGTACGACCCTTACTTCATCGAAGAGCCGTTTTCGCCCGACGACGTGGACAACCACGCACGCCTCGCAAGCGCGACGCGCGTGCCCATTGCGACGGGCGAGATCGGGTACGGCCGCTGGTATCACAAGGAGCTGCTCGACAAGCAGGCGGCGTCGATCCTGCAGACCGATGCGCTGGTTTGCGGCGGTATTTCGGAGTGGCGCCGTATTGCCGCCACGGCGGCGAGCTACGGTGTCGTCGTGTGCCCGCACTGGTTCCATGACGTCCACGCGCCGCTGGTAGCGGCCACGCCGAACGCGCGCTACGTCGAGTTTTTCCGCGACGACCAGGTGCTCAACTTCCGGCGTCTCATTGACCGTCAATTGACGCACAAGAATGGTCGCATCGTCCTGCACCAGGAGCCGGGGCTCGGATTCAATTTCGACGAGACCCAGGTGGCGAAGTACGGGCGTTGGACCGAGTCGAGGTGAGGACGTCGCGCATCGCGGGCCGGCAGCGAAAAACGTCATTGTTACGTGCTCCTTGCTGGATGGCGCACGGGGCATATGCGCCCATCGTTCCGGTTCGTTCCACCCGTGGGCATCTCAGCGCGGTGGCGCAGTACGCGCCCTGCGCTGCGATGCCCGCGATGGTCAGTCGATAGCCTCGAGTTTTCCGGCGAATTCGGCGAGACAGCCGAAACCGCCGTGAAACAAGGCCTCGCGTTCGTCTTCGTGCGTGCCCGGGGCGAGGATCGCAGCGGCATAGCGTTCGGCATCGTCCTGCGGCTCGTAGCCGAGAAAGCGCACGTTTGCGTTGTCCCAACGGTTGCGAGCATTGTTGGACACGCCGTAAGCGACGATGAAGTGATACGCCGGATAGTCGATCGCGCGACGCACGAGTTGGACCATGTCGCGATGACTGATCCAGGTGTAGAGATGGCGGGGCGCCGTGGGTCGGTCGTCCGGACGGAACGACCCGATGCGCAGGCAGGCCACCGAGAGCCCGTACTTGTCCGCGTACAGCCGCCCAACCGCTTCGCCGAATACTTTCGACATGCCATATCGGCTATCGGGACGCGGCATGACTTCATCGTCGATCATCCGGTCGCGGCGGTGAAAGCCCACAGCGTGATTGGAACTTGCAAAGATCACGCGCTTGACGCCCGCCATACGCGCTGCTTCGAACACGTTGTAGCAGCCTTCGATGTTCATGCGGCGAATGTTGTCCCACGTGTCTTCGTCGGGAATGCCGGCAAGGTGGACCACACAGTCGATTCCTTCCATTGCCTGCCTGAGTTGCGCGGGGTCCGTGATATCGGCCGTCACGATTTCTTCGCCCGGCTCCGCGGGGGCTTGCGGCGCGATGTCGGCCAGCCTGATCAGCGGGTATGAGCCCTTCAGCCCGCGTCGCAAAGCCCGGCCGATGTGGCCGGCCGCACCGGTTATCAAGATTCGGTTCATTTCAGTTCTCCTGAGTAAAGCGCCATTGCCGGGAGCAAGAAAGCCGCCCGGCGTTGGAGCCTGCTACGGGTCTACTGGTCGATGTTCGCGCCCGCCGTGGTGCCTGCGCGGCGGTGATACGCATCGAGATAAGCATCGCGGGCCGGAACCAGGTGGTCGCGGCAGAGTTCGACCAGTCTGCCCTGATCATTGCCGGCCAGCGCCTTCAGCATTTCGTGGTGTTCGCTGCGGGCTTTTTCGAGGTAGTGCGGAAAGAGCAGCGACGCCGAGCGAATGGCATGCGTACGGCGCTCGTATTCGCGAATGGCTTCGGTCAGTGCCTGGTTGTCGGACAGTGCGAACAGCGCGCGGTGAAAAGCCATGTTCGAGCGGAACACGCCGCGCAGGTCGCCGGTCTGCGCGGCGGCGTCGTGCGTCTGCTGGATTTCGACCAGTTCTGCGAGTTGTTCCGGCGGCACCGGCAGCTTGATACGTGAAGCCGCGCTGGTTTCCAGAATTTCCCGCACCGAGTACAACTCCATCACCTCGCGCGGCGTGTACGACTTCACGAGCGCACCTACGTTCTTGCGCCGCTCGACGAGGCCGCGCTGCTCGAGTTCCGCGAGCACGAGCCGCGTGACGTGACGCTTGATCACGAAGCGTTCGCACAGATCGTCTTCCACAAGGCGTTCGCGCGGATGCAGCGCGCCCAGCACGATTTCCTCTTCGAGCGTATCGGCAACGCGTGCCACGGTGAGGTCGATGTCGCGGTCGCGCGCCGCGGGGCGCTGCAACGCGGGGCTGGGCAGGTCGGGAGAGGCGTTTTTCATATCGACGGGGAAAGGAACGTAACCCGGGTTACCTCGAAGGAGGCCAGCAGTATATAGACAATTCTGCCTGCAAATCCTCGTGCGCGACGCACCTCGCGGCCAGTTGCGGGCGATGCGGGAAAGCACCTGTCTCATCTCGCGGTCAACCACGCGGGCGCGGAACCTTGACGGTCATTTCCGTCGCCGCGAGAAAGTCGAAGTCGCACCCCTTGTCGGCCTGCGTGATCGACGAGAGGAACAGCTTGCGATAACCGCGCTCCTGCGACGCCGCCGCATACGGCGGCTGCTCCGCGGCACGCCGCCGAAGCTCTTCGTCGCTGACGAGCACGTCGATCGAGCGATTCGCAACGCTCAGGCGAATGCGGTCCCCGCTGCGCACGAGTGCGAGCGGCCCGCCGATTGCGGACTCGGGCGTCACGTGCAGCACGATGGTGCCCGCCGCGGTGCCGCTCATGCGGCCGTCCGAGATGCGCACCATGTCTTTCACACCCAGCGTGGCGAGCTTCTTCGGAATCGGGATATAGCCGGCTTCGGGCATACCCGGCGCGCCGATAGGCCCGATGTTCTTGAGAACGAGCACGTCGTCTGCCTCGACGTCGAGTTCGGGATCGTCGATGCGGCGCGCCAGGTCTTCTGCGTTTTCGAACACGACGGCGCGTGCTTCGTGCTCCATCAACTCGCGATTCGCTGCGGACTGCTTGATGATTGCGCCACCCGGAGCGAGATTGCCGCGCAGCACCGCCACACCGCCCTGCGGAAAGATCGGCTGGTGAAGCGGGCGCACCACGTCCTGCGGGAAGCTTGCGGGCGCAGCGTCGAGTTCTTCGCCGAGCGTGCGGCCCGTCACCGTCAACGTGTCGAGGTGCAGCAACGGCCGCAGTTCGCGCAGCACAGTAGTGAGACCGCCGGCCTTGTGCAGATCTTCCATGTAGTGCTTGCCGGAAGGCTTCAGGTCGACGAGCACGGGCGTCTCGCGCGCCATGCGGTCCATTTCGTTCAGGTCGATCTCCACGCCAAGCCGCCCGGCGATGGCGGTGAGATGAATGATGCCGTTGGTCGAGCCGCCAATCGCGAGCAGTACGCGCAGCGCGTTTTCAAACGCTTCGGGCGTCAGGATGCGTTCGGGCGTGAGTTTCTGTTCGATCATCGCGACCGCCGTTGCGCCCGTGCGTTCGGCAATGCGGATGCGATCGGCCGTTACCGCCGGCGCGCTCGCGCCGCCCGGCAGCATGATGCCTAGCGCTTCGGCGATGCAGGCCATCGTGCTTGCCGTACCCATGACCGAGCAGGTGCCCACGGTTGCGACAAGCTGGCTGTTCACCTCGTCGATTTCATGTGCGTCGATTTCCTGCCCGCGAAAACTGGCCCAGAAGCGCCGGCAGTCGGTGCATGCGCCCACGCGTTGGCCGCGATGCGAGCCGGTCAGCATCGCGCCCGTGACGAGCTGGATGGCCGGCACGCCGGCCACGGCCGCACCCATCAACTGGGCGGGCACGGTCTTGTCGCAACCGCCGATCAGCACGATCGCATCCATGGGCTGCGCGCGGATCATCTCTTCCGTGTCCATCGACATCAGATTGCGCAGATACATGCTCGTGGGGTGCGAAAAGCTCTCGCCTATCGAGATGGTCGGGAAATCGACAGGCAGCCCGCCCGCCAGCATCACGCCTCGTTTCACGGCCTCGATCAATTGCGGCGCGTTGCCGTGGCACGGGTTGTAACCGCTGCCCGTATTCGCGATGCCGACGATGGGGCGCGAAAGCGCGTCGTCGGTATAGCCCGCGCCCTTGATGAAGGCCTTGCGCAGAAACAGCGAGAAGCCTTCGTCGCCGTAGTTCGTCAGCCCTTTCCTCAGTCCCTGCTTCTCTGATTTCTTGTCCATAATGTCATCGATAGGATTATCAATAATTCTTGACGACGATCTTATCCACTTTTATAGTGGGCCGCAAGTCAACGTGCTGGCGTGTGGCGCCACCGTGCGCAGCGAGCCTGGAGAGTCATGTGAAGAAGCATGTGGTGCTGTACAGGAAGGTGCCCGAAGACGTCGTGCAAAGCCTGCGTCGAGAGTTCGACGTGACGGCCTTCGACGACGTCGACAACGCCAACCGCACGCGATTCGTCGAGGCGCTGGGCAGCGCGCACGGCATCATGGGCAACACGCTCAAGATCGGGGCGGCGCTGCTGGAGGCGGCCCCGCGGCTGGAAGTGGCCTCGACCATCTCCGCCGGCTACGACGCTTTCGACGTGGCCGCACTCACGCAGCGCGGCATCGTGCTCACCAACACGCCGGACGAAGTCACCGAAACCACCGCCGACCTCGTGTTTGCGCTGCTGCTGGCAAGCGCGCGACGGGTCGTGGAACTGGCGAACTGGGCGTCGAGCGGGGCGTGGCGCGCTCAGGTGGAAGAACGCTATTTCGGCGTGGACGTTCATGGCCGCACGCTTGGCATCGTCGGTCTGGGACGTATCGGCGAGGCTGTGGCGCGCCGGGCCGCGCTAGGTTTCGGCATGCGTGTCCTCTATACGAAGCGAACGCCGCATCCGGTCGCCGAGTCGGCTTATGGCGCGCAACGCCGGACGCTGGACGCGCTTCTTGCCGAATCCGACTTTGTTTGCCTCATGGTGCCGCTTTCGCCCGAGACGCATCACCTCATCGGTGAGCGCGAGCTTGGCTTGATGAAACGGGATGCAATCCTGATCAATGGTTCGCGTGGACTCGTAGTGGACGAGTCCGCGCTTGTCGCTGCGCTGCAGAACGGCACGATCCGCGGCGCGGGGCTCGACGTATTCGAGCGCGAACCGCTGCCGGCCGGCTCACCGCTCTACACGCTTCCCAACGTTGTCGCGCTTCCGCACATTGGCTCGGCAACCCATGCAACACGCGCGGCCATGGCGCGGCAGGCGGCGCGCAATCTGATTGCGGCGCTCGCCGGAGAACCCGTGGCAACGACCGTCAACCCGGAGGCACTCGAGGTTCGGCGTGCGCGTACTCCGGCCGCTTGAGCCGTTCGGCGTTTAGTACGGGTATGAAGCGTGGCGCGTTTTTCGAGTCTGTCAGATTGCTTTAATTATTCAGTAAACCAAATTAAATGGAGACGCAGATGCGCGGCAGGTATCGATTCACCGTGGCGGGCTTACTGTTCGCCGCCGGCATGATCAATTACATGGATCGCGCGGCGCTTGGTGTTGTCGCGCCCGTCATCAGCAAGGAACTGAGTCTTTCACCGTCGCAACTCGGCGTGATATTCAGCAGCTTCTTCGTAGGCTATTCAATCTTTTCATTCGTCGGCGGGCATCTGGCTGACCGGTTCGGGCCGACGCGCGTCTTTTCGTGGGCAATGGGCGTGTGGTCGCTGCTCTGCGGCCTCACGGCCGCTGCCACCGGTTTCGCATCGATGTTCGTCCTGCGGTCGCTGTTCGGTTTCGGCGAAGGCCCCATGAACTCCACCACGAATCGCGCCATCACAAACTGGTTCCCGCGCGACGAGACTGCAACGATGATCGGCTTCACGTTTTCGGGCCAGACCTTCGGCAATGCGCTGGCCGGGCCACTGGTTGGGCTCGTGGCCGTCGCGTTCGGCTGGCGCGTTTCGTTTGTGGTGGTAGCCGTGCTTGGCTTCGTGTGGATTGCTGTCTGGCGGATTTGGGTGACCGACACGCCGGCACAGAATCGCCATGTGGGTGATCAGGAACGCGAACTGATCGAACGCAGCCGCAAGACCGTGCAGGCACACGAGGCAAGCGAAGAAGGGATGGCGCTGCGCGCGTATCTGCTGCGTCCGAGCACGCTTGCGCTGGGCGTCGGTCTTTTTGCCGTCAACTACACGTTGTTCATTTTCATTTCGTGGCTGCCCAGCTACTTCACGAGCGCGCTTCATCTGAACCTCACGCAGATGAGCCTGATGACCGCCATTCCCTGGGCGTGCGGCGCCATCGGCTACTTTGGCGGCGGTCTTGCTGCCGACCTGTTGTTCAAGCGCATGGCGAACAAGCTGCTCGCGCGCAAGCTCGCAGCCGTCGTGCCGCTGGCCTTGTCGGGACTCGCGATGCTGGCGGTCAGTTTCGTCACCTCGACCGCGCCCGCCGTATCGCTGGTCGCACTCGCCGTGCTGTTCCTGACTGCTTCATCGCAGGCCGTATGGGCGGTGGTTCACGAACTCGTGCCCGGCACGCATCTTGGCGCGGTCAGTGGCTTCGTCCATCTGATCGCCAACATTTCGGGCATTGTCGGACCCACGCTCACCGGGATCGCAGTGGAACATTTCGGCGGCTACAGCAGTGGATTCGCGTTGGGCGCGACGATCGACCTGATCGGCGTGCTGGCGATGACGTTTGTGGTGCGCAGCCGCGGCGGCATGCGTCCCGTGACGTCAGGCGCTGCGATGTAAAGGGCGCGCGGGAAGATACGTCGTGCGCATGGGTGAAAGTCTGGTGGCCAGGCGGCCGGGGGAATGGAATGGATCTGGGTTTGCGTAACAAGACTGCGCTGGTGTTGGGCGGCGGCGGTGGATTGGGTCGGGCAATTGCGTTGTCGCTCGCGCACGAGGGAGCGAACGTCGTGCTCGCGGATGTCGACGAAACCGCGCTGAAGCGCGCGGCGCAAGAAGTCGAGGCAGCCGGGGCTCGCACGCTCTCTCTGCAATGGGACCTTGGCGACCTGGCCGCGATCGAGCGGCACGTTGCGACGATCGAAGCGGAATTCGGCGGAGTGGACGTGCTCGTCAACAACACGGGCGGGCCCCCGCCAACACCGGCCTCGGGGCAACCCGCCGAGGCGTGGCAAAAGTATTTCGGCTCGATGGTGCTGTCCGTCATTGCGATTACCGACCGCGTGCTGCCCGGCATGCGTGCCCGCAAATGGGGGCGCGTGATTACGAGCGCCTCTTCCGGCGTGGTCGCGCCCATTCCGAATCTTGCGATGTCGAACGCGCTGCGGCTCTCGCTCGTTGGCTGGTCGAAGACACTGGCGCGCGAGGTCGCGCGCGACGGCATAACGGCCAACATCGTGGTGCCCGGACGTGTGGCGACGGACCGCATCCGCTTTCTCGACGAAGCGAAAGCCGGGCGCGAAGGGCGAACCGTCGAGGCCGTGGCCGCCGAGAGCACGTCGTCTATTCCCGTTGGCCGCTACGGCGAGCCGAAAGAGTATGCGGACGTCGTCACGTTCCTCGCAAGCGAGCGGGCCTCGTACATGACGGGCGGCGTCATTCGCGTGGACGGTGGGCTCATTGCCGGCATCTGAAAAGCCGCTTCGTTCGGTATCCAAAGTGTTATGGGGAAGGAGAGCGTTTCATGTCAGTTGATCAGAAAATTCTTGATGCGTTGTCGGGCGTGACCACCGCGACGCTGACTACGTTGCTCCTGAAAAAGGGGCTGCGCAACGTATGGATTCGCGGCGCCATGCCGATTCGGGCCGGGCAGCCGCGTGTTGTGGGTCGAGCATTCACGTTGCGTTTCGTGCCGGCGCGCGAGGACCTCGCCACGCCCGAATCGTGGTCGTCGCCGCGTTCGACTCGCGCGGCCATCGAGGCTATGCCGTCGGGCTGCGTGGCAGTGGTCGATGCGATGGGCGTAACCGACGCCGGCATATTCGGCGACATTCTCTGTGCGCGCATGCAAAAGCGCGGTGTGGCGGGGCTGGTGACCGATGGTGTGGTGCGCGACGTGGCAGGCGTACTCGGCACGGGTTTGCCGGTGTGGAGCCGCGGCGTTGCTGCGCCGCCTTCCGTCGCGGGGCTGACTTTCGTGGGCTGGCAGGAGCCTGTTGCCTGCGGCGGCGTAGCGGTGTTCCCGGACGACCTGATTGTGGTCGATACGGACGGCGCAGTCGTGGTTCCCGCAGCGTTCGTCGACGATATGGTTGCCGCAGCGCCCGAACAGGAGCGGCTGGAAGGCTGGATCATGCAGCAGGTGGACGCAGGGGCTGCGCTGCCCGGCCTTTATCCTCCGAACGAGGAGAACAAGGCGCGGTATGAGGCCTGGAAGCGCGGGGGCCACTGAAAGAGGGCTGATTCACGACGAAGCGGCTCGTCATTCGAGGCTGCACTGGCCCGCACAGGGCTTTCACCAGAGATCGCCGGCGGCGTCTTGTACGCCGGCATTGCCGACACGCTGCGCAGCAGCACGGCGTTCATCGCCGCCTTCCCTTGCCGGCGCGCGCGGCCGCGCCGGTCTTTCACCGAACTTTCTCCAATCGCACCCGCTGCACGGCAGGTCTTGCCGCGTTGCGCCGCAATCATTGACTTGTGCGATCGTTCACTGCTCGGCCACCTCTTATATTCTTGACGGATTGTATGACAAGAATATAATCTCTCCCATGCTTGCGCTGGCCGGTCTGTCATTGCCTGCGTGCGGCGCCATGACCATAACGAACCGGAGACAGCAAATGTACGGTGATGCAAGTGTCGGAGCACGCCTGGATGGGCTGCCGCTCTCGCGTTTCCATTGGCGTCTGCTCGGGCTGATCGCCGCCGGCATGTATTTCGATTCGTTCGACATCTACATTGCGGGCACCGTGCTTGCCGCGATGATTCACAGCGGCGAATCGACACTCCGCCTGAACGCCACCTTCGTTTCGGTCACGTTCATCGGCATGATGACGGGCGCGTGGCTCTCCGGCTGGCTGGGTGACCGCTTCGGCCGACGCTTCTGCTACCAGTTCAACCTGGGCATCTACGGATTTGCATCCATTGCCGCCGCGCTTGCGCCTTCCATCTACTGGCTGATCGCATTCCGTCTCGTGATGGGAATCGGGATGGGCGCGGAGATCGTGGTTGGCTACGGCACGCTCAGCGAGTTCATTCCGGCGTCATGGCGTGGGCGCTTCGGCACGATCCTCAATCTCATCATCAACACGTCGCTGTTTCTCTCGACGTTCCTCGGCTGGTTAATCGTGCCGCATTATGGTTGGCGATGGATGTTCGCCATCGCGGGCTGTGGCGCGCTCGTGGTCTGGTTTCTTCGCAAGTCGATGCCCGAATCGCCGCGCTGGCTGGCAACGCACGGGCGTGCCGAAGAGGCGCAGCGGATCGTGGAACGCATCGAGGCCGAGTGCGGTGCGTCGTCTGGGCACGCAGCAACGCACGCGGCAGCAACGGCCACGGCAATCGTCACGGTCTCTCACGAGAGCCGCATGGGTGACTTGTTCTCGCGCCGGTTGCTCGCGCGAACCGTCACCGCCGTTGTGGTTCTCGTCGCGCTGTTCGTCGTGAACTATGCGTTCGTGAGCTGGATTCCAACGTTCCTCGTCAAGCAGGGGCATAGTGTTTCGAGTTCGCTCGGGCTCACCGCCGTGATGTTCGCGGGCGGTCCCATCGGTTCGCTGATCGCCTTCTGTCTTGCCGAACGGCTTGGCCGCAAATGGGGCATTGTGCTGTTTTCACTCGTGTGCGCGGGCTTCGGCGTAGCGTATCCGTACGCGCAGTCGGCAACGGCGATTGCGGCACTCGGCTTTGCCATCACGGCGTGCATCTACGTGCTGTCGTCGTTTAGCGTTGCCACCTACGTGCCAGAGTTGTTTCCAACCGCATTGCGACTGCGTGGTTCGGGCCTTGCCAACACGGCGGGCCGCGCTGTCAGCATCTTCGTGCCGTTCGCGGTGGCGGGTGCATTCACGCACTTCGGCATTGGCGGCGTGCTGGCGCTCATTGTCGGAACGCTGCTGACGCAGGCACTGATCGTCGGTCTGCTCGGCACTGAAACGCGACGACGCTCGCTGGAGTCGATTGCAGCGGACGTTGCCGGTCCCACGAGCGAGACGGAAATGACGGGTAGGCCGGGCGGCGCGCCGGCGGCCATCGAATGACGCCTCGCGACAACGCGAGCAACGACCTGAGCAGTGGCACCCATCAACAACGCAAGGACGGACGAGACATGGAATCACCGGGCGAGAACTACCGCATCTACGCAGTCAAGTACGCGCATTTCGAACGCCGTTCACGCGATAACTTCATTGGCGGCGATTCTCATGACGTGCCCATGCCGCTCGACTATTTCGTGTGGGCAGTGGTGGGCGCGCAACGCACGTTCATCGTGGATACCGGGTTCGATCAGGCGATGGCCGACAAGCGCGGGCGCACCATCACGAACCCCGTGGAGCACGGCCTCGCGAAGATCGGCATTCGTGCAGACGAGGTGGAAGATGTCGTGATCACGCACATGCATTACGACCATGCCGGCAATCATGGGCTGTTTCCGCGTGCACGCTATCACGTGCAGGACCGCGAAATGGCCTACTGCACGGGCCGCTGCATGTGCCACCATGCGCTGAGCCATCCGTTCGAACCGGAGGATGTGAAGTCGATGGTAGGGCGCCTTTTCGCTGGGCGCGTGAAGTTCCACGACGGTAGCGCGGAACTCGCGCCAGGCCTCACCGTGCACTGGGTCGGCGGGCATACGAACGGCCTGCAGATCGTGCGCGTGCAAACGGCTCGCGGCTGGGTGGTGCTCGCATCCGACGCTTCGCATTTCTACGCGAACATGCAGGAGGAGCGGCCGTTTCCCGTCGTCTACAACGTAGGCGACATGATCGAAGGCTACGAGACCGCGCATCGCCTTGCCAGTTCGCCGGATCACGTGATTCCGGGCCACGATCCCGCAGTGCTCGCGCGCTATCCGGCACATGATGCCGAAACGGAAGGCTGGATCGTGCGGCTCGATCTCGCACCTCGTGTTGAGGGGCAATAGATGGCACAACCAGGCATGTTGCGCGGCAAGGGCGCGCTTGTCACCGGATCGTCGAACGGTCTCGGGCTCGCAATAGCGAAGGCGCTTGCGGGCGCCGGCTGCGATGTCGTGCTGCACGGTCTGGACGCACCGGGGGACGTGGCGCTCACGGTGTCCCGTATCGCGTCCGAATTCGGCGTGGAATGCCGTTACGTACAGGCCGACCTCGCGAATACGTCGGGCGTGGATGCGTTGATCGACACAGCGATGCGGCAATTGCGCTCGCTCGACGTGCTCGTGAACAATGCCGTGGTCCGCCATTTCGCGCCGCTCGACGCTTTTCCGATAGAGCGATGGAACGCCGCGCTCGCGGTGAATCTGACCGCTGCTTTGCGGGCAATCCAGCTGGTGCTGCCGCGCATGCGCGAGCGCGGCTGGGGGCGCATTCTCAACATGACCTCCGTGTACGGCACGCGCGCCGTCGCGAACCGCGTCGACTACGTGACGACGAAGACAGCGTTGCTCGGGCTCACGCGCTCGGTGGCGATCGAGACCGTGGGCCAGGGCATCACCTGCAATGCGCTTTGTCCGGGCTCCGTACTCACGCCGAATATCGATGGACGCATTCGTGAACTGATGGCGGCGCGTGAGCTGGATCGCGACGACGCGGTGCGCGAGTTTCTGAAGGGCAAGCAGCCGGGCGGCGAACTGATCGATGCGGCGCACGTCGGCGAGCTGGCCGTATTCCTGTGCGGGCCCGCAGGAAGCCAGATCACGGGCGCGCTGATGCCTATCGAAGGAGGCTGGCTTGCAGGCTGACATGAATGCAACCCGGCCTTCACACGAGGTTGCCGTGACGCAGGCGCTGTCCCGTGTCGTCAGTACGGCGCAGTGGGGCGACATTCCGCGCGAGGTGCGTCACGAAGCGAAGCGCGCACTCGTCAACTACTTCGCCGTGGCACTCGCGGGCGCGCGCGATCCGATGATCGATAAGGCGGTTGGCGTCTATGGGCGCTTTAGTGCCGGCAGTTACGCGACGATCATCGGCCGCGACGAGCGCATGGACATGCTGAATGCCGCGGCGCTGAATGCGATGAGCGCGAACGTATTCGACTTCGACGACACGCATATCCCCACGATCATTCATCCCACGGCGCCGATTGCCGCTGCGCTGTTCGCGCTGGCAGAGTGCCGCCCTATGTCTGGGGAGGCTTTGCTGCTTACGTTCGTGACGGGTGTCGAGGTGGCGTGCCGTATTGGCAATGCTGTGTCGCCGGAGCATTACCAGCGTGGCTGGCACATCACATCGACATGCTGCGTGTTCGGCGCGGCTGCCGCCGTTGCGCGGGCGCTCGAACTCGACGCTATGCAGACCGGTTGGGCGTTGGGTCACGCGTCAGGCCAGGCGGGCGGACTCGTGGAAACGCTCGGCACGATGTCGAAGAGTGTCAGCGTGGGGAATGCGGCGCGTAACGGCATGCTCTCTGCACTGCTCGCAAAGGAGGGGCTTGCCGGCCCCGACGCGCCGTTGGAAGGCCAACGCGGATTTCTCGCCGTGGCATGCACGCGCGCTGAGACACGCCGTATTACCGAAGGGCTCGGGCGTGAATGGGCGCTGCTGTCGAACACCTACAAGCCGTACCCGTGTGGTGTCGTGCTGAATCCGGTGATAGACGCGTGTCTTGACTTGCGCCGCGATGCCCGTTGGACGCTGGATGAGATTGAACGGGTGGAGATCGTGGGCCATCCGCTGCTGCGCGAGCGTACCGATCGGCCCCATGTGCGCACGGGCCGCGAATCACAGGTCAGCGCGCAACATGCCGTCGCGGTCGCGCTAGCGCGTGGCAGGGCGGGACTCGCGGAATTCAGCGACAACGCGGTCAGCGATCCCGCATTGCGCGCGTTGGGTAACCGGCTGCACTTTATCGACGATCCTGCGTGGCCCGTTGAGGCCGCGCAGGTGACGCTTGTGTTTCGGTCTGGGAAGCGCGTGACGCATCGCGTGCTGAACGCACGCGGCGGCCTGGCTGCGCCGCTCGCGGACGTGGAACTGTCCGACAAGCTTTATGAGTTGGCAGCGTACGGTGGCTCAGGCGTCGCAGCACAGCCGCTCCTCGACCTGCTCTGGAAACTCGACACCGCGCCCGACGCCGCAGCGCCGATGCGCGCCGCGCGGACGGTGCCGTGATGCAACCGCTTTTCACTATTCACGTATGAGGATGGACATGACGAATGGTCCTAAGGATGACCAAGCAAACGGCGAGCGAAAACGTGGCGTGCTGGGTTTCGTCGGGGTGGGCACGATGGGGCGCCCCATGGCGCGGCGCCTGATCGAAGCGGGACACGACCTGATCGTCTACGACCGCGACGAAGCGGCTGTTGAAGCGCTGGCCGGCATGGGTGCGCGCACGGCGCAGTCGGTGCGCGAGGTGGCGGACAAGGCGCGCATTGTCTTCACGAGCTTGCCCACACCCGCGGTCTTCCGGCAAGTGGCCATTGGCGACGACGGGCTTGCGGGCGGCGACGCGCTGAAGATTCTTGTCGATCTCTCGACCGTCGGCTCGCGCGTCGAAAATGAAGTGGCGCAGGTGCTGCTCGCACGCGGGATCGAGACAGTGGATGCGCCGGTCAGCGGCGGTGCAGCAGGCGCCAGCAAGGGCTCGCTCGCGATTATGGCGGCCGGTGCGCCGGCGCCGCTCGACGCAGTACGCCCGTTGTTCGACGTGCTCGGCAAGGTCTTCGTGGTGGGCAGCGTGCCCGGCCAGGGGCAGTTGTTGAAGCTGTTGAACAACATGCTGTCCACCACCGCGTTTGCGATCACGTCGGAAGCCTACGTTGCCGGTATTCACGGCGGACTTGATCCCGAAGTGATGATGGCGGTCATCAATGCAGGCAGCGGCAAGAACGGCGCGACGCTCGACAAGTTTCCGAAGCACGTGCTGCCCGCCACATTCGATTTCGGCTTTCCGGTTGGCAGCGTGTGCAAGGACATCGGGCTCGCTGTAGAGGAATGCCAGGCGCTTGGCGTGCCGATGCGGGTGGGTAGCGCCGCACGCCAGGTCTGGAATGACGCGGCGATGCAGGACGGCGCCGCATGCGACATGACGGAACTCGTCAGATATGTCGAGCGCTGGTCGTCTGCCAGCGGCCTCGACGATTGAACAGCACATCACAGGAGAAACAGATGATTGTTGAAATGCGTATCTACCATTGCGCGCCGACGCGCCTGCCCGCACTGCTCGAGCGCTTCTCGACCACGACGCTCGGCTTTTTCGAGAAGTACGGCATCCGGCAGATCGGCTTCTGGACCACGCTGATCGGACCGGACAACCACGCGCTCACCTACATGCTGGAGTGGGAAAGTCTCGCGGAGCGCGAGCAGAAGTGGAACGCGTTCCAGACCGACCCGGAGTGGATCGCAAAGCGCGCGGAGACGGAGGCGGTGCGGCCCATCGTCGAGCGTATCGAAAACCACTTTCTCGTGCCGACGGCTTTTTCGGCGCTGGCATAGGAGTTGGACATCATGGGTCAAACCAGACGCATCGGCTTCATCGGCCTCGGCATGATGGGCGCGCCAATGGTGCAGTGCCTCGCCCACGCGGGTTTCGAGCTGTTCGTCGACGACGCCGATGCCACGCGCGCCGAAGCCATCGTCAGCCAAACCGGCGCGCAACGCCTGAGCGCCGCGAACGCAGGATCGCTCGATGTGCTCATCACAATGCTGCCGAACTCGGCGATTGTCGAACGCGTGCTGCTGGGGAGCGGCGCGGACGGCTGGATCAACCATCTGCGTGCCGGCGCGGTCGTGATCGATATGAGTTCGTCGGAACCGGAGCGCTCGCGCAAGCTCGGCGCGGTGATCGAGGAGCGCGGCCTCGCGTATCTGGACGCACCGGTTTCGGGCGGCGTGAAGAAAGCGAAGGAGGGCACCCTCGCAATCCTCGTGGGCGGCAGAGAAGACGTGTTCGCGAACTGCCGGCCCGTGCTGGAGGCGATGGGCAAGAGCCTGCTGCACATTGGCGGCGCGGGCGCGGGCCACGCCGCGAAGGCGCTGAACAACTACGTGTCGGCAGCCGGACTTGCCGCAACCGTGGAGGCCCTGCATATCGCGCAGCGTTTCGGTATCGAGCCCGCTGTCATGACGGATGTGCTGAACGCCTCGTCGGGCCGCAGCAATACGTCGGAAAACAAGGTGAAGCAGTTCATGTTGAGCGGCACCTTCGCATCCGGCTTTGCGCTGCAACTGATGACGAAGGACCTGAAGATTGCGCGGGCGCTCGCGCAATCCGTGGGGTATCCCATGACGCTCGGCGATACCTGCGTCGCCCTGTGGGACGAAGCTGCGCAACGCTCGACGCCTGCAACCGACCACACGGAAATGTATCGGCTGCTGCCCGTGAGCAGTTCCTGAACCGGCGCGGCCACTCGGAGTTTTCATGTCACACACTGCACAGTTCTACATTGACGGGCGCTGGGCGGAACCGGCCTCGCCGCGCTGGATGGACGTGATCGATCCAGCCACCGAAACGGCGTTCGAGCGGCTCGCGCTCGGCAACGCGCAGGACGTGGACCGCGCGGTTGCGGCCGCACGCCGCGCGTTCGCGACGTGGTCGGCATCGAGCGTCACAGCACGCGTCGCATTGTTGAAGCGTGTACTCGAGATTTACGAACGGCGCTATGACGAATTCGCCGAGCTGATGCGACGCGAAATGGGCGCGCCCATCACGTTCGCGCGCAACGGCCAGGCCGCGCGCGGCCCCGCGCATCTGAACACGCTGATCGAAGTGCTGGAGCGCTTCGAATTCGAGGAGCAACGCGGCAACACGCGCGTCGTGCTGGAGCCGATCGGCGTGTGCGGCCTCATCACGCCGTGGAACTGGCCGGTGAACCAGATCGTCGTGAAGATCGCGCCCGCGCTGGCAGCCGGCTGCACGATGGTGCTGAAGCCGAGCGAGTATTCGCCGCTCAGCGCGCTGTTGTTTGCCGAAGTGCTCGACGAGGCTCAGGTTCCGGCCGGCGTGTTCAATCTCGTGAACGGCGACGGCCCTGGCGTAGGCGAGGCGATTGCGGCGCACCCGGACATCGACATGGTGTCGTTCACCGGTTCCACGCGCGCGGGCGTGCTGGTCGCCCAGGCGGCCGCGCCCACAGTGAAGCGCGTCGCGCAGGAATTGGGCGGCAAGTCGGCGAACGTTCTGTTGGACGACGTCGATCTGGAGGCGGCGGTGACACGCGGCGTCGCCGCATGCTTCACGAACTCGGGCCAGTCGTGCTCGATCCCGACGCGAATGCTCGTGCCTCGTCATCTGATGACCGACGCAGCACAGATCGCGAAGCGCGCGGCGCAAGCGTACCGTATGGGCGCGACCGAAGACCCGGCAACGCAACTCGGCCCGCTCGTGAACCGCAACCAGTTCGAACGTGTGCAGATGCTGATCCAGAAAGGTATCGACGAAGGCGCGCGGCTCGTAACCGGCGGCACAGGACGACCGGCGGGAATTGATAAGGGTTACTACGTGAAGCCGACCGTGTTCGCCGATGTCACGCCCGATATGACGATTGCGCGGGAAGAGATCTTCGGCCCGGTACTTTCGATGATGGCCTACGAGACTGAAGCGGACGCCATCGCCATGGCCAACGGCACCGATTACGGGCTTGCCGCATACGTGCAGTCCGGCAGTGTCGAGCGGGCCCGCAAGGTGGGGCGCGCGCTGCGCGCGGGCGGCGTGCATCTGAACTATCCGCCAGCGGACTTCCATGCGCCTTTCGGCGGCTATAAGCGATCGGGCAATGGCCGCGAGTGGGGCGAAGCGGGACTGCGCGAGTATCTGGAAACGAAGGCGCTGGTGGGCTACGGCGGCACGTAAGCCGTGCACCGGACGCGCGCCAAAAAATTTTGTTCGTTTTGATTGTATGACAAACATTCAATCATTCCGTCATGCAATGACGATGCTGAATGGAACGAAACCGGGAGATCGCAAGATGGGCAATGAACGCTTCGACGAACGCTTTGAAAGGGGCTTCGAAAACCGCAAGGAAGTGCTGGGGGCCGCGCACGTGGAGAAGTCGTGGGCCAACGCAGACGACTTCAACCGCCCAATGCAGAAGTTCGTCACCGAGAGTTGCTGGGGCGATATCTGGGGCGACAAGACTCTACCGTTCAAGACGCGCAGCATGCTGAACCTCGCGATGCTTACCGCGATGAGCCAGCATCACGAACTCTCGGTGCATGTGAGAGGGGCGCTGCGCAACGGCGTAACGAAGGAAGAGATTCGCGCAGTGCTGATGCAGGCCGCGATTTATTGCGGCGTGCCGCTTGCGCTCGCCGCGTTTCGCGTTGCGAGCGACGCGATCAAGGCCTATGAGGCGGAGACCTCGGCGGTCTGACCGACCATGAGACACCGCGGCACGCGGCGGCGCCCGGCACTTGCGCCGCCGATGGCTATGCGGGGAAAACACGCGCCACGAGGCGCCGACAATGAACGGAGACAACGATGAAGACCCTGACAGCAGACGAAGTGGTACAGCGGGACAGCGATCAGTCGATCGAAACGAAGCGCCGCCATGCGATCAAAGGCGCGTTTTTTTCCGAGTTCATCGACATGTTCGATATCTATTTGCCGGTGGTCGTGCTCTCGCCGGTGCTGGCCTATTTTCAGCCGCCGCATCTGTCGAGCGGCATGGAGACGATTCTTGCGTCGCTGGTCTTCATCACGACGTTGCTGGGCCGGCCGGTGGGTGCGTTGCTGTTCGGCATGATCGCGGACCGGGTGGGGCGCCGCAGCGCATCCATCTGGTCGGTGTCGGGCTTCGGCATCGTCACGTTGCTGATTGCGCTGCTGCCGGGCTACCAGAGCATCGGGATCGTGTCGTACTGGTTGCTGGTGCTGCTGCGATTCGTCGACGGCATCTTCCTTGGCGGGGGCTATACCGGCGCGATGCCGCTCGCAATCGAGTACTCGAAGAAGTCGCAGCGGGGGTTCGTCGGCGGCTTCATCATTGCGGGCTTTCCGGCCGCTTACGTGACGATCAATCTGGTCGCGATGGTGATGTTCGTGTTGTTTCCGCTGAATGGCGTGAACTCGCCGTACGCGCAGTGGGGCTGGCGGGTGCCGTTCGTGATGGGTGCCGCGCTTGCGGGCATTCTCGCGCTGTACTACGTGCACAAGGTGGCGGAATCGGAAATCTGGAAGAGCGAGGCCGGCGACAAGCCGAAACAGGCGGAAAAACTGCCGTTGACCGACCTGATGCGCGGCCGCAGCGGACGTAACCTGCTTCAGGTGCTTTTGATGATGACCGGCTTCTGGCTCACGCAGAACATCATCACGATCTTTCTGCCCACCGGGATGCTCGTCAAGACGCTGCACCTGACGGGCTTCCAGATGACGCTCACGCTGATGATCACGTATTGCGTGCTGTTTTTCAGCTACATCGCCTCGGGCTTGATCGCACAGCGCATCGGACGGCGGCGCTTTTTCGTGATCGTCGGTCCCGCCATCGCAACCGTGGGCGCAGCGCTGATGTACGCGCTTGCCACCATCCAGGGGTTGTCGCTCGCGACGATCATGGTGTTGACGTGCCTGCTCGCCGTGCTCGTCACGTCTCCGTGGGGCGTCATCGTCACCTACATCAACGAGCGCTTCGTCACCGACGTGCGCGCAACGGGTTTCGGTGTCGGCTTCAGCCTCTCCGTGATCATTCCGTCGTTCTACGCGTTCTATATGAACTGGTTGAGCGCCTTCATGCCGTTGCATCTGACATCCGTCGTTCTGCTGACGGTGGGCGGCCTGATCGGCGCGATTGGAGCGTTGATGGGACCGGAAACGAAGGACGTCGATTTTTGATTCACCAACCACAGGAAACCGCAGAGATGAACAAGGAGCGGATCGGATTCATCGGCCTCGGCAACATGGGCGGCCGGATGACGCGGCGGCTCGTCGATGCCGGCATTGCCGTGCTGGGCTACGACGCAGCGCCGCAGCGGGTTGCCGCAGCGGGCGCGAAAGTCGCAAGCTCGATCGAAGAGGTCGTGAAGTTTGCGGGCGTCGTGATGATGTCGCTACCCGACAGCAAGGTTGTCGAGACGGTTGTCGAAGGCGAGGGCGGCGTGCTTGCGCACTGCCGTGCCGGGCAGATCGTCGTGGACCTGAGCACGGCGGCGGCCAGTTCGACGATACGGCTCGCACAGCGCTTCGCGCAGGAAGGCGTTCAGTACGTGGACGCCGGCATCTCCGGCGGCGCGGCGGCGGCGGAGAAGGGCACGTTGACGCTGATGGTGGGTGGCGACGAGCACGCGGTGGCATCGATCGAATGGGCTTTTGTGCCCATCAGCGCGAAGGTCGCGTACATGGGCGCGAGCGGCGCGGGACATACGACCAAGCTGCTGAACAACTTCCTGAACGCGGTGAGCCTTGCAGCGAGCGCCGAGGTCATGGTTGCGGGCAAGAAGGCGGGCCTCGATCTGCGGTTGCTGCTGGACGTGCTGAACAGCAGCAGCGGTGTGAATTTCGCAACGCTGAACCGCTTTCCGAAGATTGTCGAAGGGGATTATCTGGAAGGCGGCCTCACGGGCAAGCTGATGACGAAGGATGTCGTGCTCTACGTGGATCGCGCGCGAGAGTTGGGCGTGGTGTCGCTGAACGCGGCCGGGCCGCTGGCGAGCTTCGGGCTGGGCACCGCGCTCGGCTACGGCGACGTGATCAGCAACCGGGTGGTGGATGCGATTGGCGATGTATCGGGCGGCGTCCGGCTGTTCGATGGCAAACGTAACGAGGAGAAGCAGCAATGAAGGTATTTCACGGCAGGGCCGAGGGCGGTCGTTCGGAGCAACGCGGCGAAACGTTCACCGGGACGGTGTTCGCAGACCCGGTCATGCCCGCAACGAACGGCGTGACGATCAATACGGTGTTCTTCGCACCGAAGGGCCGCACTTACTGGCACACGCACGAGCAGGGCCAGGTGCTCCAGGTGACGGCAGGCAAAGGCTGGATCTGCGTGGAGGGCGAGGGACCGCAGGAAATCCGGCAAGGCGACATCGTGTTCATCGGGCCGAACGAACGCCACTGGCATGGCGCGAGCGACGCGAGCTACATGGTTCATATCGCGACCTCGCTCGGTAAGGCGACGTGGCAGGAGGAGGTCGCCGAGTCCGATTACCCGAAGGGGCTGGGTACGAACCCATGACGCGACCCACCGATTCCCAGCAGATCAAGGACGACTTCGTGCGGGTGCACGGCATCTGGAATGCAGCGTGGGAAAGCATGCTGCGTCTCGATCCGGGCTTCGTCGAGGCATACGTGCAGTTTTCGGCGGTTCCGCAGCGGCACCGTCATCTCGACGACAAGGTTCGCGAGTTCATCGCGCTCGCGGCGGACGCCTGTACGACGCAGCTTTATGCGCCGGGTGTCGCGCATCACATCGAGCGTGCGCTTGCGTTCGGTGCGACGCGAGAGGAGTTGATGGAAGTGCTCGAACTGGTGAGTACGATCGGCATTCATACGAGTAACGTCGGCGTGCCGATTCTCCTCGAGGTGCTCGAGGAAGAAGGTTTGCGTGCAGCGCCGGCACCGCTGGACGAGCGTCGGCGCGCATTGAAAACAGCCTTCGAGACCCATCGCGGCTATTGGCATGCGACATGGGAAGGACTGCTTGAACTCGATCCCGATCTTTTCGAGGCTTACGTCGCGTTTTCGTCGGTGCCGTGGCGCACCGGTGTGCTGAGTCCGAAGATCAAGGAGTTCATGTACTGCGCGTTCGATGCCTCCGCGACTCACCTCTATGTGCCCGGGCTGAAGCTCCACATGCGCAATGCGCTGCGCTACGGGGCGACCGCCGGGGAGCTGATGGAGTTGCTCGAGATTGTGAGTACCACCGGCATCCACGGCGCCGAACTGGGTGCGCCTTTGCTTGCGGCGGCGCTCGAGAGACAGTGCCATGCGGCCGGGCCCTGAGGTTTCGATGCGCCCCGAACGCTTTCATCCAGCACGCGGCGAAGACCGGGAGTTTGCACGGACCGTTGCCGCTGAACCCGAGCGCAGAACGCATTCGGCGTTCCGTGCGCTTCAGGGGTTGCCACTTGCGCGGCTGGCATCCAACGGAGACGAACATGCACCGGTCCGCACGGTGGCCATTCTCGGCTACAACTAGACGGTCGACCGCATACGTCTGATTGCCCCGCCCGATCGTCATCGCGCCACAGGATCAGGTTGGAGTGAAGTATCATAGCGACTGGATTTTTGTCGGACGGGAAGACAATAATGTCGACTGATATCGAGTTGGTCCGGCCTGAGACGTTGCGGCACCAGGTCGAGAATGTGCTTCGCCAGGCGATTATGAGCGGCCGCTTCGCGCCGGGCGCGCGGTTGATCGAACGGGAATTGTGCGAGACGCTGGGCGTGAGCCGCACCTCGGTGCGCGAGGCGCTGCGCAAACTGGAGGCGGAAAAGCTCGTGCGCAACGTGCCGCACAAAGGTCCGGTGGTGGCGGTGATGTCGCGTGAGGAAGCGGCCGAACTTTACGCATTGCGTGCGCTGCTGGAGGGCTTTGCGGCACACGAATTCGCCCGGCTTGCAAGCGACACGGCGATTGCGCAGTTCGGCGAAGCCGCGAAGGTGCTGCGCGCACAGGCGACCGCGCAAAACCAGTCCGGCGTGCTGGAAGCCAAGACCGCACTGTACGACGTGCTGCTGGACAACTGTGGCAATCGGCTCGTCAAGGAAATTCTGACGAGCCTTTATTCACGTGTGAATCTGCTGCGCGCGACCTCATTGATGCATCCTGACCGGCTGCCGAGCAGCCTGAAGGAAATCGACCGGCTCTACAAGGCGCTGAAGGCGCGCGACGGCGAAGAGGCGCAGGCGCTCGCACGCCAGCACGTGCTGAATGCTGAAAAGGCCGCGATGCGCATGCTGGAAGAAGAGGGCGACGCGCAGACTGCGTCATAGCAGTTGTTACTGAGCTTCACTCTGTCAGCGTGCTTCGTTCAACGCCGGTTGCCTGCGGCGGCTCCGGGTTGTCGTGGCTCGGCAGTTGTTCCAGCGCTACGACGTCTCGCGCCTCGCCTTCGCGCATTCCTTCCTTGAAGCCTTTCACTGCGCCCCCCAGATCGCTTCCCAGGGTGCGCAGCTTCTTCGTACCGAACACCAGCGCAACGACCAGCAAGACAATCAACCAATGCCAGATACTCAACTCGCCCATAACCCATCTCCTCTACGTTGCTGAAGCAAAAATGATTGAGCGCGAGCAGCGCTCCACTGCCACAGAAACAGAACACATCACACGTCGCGCCGACTGAGTCGTCGGGCGACAATCCATCCTGCCGCGATGAGGCACACTGCAAGCGCGGCAACCGATTGCACCGGCGCGATCGAAAATTGTGTCGTCAGCACACCTCGCATCAAATCGACACCGTATGCAGCGGGATCGTACGCGGCGGCAAAGCGGATCCACTGCGGTGCAAGATCGAGCGGATACAACCCTCCCGAGAGAAAAAACATCGGCAGAAGCAGCGTGTTCGATACGACCGGGAACACGATCACCGAGCGGAACGGCAACGCAAGCGCAAGCCCGAGCGCGGAAAAAGTCAGCGCAGCGAACGCCATCGCGCAGAGCAGAAGCATCAGGCGAGGCGCCGTCAACCCGATTCCAATGGCCGGCGAGAAGGGCAGCAGCAACAGGCTCTGCGCCCACGCGACCACTGCGCCCGCGCCGATTTTTCCGGCGGCGATCTCGATACGGCCGAGCGGCGAGACGAGCAAAGCGTTCAGCAATCCTGTCTGCCGGTCATGCACGATGCCGATGGCGGCTGAGGTTGCCGTGAACATCAGCGAAAGCCCGACGACACCCGGAAAGATGTATGCCTGATAGCCGCTCACCTCCGCATAGGTGCCGCTCCTGAGCGCCGCGCCGAGAACGAAAAGATAGAGCAAGGGCTGCGTAAGGCCGAACAGGATTCGCAGAGGCGATGCCCAGAACCGCTTCAGATCGAACCAGATGATGGCGGCGACGTTGCTCATGCGGGCACCGCTTTTGTCGCGTGAGAACGATGGCCGGCACGCATGGCGATGCAGTGCTCGACGATATTCCTGAGATCTGGCAATGCGATCTCGGCGCCCAGTACACGAAAGGGCATGCGTTGCAGCAGCGCTGGCAGCATGGCGTGGGGGTCCGTTCCCGGCACGACCACGGTGTGGCCATCCACCGATACCGTATGGCCCTGTCCTGCAAGCCATCCTGCCGCTTCTTCGACGGCTGGTACCCGCAATCGGATCGTGGCGGGAACAGAGGTGCACATGGTCTGCCATGTATCGTCTGCGAGCATGCGCCCCTGGTGCAGCACGACCACGCGACTGGCGTCGCGCGCCTCGTCGGTATGGTGGGTGGAGCACAGTACGGTATGACCGTCTGCCACGAGCGTTCTGATTTCCGACCAGAACGCGTGGCGTGCCGCGATATCGAGACCTAGCGTGGCCTCATCAAGCAAGAGGATGCGAGGCCGCGCAATAAGTGCCCGCGCGAGTTCGAGCCGCCTGCGCTGCCCGCCCGAAAGGCATTGAACGGGTGTTGCGGCGAATGCATCGAGCCCCGATGCTGCGAGTACGTCGTCAACGCGCACTCGCGCCGCGCGTCCGCTCAATCCCTGGCATTTCGAAATGAACCAGAGGTTGTCGCGCGCGCTCAGACGCGGTTCCAATGCGGACTCCTGAAACACGACGCCGATTCTCGAACGCACTTTATCGGGCTGGGTGAGCGCGTTGATGCCGTCGATGAAGATATGTCCGCTGCCTGGCATGGTCAGCGTTGCAAGAAGCAGGAGCAGTGTCGTCTTGCCTGCACCGTTGAGCCCTGCGAGCGCTACCAGCTCACCTTGCCCGATCGCCAGGCTGACGTCGTGCAGGATGGCGCGGCCGCCGCGCTGAACGCTCACCTTGCGCACGTCGATAGAGGGTTTCTCCGGCATATCGGGCAGCCTTCCAGTGTTTCAATCCAGACGTGCCGGGCGCAGCGACGGATCAGTGAAATGCACGCGTTCCGCCATGGCCGGGGATGCGAAAACGTGTCCCTGTGTGTCGACCAGCAGGACGGCGTCCACTCCTGTCTTGCGCGCAAGCGACATCGCCGTCGTGGCTCCCGCTACAAACGGCGCCTTGCTTGCGCCATCGGACAACGCGCCCGCATGCGGGCCGGGCTTCACGAGGACGGTCACCGACTCGCTCTGTGTGGCTGGAAAGCCGCTGCGTGGGTCGATGATGTGGCAATAACGCACGCCGTCCGCCTTGTAGAAGCGCACGTAGTCGCCGCTGGTGCCTATTGCCTCACCGTCACGCAGTTCGAGCGTCGCAAGCGTTCCTGGTTTGCGCGGGTCCTGGATGCCAACCTGCCACGGCATGCCGCCCTTGCTGCCGAGCGCGAGCAGGTTGCCGCCAACGTCGATCAACGCGTTTTCGACGCCGCGTTGCTTCAGGATCGCGGCGGCTTCGTCCAGCGACCAGCCTTTCGCATAGCCGCCAAGATCAATCGACACCGCGCGGTTAGCGCTGGTAACCACACCCGTAGGCGAGATCGCAAGGTCCGTTATATGGGCGTGCCGTGCGGCCTCTCGCTCCACCGCGTCGCGCGACGGTGGCACAACATCGAACTGGTCCGCCTGGAAGCCCCATAGCCGAATGAGCCGGCCGATGCCCGGGTCGAACAAACCCTGTGTGTCGAGCGATAGTTGCTGTGCCGAACGCAGAATCTCCGCAAGTTCCGCCGATGCCTGGAACGGCTCACCTGCTGCGATGCTGTGATTGAGCTGCATGACTTCCGACGGCTGCCATGCGTGCATTTCCCTATGCATTGCCTGAAAGTGTGCGAAAACTGCATCGGCATCCCGCTGAGCCTCATCGAGTGGCACGCCATAGAGCACTAATTGAACGCGAGTACCGAAGACGTAAGTTCCCTGGATATACAGTTCAGGCGTTCTGAGCGTAAGCCAAATCCCACCGGCAACAGCAATTGCGACGGACAGAAATATCCAGATGACTCTTCGGGAATTGAACAATTTACAAAAACTCTGAAGGGATTCACGGCTTGCGGCGCGGTTGCCGGGATGACCTGACATCGAGTGGATTATTGTTTTTTCGAATATCCCTACACTTGATCTACATCAAGGACGCCAGACAGTCGTCCACCCAGTGGGCTCCGCGCCCGATTGTCACATGTGCCACAAAAAGATGCATCCCTAATACGTATTTTGAGATAGATCAAACCCGGCCGTTCGGTAGAACACCAAACTAGCCCCGTATAAAAGTTCCGCTAAATCACAGGAAATCTCAAATTCCTTTCAATTTAATTTCTCTTGATTTTTAACCGCGTTGTCTTTTGGAGAGTCGAGGCACGGGAATAACCCTGTTCTGTTTGTGGATGTGTCTTGTCGTGCCGTAGTCGGGAGGCCTGCCTTTTCGGGTATGAAAACAAAGCCGCCGGGCAACCGGCGTTGAACGAATTAATGAGTGAGAATGTGATGACTTTTTCAAAAGGAAAATCTGAAGAAGCTGTAGTTCCGCAAGATTCGGGGCGTCGCAGGTTCCTCGCTTCTTCGGCGGTTGCGGGCCTCGCGGGCGCGAGTCTCTCGCTCGGTCTCGCCGGTTGCAACAAGAGCGGCGGCGGCACCGCTGCCGCCGCCACAGGTGGTGCAAGCGGCGCCGAAGGCACGGGTTCCGCCACCGCCATCAACTGGGACAAGTACGAGGTGCATCCTGGCAAGCTCGACACGTACTACGCGTTTTCGAGCGGTGGCCACTCGGGCGATCTTCGGGTCCACGGGCTGCCGTCCGGGCGCGAGATCCGGCGTATCCCGGTGTACAACATCGACTGCATGTCGGGTTGGGGCATCACGAATGAGTCGCGCAAGATCATCGGCACAAGGCCGAACGGGCAACTCAACTACTTCAACGGCGACACGCACCACGTCCATATGTCGTACACGGATGGCGTGTATGACGGCAAGTACATCTTCGTGAACGACAAGATCAACGCGCGCGTTGCACGCGTACGTCTCGACACGATGGAGTGCGACGCGATCACGTCGTTGCCTAACGTGCAGGGTTTTCACGGCATTTTCCCGGACAAGCGCGACCCGCTCGACGAGAACATCAACTACACGACGCGGGTGTTCTGCGGCAGCGAGTTCCACATTCCGCAGCCCAACGACGGTCGCGACCTGAACGACCCGAAGAAGTATTTCTGCCTGTTCACCTGCGTCGATGCGAAGACAATGCAGCCGCGCTGGCAGGTCAAGATCGACGGCAATCTCGATCTCGTGGCCACTTCGTACGACGGCAAGCTGGCCTGCTCGAATCAGTACAACACGGAAAACGGCGTCCACTACGAAGAGATGATGGCGGCCGAGCGCGATGCCTGCGTGTTCTTCAACATTGCGCGTATCGAGGAAGCGGTGAAGAACGGCAAGTTCTTCCACATCGGCAATTCGCAGGTTCCCGTTGTAGACGGCACGCACGTGGCCAACGCAGATCCGAAGACTGCGCTCACCTGCTATGTGCCTGTACCGAAGAACCCGCACGGCGTGAATGTCTCGCCGGACGGCAAGTATTACGCGTGCTCCGGCAAGCTGTCGCCAACCGCAACGCTGATCTCGCACGAGCTGGTGCTCAAGTGGTTCGACGGCGGTTTGAAGGAACCGCGGGACACGGTTGTTGCCGAGCCCGAGATTGGGCTTGGACCGTTGCATTCGGGTTTCGACGGCAAGGGCTTCTGCTACACGACGCTCTTCCTCGACAGCCAGATCGTGAAGTGGGACCTGGACGCAGCAATGAGGTCGTACAAAGGCGACAAGAATGCGAAGGTCGTGGTCGACCGCATCGACGTGCACTACCAGCCGGGGCACGGGTTCACTTCGATGGGCGAGACGCGGGAGCCCGATGGTCAATACTTCATTTCGGACAACAAGTTTTCCAAGGATCGGTACCTTCCGGTTGGCCCGCTTCACCCGGACAGCTCGCAGCTGATCGACATCAGCGGCGAGAAAATGCAACTGGTGGGGGATCACCCGCTCTACCCGGAGCCGCATGACTCCATCATGGTTCGACGCGACATTATCAAGACGCGGCAGATCTATGATCTGAACGAGTTCCCGCATGCGGTCAAGAGTCCGAAGGAAAACCGTGTCGAACGTCAGGGCCGCAAGGTCACGGTGTATCTGACTTCTCAGGCGCCGACGTTCGGTCTGCGTGAATGGACGGTGAAGAAGGGCGATGAGGTCACGATCATCCTGACGAATCTGGACAAGGTCGAGGACCTGACGCACGGCTTTGCTATCCCGTTCTACAACATCAGCTTCGTCGTCCATCCGCAGCAGACCCAGTCCGTCACGTTCGTCGCCGACAAGCCTGGGGTGTTCTGGTGCTACTGCACCAACTTCTGTCACGCGTTGCACCTCGAAATGCGCTCTCGAATGCTCGTGCAGGCGTAGCGTCAATACATGTGCCGGTAGTGGAAAGCGAGGCAGGGGGAATCTCCCCTGCCTCGCGATGACCGGCGCGCGTGCAAATTGAATAACCCCTGTGGTTGGTTGGCCAGAATGCCGAAGTTCTCACTCGCTGCGATGTTTGTGTTTGCGATGCTGCTCGCGCAGACCGCCGCGGCCGCCACGCTGGCCGTTCATCCCGGCGAGCGAATCGGCGCAGCCATCGAAGCAGCACAGGCGGGGGACACGATCGTTGTGTACGGGGGGCACTACGGGGAGAACCTGAGGATTACGAAGCGCATCACGCTGCAAGGAGTAGGTCGGCCCATGATCGATGGACACAATGCGGGCGATGTCATTCGCGTTGCCGCGCCGGACGTGAGAATTACCGGCCTTGCCATCGTGAACAGCGGAGCCAATCTCACCGCGCAGAACGCCGGCGTTTACGTGCAACCCAGTTCGGACAGAACCGAAATCGACCACTGCGAACTCGTCTACAACCTGTTCGGGCTCTGGATCGAGAAATCGGCAGACGTGCATGTGCAGGACAACCTGATTGTGGGCAAGCGCGACTTGCGCTCGCCGGACCGCGGCAACGGCATCCAGCTTTACAACACAACCGGCGCGCAGATCGTGGGCAACACCATCAGCTATTCGCGCGATGGCATCTACGTCGATGTCTCGCATCACGCGCTTTTCAAAGGCAACACGATTCACGACGTTCGATACGGTACGCACTACATGAATTCGTACTACAACGTGTGGGACGGTAACGACGTGTACCACAATCGCGGCGGTCTCGCGATCATGGAAGCGCGTAACCAGGTCGTGAAGAACAACAAGGTGTGGGGCAACACCGATCACGGAATCATGCTTCGCACCGTGCAGGATTCGGTGGTCGAGAACAACGTTGTGGCTGGCAACCAGCGCGGCTTTTTCATCTACGACGCCGAATACAACACGATCCGCCGCAATCTCGTCGTGGACAACGCGATCGGCGTGCATCTGTGGGGCGGCTCGGTTCACAACAACGTGACCGGCAACGACTTCATCCAGAACCGCGAGCAGATTCGCTACGTGGCCGCGAACGACGTGTCGTGGCCTGGCAACTACTGGAGCGACTACTTCGGCTGGGACCGGCGCGGGCGCGGCATCGGCGATATCCCCTATACGGCGAGCGATCTTGTCGACCGGCTGACCTGGCGTGTCCCGGCGGTGAAGGTGTTGATGAACAGCCCGGCCGTGCAATCGCTGCGCTTGATTGCCCAGCAGTTCCCGCTGATGGCGGTGCCGAGCGTTGTCGATGACACACCGCGGATGCAGCCGTTGCACGCCGCCTGGGTGAAGTGGATGGGGAAGCAGCATGATTGAACTCACTGGCGTCGCCAAATCTTTCGGCGCGTTGCGCGCGGTCGACGGTGTCGATCTGAAGATTCAGAAGGGCGAGTTGTTTGGCCTCATCGGCCGCAACGGCGCGGGCAAGAGCACGTTGTTCCAGCTCATGCTGGGGCTTGTCTCGCCCGATGCCGGCCGCGTTCAGGTTGACGGTGAACTCGTTGGCGGTCCGCGGTTTCAAGCCGTACGGCGAAAACTCGGCTACTTGCCGGAGAACGTCGTGCTTTACGACAACCTCACCGGGCTCGAGACGCTGCACTTCTTCGCACGACTGAAGGGCGTCAAAACAGCGGCATGCAAGGCGCTTCTCGATCAGGTGGGATTGAGCCACGCTGCAGCCGCTCGAAAGGTGCGCGAGTACTCGAAAGGAATGAGGCAGCGGCTAGGCTTTGCACAGGCATTGCTCGGCAACCCGTCACTTCTGTTTCTCGATGAACCGACGAATGGTCTGGACCCCGAAGGCATTCGCGAGTTCTATCGAATCCTGAAGACCCGGCAGCAGGCTGGAACCACCATCGTCATCACGTCGCACATCCTCGCCGAAATCCAGCAGCGCGTAGACCGTCTTGCGATTCTGCACAGCGGCAGCATTCAGGCGGTGGGCAGCGTGCAGACGCTGCGCGGCAAGACAAATCTACCGCTGTCCATCGAGGTGCACACGCATTCGGAGGACGTTGGCCCGCTACAGGCCGCGTTGAACCGCGCGCCGTTCGGAAAACTGACTATCCGCGAGCGTCTCATCGCATTTCAATGTCCACGCGACGCGAAGATGGCTGCGATTGCGGCGCTGTCGCCGTTGTCCGATCGGATCGC
Source organism: Paraburkholderia kururiensis JCM 10599 = LMG 19447 (assembly GCF_003986935.1). Lineage (GTDB taxonomy): Bacteria > Pseudomonadota > Gammaproteobacteria > Burkholderiales > Burkholderiaceae > Paraburkholderia > Paraburkholderia kururiensis. The sequence goes on along the minus strand of NZ_RJZE01000003.1, from coordinate 5,819 downwards.
CGACCTGCAAATCCAGGAGCCGTCTCTCGAAGACGTGTTCCTCGGCTATACGGGAGCAAGCGCATGAGCGTATTCAGCCGTTCCCACTGGGCACAAATTGGCGTGATCGCCGGCAAGGAGTTCCACGACCGCATTCGTAGCCGCTGGGTGCTTGCCGTGTCGCTTGTTTTTGCGGCGTTCACGCTTGCCACCTCGTATTTCGGCGCAGCCGCACAAGGCTCAATCGGCTTTCATGGCATCGAGCCGCTGATCGCGAGCCTGGTCAGCCTCACCATCTACCTGTTGCCGTTGATCGCGCTGATTCTCGGTTTCGATGCACTCGTAGGCGAGCGTGAGCGCGGCACGCTGAATCTGTTGCTCTCGTATCCCATCAATCGTGTTCAGTTGCTGCTCGGCAAGTATGCGGGTCTCGCGGCGGCGCTGACCTGCGCCACGCTTGCAGGCTTCGGGCTGGCCGGCATCGTGATCGCCGTACGCGCGCCTGCGGCCGACTGGTATCAGTACGCCGGCTTCGTCATTAGCGCCGTGCTGCTCGGCTGGGTGTTCCTGAGCCTCGCGGTGTCCGCGTCGGTATTTTGCGCAAGCCGTACTTCGGCGAGCGGTGTCGCCATTGGCTTGTGGTTCTTCTTCGTGCTCGTCTACGACTTGCTGCTGCTCGGCGCATTGGTCGCAACGGGCGGTGCCGTACTCGGCCCGCTGTTTCCGCTGCTGCTGATGCTCAATCCCGCGGACATCTTCCGCATCCTGAACATATTCGGGCCGGCTGACCTGCACACGATGTACGGCCTCGTCAGCGTGTTTCCCGCGTCGCTCGCAGAGCCGCTTCTTCTCGGTCCGGTGATGCTCGCGTGGATCGCGGCGCCGCTCGGCCTTGCCGCATGGAGATTCAATCGATGAACTATCGCTTCTTCAAGACCACTATCGCGACGGCTATTGCAGTGCTCGCCATCGTGGTGACATCCGGATGCCAGAACGAATCGGCATCGTTGCCTCCGCCGCACGAGATTACCGACTCGACCGTGAGCGTGCTCGACGGCATGAGCCTGAAAGATTATCCCGGCCCGAAAGCACAGATTCTCTACGCAGACGGACAAGCGGACTTCTTCTGCGACACGTTGGGACTGTTCTCGGTTTATCTGCGCCCCGAGCACGACCGTAAGGTTCGCGCGATGTACGTGCAGGACATGGGAACAGCGGATTGGGAGCACCCCACCGGTCATTGGATCGACGCGAAGCAGGCTACCTACGTAATCGGTTCGAAAAAACCTGGTGCAATGGGCCAGACCTTCGCGTCGTTCGCAAACAGGCGTGACGCTGAGCAATTCATGAAATCCGAGGGCGGGAAGCTGTATCGCTTCGATCAGGTCACGATCGACATGGCGACAACCGATGGCGGCGTGGTCAAAGACCACAACATGTGAGGGAGTAGAGATGACGCAATTTTTTCAGAACGTGCCTTCGGAAGCGGCGATGCAGATCGACGCGCTCAGTCGTGTGCTGTACGACCTGCGCGAAGACCGCAAGCTGATCCTCGCGCAGTACGGTGCAGACGACGAAGAAAATCTGCTCGCACTCATCGAGTCTGGCGATGTGGGAGAGCACCCGGCCTATGAACATTACCTTGGCGCAAAAACGCTTGCACATACGCGCGAAATCATTCGCGAACAGTTGCGCGAACTGCTCGCGACGGGAGTCTGACGATGCTGCACCTTGAATTGAAGGAACAAATCGAGGCGACGTTCGATGCGACACAGCTCGCGTCGATCACGCTATGCCGAGACGCGCTGGAGTTGCAACTGATCAACGGCGTCGATCTGACGCTGCGCTTTGCTGCGCCGCGCGAGTACGCGATGAACTGGCGCTGGGGCGAAGCGACGATGCGCATTGACACCGCCCCACTGCACCGCACGCTCCGCACGTTCCCGAATCATCTGCATACGCCGGACGGCGACGCCGTCGACGATCCGGTCAGCCAGATCGATGCGGACCCGTGGCTCAACGTCCGTGTGCTGATCGAGCGGCTACTCGCGCAACCGCTGCTCGGTTACGAACCATCGCTTGCCGATGTATTGCCGGCTGCGTCAGCTGACGCAGCTTGAAACCTGATTGAGGAGATAAGAGATGAAAGCTCGCAACCTGTTGATTGCTGGAATTGGATTTGCACTGACGCTCGGCCTGTCGGCTTGCGACAAGAGCGGCGCTGCTTCACAGGCCGCCGGCGCGGCACAAACATCGATTGCACCGGTGGCCTCCGTCACCGTGGTGGCCGCGGCAGCGCCTGCGACGGCAGCGGTGAATCCTGGTACGGCGACGGCGAGCGCCGATGCACCGAATCCCGCAGGGGAGAAGGTGTTCAAAAGCGTCTGTTTCATGTGCCACCAGACGGGCGCAGCGGGTGCGCCTGTTTTCGGCAACAAGGGTGACTGGGCGCCGCGCATTGCGAAAGGCAAACCCACGCTGTACAAGCACGCGCTTGAAGGGTTCACGGGCAATAACGGCACAATGCCTTCACGCGGCGGCAACCCGAGTCTGAAGGATGACGAAGTAAAGGCCGCAGTGGACTTCATGGTCTCCAAGGCGCAGTGACATGAGTGACGATGCTGTGCCGGCCGCGGTTCGCCGGCAGGCGCGGCGTCAGAAATCCGACCGGGCGACCTGCGGGACTTTCAGTTCCGGAAAAGCGGTGCCGCGCGGCCTTTTCAAAGCGACAAAAATGAAAGTATCGTTTTGGATCGTGGCATTGGTGCTGCTCTTCGCGGGCATGCCGCCGGCCTTCGCTTCTATCTACGAACAGGAGCTGCCGGATCAATTGTTCAGTCAACCCGAGATGTGTAAGTGGACCGACTGCGCGGGCGTACTGCCTGGCGCTACCGAGTTCTCTGCACGCAAGGGAAATCCGCCGTACGTCGAGGCCTACGCTAACGATGGCCACACGCGGGTGCTGAAAGGCTACGTGTTTCTGTCCACCGACATCGTCGATATTCAAGGCTACTCGGGTAAGCCCATCGTCACGCTGATCGGGATGGATACGAAAGGCGTGATTACGGGCGTCAGGGTACTCAAGCATAGCGAGCCCATCTTGCTGGTCGGTATTCCCGAGAGCAAGCTCCTCACATTTCTGCATCAATATGTGAGCCGGTTTGCTGGCGCGCGATTCGAGATCGGGCGTAGCGATGCGGGTAGCACGAGCCTTGACGCCATTTCCGGGGCCACCGTGACGGCCATCGCGGAGAACCAGTTGATTTCGCGTTGCGCCGTTGCCGTCGCAAGCCAGGTCGGCATCGTGAAGGAAACCATTCTCCCGCAGGCGAGGTTGCTGCCGGCGGTCGCGCGTTACGGGTGGCAGGCGCTCGTCGACATGGGGGCTGTGCAGCATCTGGCCGTCCATGCGAGCGACGTCGGCGCCGCGGATACCGGTTCGCCCTACCTCGACCTGTACTACGGTTACCTGAATGCACCTGCCATCGGCAAGAGTATTCTGGGTGACTACGACTACGCGCAGTTGATGAGCCGGCTCAAATCCGGCGAACAGGCGCTCTTCGTCGTTGCAAACGGTACGGAGTCGTTCAAGGGATCGGGGTTCGTACGCGGTGGCATTTACGACCGTATCCAGGTGCGCCAGGGAATCAACGCGTTCACCTTCAAGGACTCCGATTATCTGAACCTGTACTCGTTGCAGGCCTCGGGTGCTCCGTCGTTCAATGAAACGGGCATCTTCATTGTGCGTAGCACGAGGTTCAGCGCGGCCTACCCGTGGAAGTTCGTATTCCTCGGTCATAAGATCGACAAGGAAACCGGCGCAAAGAATTTCTCGGCATTCAATTCGCCGTACTGGCTGCCGGCGCGCTTTCTTCAAGGCGGCCACCCGCATGTAGACGAGGAAACGCCCGCCTGGCAGAACGCCTGGCGCGCCAAGCGTCTGCAAATCGGTCTGTTCATCGGTTGGGCCGCAGCCGTCATGCTCTTCTTTGCCACGCGGGACCGCTGGGTACGCAAGGCGAAGCGTGCGGACAAACGCTGGGTTTCGTGGCCCAAGACAGCAAGCTGGCTCATTGCCATTGGTTTCGCTGGATGGTACGAGCTGGCGCAACCGTCGATTACCCAGGTGCTCACATTCGTCCACTCGCTGTTCGGCGGCTGGAATCTGGGGCTCTTTCTTTCCGACCCGTTCATCTTCGTGTTCTGGATCGTGATTGCGGTCACGGTGTTCGTCTGGGGGCGCGGGCTCTTTTGCGGCTGGATGTGCCCGTTCGGCTCGATGTCGGAGTTGCTCTACAAGATCGCCCGGGCGACCGGCCTGAAGAGGCTGCAACGCAAGCTGCCCATGCGACTGCACAACTCGCTACGCAAGCTCAAGTACGTTGTGTTCGCCGTGCTGCTCGCCGTATCGTTTTTCTCGATGCCGTGGGCCGAAAAGCTCGCGGAGATCGAGCCGTTCAAGACGACTTTCCTTGTCGGCGTGATGAACCGGTCGTGGCCGTTCGTGCTGTTCTGGGCCATCGTCGTGGGTGCATCGATCTTCATCGAGCGGCCGTTCTGCAAATATCTGTGTCCGCTCGGCGCGAGCCTCGCACTGCCTGGTCGTTTTCGCTTCCTCAAGTTGCGTCGCAAGTCAGAATGCACGACGTGCCATGCGTGCGCGGCAGGCTGCGGATCGCAGGCTATCGACGATGCAGGGCGGATCGACCAGATGGAGTGCATGCTGTGTCTGGACTGCATGGTGCTGTACTACGACGAGCACACATGCCCGCCGCTATCGAAAGAAAGAAAACGGCGCGAGAAGCAGGGGCTACCGTTGACGCCGGTCGGAAAAGACGGTCATTACATTCCGATCAAGCCGATCTGATCTGCCATCCTTAACGATTTCTTTGTGGATCCATTTTGCGCGGCGAGGCAGTAAGGGCCTCGTCGTGACTTGCTCAATCTATAACTCCCATGAAGCGGGGCGCGAATGAATCGAATGTGCGGGACTTGGGCAGTGTTTCAGTTGGCGGTTGTATTGTCGGGTTGGACTGTTTTGGGACACGCGGCCGAACTCGAGAAGTCGGATGCCAATCGAGGCAAGGTCATCGTTACCCAGGTATGCGCGGCATGCCACGGCGCAGACGGTAACAGCGCCGTGGACACTTATCCGAAGCTCGCGGGACAGCACGCCGAATACCTCGCCAAACAACTCAGGGATTTCAAGGCACGCGCCGATGCAGCGCAACCGGCCCGCAACAACGCGATCATGGCAGGCATGGCGGGCGCGCTGTCCGATCAGCAGATCGCGGACGTAACGGTGTATTTCGCATCGCAGACGCCGAAGCCCGGCTACGCGCATGACAGGGACGCCATTGCACTGGGGCAGAAGATCTATCGCGGCGGGATTGTCGAAAAGAGCGTGCCTGCATGTGCTGCCTGCCACGGGCCCAGTGGCCAGGGCATTCCCTCTCAATTCCCACGCCTCTCGGGGCAATGGGCGACCTACACGGCCAGTCAGTTGAACGCGTTCAGTCAGGGGCCGGGCGCGCGCGACAACAGCCCTACGATGCACGCCATCGCATCGCGTCTGTCGGATAACGAAATAAAGGCGGTTTCCGACTACATATCGGGGCTGCACTAAGGCGCCTGCATTAGCCGGGACTCGTCGCCCTCGAAGCGATTCAAGCAAAAATTCAATCTGGAAATGAGGAGTGTGATGCCAGTTCACGAAGATGACCGCGTCGACAGCAGCCGCCGTACGTGGCTGATAGCGACGTCCGTAGCAGGTGGCATAGGAGGCGTGGCCACTGTCGTACCCTTCGTTAGTTCGTTTGCACCATCGGAGAAGGCCCGTG
>NZ_RJZE01000029.1 GCF_003986935.1 Paraburkholderia kururiensis JCM 10599 = LMG 19447 | reverse complement strand
CACGGGCCTTCTCCGATGGTGCAAACGAACTAACGAAGGGTACGACAGTGGCCACGCCTCCTATGCCACCTGCTACGGACGTCGCTATCAGCCACGTACGGCGGCTGCTGTCGACGCGGTCATCTTCTTTGTCTCGCATCACATCGCCCCACTTCTGAGTTGGATTTTTTCCGTCACGCCGTTCTACCGCCGCTAGTGTGCTCGAATGGAGTCGCCATTTACAAGGCCCGGCCTCCAAAAAGCGTGCGAAGTGCTTGAAAAATCAGGGTTTTCCCGCACGCACAGCAAACTTTTTCTATCGTGCTTTTAAGCGCGTTCTGCGTTCCGGTAAATTTTTGCCAATCAGACGGGATTATGGATATCGATAAAGACATGCTCGATGTCGAAAGCCTCGGACAAATGCGCACCGAGCGCCTGTACGCCGAAGCGTTCGGTGGCGTGGTGCCCTGCGGCAACGAACGCGACGCCGCTTTCGGCCGAGGTATGGGTGGTCTGCTCCGAGATTTCGCCTGTCAGGTAGACGTCCGCGCCGGCCTCGATGGCGTCGTCGAAGTAGCCCTGCGCGCCGCCCGTGCACCACGCGATGCGCCGCAGTTCCCAGTCTGGGTCGCCCAGCACGAGTGGCGCCCGGCCCAGCGTGTGCTCGACCTGCGCCACGAAGTGAGCGAGGGTGACGGGCATGGGCAGAGTCGTCATCCAGCCGATACCGTTCTCGCCGAAACGCGTCTCGCCGATCAGGCCGAGCCGCGCGCCCAGTTGCGCGTTGTTGCCGTACTCGGGATGGTCGTCGAGCGGCAGGTGATAGGCGAACAGATTGAGGTCGTTGGCGAGTAGCGCGCGCAGGCGCCGGTATTTGCGGCCCGTGATTTGCGGCTGCTCATTGCGCCAGAAGTAGCCGTGATGGACGAGTAGCGCGTCAGCGCCCCACTCCAGCGCGGCTTCGACGAACGCGAGCGACGCGGTGACACCGGTGGCGATTTTCTCGATGCGGCGCCGGCCTTCCACCTGGAGCCCATTCGGGCAATAGTCCTTGAACCGCGCAATATCGAGAAGATTGTTCAGATACAATTCCAGTTCGATGCGATCCATATAATTCCTCTATCTTCAGATGCTTAGACGCTTTTGGCTGTTCTTCGCCCAGGCGGTGACGGTATTGCTCGCGCTGATGTTCATTATCGCGACGCTGAAACCGCAGTGGCTGCAGCGTCAGGGACAATTCGGCAAGCAACTCGCCGCGCCTATTGTCGCGTTGCGGGAAGTGGCGCCAGGCATCGGCAACGGCCCGGCACAGGGCTCTTATGCCGACGCGGCCCAGAAAGCGATGCCCGCGGTCGTCAACGTGTTTTCCAGCAAGGACGGCTCCCTGCCGCCGGACCCGCGCGCCAAAGACCCGCTGTTCCGCTACTTCTTCGGCGACCGCAACAACAGCCGCAAGCAACAGGACCAGCCGGCGGCGAATCTCGGTTCGGGCGTCATCGTGAGCCCGGAAGGTTACATTCTAACGAACCAGCACGTGGTGGACGGCGCCGACCAGATCGAGATCGCGCTCTCCGACGGACGCACCACTACCGCAAAAGTGATCGGCGTGGACCCCGAAACGGACCTCGCCGTGCTGAAGATCGATCTGCCGAATCTGCCGGTCATCACGCTTGGTCGCATGAACCAGACGCGTGTGGGCGACGTGGTGCTCGCCATCGGCAACCCGTTCGGCGTCGGCCAGACGGTGACGATGGGCATCATCAGCGCGCTCGGTCGCAATCACCTCGGCATCAACACATTCGAAAACTTTATCCAGACCGACGCGCCCATTAATCCGGGTAACTCGGGCGGCGCGCTTGTCGACGTGAACGGCAACCTGCTCGGCATCAACACGGCCATTTACTCGCGCTCGGGCGGCTCGCTCGGCATCGGCTTCGCCATTCCGGTTTCCACGGCGCGCAGCGTGCTGGAAAGCATCATCACGACGGGTACGGTGACGCGCGGCTGGATTGGCGTGGAGCCGCAGGACGTGACGCCGGAGATTGCGGAGTCGTTCGGTCTCGACCAGAAGTCCGGCGCGATTGTGGCCGGCGTGCTGCGCGACGGCCCCGCGGACAAGGCCGGCATCAAGCCCGGCGACATCCTGCTGAGCGTGAACGGGGAAGAGATCACGGACACCACGCGCCTGCTCAACGTGATCGCGCAGATCAAGCCGGGCACGGACGCGAAGGTGCACCTCGTGCGCAAGAACCGGCCGCTGGACCTCGACGTGATGATCGGCAAGCGGCCGCCGCCGCCGAAGCAGCAATCCGATCAGGACGACGGCTCGGACGACGGGGGCTGAGGAATTCGGATGAAAGGGCGGCCCGGGCGGGAGAACTAAGTGGGCGCCCTCCGCTTCAGTTGGCCGCTTCGCTGCTGTCGGCAGCCGGCGCGGGCTTCGAGACGAAGAGCCGCGCGGCAATAATCCCCGCCTCGTACAAAACGATGAGGGGCACCGCGAGAATCAGTTGGGAAAAGACGTCGGGCGGCGTCACGACCGCGGACACGACGAACGCGCCCACAATCACGTAAGGCCGGATCTCCTTCAGCTTCTTCACCGAAAGCACACCCATGCGCACCAGCAGCACCACGACGATGGGCACCTCGAACGTCACCCCGAACGCGAGGAACATGGTGAGCACGAAGCTCAGGTAGTTATCGATGTCGGTGGTCATCTCCGCGCCCAGCGGCGCGTTGTAGTGCGCCATCACGCGGAAGATGGTGGGAAACACCACGAAATACGCGAACGCCATGCCGCACAGGAAGAGCGAATAGCTGCTTACCACCAACGGTGCCACGAGCCGCTTTTCGTGCTGGTAGAGCCCGGGCGCGATGAACGCCCAGATCTGGTACAGCACCACAGGCAGCGCGATGACGAACGCGACCATCATCGTCACCTTCATGGGCACGAAGAACGAGCCGGTGACGTCGGTGACGATCATCTTTCCGTCTTTCGGCAGGTTCTGCATGAGCGGCCGCGCGAGCAGCTTGAAGATGTCCGGTGCCCAGTAGACAAGCCCCACGAACACGACAATGACGGCAATACCGGCCCGGATGATGCGGTCGCGCAGTTCGACGAGATGGGAGATGAAGGTCTCTTCAGTGCCTTCGTGCTGGTTATGCTGGGGGTCGCTCACACCGGCCCTCGGTTGGAGATGGTCGCTCGGGACATCAGAAGAAGAAGCGCGTAGGGCGGCGCAGGCTTTCGGGCGTGTGCCGTGCGACGCGCGCGGCACCCGACTGCACGCGCGTGCGGCGCAGCGTGGCGCGTTTGTACCATACCGGCGTGGCAGTCGTTTTGACGCGCCAACTCTTGCCGCCCCGGCTGCGCCTCGATCCGCCGGTGGATACCAGGCTGTTGTTCCAGAAGCTGCCGGTGCTGCCGCCCGTGGTACCGGAGGTGTCGCCACCCAGCGCGGCCGGATCTGCACCGCCCGCCACACTCGGCGAAACCGACGTCCCTGCGTTCCATGCCTCGTTCAACTCGGTTTCGTGCTTGCGCAGGTTGTCGTGGATGGTGGTCTCCACGTTCTGCGCCGCGTTTTCGAACTCAGTCTTCATGCGACGCAGTTCGTCGAGTTCGATTTCGCGCGTGACTTCCGCCTTCACGTCGTTGATGTAACGCTGCGCGCGACCGAACAGCGCACCTGCCGTGCGTGCGACACGCGGCAGCCGCTCTGGCCCGAGAACAACGAGCGCGACGACGCCGATCAGCGCCATCTTGGTGAGACCGAGGTCCAGCATGAATGGAAGCTTCCGTCAGTCCGGAACAGGAAAGGGAAAAGGCGTACGCCGTTAAGGCGGGCGCCGTGCGAAACCTTAGCGCGAGTCGCCCGAACGCGCTTTTTCCTTCGCGTCGACGTCCACCGTGTTCGATTCCGGCAGCTCGCGCTTTTGCGCATCCGACGGCGCGTCGGCGTCGCGCATGCCTTCCTTGAAGCCCTTCACCGCACCGCCCAGATCGCTGCCGATATTGCGCAGTTTCTTCGTGCCGAACACGAGCGCCACGATCAGCAGAACAATCAGCCAGTGCCAGATACTCAACGAACCCATGATCAAAACTCTCCTTAACCCCGCTGCCGCGCTTTGGCGCGGCGATTGACGATCCGGACGGTTGCCGGACCTGGAGCCTCAAAAGCTCCTTCAATGCTCTTCGTACTGAACGCAGCCATCATGCCTCGCGCACGTGTACCAACCGTGTCGTGCCGCGACCTTCAGCCCATGCGCTGCCACGGACGCGGCCCCGCCAGGATATGCGCGTGCAGATGGTATACCTCTTGCCCGCCACCGGGACCCACGTTGACCACCGTCCGGAAACCGGTTTCGCCGCCGGTGTAGGACACACCCAGCTCCTTTGCGATGCGCGCGACCAGCACAAACATTCTACCAAGCAGAGGGGCGTCGCTTTCGGTGCAATCGGAGAGCGTGGCGATGTGCTGGCGCGGGATCACGAGCACGTGCGTTTCGGCCGCCGGACGGATATCGCGAAAGGCGAGGAATTCGTCGTCCTCATAGACGCGGTTGCTGGGAATCGCGCCATCGGCGATCTTGCAGAAAAGACAGCTGCTGCGGTCGTGACTCATGGGTATTCCTGATGCGCTTTGGGGCACGCTGTGTGCAAATAGGGACGCAAGGTGGCTGGCAACGACCGGTCAGAACCACCCGCGCGGGTTCAGCAGGGGTTTGTTGTCGTACAGAAACAGCCAGCCCTTGATAATACGGTACAACGTCCAGATGGCAACAGCCCACAAAATCGGAATGCCGATCACGACGATGATGAGCGCGAGGCCGATCAAATGAGCGATCAGTCCCATCCAGAAGGTGCGGATCTGCCACTCGAAGTGCTGTTCGTACGGCGTGCCGGCCACGTCGCCGCGCTTCAGGTAATTGATGATGATCGCGACCAGCACCGAGATGCCGCCGGTGAGCCAATACACGGCGTAGAGCGCGTAGAGCACGTGCGTGAGCGTACGCAGGCCGCGCAGGCGATCCGCGTCCAGCGCGTTGTGGTACGAGGGAGGCGGATATCCGCCGGGCGATTGCTCCATCTTTGTCTCCCTGTTGCGATGGCAAGCTGGTATTGAAGATGGTAGCAGCCGCGCACCCGGCTGCATCCCGGCAGCGTCAAAACCGCGTGCGCTTGTGGTCCGCTAGCGGCGTGCTCGTGCAGAAGCCGGCTTCAGTCGCCGTTCTGCTCGCGCTCGCGGCTCTTGCGCAACGCCTTTTCCTCGAGCCCGGACAGCCCTTCCCGGCGCTCCAGCTCAGCCAGCACGTCGGCCGGACTCAGGTCGAAATGCGAAAGCATGACGAGGCAGTGGAACCACAAGTCCGCGACTTCACCCACGAGGCTTGTGGGCGCGCCGCCCTGACGCACGTCCTTGGCGGCGAGCACCACTTCGGTGGCCTCCTCGCCGATCTTCTTGAGCACTGCATCGTCGCCCTTGTGGAAAAGGCGCGACACGTACGAAACGTCGGGGTCGCCGCCCTTGCGGCTATCGATCACGGCCGCGAGGCGCAGCAGCGTGTCGGTGGTGGATTGCGTCATTTGTAGATGTGTTCGGGATCTTTCAGCACGGGATCGACCGCGACCCACTCGCCGTCGTCTGCCGTGCCTTCGAATTTCTGGAAAAAGCAGGAGTGGCGGCCGGTGTGGCAAGCGATGCCGGAGACCTGCTCGACCTTGAGCAGCACCACGTCCTCGTCGCAGTCGAGCCGTACTTCGTGCACGTGCTGTACGTGCCCCGACTCTTCGCCCTTGAACCACAGCCGCTGCCGCGAGCGCGAGAAGTACACCGCCCGGCCCGTTTCGACCGTCTTCGCGAGCGCCTCGCGGTTCATCCACGCGAACATCAACACGTCGCCCGTGGCAGCTTCCTGGGCGATCACGGGCACGAGTCCGTTCGCGTCCCAGTGAACCTTGTCGAGCCAGCTTGCCTCGCTCGCCTGCGTTGCCGGTGCGTTCGTCACGTCACAACCTCACCGAAATGCCGCGCTCGGCCATGAAGCGCTTGGCCTCGCCCACGGTGTGCTCGCCGTAGTGGAAGATGCTCGCGGCCAGCACGGCGTCCGCGTGACCTTCGGTGATGCCGTCGGCGAGGTCCTTGAGCGAACCGACCCCGCCCGACGCGATCACCGGCACCGGCACGGCGTCCGACACGGCGCGCGTGAGCGCGAGGTCGAAACCGCTCTTCGTGCCGTCGCGGTCCATGCTGGTGAGAAGAATTTCGCCCGCGCCGTGCTCGGCCATCTGCTGCGCCCACTGCACGGCGTCGAGGCCGGTCGGCTTGCGCCCACCGTGCGTGAACACCTCCCAGCGCGGCGTTTCGCCCTCGGCCGAGACACGTTTCGCGTCGATCGCCACGACGATGCACTGCGAGCCGTACTTGCCGGTGGCATCGCGCACGAGCTGCGGATTCGCAACCGCCGACGAGTTCATGCTGATCTTGTCCGCGCCCGCGTTCAGGAGGCGCCGCACGTCTTCCACGGTGCGCACGCCGCCGCCCACGGTGAGCGGAATGAACACCTGCGAGGCGACCGCTTCGATGATCGGCAGGATCAGATCGCGCTGGTCGGAGGTGGCGGTGATGTCGAGAAAGGTGAGCTCGTCGGCGCCCTGCTCGTCGTAGCGGCGGGCGATTTCGACCGGGTCGCCGGCGTCGCGCAGTTCGACAAAGTTGACGCCCTTGACCACGCGTCCAGCCGTGACGTCGAGACAGGGGATGATGCGTTTAGCCAGAGCCATGATCGATCGTGCCAGTGGTGAGCCGTGCGGCGCTGTGCCGCGTGATAAGGCGTTGTTTGAGACGGTTTTCGGTGCCTGTGCCGGGGCGCTTATCGCGTCGTTTCGCACCGTTTCGTGCCGTTTTCTCGCCGCCTGTAGACGACGTATCGAGCGTATCGTGTGCCGCTCGTGGGCAGCCTATGTGCAGCCCGCCGAATACCGCCGCCGCGGCGCGAGCCGCGCCTCAGGCGTCGTCTGATTCGCGCAGGCTGTCCGCGCGGGCCTGAGCTGCCGCGAAGTCCAGATCGCCGGAGTAAATCGCGCGGCCGCAGATCACGCCTTCAATGCCTTCGTCCTCGACTTCGCACAGCGCGTCGATGTCGCCCAGATTCGAAAGGCCGCCGCTCGCGATCACCGGAATCTTCACGGCGCGCGCGAGGCGCACGGTTGCTTCGATGTTGATGCCCTGGAGCATGCCGTCCCGGCCAATGTCCGTATAGACAATCGACTCGCAGCCGTAGTCTTCGAACTTGCGTGCGAGGTCGATCACTTCGTGGCCCGTGAGCTTGCTCCAGCCGTCCGTGGCAACCTTGCCGTCGCGCGCATCGAGCCCGACGATGATGTGGCCGCCAAACGCCGTGCACGCTTCCTGCAGGAAGCCCGGGTTCTTCACTGCGGCCGTACCGATGATCACGTACGAAAGGCCGTCGTCGAGATACCGCTCGATCGTGTCCAGATCGCGGATGCCGCCGCCCAGCTGCACCGGAATTTCGTCGCCCACTTCCGCGATGATCGCGCGGATGGCCTCCTCGTTCTTCGGCTTGCCGGCAAACGCGCCGTTCAGGTCCACGAGGTGGAGCCGCCGTGCGCCGCGGGAGACCCAATGCCGCGCCATGGCTGCCGGTTCCTCGGAAAAAATGGTCGCCTGGTCCATATCGCCCTGTTTGAGGCGCACACATTGACCGTCTTTGAGATCGATGGCCGGAATCAGCAGCATAGCAATCGGTGTTGTCTGGGAAGAATTTGGGTACCGCCGCCCTTGACGGGCACATACAGCCCGTCGGGACGACGTTTCGCTAGTTTAGTACAAGTCTTTCGGCGCCCTTGCAGGCGTCACGCCGGTTTGGACACGCGGCATTCCGGCAGAAACCGGTTGCCGCCACGGGTGGCCGAACGCGCTTATGGATTCCATTGCACGAAGTTGCGATACAGCCGCAATCCGGCCTCGGCGCTCTTTTCGGGGTGAAATTGGGTCGCAAAAATGTTATCCCGCGCCACCGCCGAGGTAAAGGTCACGCCGTACACCGTCTCGCCTACCGTGTGCGCCTCGTTGTCGGGCACCACGTAGTAGCTATGCACGAAGTAGAAGAAGCTGCCGTCGGGCACGCCGTCCCACATGGCATGCGGTTGCGTCTGACGCACGCGGTTCCAGCCCATCTGCGGCACCTTGAAGCGAGACCCGTCGTCCTGCAACTGGCCCTCCAGCTCGAAGCGCACCACCTTGCCGGGCAGCAGGCCGAGGCCAGGCGTGTCGCCCTCGGCGCTCCAGTCGAACAGCATCTGCTCGCCCACGCAAACGCCCATCAACGGCTTTTCACGCGACGCTGCGATCACGGCTTCCTGCAGCCCCGATTCGCCGAGGCAGCGCATGCAGTCAGGCATCGCACCCTGGCCGGGCAGCACGACGCGGTCTGCGGCGCGAATCGCCTCGGGCCGGTCGACGATAGCCACGTCGGCTTCCGGCGCCGCTTTCTTCAGCGCCTGGGCAACCGAGCGCAGGTTGCCCATTCCGTAATCCACAATCGCAATCGAAGTCTTCATGTCGAATCAGGCCGCGGCCTTGTCTGGCGACAGCATAGCTGGAAGCTGTGCCGGGAATGTCAATGTTTGCTGCTGACGGCGGATGGTGCAGCGCGCGTCTTGCTGGTCCAGGGCCACCTGCCGTCTGTACTGCTTTACGGTTATCCGGCCGGACGTCCAATCACAGCGCGCACGCAACGCCGAGTAAGTCCCAGCGCTACGGCGCCCCATTTCGGCGCACGCGCCTGGGACGCCGGCTCGCGCAATCCTAGAGGCTGCCCTTGGTGGACGGAATCTGCCCCGCTGCACGTTCGTCGATTTCGACGGCCATGCGCAGCGCGCGGCCAAACGCCTTGAACACGGTTTCCATCTGATGGTGGGCATTGAGCCCGCGCAGATTGTCGATATGAAGCGTCACGCCGGCATGATTCACGAAGCCGCGAAAGAATTCGATCGACAGGTCCACGTCGAACGTGCCGATGCGTGCGCGCGTGAACGGAACGTGAAATTCGAGGCCCGGACGGCCGGAAAAGTCGATCACCACACGCGAGAGCGCCTCGTCGAGCGGCACGTAGGCGTGGCCGTAACGGCGAATGCCCTTCCTGTCGCCCACGGCTTTCGCCACCGCCTGGCCCAGCGTGATGCCGACGTCTTCGACAGTATGGTGGTCGTCGATATGCAGGTCGCCATGCGCCTCGATGTCCAGATCAACCAGACCATGCCGCGCGATCTGGTCGAGCATGTGGTCGAGAAACGGCACGCCGGTGGCCAGCTTCTGCTGGCCCGTGCCGTCGAGGTCGATCTTCACACGGATCTGCGTTTCGCTGGTGTTGCGAACGACTTCCGCCACGCGCATGGTCATTTCTTCAGTCGAGCCAAATAGGGAGATGAGAGGCAAAACGGCGACCACTCGCTTCACGAGCGGTCAGCCAGTCAGTGCAATATGAGTTTCAGGGCTGCGAGAAGCTGCGCGTTTTCGTCGGGGGACCCCACCGTCAGGCGCACGCAATTTGCCAGCAATGGGTGCATTTTACTCACGTTTTTGATCAGCACCCGCGCGGTGAGGAGCGTCTCGAAGGTTGCCGCCGCATCGGGCACGCGCACCAGCAGGAAATTGCCCGCGCTCGGAAACACCTCCGCGCCGGGCAGCTGCGCGACGGCTGCCGCCAGCTTCGTGCGTTCGTCGCGCAATTGGGCCGCTTGAGCGTCGAGCACGTCCACGTGATCGAGCAGGAAGTCGGCCGCCGCCTGGGTCAGCACGTTCACGTTGTACGGGGGACGTACCTTGTCGAACTCGTTGAGCCACGCGGGCAGGCCCGCCAGATAGCCGAGCCGGATGCCGGCGAGGCCAAGCTTCGAAACCGTGCGCATCACGACGACGTTGTCGAACGCTGCGGCGCGCGGCATCCAGCTGTGCTGCGCAAACGGCTGGTAAGCCTCGTCGATCACGACGAGGCTCTTCGTCGCCGCCGCGATGATGCGTTCCATCTCGCCGTCGTTGAACAACGTGCCCGTGGGATTGTTCGGATAGGCGAGCCAGACCACGGCGGGTTGATGCTCCGCGATCGCGGCCAGCATCGCATCGACGTCGAGCGTGAAGTCGGCCTTGAGCGGCACGCCCACGAATTCCACGTTCGCGAGCTTCGCACTCACCTGATACATCACGAAGCCGGGCACCGGCGCGAGAATCTTCGCACCAGGCTTCGCGCACGCCGTGCTGATGATGCTGATGATCTCGTCCGACCCATTGCCGAGCAGCACGTCGCACTCGGCCGGAATGTTCATCGTGCGCTTGATCTTCGCGATCAGCGCTTCCGGGCGCGGCGCCGGATAGCGATTGAGCGCGACAGCGGCCAGGTGCTCGCCGAGCTTCGCCGCGAGCGCCTCGGGCAGCGCGAACGGGTTCTCCATCGCGTCTAGCTTCACGAAGCCGCTCGCGTCCGGTACCGGGTAGCTCGTCATGGCGAGCACGTCGCGGCGAATGATGTCTTGTGGTGTAGTCATGGTGGGGGACCGGTCCGTGGGAGGAAGCCGGTCTCACAGGGCGGCCGCACACGCTGCGCGCCGCCGGGGTTGCTGTCTCTGTCTGCGCGTCAGTTGTGCTTCATGCGGTATTCGGCACTGCGCGCGTGGGCCTGCAGCCCTTCGCCGTACGCGAGTTCCGCAGCGATCTCGCCGAGCGTCTGCGCGCCTTCGGCGCTCACCTCGATCAGGCTCGAACGCTTGATGAAATCATAGACGCCGAGCGGCGACGAAAAGCGCGCGGTGCGCGACGTAGGCAGCACGTGGTTCGGGCCGGCGCAGTAGTCGCCCAGGCTTTCGCTCGTGTAACGGCCAAGGAAAATGGCGCCCGCGTGACGGATCTCGTTGGCCCACTGCTGCGGTTCCAGCGCGGAGATTTCGAGGTGCTCCGGCGCGATCTCGTTGGCAATCGCGCACGCTTCTTCCATGTCGCGCACCTTGACGAGCGCGCCCCGCCCTTCGAGCGAGGCGCGGATCACGTCGGCCCGCGGCATGATGGGCAGCAGCTCCGTGATCGCATCTTCCACGCGACCGATGAACGCCTCGTCGGGACACAGCAGGATCGACTGCGCCAGCTCGTCGTGTTCGGCCTGCGAGAACAGGTCCATCGCGACCCAGCGCGGGTCCGTGGTGCCGTCGCAGAGCACGAGGATTTCGGAGGGGCCGGCGATCATGTCGATGCCCACCGTGCCGAACACGCGGCGCTTGGCCGAGGCCACATACGCATTGCCCGGCCCGCAAATCTTGTCCACCGCGGGCACCGACGCCGTGCCGTAGGCAAGCGCACCCACCGCCTGCGCGCCGCCGATCGTGAACACACGATCCACGCCGCCCAGCAGCGCCGCTGCCAGCACGAGCGGGTTCTTCACGCCGTCGGGCGTGGGCACGACCATCACGATTTCGCGCACGCCGGCCACGCGCGCCGGAATCGCGTTCATCAGCACCGACGACGGATACGCCGCCTTGCCGCCCGGCACATAAATGCCGACGCGATCGAGCGGCGTCACCTTCTGGCCGAGCACCGTGCCGTCGGCTTCGGTGTATTGCCAGCTATGGCTGCCGCATTCGATACGCTGCTTCTCGTGGTAAGCCCGCACGCGCGCCGCCGCGGCTTCGAGCGCCGCGCGCTGCTTGGGCTCCAGCCCTTCGAGCGCCGCCTCGAGCTCCACGAACGGCAGTTCGAGCGCAGCCACGCTCGACGCCGCGAGGCGGTCGAAGCGGTTGGTGTATTCGAGCACCGCCGCATCACCGCGCGACTTCACGTCCGCGAGAATCTGCGCAACGGAGCGCTCGATCGCTTCGTCTTCGCTCGCCTCGAACGCGAGCACCGCGTGCAGCGCGTCGCGAAACCCGTTGGCGCTGGAATCGAGTTTGCGAATGCTGATAGCCATGTTGATATCCGTCCGTTTCGGCCGCGTTCAGGCGGCGTCCGCTGCGCGCCGCGACGCGCGTTCGAACGCGTCGATGAACGGGCGCAGCGCCGCGCGCTTGAGCTTCAGCGCGGCCTGGTTCACCACGAGGCGCGAGGAGATATTCATGATCTCCTCGACCTCGACAAGATTGTTCGCGCGCAGCGTGCCGCCCGAGCTCACCAGATCGACGATCGCATCGGCAAGACCGACGAGCGGTGCCAGTTCCATCGAGCCGTAGAGCTTGATCAGATCGACGTGCACGCCCTTGGCCGCGAAGTGCTCGCGCGCGGTGTTCACGTATTTTGTCGCCACGCGCAGGCGTGCGCCCTGGCGAACCGCGCTCGCGTAGTCGAAGCCGGCCTTCACCGCCACCGACATGCGGCAGCGCGCAATGTCGAGGTCGATGGGCTGATACAGACCACTGCCGCCGTGTTCGAGCAGCACGTCCTTGCCGGCTACGCCGAAGTCGGCTGCGCCGTATTCGACGTAGGTCGGCACATCGGTTGCGCGCACGATGATGACGCGCACGTTGGCATCGCTCGTGGGCAGGATCAGCTTGCGCGAGGTTTCCGGGTCTTCCGTCACGTGTACACCGGCCGCGGCGAGGAGCGGCATCGTCTCTTCGAAGATGCGGCCCTTGGAAAGCGCGAGCGTCAGCGGCGCGCTCGCCGCACTCGACGACGACGTTTGCGGCACCGAACTCATGCCGCGCTCCCTTTGATACGTCTCACTTCGGCGCCCACCGCCGTGAGCTTCGCTTCCATACGGTCGTAGCCGCGGTCCAGATGGTAGATGCGATCGATCAGCGTCTCGCCTTCGGCCACGAGGCCCGCGATCACGAGGCTTGCCGATGCGCGCAGGTCGGTGGCCATCACCTTGGCGCCCGAAAGCTTGCCCACGCCGTTCACGAGCGCCGTATTGCCGTCGATGGTCACGTTCGCGCCCAGCCGGTTCAGTTCTTGAACGTGCATGAAGCGATTTTCGAAGATCGTCTCGACGACCTGCGACGTGCCGTCCGCAATCGCGTTGAGCGCCATGAACTGCGCCTGCATGTCGGTCGGGAACGCCGGATATTCGGAAGTGCGCACGTTGACGGCACGCGGACGCGCCTCCATGCGCACGCGCATCCAGTCGTCGCCTTCCTCGATGCTCACGCCCGCTTCGCGCAGCTTGTCGATCACGGCGTCCAGAATCCGCGGACGCACGCGGCGCAGCACGACGTCGCCGCCCGCGGCCGCGACCGCGCACAGGAACGTGCCGGCCTCGATGCGGTCCGGAATCACCTTGTGGTACGCGCCCGAGAGGCGTTCGACGCCCTGGATCACGAGGCGGTCCGTACCGATGCCCTCGATCTTCGCGCCCATCTGGACGAGCAGCGTGGCGAGGTCGCCCACTTCGGGCTCGCGCGCGGCGTTTTCGATCACCGTTTCGCCATCGGCCAGCACCGCGGCCATGAGCAGGTTTTCGGTGCCCGTCACGGTAATCATGTCCGTGATGATGCGCGCGCCCTTCAGACGCTTCGCGCGGGCTTCGATGAAGCCGTGCTCGATGTTGATCTCGGCACCCATCGCCTGCAGGCCCTTGATGTGCTGGTCCACCGGACGCGCACCGATCGCGCAGCCGCCCGGCAGCGACACCTTGGCCTCGCCGAAGCGCGCCACGAGCGGACCGAGCACGAGAATCGACGCGCGCATGGTCTTCACCAGCTCGTACGGCGCGACGAGGTTGTCGACCTTCGATGCATCCAGATGCACGCGGCCGTCCGCGTATTCGGTGCGCACGCCCATCTGGCCGAGCAGCTTGAGCGTGGTGCGCACGTCCTGCAGATTCGGCACGTTGTCGAGATCCACCGGATCCGCCGTGAGCAGGCTCGAGCACAGGATGGGCAGCGCCGCGTTCTTCGCGCCCGAAACGGTGATCTCACCTGCGAGCCTGCGGCCCCCGACTATCGCGAGTTTGTCCATACCTCTGGTTTCCTCTTCTGCCCGGCCCGCGGCCGGCGTCGAACGTTGTTCGTTCGCGGCGCCGCTCGCGGCGTCGCCTTGTTCCTGTGTGATTCGCACTGATGTTCCAGATTATGCGTTCTGCCATTCGGCAGGCGTCAGGGTTTTCATGCTGAGCGCGTGGATTTCCTCGCGCATGCGGTCGCCGAGGGCGGCATACACGAGTTGATGTCGCTGAATGAGGCGCTTGCCCTCGAAATTCGCCGAAACGATGGTCGCGAAGAAATGCTGACCGTCGCCCTCGACTTCGAGGTGCTGGCAGGCGAGGCCAGCCGCGATGTACTGCTTGATCTGCTCGGGAGTCGGCAACATGGAAGAGGCTCCTCGTCAGTGACGCAGCTTGTAGCCGGATGCGAGCATGCGCATCGCGAGCACGGCAAGCGCCACGAAGAAACCGGCGACGATCGCAAGGCTTGCGAGCGGGTCGATGTCCGACACGCCGAAAAAGCCATAGCGAAAGCCGTCGATCATGTAGAAAAACGGATTGAGCCGCGACACCTCGCGCCACACGGGCGGCAGCGTGTGCGTGGAGTAGAACACGCCCGAAAGGAACGTGAGCGGCATGATGAGAAAGTTCTGGAATGCGGCGAGCTGATCGAACTTCTCGGCCCAGATGCCCGCGATAAGCCCGAGCGTGCCGAGAATCGCCGAACCGAGCAGCGCGAACAGCACGATGTAGAGCGGCGCCGCGAAGCTCACCGGAATGAACCAGATCGTCACCACGAATACGCCTGCGCCCACCGCGAGGCCGCGCACGACGGAAGCCAGCACGTAAGCACCGAACATCTCCCAGTGCGACAGCGGCGGCAGCAGCACGAACACGAGGTTGCCCGTGATCTTCGACTGGATCAGCGACGACGAGCTATTGGCGAACGCATTCTGCAGCACGCTCATCATCACGAGGCCGGGTATCAGGAAGCTCGTGTACTCGACGCCCGCATACACCTGGACGTGGTCGCGCAGTGCGTGGCCGAAGATGGTGAGATAAAGCAGCGCGGTGATGACGGGTGCCAGCACGGTCTGGAACGACACCTTCCAGAAGCGCAGCACTTCCTTGTAGAAGAGGGTGCGAAATCCGCTCATGCCAGCCCCTCGACCACTTCGGGACCGTTCATGATCTGCACGAACACGTCTTCGAGATCGGCCTTGCGGACTTCGATTTCGTCGAACGTGCAGCCCGCCGCGCGGCACTGTGCGAGGATGCGTTCCACGTCGTCGTAGCTCGACAGACGCAGCAGATGCTGGTGTCCCTGTACGTTGGTGGGGTCCACTTCGAGCGCGCGCAGTTCGGCGGGTAGCACGCCGGTCGCAAAACGCACGAAGAGCTGCATGCCCGCGAAGCGCTGCAGCAAGGCGCTCGTACGGTCCAGGGCGACCACTTCACCGCGCCGCAGCATCGCAATGCGATCGCACAGCGCCTCGGCTTCTTCCAGATAGTGCGTCGTGAGCACGATGGTGTGTCCCTCGCGATTCAGGCGCGATACGAATTTCCAGAGTGTCTGACGCAGCTCGACGTCCACGCCCGCCGTGGGTTCGTCGAGCACGATGACGGGCGGCCGGTGCACCAGCGCCTGCGCTACGAGCACGCGGCGCTTCATGCCGCCCGAGAGAGCGCGCATGTTGACGTCCGCCTTCTCGGTGAGGTCGAGGTTAGCCATCACCTCGTCGATCCAGGCGTCGTTGTTGCGCAGGCCGTAGTAGCCAGACTGGATGCGCAGCGTTTCGCGAACCGTGAAGAACGGATCGAAGACGAGTTCCTGCGGAACGACCCCGAGCGCGCGCCGCGCGGCGCGAAAGTCGCTCACCACGTCGTGGCCCAGTACCTTCACCGTGCCTTCGTCGGCGCGCGAGAGCCCCGCGAGAATGCTGATGAGCGTGGTCTTGCCCGCGCCGTTCGGGCCGAGCAGCCCGAAGAATTCGCCTTCTTCTACCGTGAGACTGACGCCCTTGAGCGCCTGCAACTCCTTGAAGCGCTTCCTGACGTTGCGGATTTCTATGGCTGGCATGACTGGTGCGCCGCTTCGCAGGGCGGCGGCGCCTGATAGGTGCGATAGGTGTGGTGCAAAGGTCTGCTGTAACCGCATGCTTTTGGGGCCAGCTCACGCGGCCTGAAGCCCCAAAAAAACGCTTGATTATAGGGCAAAGTGGCATGCCCTCGCCCGCATGGGGAATCTGGAGAAGCAGCAGAGGAAGGAGGCGGCCCGGCCCGGCGTGCGCCGGTGCCGGGCATCAATGTCGGGCGGGTTGCGACGTGAGTAGCGTGTCGACGCCGTAGACCTGCGCGAGGCTGGCGAGCCCCGTGGGGAGATTGACGATTTCGAGCGCCGCGCCGCGCTTCGTCGCGGCGCGCTGCCATGCGAGCAACACGGCAAGCGCCGACGAATCGAACTGGGTAAGCGGCGTGCAGTCCACCACCGTGGCGCCGGCGGCAATGCGTTGGAGGCCAGCCGCAAGCGCGGCGTTCGCACTCGCGTGGATCAGCGCGCCGCCGGTTTCGAAGCGACTCACGACGAGACCTTGCCCGATGCCAGCTGCTGGTTACGCTGCGTGAGAAACTGGATCAGACCGTCCACGCCACCTTGCTGGATCTTCTCGTTGAACTGCTGCTGGTAGGCCTGGATCAGCCATGCGCCCAGCACGTTGATGTCATACACGCGCCAGCCTTGCGGCGTCTTGTACAGACGATAGTCGAGCTCGACCGGCGAGCCGTTGTTCATAACCACCGAGCGCACGACGACGTCCGTATCGTCAGGATTCGCACGGAACGGCTTGTACTGGATCTGCTGGTCGCGAACCTGGGCAAGCGCGCCGGCATAGGTGCGAATCAGCAGCATCTTGAACTGGTCGACGAGCTGGGCCTGCTGTTCCGGCGTGGCCGTGCGCCACGCGCGGCCCATGGCGAGCTGCGTGGTGCGGCGGAAATCCGTGTAGGGCAGGATCTTTTCGTTGACGAGCTTCGTGATCTCGCTGATATCGCCCTTCTGGATGGACTTGTCGCCGCGGATCGTATCCATGACCTGCGTGGTGACCGTCTTGATCAGGCCGTCAGGCGAGGTGGTGTCCGAACTCTGCGCGGACGCGACGCCAGTGAAAGAAAAGAACGCGAGAAGCAGCGGAATGAGGAAGAACTTTTTCATGTGGGTTCCTGCTGTTGGAAAAACGCAGTTATTGGAGCCGACGATAGCACGCAAGTTCTGGCCGGCTCCATACGCAAACTGCGACAGTCGTTTCCAGGTGTTACGGTGCCCGCTCAGTGCAGTTTGAGCGACGGATAGCCGAAACGGGCGGGCGGCACGATCTGGCCGGCCGGCACCGTCGTTTCGGTTCCGGGCACAAGACCCGGTACGGCCGTATCCGATGCGGGCGAAGCATTGGCCGCCGTACCGGAAGCGCCCGCAGGCGCAGCAGCACCGCTGGCGGCCGCCGCTGCGGCAGCACTGGATGCGCCTGCGGCCGGTGCGGCGCCGTCCTCGACGTTTTCGTACTTCGGCAGCGGTGCACCTTCGTCGTAGTTCGGCAACGCGGCGGAGGACCCGTCGGACAGCAGCGACTGGCGCCGCTGCAGATACGTGTTACGCACGAACGAATACTTGTCGATGGCGGCCGCTTCCAGCACGTCGCCCGCGCCCAGCAGGTTCGCGCGCGTATTCACGATGTTGAGACCGTAAAGACCCCAGCTGAGGCCGGGCGGATCGATGTAGCTGAGCGGGTTCACATAATAGTTGCCGATGGAACCCACGGCGTCGCGCACCGTGCTCGGCCCGAACAACGGCAGCACGAGGTACGGGCCCGCGGGCACGCCGTAATGGCCGAGCGTCAAGCCCAGATCCTGGTTGTGCTTGGGCAGCTTCGCGAGCGTGGCCACGTCGAACAGGCCGCCCACGCCGAACACCGTGTTGATCACGATGCGCATGATGTCTTCCACGCCGTCCGTGATCTTCAACTGCAGCAGGTTGTTGGCAGCGATATAGACGTCGCCGATGTTCGAAAAGAAATTCGTGACGCTGTCGCGCACGGGCTGCGGCGTGACTTTGACATAGCCGCGCGCCACGGGCTTGAGCGCGTACTGGTCTACCTTGTCGTTGAAGGTGAAGATCGTGCGGTTCAGGCCTTCGAGCGGGTCTTCCTTCGTCGGCGTCTGCACCGTCGAGCAGCCTGCCAGTGCGACCACCCCAAGAGCCAGCGCAGTGCGACGAATGGGTGCGTTTTTCATCGTTCTTGTTCTCCGTGTTCTTATTGGGTGCCGGAGGCAGGCGCCGCCACAGCGGGCGCCGCCGGGGCGGGTGGTGCTGCGCCTGCGGCGGGCTTCGCGGCCCCCGAGTCCGCCGCCTTGCTGTACAGGAACTGCCCGATCAGGTTCTCGAGCACGATGGCCGACTGCGTCATGGCGATCGTGTCGCCGGCCTTCAGCATTTCGCTGTCGCCGCCCGGCTCGAGCCCGATGTACTGCTCGCCCAGCAGACCCGAGGTGAGGATCTTGGCCGAGGTGTCCTTCGGGAACTGGTACTGCTTGTCCAGATCGATCGTGACGAGCGCCTGGTACGTATTCGTGTCGAAGTTGATCGACGCCACGCGGCCCACTGTCACGCCCGCGCTCTTCACCGGCGCACGCGGTTTCAGCCCGCCGATGTTGTCGAACTTGAGCTTGACCGGATAGGTCGCCTGAAACGACAGCGAGCTCATGTTGCCGACTTTCAGCGCAAGGAACAGCAGCGCAATGAAGCCCGCCACCACGAACAGGCCGACCCAGAAGTCGAGAGCAGTCTTTTTCATCGTCATCCCAATGAGAAACCGTTGCTGCGGCACAGCGCCGGGCGGCGGGGCGCGCTCAGGCGCTCCACAGGCCGCGCGGCGCATGCCGCGCTAGCTGAACATCAATGCGGTCAGCAGGAAATCGAGGCCGAGCACCGCGAGCGAGGCATACACCACTGTCTTCGTCGTGGCCCGCGATACGCCTTCAGGCGTCGGCTTTGCCTCGTAGCCCTGGAACAGCGCCACGAACGTGACGGCGAAACCGAACACGACACTCTTGATCACGCCGTTGCCCACGTCGCTCCAGACGTCTACGCCGCCCTGCATCTGCGACCAGAACGCACCGGAATCGACGCCGATCAGCAGCACGCCCACCACGTAGCCGCCCAGCACGCCAATGGCGCTGAAAATGGCCGCGAGGACGGGCATCGCAATGACGCCAGCCCACATGCGCGGCGCGATCACCACGCGAACCGGGTCGACGGCCATCATTTCCATCGCGGTAAGTTGCTCGCCTGCCTTCATCAGACCGATCTCGGCCGTGAGCGACGTGCCCGCGCGGCCCGCGAAGAGCAGCGCCGTGACCACCGGCCCGAGTTCACGCACGAGCGAAAGCGCGACGAGCAGACCGAGCGCCTGCTCGGAGCCGTAGCGATTCAACGTGTAGTAGCCCTGCAGACCGAGCACGAAGCCGACGAACAGGCCCGATACCGCAATGATCACGATCGAGTAGTTGCCGACGAAATGAATCTGCTTCGTCACGAGGCGCGGACGCCGCAGCAACGGGAAGAACTCGAGCAGCAGGCGCAGGAAGAGCCTCGTGCCGTAACCGGCGCGCACGAGCCCCGCGATGACGCGGCTTCCGATCAGACTGATCATGCGCTCCCCCCGCCCATGCCGAAATCCGCACCGAGGCTGGCGGCGGGGTAATGAAAGCGGAACGGGCCGTCCGGCGCGCCGTCGATGAACTGGCGAACGGTGGGGTCGCTCGATGCGCGCAGTTGATCAGGCGTGCCTTCCGCATGTACCCGGCCGTTCGCGAGAAAGTAGACGTAGTCGGCAATCGCGAACGATTCCGGCACGTCGTGCGTGACGAGAATCGAGGTCGCGCCGAGCGCGTGGTTGAGCGTGCGGATCAGATTCGCCGTGATGCCGAGCGAAATCGGGTCGAGGCCGGCGAACGGTTCGTCGTACATCATGAGTTCAGGGTCGAGCGCGATGGCGCGGGCAAGCGCCACGCGCCGCGCCATGCCGCCCGACACCTCGGACGGTGCGAGGTCGCGCGCGCCGCGCAGGCCCACTGCGTTCAGCTTCATCAGCACGAGGTCGCGGATCAGTTCTTCGGGCAGGTCGGTGTGCTCACGCAGCGCGAACGCGACGTTCTCGAACACCGACATATCGGTGAACAGCGCGCCGAACTGGAACAGCATGCCCATCTTGCGCCGCAAGGCGTAGAGGCCTTCGCGCGTCTGCGCGCCGACGTCCTCCCCGTGAAACAGCACCTGGCCGCGCTGGGCGCGCACGAGGCCGCCGATGAGCCGCAGCACCGTGGTCTTGCCGCCGCCCGAGCCGCCCATGACCGCTACCACCTGGCCACGCGCGAAGCGCATGTTCAGTCCGGAGAGGACGAGCCGGTCGCCGTAACCGAAATCGACGTCGCGAAGCTCGAGAAGGGTCTCAGAAGAAGAAGGCACGTGGGCTGACAATCCTTTTACACGAAGGCCGAATTATAGGGCCATCATGAAGTTGCTGCCGCGACGTGCCCCGCCCGCTTAACCAAATCTAAACATCGAGAGGTTAAGGCCAGATGTCTGGTCGGACGATTATTGCGTAAACTCCCGCTGCAATGCAGCAACAGCGGCCACAGGGTCGGCGGCCTCCGTCACGGCACGCACGACCGCCGCCGAGCCCACGCCCGTCGCAAGAACCTCAGGCAGCAAATCGCCGCTGATGCCGCCAATCGCCACGAGCGGCACCACTCCACCCAGCAACTGGACATAGCGCCCAAGCCGCACGAGCCCTTGCGGCGCCGTGGGCATGACCTTCGTGGTGGTGGGAAACACCGCACCGAGCGCGATGTAGCTGGGCCGGAAGTGCAGCGCCGTGAGCATCTCGTAATAGCTGTGCGTCGAGAGCCCAAGCCGCAGTCCAGCCGCGGCAATCGCATCGAAGTCGGCCACGCGCAGGTCTTCCTGGCCGAGATGCACGCCGTACGCGCCCGCCTCGATCGCTTCGCGCCAGTGATCGTTGATGAATACCTGCGCGTCGTGCCGGCGACCGGCCGCCACGCAGCGCGCAATCTCCGCCTTCAGCACGTCTGGCTCGGCCTGCTTGAGCCTCAGTTGCACGGTCTTCACACCGTAGTCGAGCACGCGCTCCACCCAGTCGGCCGTGGGCAGCACGGGATAGAGCCCCAGGCGCGCGGGACACGCGGGGAACGGTTGCGCCGGCGTAGCGGGCAACCCGGTCACGCGTGGAAAGCGCGCGAGGTCCTTCGGCCAGGCGTCGGCTGCGGTCCGTTCGTCGCCGTCGCGCCAGGCCATTGCAAGCGTCAGCGCATCGTGGGGATCGAAGCCGCAATCGAGGAACGCTGCGAGCGCGGGTATCCAGTCTTCGGCGAGGTGGCCTTCGAGCGCATAGCGTTCGCCGCCCAGATGCAACGTGGCGCGTCCTTCGGCTGCTTCGATCACGCCGGCGCCGCGCACGAGCCAGCTCGCGAGGTGTTCGCCCGCGTGCGATGCATTCGACACGACGATCAGGTCGCCGCCGTTCGGCTCGTCTGGAGCCGTCAGGCAGACGCGCCAGGGCGCATGCGTGGGCGGCCAGTCGCCAAGACGGGCGCGGATGCGCTCGACGGCCTCGGTCAATTCATCGGCGGGCGGCCAGAACAGCTCGCGCGCCGGCAAGGGCAATCTTTCGGTCATGCTGCACTCCCATCCTGATGCCAAAACGGCATGCCCACCACGGGCGTGCTCGCCTGCGCCGTCTGCCGTTCGGCCATCGGCCCGGCAAGGTAGGCCTCGCGCCCGGCTTCCACGCCGAGCGCGAAGGCGCGCGCCATCGCCTCCGGATGCGTCGCCTGCGACACGGCCGTGTTCAGCAGCACGCCGTCGAAGCCCCACTCCATCACCTGGCACGCGTGCGACGGCACGCCGAGCCCCGCATCGACGATGAGCGGTACATCGGGCAGCCGCTCGCGCAGCACGTGCATCGCGTACGGATTCATCACGCCTTTGCCGGTGCCGATGGGCGCGCCCCACGGCATCAGCGCCTCACAGCCCGCGTCGAGCAGACGCCGGCCGATCACGAGATCTTCGGTGCAGTACGGCAGCACCTTGAAGCCGTCCTTCACGAGCCGGGCGGCCGCTTCGATCAGCCCGACCGGGTCCGGCTGCAGCGTGTAGTCGTCGCCGATCAGTTCGAGCTTGATCCAGTCGGTATCGAACACCTCGCGCGCCATGTGCGCGGTCGTCACCGCCTCGGCCACCGTCTGGCAACCGGCCGTGTTCGGCAGAAGCGGCACGGCATGGCGCTTGAGCAAATCGAAGAAGCCGGCTTCCGCGCCGCCTTCGGTCATTTGCCGGCGCAGCGCGACGGTCACCATGCCGGGGCGCGCGGCCTCGATGGAGCGCGACAGCGATTGCAGCGACGGGTAACGCGACGTGCCGAGCAACACGCGGCTCGCGAGGGTTTCGCCGTAGAGCGTGAGCGCGTCGGCGGGAATGGAGGTGGTCATGGCAGACAATCCTTTGCAGATGACGGCGAAGGTGCGGCGCCGCTCAGCCGCCCGCGACAGGGGTAACGACATCCAGCCGGTCGCCGGGCTGGAGCACTCGCGCCGCATGCTGCGCGCGCGCGACGAAATCGCCGTTCAGCGCCACCGCAAACGGCGGATGCGCGCCGAACGCGGCGAGCGCGTCGGCGACGGTCGCGCCGTCGGGCAACGAAAACGGCTTCTGGTTCACGTGTATATCCATGGTTCGCTTTCTGTCGGTTCGCTCACGCGGGCTCGATCGCGTTCAGACCGGCTCCTCGGCGTGCTCGAGATGAAAAAGGCTGGACCAGCGGGCGTCGCTGCGCCACTGCGCGAACGCATCGGCATCCGCGATGCTGCCGTCAAGCAGCGTCTGTGCGAAGCGCGCTGCTGCGTTGGCCACTTCCGGCGCGATCATGTAGCCGTGCCGATACAGGCCGTTGACGCGCAAAGTGCGTGCGCCATCCCAAACGAGCGCGGGCCGGTGATCGGGCAAGGTCGGACGGCATTGCGAGTTCAGTTCCAGGATGCGCGCCTCGCCGAAGGCCGGATGCACCGAAAACGCCGCGCTCAGCAGTTCCAGCGCCGAGCGCACGCTGACGGGCGACATGTCTTCGCCTTCGATCTCCGTCGCGCCGATCACGTACACGTCGTCCTGCTTGGGAGCGATATAGATCGGATAGCGCGGATGCAGCAGCCGCACGGGGCGCATAAGCGAAATGCCCGGTGCGTGCACGCGCGCCACCTCGCCGCGAATGCCGCGCAGCGTGGGCCAGACCGGCTTGCCGCCCAACCCGCGGCAGTCGATCACGACACGCGCGTCGGGATACGCCGTGCCCTCGACCGCACTGTTCCAATGCGTATCGACCCCGCGCTGCGCAAGCCCGGCCGCGAGCGCGCGCAAGGCCTGGCGGTTGTCGAGCTGACCTTCGTTGGGCAGCAGCCATCCTTTCGCGAAACGACCAGCGAGCGCCGGTTCCGCGTCGCCTATCTCGGCGCCCGCCAGCGGGACGAACCCACCTTCGACGAGCCCCACCGGCGCATTGGCGCGAACGCGCCGCTCGAACAGCGGCGCCTCGGCGCGGTCGGCATGGTGCCAGACGACGAGCGTCCCGTTGCGCTGCAAGAAAACGGGTTCGGGCAATTCGGCCAGGATGCGCGGCCAGCTTTCCAGCGAAGCCACGCCGAGTTCGGTAATGAGCACTTCGGCGACGGCGGCCTCCGCAAGCGGCGCGAGCATGGCGGCAGCCACCCACGCGGCCGAGCTGCTGCCGTCGGCGTCACCGCGATCGTAAAGCGCCACGCGATGTCCCGCGCCGGCAAGCTGCCACGCGACGAGGCGGCCACAGAGCCCGCCGCCGACCACGGCGAAATCCGGTCGGACAGCGGCGCTCATGAGCCCGCTCCAAACGACCCGCGTTGCGTGACCATACGCGCGACAGCGCGACAAACGCGCCGGTGAAAGCAAAGAACTGGAGAATGAGCGGTCATCGTATCCTTTCCGTACGGCAGGCTGCACACGTACACAAGGACGAAACCGGCTGGCGAGGCCGGCCGGACGTACTCCGATATGTGATGAAGGAGCGCCGCCCGGCGGGAGACTGGACGCATGGGCATCCAGCGGGACTTTCCCGAAACTTCCCGCGCCGGTATTACCCGGATCGGGTGCGAAGGGTCTCTCTCAGCCTCGTCGCTGACCGCCGCGTGCTGCCGGCCGACGCGAAGCACCCCTGTTTCGTCAGCGGCCATTAGACCATAAAAGACAGAACCGCCGCAAACGAGGCAGGACGCCGCAGGGCGCGCGGCAGGGCCGCCGAATATGGAGCGGGGGGCGGGCTCTGGCACAATGGCACGCGCTGTTGCTGTTAGATGCCATACGCGATGCAGCCCTCGCCGCACCGGCAGCGTCTTAAGTTGCGTTTAACGCAAGCTGCGCACAATCCCGCACTCGAGGTGCGTGCGCGCAGGCAGCATTCGTTACACGCCCGCGACGCATACGCTCGCAGAGCCATTCCGTTTCAAAGGGACGCGTATGACTGCAAAACCGGCAGAATCCGCCGATATCACCGCCTGGCAGCTCATCAAACCATACTGGGTCTCGGAAGACCGATGGCGAGCCCGAGGTCTGCTCGTGCTCGTGATCGCAATGAACATGACCATGGTGGCCGCCAACGTGTGGTTCAACAGTTGGCAGCGCACGTTCTTCGACGCCATCCAGCAGTACAACTACCCAGTCTTCATCAAGGCGCTACTGCAGTTTACGGTGATCGCGCTCGCCCTGATCCTGCTTGGCTCATATCGGACGTATTTTCAGCAAATGCTCGAGTTTCGCTGGCGGGCGTGGCTCACGACGAAGTATCAGCGGGAATGGCTTGGCGAGCGCACGTACTACCGGATCGAGCGCGACAATCTCGCCGACAACCCGGACCAACGCGTTTCGGTCGACTTGCAGGACCTCGCGAGCACAACGCTGCAATTGTCCCTCGGATTGCTCTCGACGACGGTGACCCTGTTCTCGTTCGTCGTCATCCTGTGGAATATCTCGGGCCCTCTCTCCTTCGCCGTCTTCGGCGCCACCATATCGATTCCAGGCTACATGGTCTGGGCGGCACTGATTTACGCGATGGTGGGATCGTATGTCACCCACAAGGTGAACCACCCACTCGTCTCGATCAACTACCAGCGACAACGCGTAGAAGCCGACTACCGCTTCACGCTCATCAGAATCCGGGAAAATGCAGAACCGATCGCGCTATACCAAGGCGAAGAATCGGAAGAGAAGGCGTTGAAGGGCGTGTTCGACCATATCCGCGACAACTGGCGTCTCATCATGCGATACACGAGGCGCCTGAACATCGTGACCATCACCTATGGGCAATTGGCAGTGGTGTTTCCTTATATCGCCGCCGCACCCAAGTATTTTTCGCACGCCATTTCGTTCGGCGTCTATCAGCAGGTGACCGGCGCGTTCGGTACCGTCAGCGATTCGTTCTCGTGGTTCATCAACAACTACGATTCGCTCGCTGCGTGGCGCGCAACCGTAAATCGTCTCCGGGAATTCCGGCGCGTCATGATCGAACAGCATCTGCGCGAGTCGGTGGTCGGCGGCACTGAGCATGGCGGCATTAACATCCGCATGACCGACGAGAAGTGCATCGACGTTCGGGACCTACGCCTGCTGTATCCCAATGGCGCTCCCCTCGCAAACATCGGCTCGTTCTCTATCGCGCCGAAATCGCGCTGGCTGGTGCGAGGGCCCTCCGGCTCGGGCAAGAGTACGTTGATGCGTGCACTTTCAGGGCTGTGGCCGTTTGGAGAGGGTGTAATCGAGACACCGGTGGGTGCGAAGCTGATGTTCCTCCCGCAACGTAGTTACATTCCGATCGGCACGTTGAAGGCAGCGCTGGCCTATCCGTCGAACGCTGATACTTTCACGGATGAGGCCTGCCGCGAAGCGCTCACGGCGTGCAATCTCGCCGCCCTCGCGCATCGGCTCGAAGAATCAGCGCATTGGGAACGCACGCTCTCACCCGGAGAACAGCAACGCCTCGCCGCAGTGCGTGCACTGCTGCATCGGCCAGACTTCCTGTTCCTCGATGAGGCAACGAGCTCGCTCGATCCCGACAACGAGGCGTCGATTTACACGTTGCTCAACCAGCGGCTACCTGACGTAGCGATCGTCAGCGTTGCTCACAGGAAGTCGCTGGAAGCGTTCCACGACCAGACGCTGTTCGTGGAACCCGCCATCGAGAGAGCGGCGGCCTGAAACTGCGGATATGCGCGCGCCGCGGCGACCGTACACCGGGACCGGCACGCGCAGCGAGGTTGACCAACCGCATCGAGCAAAAAAACTCACCCCACCGCCACGCTCGCCAGCGCCTGATACCGCGCCCCTTGCCGCGCGAGCGTGCTCGAATACAGCACTAGCGATTCGAAGCGCGCGAACGGCGGCAGGCGAGCGTCGGCGGGAATCGTCGCGGCAGTCGCACCCCGGGCGAAGCGCGCGAGCGTGATGTGCGGCCGAAAGGCCCGTGCATCCACGGGCAAGCCTAGTTCGATCATCAGCGAGCGCACGCGCCAGTCGAGCGCCACGAAGTCATCGGACATTGCCAGCGTAGCCACCAGCAATCGCGGATGCGCTGTGCCCGGCCAGCACTCGACGCGTTCGAACGCAGCCGGCGCAAGCGGCGCGGTGCTCGCGTGCAAGGCGGCGGCGAGCGCGTCGGCCGTGTCTGCCCGAAGCGCACCGATGAAGGTCACCGTGAGATGAAGCTGCCCGTCGGGCACGCGTCGCGAGTCCGGCGGTACGGACACCGCAGCCAGCGCCTCGCGCGTGGCCGCATCGGGCGAGAGCGCGATGAAGCAGCGTTGCCACCCTTCGGCGGCGCGGGTGTCGTGATCGAGCATTGTCGGCGACCGGCTGTCGTACACAGCGTGATCTTATCCGCAACGCCGTGTGCGAGGCTGGCGCGGAAAGAAGGCAATAAGCGGAAGGCAACAAACGAAAAAAAACCGGGTCGCCCTTTCGGGGCGCCCGGCTTTTCGTTACTGCATCGTCGTCTCCACCTGGTCCTGCGAATCTCCTCTCGCAGTCTGTTCGCAGGGCGCCTGCGCGAAGCGGGCGCCCTTGGCTCAGAGGCTTATCGCGGCAGGCTGGAGCTGCCCATCAGGTAGGCGTCCACCGAGCGCGCACACTGCCGGCCTTCGCGAATCGCCCACACGACGAGCGATTGTCCGCGCCGCATGTCGCCAGCGGTGAACACCTTGTCCACCGACGTGTAGTACGACTTGTCGCCTTCGGTCGCCGCGCGCACGTTGCCGCGCGGGTCCTTGTCCACGCCGAACGCTTCGAGCACCGGCGACACCGGCTGCGTGAAGCCCATCGCGAGCAGCACGAGGTCGGCCTTCATCTCGAACTCGGAACCCGGCACTTCCTGCATCTTGCCGTCCTTCCACTCCACGCGCGCGGCGATCAGCTTCTCCACCTTGCCGTTCTTGCCTTCGAAGCGCTTCGTGGCCACCGACCAGTCGCGCTCGCAGCCCTCTTCGTGCGACGACGACGTGCGCAGCTTGACCGGCCAGTACGGCCACACGAGCGGCTTGTTCTCTTCCTCGGGCGGCTGCGGCAGCAGTTCGAACTGCGCGACGCTCTTGGCCCCGTGACGGTTCGAGGTACCGACGCAGTCCGAGCCCGTATCGCCGCCACCGATCACCACGACGTGCTTGCCCTTCGCGAGCAGCTGGTCGGCCACCTTGTCGCCGGCATTGACCTTGTTTTGCTGCGGCAGGAATTCCATCGCGAAGTGAATGCCCGCGAGTTCGCGGCCCGGCACCGGCAGGTCGCGCGGCGTTTCGGAACCGCCGGCCAGCACGACGGCGTCGAACTGCTCCTTGAGGTCCTCGGGCGAAAGCGTTTCTTTCGCCGTGTTGCCGATGTGGGCCGGCAGCGCGTCTTTGCCGATGAACACGTTGGTGCGGAACGTCACGCCTTCGGCTTCCATCTGGCGCATGCGGCGGTCGATCAGCCACTTCTCCAGCTTGAAGTCGGGAATGCCGTAACGCAGCAGGCCGCCAACGCGGTCGTTCTTCTCGAACACGGTCACGTCGTGGCCCGCGCGCGCCAGTTGCTGTGCAGCGGCGAGACCCGCGGGGCCGGAGCCCACCACGGCCACCTTCTTGCCGGTCTTGTGCTTCGGCGGCTGCGGCGCCACCCAGCCTTCGGCCCATGCTTTGTCGATGATCGCGTGCTCGATCGACTTGATGCCGACCGGGTCGTTATTGATTCCGAGCGTGCACGCCGCTTCGCACGGCGCCGGGCAGATGCGGCCCGTGAACTCCGGGAAATTGTTCGTGGAATGGAGCACTTCGATCGCGCTCTTCCAGTCCTGGCGGAACACCAGGTCGTTGAAGTCCGGAATGATGTTGTTGACCGGGCAGCCGTTGTTGCAGAACGGAATGCCGCAGTC
The DNA here is from genome assembly GCF_003986935.1 of Paraburkholderia kururiensis JCM 10599 = LMG 19447. Taxonomy (GTDB): domain Bacteria; phylum Pseudomonadota; class Gammaproteobacteria; order Burkholderiales; family Burkholderiaceae; genus Paraburkholderia; species Paraburkholderia kururiensis. The sequence continues at coordinate 67,549 of NZ_RJZE01000029.1, read as the reverse complement.
CATGCAGCGCGCACCCTGGACCTTCGCGTCCTCGTCGGTGAGGGCCGCGACAAATTCCTTGTAGTGCTTCACCCGCGTGAGCGGTGCTTCGTACGCCTCGTGACGGCGTTCGAATTCGAGAAAACCGGTTGCCTTACCCATGTGGCTCTCGTCTATCCATGTATTCGGTGGGGGATCGGCGTGTGCCGCGCACGCTCTCGCGTACGAGGCACACGCCTCGTCGATCGTGTCGGGCTAACGCTGCGAAGTTATGCGGCCAGAACTTCCTTGCTCGCCTTCTTCGCGCCGATCTCGCCCAGCGCGCGCCGGTATTCGGTCGGGAATACCTTCACGAACTGGCGCCGCGCCGCGTCCCAGTTTTCCAGCAGCGCCTTCGCACGCGGCGAGCCGGTGAACTGGAAGTGACGCTCGATCAGCCCCTTGAGCAGCGCCTCGTCCGTCTGGCCCGCGTGCCACAGCGCACGGTCCACGGTGTGCTCCTGCTCGGCTTGCTGCAGCACCGGTTCGAGCGCGACCATCGACTTGTTGCACTTCGGGCCGAAGGTGCCTTCGGGGTCGTAGACGTAGGCCACGCCGCCCGACATGCCGGCCGCGAAGTTACGGCCCGTCTCGCCGAGCACGACCACCGTGCCGCCCGTCATGTACTCGCAGCCGTGGTCGCCCGTGCCTTCCACCACCGCCGTGGCGCCGGAGTTACGCACGCAGAAGCGCTCGCCGGCCACGCCGCGGAAGAACGCTTCGCCTTCCAGTGCGCCGTACATCACCGTGTTGCCGCAGATGATGTTTTCTTCCGACTTGCCGCGGAAGTCGTTGGTCGGACGGATGATGATGCGTCCGCCGGAAAGCCCCTTGCCGACGTAGTCGTTGCCGTCGCCGACGAGGTCGAGCGTGACGCCCTTCGCGAGGAACGCGCCGAAGCTCTGGCCCGCCGTGCCCTTCAACTGGATGTGAATGGCGTCGTCGGGCAGGCCGTCGTGTCCGTACTTCTTCGCCACCACGCCCGAGAGCATGGCGCCCACCGTCCGGTTCACGTTACGCACCGGCTGGATGAACGAGACGTGCTCGCCGCGCTCGACAGCGGCCTTTGCCTTCTCGATCAACGTGTGGTCGAGCGCGCGGTCGAGGCCGTGATCCTGCGACTCCAGATGGCGACGTGCCACGTCTTCCGGCACGACTGGCTGATAGAACACGTTCGTGAAGTCGAGACCCTTCGCCTTCCAGTGCTCGATGCCCTTCTTCATGTCGAGCAGATCCGCGCGGCCGATCAGGTCGTCGAACTTGCGGATGCCGAGTTGCGCCATGATTTCGCGCACTTCCTCGGCCACGAAGAAGAAGTAGTTCACCACGTGTTCCGGCTGGCCCTGGAACTTCGCGCGCAGCACCGGGTCCTGCGTCGCCACGCCCACCGGGCAGGTGTTCAGGTGGCACTTGCGCATCATGATGCAGCCTTCCACGACGAGCGGCGCCGTGGCAAAGCCGAACTCGTCGGCACCCAGCAGCGCGCCGATCACCACGTCGCGGCCCGTCTTCATCTGGCCGTCGGCCTGCACGCGGATGCGGCCGCGCAGACGGTTGAGCACGAGCGTCTGTTGCGTTTCGGCAAGGCCCAGTTCCCACGGCGTGCCGGCGTGCTTGATCGACGAGAGCGGCGATGCGCCCGTGCCGCCGTCATGGCCCGCGATCACGACGTGATCGGACTTCGCCTTGGCGACGCCCGCGGCCACCGTGCCGACACCGCTTTCCGACACCAGCTTGACCGAAATGCTGGCCGACGGATTCACGTTCTTGAGGTCGTGAATCAGTTGCGCCAGGTCTTCGATTGAGTAGATGTCGTGGTGCGGCGGCGGCGAAATGAGACCGACGCCCGGCACCGAGTAACGCAGCTTGCCGATGTACTCGGAGACCTTGTGGCCCGGCAACTGACCGCCTTCGCCGGGCTTTGCGCCCTGCGCCATCTTGATCTGGATCTGGTCCGCCGAGACGAGGTACTCGGCCGTCACGCCGAAGCGGCCCGAGGCCACCTGCTTGATCTTCGAGCGCAGCGAGTCGCCGTCCTTGAGCGCAATGTCGCGCACGATTTCCTTGCCGATCACCGAAGCCAGCGTGTCGCCGTTCTTGATCGGAATGCCGCGCAGTTCGTTGCGATAGCGGTTTTCGTCCTCGCCGCCCTCGCCCGTGTTCGATTTGCCGCCAATGCGGTTCATCGCGACGGCGAGCGTGGCGTGCGCTTCGGTGCTGATCGAACCGAGCGACATCGCGCCCGTCGCAAAGCGCTTCACGATTTCCTTAGCGGACTCCACTTCGTCGAGCGAAATGGCGCGCGCCGGATGCACCTTGAACTCGAACAGGCCGCGGAACGTCATGTGACGGCGGGTCTGATCGTTGATCAGGTTCGCGTACTCCTTGTACGTCTGGTAGGAGTTGCTGCGCGTGGAATGCTGGAGCTTCGCGATGGCGTCCGGCGTCCACATGTGGTCTTCGCCGCGCACGCGATACGCGTACTCGCCGCCCGCGTCGAGCATGGTGGCGAGCACCTGGTTTTCACCGAAGGCGTCGCGATGCAGGCGAATGGCTTCTTCGGCCACTTCGAAGAGGCCGATGCCGTTCACCTTCGACGCCGTGCCCTTGAAGTACTTCTGCACGAGTTCTTCAGCGAGGCCCACGGCTTCGAAAATCTGCGCACCCGTGTACGACATGTACGTCGAGATGCCCATCTTCGACATGACCTTCTGCAGGCCCTTGCCGATCGCCTTCGTGAAGTTGTAGACCGCCTTTTCCGGCGACAGGTCGCCCTTGAAGCCCGAAGCGAGCTGCGCGAGCGTTTCCATCGCGAGGTACGGATGCACGGCTTCCGCGCCGTAGCCCGCGAGCAGCGCGAAGTGGTGCACCTCACGCGCAGAGCCCGTTTCGACCACGAGGCCCGTGCTCGTGCGCAGACCTTGCTGCACGAGGTGCGTGTGGATGGCCGACGTGGCGAGCAGCGCCGGAATGGCGACGTTGTCGCGGTCCGTCTTGCGGTCGGAGACGATCAGGATGTTGTAGCCCGAGCGCACCGCGTCCACGGCTTCGGCGCACAGCGACGCGAGCCGCGCCTCGATGCCTTCTTTGCCCCACGAAACCGGATAGCAGATGTTCAGTTCGTACGAGCTGAACTTGCCGCCCGTGTACTGATCGATGGCGCGGATCTTCGCGATGTCCTTGAAGTCGAGTACGGGCTGCGAGACTTCGAGACGCATCGGCGGGTTGATGTTGTTCGTGTCGAGCAGGTTCGGCTTCGGGCCGATGAACGAGACGAGCGACATCACCAGGTTTTCGCGGATCGGGTCGATCGGCGGGTTCGTCACCTGGGCGAACAACTGCTTGAAGTAGTGGTAGAGCGTCTTGTTCTTGTTCGACATCACCGCGAGCGGCGAGTCGTTGCCCATCGAGCCGATGGCTTCCTCGCCGGCCTGGGCCATGGGCGCCATCAGGAACTTGAGGTCTTCCTGCGTGTAGCCGAACGCCTGCTGGCGGTCCAGCAGCGCGGCGGCTTCGCGGCGTTCCGTGGCGACTTCCTCGGCCTTCGGCTCGATCTCGTCGAGCTTGATGCGCACGGCGTCGATCCAGCTCTTGTACGGCTTGGCGTTGGCGAGGTTGTCCTTGAGTTCCTTGTCGTCGATGATGCGGCCGTGTTCCATGTCGATCAGGAACATCTTGCCCGGCTGCAGGCGCCACTTCTTGACGATCTTCGATTCGGGAATGGGCAGCACGCCCGATTCGGACGCCATGATGACGAGGTCGTCGTCCGTGATGATGTAGCGGGCCGGACGCAGGCCGTTACGGTCGAGCGTCGCGCCGATCTGGCGGCCATCCGTGAACGCGATGGCGGCGGGGCCGTCCCACGGCTCCATCATGGCGGCGTGGTACTCGTAGAACGCGCGGCGGTTGTCGTCCATGAGCGTGTGCTGTTCCCACGCCTCCGGAATCATCATCATGACCGCGTGCACGAGCGGGTAGCCCGCCATCACGAGCAGCTCGAGGCAGTTGTCGAACGACGCCGTATCCGACTGACCGGGATAGATCAGCGGCCAGAGCTTCGGCAGGTCGTCGCCCAGCACGTGGCTGGCAATGGCGCCCGTGCGGGCGTTGAGCCAGTTGACGTTGCCCTTCACCGTGTTGATTTCGCCGTTGTGGGCAATCATGCGGTACGGGTGGGCGAGTTCCCAGGCGGGGAACGTGTTGGTCGAGAAGCGCTGGTGCACCAGTGCGAGCGCCGACACGACACGCTCGTCCTGCAGGTCGCGGTAGTACACGCCCACCTGGCCCGCGAGCAGCAGCCCCTTGTAGACCACCGTGCGCGCCGAGCACGACGGCACGAAATATTCCTTGCCGTGCTTGAGCTTGAGCGCCTGGATGCGGTGGCTCGCGGTCTTGCGGATGATGTACAGCTTCCGCTCGAGCGCGTCGGTGACCATGATGTCCTTGCCGCGGCCGATGAAGATCTGGCGGATCACCGGCTCGGTCGCCTTGACGTTCGGCGAGATGGGCATGGCGTGGTCGACCGGCACGTCGCGCCAGCCCAGCACCACCTGGCCTTCGGCCTTCACCGTGCGCTCCAGTTCCTGTTCGCAGGCGAGACGCGAAGCGTGCTCCTTCGGCAGGAAGATCATGCCGACGCCATACTCGCCGGCGGGCGGCAGCGTCACGCCCTGCTTCGCCATCTCTTCGCGATAGAAGCCATCCGGAATCTGGATCAGGATGCCGGCGCCGTCGCCCATCAGCGGGTCCGCGCCCACGGCGCCCCGGTGATCGAGGTTCTCGAGAATCTTCAGACCTTGCTGAATGATCTCGTGGCTTTTCTTGCCCTTGATGTGCGCAACAAAACCGACGCCGCACGCGTCGTGCTCGTTCTGCGGGTCGTACAGACCCTGGGCGGCGGGGCGCAGGGCACCCGGGTGCTCGTGGTGGTCGTTCATGGGGACACCGTCTGAAAGAGGGCCGGTACGCAGACGTACCAGCCGTTGAAACCATGTTCTTGTTCCCGCTGAACGCTGACGCCCGAGTGAGGGCCGCGCTGGGGAGCGGATTTCCCGCGTCGTGCGCCCAGGAATCGCCGGAATTCGGAATATACGCGACGAATCAATGAAATAGCAAACAAAATGTGATGATATGGAACCAATTATCGTATTGGTGCATTTTCCGTCGTTTTAATTGGTTCCATATCAAAACAGGGCAAAAGAAACGGCATCCTCCGATGCCGTCTTCCGGATGCGCGCCGGCCCGCCGCTATTGCGTCTGCGGCGTCTCCCGAACCTTGCGCGGACGCCCGCGCGGTAGCGGCGACACGCGCCGGTTCGCCGTACGCGACGCCCATTCGCGATACGACTCGCCGCCCAGCACCCAACCCTTCAGCGTGGCCTGAAGCAGTTGATTTGCTTCGCGTTCGTCGAGCGGCTGCTCGCACAGTTCGCGGTAGGCCCGCTGCCGTTCGAACGGCGTATTGCCAAGCGACCAGTAGAGCGGATGGTCGGTGATGAGGCTGTCGACCGTCAGCCCGATGTGATGGCGATAGCTCGACCAGCGGTAATCCTCGGGCGCTGCCACGAGCTTGTTACGCACCGGCGAGAGTTCCACCACGCGGCTCGCGAGCAGGAAGTACCGCTCGCCCTCGATCACCGTTGCGCGATAGCGGCCCTCCCACAACGTGCCACGCCGCGAGTAGCGGCGATTGAAGTGAGCCACGTAGCGGCGGCCCACGGCCTGCATCGCTTTGGGCAGGCTCGCTTCGTCGGACGGTGTCACAAGCAGTTGCACCGCACCCGGCATGAGCGCCCAGGCGTGCACGGCGAGATGATGATCGCGCGCCGCCGCCTTCAGGCAATCGATGAACAGCTCGTAGTCCTGGTCGTCGACGAAAGCGGGCTGCTGGTCGAGTCCGCGCAGGATCACGTGCTGAGGCTGGTCTGGGACATAAAGACGTGCAAGCCGTGCCATGCTGGATTTTCCAATAGTGGCGTTAGTAAATACCCGCGGGTCCGCGCAACGGCCGCCGCGCGGCCTTCGGCGTGGCGCGGCTCGCGCGGAAACCCCGCAGCGCTTAGGGAGAAAGCTCTAACCGTGCCATATGGTCTGTTTGAAACGTTCTGGTCATAATGAGCACGCCTTTTATGGAGGAGCACAAATGAAATTAAAACAGGCCTTGACGGGGATGGCGGCGCTCGCCTGCATGACCGCAGCGCACGCGCAGACGGCCAATACGTTTTACGTTACGACGGGGTGGTTTCATTTCATGCCCCAAGACAGCAGCGATCCACTCAAAGTCACCAACGTCGGCGGGTCACCCGTCAACATCACGATTCCGAACACCGGTGCCGGCATTGACGATTCCGACACGATCGGTTTGAGCTTCGGTTACTACATCACCGACCACATCTCGACGGAGTTAGAGCTCGGCATTCCGCCCAAATTCGACCTGAACGGCAAAGGCACCTTCGAACAGTTCGGCAAGCTCGGTTCGGCAAAACTGTGGAGCCCCGCCCTTCTCTTCAAATACAACTTCAACGACGCCCAGGCGAAGTTCCGGCCATATGTGGGTCTTGGCGTGACGCGCGTCTGGTTCACCGACGCCAAGATCACCAACGGCCAGTTCGAGCAGGGCGTACTGAACGGTCCGACCAGCGTGTCGACGGATCGTTCCTGGTCGCCGGTATTTAATCTCGGCTTCAACTACGCGTTCACCAAACACTGGTTCGCCGGCCTCTCCATCTCGTACATTCCGGTCAGCGTAAAGGCTACCCTCAACACGGCTCGCTCGACACCGGTGGGTACGCTCAACGCGACGTCCGAAACGAAGATCAAGCTGAACCCGATCGTTACTTACGTCAAGGTGGGCTACGCGTTCTAAAGTATCGGCACCGACGAAGGGACGCAATTCAGCGGCCCGCCCGGACCTTCGCACATTCTTCGCTTTTCACCTGAACGCCGCCACGGAACCTCGCCGGTTCCGTGGCGGCGTTTTTCGATTCTATGCCTGCCTGATCAAATGTGCTGACCCCGTAACGGGTTGTAATTCCGACAGTGCCCGCAATCGTCTCCACCCGCCCCGCAACGCCCTGATGGCAGGCGCGACGCGGCGTGTTGCGCTGCAGCGGTATCGCGGGCACCCAAGTTGCGTGATACTGGGCTTCCCGCGAATATTCCACGCAAGGCGCGCGGGACACCCCCTTCATTCTTCATCGACGGAGCGATCATGACTGCATTTCCCAACACTCGGGACGCCATCGGAGAATCCTGGAACACCACCGGCCGCCACGCGCGCCGTATCGCGCGGCACACGCGCCACGCGGCCGAAGACGTGGCCGGCGAACTGCGCGCGTTGCTCGCCGAACTGGAAACCACACTCGCCGACGGCACGCAGGCCGACGCCGTGACGCTGCGCGCCGACATGCGCAAGCGGCTGGACGCCGCGCGCTCCCGGCTCGACGAAACACGCGCCGCGGTGCGCGACCGCGCCGGCGACGCGCTTGAGCAGGCGCAGGACTACGTCCGCGAGAATCCGTGGCAGTCGATTGCGATCGTGGGCGGCGTGGCGCTGATCCTGGGCGCGGTCCTCGCCCGGTCGCGATAAGGCGGGACATGCCCGCCGGCGTGCGGGCCGAGGGGCGACCACACCTGGAGCGGCCGCGGTTCAGCCGCCCAGCGAGTCCGGCGCGATCAGGTCGATGCGGTCGGTACAGACCGTGTCCACGCCCCACACGACGAGTTCTCTCGCGCGCTGCAGGTCGTTGACCGTATAGGCCAACACGAAGAGGCCCGCCGCCTTGATTTGCGCGACGCGTTGCGCGTCGAGTTGCTCGTGGTCCACGTGCAGGGAGACGCAGCCGAGTGCGTCTGTCTGCGCGCGCCAGTCCGCGGGCAGCTGTTCAACGAGCAGGCCGCGCGGCAACGTGGGCGCGGCATCGCGAGCGGCGGCGAGCGCATCGAACGAGAAGGACGACAGGAGCGGCGCCGGTTCCGCGCCCGCCCAAAGCCGGGCCGTTTCGAACGCGACGAGGCGACCTGTGTCCTCGTCGCGGGTGGGACACGGCTTGATCTCGACATTCGCGGCGAGCCCCAACGCCTTGCAGCGCGCGGCCACCTGCTCGAGCGTCGGCATGCGTTCACCCACGAAAGCTGCGTCGTACCAGGCGCCGGCGTCCAGCGCCGCGAGCGCGTCGTAGCGCATGCGCGCGGCCGCGCCGCTGCCGTTCGACGTGCGATCGACCGTATCGTCATGCAGCAGGAAAACGACGTTATCGACGGAAAGCTTCGCGTCGAACTCGACCATTCGGTGTCCGAAGCGCGCCCCTGTCTCCAGCGCGACAAGCGTGTTCTCGGGAGCCAGCGTGCCGCCGCCGCGATGGGCAGCCACGTGCGGATACGGCCATGTTTTCATCGGATGAGCTTGCATGGGCAGACGTCCATGGGTGGATGCGGTATTGGAAAGACTGCGAATGCGAAACGGGCGCGAGGCGCTGGCGAGCTGGCGTGCAACCGCGCCCCTCGCTTAGTTGTCGGCGATCACGAAGAGCCGCTGATACTCCTTGAGCGCATAGCGGTCAGTCATCCCCGCGATGTAGTGCGCGACGAGGCGCGGCTGGACCGCCGGATCCTTCGACTGATACGCAGGCGGCAACAGCCGCGAGTCCTCGATGAACGCGTCGAAGAGCCCGACCACCACGCGCCGCGCCTTGTTCGCCATGCGCATCACGCGATAGTGACGGTAGAGATTCACGAACAGGAAGCGCTTCAATTGCGTGGCTTGTGCCGCGACGGTCTCGCTGTGCGCGACGAGCGGCGGCGCAGCGCGCACGTCGTCGAGCGACGCGGGTGCATGCTGGGCGAGATTGCGGCGCGTCGTGTCGATCAGATCGACGATCAGCGTATTGATGATCCGGCGCACGGTTTCATGAATCAGGCGACGTCCTTCGATCTGCGGGTAGTCGCGGCGCGCGGCCTCGTAATGCGTTTGCCAGAGTTCGACCTCGGCAAGCTGGTCGATGGAGAGCAGGCCGGAGCGCAGGCCATCGTCGACGTCGTGATTGTTGTAGGCGATCTCGTCCGCGACGTTGGCGATTTGCGCTTCGATGGAAGGCTGGCGACCCAGCAGGAAACGCTCGCCGAGCGCGCCGAGGCGCCGGGCGTTTTCACGCGAGCAATGCTTGAGAATGCCTTCGCGCGTTTCGAAGCACAGGTTCAGGCCATTGAATGCGCCGTAGTGCTCCTCGAGTTCGTCGACCACGATGAGGCTTTGCAGATTGTGTTCGAAGCCCCCATGCTCGCGCATGCATTCGTTGAGCGCGTCCTGGCCGGCGTGGCCAAACGGCGTGTGGCCGAGGTCGTGCGCGAGCGAGATGGCTTCGACGAGGTCTTCGTTGACGCGCAGATTGCGCGCCACGGACCGCGCAATCTGCGCGACTTCCAGGCTGTGCGTGAGCCGTGTACGAAACAGGTCGCCCTCGTGATTGACGAACACCTGCGTCTTGTATTCGAGGCGCCGAAACGCGGTGGAGTGAACGATGCGGTCCCGGTCGCGCTGAAACTCGGTGCGCGCGGAAGGGGGCGGCTCATCGAAATGACGTCCACGAGACTGCGATGAACGGGCAGCGTACGGCGCAAGATGCGCTTCGAGCGCGGCAACCGTGGGAGAGGCCACCGCAGCAGCCGTTGCGTGGCCGTGTTGTTCGCCCGGGATGTCGCTGCGCCTTTCGTTCACCGGCTCCTCCAGTTGTTGCGCCGTCGCGAACCTTGCGGTCCCGCCTTCGGCAGACCGCGCCCGTATCAGGCGGCTACCGTTGCGGCGAGCGTAGCGTGAACGGCCTCATCGGGCGCGCGGGTGATCAGCGTCTCACCGAAACGCTTCAACAGGATGAATTTGATCGCGCCGGCTTCGGCCTTCTTGTCGACCTGCATCAGTTGCATGTAGCGCGCTTCGCCGAGCGCGGGCGCCTGCGTGGGCAAATGCGCAGCCTCCACCACGCGAACGATGCGCTGACGCGACGCCTCGTCGAGATAGCCGAGACGTACCGAGAGATCAGCCGCCATCACCATGCCGCAACCCACGGCCTCGCCGTGCAGCCATTCGCCGTAGCCCAGACCTGCCTCGATCGCATGGCCGAACGTATGCCCGAAATTGAGGATGGCGCGCAGGCCACCTTCGCGCTCGTCCGCGGCGACCACGGACGCCTTGATTTCGCACGACCGCTTCACCGCATACGCAAGCGCTTCGGGCTCGCAACGATTGAGCGCTTCGACGTTGCTTTCGATCCACTCGAAGAACGCGGCATCTGCAATGGCACCAGTCTTGATGACCTCGGCCACGCCGGCGGCCAGTTCGCGTTGCGGCAGCGTGCGCAGCGTCCCGATATCCGCGATCACGGCCTGCGGCTGGTAGAACGCGCCGATCATGTTCTTGCCGAGCGGATGGTTGATGCCCGTCTTGCCGCCCACCGACGAATCCACCTGCGAAAGCAGGGTGGTCGGCACCTGGATGAACGGCACGCCACGCATGTAGCACGCGGCCGCGAAGCCGGTCATGTCGCCGGTCACGCCGCCGCCCAGCGCGATGAGCGTGGTCTTGCGGTCGGCCCGTGCGCCGAGCAGCGCGTCGAAGATCTGGTTCAGCGTTTCCCAGTTCTTGTGCGCCTCGCCGTCGGGCAGCACCACGGTGGAAACCTGCTTGCCGAGCGGGGCAAGTGCGCGCCGCAACGTCTCGCCGTAGAGCGGATCGACCGTCGTGTTGGTGACGATGGTGACGGCTGCGCCGGCGATGTGCGGAGCGAACAACTCGGTACGTCCGAGCAGATTGGCCCCGATATGGATGGGATAGGCGCGCTCGCCCAGGTCGACGTTAACTGTAATCATGCTGGCCATTATGGATGACGAGGGCTCATGACGCAGTGCTGCGGGCCACGCCCGCCATCTCCAGCTGCATCAGCACCATGTTGACGAGCCCGTTGACGGAAGGCCGCCCTGTCTCGATGACGAAATTGGCGCATTCGCGATAGAGCGGGTCGCGCACTTCGTACAGCGCTTCGAGACGTGCTTTCGGGTCTTCGGTCTGCAGCAGCGGACGGTTCTTGTCGCGGCGGGTACGCAACCACAGGTCGTGCGGATTCGCGCGCAGATAGACAACAATGCCGCGGCTCTTGAGCAATTCGCGATTCTCGGGACGCAACACGGCGCCACCGCCGGTGGCCAGCACGATGTTTTCGCGACTGGTGAGGTCTGCGATCACTTGCGCTTCGCGGTCGCGGAAGCCCGCTTCGCCTTCCAGTTCGAAGATCAGGGGAATGCGGGCGCCGGTGCGTGCCTCGATTTCATGATCCGAATCGAAGAAAGGCCGCTCCAGACGGCGCGCCACCGCCCGGCCCACGGTGGTCTTCCCCGCCCCCATGAGCCCTACGAAAAATACATTGGCGTGTGCGTCCCGCGGTTGCAACGGTTTCCTCTGGTCAATCCGGTATGGTTCGTGCCGCAGCTTACTGGCAAAGCGACTGCCTTGTCGAGCCTGCGGGCAAGGCCGGCAGGGCCGTCCCGCCCGTGCCGCAGGCGGCAGCCGGGTATGGGGTTTCGGCCGCAAATGCACGTCGCGCCGCCGCTCAATTCGTCTGCACAACATGCGGCGTAATGAAGACAACGAGTTCGCTGCGCTGATTGCGCTGCGCGCGGTGACGAAAAAGTGCGCCCAAAACCGGTATTTTGCCCAGGAGCGGCACGCGAGTCACATCGAGGCGCTCGTCGGTGGCGTCGATACCCCCAATGGTAACCGTGCCGCCGTCCTCCACTTCGACACGCGTCTGCACGTGCTTCGTGTTGATAGCGGGGCCCGATGTGGTCTGCTCGCCGACACTGTCCTTCGCCACGTCGAGGTCGAGAATCACCCGGCCGTCGGGCGTGATACGCGGTTCGACCTCCAGTTTCAGGCTCGCACGACGAAACTGGACGCCGGACACGCCCTGCCCCACCTTGGCCTGATAAGGCAGTTCCGTACCCTGCTCCACGATGGCCTTCATCCGGTCCGCGGTCACCACGCGCGGGCTGGACACCACGTGTCCGCGGCCCTCGGCCTCGAGCGCGCTCAACTCCACATCGAGCAGCCGCGTTGCACGCGCCGCGAGCAGCGTCATGCCGATATTCGCGGCGTCGAAGCCCGAAAGCGCCGAGGCGCCGAGATTCAGCAGCGTGCCCTCCGTGCCGCCATGCAGTCCCGTGGACGGCGCATCGTTTCTCGCCGACATCGCGAGCTTCACTCCGAGATTGCGCGACAGACCTTGTTCGCCTTCCACGATGCGCGCTTCGATCAGCACTTGCCGCGACGGCTGGTCAAGGCGCCGGACGAGTTCGGCAAGCTGATCGAGTCGCCCCTGCAGGTCCGTTACGAAGAGCAGGTTCGTGCGGGCGTCGGCCATGACGGTGCCGCGCTTCGAGAGCACGCGTTGGGCGCCTGAGCCGGTGAACAGGCGGCGAAGCTCGTCGGCGCGGGCGTAGTGCAATTCGAAGGTGCGGCTCACGAGCGGTTCGAGTTCCGCGGCGCGGGCATGGGCTTCGAAGCGCCGCCGCTCGCGCGCGGCGAGGTCCGCGGCCGGGACCACCCAGACGATGTTGCCGTGGCGCTCCATGGCGAGCCCCTGAAGGTCGAGCAGGGTATCGAACGCGGCCCGCCACGGGACATTGTCGAAGCGCAACGTCACTTCGCCGCGCACGCGGTCGGACGCCACGATGTTGAGTCCGGTGAACTTCGCGAACGCGTGTAGCACGGCGCCGAGTTCGGCATGACGGAAATCCAGCGTGATGGGGCGATCCGGCGGAAGGCCGGCGTCGCTGGAGGTCGGGCCGCCGGTCGATAGCCGCTGTTCGGCGGCCAGCGGAATCGGCGGTCCTTCCAGCATGCTGGTTTGCAGGCTTTCGCGGTCCGCAGGGCGTGATGCCGTGCCGGACCGTTGAGCACGTGCGTTGTCCCGGTCTGCGTCTGCGTCGAAGGGCGCTCCGTCTTCCGGCAGTTGCGGATCCGGAGAGGCGGAGAAGGCATAGGTCGCGTCGTCTTGTGTATCGGCACTGCCGGGCAAGCTGCCGGAGCCTTCGGAAACGAACGGATTCTTGAGCATGCGCGTCGCGGTGCGAGCCTCCCTGCCTCGCGCGCCGTAGACGTCATCCGCGAAGCTGGCAGGTAGCGGTGGGACGTCGTCGTACGTTGCGACGGGCCCGTCGCTTCGCGCCCATTGCGGTAGAGGTGGCAGCGCGGCGTGTGCAGCGCCTGCTGCAAGCCACGCACAGCAGACGCCAACGGTAATGCGATCGCGTAGCCTCATCGCGCCACCTCCTGCAATAAGAGTTCGCGCGTACCGCTGTCGCTCGCAAGCGTGAGGCCGGTGTCGCCCACGCCGACCACCTGCTCGCCGAGAAGACTTTCGCCCGCAGTCACGTCCAATGCGCCATTCGACGTTTCCACGAGTGCCAGTGCGCGCCTGCGATCGCGCAGCAGCCCGGTGAGACGCACCGCGTCGTCGGCAGCATCGGAACGATCCACGGCGAACGGGTCGGCGAGATAGCGCTGGAACGTTTCGTCGGGGTCGAGCGAAAGCAGGTCGGCGGCTCGGTCGCGAGTTGCCTCGCGCATCGCCTCCGGCGCACGCAAGCCATCGTAGACACGCAGCAGCGCCTCGATATGCAGTGAGTCGGCATTGCGCTTCACCGTCAATTCGATGGGCACGACGAGGGTTGGCAAGGTCTGGAGTGCTTGCAGGAAATCCATCAGCTGCGAAAAATCCGCCTGCGCGGAGAGCTTGATGGAACGCATTGCATCCGTCGCCGATCCGCTCTCCGCCCCCGGTTCGAGACCGAAGAGCACCATGCCCGCTGCCGCCGCGAGCGCCGAGACCGTGCGTGCGTCCGCCGCAAACGACCCACGCTTGCCGCCTTCATTCAAGTCGGGCAGGCCGTGCGCGAGGCTCCGCAGTTCGGTCAGATGCGCGACGCCGTCGCGGGCGTCGTCAAAGCGCGATTGCGCGTCGGCAAGCGCAGCGCGCGCCGCGTCGATGCCGGTCATGTCTTCGCTCGTCCACGCTCTCGCGCCGGCTACGAACGTCAATGCGGCAACCAGCACGGCCACGCCGAAGCGCTGCCATGCGCTCCAGGTCTCCAGCCGGGCCCACGCTCCCGTCCATGACGCATGGCCTGCGCGTGCTTCACCCAGACCGTACGGAAACCGCGTGCCGACGCCGCTCATATCCGCCCCCGCAATTCGTTCTCGTGGGAAGCGACTGGTCGCTGCGAACGTTGTGCCTCGCCCGGCGTGCCGGGCGCATCGTCCCATCGCACCGTGGCGGTGAACTGCACGGTCTCGCGCGGTTGCGTGCCGGCACGAGGCGTCGGCCCAGGCTCCGCGCGCTTCAACTCGCTCACCGATACCGAGCGCACGCCTTCCAGATCGCGTAGCCGCTCCAGCCATTCGGCTGATGCAGCGTGATCGCGCGCCTCACCGGTCACCACGATTTCGCCGTCGTGCTGCACGAGCCGCTGCACCGCGACTTCCGCTGAAGCTTCGCGGCTCAATGCGGCAAGAAAGTCCAACAGATGCGCGAGCGATGCGCCCATTGCGACTGCGCGTTCGTCGCGTTCGCGCTGCCCGGCAATACGCCGCGCCAGACGATCGTGCTCGGCAAGCGGTCCCGCCATCGCCGCAAGCGAGCGTTCCATTTCGGCCCGTTGCGCGTCCACACGCATCCGCTCGAAGACCTGCCAGCCGCCCAGCGCAATTACCCCTGCGCCGCCCAATGCCGCCGCGCATGCCCAGCCGAGCAGACAACGCCGGCGCGCACGACGCATCTGAGCTCGCCGCCAAGGCAGCAAATTGAAGCCGCCCATCCATGCGGTCCCGCGCTCGGCGCGCAGTTGGGCGCGCGTGATTGCATTCACGTTCATGGCGTCACTCCATGACGCCGCGCAAGGCAAGGCCGACTGCCACCGCGCATGCCGGCTCGTGCAGCAGTTCGGGAACAAGCGGCCGCGTGCCATCGGCCAAGGCCGAGCACTCGAACGGCAATACCGGGCAGCCCAGCACGTCGCCCACGTCGGCGAGTGAAAATCCCGCGCTCACAAGCAGTTGCAGATCGCCGGACAGCAGCGCGCATCGCACTGCCGCGCCCTTTGAAAGCTCGCGCAGAGCATCGACGAAGTCCGGGTATTCGAGCGCGGGATAGCGGATTTCGCAGGCCACGAGACCATCGACCACGCGCCATCCATAGACGCCGTCGCCGCCCACCCAGAGGGCCGCGTAGGGTTCATACGGCTGCAACTCGACTTTCGCGGCGTGCCGCATGGCGCGCAATGCCGCGTGCGGTTCGCCGTCCAGCGCGTGAAGCGTGAAACCCGCCGCGGCGGCACATTCCAGGCGCGCCTCGAGATGGTGGCGCGATGCCGCGGCAAGGGTCACGTAATGCCCGCCCGGCCCGCCGTCCGCAACGTGATGCAGCGATTCGTCGACGAACCAGTCCACCGCCAGTGCGTCGCGCTCGAGGCCGGCCACGCGCTCGGCCTCGGCCAGCACGGCGGGCTCGAACGCCGTCCACGCCGGCCCCATGGGAAGAAGGCCCGCCTCCTGCTCGCCATTTGCCGCGAGTTGCCCCATCGGCATGGACGCCGAGAACGTAGCCGAGGCCGGTATGGCCATCGCGCATCGCATGGCCTGGGCGGCGCACCAGGCCGGCATCTGGGCAAACGCCGCGCGCAGCACGGTGCTCACCGCGGTGCGATCAAAAATCTCGGCGCCCGCCACTGCGCCGGAGACCAACGGCCACGCGGCCAGCCATTCGATCCGCACCGGACCCGTGCTGCGCAGACGCCGGCTCAACACGGCGCACCTTACGCCCTGGGCATTGAGATCGATACCGGCGCCGAACCGGCGAACCGACAGTTGCCACGCATTCCTCAGCGACATTGCGCCTCCTCCTCGCCTGCACGTCGCCGCGAACCATTCGCGTGCGATCGTTGGAGGAGATTGTGCGAATCGCGAGCATGACCCGACATTCGGCCGGATGGCCAACGCGGCGTGCAACGCCTATCCGGGCACGCACAGGGACGCTACAGTGGTGCCGTTGTCCCGCGAAGAGCCGAACGGACGTAAGCGAGCCGAAAGGCGCCCTACCCCGGCGGCTATAATCGCGGGACTGTTTTTCTGGTGTCCCCATGCAATCCCCATCCCCTACGCCCGACAACGCCGCCCCACCGCCCACACAGAAAGCCCCTAAGCGCCCTCTTTGGGCAAGGTTGCTGCTCGGCTTCGTAGGGCTCGTCGCGGCCGGCATTGTGGGCGTGGCGCTCGTGATCGGCTACGGGCTCGTCGTGGCGGCACCCAACCTGCCCTCGCTCGAAGCGCTCACCGACTACCGGCCGAAGGTGCCGCTGCGCATCTACACCGCAGACCACGTGCTGATCGGCGAATTTGGTGAAGAACGGCGCGACATCGTGCGGATCCAGGACGTGCCCGACCACCTGAAGAAAGCGATTCTCGCCATCGAAGACGCGCGCTTCTACGAGCACGGCGGCGTGGACCTCACCGGCATTGCGCGGGCGGGCATCGTCGCCCTCACGAACGGTCATGCCACGCAGGGCGCGAGCACCATCACCATGCAGGTGGCGCGCAATTTCTTCCTCTCCAGCGAGAAGACCTACACGCGCAAGATCTACGAGATGATGCTTGCGTACAAGATCGAAACGAAGCTGACCAAGGACCAGATTCTGGAGGTCTACATGAACCAGATCTATCTGGGTCAGCGCGCTTACGGTTTTGCGAGTGCGGCGCACGTCTATTTCGGCAAGGACATGAAGGATCTCACGCTTGCCGAAGCGGCCATGCTGGCGGGCCTGCCGAAAGCGCCGTCTGCCTACAACCCGGTCGTGAATCCCAAGCGGGCGAAGGTGCGCCAGGAATACATCCTGCAGCGCATGCTCGAACTCAACTACATCACGCGGCAGCAGTACGACGACGCCGTGAAGCAACCGCTCGTGGTGAAGGGCGTGGCTCGCGAATTCAGCGTGCATGCCGAGTACGTCGCGGAAATGGTGCGGCAGATGATGTACGCGCAGTACCACGAAGAGGCCTATACGCGCGGCCTGAACGTCGTGACCACGATCGATTCCGCTGCACAGGACGCCGCGTATCGCGCCGTCCGTAAGGGATTGATGGACTACGAACGGCGTCACGGCTATCGCGGCCCCGAGGCGTTCGTCGATCTGCCTCAGGAGGCGAGCGAACGCGAACAGGAAATCGACGACGCGCTGCTCGAACATCCCGACAACGGCGAGATCATTGCCGCGGTGGTCACGTCGGCCAGCCCGAAGCAGGTGCAGGCAACGTTCATCGACGGCAACACGGCCACCATCGAAGGAGACGGCCTGCGCTTCGCGCAGTACGCACTCGGCCCGCGGGCACAACCCAATTCGCGCATCCGGCCGGGCGCCATCATCCGGCTCGTGCGTGACGACGGCGGCAAGTGGTCGATCACGCAGTTGCCGCAAGTGGAAGGCGCGCTCGTTTCTGTTGTGCCGCAGGACGGCGCGATTCGCGCGCTCGTGGGCGGGTTCGACTTCAACAAGAACAAGTTCAACCACGTGACGCAGGCCTGGCGCCAGCCCGGCTCCAGCTTCAAGCCGTTCATCTACTCGGCGTCGCTGGAAAAGGGATTGGGACCGGCCACCATCATCAACGACGCGCCGCTCTTCTTTCCCGCCACCACGCCGGGTGGCGAAGCGTGGGAGCCGAAGAACTACGGCGGCGGCTTCGACGGTCCCATGACGATGCGCACGGCGCTGCAGAAGTCGAAGAACCTCGTGTCCATCCGCATCCTCAACTACATCGGCACGAAGTACGCGCAGCAGTACATCACGCGCTTCGGCTTCGATGCCGAGCGCCATCCCGCGTACCTGCCCATGGCGCTGGGCGCGGGTCTCGTCACGCCGCTCCAGATGGCGAGCGGCATCTCGGTGTTCGCCAACGGCGGCTACCGCATCAATCCGTATCTGATCGCCGAGGTGACAGATCAACGCGGCGTGGTGGTCGCGCACGCACAACCGCTCATCGCCGAACAAAACGCGCCGCGCGCCATCGACGCGCGCAACGCATACGTGATGAACAGCCTCTTGCAGAGCGTGGCGCAGCACGGTACAGGCGCGAGATCGAACGTGTTGGGCCGCACGGACCTCGCCGGCAAGACAGGCACGACGAACGATTCGCGCGACGCCTGGTTCACGGGCTACCAGCACACGCTGGCGGCCGTGGCGTGGATCGGCTACGACAATCCACGCAGCCTGGGTGACCGCGAAACGGGTGGCGGCCTCGCGCTACCGGTCTGGATCGATTACATGAGCCGCATGCTGAAGGGCGTGCCGCCCTACAAGATGCCGATGCCGGACGGCGTCGTGACGCTGGGCGACGAACTGTATTTTGACGGATTCACGCCGGGACACGGCTTCATTTCCACGGTAGGCGTGAGCCAGGAAGCGCTCGACGCGCAAGCCAGCGCGGCGGCCGGCGCCGAGCCGCAACCCGCGCCCGAACACATCGACGAGAAAGAGAAACAGGACATCATGAACCTGTTCCGGGGGCATTGAACGCGCGAGGGCTCGCGCGTTCAGCGTAAAACCGCGACGTAAAGCTACGGCGTAAAAGTCACCGGCTCGCCGGCCTGCTGCGTCGCGTACCCCGAGAGCGCTTCGAAAAACTCCGTGTCGTTGCGCGTGTCGCGCCACGCGTCGTCGACGTAGCGGAAATGGAAACCGCCGGCCTTTGCGGCAATCCAGATCTCTTGCATGGGCGGCTGAAGATTGACGATGATCTTCGACCGGTTGGCGAATTCGAGCGTCAAAACATTGCCGCTGCGCTCCAGTTCGATGTCGGCGTCGATGTCGTCGATCGCCCGCTCCACCGCGTCCAGCACGGCTTCGGCACGGGTCAGGTAGTCACTGTCGGTCATGCTAAACTCCGTTGATTAAATTCTCTGGGACAGTCATGCGAGTCGTTTTCAGGATGAGCGCGATTGTAGCGGCTCTGGCCATTCTCGCAGGCGGCGCGCTCGCCGGTTGCGGCCAACGCGGCGCGCTCTATCTGCCCACGGTACCGCCCCTGCCGGCGAAGCCCAACGAACGAACCGAACCGCCTGGCGAAGACGTCAAGCCGGGCGCCGAAACCGCGTCTTCGGGCGCGTCGGGGGTATCGGCAGGCGAAGTGCCGGACACCTCGGGCACCGCACTGACGCTCTCGCCGGACACCCAACTCAACACCGCACCCGCAGCGCCCTCGCGTGCCGCATCGGATGCGGCGCAAACCCAATAAGACTTCACATGGTTCAACCCGCGTTCACACGCGTCGACGGCGTGCTGCATGTCGAAGGCGTTTCCGCCGTTTCGCTGGCCGAGCAGTTCGGCACGCCGCTTTACGTCTACTCGCGCGCCGCGCTTACTGCGGCGTGGTACGCCTATGCGGACGCATGCGCGGGCCGCCGCGCGTCGATCCACTACGCCGTGAAGGCGAACAGCAACCTCGCCGTGCTCAACCTCTTTGCGCGCATGGGCGCGGGGTTCGACATCGTCTCCGGCGGTGAACTCGCGCGCGTGCTCGCTGCGGGCGGCAAAGCGGAAAACAGCGTGTTCTCGGGCGTGGGCAAGAGTGCGGCTGAAATGCGGGAAGCGCTCGTGGCCGGCGTGAAATGCTTCAACGTGGAGTCGATACCGGAACTCGACCGGCTCAATGCCGTCGCCGGTGAGCTCGGCAAGAAGGCGCCGGTGTCGCTGCGCGTGAATCCGGACGTCGATGCGAAGACGCACCCGTATATCTCCACGGGTCTCAAGTCGAACAAGTTCGGCGTGGCGTTCGACGACGCCCGCGCCACCTATCGCGCGGCGGCGGCGATGCCGAATCTCGTGGTCGTTGGCATCGACTGCCATATCGGGTCGCAGATCACCGAAGTCGAACCGTACCTGGATGCCGTGGACAAGCTGCTGGAACTCGTCGAGCAGATCGAAGCCGACGGCATCGCGATTCGCCACATCGACGTGGGCGGCGGCCTCGGCATCCGCTACGACGACGAAACGCCGCCCGACATCGGCGCGTTCGTGCGCATGGTGCTCGACCGCATCGAAGCGCGCGGCCACGGCCATCGCGAGGTGTACTTCGAGCCGGGCCGCTCGCTCGTGGGCAACGCGGGCGTGCTGCTCACGCGCGTCGAATTCCTGAAGCCGGGCGCCGAAAAGAATTTCGCGATCGTGGACGCAGCGATGAACGATCTGGCCCGCCCGGCGATGTACGAAGCCTTTCACGCGATCGAACCGGTCGTCGAGCGAAAGACGCCGGCACAGGTCTATGACGTGGTGGGCCCGGTCTGCGAAAGCGGCGACTGGCTCGGCCGCGAGCGGTCGCTTGCGATCGAACCGGGCGATCTGCTCGCCATTCGCTCGGCCGGCGCCTATGGTTTTGTGATGAGCTCGAACTACAACACGCGTGGCCGCGCCGCCGAAGTCATGGTGGACGGCGAACACGCTCACGTCGTGCGCGAACGCGAAAGCGTGACGCAGCTGTTCGCGGGTGAAAGCGTCCTGCCAGCGTAACGCGCGGCCTGAAGCGGGCCCAGGATCCGCGCCAAACGTCAGGGCCCGACACTCGGCCCGGCTCGCAGCGGGCCGGGCTAACTCGAAAGCGGCACCCGCCGCCGACACGCCTCTCCGCCTGCTAACTCACCTCGCGCCGCCCGCCGTTCGAAAACGCTCACGCAGCCACACGGCGAGCCGCCATCCAAGCAGCACCACCACAATCGCGCCGTAGATCTTCGGCAACACCAGGTCGTGCTTGCCCGCCTTCAACCACCAGAAGTGAAGGATCGCGAGCGCGCCGATCGCGTAGATGGCACGATGCAGCGTCTGCCAGTGGCGGCCCAGCCGCCGCACCATCGCGCGTGGCGACGTTGCCGCAAGCGGAATCAGCAGCACGAACGCCGCAAACCCCACCGTGATGAACGGCCGCTTGGCAATGTCCTTGAACATATCGGCGACGTTGAACCATTTGTCGAGCCAGATGTAGGTCGTGAAATGCAGCGTCGCGTAAAAGAACGCAAAGAGACCAAGCATGCGGCGAAAACGCACGAGTGCGTTGAGTCCCGTGAGCCGGCGCAGCGGCGTGACTGCCAGCGTGATGCACAGGAATACAAGCGTCCATAGTCCCGTGGACCACGTGATGACCTCAATTGGGTTCGCGCCCAGGCCACCCGTGAATCCCAACAGCACGAGGCGCCCCAGCGGGTAAAGCGCCGCGAGGAACACGGCGACCTTCGCCGGCGCAACCCAGCGCGTGCCCGCAGCGGCACGCGGCCGGGCTCGGGAAGCACTCGCGGACGCAGCAGCCGCTTGTCCCTTCCCAGCCGTGCCCATCGTTTCAGAAACGCGTTGCATTGCTTGCTCCACCGCCCCAGCCGTTCGCGCGGGCGACTCAGAAGTTCTTTTTCAGATCCATGCCCTGATACATCGACGCGACCAGATCGCCGTAGCCGTTGAACATCAGGGTCTTGCGCTTCGGCGTGAAGAAGCCGTCTTCGCCGATGCGCCGCTCCGTTGCCTGGCTCCAGCGCGGATGGTCGACGTTCGGATTCACGTTCGAGTAGAAGCCGTATTCGTTCGCGGCATACGTGTTCCAGCTCGTCTTCGGCTGCTTTTCGACGAAGCGGATCTTCACGAGCGACTTCGCGCTTTTGAACCCGTACTTCCACGGCACGATGATGCGGATCGGCGCACCGTTCTGGTTCGGCAGCACCTGGCCATACAGCCCGACGGTGACAAGCGTGAGCGGATTCATCGCCTCGTCCATGCGCAGGCCCTCGGAATAGGGCCAGTCCAGAATCGGCTGCGCGAGGCCGGGCATCTGCGACGGGTCGGCCAGCGTAATGAACTGGACGTACTTTGCGTTCCCGGTGGGCTGAGCCCGACGAATCAACTCCGCGAGCGGAAAGCCGATCCACGGCATCACCATCGACCAGCCTTCCACGCAACGGTGCCGGTACACGCGCTCCTCGAGCGGCGCGAGCTTGAGCAACTCGTCGATGTCGTAGACCTTCGCGTTTTTCACCTCGCCCTCGACGCTCACGCGCCACGGACGCGGCCGCAACGTGCCCGCGTTGGCTGCGGGATCGCTCTTGTCGGTGCCGAATTCGTAGAAATTGTTGTACGTGGTGATGTCCTTGAAGGACGTGACCTTATCCAGGGCGACGAATTTAGGGTTCGTTTTCGCCGCCAGTTTCTGCGCCTTCGGGTCCGGCGATGCATATTCGGCCAACGCTGGCGCGCTGAGCCCGAACGGGCCCGCCAACGAGCCGATGGCCGCGGCGCCCGCCGCCTGCAGCACGCGCCGGCGGTTCCGGTACACCGATTCGGGCGTGATCTCGCTTCCCGCAATGTCGTCGCCGTTCAGCAGAATCCTGCTGGCTCGCTTGATCCACATGACTTCACTCCTCGCGGCGCAGCGGGTGTATCCCGTGCGAACCGCATCCACGTTCGTCCGACCCGCCCCGCGCAGGCCACACTCTGGCAAACACGCGCCGGGCAAAAAACTTCCACTGGAAACAAAAAACCGCCGGGGAAAACCATCCGGCGGTTGTTTGTCGTTCGAGCGCGGCGGATCTTACAGCTTGCCGTAGCTATGCAGTCCCGACAGGAACATGTTGACGCCCAGGAACGCGAAGGTGGTGACGAGCAGGCCGGTCAGCGCCCACCAGGCCGCCACCGAGCCGCGCAGGCCCTTCATGAGCCGCATGTGGAGCCACGCCGCGTAATTGAGCCAGACGATCAGCGCCCAGGTTTCCTTCGGATCCCAGCTCCAGTAGCCGCCCCACGCCTCGGCGGCCCACAGCGCACCGAGAATCGTGGCGATGGTGAAGAACGCAAAACCCACGGCAATCGACTTGTACATGACGTCGTCGAGCACCTCGAGCTCCGGCAGGCGGTCCGCCAGCACGCCGCGCTCCTTCATCAGGTAGGCCACACCCACCATGGCCGACAGCGCGAAGCTGCCGTAGCCGATGAAGTTCGCCGGCACGTGGATCTTCATCCACCAGCTTTGCAGCGCGGGCACGAGCGGCTGGATCTGCTGGGCGTCGCGGGCAATGGAGTACCACATCAGGAAGCCAACCGCCGCGCTGATCACCAGCAACACGAAAGCGCCCAGCGACCGCGTGTTGTAGTGCTTCTCGTAGAAGAGGTAGAAGAGCGCCGTGATCAGGCTGAACAGCACGAACACTTCGTAGAGGTTCGAGATGGGAATATGGCCGACGTCCGCGCCGATCAGGTACGACTCGTACCAGCGCACCATCAGTCCGACGAAGCCCATCAGCACCGCTGCCCAGGTCAGCTTCGAACCGATCGCACCGCCCACGGGCGAGCGCGAGAGCGTGCCGATCCAGTAGAACAAGGTGGCAAGCACGAACAGCGCGCTCATCCAGAGGATGGCCGACTGGCTGGAGAGGAAGTACTTCAGGAAGAAGGCGGTGTCGGCCCGCGCCAGATCGCCGTGGTAGAACTGGATGCCGGCCAGCGAGAGCACCGCGATGCCCGCCATGAGCAGACGCGCCGGCTTCCATCGCCAGCCCAGCACGACGAGCGCAGGCACGGTGCAGACCAGCACGAGCTTGTCGTAGTAGTTCATGTGCGCGTGGTAACGCGAGAGCGCGAAACCCGCGCCGGCCACGAGCGCAAGCGCGAACAGCCAGTCGAAGGCGCCGAGGCGCCGCAAGAAGGAACGCTCGTCGCCAAGCGCGCTGATCTCCGAAGCGGCGGGCGGCGTGGCGGGCACGCGCGGCGCGCCGGGGCGGGATGAGGAAACCTGAGTCAAATCCATGTTCTTACCGGGTCGAATCTGCAGCGTTCTCTGACGGCACAGCAGGGGCTGTGCCAGGAGCGTCGGGAGTCAGCGGTTTGACGCCCAGCGCCTGGCCGACGGCATCGCGGGTGCGGGCAAACTCTTTTTCGAAATCGAAGGTCCTGCGCGCCGTCGACATGGCCATGACGACGTTCACGCCCGAGCCGCTATCTTTGAGCCAGAACCACAGCCGGCGTTCGCGCACGTAGAAC
The DNA here is from genome assembly GCF_003986935.1 of Paraburkholderia kururiensis JCM 10599 = LMG 19447. Classification (GTDB taxonomy): domain Bacteria; phylum Pseudomonadota; class Gammaproteobacteria; order Burkholderiales; family Burkholderiaceae; genus Paraburkholderia; species Paraburkholderia kururiensis. The sequence goes on along the minus strand of NZ_RJZE01000029.1, from coordinate 43,426 downwards.
ATCGAGAAGATGCCGAGCACGAGAAGGAGGCTGCCAAGATACACGACTTTCTTGCCAGGCGCCCGCGTGAGCTGGAACACCGATGCCTGCACCTGCTTGAACGAATCGAGCTGCAGGTAAACGGGCGCTCCATACAGAAAACTGTCGGACACCGCGTTGATCGAATCTTGCACAAAGCGCGTTGTCTGGGTATCGGGCTTTACATCAGGCTCGCCGGCCTGCTCGCGGGCAAGCTGCCATAAGTCCCACGTCGAGCCTTCCAGCATGCGCAGCAGGAGACCTGCGGCCTTTTCCTGCTCGCCCTTCGGCACCGACTTGTCGATGAACGCCGCAATGGCCTGGAAGCCGCCGATGGATTGCCCCGGCACCGGCTTGCCGGAGACGTCGTCGGCGCCGGCAAAGAGGGTCAGGACGCGCACCGCGCTTTCCTCGAGATGCTGCTGCAATTCGCGATTGGCTTCGGGCACGGACCGCATCGCAAACCGGTGCGCCGCCTGGGCGCGCAGCGCCGGATCTTCGAAGGCGGCGCGCAGGCGCATCCATTCGTTCACGGTGCCGCCGCTGTCAGCCGGGATGCGCAGGTAGCGGAACGGATCGTCCGGGTTCGTGCGCATGCCGGCGAGGAACATCCGCGCGCCACCCACGTCGACGGGCACCATGTAGTTGTTGTACTCGCGCGCCTGGCCGTCCTTGTCGCGCACCTTGTACTGCACCGAGGGGCCGACGTTGTGCAGATCGAGCGGCTTCGACGTTTTCGCGCCCGAACCGAGCCGCTCGTCGAACACCTCCTTGAGCGAGCGATGCGCCACGCCGCGCACGTCCGTCGAGCCGCTGCCGTTCGAGATGTTCTCGACGTTGATGGCCCGGAAATCCGTGAACTCGACGGTCTGACCGTCGGCACCCGGCGTGGACGCGGGCAGCGGCGCGGAATTGCCGATCGTGCCGCCAAACGGGAAGGTCTTCGTGCCGCCGCCCGTCATTGGCCAGGCGGTCATCTGCATCTGCGAGCCGCCGTCCTGGAAGCTCGATTGATAGATCGACACGCCGTCGTATTCGAACGGCTTGTTCACCTCGACGCGCGCCGGAACGCGTTGGCCGGTTTTGTGATCGATCACGACGATGTCGCTCGCGAAGAGCTTCGGCATGCCGGTCGAGTAGTAATCGACGATGAACTTGTTCAGCTGGATGGAAAACGGCAGGTCCTGGATCAGCGAGCCGTTCGGCTGATTGAGAATCGCCGTGGAAACGAACTGGCCTTCCGGCACCCACGCATAGCCGCGGAACGTCGGATTCGAGACCGAGAGACGGTGCTCGGGTGCGATCTGGCTGATGACGGTATTGCTACGGATCGGCGTCTTGTCGAAGAGCCACATCTGCAGCTTGATGGGCAGGTTGCTGTCGAGCAGCCCGCCGATACAGATCACGACAATGGCCAGATGGGCAAAGATGTAGCCGATGCGCGTGAGCGCGCCGCGCTTGGCCGCGATGAGCGTGGCGCCGTCGCTTTCGCGCGTCACGAACTTGTAGCCGAGCCGGCCGGTAAGATTCGTGAGCACCTGGGCCGTCTGCGCACGCGAGCCCAGCACCGCATACTCGCCCTTGTGGTGAAACGCGCGCAGGCTGCCTTCGCGGACTTTGTCCTTCCAGCTCTTCATGTCGGCGATCATCTTCGGCGCGTTGCGGATCACGCACAGCGAAATCGACACGACCAGAAAGCCGAGAATCAGCATGAACCACCACGCGCTGTACACGCTATAGAGGCCCAGCGAGCGGAAGATGTCGGCCCAGAACGGACCGAACTGATTGACGTAATTCGGATAAGGATCGTCCTGTGTCAGGACGGTGCCGATAATGCTCGCGATCGAAAGAACCACAAGCAGCGCGATGGCGAAACGCATCGAGCTGAGCAATTCGATCGCATTGCGCCATGCCCGCTTACGCGTATTCAACTGCAAACCCGACGTGGTGACGCTCATTCAAACTCCGACTCAACAGCAAAAAAGGGTGAAGGGCTGTCGTGCCATGACGACGCCCCCACCCTTTTCTTGTTTTCTTGCCGTCCCTGGCTGGGCCGGCTGGTTCTTACCCGACGCGAATCGCGCGGACTGTCAATGCAGCCCGGCGATGTAATCGGCGACGGCCTTGATCTCGCTATCGGACAGTCGCTGCGACACCGCATGCATCGGTTCGTTGTTATTGCGCGTGCCCTGCTGGAAAGCGGTGAGCTGCGCAACGATGTACTCGGACCACTGACCCGAGAGCCGCGGGTACTGGGTCGGAATACCCTGCCCCGTCGGCCCGTGACAGGCCGCACACGCCGGCACGCCCCGTTCTGCGTCGCCGCCGCGATAAATCTTCTGGCCTAGCGCGATGGTGCTCGCATTATGCGCGTAGCCGGGCTTTGGCGCTTGCGCTGCGAAGTAGGCCGCCACGTTCTGCATGTCCTGATCGGACAGCGCGCCCGCGAAACCGGCCATGATCGGATTGCTGCGCGCTGCCGGCTTGCCTTCCGCCGGCTTGAAGTCGTGAAGCTGCTTGACGAGATACTCGGGATGCTGGCCGGCGAGCTTTGGATACGCGCCGCCGGCGCTGTTGCCGTCCGCTCCGTGGCAGGCGGCGCAGACCTGTGTCGCGATTGTCTGCCCCCGGTTGAGATCGGGCTTTGTCTGATCCGCTGCCACTGCTTTTTGCACCGCTACTGCCGAAAGACCTGCCGCTACCGCAAATTCAAGCACCATCAAGGACTTGCACAGTCGATTCATTCGCACACCCTGTTTCGTCTTGTGGGATTAGGCTCTGCAAAATACGACGGCGACCGATCTACCGCGAAGGCCCGCACGCTCGTCCCCAAATTGTCTCCGTATCGAGGACTTCAGTAAGGTCTTCAGTAAACCGTCGTATTGTACAATAACGCGCTATACGCAATGGCGCCAGTCGGACCTCTCCCGGTGCCATCTCCGCCGCGTGGCGCCCTCCATCCCGGTGCCCGGCAATCGCCACGGCGTCTCACATTCTGGTTTTCCCCTCATGGCCTTCCTGCTCCATCAAGCCCGCTTCTTTACGACGGTCAATCATCTGCGCGACCTGCCGGCCACGACGCAGCCCGAGATCGCGTTCGCGGGACGCTCGAATGCCGGGAAGTCGACGGCCATCAACGTGCTGTGCAACCAGAAGCGGCTCGCCTTCGCCTCGAAGACGCCAGGGCGCACGCAGCACATCAACTACTTCTCGGTGGGGCCCGCCGCGGAGCCGGTGGCGCACATCGTGGACCTGCCCGGCTATGGATACGCCGATGTGCCGGAGGCCTCGAAGGCGCACTGGGAGGAACTGCTGTCGCGCTATCTGCAGACTCGCGCCCAGCTGCGCGGCCTGATTCTCATGATGGACGCCCGCCGTCCGCTCACCGAACTCGACCGCCGGATGATCGAATGGTTCGAGCCCACCGGGAAGCCGATCCATGCTCTGCTAACGAAGTGCGACAAATTGACACGCCAAGAGAGCATCAATGCACTGCGCATGACGAAGAAGGGTTTCGACGAATACCGGGCGGCCGGCCACGCGGGTGAGCTCAGCGCGCAGCTTTTCTCTTCGCTCAAGCGCGCCGGGCTGGACGAAGCGCACGAACTGATCGAAAGCTGGATTGCACCTGCGGAGCACGCCGGCGAGGCTGAGGCGGCGTCAGAATAATCGGCGGGCCAGCGTGGCATGGGAGCGGCGGCGCGTGAAGAAATCGACGCGGCGGCCAGCGTTGCCGCGGTCAATGGCGTGCGAGGCACAGAATTTTGAAGCGGCCTTCACGACCTGCACATGTGCGACATGTCGTCGCGGCGGCTGCGCCGGAAGTGCCTGCTTGTTGTGCAAAGCGAGGGGCGCTTCATCCCGGGCGCCCATAAAAAAACCCGCCGGTTCGCGGCGGGTTAACAGCCTAATCGAAAAACGACAGGCACCCGCTCAGGGAGGAGAAGCGGGGAGTCCGGCGCAGGGCGCCTCGCTCGATCGGTATGATATACCATTGGCCTGAAAAGTTTCTGCCACGCGGGAGCCGCTGCATCCCGCCCTTCTGTCGTCCTCTCCCACGATATCCGACATGAGCTTCTATCCCCATCTCCGTCCGCGCCGTATGCGACGCGACGACTTTTCGCGCCGCCTCATGCGCGAAACCATTCTCACCACCAACGACCTGATTTACCCCGTCTTCGTCGTAGAAGGCCAAAATGTGCGGCAAGCCGTGCCGTCGATGCCGGGCGTCGAACGCGTTTCCGTCGACCTGCTGATGGGCGTGGCCGAGCAATGCGTCGAGCTCGGCGTGCCCGTCATTTCGCTCTTTCCGGCCATCGAGCCGTCCATCAAGACGCCCGACGGCCGCGAAGCCGCCAATGAAGCCGGGCTGATTCCGCGCGCCGTACGCGAACTGAAAAAGCACTTCCCGGAGCTGGGCGTGCTGACCGACGTCGCGCTCGATCCGTACACCAGCCACGGGCAGGACGGCGTACTGGACGAGGCCGGGTATGTCATGAATGACGAGACAGTCGAAATCCTCGTTCAGCAGGCGCAGGCGCAGGCCGAAGCGGGCGTCGATATCGTCGCGCCCTCAGACATGATGGACGGGCGCATCGGCGCGATCCGCGAGATGCTCGAAAGCGAAGGCCATATCCATACACGCATCATGGCGTATTCGGCAAAATACGCGTCGGCGTTCTACGGTCCGTTCCGCGATGCAGTGGGTTCCGCTTCGAACCTGGGCAAGAGCAACAAGATGACCTACCAGATGGACCCGGCAAATAGCGACGAAGCGCTGCGCGAAGTGCGCCTCGACATCGAGGAAGGCGCCGACATGGTGATGGTGAAGCCGGGCATGCCGTATCTGGACATCGTGCGCCGCGTGAAGGACGAGTTCCGCTACCCGACCTACGTGTATCAAGTGAGCGGCGAATACGCGATGCTCAAGGCGGCCGCGCAGAACGGCTGGCTCGATCACGACAAAGTGATGATGGAATCGCTGCTGGCGTTCAAGCGCGCTGGCGCGGACGGCGTGCTCACCTATTTCGCGCTCGACGCGGCGAGGATCCTGCGTACCCAGCGATAACGCAGACAACGTGGCGGTGCGGCTGCCACCTCAGACGCAAACGCAAAAGAGGCACATCGGATAAGAACCGATGTGCCTCTTTTTTTGTGCTGCCCCGCGCCGGCGTTCCTTCGCAGTAACGAGCGTCGATGCAAAGGCCACGTGCGTTGCTACGACTGCGGTGGCGCCGCGCGGTCCAGACTGCGCAGAAAGCGGTCCGCGGATTCGTAGCCGACTACGCGCAGGACCTCTCTGCCAGTCTGGTCGAAGAAAATGATGCCCGGCGGCCCGAACAGGTCGAAGCGCTTGAGCAGAACCTGGTCGTCGGTGTTGTTCGCAGTCACATCGGCGCGCAGGAGGTTGAGCTGTTTGAGACGGAGCTGCACGCGCGGGTCGCTGAAGGTGAACTTCTCCATCTCCTTACAGCTGACGCACCAGTCCGCATAGAAGTCCAGCATGGCCGGCTTCAGTGCGGTCTTCACCGCATCATCGAGTTGCGTCGACGAGCGCACCGGCGCAAACGCGAGTTGGTTCGGCGACAGGCCATTGCCCGCGCCACCTTCGCTGCCCCTGGCGGCCAAAACAGCGAGCGGGCGAAGTGGGTCTGACGACCCCGCAGCCAGTCCCACAAGCAACGTCGCGCCCCAGATAGCCAGTGCTGCCCCAATACCACGGCCAAGGCGCCGCCACGGCGTCGGACCACCGGAGTTCGGCGTGAAAAGGCCAAGCGCCGCAGCGGCAATCAGCAGCCAGACGGCCGCAAGCAGCATCCTCACCCCGCCACCCAACACTGGCCAGACGATCCACAAGGCGGCTGCGAGCAGGATCACGCCGAAGAATACCTTCACGCCATCCATCCAGGCGCCCGCACGCGGCAAGAGCACGCCAGCGCCCAGACCCAGAATCAGCAACGGCACACCGAGACCCAATCCCATCGCAAACAGCGCCGCGCCGCCGAGCAAGGCGTTGCCGGTATGCGCGATAAACGCCAACACCGCAAAGAGCGGCGCCGTCATGCACGCGCCGACCACGAGCGCCGACAGCGCCCCAAGCGACGCAACGGCCGCGTACTTGCCCGTGGGACGGCCTTGCGTCGCGCGCGACACCCCGTCCTGCCAGCGACGCGGCAGCGCGATGTCCATACCGCCGATTAGCGCGAATGCGAACACCGCCAACAGAACCGCGAAGGCACCCAGCACCCACGGGTTCTGCAACCATCCGCCCAGGCTTTGCCCAACGAAACCGGCCACGATGCCGAGCACTGTATAGACCAGTGCCATGCCCAACACGTACGCAAGCGACAGCGCAAACCCACGCGCCCGCGTCACGCTGGTCCCCTCGCCGATGATGATGGCAGACAGGATGGGGAACATCGGGTACGAGCAGGGCAGCAGGCTGAGCACGACGCCGGCGACGAAGTACAGCGCGACGATGGCGAGGAAACCGCCCTTCGTCAGCAGCTGCTGTGCATAGTCGGCGCTCGTGATGCGGTCGTACCAGGGGCCGCTCGAATCGGTACCCACGGCGGCGGCAGCGGCAGTATCGGGTGCGGCGCCTGCGGAGGTCGCGGCCTGCAGCGCGGCGCCGCTCACGCGATACGTCCGAACCATGGGCGGATAACAGATTCCCGCGTCCGCGCAACCCTGTGACGTGACAGCAAGGTCGAATCCCGCGGACGCCTGTTTCACCGGGACGCGGATCGTCAACTCGTTGCGGTACGTCTCCACGTTTTTCTGGAACGTCGTATCAAACTTGACGTGGCCAGGTGGCAACTGCGGATCGCCGAGCGTCGCACTGCCCTTTTGTACCGCGAACGAGAACCGCTCGCGGTACATGTAGTAGCCGTCGGCGATACGGTAGTGAACCTCGACTTCGCCCGGCTGCTCGGTGGCGCTGAAGCGGAACGCGGCATCGGGATCAAGGAAGTCGTCGCCAGCTTGCGCGAGGCCGGCCCCGAGCAGCATCGCGAAGAGACTGCAGAGCAGTAGAACAATTGCGCGCATCATGCGAGCCGCGGGCCGATGGGAACGATTAAACATGAAGCGGGCGTTGAGTTTCGGCAATGATCCATTGGCCATAGGCCTGCGTAGCGGTGGCCTGCCACGAGAGCACTTCCGGTGTTTCGTAGGGGTGATGGCTCTGAATGAACTGTTCGAGCTCCAGTGACCGGGCGACACTCGTCTTGAAGAGCAACTGGATCTCGTCGGCGGATTCGACCTTGCCCTGCCAGTGGTAGTTCGAATGCACGGCACCCAGTTGCGTCACGCAAGCGGCAAGACGTGCATCGAGTGCGCCGGACGCGAGCTTCTGGGCAGTCTGCGCGTCGGGCACAGCGGTCAGAATCAGGGTCACGTTGACGCTCACGGCCACTCCAAAAACATCGAGAACTCGGGTGCAGCTATCGTACCACCTGACGCGCGGGCACTTCGGCGGCCACCCGCACGGATAACCAATCGGCCAGAAATCGGCGCGCAGACGCAAAAAAGCCAGGCAGAAGCCTGGCTTTTTTATGCATCAAGAGAACGAGGAATGCTTATTCGGCTTCCTGGACCTCTTCTGCCTCCACCACTTCCGGGCGGTCGAGCAGTTCGACGAGCGCCATGGGAGCGTTATCGCCCACGCGGAAGCCGAATTTCAGGATGCGGAGGTAGCCGCCCGGACGGTTCGCGAAGCGCGGACCCAGCACATCGAACAGCTTGGTGACCGAGTCGCGGTCGCGCAGGCGGTTGAACGCGAGGCGGCGGTTCGCCAGCGACGGCTTCTTGCCGAGCGTGATGAGGGGCTCGACAACCTTGCGAAGTTCCTTCGCCTTCGGCAGCGTGGTCTTGATGACTTCGTGCTCGATCAGCGAGTTGGACATGTTACGGAGCATTGCCAGACGGTGGCTGCTCGTGCGGTTCAGTTTCCGCAGACCATGACGGTGACGCATTTCAGTTTCCTTGAATCAAAGTTTTGATCCAGCTCTTCTATCGCCCAGGACAAGCCTTAGGCACGGGCCGGTAGTGAAAAAAGCAAGACGCGGATTTTAAAGGAAAATCCGCGCTCTTACCAGCGGCGGGACGAGCCCGCCATGCTTGCGGCAATTACTTGTCGAGACCAGCCGGCGGCCAGTTTTCGAGCTTCATGCCCAAGGTGAGGCCGCGCGAGGCGAGCACTTCCTTGATTTCGTTCAGCGACTTGCGGCCCAGGTTCGGCGTCTTGAGCAACTCGTTTTCCGTGCGCTGGATCAGGTCGCCGATGTAGTAGATGTTCTCGGCCTTCAGGCAGTTCGCGGAACGAACCGTGAGTTCGAGATCGTCCACCGGACGCAGCAGGATCGGGTCGATCTGCGGAGCACGCGACGGCGCTTCGGCAGCGGCCTCGGTCCCTTCCAGTGCAGCGAACACCGACAGCTGATCGACCAGAATGCGAGCTGACTGACGGATCGCTTCTTCAGGCGAGATCACACCGTTGGTTTCGATGTTCATCACGAGCTTGTCGAGGTCGGTACGCTGTTCGACACGCGCGCTTTCCACCGAATAGCTCACGCGACGCACCGGCGAGAACGACGCGTCCAGCACGATGCGGCCGATGATCTTCGCCGTTTCGTCGCCGTAGCGGCGCACGTTGCCCGGGACATAGCCGCGGCCCTTTTCGATCTTGATCTGCACGTCGAGCTTGCCGCCCTTCGAGAGGTGCGCGATCACGTGATCGGGGTTGATCACTTCGCAGTCGTGCGCGAGTTCGATATCGCCCGCCGTCACCACGCCTTCGCCTTCCTTGCGCAGCGTCACCGTCACTTCGTCACGGTTATGCAGCTTGAACACCACGCCCTTCAGGTTCAACAACAGGTTGACCACGTCCTCCTGCACACCATCGAGCGTCGAGTATTCGTGCACGACGCCTGCGATCGTCACCTCGGTCGGCGCGTAGCCCACCATCGACGACAGCAGTACGCGCCGAAGCGCGTTGCCCAAGGTGTGGCCATAACCGCGTTCAAACGGCTCCATGACCACTTTCGCGTGGTTGTCGCCGAGCGATTCCACTGCGATGATCTTGGGTTTCAACAAACTGGTTTGCATAGGTTTTCCTTTTCAATACCCTCGGCTCGTTACACCGATAAGGCTGACCGGTAACAACCTGAAAATAAACAGCCGAGGCCACCCCTTGCGCAACGCAATACGGGTACCCCGGCCGTCAATCCGATTACCGCGAATACAATTCGACGATCAGGCTTTCGTTGATGTCGCCAGCGATATCGCTGCGCTCCGGCATGCCCTTGAAGACGCCTTCGAACTTCTTGGCGTCGACCGACACCCAGCTCGGCATCCCGCCTTGCTCGGCGAGCGACAGAGCCTCGACGATACGAGCCTGCTTCTTTGCCTGTTCACGCACTGCCACCACGTCGCCCGACTTGACCTGCAGCGACGGGATGTTGGCGACCTGACCGTTCACGAGGATCGCCTTGTGGCTCACCAGCTGACGCGCTTCGGCGCGCGTCGAGCCGAAACCCATGCGATACACGACGTTGTCGAGGCGCGACTCAAGCAGCTTGAGCAGGTTTTCGCCGGTGTTGCCCTTGCGGCGGTCAGCTTCAGCGAAGTAACGGCGGAACTGACGTTCGAGAACGCCGTAGATGCGCTTCACTTTTTGCTTTTCGCGCAACTGCGTGCCGTAGTCCGACGTACGGGCGCCGGAGGTGCGACCATGCTGACCCGGCTTGCTATCGAGCTTGCACTTGTCGGCGAGCGAGCGGCGTGCGCTCTTCAGGAACAGATCGGTGCCTTCACGGCGGGACAGCTTGGCCTTCGGGCCGATATAACGTGCCACGTTGTATTCCTTTGAGATTGATCACGCGAACGTACTGCCTTCGCGCTAGTCCGTACCCTTTGGGCCGAACAGTGGGCTTAGTCGATTCAATAACGCAAGCAACCCGTCGACGCACAAGGCGGCAACAGGCGCTGGCAAAAAGCGACGTCTTAGATGCGGCGGCGCTTCGGCGGACGGCAACCGTTGTGCGGCACCGGAGTCACGTCGGAGATCGCGGTGATCTTGATGCCAAGACCATGCAGCGCGCGCACCGCCGACTCACGGCCAGGGCCCGGGCCCTTGATCCGCACTTCGAGGTTCTTCACGCCGTATTCCATCGCGACACGGCCAGCCGATTCGGCTGCGACCTGAGCTGCAAACGGCGTCGACTTGCGCGAACCCTTGAAGCCCTGACCGCCCGACGTTGCCCAGGCAAGCGCGTTGCCTTGACGGTCGGTGATCGTGATGATGGTGTTGTTGAACGACGCGTGAACGTGAACCACGCCCTCGGCGACGTTCTTCTTAACCTTCTTGCGAACGCGTTGCGCCGCGGTGTTGTTCGAAGCCTTAGCCATTACGTTTCCCTGTAACTGTCAGTTCCGCTTACTTCTTCAGCGCCTGAGCTGCACGACGCGGGCCCTTGCGGGTGCGGGCGTTCGTGCGCGTGCGCTGGCCGCGCAGGGGCAGGCCCTTGCGATGGCGTACGCCGCGATAGCAGCCGAGGTCCATCAGGCGCTTGATGTTCATCGTCACTTCACGGCGAAGATCGCCTTCGACGACAAACTTGCCGACTTCCTCACGCAGCTTTTCGAGGTCTGCGTCGGTCAGATCTTTGACCTTCTTGTTGAACGGGACACCAGCTGCGGCGCAGATATTGCGCGAACGCGTGCGGCCGACGCCATAGATCGCGGTCAGACCGATTTCGGTGTGCTGGTGGTTCGGGATGTTAACCCCTGCGATACGAGCCATTGTTTTTCCTCAAACAAAAAGCGCAGGCAAAAGTGCGCCTGTCTCAATCAGCCTTGACGCTGCTTGTGGCGCGGATCCGAGCTGCAAATCACGCGCACGACGCCGTTGCGCTTGATGATCTTGCAATTGCGGCACATCCGCTTAACCGATGCCATCACTTTCATGATATTACCCTTTTTTCAAATCACTTCGCCCGGAATACGATCCGCGCACGCGATAGATCGTAAGGCGTCAGTTCAACCGTCACCTTGTCGCCAGGCAGAATACGGATGTAGTGCATCCGCATCTTTCCGGAAATATGTCCCAGCACGACATGGCCGTTTTCCAGCTTCACCCGGAAGGTCGCGTTCGGGAGGTTTTCGATGACCTCACCTTGCATCTGGATTACATCGTCTTTGGCCATAGTCCTTTCAACGCATCGGGACGCCGCCACCCTTGAAGTTGGCCTTCTTGAGCAGCGATTCATATTGTTGCGACATCACGTACGACTGCACTTGCGCCATGAAGTCCATCGTGACGACGACGATGATCAGCAGCGACGTTCCGCCAAAATAAAACGGCACGTTCCAGCGCAGCACCAGAAACTCCGGCAGCAGGCACACGAACACGATATAGATCGCACCAGCCAGCGTCAGACGCGTCAGGATACGGTCGATATAGCGTGCCGTCTGATCGCCCGGGCGGATGCCCGGTACGAATGCGCCGCTCTTCTTCAGGTTGTCCGCGGTTTCCCTGCTGTTGAACACCAACGCGGTGTAGAAGAAGCAGAAAAACACGATTGCCAACGCGTACAACAGCACATAGACGGGTTGGCCCGGCTTCAGTGCTTCGGCAACGTTGTGCAGCGTGTCGGCAAACCAACTGTTGCGCGACCCGGAGCTGAACCAGTTCAGGATCGTTGCCGGGAACAGGATGATCGACGACGCGAAGATCGGCGGAATCACGCCCGACATATTCAGCTTCAGCGGCAGATGCGACGACTGGCCACCGTAAATCTTGTTGCCCACCTGGCGCTTCGCATAATTCACGAGAATCTTGCGCTGGCCGCGTTCGATGAACACCACCAGATACGTCACAGCGGCAATAAGCGCCACGATGAAGATCGCCGACACCGGCCCCATCGAACCCGTTTGCACGAGCGACACGAGACCGCCGATCGCGTTCGGGAAGCCCGCTGCGATTCCGCCGAAGATGATGATCGAAATGCCGTTGCCGAGGCCGCGTTCCGTGATCTGCTCACCCAGCCACATCAGGAACATCGTACCGGTCACGAGCGTAACGACCGTCGTCAGGCGAAACACCATACCCGGATCGATCACGAGGCCCGGCTGGTTTTCCAGTGCTACCGCAATACCGAACGCCTGGAAGGTCGCCAAAACTACGGTGAAGATTCGCGTGTACTGCGTGATCTTGCGTTGACCGGCCTGCCCTTCCTTCTTCAACGCCTCGAGCTGCGGCGAAACGATCGCGAGCAGCTGCATGATGATCGACGAGGAGATGTACGGCATGATCCCCAAGGCGAAAATCGTGAAGCGCGACAGCGCGCCACCCGAGAACATGTTGAACATGCCAAGGATGCCGCCAGACTGGCTCTGGAACAGCTTCGCCAGCTGATCCGGGTCGATGCCCGGCACCGGAATGTGCGCACCGATCCGATAGACGACCAGCGCCAGCAGCAGGAAGACTGCTCGCCGACGCAGATCGCCAAACTTCGGCGCGCTCCGACCGGTTTTTGCGAAACTCGGGCTGTTAGCCAAGTAGCTTCTCCGATGCAAATGCTAGTGACGGCAGGCGAACCTGCACGTTACTCGGCAAAAGAACCGCCCGCCGCTTCGATTGCGGCGCGCGCATTCTTCGTCGCACCCAGACCCTTCACAACGACCTTGCGCTTCAGCTCGCCCGTCGCGATGATCTTCACGCTCTTCGTCAGCTCGCCAACGAGGCCAGCCTGCTTGAGCGCCAACAAATCGATTTCGTCGACCGGCAGCTTTTCGAGATCAGCCAGGCGCACTTCACCGACGAATTCCTTCGTCAGCGAGGTAAAACCGCGCTTCGGCAGACGACGTTGCAGCGGCATCTGACCGCCTTCGAAGCCCACCTTGTGGAAGCCGCCCGAACGCGACTTCTGACCCTTGTGACCACGACCAGCGGTCTTGCCGAGACCGGAGCCGATACCGCGGCCCACGCGACGCTTGGCGTGCTTCGAGCCCGCTGCCGGCTTCAGGTTATTCAATTCCATAATCAACTCCTTGAGTCCCTGGTCAGCCACTTAGCCGATGACCTTAACGAGGTACGAGACCTTGTTGATCATGCCACGCACAGCCGGCGTGTCCTGCAGCTCGGAAACCGAGTTGAGGCGGCGCAGGCCGAGGCCGCGCACGGTGGCGCGGTGCGATTCGCGGGTACCGATCAGGCTCTTGACGAGCTGGACCTTGACAGTTTTTTCAGACATGGTGCCCACCTTAGCCCAGAATTTCTTCGACGGACTTACCACGCTTGGCCGCGATGTCAGCCGGCGTGGACTGCTTGCGCAGGCCGTCGAGCGTCGCGCGAACGAGGTTGTACGGGTTCGTCGAACCGTGGCTCTTCGCCACGACGTTCTGCACGCCCATCACGTCGAACACGGCGCGCATCGGGCCGCCCGCGATCACGCCCGTACCGTCCTTCGCCGGAGCGAGGAGAACCGTCGACGCGCCGTGCTTGCCATGCACTTCGTGCTGCAACGTGCCGTTCTTCAGCGGCACCTTGAACATGTTGCGACGAGCCTGCTCCATTGCCTTCTGGACAGCGACCGGCACTTCCTTCGCCTTGCCCTTGCCCATACCGACGCGGCCGTCACCGTCGCCAACCACGGTCAGTGCGGCGAAGCCGAGAATACGGCCACCCTTCACGACCTTGGTCACGCGGTTGACCGAAATCATCTTTTCACGAAGGCCGTCGTCGCGCTCGTCAGCCTGAACTTTCGCTTGCATCTTTGCCATGACGAATTCCTTCCTTAGAACTTGAGCCCGGCTTCGCGCGCAGCATCAGCCAGCGCCTTCACGCGGCCGTGGTAGCGGAAACCCGAGCGGTCGAAGGCGACGGATTCGATGCCGGCAGCCTTGGCCTTTTCTGCAATACGCTTGCCGATCAGGGTCGCGGCAGCGACGTTGCCGCCCTTGCCCGACTGGTCGGCGAGTTGCGCACGCACTTCGGCTTCGAGCGTCGACGCACTGGCGAGCACCTTGGTGCCGCAGGGCGAAAACACTTGCGCATAGATGTGCATGTTCGTGCGATGCACGGCCAGACGCGCGACCTGCAGCTCAGCGATCTTGATACGCGTCTGACGAGCGCGGCGCAGGCGAGATTGAGTCTTATCCATGATTGCGCACCCTTACTTCTTCTTCGTTTCTTTGAGGATCACAACCTCGTCGGCGTAGCGCACACCCTTGCCCTTGTAGGGCTCAGGCGGGCGGTAACCGCGGACTTCCGCAGCTACCTGGCCGACTTTCTGCTTGTCGATCCCCTTGATCACGATTTCCGTTTGCGACGGGGTCTCAGCCTTGACGCCTTCCGGCATCTGGTGCACCACGGGGTGCGAGAAACCCAGCGACAGGTTCAGCTTGTCGCCTTGCGCCTGAGCACGATAACCAACGCCAACCAGCGTCAGCTTGCGCTCGAAACCCTTCGTCACGCCTTGCACCATGTTCGCAATCAGCGCGCGCATCGTGCCCGACATCGCATTTGCTTCGCGGCTTTCGTCCGCCGGCTCCAGCTTCAGCGTGCCATTGTCGTTTACCACCTTCACCAGGCTGTTCGCAGCTTGCGAGATCGTGCCCAACGGACCCTTGACGATAATGCGGTCGTCGCTGATCGTCGCCTCTGCGCCTTGCAGCGTGATCGGGCTCTTACCTACTCGAGACATGTTTCCTCTCCTTCGGCGTTAAGCGACGTAGCAGATGACTTCGCCGCCCACGCCAGTGGCGCGCGCTTTGCGATCGGTCATCACACCCTTGGGCGTCGAAACGATCGCCACGCCGAGGCCGTTCATGACCTGGGGGATATCGTTACGACCACGGTACACGCGCAGACCGGGCTTCGAAACGCGCTCGAGGCGCTCGATGACCGGACGGCCAGCGTAGTACTTCAACGCGATATTCAGCTCCGACTTCGCACCTTCGGTCTTCACCGCGAAATCTTCGATATAGCCTTCGTCCTTCAGGACCTGCGCAATCGCAACCTTGACTTTCGACGAGGGCATCGTCACCGAAACCTTCTCGACCATCTGCGCATTGCGGATGCGAGTCAGCATATCGGCGATAGGATCACTCATGCTCATTTATGTTTCTCCTATTACCAGCTCGCCTTGGTCAGGCCAGGGATCTCGCCACGGAATGCGATTTCGCGAATCTTGTTACGTGCGAGCCCGAACTTGCGGAACGTGCCACGCGGACGGCCCGTGATCGCACAGCGGTTACGCTTGCGAGTCGGGTTCGAGTTGCGGGGCAGTTGTTGCAGTTCGAGACGGGCTGCGTAGCGCTCTTCTTCCGACTTCGTTTGGTCGTCGATGATCGCCTTCAACGCCGCGCGCTTCGGCGCGTACTTGGCCGCAAGGCGGGCGCGCTTCTTTTCACGTTCGATCAGTGCCAGTTTAGCCACAGTAACCTCAGTTTCTGAACGGGAACTTGAAGCTGGCGAGCAGTGCCTTTGCTTCGTCGTCGGTCTTCGCGGTCGTCGTGATGCTGATGTTCAGCCCACGCAGCGCGTCGATCTTGTCGTAGTCGATTTCGGGGAAAATGATCTGCTCTTTCACACCGATGTTGTAGTTGCCGCGACCGTCGAATGCACGGCCGGACACGCCACGGAAGTCACGCACACGCGGCAGCGCCACGGTCACGAAACGATCGAGAAATTCGTACATTGCCTGGCCACGCAGCGTGACCATCGCGCCGATCGGATAACCCTGGCGAATCTTGAAGCCGGCGATTGCCTTACGGGCCTTCGTCACGACAGGCTTCTGACCAGCGATCTTCGTCAGGTCGCCCACGGCGTTCTCGATCACCTTCTTGTCCGCAACAGCTTCGCCAAGACCCATATTCAGGGTGATCTTGGTGATGCGCGGCACTTCCATGATCGACTTGTAACCGAACTTCTCGATCAGGCCGGGAACAACCTTCTCTTTATAGAATTCTTGCAAACGTGCCATTTTTTACTCCGCAGCGTCAGGCGCTCAGGACAGCACCGGTCGTCTTCAGGAAACGAACCTTCTTGTCCCCTTCGACCTTGATGCCGACACGCGACGGCTTGCCATTGGCATCCACCAGCGCGACGTTCGAAATATGCAGCGGCATCGCCTTCGCTTCCACGCCACCGGTCGTACCCTTCATGGGGTTCGGCTTCACATGCTTCTTCGCGATGTTGATGCCCTCGACGGTGACACGATCTTCGCCAATAGCCAGCACGACGCCGCGCTTGCCCTTGTCCTTGCCGGTAATGACGACGACTTCGTCACCCTTGCGAATCTTGTTCATCGCGACTCCTTACAGCACTTCCGGCGCCAGCGAAACGATCTTCATGAACCGTTCGCTACGCAGCTCACGCGTCACCGGCCCGAAGATGCGGGTGCCGATAGGCTCAAGCTTGTTATTCAAAAGCACGGCGGCGTTGCCATCGAACTTGATCAGCGAGCCGTCCTGACGGCGCACGCCCTTGGCGGTGCGAACCACCACGGCGTTGTAGATTTCGCCTTTCTTCACGCGCCCACGCGGCGTTGCCTCTTTGACGCTCACCTTGATGATGTCGCCGATGCTGGCATAACGACGCTTCGAGCCGCCGAGCACCTTGATGCACATGACTTCACGCGCACCCGTGTTGTCGGCCACTTCAAGCCGAGATTCGGTCTGGATCATGGTTTATCTTTCCCAACTTAATCCGACTGCACCACCATGGCGCACCCGGTCAGTCTTGGTCCCGTCAGCCGTACTGCATTGCTCAGCTGCTTGGGGTAGAACAGCAGCGACGGCATAACGAAACCCGCCATCGCATTCCGGTGAAACCTGACAGCCACGGACTGACGCCGAGCCGCCTCCCTCCACCAATTTCGCCCGCGACGGGCTCCCATAAAGAGGGAAGACCGAGATTATAACAAACAATCTCGGTCTTGCAAGCGAAATCTACTGCGATTTCAAGTACTTCTACTGCTCAGTCCGGCTCGTGCTTAGATGACGCGGGCCGCTTCGACGAGGCGCGACACGGCCCAGGCCTTCGTCTTCGACACCGGACGGGTTTCCTGGATTTCTACGAGGTCGCCCTCGTTGTACGTGTTCGCTTCGTCGTGCGCGTGGTACTTCTTCGAGCGCACAACGTACTTGCCGTAGATCGGGTGCTTCACACGATGCTCGACGAGCACGGTGACGGTCTTGTCCATCTTGTTGCTGACGACCTTGCCGACCAGCGTCCGCTTGAGCGAGGTTTTTACGCTATCGTTCATTTCTGGTTCGCCTTCTGGGTCAGAACGGTCCGCACGCGCGCGATGTCGCGACGAACCTTCTTCAGCTGGCTCGTGTTCGTGAGCTGCTGGGTCGCGAGCTGCATGCGCAGACCGAATTGCGCCTTCAACAGGTCCGACAGCTCCTTGTTGAGCGCGGCCTGGTCTTTTTCCCGGAGTTCGGAAGCTTTCATCTTTTGCTCCTTAGGCGCCGAGCTGACGCACGGTGAAGGTCGTCTTCAGCGGCAGCTTCGCTGCAGCCAGACGGAACGCTTCGCGTGCCAGTTCTTCGGTTACGCCGTCCATTTCATAGAGCATCTTGCCCGGCTGGATCTCGGCGACGTAGTACTCCGGGTTACCCTTACCGTTACCCATACGTACTTCGGCCGGCTTTTGCGAGATCGGCTTGTCCGGGAAAATGCGAATCCAGATGCGGCCACCGCGCTTGATGTGACGCGTCATGGCACGACGCGCCGCCTCAATCTGACGCGCGGTCAGACGGCCGCGACCGACAGCCTTCAGGCCAAACTCACCAAACGAAACGGCGTTGCCGCGCGTCGCGATACCGGTGTTACGGCCCTTCTGCTCTTTGCGATACTTCCTGCGTTTCGGTTGCAGCATCGTTATTCTCCAGTCTTGCCGTCGCCTTCAGGCTTGCCGGCACCACGACGCGGCGCGCCACGGCGTGCACCCGGGGCACCTTCGCCATCACGGCGGCCACGGCGGTCGCCCGGACGTGCGTTGCGGCGCGGACGCTTCTCTTCGGCAACTTCCTCCACGACCGGCGCGTCGTTGCGGCCAAGCGTGTCGCCCTTGTAGACCCACACCTTGACGCCGATCACGCCGTACGTCGTCTTCGCTTCCGAAGTCGCGTAGTCGATGTCCGCACGCAGCGTGTGCAGAGGCACGCGGCCTTCGCGATACCACTCGGTACG
Source organism: Paraburkholderia kururiensis JCM 10599 = LMG 19447 (assembly GCF_003986935.1). GTDB lineage: Bacteria > Pseudomonadota > Gammaproteobacteria > Burkholderiales > Burkholderiaceae > Paraburkholderia > Paraburkholderia kururiensis. Next base: position 25,203 of record NZ_RJZE01000029.1, on the reverse strand, counting down.
GGCGATTTCGATACCGTTCAGACGGCCCGCGCTCATGATCTTGATGCCCTGGGCACCCAGACGCATGGCGTTTTGCATCGCACGCTTCATCGCGCGGCGGAACATGATCCGGCGCTCGAGCTGTTGCGTGATCGAGTCGGCGATCAGTTGCGCATCGGTTTCCGGCTTGCGGATTTCCTCGATGTTGACGTGCACGGGCACGCCCATACGCTTCTGCAGCTCCGACTTGAGCAGTTCGATGTCTTCGCCCTTCTTGCCGATGACGACGCCAGGACGCGAGCTGTAAATCGTGATGCGCGCGTTCTTCGCCGGACGCTCGATGACCACGCGGCCCACCGAAGCGTTCTTCAGCTTCTTCTTCAGGTATTCACGAACACCGATGTCTTCCTTCAACATCGCCGCGAAATTGTTGTTGTTCGCGTACCAGCGCGAAGCCCAATTGCGGCTGACGGCCAAACGGAAGCCAGTCGGATGAATTTTCTGTCCCATCGTGTGACCCCTTAATTCCCGACCGTCACAGTGATGTGACAGGATTGCTTCTCAATGCGGTTGCCGCGGCCCTTTGCGCGCGCGGTGAACCGCTTGAGCGACGCTGCCTTGTCGACGTAGATGCTCTTGATCTTGAGCTCGTCGATATCGGCGCCCTCGTTGTGCTCTGCATTCGCGATCGCCGACAGCACGACCTTCTTCACGATGCCAGCCGCCTTCTTCGGCGAGAACGTCAGAACGTTCAGCGCCTTGTCGACCGGCAAACCGCGGATCTGGTCAGCCACAAGGCGCGTTTTCTGCGCCGAGATGCGGGCACCGCGATGAATTGCTTTCACTTCCATCTTGATTGCCCCTTATTTCTTGGCCTTCTTGTCGGCCGCGTGACCCTTGAACGTCCGGGTCAGTGCGAACTCGCCAAGCTTGTGGCCGACCATGTTTTCCGAGATGTACACCGGAACGTGTTGACGGCCGTTGTGCACGGCGATCGTCAGGCCGATGAAGTCCGGCAGGATCGTCGAACGACGCGACCAGGTCTTGATCGGTTTCTTGTCACGCGAAGCTGCAGCCGCCTCAACCTTCTTCAGCAAATGGGCGTCGCAGAACGGACCTTTTTTAACAGAACGTGCCATTGCTGCTCCTTAACGCTTGTGACGGCGCTGGACGATCATCGTCGTCGTGCGCTTGTTGCTGCGGGTGCGGTAACCCTTCGTCGGCGTGCCCCACGGGCTTACCGGGTCGCGGCCTGCAGCCGTCTTGCCCTCACCACCACCGTGCGGGTGATCGACCGGGTTCATTGCAACGCCACGCACCGTCGGGCGGATACCGCGCCAGCGGTTTGCGCCGGCCTTACCGATCTGGCGCAGGCTGTGCTCTTCGTTGCCCACTTCACCGATCGTCGCGCGGCACTCCACGTGCACGCGGCGGATTTCACCCGAGCGCAGACGAACCTGCGCGTAGATGCCTTCGCGAGCCAGCAACATGGCCGATGCGCCAGCCGAACGCGCCATTTGCGCGCCCTTGCCGGGGAACATCTCGATGCAGTGAATCGTCGTACCGACCGGGATGTTGCGGATCGGCAGTGCGTTACCCGCGCGGATCGGAGCTTCCGAGCCCGACATGATCTGCTGGCCGACCGTCACACCCTTCGGCGCGATGATGTAGCGACGCTCGCCGTCTGCGTACAGAACCAGCGCGATGTTCGCGCTACGGTTCGGGTCGTACTCGAGACGTTCGACCTTCGCCGGAATGCCATCCTTCGTACGACGGAAGTCGATCACACGATAGTGCTGCTTGTGACCACCACCCTTGTGGCGCGTCGTGATGTGGCCGTTGTTATTACGGCCGGCGGTCGAGCTCTGCTTCGAGACGAGCGGTGCGAACGGCTTGCCCTTGTGCAGTTCCTTGTTGACCACCTTGACCATCGCGCGGCGGCCCGGCGAGGTCGGCTTAACTTTAACGAGTGCCATGATTACTTGGCCTCCGCTTCAAAGTTGATTTCCTGGCCGGGCTTCAGGCAGACGTAGGCCTTCTTCACGTCCTTGCGGCGACCCACGAAACGGCCAAAGCGCTTGCTCTTGCCTTTCGTGACCAGCACGTTGACGGATTTGACTTCCACCTTGAACAGCAGCTCGACAGCAGCCTTGATTTCCTGCTTGTTCGCGTCCGGCGCAACTTCGAACACAACCTGTTCGTTCTTGTCGGCAACCAGCGTCGCCTTTTCGGAGATCACCGGCGCGAGCAGAACCTGCATCAAACGATGATCGTTCTTGCGAATCTCGCTCATGACAGCAACTCCTCGATCTGGGCGACCGCAGCCTTCGTGATCAGTACTTTCTTGAAGTAGATCAGCGACAGCGGGTCGGCGTAACGCGGCTCGACAACCGCCACGTGGGCGAGGTTGCGCGACGCGAGGTACAGGTTTTCGTCGACCGTGTCAGTAATGACGAGCACGGACTCGAGACCCATAGCCTTGAACTTTTCGGCCAGCAGCTTCGTCTTCGGCGCTTCGAGCGTGAGGTCCTCGACCACCGAGATGCGGCCTTCGCGGGCCAGCTGCGAGAAGATGGAGCACAGACCTGCGCGGTGCATCTTCTTGTTGACCTTGTGCGAGAAGTTTTCTTCCGGCGAGTTCGGGAAGATGCGACCACCGCCGCGCCACAGCGGGCTCGACGACATACCGGCACGAGCGCGGCCCGTACCCTTCTGACGCCACGGCTTCTTGGTGGTGTGCTTGACGTCCGTGCGATCCTTCTGGGCGCGGTTACCGCTGCGCGCGTTCGCCTGGTACGCAATGACGATCTGGTGAATCAGGGCTTCGTTGTAGTCACGGCCGAACACGACGTCCGACGCGTTGACCGCGGCGCCTTCCTGACCATTGGCATTCAGGAGCTTAAGTTCCATTATTTCGCTCCTTTCTCGGCACGCGCTTTCACGGCCGGCGTCACGAAAACCTTGCCGCCCTTCGCACCCGGAACGGCACCCTTCACGAGCAGCAGCTTGCGGTCTGCGTCGATGCGAGCGATCTCGAGGTTCTGGACCGTCACGGTCTCGTCACCCATGTGACCAGTCATGCGCTTGCCCGGGAACACGCGACCCGGATCCTGCGCCATACCGATCGAGCCCGGCACGTTGTGCGAGCGCGAGTTACCGTGCGATGCACGGCCCGAACTGAAGTTGTAACGCTTGATGGTACCGGCGTAGCCCTTACCGATCGACACGCCCTGCACGTCGACCTTCTGGCCCACTTCGAACAGATCGGTGCCAACCACAGCGCCGGCGGACAACTCGGCAGCCTTGGTGGCATCAATGCGGAATTCCTTGAGGATTTCACCGGCCTGAACACCGGCTTTGGCGAGATGACCTGCGAGCGGCTTCGTCACGCGCGATGCACGGCGCGTACCGAACGCAACCTGAACAGCCGTGTAGCCGTCGGTTTCAACAGTCTTGATCTGCGTCACGCGGTTGTCGGACACGTCCAGCACGGTGACGGGAATCGAATCCCCTTCAGCCGTGAAGATACGGGTCATGCCAACCTTGCGACCTACGAGTCCAAGGCTCATCGTTTTCTCCATTCCCGACTGCGATTGGTCGGGGCTAATTTACAAAGTGCCAGCTGATTACCGGGACTTGACGGACGCTTTCAGCGCCTTCAGGCCCACAGCAAAACACTGGCTTTTTGCGCAAATGCGCGAAAAGCCTAGCATTATAGCGAGGCCTTTCGTTTTTCGCAAGCAATCAATGACTTAGCGCCGCCCGTGTGAGCGGCAGCGCCTGAAACCCTTACTGCAGCTTGATTTCGACGTCCACGCCTGCCGGCAGATCGAGCTTCATCAGCGCGTCGACAGTCTTGTCCGTCGGGTCGACGATGTCCATCAGACGCAGGTGAGTACGGATCTCGAGCTGGTCGCGCGACGTCTTGTTGACGTGCGGCGAACGCAGGATGTCGAAACGCTGGATACGCGTCGGCAGCGGCACCGGGCCGCGGACGATTGCACCAGTCCGCTTGGCCGTGTCGACAATCTCGGCGGCCGACTGGTCGATCAGGCGGTAGTCGAAAGCCTTCAGGCGGATGCGGATTTTCTGGTTTTGCATGACGATTCCTTGAAAAAGAGCGAGGCGATATTGCACCGCCGGATTAAGAAAGAACGTAGGACCGGACGCCTGCCGGGGAGGCAGGTGCCCGGCCCCGGGCACTTACTGCTGTTACTGCAAACCAGCGATTTTACTCGATGATCTTGGCGACGACACCGGCGCCGACGGTGCGGCCACCTTCACGGATGGCGAAGCGCAGGCCTTCTTCCATCGCGATCGGTGCAATCAGCTTCACCGTGATCGACACGTTGTCGCCCGGCATCACCATTTCCTTGTCCTTCGGCAGCTCGATCGAGCCCGTCACGTCCGTCGTACGGAAGTAGAACTGCGGACGGTAGTTGTTGAAGAACGGCGTGTGACGGCCGCCTTCGTCCTTGCTCAGCACGTACACCTCAGCCGTGAAGTGCGTGTGCGGCGTGATCGAACCCGGCTTGGCCAGCACCTGGCCACGCTCCACTTCCTCACGCTTCGTGCCGCGCAGCAGGATACCGACGTTGTCGCCCGCCTGGCCCTGGTCCAGCAGCTTGCGGAACATTTCCACGCCCGTGCAGGTCGTCTTCACCGTCGGCTTGATACCGACAATCTCGATTTCCTCGCCAACCTTGACCACGCCACGCTCGACGCGACCCGTCACCACCGTACCGCGGCCCGAGATCGAGAACACGTCTTCCACCGGCATCAGGAACGCGCCATCCACCGCGCGCTCCGGCGTCGGGATGTACGTGTCCAGCGCGTCGGCCAGGTTCATGATCGCCACTTCACCCAGCTCGCCCTTGTCGCCTTCCAGCGCCAGCTTGGCCGAACCCTTGATGATCGGCGTGTCGTCGCCCGGGAAGTCGTACTTCGACAGCAGCTCGCGCACTTCCATTTCCACCAGCTCGAGCAGCTCGGCGTCGTCCACCATGTCGCACTTGTTCAGGAACACGATGATGTACGGCACGCCCACCTGGCGCGCCAGCAGGATGTGCTCGCGCGTCTGCGGCATCGGACCGTCCGCGGCCGAGCACACCAGGATCGCGCCGTCCATCTGCGCTGCACCCGTGATCATGTTCTTCACGTAGTCCGCGTGACCCGGGCAGTCAACGTGTGCGTAGTGGCGGTTGGCCGTTTCGTACTCGATGTGCGCCGTGTTGATCGTGATGCCGCGGGCCTTTTCTTCCGGCGCCGCGTCGATCTCGTCGTACTTCTTCGCCTCACCGCCGAACTTCGCCGACAGAACCGTCGCAATCGCCGCCGTCAGCGTGGTCTTGCCGTGGTCAACGTGACCGATCGTGCCCACGTTCACGTGCGGCTTGGTCCGCTCAAATTTACCTTTAGCCATGTTTCTCTTCTTTCAAAAAAAGTGAATCGGTGACAGGACGCCGACGATTACTTCGCCTTCGCGTTGATGATCGCGTCGGCCACGTTACGCGGGGCTTCTGCGTAGTGCTTGAATTCCATCGTGTACGTTGCGCGGCCTTGCGTGAGCGAACGCAGCGACGTGGAGTAGCCGAACATTTCCGACAGCGGAACTTCGGCGCGCACGATCTTGCCGCCGCCCACCATGTCCTCCATGCCCTGCACGATGCCGCGGCGGCCCGACAGGTCGCCCATCACGTTGCCCATGTAGTCTTCCGGCGTCTCGACTTCGACAGCCATCATCGGCTCGAGCAGCACCGGCGTTGCGCGGCGCATAGCTTCCTTGAACGCCATGGAGCCAGCCATGCGGAACGCGTTTTCGTTCGAGTCCACGTCGTGGTACGAACCGAACGTCAGGTGAACCTTCACGTCCACGACCGGGAAGCCAGCCAGCACGCCGTTCTTCAGCGTTTCGACGATACCCTTGTCGACAGCCGGAATGAATTCACGCGGAATCACGCCACCCTTGATCTCGTCGAGGAACTCGTAGCCCTTGCCCTGCTCGTTCGGCTCCAGCGTGATGACGGCGTGACCGTACTGGCCGCGACCGCCCGACTGCTTGACGAACTTGCCTTCCACGTCCTTCGCCGTGCTACGGATCGTTTCGCGGTACGCCACCTGCGGCTTGCCGACAGTCGCTTCCACGCCGAATTCACGCTTCATGCGGTCGACGAGAATTTCGAGGTGCAACTCGCCCATGCCCGAGATGATCGTCTGGCCCGATTCCTCGTCCGTTTGCACGCGGAACGAAGGATCTTCCTGCGCGAGACGGTTCAGCGCGAGACCCATCTTTTCCTGGTCGGCCTTCGTCTTCGGCTCGACGGCCTGCGAGATCACCGGCTCCGGGAACACCATGCGCTCGAGCACGATCGGGTGGGCGGGATCGCACAGCGTGTCGCCAGTGGTCGCTTCCTTCAGGCCCACAGCCGCGGCGATGTCGCCCGCGCGCACTTCCTTGATTTCTTCGCGCTGGTTGGCGTGCATCTGCAGAATACGGCCAAGGCGTTCCTTCTTGTCCTTGGTCGAGTTCAGCACCGTGTCGCCCGAATTCACCACACCCGAGTAGACGCGGAAGAAGATCAGCTGGCCGACGAACGGATCCGTCATGATCTTGAACGCGAGCGCCGAGAACTTCTCGTCGTCCGACGCCTTGCGCTCCGCCGTTTCGCCGCTTTCGAGTTCGCCCTTCACCGGCGGGATGTCGACCGGCGACGGCAGGAAGTCGATCACAGCGTCGAGCATGCGCTGCACGCCCTTGTTCTTGAACGCGGTGCCGCACAGCATCGGCTGGATTTCACAGGCGATCGTGCGATCACGCAGCGCCTTGACGATTTCCGCTTCGCTCAGCTCTTCGCCGCCGAGGTACTTTTCCATCAGCTCTTCGCTGGCTTCGGCGGCGGATTCGATCATCTTCTCGCGCCACTCGTTGCACGTATCGACGAGTTCAGCCGGGACGTCGACGTAGTCGAACTTCGTGCCTTGCGACGCTTCGTCCCAAATGATCGCCTTCATCTTCAGGAGGTCGACGACGCCCTTGAAGTTTTCTTCCGAGCCGATCGGCACCACGACGGGAACCGGGTTCGCCTTCAGGCGGGTCTTCAGCTGGTCGTAGACCTTGAAGAAGTTCGCGCCGGTACGGTCCATCTTGTTGACGAACGCGAGACGGGGCACCTTGTACTTGTTCGCCTGGCGCCACACCGTTTCCGACTGCGGCTGCACGCCGCCCACGGCACAGTAGACCATGCACGCGCCGTCGAGCACGCGCATCGAACGCTCCACTTCGATCGTGAAGTCGACGTGGCCCGGGGTGTCGATGATGTTGATCCGGTGTTCCGGATAGTTGTTGCCCATGCCCTTCCAGAAGGCAGTCGTAGCAGCGGACGTAATCGTGATGCCCCGCTCCTGTTCCTGCTCCATCCAGTCCATGGTTGCAGCGCCGTCGTGCACTTCACCGATCTTGTGGTTCACGCCGGTGTAAAACAGGATGCGCTCGGTCGTCGTCGTTTTGCCGGCGTCGATGTGAGCGCTAATACCGATATTGCGGTAGCGCTCGATGGGAGTCTTGCGAGCCACTTTGTTCCTCTATGGGGTTGGCAAACCGGGAATCCGTCTGCGGATATATAGGCCCGATGCGCCTTAACACAAACGGGCGAGGCGCTTTTCAAGCGCACCCGCCCGGAATTTCTTTCCGTTAGACCCGAAGTCGGGACGCTTAGAAACGGAAATGCGAGAACGCCTTGTTGGCTTCCGCCATCCGGTGAACTTCGTCGCGCTTCTTCATTGCGCCACCACGCCCTTCGGACGCTTCCAGCAGTTCACCAGCAAGACGCAGTGCCATCGACTTCTCGCTGCGCTTCTTCGCGGCCTCGCGCAACCAACGCATCGCCAATGCCATACGACGCGACGGACGCACTTCGACCGGAACCTGATAGTTCGCACCACCCACGCGGCGGCTCTTCACTTCCACCACCGGCTTCACGTTGTTGAGTGCGACAGTGAACACTTCCAGCGGGTCCTTGCCACCCTTGGTCTGGATCTGCTCGAAAGCGCCGTACACGATACGCTCGGCAACCGACTTCTTGCCCGAGAGCATCAGCACGTTCATGAACTTTGCTACTTCGACGTTACCGAACTTCGGATCCGGCAACACTTCCCGCTTGGGGACTTCGCGACGACGCGGCATGTTTCTTCCTTTACTTTTTCAGTTGGAGCGGCGATTTGCGCCTGCCCCGCGGCCACCAACTAACCCGATTCATCCATGACGACTTACCAGCCTGGTCGGGTGACCACTTACTCGACAGCACCGGCGAATCCGGCACCACCGCCTTCTATCGCCCGTGAAGGCGACATCCCGACTGCTTACTTCGCAGCCTTGGCGCGCTTCGCGCCGTACTTCGAACGAGCCTGCTTACGATCCTTGACGCCCTGGGTATCCAGCGAGCCGCGAACCATGTGGTAACGCACACCCGGCAAGTCCTTGACACGGCCGCCGCGGATCAGCACAACCGAGTGTTCCTGCAGGTTGTGGCCTTCACCACCGATGTACGAGATCACTTCGAAACCGTTCGTGAGGCGAACCTTGGCGACCTTACGGAGTGCCGAGTTCGGCTTCTTCGGCGTCGTGGTGTACACACGGGTGCACACGCCGCGACGCTGCGGGCAGTCCTGCAAGGCCGGGCTCTTGCTCTTCGCGACTTCCGAAGTGCGGCCTTTGCGAACCAGTTGATTGATGGTTGGCATTGTTTATTCCTGAAATTGAACAAAATCGACGCATCCATTTCCGGGCAAAGCGAAAATCGATACGTTTCGAATCTCCGAACGGGAAAACCACCGGCGGCGTGACCAATAGGAACGAACGCACGCCGACATCCCAAGAACCGGAACCCAGCATCATATTCGGGAAATGCCAAGCGCGTCAATAGCTTGCAGCATTTCTGATGTTGTGACGGACGGCCTCCGGCGTCGCCGCAATTAGTCCGCGCTCACGACCTCGAGAAGTTCGTCGCCGAACCGTTCCAGCTTACGGGCCCCAATGCCAGGAATATGGCGCAGGTCGTTAATGGTGTCGGGATGCACGCGGGCGATTTCCGCCAGGGTTGCGTCGTGAAATATGACGTAGGCCGGTACGCCCTCGCTCTTCGCCGTAGCGGTTCGCCACGCACGCAGCCTGTCCCAGCGCGCACGCTCGTGTGCGCTCATGCCGAGCGTCGGGTCGGCGCGCTCGCTGGTGCGGCCGGACGCTTGCCGTGCGCGGGCCGGCTTGACGTAGCGCCGCATCGTCACGGTCTCCTCGCCCTTGAGCACCCGCTTGCTCGCCTCCGTGAGCACGAGCGAGCCAAAGCCGTCATGGTCGACCGCCAGGTAGCCAAAGGCGACGAGTTGCCGGAAGATGGCGCGCCATTCCGCTTCGGAAAGCGCTGCACCGATGCCGAAGGTACTGAGCTGCTCGTGCCCGCGCTGAAGAATCTTTTCGTTGCGGTTGCCGCGCAGAATGTCGATGAGATGCCCGGCGCCGAAGTGGAAGCCGCTCGCACGCTGCGCGCGGAAGACGCATGAGAGCGCCATTTGCGACTCGCGCGTCGCGTCCCATGTGGCCGGAGGCTCGAGGCAGGTGTCGCAGTTGCCGCACGGCCCCGACTCTTCGCCGAAGTAGGCGAGCAGCCGCACGCGCCGGCACGCAGCGGTTTCGCACAGGCCGAGCAGCGCGTCGAGCTTGCTTGTCTGCACGCGCTTGTGCGCGTCGTCGGCGTCGGACTCGTCGATCATCTTGCGCTGCTGCACGACATCGCCCAGCCCATAGGCCATCCACGCGTTTGCAGGCAGACCGTCGCGACCTGCGCGTCCGGTTTCCTGGTAGTAGCCCTCCACGCTCTTTGGCAAATCCAGGTGCGCGACGAAGCGAACGTCGGGCTTGTCGATGCCCATGCCAAAGGCGATCGTCGCGCACATCACGATGCCCTCTTCGCGCTGGAATATCTCCTGGTGTTCCTGCCGCACGGCGAATTCCATGCCGGCGTGGTACGGCAGCGCGCGGATGCCTTGCCCTTTCAGCCACTCCGCCGTTTCTTCGACCTTGCGGCGGGACAGGCAATACACGACGCCGGCGTCGGTGGTGCCGTCCGCACGCGTGTGTTCGGCCCGAATGAAGTCGAGCAACTGGGTGCGCGCATTGTCCTTTTCGACAATGCGGTAGCGGATGTTGGGCCGGTCGAAACTCGAGACGAAAATGCGCGCTTCGTCGAGCGCGAGACGATGCACGATCTCGTCGCGCGTGATGGCGTCCGCAGTAGCCGTTAGCGCGATGCGCGGCACCGCCGGAAAGCGCTCGTGCAGCACAGATAGCTGGATGTATTCGGGCCGGAAGTCGTGCCCCCACTGCGACACGCAATGCGCTTCGTCGATGGCAAAGAGGCCGATGCGCGCGCGCTCGAGCAGTTCGAGAAAGCGCGGCGTCATCAAGCGTTCCGGCGCGACATAGAGAAGGTCGATGTCGCCCTCTCGCAGCGCACGCTCCGTGGCAGCGGCCTCCGCGCCCGACAGCGTCGAGTTCAGGTAAGCGGCACGCACACCCACCTCGGTGAGCGCCGCGACCTGGTCTTGCATGAGCGCAATGAGCGGGGAGACCACGATGCCCGCGCCCTGCCCCGCCTCCCGCCGCACGAGCGACGGAATCTGATAGCAAAGTGATTTGCCGCCGCCCGTGGGCATCAACACGAGGGCGTCGCCGCCACTCGCCACATGTTCGACGATTTCGCCCTGTTGCCCCCGGAACGCGGGATAACCAAAAACTTCGTTGAGAATTTCGAGCGAACGGGACATGTAGGCGGAAGAGAACGGGCAATGCGGATTAGCCGGAATTCTACCAACGCGAGGCGCCGGTCATGCAGGCCATCGGACTGCGTTGGCCATGCGGACGATGCCATACGTCGGCAAAGACAAGCCGGCGTCGCATGCGAGACACCGGCGAGCGAATGCGAGGTAAGAAACAAAAAAGCCGCCCAGTCGAAACTGGACGGCTTCTGCGAAGCGGTCATCCGAAGCGGCTCGCGCCGCTTGCGGATTACTCGCCCGTGTGAGGCTGCTGCTCGGCGGCCGGGGCTTCCGGCGTACCGAAGTCGAACGCCTCTTCGGCTGCGATCTGGTCGAAGCGCTCGCGATCGGCCATCTCCTTGCTCTTGCGTGCCTTGTGGAACGCAAGGCCCGTACCGGCAGGAATCAGGCGACCGACGATCACGTTTTCCTTCAGGCCACGCAGATCGTCGCGCTTGCCCATGATTGCCGCCTCGGTCAGCACGCGGGTCGTTTCCTGGAACGACGCAGCGGAGATGAACGAGTCGGTGGACAGCGACGCCTTCGTGATACCCAGCAGCACGTTCTCGTACGTGGCCGGACGCTTGTCGTCCGCGACCATCCGGTCGTTCTCGTCGAGCATGTCGGAACGCTCGACCTGTTCGCCCGGGATGAAGCGCGTATCGCCGTTGTCGACGATCTGCACGCGGCGCAGCATCTGACGCACGATCACTTCAATGTGCTTGTCGTTGATCTTCACGCCTTGCAGACGGTACACGTCCTGCACTTCGTCCACGATGTAGCGCGACAGCGCCTCGACGCCCTGCAGACGCAGGATGTCGTGCGGATCCGCCGGTCCGTCCACGATCATCTCGCCCTTGTTGACGACCTGACCATCGTGCACCAGAACCTGCTTTTCCTTCGCGATCAGGAACTCGTGCTGGTTGCCCTCGAGGTCCGTGATAACGAGACGCTGCTTGCCCTTCGTGTCCTTACCGAACGACACCGTACCGGTGACTTCCGCCAGGATACCCGCGTCCTTCGGCGAACGGGCTTCGAAGAGTTCGGCCACACGCGGCAGACCGCCGGTAATGTCACGCGTCTTCTGCGATTCCGTCGGAATACGCGCGAGCACTTCACCGACCTGCACCTGCTGGCCGTCCTTCACCGTGATCAGTGCGCCGACCTGAAAGCCGATCTGCACCGAGTGCTCGGTACCCGGAATCTTCACTTCTTCGCCGCTGGCGTCGAGCAGTTTCACCTGCGGACGCACGCTCTTCGAGGCCTGCGAACCGCGGCGCTTCACGTCGATCACGACGAGCGTCGAAAGCCCCGTCACGTCGTCGATCTGCTTGGCCACCGTCACGCCTTCCTCGACGTTCTCGAACTTCACCGTACCGCTGTACTCGGTGATGATCGGGCGCGTCATCGGGTCCCACGTGGCGAGCTGCGTGCCGGCCTTGATCTGCGCACCGTCGAGCTGGAGCAGCGTGGCGCCGTAAGGCACCTTGTGACGCTCGCGCTCGCGGCCGTGATCGTCGGCGATGATCGCTTCGCCCGAACGCGAGATGACGATCTGCTCGCCCTTCGCGTTGGTGACGTAGCGCATCGAGGCAGTGAAACGCACCGTACCGTTGCTCTTCGCTTCGACCGACGAGGCGACTGCCGCACGCGAAGCCGCGCCACCGATGTGGAACGTACGCATCGTGAGCTGCGTGCCCGGTTCGCCGATCGACTGCGCCGCAATCACGCCAACCGCTTCGCCGACGTTCACGAGCGAGCCGCGGCCGAGGTCGCGGCCGTAGCAGGCCGCGCACAGGCCGTAACGCGTTTCGCAGGTGAGCGGCGTACGCACGCGCACTTCGTCGATGCCGAGGCGTTCGATTTCCTCGACCGCAACTTCGTCGAGCAGCGTGCCCGATTCGTACAGCGTTTCCTGCGATTCGGGATTGACGACGTCCGCCACCGCCACGCGGCCGAGAATCCGGTCACGCAGCGCTTCGACCACTTCACCGCCTTCCACCAGCGCCTTCATCGCCACGCCGTTCGAGGTGCCGCAATCGTCCTCGACCACCACGAGGTCCTGCGTCACGTCGACGAGACGACGCGTCAGGTAACCCGAGTTCGCGGTCTTCAGTGCGGTATCAGCCAGACCCTTACGTGCACCGTGGGTCGAGATGAAGTACTGCAACACGTTCAGACCTTCGCGGAAGTTCGCGGTAATCGGCGTCTCGATAATCGAGCCGTCCGGCTTCGCCATCAGGCCGCGCATACCGGCCAGCTGACGAATCTGCACCGCCGAACCCCGGGCGCCCGAGTCGGCCATCATGTAGATCGAGTTGAACGACTCCTGGCGCGTCTCGTTGCCGTCGCGGTCCGTTACCGGCTCCGTCGACAGCTGCTCCATCATCGCCTTGCCGACCGCTTCCGACGTCGCCGACCAGATGTCGACCACGTTGTTGTAGCGTTCCTGCGCGGTGACGAGACCCGACATGTACTGACGGTCGTACTCCTTCACCTTCTTCGCGGCGTCGCCGACGATGGTTTCCTTCTGCGGCGGCACGAGCATGTCGTCCACGCAGATCGAAATACCGGCACGCGTCGCGAGACGGAAACCCGACTGCATCAACTGGTCGGCGAACACCACCGTCGCGCGCAGACCGCACTTGCGGAACGCCGTGTTGATGAGGCGCGAGATTTCCTTCTTCTTGAGCGGCTTGTTCAGCACCGAGAACGGCAGGCCGTGCGGCAGGATTTCCGAGAGGATCGCGCGGCCGACGGTCGTCGCATACAGCGAGATCTTCGGCACGAACTGCGGCGCACCTTCCGACGTGTCTTCGTTGCGGACCATTTCGGTAATCCGCACGTTGACGCGCGATGCGAGCTCGACTTCCTTGTTCTCGTACGCGCGCAGCGCTTCCGACACGCCCGTGAACGTCATGCCTTCGCCCTTCGCGTTGATCGCCTCGCGCGTCGCGTAGTACAGACCCAGCACGATATCCTGCGACGGCACGATCGACGGATCGCCGTTGGCCGGGAACAGCACGTTGTTCGACGCGAGCATCAGCGTGCGCGCTTCCATCTGCGCTTCGAGCGACAGCGGCACGTGAACGGCCATCTGGTCGCCGTCGAAGTCGGCGTTGAACGCCGCGCAGACGAGCGGGTGCAGCTGAATGGCCTTACCTTCGATCAGCACCGGCTCGAAAGCCTGAATGCCGAGACGGTGCAGCGTCGGCGCACGGTTGAGCATCACCGGGTGCTCGCGGATCACCTCTTCGAGGATGTCCCACACCACCGCCGTCTGGTTTTCGACTTCCTTCTTCGCCGCCTTGATGGTCGTTGCCACGCCCATCACTTCGAGCTTGTTGAAGATGAACGGCTTGAAGAGTTCGAGCGCCATCAGCTTCGGCAGACCGCACTGGTGCAGCTTCAGCGTCGGGCCCACCACGATGACCGAACGGCCCGAGTAGTCCACGCGCTTGCCCAGCAGGTTCTGACGGAAGCGACCGCCCTTACCCTTGATCATGTCGGCGAGCGACTTCAGCGGACGCTTGTTCGCACCCGTCATCGCCTTGCCGCGACGACCGTTGTCGAGCAGCGAGTCGACGGCTTCCTGCAGCATGCGCTTTTCGTTGCGCACGATGATTTCAGGTGCCTTCAGCTCGAGCAGACGCTTCAACCGGTTGTTACGGTTGATCACGCGGCGATACAGGTCGTTCAGGTCCGACGTCGCGAAACGGCCGCCGTCGAGCGGCACGAGCGGACGCAGTTCCGGCGGCAGCACCGGCAGCACTTCGAGAATCATCCACTCGGGCTTGATGCCCGAACGCTGGAAGGCCTCGAGCACCTTCAGGCGCTTCGCGTACTTCTTGATCTTCGCTTCGGAACCCGTGTTCTTGAGTTCCGTGCGCAGCGTCTCGACCTGCTCGTCGATGTTGATCGAACGCAGCAGTTCGCGCACGCCTTCCGCGCCCATTTCGGCACGGAATTCGTCGCCGTATTCCTCGACCTTGTTGTAGTAATCCTCTTCGGTCATGATCTGCCGCGCCTTCAGCGGCGTCATGCCCGGATCGATCACCACGTACGCTTCGAAGTACAGCACGCGCTCAATGTCGCGCAGTGTCATGTCGAGCACCATGCCCAGACGCGACGGCAGCGACTTCAGGAACCAGATGTGCGCAACGGGCGAGGCCAGTTCGATGTGGCCCATGCGTTCGCGACGCACCTTGGCGAGCGTCACTTCGACGCCGCACTTCTCGCAGATCACGCCGCGGTGCTTGAGGCGCTTGTACTTGCCGCACAGGCACTCGTAGTCCTTGATCGGGCCAAAGATCTTGGCGCAGAACAGGCCATCGCGTTCCGGCTTGAACGTACGGTAGTTGATGGTCTCCGGCTTCTTGACTTCACCGAACGACCACGACCGGATCTTGTCGGGCGAGGCCAGACCGATCTTGATCGCATCAAAAACTTCTTCTTGTTGGACTTGCTTGAATAGATCGAGCAAAGCTTTCATCGCTTCTCTCCAGTAGTCCGATTAGTTCCGGTCCAGGTCGATGTCGATACCCAGCGACCGGATTTCCTTCACCAGCACGTTGAACGACTCAGGCATACCGGCGTCGATCACGTGGTCGCCCTTCACGAGGTTCTCATAGACCTTGGTACGGCCGGTCACGTCGTCCGACTTCACCGTCAGCATTTCCTGCAGCACGTACGATGCGCCATACGCTTCGAGCGCCCACACTTCCATTTCACCGAAGCGCTGACCACCGAACTGCGCCTTGCCGCCCAGCGGCTGCTGCGTCACGAGCGAGTACGGACCCGTGGAGCGCGCGTGCATCTTGTCGTCGACCAGGTGGTGCAGCTTCAGGTAGTGCATGTAGCCGACCGTCACCGTACGCTCGAATGCTTCGCCCGTGCGGCCGTCGTAGAGGCGGACCTGGTTCTTCGACTTCGTCATGCCCAGCTGCTCGGCGATCTCGTCCGGGAACGCCAGGTCGAGCATCTTCGACATTTCCTCTTCGGTCGCACCGTCGAACACCGGCGTGGCGAACGGCACGCCTTCGCGCAGGTTCTTCGCGAGTTCGATGATCTCGTCGTCCGAGAAGCTGTCCAGCTCTTCTGCACGGCCCGACTCGTTGTAGATCTTCGTCAGGAACACACGCAGTTCTTCGACCTTCGTCTGACGCTGCAGCATTTCGCCGATACGCCAGCCCAGACCCTTCGCCGCCCAGCCCAGGTGCACTTCCAGCACCTGACCCACGTTCATCCGCGACGGCACGCCGAGCGGGTTCAGCACGACGTCGGCCGGACGGCCGTCGGCCATGTACGGCATGTCTTCGACCGGAACGATCTTCGACACCACGCCCTTGTTACCGTGACGGCCGGCCATCTTGTCGCCAGGCTGCAGACGGCGCTTCACCGCGAGGTACACCTTGACCATCTTCAGCACGCCCGGCGGCAGTTCGTCGCCTTGCGTGAGCTTCTTGCGCTTCTCTTCGAACGCGAGGTCGAACTGGTGACGCTTCTGTTCGATCGAGTCCTTGATGGCTTCGAGCTGCGCCGCTGCGTCTTCGTCCGCGAGGCGGATGTCGAACCAGTGGTAGTGGTCGAGGTCTTCCAGGTACGCCTGGTCGATCTTCGTGCCCTTCGCGAGCTTCTTCGGACCACCGTTCGCAACCTTGCCCACGAGCATGCGTGCGAGACGCTGGAACGCGTCGCCTTCCACGATACGCAGCTGGTCGTTCAGGTCGAGGCGATAGCGCTTCAGCTCGTCGTCGATGATCTGCTGGGCGCGCTTGTCGCGCTGGATGCCTTCACGCGTGAACACCTGCACGTCGATCACCGTGCCGCTCATGCCCGACGGCACGCGCAGCGAGGTGTCCTTCACGTCCGATGCCTTCTCGCCGAAGATCGCGCGCAGCAGCTTTTCTTCCGGCGTGAGCTGCGTTTCGCCCTTCGGCGTCACCTTGCCCACCAGCACGTCGCCCGCTTCGACTTCCGCGCCGATGTACACGATGCCCGACTCGTCGAGACGGCTCAGCTGCACTTCCGCGAGATTCGAAATGTCGCGCGTGATTTCTTCCGGTCCGAGCTTCGTGTCGCGAGCAACAACGTTCAACTCTTCGATGTGGATCGACGTGTAACGGTCGTCGGCCACCACCTTTTCGGAGATCAGGATCGAGTCTTCGAAGTTGTAGCCGTTCCACGGCATGAACGCGACCAGCATGTTCTGGCCGAGCGCGAGCTCGCCCAGGTCCGTGGAGGCGCCGTCGGCCAGCACGTCGCCGCGCGAGACGATGTCGCCCACCTTCACGATGGGACGCTGGTTGATGTTCGTGTTCTGGTTCGAACGCGTGTACTTGATGAGGTTGTAGATGTCGACACCCACCTCACCGGCCACGGCTTCGTCGTCGTTCACGCGAATCACGATACGGCCCGCGTCGACGTAATCGACCACGCCACCGCGGAACGCCTGAACCGTCGTGCCCGAGTCGACCGCCACCGTGCGCTCGATGCCCGTACCCACCACGGCCTTCTCAGGACGCAGACACGGCACAGCCTGACGCTGCATGTTCGAACCCATCAACGCGCGGTTCGCGTCGTCGTGCTCGAGGAACGGAATCAGCGAAGCCGCCACCGACACGATCTGCGACGGCGCCACGTCCATGTACTGGATGCGGTCCGGCGTGACCATCAGCGTTTCGCCGGCTTCACGCGACGACACCAGTTCGTCGGTGAGCGTGCCGTCGTCGGCCACTGCCGCGTTCGCCTGCGCGATCACGTAACGGCCTTCTTCGATCGCCGACAG
This sequence comes from Paraburkholderia kururiensis JCM 10599 = LMG 19447, assembly GCF_003986935.1. Lineage (GTDB taxonomy): Bacteria > Pseudomonadota > Gammaproteobacteria > Burkholderiales > Burkholderiaceae > Paraburkholderia > Paraburkholderia kururiensis. The sequence continues at coordinate 7,628 of NZ_RJZE01000029.1, read as the reverse complement.
GTAATCGATCTGGTCCGTGACCTTACCGTCTTCGACCTTGCGGTACGGCGTTTCGAGGAAGCCGTACTCGTTCAGGTGCGCGTACAGCGCGAGCGAGTTGATCAGGCCGATGTTCGGACCTTCCGGCGTTTCGATCGGGCACACGCGGCCATAGTGGGTCGGGTGCACGTCACGCACTTCGAAGCCTGCGCGCTCACGCGTCAGACCGCCCGGGCCCAGTGCGGAAACACGACGCTTGTGCGTGATTTCCGACAGCGGGTTGGTCTGGTCCATGAACTGCGACAGCTGCGACGAACCGAAGAACTCGCGAATCGCCGACGAAATCGGCTTCGAGTTGATCAGGTCGTGCGGCATCAGGTTTTCGCTTTCGGCCTGACCCAAGCGTTCCTTCACCGCGCGCTCGACGCGCACGAGACCGGCACGGAACTGGTTCTCCGCCAGTTCGCCAACGCAACGCACGCGACGATTGCCGAGGTGGTCGATATCGTCCACTTCGCCCTTGCCGTTACGCAGCTCGACGAGGATCTTGATGGTCGCGAGGATGTCGTCGTCCTGCAGCGTCATCGGGCCCGTGATTTCATCGCGGCCCACGCGGCGGTTAAACTTCATACGGCCGACCTTCGAGAGATCGTACGCGTCTTCGCTGTAGAAGAGACGGTTGAACAGTGCCTCGACCGCTTCTTCGGTGGGCGGCTCACCCGGACGCATCATGCGGTAGATCGCGATGCGTGCGGCCATGCGGTCGGCCGTTTCGTCAACCCGCAGCGTCGACGAGATGTACGGACCCTGGTCCAGATCGTTCGTATAGAGCGTCTGGAAGTCCTTGATGCCCGCTTCGCGCAGCTTCTCGAGCACGCTTTCCGTGACTTCGTCGTTCGCGTTGGCGATCACTTCGCCCGTTTCGCTGTCGACGATGTTCTTGGCCAGCACGCGGCCGAGCAGATAGTCCTCGGGCACCGAGATGAACTTCGTCTTGGCGTTGTCGAGGTCGCGAATGTGCTTCGCGTTGATGCGCTTGTCCTTCTGGACGATCACGTTGCCATCACGGTCCGTGATGTCGAAACGCGCGACTTCACCCCGCAGACGCTCGGGCACGAACTCCATCTGCGCGCCTTCCGGCATCAGCGTGAAGTTGTCGAACACGAAGAAGTTCGCGAGGATCTGTTCCGGCGTGAGGCCAATGGCCTTCAGCAGGATCGTGACCGGCATCTTGCGGCGACGGTCCACGCGGAAGTACAGCACGTCCTTCGGATCGAATTCGAAGTCGAGCCACGAGCCGCGGTAAGGAATGATGCGCGCGGAGAACAGCAGCTTGCCGGAGCTGTGCGTCTTGCCCTTGTCGTGTTCGAAGAACACACCAGGCGAGCGGTGCAGCTGCGACACGATCACACGTTCCGTGCCGTTGATCACGAACGAGCCGGTCGGCGTCATGAGCGGAATTTCGCCCATGTACACTTCCTGCTCCTTCACTTCCTTGACGACCGGCTTGCTCGGAGACTCCTTGTCGAGCAATACCAGACGCACCTTCGCGCGCAGCGCGGAGCAATACGTCAGGCCGCGCTGCTGGCATTCCTTGATGTTGAATGCGGGTGGTGAAAGCGCGTAGCTGACGAACTCGAGGCGAGCAAACCCGTTGTGCGAAACAATGGGGAACACGGACGAGAACGCCGCTTGCAGGCCTTCAGGCTTGCGCTGCGGCGTGGGCACATCTGCTTGCAGAAATGTGCTGAATGATTCAAGCTGGGTGGCCAGCAGGAAAGGAACCTGGTGAACGATGGGGCGCTTCGCGAAACTCTTGCGAATACGCTTCTTCTCGGTGAAGGAATATTGCATACGATCTCCGAATCACGGCGGGGTTGCCGGGGGCAGGATTGCCCGACAGGTACGACCCGAGTGTTCACCGACTGAGACCCGATGGCCGTCCGATGGCTTGAACGAGCCTTAGAAGCTTGGTGGTTGGCCGCTACCAACCGCTGGCTGACGGCAGCGGATGCCAGTGTTGCCCGCTGCCCGACCAAACTTGCCTTCTGCAGTCGCTTCAGAAGACAAAGAGAAGCGCCGTTCAATCGTGACCCGAAGGCCTGGAAAGGCGATTTTCTTTGGCTTCTGGGGCCCGAACTTCCGCACCCGACAGGTGCAAAAACACGGTCCCCACAAAGCACAAAAAGGCCGGCGGTGTGAAAACCGCCAGCCTTCGCACAGCGCGCCGGAACTTACTTGATTTCAGCCTTCGCGCCTGCGTCTTCCAGCTTCTTCTTCGCTTCGTCAGCAGCAGCCTTGGGCACCGCTTCCTTAACGGGCTTCGGTGCACCGTCGACCAGGTCCTTCGCTTCCTTCAGGCCCAGGCCCGTCAGTTCGCGAACAGCCTTAATCACGGCAACCTTGTTGCCACCGGTTTCGGTCAGCACGACCGTGAATTCGGTCTGCTCTTCAGCGGCTGCAGCTGCACCGCCGCCACCGGCCGGGCCTGCCACTGCCACTGCAGCAGCCGACACGCCAAACTTCTCTTCGAACGCCTTGACCAGTTCGTTCAGTTCCAGAACCGACATCGCGCCAACGGCTTCGAGGATGTCTTCTTTTGCGATTGCCATTTGAAATACTCCTAGATTGAATTCGGATACAGCCAGCGATCCTGTCCGCAGATCTCGCCAGACTGAAGTTCGTTACGCAGCTTCGCCCTGCTTCTTCTCCGCCAGCGCAGCCAATGCGCGCGCGAAGCCAGAAACCGGGGCCTGCATGACAAACAACAGCTTCGAGAGCAGTTCCTCGCGACTCGGGATGTTGGCAAGCGCTTGCACGCCAGCCTTGTCCATCACCTTGCCTTCGTAGGCACCGGCCTTGATGATCAGCTTGTCATTGCCCTTGCTGAAGTCGTTGACGACCTTCGCGGCGGCAATGGCATCTTCCGAGATGCCGTAGATCAGGGGGCCAGTCATCTGCTCTGCCAGCGGAGCAAACGGGGTACCTTCAACTGCACGACGTGCCAACGTATTCTTCAGCACGCGCAGGTACACCTGCTGCTCGCGCGCTTTCGCGCGCAGCTTGGTCAGATCGCCAACCGCAATCCCACGATACTCAGCAAGAACCATCGTCTGGGCTTTCGCAACTTGCGCGGAAACCTCAGCTACGACGGCCTGCTTGTCTTCCTTGTTGAGTGGCACGGTTAGCCTCCAGATTCGATACACGCGGCACGAGCCTTGTGCATCGGGTTCAACAACGGCGTCCGACCAGTCCGGAGTATTTCAGCCGGTTCCCGCCCGCATTGCTGCGCACGACAACCTGCTTCAGCACTTCAAAACCTTTTCGGGTTCGCCATCTGCGTTGGTTTGCATTAAGGAGACGTCCAACTACTACGCTCCACCAACGGTCTTTGACAACCGGCCGCGTGATGCACCCTGCCATCTCGCGACCGCCCAAAGCCCTTAAACGCTCCGCCCTGTCCAGCAGCGAAGCGACAAAACGATTACTGCGCGGCGAGCGTTGCCTGATCGACGCGCACGCCCACACCCATCGTGCTCGACACGGCGATCTTGCGCAGGTACACGCCCTTGCTCGTTGCCGGCTTCGCCTTGTTCAGCGCGTCGACGAGTGCGTCGAGGTTGCTGCGCAGCGCTGCGGGTTCGAACGAGGCACGACCGATGGTCGCGTGGATAATGCCGGCCTTGTCGACGCGGAATTGCACCTGACCGGCCTTCGCGTTCTTGACTGCGGTAGCCACGTCCGGCGTCACGGTGCCAACCTTGGGGTTCGGCATCAGGCCGCGCGGGCCGAGAATCTGGCCCAGCGTACCGACCACACGCATCGTGTCCGGCGAGGCGATCACGACGTCGAAGTTCAGATTGCCAGCCTTGATCTGCTCGGCGAGATCTTCCATCCCGACGATTTCCGCACCTGCGGCGCGAGCCTGCTCGGCCTTGTCGCCTTGCGCGAACACGGCCACGCGAACCGACTTGCCGGTACCAGCGGGCAGCACGACGGAGCCACGAACGACCTGGTCTGACTTCTTCGCATCGATGCCGAGTTGCACGGCCACGTCGATCGATTCGTCGAACTTCGCCGTTGCGCATTCCTTCACGAGCGCGAGCGCGTCGTTGATCGGATACAGCTTCTGACGGTCGACCTTGTTCGCGTATGCCTGCAGACGCTTAGAAAGCTTGGCCATTTACACGCCCTCCACGGTGATGCCCATCGAGCGGGCGCTGCCAGCGATCGTGCGAACCGCTGCGTCCATATCAGCTGCCGTAAGATCCGGCATCTTCGTCTTGGCGATCTCTTCGGCCTGAGCGCGCGTGATCGAGCCGACCTTGTCGGTGTGCGGCTTGCTCGAACCCTTGTCGATCTTCGCGGCCTTCTTGATCAGAACCGTTGCCGGCGGCGTCTTCAGAACAAACGTGAAGCTCTTGTCGGCGAAAGCGGTGATGACCACCGGAACGGGCAGGCCCGGTTCCATGGCTTGAGTCTGCGCGTTGAACGCCTTGCAGAACTCCATGATGTTCAGACCGCGCTGACCCAGCGCCGGACCGACGGGGGGCGACGGATTGGCTTTACCCGCAGGAATCTGCAGCTTGATAAAGCCGATAATTTTCTTTGCCATTTGAAAACCTCAGTGGAACGCGTGAGCGTTCGGTGAGTAGTAACGCGCGTTCGCCGATGAACTGACTACTGACGCTCCTCAACGGCCATTGCGCGGACCGTAAGCGCGAAAGGCGGATCGCGCCTTACCGGCGCGATCCGCGAAATCGGGATCAAAGCTTCTCGACCTGGCCGAACTCGAGTTCAACCGGCGTTGCGCGACCAAAAATAGTGACAGAAACGCGGACGCGCGACTTTTCGTAATTGACTTCTTCGACGCTACCGTTGAAGTCCGTAAACGGACCATCCTTCACCCGGACCATCTCGCCAACTTCGAACAGGGTTTTCGGACGCGGCTTCTCCACGCCTTCCTGCATCTGCGACATGATCTTTTCGACTTCGCGCGGCGAGATCGGACTGGGTCGGTTACGCGCACCGCCCACAAATCCCGTCACCTTGGCAGTGTTCTTCACGAGATGCCACGTCTCGTCGGTCATTTCCATCTCGACAAGCACGTAGCCTGGGAAGAAACGACGCTCGGTCACAGACTTGTGACCACCCTTCACTTCAACCACTTCTTCGGTCGGAACGAGAATCTGACCGAACTTGTCTTGCATGCCGGCGCGCTCAATGCGCTCCTGAAGCGCACGTTGCACGCTCTTCTCCATGCCGGAGTAGGCGTGCACGACGTACCAACGTTTTCCGCTCGGGGATGCCGGAGTATCGCTCATATCATTTCCAACCCAGAATCACCGAGAAAATCACCCATTCGATGGACTTATCGCTGATCCAGAGGAGCACGGCCATGACCAGCACGAAGCCGAAAACCACTAGCGTGGTCTGCGTGGCTTCCTTGCGGGTAGGCCAGACAACCTTGCGAACTTCCCGGTACGAGTCCTTGGCGAACGCGATAAAGCCTTTGCCGGGCGCCGAGAGCAAACCGACCACCACACCCGCGACCACGCCAACGGCTAGCGCGGCACCGCGGACGTACCATTCCTGGCTACCGAGCCAGAAAAAGCCTACGAACCCGGCCACCACCAACAATACGCCCGCGACGAGCAGAAGCTTGTCACCGGAAGTATTTACAGTTTCGACGGAGGAAGGATTCGCCATAACACCTTAACGAACATCGCGACGAGCGCGAGAATTTGGCAGGGGCAGAGGGAATCGAACCCCCAACCTTCGGTTTTGGAGACCGACGCTCTGCCAGTTGAGCTATACCCCTAAACCATTTGGGGTTGACGATGTCGCCAACCCCGAAACAACCGATCAACGAGAACTAGCTGGCTTACTCGATGATCTTGGCGACGACACCGGCGCCGACGGTACGGCCACCTTCACGGATGGCGAAGCGCAGGCCTTCTTCCATCGCGATCGGTGCAATCAGCTTCACCGTGATCGACACGTTGTCGCCCGGCATCACCATTTCCTTGTCCTTCGGCAGCTCGATCGAGCCCGTCACGTCCGTCGTACGGAAGTAGAACTGCGGACGGTAGTTGTTGAAGAACGGCGTGTGACGGCCGCCTTCGTCCTTGCTCAGCACGTACACCTCAGCCGTGAAGTGCGTGTGCGGCGTGATCGAACCCGGCTTGGCCAGCACCTGGCCACGCTCCACTTCCTCACGCTTCGTGCCGCGCAGCAGGATACCGACGTTGTCGCCCGCCTGGCCCTGGTCCAGCAGCTTGCGGAACATTTCCACGCCCGTGCAGGTCGTCTTCACCGTCGGCTTGATACCGACAATCTCGATTTCCTCGCCAACCTTGACCACGCCACGCTCGACGCGACCCGTCACCACTGTACCGCGGCCCGAGATCGAGAACACGTCTTCCACCGGCATCAGGAACGCGCCATCCACTGCGCGCTCCGGCGTCGGGATGTACGTGTCCAGCGCGTCGGCCAGGTTCATGATCGCCACTTCACCCAGCTCGCCCTTGTCGCCTTCCAGCGCCAGCTTGGCCGAACCCTTGATGATCGGCGTGTCGTCGCCCGGGAAGTCGTACTTCGACAGCAGCTCGCGCACTTCCATTTCCACCAGCTCGAGCAGCTCGGCGTCGTCCACCATGTCGCACTTGTTCAGGAACACGATGATGTACGGCACGCCCACCTGGCGCGCCAGCAGGATGTGCTCGCGCGTCTGCGGCATCGGACCGTCCGCGGCCGAGCACACCAGGATCGCGCCGTCCATCTGCGCTGCACCCGTGATCATGTTCTTCACGTAGTCCGCGTGACCCGGGCAGTCAACGTGTGCGTAGTGGCGGTTGGCCGTTTCGTACTCGATGTGCGCCGTGTTGATCGTGATGCCGCGGGCCTTTTCTTCCGGCGCCGCGTCGATCTCGTCGTACTTCTTCGCCTCACCGCCGAACTTCGCCGACAGAACCGTCGCAATCGCCGCCGTCAGCGTGGTCTTGCCGTGGTCAACGTGACCGATCGTGCCCACGTTCACGTGCGGCTTGGTCCGCTCAAATTTACCCTTAGCCATTTTCGACTCCTAAGAGGATTTTTCCGTACGTTGCGCTGGGCGCAAACTATCACTGACACTCGCTGGTGCCCATGGGCAGGATCGAACTGCCGACCTCTCCCTTACCAAGGGAGTGCTCTACCACTGAGCCACATGGGCGATACTTTTTGTGCGCTGGAGCGGGTGAAGGGAATCGAACCCTCGTCGTAAGCTTGGAAGGCTTCTGCTCTACCATTGAGCTACACCCGCAAGGGCCTTCGATTTCCTGCCGCGACCTCAGCTTAGCAATTCTGGTGGAGGAGGTTGGATTCGAACCAACGTAGGCGTAAGCCAACAGATTTACAGTCTGCCCCCTTTAGCCACTCGGGCACCCCTCCGCAGAGAACTGATGATTATGGGGGAGTAACCGATTGATGTCAAGCATCAACTACGGGAATCCCCCCAAGGCGTTCTCACTTATAAGCACGCGCCCAAAGCAGAAGACCCCGCCATATGGGTGGCGGGGTCTTTGCGGGGTAAGGAGCCTGACGATTACCTACTTTCACACGGGCAATCCGCACTATCATCGGCGTGGAGTCGTTTCACGGTCCTGTTC
>NZ_RJZE01000028.1 GCF_003986935.1 Paraburkholderia kururiensis JCM 10599 = LMG 19447 | reverse complement strand
AGACTTCCTGTCGGACCAGGCGGCGGAGGAGACGCTCGATACGGTGATCGACTGGAGCCGTTATGCGGAGATCTTCTCGTATAACGACCAGACCGAAATCTTCAGTCTGGAGGATGTGGAGGCTTGATGGGGAGGCTTAATCCGACATCCCCCACGAGACCAGTACCGAATGAATGTTGCGCGCGTACTGGTCGCGTAGCTGCGGCGTTTCCGAGTGGTAGGCACCAATCGCCTGCCACGTGTTTCCGTGGCGAATCATCTTCTGCTTGAGCATCCACGCCGCTACGTAGATGTTCACGCACGCGTCCTTGAGCGCATTGGGCGGCACGCCATAGCGGCGCAACTCGCCGAAGTGCACGGAATTGATCTGCGTCTGGCCTACGTCCACGCTGCCGTCCGCATTTCGATGCACGGCATTTGGATTGCCCTTCGATTCGAACCACGCGATGGCGCGCAGGATGAGCGGGTTCACGCCTTGATAGGTGCCGGCGCGTTCGAAGCAGTTGTCGTCCGCGTGGTTGTCGTCCGCATGTGCGGCGGCGGGCGACAGCACGGCGACGGTCATGGCGAGCGAAACGAGACTGGATGCGGCGAAGCGCTTCGCCGCGAACAGAACGTGTTGCATGGCAGGGACCCCAATATTGCCTGACGGCTTCTTGCCGTCGAAGATTTCTTGCCGCTAACGAACGGCCACCCTCCACCCTCAGCGCGTCATGGCGACCGAAACGCCTTCGGTCGCAACCGACCGCTTGTCGTGCGGCCGTTCCTGCAACGCGGCGTCCAGCTTCTTTTCCATCGCGGCAAGCTGCGTGCGCGATTCGTCGGTGACGACGACACGCACCTGGACTTCCGGCGCCTTCTTCGCGACCACATGGCGCGATTTCTTCGAACGACGCGACGAGCCTGTGGTGGCAACCGGCGCCGACGTGTCTTCGTCGTCGCTGGCCGAGCCCGAGCCCGGCAGCGAGGCGAGCGACGGCACCGGCGGAAAGAGCTGGTTCGGCGCGGCGGCGGCCGTGGTCGGCTTGATGACGAAGGCCGACGACGAGCCACCTGACGCGGCCTGCGTCTGTGAAGGCGGCGCGCTAACGTTTGCAGGGTCGGCCGCGAATGCGGTGCCGCATGCGAGTGTGGCCGTGCAGATCAGGAATCGAAGCATAGGTCGGCCTCCGGTTACTCGGTCGGTTTGAGCTGGATGCTGTAGGGCTGGCAACTGCCTACGGCCACGTTTTCCATCCGCACCGACCCGGCTCGCTGCGAAGCAATGCCACGCTTCACGGACTGGTTCAGATACGCAAAGTCCTGCGGCAGCGCGGAAACGACAATCGTCGTGGGCTGCAACTGTTTCGACGCGAGCGCGCCGACCTTCGTGAGTACCGAAGTCAACTGCGGATCGCGGGCGCCGAGAGCATCCGGTGGTATGACGAAATCGACGAGCTTTGGCGGCGCGGCAGGCGTGTGGATGTCGGTACGCGCACTGGCGTCCTGATTCGGTCCCTGGAGCTGGGCACATCCCGCAAGGACGGCCACGACGACGAGACTGGCAAGCAATTTCACGGTTGTCCCCCACGCTTTGGACCTGCGTTATCGGCAGCAATGGCGAATGATTTACCCCTCCTGGGAAAATTTACGCAGCGGCAAGGCAGACAGCCTTTCCTCGCGACGGCGAACTGGTTTAAGCACCTACTGCGCACGTTCGCCAAACCTTATTCGTACGACGTGTGCGCGTTCATCGCCTACCGCCGTCAACCGCTTTCCTTAGACGTTTGCGCAGCGGCACATCCATGCCGCTCACGAACGCGCAAATTATGGTTCCTTCATAGTGGATTTATTTTCCATTAAACTGGAACGCATGGACGTCACCGAACTCATTGCGGCTCGCGTGCGCGAACTTCGCGCGGCGCACGGCCTTTCACTCGACGCGCTCGCCGAACTCAGCGGCGTCAGCCGCTCGAACATATCGCTGATCGAGCGCGGCGAAAGCAGTCCAACCGCGGTGGTGCTCGACAAGCTGGCCACGGCGTTCGGCGTCACGCTTGCGTCGTTGTTCGAAGAAAGCGCGGCTACGCAGGACGAACCGTCGCCCGTCTCACGCGCACGCGCGCAGACGGTATGGACCGATCCCGGCTCCGGCTACGTGCGCCGCCATCTGTCGCCGGCTATGCGTTCGCCCATTCAACTCGTCGAGGTGCACTTTCCGGCCGGCAAACGCGTGGCGTACGACACGGGGGCACGCGAAGTCGAGATCAATCAGCAGGTGTGGGTGATCGAAGGGGCGATGGAAATCACGTTGGGCGAAGAGCGCTGGCGTCTTGAAGCAGGCGACTGCCTCGCGATGCAGGTGGATCGGCCCACGGTGTTTCGCAACCCTACGCGCAAGCCCGCACGCTACCTCGTGGCGCTGACCACGCTTGCCTCCATGCCCACACGGAGAAACGGATGAGCGCGAACGTAACGGTGATGCGAGTCGGGGCCAACGAAAGTGCGGCATGCGTCGAGGCGCTGGCCGATGTGTTGATCGACTGCGTGGCGGGCGGGGCGTCGGTGAGTTTCATGTGGCCGCTGTCTCGCGACAAGGCCATCGCGTTCTGGCGCGACGTGGCCGAAGGCGTGGCGCGGAACGAGCGCGTGTTGCTCGTGGCGCAAGGCGAGGACGGCGAGATCGTCGGTACGGTGCAGTTGATTCTCGCGCAGCCCGAGAATCAGCCGCATCGTGCCGACGTGGCGAAGATGCTCGTGCATCGCAAGGCGCGCCGCCGCGGCGTTGCGCAACAGTTGATGGCCGCCGTGGACCATGCGGCGCGCGAAGCGGGCAAGACGGTGCTTGTGCTCGACACCGTGACCGGCGGCGACGCCGAGCGCCTCTATCAGCGCGCCGGATGGGAGCGCGTGGGAACGGTGCCGAACTACGCGCTCATGCCCGACGGCACGTTCTGTGCGACGACGTTCTATCACAAGCAGCTTTGAACGCCCGTTGTGCGCGGTACACGCACAACCAGGCAACCAGGCAACCAGGCAACCAGGCAACCAGGCAACCAGGCAGCGGCACGCACGTCGTCAGTCCACGGGCACCTGCGCCACGTTCACGGCCACGCTGATGCCCGCGTTTCGATCATGGCTGCGATACACCGCGGCGCAGGCCACCAGCACGAGCATTACGCAGAACTCCGCGACGAGACTCGCCGTTGCGGCATCGAGATACAGGCCGGAATGGTGGAGCGTCTGCGCGAACACAGCACCCAGGGCCGCAGAGCCCAGCCCGAACGACGCCTGTTGCACCGTGGCCAGCATGGCGCTGCCGGCGCCGGCCTGTTCGTGCGGCACGTCCGTGAGCGAGATGCGGTAATAGCTGCTCACGATGAACGCCTGGCCGGCACCAATCAGCATCGTGGCGGGTGCGAGATTCAGAATGCCCGGGTGAGGCCACACCTCATGCAGTGTCGCGATCAGTGCGAGCAGGCCCGGCATCTGGATCGCGCAGCCCAGCATCAACGTCTGAGTGCGTCCGAACTTTGCGACGGCCCGTGCGGTGAAGAGCGACGCGACGAAGTACGAGCCGCCCAGCATGATCAGCGTATTGCCCGAGTGAACCGGCGAGAGCCCCGCGCCCGCCTGGAGCGTGAGCGCGAGCACGAACATGAAGCCGCTCCAGCACGAGAAGAACAGGATCGCGACGACAAGGCCAAAGCGCACGCTAGGCAGGCGCAACAGCGTGGGCGGCAGCAGCGGCGATATTCCGCGGCGTTCCTGGACCAGTTCCGTCGTCCACAGCAGCACGATGAGCGGCACCGCCGCGACGAGCAGCGCGATGCACGGCGCTGACCAGTGCAGCGAAGGGCCCATCGAAAGCGGCAGCAGGATGGCGAGAATCACGAGCGCGAGCAGCAGCGTGGCGGGACGGTCGATACCTGCGGCGTGATCGCGGCGTGTTTCCGGAATCCACCGCGAGCACGCGAGGATGGCCGCGCACACCGGCAGGTTGATGAGAAACACGCTGCGCCAGCCGCTGCCCGCAATGTTGGCCGACACGAGAAAGCCGCCCAGCACCTGCCCCACGATGAACGCGAGCCCGCCGATGGCGCCATAAAACCCGATGGCGCGCGAATGGGCGTGGCCTTTGAGGCTCACGTGGATGGTGGCGAGAATCTGCGGCACGAGCAGCGCTGCTGCCACGCCCTGCAAGGCACGCGCCGCGAGCAGCAGCGCCATCGAATTGGCGAGCCCGCACAGCAGCGACGAAATGCCGAACAGCAGCACGCCGATGTTGAAAATGCGTCGCCGGCCGAAGTTGTCGCCCAGCCTGCCGCCCATCGCGAGGCACACGGCGAACGCCACGCCGTAGGCGGCCACCATGAGTTCGAGCCCGGTTTCGGTGGCATGCAGCGAATGGGCAACGGCGTCGAGCGCCACGTTGACGATCGAAAAATCGATTTGCGGAAGCAGCTGGCCAGCCAGCAGCACGAATAGTCCAAGCTGGCTGAGCTTGGGGTGAGGATTCTGCGCGGTCATCGAAAGCCTTCCTTCAATGCGTTTGGAAAGCTAGTATGGAGAGCGTTTTAGACTGGTACCAGAGTTTGTTTAGACTGGTATAAGTTGTGTCAGGCTACGATGGAGCGACCTCGAATGAATGCCACGCCGGAACTGTTCCTCGCCGATTCGCCGGACGAGGGCGATATCGTCGATACGAACCGCCTGCTGCAGCTGGCCGGCTTCCTGCGGGCCCGCCGCGAGAGTCTGGACCCCGCGCGGCTCGGGCTGCCGCGCATCGGCCGGCGCCGCACGCCGGGTCTGCGCCGCGAGGAGGTGGCGCAGCTCGCGGGCATCGGCATTACCTGGTACACGAAGCTCGAGCAGGGGCGCCCGATTCGCGTATCCGCGAAGGTGCTGGACGCTGTAGCGGCCGCCCTGCAGTGCAGCGAGACCGAAACGCGCCATCTCTTCACGCTTGCTGGCGTGACGCGGCCGGCCTCGGTGACCACGAAGCCGTCCTGCGAAAGGCTTTCGGAGGCGTGGCAGCGCCTGCTCGATCAGATGAACCCGTTTCCGGCGGTGATTCAAAGCGCACGGTTCGACATTATCGGTTTCAACGCGGGATATTGCAGGCTCGTCGGCATCGATCTCGCGACCATCCCGCCTGAAGATCGCAACTGCCTTTACCTCGCGTTGACGCACCCGACGTGGCGCGCGTGCCTCGGTGACTGCGACGAAGCGCTCGACCGCATGGTGGCGCTCTTTCGCGCCGCGATGGCCGAGCATATGCAGGACCCGGCATGGGAAAGGCAGTTGCAGCGCTACATGAATGTGTCCGCGGAGTTTCGCGAGTTGTGGCCGCGCCATCAGGTGGTCGGCATCGAGAACCACGTGAAGCGGTTCCGTCATGCCTCGGTGGGCGTGTACAGCATGCAGCAGACCAACTGGTGGTCCGCGGCGCAGAACGGCGTGCGCATGCTCGTCTACATGCCCGCACACGAAGAGAGCGAGAGGCTCTGGCGGCAACTTTCCGCGTCATAGTTGTCCAACTGGACACGCGGCAACGTTCGCGAACATTCAATCAACAATTACTCGTCGGAGGAAAGCACCCATGCCCATGCGTCGACGTCAGTTCATCACGGGTTCCAGCGCCATGCTGGCAACAGGCGCCCTTGCACTGGCCGGCTGCACCACCACGCCGCCAGGCACCGGCAACACGCAGGCCGACAACACCGAGAAGCGTGCCAACATCAACGCAGGCGTGGACGCCACATTGGCACGCCTCTACAGCACGGTCCACGGGTCGCAGGAGTTGGTCGCGAAGTCGCGCGGCGTGCTGGTGTTTCCCTCGGTCATCGCGGCCGGCTTCTGGTTCGGCGCACAGTACGGCGAAGGCGCGCTGCGCGTGGGCGACCAGACAACGGGCTACTACAGCACGCTGGGCGGTTCGTTCGGATTGCAGATCGGTGCGCAGTCGAAGGCACTCGTCTTCGCGTTCATGACGCAGGAAGCGCTGGACAGCTTCCTGAAGAGCCAGGGCTGGTCGGCGGGTGCGGATGCAACGGTTGCGCTCGCGAAGATCGGCGCCAACGGCAATCTGGACACATCGACGGCCATGAGCCCCGTTGAAGCGTTCGTGCTCACCAATGCGGGTTTGATGGCGGGCATCTCGCTCGAAGGGACGAAGGTGTCGCGACTCATGATCTGAGCGCGCCGCGCAATCGTCGAAGTAAAGCAAGCCAGTGCGGGTTAGCGCCTGCACTGGCTTTTTTGTGTGCAGAGCTTCGCCAACGCAGAGGCAATACGGATCACGAAATAACTTGTAAGAGAATGTAATTGAAAGTCCCGCTTCATCCACGGGACGTAATGGCCATGCAGATTGGCACCTCGGTCGGAGATGTTCCCAATAGTTCTACCAATAACGAACGAGGTGACGAATGGAACGGACATGGAAGCGCTCTGCGGTAGCCGCGGCCAGCGCGATAGCCCTTGGGCTCGCGGGCATGCAATCCGCGCAGGCTGCTCAGGACGAGCAGCATGAGCACCACGAAGCGAGGCAGGTGAAGCACGTGCTTCTCATCAGCTTCGACGGTCTCCACCAGCAGGACGTGGCCCGCTGCGTTGCCGGCAATACCTGCCCGAACCTCGCGTTGCTCGCTCAGTCAGGCGTGACGTACACCAACGCTCACACGCCGGGCCTTTCCGATTCGTTTCCTGGCCTCGCTGCGCTTGTGACCGGTGGTTCGCCGAAGACCGCGGGCCTCTTCTACGACGTCTCCTACGACCGCACGCTCTACGCGCCCTCGGACACGCAATGCCAGGGCAAGCAAGGCTGGAACGTCGTGTTCGATGAAACGACGGGCATCGATGCCGAGAATGGCGGCGCGCTCGTTCACCTCGATGGCGGCGGCGCCTTCAATCCGCAGGCCATTCCCAACGCGAAGATCAACGGCGTGTGTACACCCGTTTATCCGCACAACTACGTCAAGACGAACACGGTGTTCGAGGTCGTGAAGCAGCACATTCGCGGCGCGCGAACCGCGTGGGCGGACAAGCACGCGTGGGGCTACGACTGGCTGAACGGTCCGTCGGGCAACGGCGTGGATGACCTGGCTCGCACGGAAATCAATTCCATCGACCCCGCCACCGGTTCCGATTACACCGACACCTACAAGCACACCGAGCAGTTCGACGACTTCCACGTGGCCGCGCTCATCAACGAGATCGACGGCAAGGACTCCACGGGCAAGACGAATGCGTCCGTCCCCACGCTGTTCGGCACGAACTTCCAGACGCTCAGCGTTGCGCAGAAGGCAGTGGTCGCCAAGGGCGGCGGGTATCTGGACGCGAGCTTCACGCCGGGCCCGCAGGTGGCGGACGCCGTGGCGTACCTCGACAAGTCGCTGGGCCGCATTGTCGATGAACTGAAGCAGCGCAACCTCTATTCGTCGACGCTCGTCATCGTGACGGCCAAGCACGGCCAGTCGCCTACGGATCACACGAAGCTCGTGAAGAACGGCGACACGCTGACGGCGTTGCTCGAAGCCAACAACTATCTGGACCCGAACGGCAACTTCGGCCAGGCCAACACGAAGACCGGCAACCTCAATGACGGAAGCGGTCTGGTGGGCACGGGCTTCGTGCAGACCGACGACGTGGGCCTCGTCTGGCTGCGCGACCCGAGCCAGTTGAACGCCGTGGTGAAAACGCTCAAGGACAACCTGAGCTGCAACGCGCCCGGCATCTGCGCGGACGGCCCGCAGGCGTACATCCTGTACGGCCAGAGCGTGAAGGCGAAGTTCGGCGACCCGTCGCTCGGCCGCACGCCGGACATCGTCGTGCAACCGAATCCGGGCGTGATCTACACGTCGAGCAAGAAGAAGGACGAAGAGCACGGCGGCAACGCGCCCGACGACAGCCACCTGGGCCTCGTCGTGTCATTCCCGGGTCTGCACCACGCCGGCCGCACGAATCCGGACTACGTGCTGACCACGCAGGTCGCGCCGACGATTCTGCGCGCGCTCGACGTCGATCCGGATCTGCTGCACGCGGTGGCTGCGGAAGGCACGCGGGCGCTGCCGGGGCTTGGGCTGGGTCGCGAAGAGTAAGAGGATTGCGGCGAGGCGGCGGACGGGCCCGGCTCGTCTGCCGCGAGGCGACGCTATGCAGCGATCAGCGCCGCCCATCCATCGCGGCGGCCGGTGTGCGATACGAGCGCCGGCCGCCCGACGATTCGGCGAACTGCCAGGCGAAGAGCCCCGGCACGTAGATGAGCAAGTCGCGCACGCGCCGCGCGCCGGCAAGCGCGAGCGAGGTAGCCGGGTCCAGCCCGAAGGCCGAGCCGATCAGCACGAATCCCCCTTCCTGCACGCCCAGTGCGCCCGGCACGAAGAACGCGGCGCTGCTCACGGCCTGAATCAGCGATTCGATCACCACTGCCTCAAGGAAGCTGACGTTCGCGCCGAGGAAATGCACCGCAATCCAGATTTCGAGCGCGGTGCCGAGGCATTGCAGCGTCTGCCAGAAGAACACGTAGCGCAGCACCACGCCGTGCCGCCGCCAGACGAGCTTGATGGCGCGGTCGATATGCGCCGAACTTCCGGCGAGCGCCGTGAGCTGTCCGCTTGCCACACGGTTGAGCAGCTGCGAAAGACGCTCGAAGGGATTCGCGTGCTGCACGAGCGCGAACAGCAGGAGCACCGGGGCGAGCGCAAGCGTGCCCCAGAACAGGTTCGTGGCCAGATGGAGCGAGTCGCCCACTGTGTGCGCCACCAGATAGCCGATGGCGGCGATCGTGAACAGCAACTGGCTGATGAGCGTGAGCTGCATGTCGACCACGAGGCTCGCCATCGCCGTGGATGCGCGCAGACCGCGCTGGCGCAGCAGCCGGAACGACGTGATCTCGCCGCCAATGCGCGCCACCGGCAACATGCCGTTCACCGATTCGCGAATCCAGACGAGTTGCAGCATGCGCGCGAAGCTGGGACGGTTGGCGCCGCGGATCAGCGTTTGCCAGTCGCGTGCGTTGGCGAGCATCGGCAGCACGTGCACGATCGCGGCGAGCACGAGGCCTGGGCCTGCCGCGCGCATTAGCGCCAGTACGGCGCCGGGGTTGTCACGCCAGAAAAGCCAAAGGGAAATAACGAGTCCGGCAAATGCCGCGATGCGGCCGAGGTGTTTCTTCATGCCGCATCCGTGGGCAGTAATTCAGTCATTCGGTGTTTCCATCAGCCGGGCGTTGCGTCGGCCTGTCGGGCGGGGCTCATTGCGGTTCACTGCGGGCTCATTTGTCCTGAACCGGGTAGAGCAGGCCTTTGCCGTCCACCTCGAAGCTCACGCCCCGCCATATCACGCGTGTCGAGCCGAAACTCGCCACAAAAATGGCAAACGAGAGGATATCCCACAGCGGCAGCAGCCAGAGATCGCGGCAGGGTTGCCGCAAGGTGCGGTCCGCCTGGAGCTTCAGCGCGAGACGCGCCACGAGCGCCGCCGCCACGAGTGCCCACGACCACGCCGCCCCGCCCGCCAGCGCGAGTGCAACAAGCGCGAACGGCAGCGGATGCGTGAGCGCCGAGCCGAGGTGTCCCGCAGGGTCCACGGCGCGGATCGTGCGACTCCAGCGCAGTTCGTGCGAGACGAGCCGCCCGAACGTGGTTTCGGCACAGGCATGCGTGACGGCAACGGGCGGAATCGCTACGGTCTGGCCCGTGGCGCGTACCGCTTCGCCGATCGCGTGGTCTTCGGCCAGATGGTGCGCGAACGGCAGGTAGCCGCCGATCGCCTCGAGCGTGTCGCGCCGCATCGCAATGGTCTGGCCGAAACAGGGCTTCGCGAGACCCAGCGCGAGCCCCACCACTACGCCCGGCAGGAACTGGTAGTTGGTGGCGTTCGCCGACAGACGCGGCCAGAAGCCGGGGTCCGGCTCGCCGCGATAGGCGCACGTCACGAGCCCGACGCCGGGCCGCTGCAACTCGCCCACCACGTCGCGCAGGTAATGGGTGTTCACGCCGACGTCGCTGTCCGCGAACACCAGCACGTCGTACCGCGCGTGCGGGAGCATGTTCACCGTGTTGCTGATCTTGCGATTCGGCCCGTAGAGCCGCGAATCGATCACGACGCCAATGTCGGCCTGCGGATGCAGCGCGCGCAACGCTTCCACCGTTTTGAGCGCCGGGTCGTTGCGGTCATGCACGCCGAACAGGAATTGCACCGGCGCCGGATAGTCCTGCGCGCAGAAGCCTTCCAGATTTTCGAGCAGCGCATATTCATGCCCGTGCAGCGGCTTCACCACCGTGACAGGCGGGTAATGCGTGGGCGCGGCCCGGGGTCTCGCGAAGAAACGCGGCAGCAGCACAGTGGCCGCAATCGTGTAGCAGACGGCAAAGGCGGCGCACAGGCCGCAGGCGTAGCCGATCCACGTCAACGTGCTGGAAAGCGCGTGCGCCGCGCCTTCGGTCGCAATGAGCGCGCTCACGGCGATCAACCCCGCCGGGCCGAGGAGCCAGAGCAGGCTCGGCGAAAACGGCCATACCGGTTGGCGTTTCTGGGCGGGCTCTAGTTCCATCCGCTGTTCCCAAGGAGAGGGTTGGGTGAATCCCATGTCCCGGCACGCCACGAGAAAGCAATGGGCGGCAACGCGGGACGCAGGGCGAGGCGGTATTCAGCCATCCGTACTGCGACGCCAATATGAATCTTCATGCGGTTCGCGATGGGCGCCGGGCGGACGGAGGCAGAACGTGCGAGCAATCGGCACGCCATCTTACCGCGTAATGCAGGGGAGATAGGTTCGCGAGGGCACGTCGGGAGATTGTGCGGTGTCTTGTCACGTCGTTTGTGTCGGTTGGTCGGTCTGCGCGGTGGTGTGGGCAGCGGTGTGGGTGGCAGCAGCAGGCGCCGGCCGGGATCGGGATACGGCGGACGGCTGTTCTGCGGCAAACCGTTCGCGGTAGGCCTGCGGCGTCACGGCGATGGCGCGCATCAGGCTGCGCCGCAGGGTTTCTTCGCTGCCGAATCCGCAGCGCGCCGCAATGCGCTTGACCGGCAGCTGTGTTGCGCTCAGCAAGCGGCGTGCCGCCTCCACGCGCATCTGCTCCACGGCTCGGGCCGGCGTGAGTCCGGTTTGCTCGCGGTAATGCCGCATGAAGCTGCGCTCGCTCATGCCGGCGCGGGCGGCGAGCACCGCGACCGTGAGGTCCGAAGCGAGGTGCTCTGCCATCCACGCGTGCAACTCGGCGAAGCGCTCCCCTTTCTCCTTTTGCAACGAGAGCGCCGTGCTGAACTGCGCCTGGCCGCCCGGGCGCTTGAGAAACACCACGAGATGCCGGGCCACGTCGAGCGCGAGCTGTCCGCCCAGGTCGTCTTCCACTAGCGCCAGCGCGAGGTCGATGCCGGCCGTGACGCCGGCCGACGTCCATACCGCGCCGTCGCGCACGAAGATGGGATCGGGCTCCACGCGCACGGCGGGAAAGCGCTCGGCCAGTTCCGTGCAGCGCGTCCAGTGCGTGGCCACGCGGCGTCCGTCGAGCAGGCCGGCTGCCGCGAGCAGGAACGCGCCCGTGCAGACCGATGCGATGCGGCGTGCGTGCCCCGCGCGTTCGCGAACCCAGTTGGCGAGCGCCGTGTCCCGCGAGGCGGCGTAGACGCCGTTGCCGCCGGCGACGATCAGCGTGTCGCACGGCTCGCTTGCTTCGGGCAACGGCGACGCCCCAAGCCCAAGCCCCGCCGACGACACCACCGTGCCCGGCTGCGCCGCGATCACGCGAGGCGCGTACGGCAGCGGCAACCCGGCGGCACGCGAGAGTTCGTTCGCGGAGGCGAACACCTGGAATGGCCCGGTGACGTCGAGCAACTGCACGTCGGGGAAGGCGAGCAGGTCGATGGTGCGCGGGGCGGACGGCGGGTTGGCTTCGGCGGGTGGTGGTTGGGTCGGCATGGCGATGGCGGTGTGATGGTGGCGGCTTTGTGGCGGTTTCTTGGCGGCCTCTTGGCGGCGGCGCGGAGCGAAGCGCCGTCTGAACCGCAGGTTGGCGAAAACCGAGGGTTATATGGCAATACTGCCATACGGTCGCGGCGTAGAGTCGGTTCTGTCCATCCATCGCTTGAAAAAGAGGTTCGCCATGTCGCTACAGATCGGTCTTTTGGTGTTTCCCCGCGTGCAGCAGCTTGACCTGACAGGTCCGTACGACGTGTTCGCGTCGCTGCCCGACGCCGCCGTCCATCTCGTCTGGAAGGACCGCGCGCCGCTCACGTCCAGCAGCGGTCTTGTGCTCGTGCCGGATACGACGTTCGATGCGTGTCCGCCGCTCGACGTCATCTGCGTGCCCGGCGGCGCGGGCGTGGGCGCGCTGATGGAAGATGCCGAGGTGCTCGACTTCCTGCGCCGGCAGGCGAGCGCCGCTCGCTTCGTGACCTCGGTCTGCACGGGCGCACTGGTGCTCGGTGCGGCGGGTTTGCTGCGCGGGCGGCACGCCACCACGCACTGGGCCTTCCACGAACTGCTGGAGCCGCTGGGCGCGATTCCCGTGCGCGAGCGCGTGGTGCGCGACGGCAACCTTTTCACCGGCGGCGGTGTGACGGCCGGCATCGATTTCGCGCTGACGCTGGCGAGCGAACTCGTGGACGAGGACACCGCCCAGGCCGTGCAGCTGCAGCTCGAATACGCGCCGGCGCCGCCTTTCAACGCAGGGCGGCCCGACACGGCACCCGCCGCGGTGGTGGCTGAGGCGCGCGAGCGCGGGGCCGCGCTGTTCGCGCAGCGCAAGGCGATCGTGGACCGCGTCGCGGCGAAGCTCGAAGCGGCGTGGTCCGAAGGGCGTGTGGCATAAGGCGGCAGCGCGTGGGTCGCCCTACGTCGATGCGCCTGGCGTTGCGGGCTCAGGCTAGACTTCCCGTTGCCCAAGTAAGGAGGAGCGCCCGATGCAACGCAAAATGCTCAACGCTTCGCGCTTGCAGGAAGAAGTGACCCGGCGCCTCGGCCGCATCCACAACATCGCCGACGAGGGTGTGAAGATCAGCGTGCCGCGCCCGCAGTTGCAGGAGCCCGACGCGACGGGCTGCAACTGGACCATGAAGCATTTCGGCAACGCAGCCGGTTTCGAGCGCGACATCGAAGCCGTGTTGAAGGCGGTGCGCGCCGAATACAACCTCGCGACGGAAAAGAAGGACGCCGGCAATCCGTTCGGGGATTTTCCCGGCGGTTGAGCGCGCCGAGGTCGCTGCGGCGAGATTTACCGCCAGTCGACCCACTAAAAGCGCACGAAAAAAAGCCCGACAGAGTCGGGCTTCAAGAACTGGCTGCACCCCGTGCGGGGCGCAGCACCTGCAAAACGCTTACGCGGCGAGCAGTTGGCGCAGCACGAACGGCAGAATGCCGCCGTGCTTGTAGTAGTCCACCTCGATCGGCGTGTCGATACGCAGCAGCACCGCCACGCGTTGTTGCGTGCCGTCCTTGCGATTGATCACGAGCGTCACTTCCTGTTGCGGCTTGAAGTTGTCGCCCAGACCTTCGACGTCGAACGTTTCATCGCCGGTGATGCCGAGCGACTGGATGCTGTCCGCACCCTTGAACTGCAGCGGCAGCACGCCCATGCCCACGAGGTTGGAGCGATGGATGCGCTCGAAGCTGCGCGCCACCACGGCCTTCACGCCCAGCAGCTGCGTGCCCTTCGCGGCCCAGTCGCGCGACGAACCCGTGCCGTATTCCTCGCCTGCCAGCACCACGGTGGGCGTGTCTTCGGCGATGTACTTCATGGCGGCGTCGTAGATCGACATCTGTTCGCCGCTCGGCTGGTGGATCGTCAGGCCGCCTTCCACGCGGGTGCCGTCCGCCTTCGCCGGGATCATGAGGTTCTTGATGCGCACGTTCGCGAAGGTGCCGCGCATCATCACGTCATGGTTGCCGCGGCGTGAGCCGTAGCTGTTGAAGTCGGCCTTCTGCACGCCGTTTTCCTTCAGCCACTTGCCTGCGGGCGAGTCTTCCTTGATCGAGCCGGCGGGGCTGATGTGGTCGGTCGTCACCGAGTCGCCGAAGATGCCGAGCGCGCGCGCGCCCTTGACGGTCGGAATCGAAGCGGCCGGCTGCATCGAGAAGTCTTTGCCGAAGAACGGCGGCTCCGCGATGTAGGTGGACTTCGGCCAGTCGTAGACCTGGCCCGCCTCGCCCTCGATCTTGCTCCACAGGTCGCCCTTCTTCGTGAGCTGCGCGTAGTTCTTCTGGAACGCGTCGGCGTCCAGCGCGAACTTGAGCAGCGCGTTGACTTCGTCGCTCGACGGCCAGATGTCGCCGAGGTAGATGTCGCGGCCGCCCTTGCCCTTGCCGACCGGCTCGGTCATGAGGTCGCGCGTGATGTTGCCCGCAATCGCGTAGGCCACGACGAGCGGCGGCGAAGCGAGGAAATTCGCGCGGATGTTCGGGTGAATGCGCGCTTCGAAGTTGCGGTTGCCCGACAGCACCGCGGCCGCGACGATGTCGTTCTTCGTGATGGCTTCGTTGAGCGCCGGGGTGAGGTCGCCCGCGTTGCCGATACAGGTCGTGCAGCCGTAGGCCGCCACTTCGAAGCCGAGCTTCGAGAGGTACGGCAGGAGGCCCGTCTTCGTCAGGTATTCGGTGACGATGCGCGACCCCGGCGCCAGCGACGTCTTGATGTGCGGGGCCACCGTGAGGCCGGCTTCCACGGCCTTCTTCGCGAGCAGACCGGCGGCGAGCAGCACGCTCGGGTTCGACGTGTTCGTGCACGACGTGATGGCGGCAATCAGCACGTCGCCGTTCTTCACTTTCACGCCGTCCGAGGTGGTGTATTCGGTGTTCAGGTCGTCGGCCTTCTTCGCGAAGCCGTTCTCCGCGACGGGCTTCGAGAACAGGTCGGTGAAGGTGGACTTCACGTGGCCGATCTCGATGCGGTCCTGCGGACGCTTCGGACCTGCCAGCGAGGGCGCCACCGTGGCCAGGTCGAGCGTGAGCGTCTTCGTGTAGTCGATCTGGCCGGCCTTCGGAATGCCGAAGAGCTGCTGCGCCTTGAAGTAGTTCTCGAAGGCGGCGATTTCGGCTTCGGTGCGGCCCGTGCCCTTGAAGTAGTCGATGGTCTTTTCGTCCACCGGGAAGAAGCCCATCGTGGCGCCGTACTCGGGCGCCATGTTGCCGATGGTCGCGCGGTCCGGCAGCGAGAGCGACTTCGTGCCTTCGCCGAAGAATTCGACGAACTTGCCGACCACCTTCTCCTTGCGCAGCATTTCGGTGATGGTGAGCACGAGGTCGGTAGCCGTTACGCCTTCGATCAGCTTGCCCTTCAGTTCCACGCCCACCACGTCCGGCGTGAGGAAGTACACCGGCTGGCCGAGCATGCCGGCTTCGGCTTCGATGCCGCCCACGCCCCAGCCCACCACGCCGATGCCGTTGATCATCGTCGTGTGGCTGTCCGTGCCGACGAGCGTGTCCGGGTAGTAGACGGAGTCGCCGTTATCGGCCTTCTTGTGCACGCCGCGCGCGAGGTATTCGAGGTTCACCTGGTGGACGATGCCCACGCCCGGCGGCACGACCTTGAACGTGTCGAATGCCTGCATGCCCCACTTCATGAACTGGTAGCGCTCGTTATTGCGCTGGAATTCCAGCTTCATGTTGAGATCGAGCGCGTCTTTCCGGCGGAAGTAGTCGATCTGCACCGAGTGGTCGACCACGAGATCCACCGGCACGAGCGGCTCGATCGCCTTCGGGTCTTTGCCGGCGCGGTTCGCGACGCCGCGCATGGCCGCGATGTCGGCGAGCAGCGGCACGCCGGTGAAGTCCTGCAGCACGACGCGTGCGACGACGAACGGAATTTCGTCCACGCGCGCGGCGTTCGGCTTCCACTTCGCGAGCTGTTCGATGTGTTCTTCCGCGATCTTCTTGCCGTCGTAGTTGCGCAGCACCGACTCGAGCACGATGCGGATGGAGACCGGCAGCCGCTCGATCTTCACGCCGAGCGCCTTGCCGAGTTGCGGCAGGGAGTAGAACTTCCCTTTGCCGGAACCGCTGTCGAATTCCTTGAGCGTTTTGTGGAGGTTATGGGCCATGGTGTTTTCCTTCGTTTAATCGCGGAAATGACATTGCTACACGTTTGCCTGGTACACGTTCAAATGCGAACTCAAATGACGTACAGATCGACGTACTCGTTGACCGGCATGGCTTCGAGCCGGGCCTGATCGAGCGACGCGTCGAGAATTGCCTGCTGCTGTTTGCCCGGGAAGCGGCGCGCCAGATTCGTCCTGAACTTCTCGACGAGCAGCGGGATGCCTTCGGCGCGGCGGCGCTTGTGGCCGATGGGGTATTCGACCACGACTTCGGGGAGCGTCGTGCCGTCGGTGAACTCGATGGTCAACGCATTGGCGATGGAGCGCTTGTCCGGGTCGTGATAATCCTTCGTGAACTGCGGGTCTTCCACGCATTGCATCTTCGCGCGCAGTGCGTCGATGCGCGGGTCGGCGGCCACGCTGTCTTCGTAATCCGCCGCCGTGAGCCGGCCGAAGATGAGCGGCACGGCGACCATGTACTGGATGCAGTGGTCGCGGTCCGCCGGGTTGGCGAGCGGCCCTTGCTTGTCGATGATGCGGATCGCGGCCTCGTGGGTGCGGATCGTGATCTTCGCGATGTCGTCGACGGAACGGCCCAGCGACTGCAACTGGCCGTGCAGCGCCATGGCCGCTTCGGCTGCGGTCTGGGCGTGGAATTCGGCGGGAAACGAGATCTTGAAGAGCACATTCTCCATCACGTACGAGCCGTACGGACGCTGAAAGCGGAACGGATTGCTCTTGAAGAGCACGTCGTAGAAGCCCCACGTTTTCGCGGTGAGCACCGACGGGTAGCCCATCTCGCCGGTCTTCGCGATCAGCGCGAGACGCACGGCGCGCGAAGTGGCGTCGCCTGCGGCCCACGACTTGCGCGAACCGGTGTTCGGCGCATGCCGATAGGTGCGCAGCGCCTGGCCGTCGACGAAGGCGAGCGAAACGGCGTTGATCAGTTCGTCGCGCGTGAGGCCGAGCAGTTGGCCGACCACGGCGGTGGAAGCCACCTTCACGAGCAGCACGTGGTCGAGGCCGACCTTGTTGAACGAGTTTTCCAGCGCGATGCAGCCCTGGATCTCGTGCGCCTTCACCATGGCGACCAGCACGTCGCGCATGACGAGCGGCGGCTTGCCCGCGGCTACGGCGGTGCGCGAAAGCCAGTCGGCCGTGGCGAGGATGCCGCCCAGGTTGTCCGACGGATGGCCCCACTCGGCGGCGAGCCACGTGTCGTTGAAATCGAGCCAGCGGATCATCGCGCCGATGTTGAAGGCGGCCTGAACGGGGTCCAACTGGAATGGCGTGCCGGGCACCTTCGCGCCGTGGGGCACGATCGTGCCGGACACGACCGGGCCCAGCAGCTTGGTGCAGGCAGGGTAGGAGAGCGCTTCGAGTCCGCAGCCGAGCGTGTCGATGAGGCAATGACGCGCCGTCTCCAGCGCGAGCGCGCTGTCGAGACGGTAATCCAGCACGTAATCGACCATGTCGGTCAGTACGTGGTCCGGCTGGGGCCGGACGTTGGAAATCGGCGCGGACATCGTGGCTTTCCGTTGAATCGCTCGAGGCGCTCCGCTTACTGGCTTGCGCCCACCGGTGCAGCAGCGCCGGTGCCTGCGCGGTTCAGCGCGTTGGCCTGCGTCGGCGCCGGCGAGCCTTGTTCCATGGCCAGCGTCTTGCATTCGTCGGCGAGACGCGAGCTGTCCTTGTCCGAGAACAGCATGGCCTTGGCCGGGATCACGACGAGGTCCAGACCGCTGGCGGCGTCGTGGAAACGGTCTGCGCCCGTGGTGGTCACTTCGCGCGGCAGTCGGTAATTCTTGTTGCCCCAGTGAACCGTCACGATCTGGTCGCGCTTCATGTCGCCCTGAAGCATGAACGACAGACCTTCGTTACAGGACCACTTTTCCGAGCCGTCCGGAATCGGATCGACCTTCGCTTCCTTGGCGGGGTTCGGCTTGCGCTTGATCAGGCGGCGCTTCGGCGCGGGTGCCTTCGGCTTGGCGGCCGGCTTGGCCGTCGACGTGCCGCCCTGGGCGAGCGCATCGGTGCCGGTCAGCAGCAACGTCGAGGAAAGGACGCCGACAACGGTGGCGATCAGCAGTTTCTTCATGAGAGTGAGCCTTTCTATCTAATCAGTTAAACGTGAACGACCGAGGTTTCAATGCTTGTGTGCGGCCATTGGGTTGAACTGCACGCGCCCCGAGAGCGCACAGCGGACGCTATTTTCTCCTATTTAGCGCCACAAATTTCAAATTCTCCGGCCCCGTGTAATTCGCGCTGGGGCGGATGATCTTGTTGTCGATGCGCTGTTCGATGATGTGCGCGCTCCAGCCCGAGGTGCGCGAGATCACGAAGAGCGGCGTGAACATGGCCGTGGGCACGCCCATCATGTGATACGAGACCGCGCTGAACCAGTCGAGGTTCGGGAACATCTTCTTGGCGTCCCACATCACGCTTTCGAGCCGCTCGGCGATGTTGAAGAGCTTCATGTCGCCGGCTTCCTTCGAGAGCTTTTTCGCGACGTCCTTGATGACCTTGTTGCGCGGGTCCGAGATCGTGTAGACCGGGTGACCGAAGCCGATCACCACTTCGCGGTTCGCCACGCGCTGGCGGATGTCCGCCTCGGCCTCGTCGGGCGTCTGGTAGCGCGACTGGATCTCGTAGGCGACCTCGTTGGCGCCGCCGTGCTTCGGCCCGCGCAGCGCGCCGATGGCGCCCGTGATGGCCGAGTACAGGTCCGAGCCCGTGCCCGCGATCACGCGGCCCGTGAACGTGGAGGCGTTGAACTCGTGCTCGGCGTAGAGGTTGAGCGAGACGTGCATCGCGTCGACCCACGACTTGCACGGCTCGGTGCCGTGCAGCAGGTGCAGGAAGTGGCCGCCGATGGAGTCGTCGTCGGTTTCCACCTCGATGCGCCGGCCGTTGTGCGAGTAGTGGTACCAGTACAGCAGCATGGAGCCGAGCGAGGCCATCAGGCGGTCGGCGATGTCGCGTGCGCCGGGCACGTTGTGGTCGTCCTTCTCGGGCAGCACGGTGCCGAGCACGGAGACGCCGGTGCGCATGACGTCCATCGGGTGCGCGGAGGCGGGAACCCACTCAAGCGCGGCCTTCAGGTTGGCGGGCAGGCCGCGCAGGGCCTTGAGCTTCGTCTTGTAGGCGGCCAGTTCGGCGGCGTTGGGCAGCTTGCCGTGCACGAGCAGGTGGGCGACTTCCTCGAATTCGCAGGCGCCGGCGATGTCGAGGATGTCGTAGCCGCGGTAGTGCAGGTCGTTGCCGGTGCGGCCCACGGTGCACAGGGCGGTGTTGCCGGCGGTCACGCCCGAAAGTGCGACGGATTTCTTGGGCTTGAAGCCGCTGGCTGCGTTTGGCCCGGTTGATGCCGCCGCCGGCTTGGCCGCGCCATTGGCGCCGTTCGAATGCCTGGTCTCGCTCATCTGCCTTGCTCCTTGCGGTGCGGCCTGCGCGGGTGGTTTTCGGTCGGCCGGCTTACTTCTTCTGGCCGAACAGCGCGTCCAGTTTCTGTTCGTACGCGTAGTAGCCGATGCTCTCGTAGAGTTCGGTGCGCGTTTGCATCGTG
Organism: Paraburkholderia kururiensis JCM 10599 = LMG 19447; assembly: GCF_003986935.1. Classification (GTDB taxonomy): domain Bacteria; phylum Pseudomonadota; class Gammaproteobacteria; order Burkholderiales; family Burkholderiaceae; genus Paraburkholderia; species Paraburkholderia kururiensis. Next base: position 97,201 of record NZ_RJZE01000028.1, on the reverse strand, counting down.
TCGAGCACGGCTTACTGCGTACCGTCGCGGCGAATCGCGTGGTACACGTTTTCCGCCGCCTTGTTCATGGCGCGGAACGCCGAGAGCGGATACAGCACGAGCGACACGTCCGCGCCGCGCAGTTCATCGACGGTGAAAAGCGGCGTGGAGCCGAATTCGGTGATGTTCGCGAGCACCGGCACCTTTACCGCCTGCGCGAACTGGCGGTACATGCCGAGTTCGGTCATCGCCTCGGGGAAGATCATGTCGGCGCCGGCTTCCACGCAGGCTACGGCGCGCTCGATGGCGGCATCGAGCCCTTCCACCGCTAGCGCGTCCGTGCGGGCCATGATGACGAAGTCGGGGTCGATGCGCGCGTCCACGGCGGCCTTGATGCGGTCCACCATCTCGGCCTGCGCGACGATCGCCTTGCCGGGGCGATGCCCGCAACGCTTGGCGCCCACCTGGTCCTCGATGTGCATGGCGCCTGCGCCGGCCTTCGTCAGCGCCTTCACCGTCCGTGCGATGTTGAATGCGGACGGGCCGAAGCCCGTATCGACGTCCACGAGCAGCGGCAGGTCGCAGACGTCGGTGATGCGGCGCACGTCCGTGAGCACGTCGTCGAGCGTCGAGATGCCGAGGTCGGGCAAGCCGAGCGAACCGGCCGCCACGCCGCCGCCCGACACGTAGATGGCCTTGAAGCCAGCACGTTTGGCGAGCAGCGCGTGGTTCGCGTTGATTGCGCCCACCACCTGCAGCGGACGCTCGGCCTCCACGGCGGCGCGAAACGCGGCGCCGGCGGAACGGTAGTCTGTGGTCTCGATCATGGTGCGTGCTCCTCGCCGGGACGGCCCGGCCCGAACAGCGGCGCCGCTTCCGGCGGCACGGTGCGGCCGGTGGCGCGCGCACGGCGCAGCACCGACCAGTAGTAGCGGTAGCTCGCGCGGTCGTGCAGCGTGTCGCGATGGCGCGTCGGACCCCATTGCGCGGCCTGCGCGGCCAGCAGGATCTCGGCGGCCGTCACAATTTCTTCGTCGCGGGGCGCGAACGCCGCGACGATGGCGGGAATCTGCGCCGGATGGATGCTCCACATGCGCGTATAGCCGAACTCGCTGCGGGCGCGCGCGGCGTCGCCGGCCACGACGCTCATGTCGCGCACTTCGGTCGTCACGTTGTGCGACGGCACTTTGCCGCGCGCGTGGCACGCCGCGGCGATCTCGAGCTTGGCCCGGCGCACGAGCGGGTGGTCGAACTGGCCGGGCGAGCGCATCGCGGTGTCGGGAATGGCGCCGTCGTGCGCCGAGACGAAATCCATCAGCCCGAAGCTGAGCGCCTGCACGCCGGGCAGCGCGGCGAGGTCGAACACGCGCGCGAGCGCGCCGTGCGTTTCGATCAGCAGGTCGACGGGGACGGACTGGGCGATGCCGAATTCGACGCGCGTGGCTTCGATGAACGCGCACATTTCGGCGGCATCGGCGACGCTGCGGATCTTCGGCAGCGTGATGTACGCCGGCGCGCGCCGGGCTGCACGCAGGACCAGGCGGACGTCGTCGCGCCAGTGGGGATGGTGGAAGTCGTGAATCCGTACGCCGACGCGGCCAAAGCGGTCGTGCTCGCTGCCCACAAATGAGGCGACGAGTTCGGCGTGTTCGGCCTCGCGGCCTACCTGGGCGCCGTCCTCGCAGTCGAGCGTGATGTCGAACACGGGGCCCAGTTCCTGCTGTAGCGCCAGCGATTTGAGCATCAGCTTTTCGCTGCCGGCGTAGTGATCGCACACGGGCAGGAGGGTGGGCGGCGCTTCGCCGTCAAACAGCACTTCGGCTGGAGTCAGGGCGCGCATCTTCGGCGTCGGGTCTGAATGGGGGGTGGACGAACCTGATTCGGATGCGCTCTGGTCCGGCTGGCCTGCTTCGCCGCGCGTGAAGCCGCGCGGCGTTTGGTCGCAGCGCCGAGGCTACTGGCGGGGCGCACCGGTAGTGCGCCGCGGCGCCTGCGTGCAAGGTCGGATAGAGCGCGTCCGGATCGGGTACACGGGCACAGCAACGTGAAGCAGCGCGCTTCAGCTCACGTGCCCGGATGCTTGACAGCCGTGTGCAAAAAAACCGGAACCCGCCGCACAGCAACGGAGCTCCGGTTGATCTGCATGCCTGGCTTAGCCGAGCAGGTGCTGCACGCCGTCGCGCTCTTCGAGCAGCTCGGCGAGCGTGCCGTCCATCTTCTCGCGCGAGAAGGCGTCGATTTCGAGGCCCTCAATGCGCTTGTACTCGCCGTTTTCGCAGGTCACCGGCACGCCGTAGATGATGTCTTCGGGAATGCCATACGAGCCGTCCGACGGAATGCCCATCGTGACCCACTTGCCGTTCGTGCCGAGCACCCAGTCACGCACGTGGTCGATTGCCGCATTGGCCGCCGACGCTGCCGACGACAGGCCGCGCGCTTCGATGATGGCCGCGCCGCGCTTGCCGACGGTCGGGATGAAGACGTTGCGGTTCCATTCGTCGTCGTTGATCAGCTTCAGCAGCGACTGGCCTTCGACCGTCGCGAAACGGAAATCGGGGTACATGGTGGGCGAGTGGTTGCCCCACACGGCCAGCTTTTCGATGGAGGCCACCGGCTTGCCCGACTTCGCGGCGAGTTGCGAGAGCGCGCGGTTGTGGTCGAGGCGCAGCATGGCCGTGAAGTTCTTCTTCGGCAGATCCGGAGCCGACTTCATCGCGATGTAGGCGTTCGTGTTGGCCGGGTTGCCGACCACCAGCACCTTGATGTCGCGGCTCGCGACTTCGTTCAGCGCGCGGCCTTGCACCGTGAAGATTTCAGCGTTTGCCGAAAGCAGGTCTTTGCGCTCCATGCCCTTCGAGCGCGGACGGGCGCCCACGAGCAGCGCGACGTCGGCGTCCTTGAACGCGACCTTCGGATCGTCCGTGACCACGACGCCCGCGAGCAGCGGGAACGCGCAGTCTTCCAGTTCCATCACGACGCCCTTGACGGCAGCTTGCGCCTGCGGAAGGTCGAGCAGTTGCAGGATGACGGGCTGGTCTTTGCCGAGCAGGTCGCCGTTGGCGATGCGAAAGAGCAGCGAGTAACCGATCTGACCTGCGGCGCCGGTGACGGCAACGCGCTTTGCGGGCTTAGCCATTGAGAAATCTCCAGGAGGATGCGTTAGACGCCAGAGTAAAACGCCATTCTATATGGGCGTTACGCCTGGCGTTCATGAAACGGACGAACAGCGCGGCAGAGCGCAGGCGGCGGGCGCGCGCAGCGCCATCCATGCATCGTTGCCGGTCTTCGCGACAGCGCTTTCGGCACGTCCGGCGGCATCTGGAGGAGGCCGCGGCGGGGCGGATCGAAACTTCTACTGCGTGAATGCGACACCTTGTGCAGGGTAGCGCCGGTGCGCTGCCCTGCGTGCTCGAAAGCCTTGCTGGACAACGTTCGCCGGCAACCCGCGAACCCTGGCTCGACCTGGAGTGTAGGAGCGGGGCAGGCCAAAGTCAACAGTATCTTATGTCTTATATAAGACATATGTATTGAGCTGGAAAAGCTGGACGCCGATATGCGCTTTATGTTGAAATGCGCGCATGAATGCGAACCCGGCGAGCACTGCTAACCCCCCTGGCCAGGATGGCGCCGGCACCGGCGCGTCCTCGTCCGGCTCGCCTACGTTCAGCCCGCTGTACCAGCAGATCAAGGGCCTCATTACGCAGAGCCTCGAAACCGGCGAATGGAAGCCCGGTGAAATCATTCCCAGCGAGATGGAACTCGCCGCCCGCTACAAGGTAAGCCAGGGCACCGTGCGCAAGGCGATCGACGAACTTGCCGCGGAAAACCTGCTCGTGCGGCGCCAGGGAAAGGGCACATTTGTTGCAACCCACAGCGAGGACCGCGCCCAGTTTCGCTTCCTCAGATTGCTTGCGGATGACGGCGCGGAGCATCCGCACGTCAGCAGGCTGCTTGAGTGCCGCCGCCTGCGCGCCACGGCCGACATTGCCCGCCAGCTGGAACTGAAGCCCGCTGACCCTGTGGTGCTGATCCGGCGGCTGCTGCAATTCGACGGCGAAACCACCGTCCTCGACGAAATCTGGCTGCCCGGAGGGTTGTTCCGCGGCCTCACGCTCGAGCGCCTTTCCGAGTACAAGGGCCCGCTTTACGCGATGTTCGAATCCGAGTTCGGTACGCGCATGATTCGTGCGTCCGAGAAAATCCGGGCCGTCGCTGCCGACCCGGCCGTGGCTGAGCAGTTGCACGTGCCACCGGGCTTTCCGCTGCTTTCCGTGGAGCGTGTGTCGTACACGTACGGCGACAAGCCGGTCGAGGTGCGGCGTGGTTGGTATGTCACGAACGGGTACTACTATCAGAACGATCTGAGCTGAACGGCCGCATGTGTGCAGCTTTGCGCGCGTGCGGCGGATCAGTGGAAGAGAAGCGGGCCGAAGCAGGACAGAAGCGGAAAGACGCGCCTCTTTATAGCGCAAACAGCAACGGTCATTGCAGGACTTTCGCTGCAGCGCGCAAAGAAAAGGCGCTAAAATTGCGGATTGGTGTGACTACAAAAGTAGGGGTCTAGCATGGCTGAAGCCGTAAAAAAACCGAGGCCGGAATTCCGGAACATCGGGCTCGGGCAGATATTGTTCGCGTACCGTCTGCCTCTCGCAGGGCGCGTATCGATCCTTCATCGCGTAAGCGGTGCATTGCTGTTCATCTTCCTGCCCTTCCTGCTGTATCTGTTCGATCAGAGCCTCACCTCCGAACTCAGCTTCGAAGTGTTCAAAGGCTTCCTGTCCAGCGTCATCGTCAAGCTCATCGTGCTGGTCCTCTCCTGGGCCTTCCTCTTCCACTTCTGCGCCGGCGTCCGTCACCTTCTGATGGATACCAACCACGGCGCGGTGTCCAAGGAAAAGGGCAAGCAGACCTCGGTCGTCGTCCTGATCGTTTCCTCGCTCCTTACTCTTGCCGTTGCGGCAAAACTCTTCGGGGTGTTCTGAAAAATGGCAACCAATAACCGCATCGGCCCGAAGCGTCTTGTCGTCGGCGCGCACTACGGTCTGCGCGACTGGCTCGCGCAACGTATTACCGCCACCGTCATGGCGGTCTACACCATCATCCTGCTCGTCTGGTTCTTCGCTGCGCAGGATTTTTCCTACGACGGCTGGGCCTCGATCTTCGCCACGCAATGGATGAAGCTCGCCACCTTCGTCACGCTGCTCTCGCTCTTTTATCACGCCTGGGTCGGCGTGCGCGACATCTGGATGGACTACGTCAAGCCGGTTGGCGTGCGGCTGGTGCTGCAGGCCCTGACGATCCTCTGGCTGCTCGCATGTGCGGGCTACGCTGCGCAGATTCTCTGGAGAGTGTAAAAGAATGGCTGCAATCAAAAGTTCTCTGCCGCGTCGCCGCTTCGACGTGGTGATCGTCGGCGCAGGCGGCTCGGGGATGCGCGCATCGCTGCAACTCGCACGTGCCGGCCTCTCGGTCTGTGTGCTCTCGAAGGTGTTCCCCACGCGTTCGCACACGGTCGCGGCGCAAGGCGGCATTGGCGCCTCGCTCGGCAACATGAGCGAAGACAACTGGCACTACCACTTCTACGACACCATCAAGGGCTCCGACTGGCTGGGCGACCAGGACGCCATCGAGTTCATGTGCCGTGAAGCACCGAACGCCGTCTACGAACTCGAACACTTCGGCATGCCGTTCGACCGCAATGCGGACGGCACGATCTACCAGCGTCCGTTCGGCGGCCACACCGCGAACTACGGTGAAAAGCCGGTGCAGCGCGCCTGCGCGGCTGCCGACCGTACCGGCCACGCGCTGCTGCATACGCTGTACCAGCAGAACGTCGCAGCGAAGACGCAGTTCTTCGTCGAATGGATGGCGCTCGACCTGATCCGCGACGCGGACGGCGACGTGCTCGGCGTGACGGCGCTCGAAATGGAAACGGGCGACGTCTACATTCTCGAAGGCAAGTGCACGCTGTTCGCCACGGGTGGCGCGGGCCGCATCTTCGCGGCGTCCACCAACGCGTTCATCAACACCGGCGACGGCCTTGGCATGGCGGCGCGTTCGGGCATTCCGCTCGAAGACATGGAGTTCTGGCAGTTCCACCCCACCGGCGTGGCCGGTGCGGGCGTGCTGATTACCGAAGGCGTGCGCGGCGAAGGCGGCATTCTGCGTAATGCGAACGGCGAGCGCTTCATGGAGCGCTACGCGCCCACGCTGAAGGATCTGGCGCCGCGCGACTTTGTGTCGCGCTCGATGGACCAGGAAATCAAGGAAGGCCGCGGCGTGGGTCCGAACAAAGACCACGTGCTGCTCGACCTCTCGCACATCGGCGCCGAGACGATCATGAAGCGTCTGCCGTCGATCCGTGAAATCGCGCTGAAGTTCGCGAACGTCGACTGCATCAAGGAACCCATCCCCGTTGTGCCGACCATTCACTACCAGATGGGCGGCATTCCGACGAACATCCACGGTCAGGTGGTGGGCACGCAGAAGGGCCACGAAGACCCGATCAACGGCTTCTACGCCGTGGGCGAATGCTCGTGCGTCTCGGTGCACGGCGCGAACCGGCTGGGCACGAACTCGCTGCTCGACCTCGTGGTGTTCGGCCGCGCAGCGGGCAACCACATCGTGAAGCACGTGAAGGAAATCAAGGAGCACAAGCCGCTGCCGGCCGATGCCGCCGATTTCTCGCTCGCGCGTCTCGACAAGCTCGAAAAGTCCAGCTCCGGCGAATACACGCAAGCCATCGCCAACGACATCCGCTCGACCATGCAGAAGCATGCCGGCGTGTTCCGTACCTCGGCGCTGCTCTCGGAAGGCGTGGGCGAAGTGGCCGAACTCGCGAAGCGCGTGGAGCACGTGCATCTCAAGGACAAGTCGAAGGTGTTCAACACGGCGCGCATCGAAGCGCTGGAACTCGCCAACCTGATCGAAGTGGCACGCGCGACGATGGTGTCCGCTGAAGCCCGCAAGGAAAGCCGCGGCGCGCACGCGCACAGCGACTACGAGCATCGCGACGACGAGAACTGGCTGCGCCACTCGCTGTGGTACAGCGAAGGCGACCGCCTCGAATACAAGCCGGTTCACATGAACCCGCTTAGCGTCGAGTCGGTACCGCCGAAGGCGCGTACGTTCTAAGCCAAAGCCAGATCAAAAGGAATCGGAAATGGCCAAACGAATTTTTGAAGTCTACCGCTACGATCCGGACAAGGACGCCGCCCCGCGCATGCAGACGTACGAGCTCGAAATCGAGCACGAGCGCATGCTGCTCGACGCGCTGGTGAAACTGAAGGCGCTGGACGAGACGCTGTCGTTCCGCCGCTCGTGCCGTGAAGGCGTGTGCGGGTCGGACGCCATGAACATCAACGGCAAGAACGGTCTGGCGTGCCTCACGAACCTGAACGACCTGCCGCAGAAGATCGTGCTGCGTCCGCTGCCGGGCCTGCCCGTGGTGCGCGACCTGATCTGCGACTTCACGCAGTTCTTCAACCAGTACCACTCGATCAAGCCGTACCTCATCAACGACACGCCGCCGCCCGAGAAAGAGCGTCTGCAGTCGCCGGAAGAGCGTGACGAGCTGGACGGCCTTTACGAGTGCATTCTGTGCGCGAGCTGCTCCACGTCGTGCCCGAGCTTCTGGTGGAACCCCGACAAGTTCGTGGGTCCGGCCGGGCTGCTGCAAGCCTATCGCTTCATCGCGGACAGCCGCGACGAGGCGACCGGCGAGCGTCTCGACAACCTCGAAGATCCGTACCGTCTGTTCCGTTGCCACACGATCATGAACTGCGTCGACGTTTGCCCGAAGGGGCTGAACCCGACGAAGGCGATCGGCAAGATCAAGGAGCTGATGGTTCGCCGCACCGTTTGACAGGACCCATTGTGATGGAAGGACCTTCTCACCAGTCCGATCCTCTTCGCCGCGCGCGCCTTCGCTGGCGCGCGCGGCGCGGCCTGCTCGAAAACGACCTGATTTTCGAGCGCTTTTTCGGCCGCTACGAGCATGACCTCAGCGATGCCGATGTCGGCGCGCTCACGCGCCTTTTCGAGCTGAGCGATAACGACCTGATGGACTTGCTGCTTGCACGCAAGGAACCGGAAGGCGACCTTGCCGACCCGGACGTTAAACGGGTGCTGGAGCGGCTGCGCGCGGTCTGAACCGCAGGCGAGCCGGGCCTCACGGGCTTGCTCCAGGCGTGCAACATATATCGAAATCCAGTTTCTACACTTCGATTGAGGATGAGCTATGACCCCGTCAGATGTTAAAGCCACGCTATCGTTCAGCGATAACTCGCCGAGCGTCGAAATGCCGATTTACAAGGGCACGATGGGCCCGGACGTAATCGACATCCGCAAACTGTACGGCCAGACCGGCAAGTTCACGTACGACCCGGGCTTCATGTCGACGGCGGCATGCAATTCGGCGATCACGTACATCGACGGGGACAAGGGCGAACTGCTGTACCGCGGCTACCCGATCGACAACCTCGCGCAAAACGCCGACTTCCTCGAAACCTGCTACCTGCTGCTCAAGGGCGAACTGCCCAACCAGGCCCAGAAGGACGAGTTCGTGAAGACCGTCACGAACCACACGATGGTCCACGAGCAGATGCAGTTCTTCTTCCGTGGCTTCCGTCGCGACGCGCACCCGATGTCGATTCTCGTGGCTGCGGTGGGCGCACTCTCGGCCTTCTACCACGACTCGCTCGACATCAATAACCCGCATCACCGCGAAGTGTCGGCGATCCGCATGATCGCGAAGCTGCCCACGCTCGTCGCGATGGCCTACAAGTACAGCATCGGCCAGCCGTTCGTGTATCCGCGCAACGAACTGTCGTACAGCGCCAACTTCATGCGCATGATGTTCTCGAACCCGTGCGAGGAGTACAAGGTCAACGACGTGCTGGTGCGCGCACTCGACCGCATCCTCATTCTGCACGCGGACCACGAGCAGAACGCATCGACCTCGACGGTGCGTCTCGCTGGCTCGTCGGGCGCGAACCCGTTCGCGTGTATCGCGGCCGGTATCGCCTGTCTGTGGGGCCCGGCACACGGCGGCGCCAACGAAGCGGCGCTCAACATGCTCGAAGAGATCGGCTCGCCGGACAACATTCCCGAATTCATCCGTCAGGTGAAGGACAAGAACTCGGGCGTGAAGCTGATGGGCTTTGGCCATCGCGTCTACAAGAACTACGACCCGCGCGCGAAGCTGATGCGCGAGACGTGCCACGAAGTGCTGGAAGAACTGGGCCTGCACGACGATCCGCTTTTCAAGCTCGCGATGCAGCTCGAAAAGATCGCGCTGGAAGACGAATACTTCGTGTCGCGCAAGCTGTACCCGAACGTGGACTTCTACTCGGGCATCGTGCAGCGCGCGCTGGGCATTCCGACCTCTATGTTCACCTGCATCTTCGCGATGGCACGTACGGTGGGCTGGATTGCGCAGTGGAACGAAATGATCGCCGACCCCGAACAGAAGATCGGCCGTCCGCGCCAGCTGTTCATCGGCGACACGCCGCGTGAGGCGAAGCCGATCGCGCAGCGTTGATAGCGCTGGCGTGCGAGGCGTAGCAAGTCGCATCGCACGCACTGAACACACCGCGCTCCCGCAGGAGCCTCCAATAGACGCCTCGATGGGTTTGCGCCCTTGGGGCGTTTTCATTTGGGCGCATGGCACGAGGTGGCACTGCGGGCCCACAGCAGGGGCTTGCCGAGCCGGAAATTCGCGCGCGCCCTGTAGCGCTCGTATTCGACCAGTGGCCGGACGGTGTCTCGCATATCTAGCGGCACCAGGGCAGTCAGTCGCGGACATGTCGATGCAGTGCAGCGCGCCTTCAAAACGCGTCCCATGCCCGGCATGCCCGCATTCGATCAGCGGAAGCGATAGTCCACGCCGGTGGTGATCATGTCGCTCCTGACGGACGCTTCATTGCTGCCTTTCCAGCTTAGCTTGCTGTAGTTCACGTACTGCACGCGCACGCGCCAGTTCGGCGAAACGTCGTAGGCGGCGCCCAACCCCGCATTGAGAAAGCCCGCCGACGCGTTGCGCGACTCCACGTCACCGCGTCGCTGGCCCACTTCCCAGCCTGCGCCGATGATGCCGAGAACCGAGAAGCGGTCGGTCACCGGCCGATAGCCGACCCGGTTGGCCGACACCGCGCCTAGTGTGAACTTGTCCTTCCGGCCGCCCGAGGTCGCCTCGACTTGCCCGAGACTGGACACTCCCCCTTCCACCGCGAAGTAGCGCGAGAACTGGTAGCCGCCGAGCGCGGCGTTGCCGGACGACTTGCCCGACCAGCCCGCCCGGTTGGTCGTGAGCTTCTCGCGGCTCATGCCCAGGTCGCCTCCGACGTACCAGTAATTTTCGGAGGGACGGGTCTCCTCGGCCCGGGCGGGACGGTTCGGTGTTCGTTGCGTGGACGTTGGTGGAAGCCACCCGCATCGCGGAAGAAAACCAAAGCTTTGTCTGAGGCGCCATGACTAGCGTTGTAAGGCTCGACGTGCTGCTTGCGGAACGCAAGATGAAGTCTCGCGAGTTGGCGCAGTTGATCGGCATTACGGAGGTCCAATCTGTCGCTGCTGAAATCGGGCAAGGTGAAGGGCATCCGCTTCGATACGCTGGAGCGCATCTGCGAAATCCTGAAATGCCAGCCCGGCGATCTGTTCCAGTACCGCCCGGGCGAACCCGGTTCGCCCGGGGATGCAGCGGACTGAACGCGGCGTTTCCGCGTTCCGGGTAACGCCGATACAGGTATTGAAACTACCAGCCAACTCACTGTTTTTTATCGGTTTTTTCTGCGCCAAGCCGGCAGCGCGGGTGACTGCGTGGCATAATCGCTCGACACGTATCGCATTGCCCGCAGTCACTTTTCCCCGCATATCATGGCCAAGACTCTCTACGACAAATTGTGGGACTCCCATGTCGTCCGCACGGAAGAAGACGGCACGACGCTCCTCTACATCGACCGTCACCTGCTGCACGAAGTGACGAGTCCGCAGGCGTTCGAAGGTCTCAAGATCGCTACCCGTCCGGTTTGGCGCATCAGCGCCAACCTGGCCGTCTCGGACCACAACGTGCCCACCACGGACCGCAGCCACGGCATCGCAGATCCGGTCTCGAAGCTCCAGGTCGACACGCTCGACAGCAATTGCGACGCCTTCGGCATCACGCAATTCAAGATGACGGACAAGCGCCAGGGCATCGTGCACATCGTCGGTCCCGAGCAGGGCGCGACGCTGCCTGGCATGACGATCGTCTGCGGCGACTCGCACACGTCCACGCACGGCGCGTTCGGCGCGCTGGCGCACGGCATCGGCACGTCGGAAGTAGAGCACGTGCTCGCCACGCAAACGCTCCTGCAAAAGAAGAGCAAGAACATGCTCGTGAAGGTGGAAGGCCCGCTGCCGCGCGGCTGCACCGCGAAAGACATCGTGCTCGCGATCATCGGCAAGATCGGCACGGCGGGCGGCACCGGCTACGCGATCGAGTTCGGCGGGTCCACCATCCGTTCGCTCAGCATGGAAGGCCGCATGACGGTCTGCAACATGGCGATCGAAGCGGGCGCACGCGCCGGCATGGTCGCCGTGGACGACACCACGATCGAATATCTGAAGGACCGTCCGTTTTCGCCGCAGGGCGTCGAGTGGGATCAGGCCGTGGCGTACTGGCGCAATTTCCGTTCGGACGAAGGCGCGCAGTTCGACCGCGTGGTCGAGCTGGACGCTGCCGAAATCGTGCCGCAGGTTACGTGGGGCACGTCGCCGGAAATGGTGACGTCCATCGACAGCCGCGTGCCGGACCCCGAGCGCGAAAAAGATCCGGTGAAGCGCGACGCCATGGAGCGCGCGCTGCAATACATGGCGCTCGAACCCAATACGCCCATCGACGCGATCAAGCCGGACAAGATTTTCATCGGCTCGTGCACGAACGCGCGCATCGAAGACCTGCGCGCTGCGGCGTACGTGGTGAAGAAGCTGGGTCGCCGCGTGGCGCCGAACATCCGACTCGCGATGGTCGTGCCGGGCTCAGGTCTCGTGAAGGCGCAGGCCGAGCGCGAAGGTCTCGACAAGGTGTTCACCGATGCCGGCTTCGAATGGCGCGAGCCGGGCTGCTCGATGTGTCTCGCGATGAACGCGGACCGGCTGGAGCCGGGCGAGCGTTGCGCGTCCACGTCGAATCGCAACTTCGAAGGCCGTCAGGGCGCGGGCGGACGCACGCACCTCGTGAGCCCCGCGATGGCTGCCGCCGCCGCGATCGAAGGGCACTTCGTCGACATTCGCAAGCTGGGTTAAGACCCTCGTCTCATTCAGGGTGACGGATCATGGATAAATTCGTTGTGCACACCGGCGTCGTGGCGCCGCTCGATCGCGAGAACGTGGATACGGACGCGATCATCCCGAAGCAGTTTCTCAAGTCGATCAAGCGCACGGGGTTCGGTCCGAACGCGTTCGACGAATGGCGCTACCTGGATCACGGCGAGCCGGGTCAGGACAACTCGAAGCGTCCGCTGAACCCGGACTTCGTGCTGAACCAGCCGCGCTACCAGGGCGCGTCCATCCTGCTCGCGCGCAAGAACTTCGGCTGCGGCAGCTCGCGCGAACACGCGCCGTGGGCGCTTCAGCAGTACGGCTTTCGCGCCATCATCGCGCCCAGCTTCGCGGACATCTTCTACAACAACTGCTTCAAGAACGGTCTGCTGCCCATCGTGCTGACCGAGCAGCAGGTCGATCATCTGTTCAACGACACGTATGCGTTCAACGGCTACCAGCTCACCGTCGATCTGGACAAGCAGATCGTGCGCACGCCGGATGCCCGCGAATATCCGTTCGAAGTGGCCGCGTTCCGCAAGTACTGTCTGCTGAACGGCTTCGACGACATCGGTCTTACGCTGCGCCACTCGGACGAGATTCGCCAGTTCGAAGCGGAGCGTCTTGCGAAGCAGCCGTGGCTGAATCATCGGATCGTCGGCTGAGACCAGCCGCCGAAGCGCAAGAGTCAAAACAGAGAACAGCAAGGAAACATCGGATGAAGATCGCAGTGTTGCCCGGCGACGGCATTGGCCCCGAGATCGTCAAGGAAGCCGTCAAGGTACTGAACGCCCTTGGCGAAAAGTTCGAACTGGAAGAAGCGCCCGTGGGCGGCGCGGGCTACGAGGCCAAGGGCCACCCGCTGCCCGACTCGACGCTCGCGCTGGCGAAGCAAGCCGATGCGATCCTGTTCGGCGCCGTGGGTGACTGGAAGTACGACTCGCTGGAGCGCGCGCTGCGCCCCGAGCAGGCCATTCTCGGGCTGCGCAAGCATTTGCAGCTGTTTGCCAACTTCCGTCCGGCCATCTGCTATCCGCAGTTGACGGGCGCGTCGTCGCTGAAGCCGGAAATCGTCTCGGGCCTCGACATCCTGATCGTGCGTGAACTCAACGGCGACATTTACTTCGGCTCGCCGCGCGGCGTGCGCGAGGCGCCGGACGGTCCGTTTGCCGGCGCGCGCGAAGGCTTCGACACGATGCGTTATTCGGAACCCGAAGTGCGCCGCATCGCGCACGTCGCGTTCCAGGCGGCGCAAAAGCGGGCGAAAAAGCTCACGTCGGTCGACAAGGCGAACGTGCTGGAGACCTCGCAGCTGTGGAAGGACGTGATGATTGACGTCGCGAAGGAATATCCGGACGTCGAGCTTTCGCACATGTACGTGGACAACGCGGCCATGCAGCTCGTGAAGGGTCCGAAGGCGTTCGACGTGATCGTTACCGGCAATATGTTCGGCGACATTCTCTCGGACGAAGCCGCCATGCTGACGGGCTCCATCGGCATGCTGCCTTCGGCGTCGCTCGATGCGAAGAACAAGGGGTTGTACGAGCCGTCGCACGGCTCGGCACCGGACATCGCCGGCAAGGGCGTGGCCAATCCGCTCGCCACGATTCTTTCGGCCGCCATGATGCTGCGCTACTCGCTGAACCGCGCGGAGCAGGCCGACCGTATCGAAAGCGCGGTCAAGAAGGTGCTGGAGCAGGGTTATCGCACGGCAGATATCGTCACGCCGGGTTGCACCCAGGTCGGCACGGCGGCGATGGGCGACGCTGTGCTGGCGGCGCTTTAATCCGGCGGCGCCGCGAAGGCAACGTTGCTCGCAAGGTGGGGCCGCTTTGGCCCCGTCTTGTGCGCCCGTGTCTATCGGTGCCACAACTTGTTTTAAGTGCGGCAAAGTGGACCGTATCCGCTTGAATTTTCTGGTTTTCGTGTAGACTGTTGCGATGGCGACGATCCCCCAGATCATTTCGATTTCGAAGCTCCACGGCAAAACGGCCCGTGCAGTTTCGTTCGCCATGTCGTTCTCCATCACCACCATCAAAACGATTACCCCGAAAACGATCACGAAGCGCTGATCGTCCGTCGTGCCCGCCCGTCTTCCCCGCGCGGTCACGCCGGGCAAGATAGCGGGGAAGTGTCCATTTCAAGGGTAAGTCATGAACGTAGGTCTCGTAGGTTGGCGCGGAATGGTCGGCAGCGTCCTCATGCAACGCATGCAGGAAGAGCGTGATTTCGACCTCATCGAACCGGTGTTTTTCAGCACCAGCAACGCAGGCGGCGACGCGCCGTCGTTCGCGAAGAACGAGACGAAGCTCAAAGACGCGTCGAGCATCGACGACCTCAAGAAGTGCGACATCATCATCACCTGCCAGGGCGGTGACTACACGAACGACGTGTTTCCGAAGCTGCGCGCCGCGGGCTGGAACGGTTACTGGATCGACGCGGCTTCGTCGCTGCGCATGAAGGACGATGCGGTCATCATCCTCGACCCGGTCAACCTCGACGTCATCAAAGACGCGCTCGTCAAGGGCCAGAAGAACTTCATCGGCGGCAACTGCACGGTGAGCCTCATGCTGATGGCGTTGGGCGGCCTGTTCCGCGAGAACCTCGTGGACTGGATGACCGCGATGACGTACCAGGCGGCCTCCGGCGCGGGCGCGCAGAACATGCGCGAGCTGCTCCAGCAAATGGGCACGCTGTACGGCGCGGCGAAGGAAGATCTGGCGAACCCGTCGTCGGCTATTCTCGACATCGACCGCCGCGTGCTGGCTGCCATGAACAGCGACCGCATGCCGGTGGACCACTTCGGCGTGCCGCTCGCAGGCTCGCTGATTCCGTGGATCGACAAGGACCTCGGCAACGGCATGTCACGCGAAGAATGGAAGGGCGGCGCCGAAACCAACAAGATTCTGGGCAAGCCGGCCATGGGCCAGCCGGGCTCCATTCCCGTAGACGGACTGTGCGTGCGCATCGGCGCCATGCGCTGCCACTCGCAGGCGCTCACCATCAAGCTGCGTAAGGACGTGCCGCTCGACGAGGTCAACAGCATCCTCGCTTCCGGCAACGACTGGGTGAAGGTGGTGCCGAACGAGCGTGAAGCGTCGATGCGCGACCTGTCGCCCGCGGTGGTGACGGGTACGCTGACGGTGCCGGTGGGCCGCCTGCGTAAGCTCGCGATGGGCGGCGAATACCTGTCGGCGTTCACGGTGGGCGACCAGTTGCTGTGGGGGGCGGCCGAACCGCTGCGCCGCATGCTTCGCATCCTGCTCGACAAGTAAAGTAAACTACGCGCTTACGACGCGTAGCCAACTTTCAAGAAGCGTCGCGCCAGTCGCGGCGCTTTTTTATTGTGCGCCGCGAATCCTGTCTCCATCCCCAACACAATCCGCGCGACGACGCGCAAACGATTCCAATGATCGTTCGATTCGATTCCGTTGAACCCGCTCGTGCGGTTCGGTCCCGGAAGGCTTGCGGCCCGTTGCGCAGCCTTGCTGCGGCAATCGCCGTGGCGTTCCTGGCGCCTGGCCTCTCGCAAGCCGCGCCTGCGGCGACCGCTGGAGCTTCCGGTGCCGCAAACGCCGCCGCTAGCGCGCCCAGCGCCGCGAATGTCGCGAGCGCGGCCGGTGCCGGCACCGCCAGTCAGTACACCGTACGCCCCGGGCAGTCGCTCAACGACGTGGCGATCGACGTCACGCAATCGCACGATCGCGCCACGCTTGCCCGTGCGACACGCGCCCTGTTCGACGCGAATCCGGGCGCGTTCATGGGCCACGATTCGAACCGGCTGAAGCTGGGCGCCGTGCTCAATGTGCCGGCGCTCGATGCGACGGGCGCGCCGGCCGCCAGTGGCGTGGCGGCGTCCGCTGCACCGGCCGCTTCCGCGGCGACGGTGACTGCGGCGAGCGCGGCGGCAGCTTCATCGTCTGCGTCCCATGCGCAAGGACAAGCGCCCAATGCATTGCCGCACGCCACCATGGCGGGCACGGCCGCGTCGGCGAGTGCGGCGGCCGCAACCGCATCGGCTGCCGCAGCGACGGGCGGTAGTGCCGCTGCTGCTAGCGCCAATACCGCAGCGGCTGGGACATCGGTGCCCGCAACGACTTCGGCTTCCCCTTCTGCTTCGTCCACGCCTGCAACGTCCGCTGCGGCCACGTCGAGCCAGGCCGTGCCGGCCGCCACTGCGAGCGGCACACACGTCTGGAGCGGTGCCATCCAGCCCCCGGCAAGTGAACCGGCGAGCGCCGCGCCGGCTAGTACTCCTTCCGCGTCGAGCGCAGCGCCCGCTCAGCCGGCCACTTCGGCTGCGGCGCAACCGGCTTCGCAGCCTCGCGTGCCGCTTTCCAGCCTCCAGCAATTGCTCGCGCTGAAGAATCGCGTGCTGATGGAGTTGCAGAAGCATGGCATCGGGGCCGGGAAGTCCGCTGCACCGAGCACGGGTGCAGCCGCGTCGGGTGCGACGGCGCAAGCGCCAGTCGGCGGGGCGTCGCAGGGGGCGGCGAAAGCGCCCTCCAGCACTGCGCCGGCTATATCGGCGCCAGCAACGGGATCGCGGGCCGGTGGCGGGCCGTTCCAGTTGCCGCCTGTCGAGCCTGCCGTGGCAGCCGGTCTGGGTGCCGCGGTGGTGGCATTGATCGTCGGTTTTGCCGTTACCCGGCGCAAGCGTAAGGCAAGCACGGCGGGGGCCGCCGAAGGCGCGCTGTCGACTTCAGCTTCGGCGCAAGACACGCCGCAACCGCACGATGGCGACCGGGCTCGGGCGCGGCAGACAGCAGCGACGGGCGCAGGCCTTCTCGCAGCCGACGCCGCCGCGCACATGGCCCGGCAGAACGAGGAAGCTGCGGCAGCCGCGCGCGACGACATTGTTCCGGAACTCGTGCCAACGCTCATGCCGGGCGGGGCGTCGTCGGATTCGGCGCTGTCTTCCGCGACCGAGCATGGCGATCATGCCGAAAGCCGGGACACTCACGACGAAGACGTAACGGCCCACCCGCACGAAGCCGCGTTCGATCCTGCCGCGTCGCAGGAACCCGCCGCGGGGCCCGAAGCGCAGGGAACCGGCCCTGGCGGCCCGGAGACATTCGACCACGTAACGGGAGCGGCCAGCCTCGCGGCCGCCGCGGAACTGGGCGCCGACGCGTTGCCGCCGACGCATTTCGAGCCCGTCGGGACGCCCGAGCATGCGCCGTACGAGCCGGAGGGCGAGAGCGGACCGGCTGCGCGGTTCCACGCATTCGAACCCGAAACGGCCAACGACGCGACCCGCGCCGCCAGCCTGGCCGCTGCCGCCGAACTGGGCGCCGAGGCGCTGCCGCTGCGGGATCTGGAACCGCAGCATGGCGCGACGGACGGCCTCCCACCCTTTGCGCAGCCCGAAGACGCAAGCCTGACTCAGACGGAATCGCAGCAGGATCAGAGCGCCGCAGCCGAGCTTCACGAAGAGCCGTCAGCCGCACGAGCCGAGGGCATCCCCGCTGCGTCAGTCGAACCTGAAGCGCCCACTCAAACCACGCACCCCACATCCGAGTTCCCGCACGAAGCCGTCGCGGCACTGGGCAGTCTCGACATGCCGTTGCCGCCTCGCGTCGAACAGCCATCGGTTGGAGAACCGGCCGCTGCGCCTTTCGCGCCGCCGCCCGTTTCACGTCCAATCGCATACGCAGGTTTGGCCGAGGCGCTGACTCGGGGCGCGAACGCGGGCGCCACGCCGGCGGCGGAACCGTCCGCGCCCGCTGGCGCAGCACCAGAATCGCTCTCGCTGCAGCCGGTCGCGTCGCCGGAGGCAACGGCGCAGCAGGCCGTTCCGGAAGCGGTGTCGGCTCCGGCAACGGTGGCGAGCGAAATCGCCGCAGGCACGGCCGGCGCCGCGGCGGTGGCCGGCCTCGGCGCGGCACGATTCGGTGCGCTGAAGCTCGATTTCGACCTCGAACTGCCGCCCAGCCCCGCGCAGCCGCTGCCCGCTTTCACGCCGGAGCAACTGGCGAAGATCGCGCGCAACAAACTGGAGCTTGCGTCGGAGTACATCCAGCTGGGCGACCTCTCGGGCGCACGTACGCTCATCAACGAGGTGATCGAATCGAACGACGCCGGCACGCGGGACGAAGCGCGCGCGTTGCTGTCCACCCTCGCGCCGTTGTCCTGACGCTCGCCGTATGCGCATTGCCCTGGGAATCCAGTACGACGGCGCCGCGTTTTGCGGCTGGCAATCGCAGCCGCACGGACGGACGGTGCAGGACGAACTCGAACGCGCCTTGCGCGAGTTCGCGCAGACGCCGTTGCAGACCGTGGTGGCAGGACGCACGGATACGGGCGTCCACGGCCTGGGTCAGGTCGTGCACTTCGATACGGAGCTCGATCGCGCGTCGTTTTCGTGGGTGCGCGGCACGAACGCATTCTTGCCGTCGACGGTCGCCGTGCAGTGGGCCAAGCCCATGCCAGAGGCGTTTCACGCGCGCTTTTCGGCCTTCGAGCGCACCTACTATTACGTGCTGTACGTGCACCCCGTGCGTTCGCCGATGCTCGCGGGCCGGGCCGGATGGATCCATACGCCGCTCGACGTCGACGCGATGCGCGAGGCCGCTGCGTGCCTGATCGGCGAGCACGATTTTTCGGCGTTCCGGTCTTCGGAGTGCCAGGCGAAGACGCCGGTAAAGCATCTGTATCAGATCGACATTCGTCCCCAGGGCGACTTCATCCACTTTCGCTTTCGCGCGAACGCGTTTCTGCATCACATGGTGCGCAACCTGATGGGGTGCCTCGTCGCGGTGGGACGCGGACGTTATCCTGTGGCGTGGCTCGCCCAGGTTCTCGATAGCCGCGACCGCAACCGCGCCGCGCCCACGTTCATGCCGGAAGGGCTTTATCTGGCGCGTGTGGGCTATCCCGCGCAATTCGAGGTGCCCGGCCCGCACACCGGCAGCGTGCCCTGGAGCGCCGTGTGGGCGGACGACGAGGCGCCTTCCGCCGCCGCGTCTCACGCTCAACCCGAACAGCAGACGAGTGACCAATCATGACGAACCCAGCCGCACCCTCCGCCGAAGGCCGCGAGCCCCAGGACCAGCACGCCCCGCGACATCGCACGCGGGTGAAGCTGTGCGGCCTCTCGAAGCCAGAAGATGTGGAGCAGGCCGTCGAACTGGGCGCGGACGCCATCGGCCTCGTGTTCTATCCGAAGAGCCCGCGTTACGTCAGCATCGCTCAGGCGGTGGAGATGATGCGCGACGTGCCGCCGTTTCTCTCGGTGGTTGGGCTCTTCGTCAATGCCACGCCCGAATGGATCGGCGAGGTGGCGAGCAACGTGCCGCTCACCCTGCTGCAATTCCACGGCGACGAAACGCCTGAGCAATGCGAGACGCTGGCCGGCGTTGCCGGTTTGCCCTGGTTGCGGGCTCTGCGGGTCGCGGCCGATACTCGTCAGGCCGATTTGCTAAAATTGGCGCTTAACTATTCATCAGCCAACGGTTTGCTGTTCGACGCGCTCGTCGAGGGCTACGGTGGCGGCGGGAAGGTTTTCGATTGGTCACTTATCCCAGCAGAGCTCGCGCGTCGGGCCGTTTTGAGTGGTGGGTTGAACGCGCAAAACGTCGGTGAGGCGATCCGCCAGGTGCGTCCGTATGCCGTCGATGTCTCCAGTGGCATCGAAGTGCCGGGCGCAAAGGGCGTGAAAGACCACGCCCGAATGGCGGCGTTCGTACGCGCGGTGCGCGAAGCGGACGCGGGATGATTTCAGGTGGTGAGGCACCGTCCGGTCCAACGAGCGCCGGCTGCCGCACTCCTCACTTCAGAGTGACTCATGTACAACTTGCCCGATGAACGAGGCCATTTCGGCCAATATGGCGGCGTGTTCGTCGCCGAAACGCTGATTCACGCACTTTCCGAGCTGCGCGAAGCCTACGCGAAATACAAGGACGATCCCGAGTTCGTGGCCGAATACCGCCGCGAGCTGAAGCACTTCGTCGGACGTCCGTCTCCCATTTATCACGCCCAGCGCTGGAGCGAACTGCTCGGCGGCGCGCAGGTGTACCTCAAGCGCGAGGACCTGAACCATACCGGCGCCCACAAGGTGAACAACGTGATCGGCCAGGCGCTGCTCGCGCGACGCATGGGCAAACCGCGCGTGATCGCCGAAACCGGTGCCGGCCAGCACGGCGTGGCCACGGCCACCATCGCGGCGCGCTTCGGCATGGAGTGCGTGGTCTACATGGGCTCCGAAGACGTGCACCGGCAGGCTGCCAACGTCTATCGCATGAAGTTGCTCGGTGCGACCGTGGTGCCCGTGGAGTCTGGTTCGCGCACGCTGAAGGACGCGCTCAACGAAGCCATGCGCGACTGGGTGACGAACGTGGAGAACACGTTCTACATCATCGGCACGGTGGCGGGCCCGCATCCGTATCCGATGATGGTGCGCGACTTCCAGCGCGTGATCGGCGACGAATGCAAGGTGCAGATGCCCGAGATGACGGGCCGGCAGCCGGACACGGTGATCGCGTGCGTGGGCGGCGGGTCGAACGCGATGGGCATTTTCTATCCGTATATCGACGACAACACCGTGCAACTGATCGGCGTGGAAGCGGCCGGCGACGGCATTGAAACCGGCCGCCACGCGGCTTCTCTGATGGGCGGCTCGCCCGGCGTGCTGCACGGCAACCGCACGTACCTGCTGCAGGACGAGAACGGCCAGATCATCGAGACGCATTCGATCTCGGCGGGTCTCGACTATCCGGGCGTGGGTCCCGAGCACGCATGGCTCAAGGACAGCGGCCGCGCGCAATACGTGCCGATCACGGACGAAGAAGCGCTCAAGGCTTTCCACGACTGCTGCCGCATCGAGGGCATCATTCCGGCGCTCGAATCGAGCCATGCGCTGGCCTACGCCGCCAAGCTGGCGCCGACGTTGCCGAAGGACAAGATCCTGCTGGTCAACCTGTCGGGCCGCGGCGACAAGGACATGCACACGGTCGCTGAGCGATCGGGCATCAAGTTCTGAGCGCCGCCGCGATGCGCGACGAGTTCGAAGCGCCGCAACCGGAGTTCGAGCCGGCCGCGCCTGCCGATCAGGCGGGCACGGCCGGCTTGCCGCCGCATGATGCCGTGCTGGCCTCCGCTTCGGCGGCAGGCGGCGGGGCGGACGTGGCGGCTGCGCCTGCCGGTAAGGTGCCTTCGGGCATTCGTCTCCTGAACCGCGATTTTCTGACCGAAGCGGCGGCGTTGCCGGATGCCTCGATCGACCTGATCGTGGCCGACCCGCCTTACGGCCTCGGCAAAGACTACGGCAACGACTCCGACATGCGTTCCGGCGAGGAATTTCTCGTCTGGACGCGCCAGTGGCTCGAGCTCGCCGTGCCCAAGCTCAAGCCCACGGGCTCGCTGTACATCTTCTGCACGTGGCAGTACGCGCCCGAAATCTTCTGCTTTCTGAAGACGAAGCTCACGATGGTCAACGAGATCATCTGGGACCGGCGCGTGCCGAGCATGGGCGGAACGACGCGCCGCTTCACGTCGGTACACGACAACATCGGTTATTTCGCGGTTTCGCGGGACTATTACTTCGATCTCGATCCCGTTCGCATTCCCTACGACGCCGCGACCAAGAAGGCCCGCTCGCGCAAGCTGTTCGAGGGCAGCAAGTGGCTGGAGCTTGGCTACAATCCAAAGGATGTCTGGTCGGTTTCACGCCTGCATCGGCAGCATGCCGAGCGCGTGGACCATCCCACCCAGAAGCCCCTGGAAATTGTCGAGCGCATGGTGCTTGCCAGCTGCCCGCCCGGCGGCCGCGTGCTGGACCCGTTCATGGGCAGCGGCACGACGGCCGTGGCCTGCGCGCGCCACGGCCGCGAGTTCGTCGGCTATGAAATCAACGAAAGTTACTGCGCGATTGCGCGCGAGCGCGTAAGCGTGGCA
This sequence comes from Paraburkholderia kururiensis JCM 10599 = LMG 19447, assembly GCF_003986935.1. GTDB lineage: Bacteria > Pseudomonadota > Gammaproteobacteria > Burkholderiales > Burkholderiaceae > Paraburkholderia > Paraburkholderia kururiensis. Next base: position 75,028 of record NZ_RJZE01000028.1, on the reverse strand, counting down.
ACGCCTGCAACCGTTCGCGGCGTGACTGCGGCTGTGGCGGCTGCTGAGAACCGCGCTGCCGACAGCGAAGGCGCAGCAAACGCTGCGCGGGCCACCGAAGCGGAGTCCGAACCGTGAGCCTGAGCGCCGGCAGAAGCGGGCGGGCCGACCAGTTCGGTCGCCTGTCTGAAGAAGCCGGGCGCCGCCACTCGCGAAGTGCGCCGTAACCCTTTTCCAGAGAAAAATTCCATGTCCCGTATCCAGAAGACGTTCGATGCACTGACCGCGCAGCGCCGCAAAGGGCTGATTCCGTTTATCACGGCCGGTGACCCTGATCCGAACCGCACCGTGGAATTCATGCACGCGCTCGCCGCAGGCGGCGCTGACGTGATCGAACTCGGCGTGCCGTTTTCGGACCCGATGGCCGATGGCCCCGTGATCCAGCAGTCGTCGGAACGCGCGCTCGCCAAGGGCGTGACGCTGCGTCACGTGCTGGCCGACGTGAAGCGCTTTCGCGAAAAGAACGGCACCACGCCGGTCGTTCTGATGGGCTATGCCAATCCGGTGGAGCGCATGGGCGTGGATACATTTGCTGCCGCGGCGAAGGAAGCCGGTGTGGATGGTGTGCTGATCGTCGACTATCCTCCGGAAGAATCGGCTAATTTCGCCGAAAAGATGAAATCTTCGGGTATCGATCCGATCTTCCTGATCGCACCCACTTCCACCGACGAGCGCATCGCCGAAGTCGGCCAGATCGCAAGCGGCTACGTCTATTACGTGTCGTTGAAGGGCGTGACCGGCGCCGGGCATCTGGACGTTTCCACCATCGAAGGTAAAATCGCGGCCATCAAGTCGCACGTACCCCTGCCGGTGGGCGTCGGCTTCGGCATCCGGGACGCCCAAACGGCGCGCGCGGTGGCCGAAGTGGCGGACGCCGTCGTGATCGGTAGCCGTATCGTGCAATTGCTGGAGCAGGCCGCGCCCTCGGCGGCTGTCGGCGCCCTGACGCGCTTCATTACCGAAGTGCGCGAGGCTATCGACAGCGTCAGCGCGGCTGCACGGTAAAATTCGCCTTTACTTTCAACACGCTGCCGCCGGCTCGCCCGGCAGCGGCGCTGCCCGAAGAAGGCTTACGAAGGAATCAGAATGAGCTGGCTGGATAAACTGCTGCCGCCCAAAATCAAGCAGACCGACCCGAAGAACCGCAAGGGGATTCCGGAAGGCCTCTGGATCAAGTGTCCGTCGTGCGAGGCGGTGCTGTATCGCAACGACGTGGAGGCCAACCTGCACGTCTGCCCGAAGTGCGACCACCACATGCGCATCGGCGCGCGGGCGCGGCTCGACGGCCTGCTCGATCCGGAAGGCCGCTACGAGATCGGCCAGGAGATCGTGCCGGTCGATGCGCTGAAGTTCAAAGACAGCCGCAAGTACCCCGACCGCCTGAAAGAGGCGATGGACGAAACCGACGAGACCGACGCGATGGTCGTCATGGGCGGCGCCATCCATACGCTACCGGTGGTGGTGTCGTGCTTCGAGTTCTCGTTCATGGGCGGCTCGATGGGCTCCGTGGTGGGCGAGCGTTTCGTGCGCGGCGCGCAGAACGCGATCGAACAGCAGGTGCCGTTCATCTGCTTCACGGCTTCGGGCGGCGCGCGTATGCAGGAAAGCCTGCTTTCGCTGATGCAGATGGCCAAGACCACCGCGATGCTCACGAAGCTCGCTGAGGCCAAGCTGCCGTTCATCTCCGTGCTGACGGACCCGACGATGGGCGGCGTATCGGCGAGCTTCGCGTTCCTCGGCGACGTCGTGATTGCCGAGCCGAAGGCGCTGATCGGCTTCGCCGGGCCGCGCGTGATCGAGCAGACCGTGCGCGAAAAGCTGCCAGAAGGCTTCCAGCGCGCCGAGTTCCTGCTGCAAAAGGGCGCCATCGACATGATCGTGGACCGTCGCAAGCTGCGCGAAGAACTGGCGCGACTGATTGCGCTGCTGAGCCGCCAGCCGGCCGACGCCGTCGCCTGATACCGGGCGGCGCGCCCGCGCCGCCACCTCACGGTCTGCGGCGTCGTCGCCGCTCGAAGCAACAAGATTTGCCCCTGCGCGCCGCAAGCGAAAGCAAGCGGCGCGCTGTCATTTCCGCGATAATCGCAGCGCATATGACGACATTCCCCACTCTCGATGCGTGGCTCACGCATCTCGAATCCGCGCACCCGGTCGGCATCGACATGGGACTCACGCGGATCGGCAAGGTTAAAGACGCACTGCAGCTCTCGTTCGCGTGTCCGATCATCACGGTTGGCGGCACGAACGGCAAAGGCTCGACGTGCGCGATCCTCGAAACGATTCTGCTGAAGGCCGGCTATAGCGTGGGCTGCCACACGTCGCCGCATCTGCTTGCGTTCAACGAACGCGCGCGCGTCAACGGCCAGATCGCGACAGACGAGGAACTGCTCCCGCATTTCGAAGCCGTCGAGGCGGCGCGCTGCTCGCTGCCGGAGCCGGTTTCGCTCACCTATTTCGAATTCACGACGCTCGCGATCATGCATCTGTTCGCGGCGCGTGACCTCGATGCGGTGATCTTCGAGGTGGGGCTGGGCGGCCGGCTCGACGCGGTGAACATTCTGGACACCGACTGCGCCATCATCACGAGCATCGACCTCGACCACACCGAATACCTCGGCGACACGCGCGAAAAGATCGCGCTCGAAAAGGCCGGTATTTTCCGCGCGGGCAAGCCGGCCATTTGTGCCGACCCGGTGCCGCCGCAGACGCTCATCGACTATGCCGAAGAAATTGGCGCCGATCTGTGGCTCTTCGGCCGCGATTTCCGCTACGAAGGCCAGCCGGGCAGCGAGCGTCAGCAATGGACCTACGCCGGCCGCGCCATGCGGCGCGCCGCACTCGCGTACCCGGCGCTGCGCGGCGCAAACCAGCTGATCAATACGTCTGCGGCGCTCGCGGGTCTCGAAGCGCTGCGCGACCGCTTGCCTGTTTCGGCACAGGACATACGCCTGGGTCTTGCCAACGTCGAGTTGCCGGGCCGCTTCCAGGTGCTGCCGGGCAAGCCGTCCATCATCTTCGACGTGGGCCACAACCCGCACGCCGCGGCCGTGTTGGCGCAGAACCTTGGCAGCATGGGCTACTTCCCGTACACCTACGCCGTGTTCGGATCGATGCGCGACAAGGACATCTCGGGCGTGGTGCGGCATCTGAAGGGCGAAATCGACCACTGGTGCGTGACGGATTTGCCGCTGCTGCGCGCCGCGAAGGCCGAGGAACTCGAGCACGTGTTGCGGGACGCCGGCGTGACGGACGGCCCGGACAGCAGCGTCACGCGCTTCGAATCGCCTGCGGCAGCGTTTCAAGACGCGCTAAAACGGGCAACCGAAAATGATAGAATCTTGGTTTTCGGAAGTTTCGTGACCGTCGCCGGCGTAATGGCCTGGCGCAAGTCACAGCAACACTGACAGGCGGCTCCCGGGCCCAGCGGACCAGCCATTCATGGGAATTTTCTCGTTCGGCAAGAAAGACGACGCACCGAGCCGGCGCGGCGCAGACTCCAGTGCGACGCGGGGCGGCCGAAATGCGCGCGTCGAGCGGCGCTCGCGCCGCACCGAACGTCCGGCTGCGGACGCCGATGCCATGCTGCTCGACCCCAGCTTGCCGGAGAAGCAGCGGGCACGCCGGCGCCTGGTAGGCGCCATCGCGCTCGTGGTCGCGGCAATCGTCGTGTTGCCCATGGTGCTCGACTCGCACCCCAAGCCCGTCACCGACGACATCTCCATCGACATCCCCAACCGTCCGGTCGCCAAGGCCAGCACGGCGGCGCAGGACACCCAGGCGGGCGTCGCGCCCGACAACCCGCCAGCGCCTGATGTTGCGCCCGGTGCGTCGGGGCTGACGTCGGCAAGCCCGAATGTGGCGGTGGCCTCTTCACCGGCGGCAGGCGGGAAGGCGGCTGCGAATACGAAATCCCCGGCCGCGGTGACCAGCAGCACAGCCAGCAACGCGCCGAGCGCCCAGGTCGCGCCTTCAGCAACCACCCAGTCCAAGACTCACAGCAACGCCGCACAGGTCGCAAACAGCGCGACGAACAACGCGGCCAATAACGCGGCAAACAGCCAGGCCAACAGCAGCGCCCACACAGCCAAGGCTGAACCCAGCACAGACGCAGGAAAAGACACCGGCTCCCCGGCTTCTCCGCCCGGCGCGCGGTTTGCGGTGCAACTGGGCGTGTTCCCGGACGACGCCAGCGCCCGAAATTGGGCCGCGAAGTTGAAAGCGGCCGGAGTTCCCGCATATACGGAGCGTCGCAAGCAGGCAGACGGTTCGATGCGCACGCTCTTGCGCGCCGGTCCGTTTGCGGACCGTGCGGCGGCGTCGGCGGCAATAGCGAAGGTGCGCGAGGCGGGCCTCGGCTCGGGCGCGAACGGCAGTAGCGGCCAGTCCGCGCAGTAAGCCACCGATAAGCCGCCGATGTTCACCGCCTTCGACTACGCTGTAATGGCGGTTATTGTGCTGTCAGCCCTGCGGGGCACGTGGCGCGGGTTTTTGTCCGAGGTATTCGGGCTCGTGGGCTGGATCGTCGCGTTCCTGGTGGCGTGCCGGTTCGTCGGTCTGGTGGTGCCGTGGATTCCGGCTAACTGGCCGGGTGGCGCGCTGACCCAGTGGTTGATCGCATTCGCGGTCATCGTGGTCGGCGTCATCCTCGTAGCGGGCGTGGCGAGCGCAGTGCTCAGCCGGCTCGTGCAGGCCACGGGCCTTTCCGGCGTGGACCGCTCGCTCGGGTTGTTGTTCGGCCTCGCACGCGGGGTCGTGCTGGTGCTGATTCTGGTCGCCCTTGCAGGCTTGACCGAACTGCCCAAACAAGCTTTCTGGCGCGACGCGCTGCTGCGGCCCTACGCCGAGCAGGGCGTGCGTGAACTGAAACCGCTGCTGCCCGAGGCGCTTGCCACTTACGTCCGCGTGTGACGGAGCGGCAAGTCGAGGCGGGCGGCCCGACAGGCGTGCAACGCCGCGGCGTATCACCGGGTACTCAACGCCCGCGCCGCTACCGATTTCGAATCTTTTGAAGGACATGCCATGTGCGGCATCGTAGGCGTAGTTTCCCGATCCCCCGTCAACCAGCTCATCTATGACAGCCTGCTGCTTTTGCAGCACCGCGGTCAGGACGCAGCCGGCATCGCCACCGCGAACGGCAGCACGTTCCATATGCACAAGGCCAACGGCATGGTGCGCGACGTGTTCCGCACCCGCAACATGCGCAGCCTGCCCGGCACCTGGGGCATCGGCCAGGTGCGCTATCCCACGGCGGGGTCCGCATCGAGCGAGGAAGAGGCGCAACCGTTCTACGTGAACGCGCCGTTCGGCATCATCCTTGCGCACAACGGCAACCTCACGAACTGGCAGCAGTTGAAAGACGAGATGTTCCGCGTCGATCGCCGCCACATCAACACCAATTCGGACACGGAAGTGCTGCTCAACGTGCTCGCGCACGAGGTGCAGCTTTCGAGTTCCGGTCTGCAACTCGACCCCGCGGCGCTCTTCAAGGCCGTTGCCGGCGTGCACCGGCGCGTGCGCGGCTCGTATGCGATCGTGTCGCTGATCGCGGACTACGGTTTGCTCGCCTTCCGCGACCCGTTCGGCATCCGCCCGCTGTGCATCGGCAAGATGGAGACGCCCGAGGGTACCGAATGGATGGTGGCTTCGGAGTCCGTGGCGCTGGAAGGCATCGGCTTCGAATTCGTGCGCGACGTGGCGCCGGGCGAAGCGATCTTCATCGACATCGAAGGCAACTTCCACGCGCAGCAATGCGCCACCAACCCGAGCCTCAACCCCTGCATTTTCGAACTCGTGTACTTGGCGCGGCCGGATTCGGTGCTCGACGGCGTGCCGGTCTACAACGCCCGCCTGCGCATGGGCGACTACCTCGCGGCGAAAATCCTGCGTGTGTTGCCGTCCGACGTGAAGATCGACGTGGTCATGCCGATTCCCGATTCGTCGCGCCCCGCTGCCATGCAGGTGGCGGCGAAGCTCGGCGTCGAATATCGCGAAGGCTTCTTCAAGAACCGTTACGTGGGCCGTACCTTCATCATGCCGGGCCAGGCGGTGCGCAAGAAGTCGGTGCGCCAGAAGCTCAACGCCATGGGCATCGAGTTCAAGGGCAGGAACGTGCTGATCGTGGACGATTCCATCGTGCGCGGCACCACCTCGCACGAAATCGTGCAGATGGCGCGCGACGCGGGCGCCAACAAGGTGGTGTTCGCTTCCGCCGCGCCGCCTGTGAAGTTCCCGAACGTCTACGGCATCGACATGCCGACGCGCGGCGAACTCGTGGCCCACGGCCGCTCGGACGAAGAAGTGGCGCGCTTGATCGGCGCGGACGTTCTCGTCTATCAGGACGTGGAAGACCTCAAGCAGGCCGTGCGCGATATCAACCCGGCGCTGAAGGGCTTCGAGGCATCGTGCTTCGACGGCGACTACATCACGGGCGACGTGACCACGGAGTACCTGGACCGTATCGAGCGTGCACGGCTCGCACCGGACGCGCAGTCGGACCGCGATGCGGCAAGCGACGCTATCGAAGGCGGCGTCGCGCGCTCGCAATTGCATCTGCAGCTTTCGGTGGAATAAGCGCCCGGCAGCGCTGACGACGGCCGCGGTGATGAACCGCGGTCAGTCGTGATAGCATGGCGGCTTGCGTCGATTTGATCTCAGCTTGCGGACGCGGGGCAACCCGAAACAGCTAAAGCGACCGGTGCCGCCATCGCCCCGACGCTTGAAGCCGCTCAAGGTTGAAGCCACAGCCACACAGGCACCTCGCCAATTGCATGAAGCCCGCTTATGCCGACGCAAAGCGGGCTTTTTTGTTGTCCGCCGATGCCACGTGTTTCCATGCCGCCGCATGGAAGACCGCATAAGCACGACCGCGCATCGGCCTTGAAACGGAAACAGAACCAGCATGGACGATACCCTCAACTTCGACACGCTCGCCGTGCGTTCGGGCACGCTGCGCAGCGACTTCAACGAGCATTCGGAAGCCATCTTCCTCACGTCGAGCTTCTGTTTTTCGAGCGCCGCCGAAGCGGCCGAGCGCTTCAAGAACGCCGAAGACGCGTACACGTACTCGCGCTTCACCAACCCCACCGTATCGATGTTCCAGGACCGGCTCGCGGCGCTCGAGGGCGGCGAGGCGTGCATCGCCACGGCGTCGGGCATGGCGGCGATTCTCTCGGTGGTGATGTCGGCGCTGCAGGCGGGCGACCATATCGTCAGCTCGCAAAGCCTGTTCGGTTCCACGCTCGGCATGTTCTCGCAGATCTTCAGCCGCTTCGGCATTGCGACCACCTTCGTGGATCCCAAAGATCTCGACGCCTGGAAGAACGCCGTGCGCCCCGAAACGAAGATGTTCTTCCTCGAAACGCCGTCGAACCCACTCACGGAAATTGCGGACATCGAAGCAGTCGGCAAGATCGCGAAAGCGGCCAACGCGCTCTTCGTGGTGGACAACTGTTTCTGTAGTCCCGCGCTGCAACAGCCGCTGAAACTGGGCGCGGACGTGGTGATGCATTCGGCCACCAAGTTCCTGGACGGTCAGGGTCGCGTGCTGGGCGGCGCACTCGTGGGTTCGCGCAAATTCATCATGGAGAAGGTGTTTCCGTTCGTGCGCAGCGCGGGGCCCACGCTTTCGGCCTTCAACGCGTGGGTGCTGCTCAAGGGCATGGAAACGCTGTCGCTGCGCGTCGAGAAGCAGTCGGCGAATGCGCTGGAGATCGCGCGCTGGCTGGAGTCGCATCCTGCGGTGAAGCGCGTGTTCTATCCGGGTCTCGAATCGCATCCGCAATATGCGCTCGCGAAGCGCCAGCAGAAGGCGGGTGGCGCGATCGTCTCGTTCGAGTTGAAGGGCGACACGCCCGAAGCGCAGCGGGCCAACGCCTGGCGCGTGATCGACAACACGAAGATCTGTTCGATCACCGGCAACCTGGGCGACACGCGGACCACCATCACGCATCCCGCCACGACTACGCATGGCCGCATCACGCCGGAAGCGCGCGCCGCGGCGGGCATCACCGAAGGCCTGATCCGCCTCGCGGTGGGCCTCGAAAATTCGGACGACATTCGCCACGACCTGGCGCGCGGTCTGGATTCGAAGTAACGGGCTGCACGGTGCCGGCTCGATCTCGATGAGCCGGCGCTATACGTTGGCTACATGTTGGCAACGCGCCGGCAACACATCAAACCGAACTGCCTGCTCAGTGGCGCTGCATGCGCCACTGCCCGGGCGCTACGCCGAAGCGCCGTGAGAAGGCGTGCGTGAAGGCGCTCTGGTCTGCGAAACCCACTTCGAGCGCGATGTCGGTGAGGGCACGTCGTGGATCGGCAAGCAGCGTCACCGCCGTATCGAGCCGCAGCCGCTGAAGGTAGCGATGCGGCGTCTCGCCGAACGCTTCGTTGAATAGTTGATGAAAGCGGCGCATGCCGAAGCCGCAGTGCGCGGCGAGGTCGGCGATACGCAGCGGTTCGGACAAGTGCGTCCGCAACCAGCGGTCGATGCGGGCAAAGTCGAGGCCCGCCGATTGCACCGCCGTGGCCTCGCGCGCCAGGCCCGCCTGGGCAACGATGCCCGCACACAGCCGCGTGGCGGCATCCCAACTGAAACGGCGCGTCGGCAAATCGGGCGAATCCGGCCATTGCGCTTCGCCCGCCGTGCCCGCTGCGATGTCCCGAACAAGCCGCACGAGCACGCCATCCAGCGCGAGCGGTCGTGCCTGCGCGAAGAGCCGCTCGGGCACTGCAACGGACGCCGCAGGCAGGTCCAGCACGAGTTGCCGGTTCTCGCCGATGCCCGCGTAGTCGTGGCGCGCCCCGGCCGGAACCAGCCATGCCGAGTGCGCGTCGATCTGCTGCGCCACGCCATCCACCGCCATCACCATCGTGCCGTCTAGCCCGAGCACGACCTGATGAAAGTCGTGCACGTCCGACGCCTCGATGTCGCCGTAACGGCGCAGCGAGACGCTGGGAGCGAGCAGTGGCGTATGAGGATGCGGCATCGCGGCAAACCGTGTGACGGAAGGGGCGTGGCAGCGTGCCTTCACGTCATCGGCGTTTCTCGCTCACTCAGACAGCGAGCAGTTCCACTTCGAACACGAGCGTCGCGTTCGGCGGAATCACGCCGCCCGCGCCGCGCACGCCGTAGCCGAGTTGCGGCGGAATCGTGAGCTTGCGCACGCCGCCCACCTTCATGCCCTGCACGCCTTCGTCCCAGCCCTTGATGACCATGCCGCCGCCCAGCACGAATGCGAACGGGTCGTTGCGGTCTTTGCTGGAGTCGAACTTCTGGCCGTCGGTGAGCCAGCCGGTGTAATGCACGGTGACCGTCTGGCCGGCCTGCGCCTCGGCGCCGGTGCCTTCGGTCAGGTCCTCGTATTGAAGGCCGGATGCGGTCGTGACGTTCGACATGAGTAACTCCTGGTCGCGATAAAGGAAAAGTCGACATTGTAGGCGTATTGCCTTGCCTTCACGCTTTTCGCACCTCGCGAAGCCCGGGTTGGCGCGGCGCCGGGAAAGATGGTCGGGCACGTTTCGTGCGGCGCCGGAACACCTTTGGCGGCGCCTATAATTCAGTCGCTCTTTATCCCTGTTTTCCCAGACTCCTACGAGCTTCGTTCAAGGAATTCCGATCGTGGCAACGTCCCTCTCCCGTGCCGAACGCGTGGCACGTCTGTGTGCCGAAACCGCTCTCTTCATGCGCGACCATGTGCTCTCGGTGGTGTCGCACGACATGCGTAGTCCGTTGAATGCCGTGCACAGCTGGGCGTATGTGCTGGAGCGCAAGATCGACGCCGCCGACGCCACTGCGCAACGCGCGCTCACCGGCATTCGCACCGGCATCGAGCAGCAGGTGAAGCTGCTGGAGGATGTGGTCGACACCACGCGCAGCGAAACCAGGAAGCTCGCCATCGAACGCGAACCGTTCGGGTTGCGCGCGCTGGTGGATGCGGCCGTGGACGAAGTGCGCGCCGGTCTTGCCGACGCACGTGGCGTAACGATCGTGGTCGATACGCCGCTCACCTCCGAACAGGTGACCGGCGACCGTGAGCGGATTGCGCAGGCGTTGTGGCTGATGCTCACGTTCGCCACGGAAGCGAGCGCGCGCGGCGGCACTGTGCTGCTTGCGGCTGCGGCCATTGGGGGTTCCGCGCATTTCAACGTGGCGTACTCGCCGTCGCTGCAGACGCTTACCGACGAATCGCTGCCGCATCTGCTCGAAGCCTTCGCGCGCCGTCAGGCGCAGGAGCCCCGCGAAGCCGGCCGCATCGCGTGGGTGTTGTCGCTCTGCCGACGCGTGGCCGAAGCGCATGGCGGCGCCTTCGAGCAGGCCATGCCGGAGGTTGACAAGACCGCGACGCTCGCGCTGCACGTGCCGCTCATGGCCGGATGAACGCGTCGCGGGCGGCACCCCAGTCGCCGCCCGATGCCGTCCGCTCGCTTACATCCCACTTTCGGGCCCTATACTGACGACTTTTGTTGTTGGAGCCCGTTGTCTTGATCCAGGTTATCGCCCTTGTTGGTGCGCTGCTGCTCGTGGCGCTCAATGGTTTCTTCGTGGCCGCCGAGTTCGGACTCGTCAAGCTGAGACAAACGCGCGTCCAGACGCTGGAGAAGCGCTACGGCATGCGCGGCAAGCTGCTCGCGCGCGTGCATGGCCGGCTCGATGCCTATCTGTCCGCCTGCCAACTTGGCATCACGCTCGCGTCGCTGGGTCTCGGCTGGATCGGCGAGCCTGCGTTTGCGGAACTGCTCACGCCGGTCTTCGAGCTGGCCGGCGTGACGTCCGCGCAGTTGATTCACGGCATTTCGCTGTTCTTCGCCTTCTCGTGCATTTCGTTTTTGCACATCGTGGTGGGCGAGCTTGCGCCGAAGTCGCTTGCCATTCGCGAGGCCGAAAAGATCGCGCTGTGGGTGGCCGCGCCGCTCTACGGCTTCTACTGGGTCATGTATCCGGCCATCTGGCTGCTCAATACGAGCGCGAACGGTGTGCTGCGCATGGCCGGCCTCGCGCAGACGCACAACACCGACGCCCAGTACTCCACCGAAGAACTCAAGCTGATCCTGCGCAGCCGCCGCACGCGCGCAGCGGGCCACGCGGCGAAGGCGGCAGCGGAGCCAGGAGGACCGGCAGCGGCGCTGGCCTCGGCGGCCACGAATGCCTACAGCGCCGACGAGTGGAACACCATCGCGCATTCGCTCGACTTTTCCACCATGACCGTGTCGGACCTCATGCGGCCCGCACACGAACTGGTGAGCCTGCGGCTGGACCGACCGTGGCAGGAAAACCTGCAGGTGATCGCGCAGCATCGTTTTAGCCGCTATCCGCTGTTCGAAGACGGGTCCGGCGAGCACGTGGCCGGTGTCGTGCATCTGAAGGACCTGTTGCTCGCCCAGGAAAGCGGCGCGGCGCACGGAAACGAAAGCCTGCGCCGTTACGCGCGCCCCGTGCAGTACGTTAAACCGCAGATGCCCGCGCTCGAACTGTTCCGACGCTTCCGCAAGGGCGTGCCGCACTTCGCGCTGGTGGGCAACAAGCGCGGCCGGCCGATGGGCTTCATCACGCTAGACAATCTGCTGGGCGCGCTCGTCGGCCAGATTCACGACGAGTTCCGCCAGAGCGACGCCGACTGGACTCGCATGGACGACGGCACGTTGATGGGCAAGGGCAGCTTGCCGGTGGTTTCGCTGGAGCGCGCGCTCGGCATCGACATCGACGAAGGTCGCGCCGAATCGGTGGGCGGCCTCGTGATCCAGGCGCTCAACGATCTGCCTGCCGAAGGCCAGCGTGTGTCGTTCGATCGCTTCGACGTGGTGGTCAAGAAGATGAAGGGTCCGCGCATCGTGCTCGTGCGCGTGTACCCGAAAGACCTCGAAGACCTGGGCGGCTGAGTCCGGTTGCCTCGGCGCTTGGCACGGCCGCGTTACCGGGCCGCTAGCCTTCAGCCTCAAACGCCCCGCCTCAAACGCCCAGCCTCAGGCACCCGGCACACCGTCTTCCAGCAGCACCGCTACCGGCATGGCCGCCAGCGCATCGCGCAGATAGAGCAGGCCGTCGCCGTTCACCTTCTGCGCAGCCGGGCTCAGCAGATCCATCAGCGTGCGAGACGCGAGCCCCGCGGGCATGTCGACGGCCGTGTCTTCCCACTTCGCCGGCTCCACCAGCGGCAGCCCCGAGCCGCCATCCAGCAGCGGCGCCGCGAGGCGCGTGCAGATCACCACCACATAACCGTTGCCGTGCTGACGCACGAACGCGATGGCGCGCTTCGCATGCGTGCCGCGCACCGTGAGCGGCAGATAGACGCCGGTGCCGAGCACCTCCGGCATCTGCGCGCGCAATGCGAGCAGCCGCTGCACGACGCCGAGTTTCACGTGTCCGTTGCGCCACGCGTGCAGTTGTTCCGAGGGTGGCGTGGTCGCGAGCGCGGCGGCGCGCGCCGCAAAGTCCACAGGGCGGCGATTGTCGGGGTCGACGAGACTGAAGTCCCACAGTTCGGTGCCCTGATAGAGGTCGGGCACGCCTGGCGACGTGAGTTGCAGCACGGTCTGTTGCAGGCTGTTCACGGCGCCGGCCGGCGCGATGCGTTCGACGAAATCGCACAGCTCGCGCAGGAAGCCGTCGCGCCGCTGGGGCGCAAGAATGTCGAACAGGAAGTCGCGGCAGGCGCGTTCGAAGGCTTCGTCGGGCGCGTACCAGCTGGTGCGCTGCTTCGCTTCGCGCAGCGCCTTCAATTGCCACTGCGCCGTGCGCTCGGCGAGTTCGCGAATGCCGTCTTCGTCGTCGGCTGCGAGCCCTGGCGGCCAGCAGCCCACCAGCGTTTGATAGAGCATGGCTTCCGCCGCGGGTCCGGGCACCCAATGCTGCGGATCAGGGACGTTGCCGGCTGTATCGGGCGCAGGGGCCGCAGATACCGCGCCGCTTTCGACAAACCGTCGCAGCGGCGCGTTGACCGTTGACCAGCGGCGCAGCGCAGCGCCCCATTCGGGCGCGAGTTCGCTCAGCACCGCGAGCCGCGCACGCACGTCTTCGCCGCGCTTGTGATCGTGCGTGGAGGTGGCCAGCATCGCGTGCGGAAAACGGCGGCGTCGCTCCTGATTGGCGGCATGAAACTGCTCGACCGTGATGGAGAAGTCGCCCGCATCCGCGCCCACTTCGTTGCGTGAAAGCAGCCGGCCGTAGCGATAACCCGCTGTGTCTTCGATCGCCTTCGCGGCGAGCGGCGCGGTGAGTTGCGAGAACAACGTGAGCGCGGTGCGCTGCGAGGAGAGCGCATGACTGAGCGTCGCGACCGTGGGGACGGGCGGCGCCGCGGGCCGCGGTTTTTTCTCGACCGCTGGAGCGGGTGACTGGGCCGGCGGTTGCGTCTGCACGTGAGACTGGGACGACCCCGCAGCCGCAGCCGGCCGATGACCGCGCCCATCGCGTCCATCGCGCCCCTCACGTCCATCACGCTCCGCTTCCCGCGCATTCCCCCCGAGCCACTCGTCCACACGCGCCAGCACCTCGTGGTCGCCGCGCGAGAGCATACGTTTCGCCCCTTCGCGCGCTTTCGCGAACCACTCGTTGTCGGCGTTGGTGCGCAGGCCGCTTTGGGGGTAGATGCGATAGACGGGGAAATGCACCGCGAGCGCGGCGACCACGCGGCGAATCGCGGCGAACGTGAAGTCGCGCGTGGTCGGATGGTCGCGTGCGATGCGGTGCAGCGCGCGCGTGGCGCGGTCCAGTTCGGCCGAGAGGTGCTCGGCGAGTATCTGCCGCCGCGCGGCGATGGCCTCGTCGGCGAACGAGGGCGACGCGCCCGTCAGTTCCGCCCAGGTCGCCGCGAGCGGCGCGGCGCCGTCCGGGTCGTGGAGCAGCGAGCCGACGTCGTTCATGAAGTCGTAGCCCGTCGTGCCGTCCACGGGCCAGTCGTCGCGCAGCCGCTCGCCGCGCCCGAGAATCTTTTCCACCACGATGTACGGATGGTTGCCGCGCAGATCGACCAGCCGCTGCCGCAGGCGCTGGCAGTATTCGCGCGGCTCGGCGAGCCCGTCCACGTGGTCGATGCGCACACCGTCTATCAGCCCCTGTTCGTAGAGCCGGAACACGAGCGCGTGCACGGCTTCGAACACTTCGGGCCGCTCCACGCGCACGGCGGCGAGCGTGCTGATGTCGAAGAAGCGCCGCCAGTTCACTTCGTCAGACGCCGTGCGCCACCACGCGAGCCGGAAATACTGGCGTTCGAGCAATCGATGCAGCCGCTCGCGCGACGCCACCGCCGTGGCCGCGAACGCTTCGAGCGCAGGCTCGAACGCAGCGGCACCGTGTTGCGCCGCGAACGTGCGCAGCGCTTCGCGCCCGGCCGCGGCCCGCGGATGATCGTCGGGCTGCGTGGTGAGTCCATCGAACGCTTGCGCGAGCGCGGTCAGTTCGGCGTTGTCCGTAGCGGCTTGAAGGATCGACGCGTAGTCCACCGGGCAGATGGGACACAGGTTGTCCCCGTACACCGCGTGAAACCGGCCGCTGTCGGCATCGAAGCGCAACGCAATGCGTCCGGCCTCCAGCTCCACGCCGTAGGGCGCGCCCAGACACGGCATCAGCACTTTGCCGCGCAGCGCGGGGTCCGGCGAATGCCAGTCGATGTCGAAGTAACGCGCGTAAGCGCTATGCCGTCCCCACTCGAGCACGTCGAGCCACCACGCGTTGTGGCTGCCGCCAATGCCCATGTGGTTCGGCACGATGTCGATGACGAGCCCCATGCCGCGCTCGCGCAGCTTCGCGACGAGGCGCTTCAGCCCGGCTTCGCCGCCCAGTTCTTCGCTGACCTGGCTGTAGTCCACGGTGTCGTAGCCGTGCAGCGAGCCGGGCCGCGCGGTCGTGATGGGCGACGCGTAGAGGTGGCTCACGCCCAGCGCGGCGAAGTAATCGAGGTGCTTCCCGGCGTCCTCGAAGGTGAAGCCGGAATGGAACTGGAGGCGAAGGGTGGCGCGTGGGACAGTCATGATCGGTCAGGGGAGGGCGCCGACGGCGCGGGTGGTGCGGGCGTGGCTGACACGGCTGACGATGCAGGCGTCGCCTCGCGGCTCGCGGCACGAGCGCGGTCGACGGCGAGCAGGCGGTCGGAGAACGTCTCGTCGTCGAACATTTCGTCGACGGGCACGGCGAGGCGCCGGCGCCAGTTTGGATGCTCGTCGATGGAGCCGGGCAGGTTGGGCTGGTCCGCGAGCGCGAGCAGGTCTTCGAGCGGATACGTGACGAGCGGGCAGCGCGTGGCGGCCACGAACGCGAGCGCTTCGTCGAGCGGCGCCTGATCGGCGGGCGGCGCGGGCACGTCCGGGGCGGCGACGCCCGCGTGCTGGAACGCGGACCAGAGTGCGTCGCGGTCCGCCGCACGTTCCTCGCGCGCGAGTTGCACGGGGTCGCGACCATCGGGCCGCGGCGCGGTCTGCCCGATGCGGTGCCGCCAGTCGATGTCCGTTCCGCTCCACCAGCCGCACACGGTGGGCAGATCGTGCGTCGTGGTGGTGGCTACGCCGTTGGCGTCCCACTGCGCGGGCGACATGAAGCGCGAACCGTCGCGCTCGAACCACAGCACGCGAATGCCGGAGAGCCCGCGTTCGGCGAGCCGCTCGCGAAAGCCCGGCGGCACCGTGCCCAGGTCTTCGCCGATCACGACGGCGCGATGCCGCCACGATTCGAGCGCGATGAGCCGCAGCAGGTCGCCGAGCGGATAGCGCAGGTAGGCCCCGTTGCGCGCGCTATCGCCCTCGGGCACGAGCCACAGCCTGCGCAACCCGAGGATATGGTCGATGCGCACGCCGCCCGCGTGAGCGAACGCGGCGCGCAGCATGTCGATGAATGCGCGAAAGCCCTGCGTGCGCATGGCGCGCGGCGAGAACGTGGTGAGCCCCCACGACTGCCCGGCCTGGTTGAAGAGGTCGGGCGGCGCGCCCACGGAGACGCCTTGCAGCATGTCCTCAGGCCACGACCACGCGTGGCTGCCGGCGCTGTCGCATCCCACGGCGAGGTCCGCGATCAGACCGATCGCCATGCCTGCGTCGCGCGCCGCGTGCTGCGCGTGCGAGAGGCCCTTTGCCGCGAGCCATTGCAGGAAGAGATGGAAGTCCACTTCGCTGCGATGCTCGCTCGCGAAGGCGTCCACTTCGGGCGCACGCGGATTGCGCAACGCTTCGGGCCAGTCGCGCCAGTGGTGCGGGCCGCTGCTGCGGTTGCCGCTGCCGTTGCCGTTGCCTTCATGAGCCGCAAGCTGCGCCGCGTGCAGCGCTTCGAACCGCGCGTGATCTTCGAGCGCCCGTCCGCCTTGCGTGCAGAAGTCCTCGAATTCGCGGGCGCGCGGCGAACCGTGCGTGCGCTCTTCAGTACAGAACCGCTCGAACAGCGCGCGCAGCACGCGCAGCTTGTTGCGCACCGCGGGCGGCCAGTCGATGAGCGGCAGCGCTTCGAGTGCGGCGCGTTCGTCCGCGGCATGCACCCTGGCGATGGCCGCTTGCGCCGCCTCTGTGCCGAACACCGCGGCGGGGTCGATGTGCGCCACGTTGAGCCACAACCGCGACGACGGCGCGTAAGGGCTGAAGCGCTGCGGCTCGGCGCTAAACATCGCGTGAGTGGGGCTGATGGCGAGCGCCTGCGCGCCGCGCTTCGCGCTCTCTATCGCAAGCGATGCGAGCGCCGTGTAGTCGCCTACGCCGCCATCGTCCGCGCGACGCAAGCCATAAAGCTGCGCCGCGATGCCCCAGAGCGGCGGCGCATGCGCGGCCTCGCCGTGCAGCGCGCGCCAGGCGTCGGCCACCGTGTGGCAGCGCTGCGGCGCCACGGCGAGCGTGATGCGCGTGTCGTTGAGCAGCAGGCTGTGATACCCCGGCTCGCCGATGGGCGCGAGCAATGGCGCCTCGCCTCGGGGCGCCGTGAACCGTCCGTCGATCACGGCGCCGCTTTCCAGTTCGATGCGGTAATGGCTGCCCGACTTCACGCCGGCCACGGGCAGCGCGACGGCGCGGTCGCAGTCCACGGAGATGAGCGGCGGCAGCTTGCGTCCCGCGTTCTCCGCTTCGAGCGCGGCGGCACTCTGGCGAATCTGCGCGGCGTTCGAGCACGGCAAGCCGATGCGTTCGAGCAGCACCGCCAGCGTCGGTTCGGGCACGCGTTGCGAATGACCATGCGCGTCGGACCATTGCACCTCGAAGCCCGCCGCTTCGGCGAGCTGCGCAATCGTGGTGACGGTGCCGGCCGTACCGTTCGTGCGTCGTGCAGATGTCACGTGTTGGGCTCCCCGGGTTCGGCGCGCCGGGCGTCGTGGCCCAATGCGTATTCGCAGACGTCGCCGGTGAGCCACGCTACGCAGGCATACGCGGGCAACGCGTGGTCGCGCACGTGATCGCGGGCGCGCGGCGGCGTTTCGAAGATCACCTTGCCCGCGGGCAATTCGGCAAGCGGCACGTCGTCGTCGCCCAGGTTCAGCGCGAGGGTCAGCGTTTCGCCATCGGAGAGGCGCCAGCGCGCGATGACGGCAAGCGCTTCGTTGCCGTCGCGTGCCTTGAGCACGCTGGCGCCCGCGGTCTTCGCATGAGCGAGCCGCGGCGTAATCAGCTTCGCGCGCACCGCGAGCGCCGACTTGTAGAAGTGCATCCATTCGAGCCGCTCGCCGCTTGCATGCGCGACAGGGTCGCCGCGCGGCGGCGACGAGGCCGCGAACGTGGCCGGGCCGTTCGGGTCGGGAATCTGCGCGCGCCGCTCGGGGTCGGCAAACGCGGAGAAGCGCGCGAACTCGCGGCGCCGGCCTTCGCGCACAGCGCTCGCAAGTTCGCCGGTGTAGTCGGTGAAGAACAGGAACGGCTGCTTCGATCCGTACTCCTCGTCCATGAAGAGCAGCGGAATCTGCGGCGAGAGCAGCATCAGCGCCGTGGCCGCCCGCACGGGGTCGTCCTGGCAGAGCATGCGCAGCCGTTCGCCGAACGCGCGGTTGCCGATCTGATCGTGGTTCTGCAAAAACATCACGAACGCCGTGGGCCGCAGGTGGCCGCTCGGCTCGCCGCGCGGAGCGCCGTCGTGCGCGGGCGAGGGGTCGCCCTGATACGCGAAGCCTTCGCTCAGCACGCGCGCGAGCTTGCGCGCCGGGGCCTCGGCATACGACTGGTAGTAGCCCTCCGTCTCGCCGGTCAGCATGACGTGCAGCACGTTGTGCGCGTCGTCGTTCCACTGGGCGTTGAAGTGCGATTCGAGCAGGCTCGCATGATTGCGCTCGTTTTCCAGCACGAGATGCACGTGGCGGCCAGGCTCCACACGCGCGTGAACGTGATCGGCGAGCTCGCGCAGCCAGCCGTCGTTATCGATGGCGTGCACGGCGTCGATGCGCAGTCCGTCGAAGCGGTATTCGTTGAGCCAGTAGAGCGCGTTCTCGCAGAAGAAATCGCGCACCTCCATGCGGTCGAAGTCGATGGCCTGGCCCCACGGCGTGTGCGAGCCGTCCTTGAAGAACGGCTTGGCGTATTGCTGGAGGTAATTGCCGTCTGGACCGAAGTGGTTGTAGACCACGTCGAGAAACACCATGAGGCCCAAGCCATGCGCCGCGTCGATGAGCGCCTTGAGGTCCTCGGGCCGCCCGTAGGCCGAATCGGGCGCGTAGGGCAGCACGCCGTCGTAGCCCCAGTTGCGCGCGCCGGGGAATTCGTTGAGCGGCATGAGTTCGATGGCGGTCACGCCCACTTCCGCGAGCGCCGCGAGCCGCTTCGTCACGCCCGCGTAACCGCCCAGCGTGCCCACGTGCAGTTCGTAAAGCACCGTCTCTTCCCAGGGCCTGCCTTGCCAGTGTGCGTGCTGCCAGTGGTATGAGCGCGGGTCGATTACTTCGCTCGGGCCATGCACGTCCTGCGGCTGGAAGCGCGAGGCCGGGTCGGGTATCGCCAGCTCGCCGTTGATGCGGTAGCGATACAGCGTGCCTGCGCCGCACGCCGTTTCGGCTTCGAACCAGCCGTTGCCGGCCGGCTGCATATCGACGAGCGCAGCATCACCGCTGCCATTGCAGCCGCCTTCCAGCTGCAACTGCACCGACTCGCACGACGGCGCCCACAGACGAAAGCGCGTGTGCGGCTTGTCGCTGCCGGCGCCCACGAGCTGCGCGCCGAGCGGCAGGCAATGCGCATAGCGGCGCGTGTTGGGATCCATCGCAGATTCGGACATGATTCATCCCATCGTGTGTTTGCTGCGAGGCGCCTACGCCTCGTGCGGCGGTTCGTTGCGGTGGCTGATGGGCGGCGGCGCGTGACCGTCGTCTGTATCGTCGGGCGAGAGCGTGCCGGGGTCGGGCGGCAGGGCGGTGAGCAATCGTTCGCCATGCTGGGCACCCGGCATCCAGCCTGTCTGCCAGTCCGCCTCGCCTGATGGCCGCGCGCCCAGCACGACCATCGTGTGCGCGGCCACCTTGAGTTCCGTCGCGCCGAGCGGCCGCTCCGGCGCCTCGGGTTCCGCCGTATCCAGCAGCACGTGCCATTCCAGATGCGGCGGGGGCGGCGTGAACGTGAGCGCGTCGCCCGATGCGTTGAGCATCATGAGCAGCACTTCCGTTTCGCCGTCCAGTGCCTGGCCCGCGCGGCGCAGCGTGAACGCGCGCCCTTCGGGGTCCTGCCAGGCTTCGATCGAAAGCGGGTCGCCGCGTTCGTCGAACCAGCCGATGTCGTAGACGCCCGGCAGCACTTCGCGATCGCCGAACAGAAAACGCGTTTCGCGCAGTAGCGGGTGGTTCTTGCGCAGCGCAACGGCGCGCGCGACGAACACCGTCATCTTGCGTCCTTCGTCGGAGGCGGCAAGCGACCAGTTGTACCACGACAGCGCGTTGTCCTGACAGTACGCGTTGTTGTTCCCTTGCTGCGTTCGGCATGCTTCGTCACCGGAGAGCAGCATCGGCGTGCCGAGCGCGATCAGCAGCGTCGCGAGCATGGATCGGGACACGCGTTCGCGCGTTTCGCGCACCGCGGGGTCGTCGGTGGCGCCTTCGGCGCCCCAGTTCGCGCTCCAGTTTTCGTTGTGGCCGTCGTTGTTGCCTTCGCCGTTCGCCTCGTTGTGCTTGTGCGTGTAGGAAACCAGGTCCGTCAGCGTAAAGCCGTCGTGCGAGGTGACGAAGTTGACCGACGACCACGGCTTGCGAAAGCGCCGGTTGAAGAAGTCCGCGGAGCCCGTGAGCCGCGCGGCGAGATCGGGCCGCTGGCCGGGGTCGCCGCGCCAGTAGCGCCGCACGCTGTCGCGAAAGCGGTCGTTCCATTCCCCGAAGCCAGGCGGCAGATTGCCCAGCTGATAGCCGCCGGGACCGATGTCCCACGGCTCCGAGATGAGCTTGCATTGCGAGAGCACCGGGTCCTGGCGCAGTACGTCGAAGAAGCCGGAGCCCGGGTCGAAGCCCGTGGACTCGCGGCCCAGCGTCACGCCCAGATCGAAGCGAAAGCCGTCCACGTTGTACGAGGTAGCCCAGTAGCGCAGCGAATCCATCACCATCTGCAACACGCGCGGATGCGAGAGATTGAGCGTGTTGCCGCAGCCCGTGTCGTTGATATGGTGCCGTTCGTCGCCGGGAATGAGCCGGTAGTAGCTCGCGTTGTCGAGCCCGCGCCAGCACACCGTAGGCCCCAGTTCGTTGCCTTCGCAGGTGTGGTTGTAGACCACGTCGAGAATGACCTCGATGCCGGCCGCATGCAGTTGCCGGATCGCGATGCGCATTTCGTCGGGATGATGCGTGGAGAGATAGCCGGGCTCCGGCGCGAAGAACGCCGCGGTGTTGTAGCCCCAGTAGTTGTGCAGGCCGCGCGCCACGAGAAAGCGGTCGTGCAGGAACGCATGCACGGGCATCAACTCCACGGCGGTCACGCCCAGCTTTTGCAGATGCTCGATCACGCCCGGCGCCGTCAGGCCCGCGAAGGTGCCGCGCTCGTGAGGACGCAAATCTTCGCGCTGCATGGTGATGCCGCGCAGGTGCGTCTCGAGAATTACGCTGCTGCCCCACGGTACGTTGGGGCGCGCGTCGTGCGACCAGTCGAAGGTGCTGTCGTCCACCACGCATTTGGGCATGGCAGGCGCGGAGTCGCGGCGGTCGATGGAAAGGTCCAGCCGGTTCGAATGCACGCGATAGCTGAAGAGCGCGTCAGACCAGCGGAACTGGCCGACGAGGCGCCGCGCATACGGGTCCAGCAGCAGCTTGTGCGGATTGAAGCGGTGGCCGTGCTGCGGCTGATACGGACCATGCGCGCGAAACCCATACACGGTGCCCGGATGCGCGCCGGGCAAATAGCCGTGCCACACCTCGTCCGTGCATTCGGGCAGCGTGTAGCGCGAGATTTCCTTGCGGCCCGTGGGATCGAACAGGCACAGCTCGATGCGCCACGCGTTCGCCGAGAAGACCGCGAAGTTGGTGCCGAGTCCGTCCCAGGTGGCTCCGAGCGGGTAAGGCGCACCCGGCTGAAGCCGGTCCGGCAGGATGTTCGACATGAACCCGATTTCCTCTTGTCAGTTGTTCAGTGGGCGACGCTTCGGTGTAGCGCGTGCGTCGCTTGTGTCTTGCCTGTTCTGTGTTCAGAAAAGCCCGCCTTCACGGCTGTGCGCGCAACACGATGGTGGCGAGCGGCGGCAGAACGAGCGCGGCGGACTGCGGCTTGCCGTGGCTCGCAATGTCCTGCGTGACCACGAGCCCGGCATTGCCCATGTTCGATCCGCCGTACAGGGCCGCGTCGGTGTTGAGCACTTCGGCCCAGTGGCCCGCGCGCGGCAGGCCCACGCGGTAGCCCTCGCGCGGCACCGGCGTGAAGTTGCAGACGGTCACGATCTCGCGGCCCGCGCCGTCCACGCGGCGCCAGGCGAACACGCTGTTTGCCGTGTCGTCGCCGATGATCCATTCGAAGCCGCCCGGGTCGCTATCCAGTGCGTAGAGCGCCGGCTCGTCGTGATAAAGGTGGTTGAGGTCGCGCACGAGCTTCTGCACGCCGCGATGCAGCGGGTCGTCGAGCAGATGCCAGTGCGGCGAGCCGTCGTGATCGAACTCGGCCATCTGCGCGAACTCGCCGCCCATGAAGAGCAGCTTCTTGCCGGGATGCGTCCACATGAAACCGAAATACGCGCGCAGGTTTGCGAAGCGCTGCCAGCGGTCGCCCGGCATCTTGCCGAGCAGCGACCCTTTGCCGTGCACCACCTCGTCGTGCGAAAGCGGCAGCACGAAGCGCTCCGAATACGCGTAGACCATGCCGAAGGTCATGTTGTGATGGTGGTAGCGCCGGTACACCGGGTCTTCGTGCATGTAGTGGAGCGTGTCGTGCATCCAGCCCATGTTCCATTTGAAGTCGAAGCCGAGGCCGCCGTCTTCGATGCGCGACGTGACGCCCGGCCACGCCGTGGATTCCTCCGCTACCGTAATCGCGCCGGGCGCTCCCGGCACGTAGCGCACCTCGTGGTTGAGCCGCTTGAGAAACGCGATGGACTCCAGGTTCTCGCGCCCACCATAGATGTTCGGCACCCACTGGTCCGCTGCACGCGAGTAGTCGCGATAGAGCATGGACGCCACCGCGTCCACGCGCAGCCCGTCCACGTGATAGCGCTTGAGCCACGCGAGCGCCGACGCCACCAGGTGCGCACTGACCTCGTTGCGGCCGAGGTTGTAGATCATCGTGTTCCAGTCCTGGTGATAGCCCTCGCGCGGGTCGGCGTGCTCGTAGAGCGGCGTGCCGTCGAACGAGACGAGGCCGTGCGGGTCGTTCGGAAAATGCGCGGGCACCCAGTCGAGAATCACGCCGAGCCCTTCTTCGTGGGCGCGGTTCACGAAGGCCGCGAACTGCTCCGGCGAGCCGAATCGCGCGGAAGGCGCGAACTGCGAAAGCGGCTGATAGCCCCAGGACCCGCCGAACGGATGCTCGGCAATGGGCAGGAATTCGATGTGCGTGAAGCCCATGCTCTTCGCGTACGGAATGAGCCGCTCCGCAAGCTCGGGCCACGTGAGCCCGCGCCGGTCTTCCTCGTTCACGCGCAGCCACGATTCGGGATGGACCTCGTAGATGGTCAATGGCTGCTGCGCGTTCTGCCGCGCGCCGCGCGACTGCATCCATTCATGATCGGTCCAGGCAAAGCCGTCGATCTCGTCCACCTTCGCCACCACCGAACCCGTGGCGGGCGGCCGTTCGGTCTGCATGGCGCACGGGTCGGCCTTGAGCGGCAGCGGATAGCCTTCGCGCGAGAGCAGTTCGTACTTGTAGCGCGCACCGGCCGCGACGCGCGGCACGAACAGTTCCCAGACGCCCGCGTTGTGCCGCAGCCGCATGGGGTGGCGGCGCCCGTCCCACGAGTTGAAGTCGCCCACCACGGAAACCCGCCGCGCGTTCGGCGCCCACACCGCGAAGCGCACTCCCGGCACGCCGTCGATTTCCATGGGCCGCGCGCCCAGGCATTCGAGCACCGCATACGGGTCGCCGTGCGCGAGCCGCTGCAAGGGTTCGTCGCCGAGTATCGGGCCGAACGAGTACGTGTCTTCGATTTCCTGCTCGACGCCGTGCCAGTCGATACGCAGCCGGTACGGCACGGCTTCTTCCACGAAGCCTGCGAAGAGGCCGTTGGGATGAAGCGGCGCGAGTTCGCCGATCACGCGGCCATCGGCGCGCGCAATCACGGTGACGCGCGCCGCGTTGGGCAGCATCGCGCGCACGGCGGGACCGTTGTCGGTCCAGTGCAGGCCGAGTTGCGAGAACGGATCGGGATGGCGGGCGTCGACAATCGCTTCGACATCGACCGCGTGCAGGCCGGCAGAGGGATCGCGTTCACTCATGATCGCCTCCGCTGGGCGTGGCCGGCGTGACGACGCCGGACGAGGAGGCATCGCCCGCCGCCCCCGTATCGCCTAGCACGCGGCTCGCAATGGCGGCGAGCCCGCGTACCGGCAGGCCGATCCACGTGGGACGGTTGGCCGCCTCGTAGCGAATCTCGTAGGCGGCCTTGCCGATCAGGAACAGGTCTAGCAGCGGCTGCTCGTGCGCTGCGGAAACGAGCGGAATGCGCGACTCTGCCACTGCCGCGCGATAGTGGCTGAGGAAGCTCTCCATGGCGTAGCCGCGGAATCGTTCGAAGAGCGCACGCTTGCGGTCGGCAGTCTGTTGCGGCGCGCTTTCCGTAGTGGGTTGCGCCGCCGCGCTCGCATACGAGAACGAGCGCAACAGCCCCGCCACGTCGCGCAGCGGGCTCGACTTGTCGCGCCGTTCTTCGAGCGGGCGCGCCGGCTCGCCCTCGAAGTCGATCAGCCACGCATCGCCCTGGGCCACCAGCACCTGGCCCAGGTGGAAGTCGCCGTGAATGCGCGTGCGCCACGCCACGGCGTCGAGCGGCACGAGGTTGGCGACGGCCTCGGTGAGTGCCGCGCGGCGGTCCATGAGGCTTTGCGCGATTTCGCGCGTGTCGGGCGAGAGCGTGCTGTTCGGGCCGAGTTGCTGCGCGAGCACATCGAGCGCGCCAGCCAGCATGGTCTGCGTGTCTTCTATCCACGCGGCGATGTGTTCGGGCTTCGCGGGCTCAGGCGCGAAGGCGGGGTCGTCGGTGGGCGCGGCCAGCGCGACGTGCAACTCGCCCAGACGCTTACCGATAGCGCCCGCAAACGCGCGGTAGCCTTCAATCGCTTCGTCCTGGGTGCCCGTAATGGGCTCGCCGTCGCTGCCGTTGGCTGTGGCGAGCGCGAGTTCGTCGATGGTGCGGCGCAGGTAGTCGAGCGCCCAGTTCCACGCGTCGCCCTGATTGTCGATATAGCCCTGCAGGATGGCGAGCGTATGCGGCACGCCCTGCGGGTCTACGCGCACCACCTCGCCATAGAGCGGCGGCGTGTTCGCGTAGCCCACGTGCGTGAGGTAGCGGCTCATCTCCGCTTCGGGGTGCACGCCCGGCATCAGGCGCCGCACGAGTTTGAGCACGGCGGTGTCCGCAATCACGAGCGAGCTGTTGCTTTGTTCCGCGGCGAGCCAGCGCACCTCGGGCATCTCGCCCAGCGCGTCGAGTTCGCTGAAGCGCTCGCTCGGAACGAAGCGGATTTCGCTCTTCTGCACCGTGGGCACGACCGCGTGCTGGCGCAGTTTGCGCAGCACGCCGTGCGCGAAGAGCGGCAGCGCGAACGCGTCCGTGAGATGACCGATGGTCCGCCCGCGGCGCACGCGTGCGAGCGCCAGCTGGATGTGCAGCGGCGTGGTGGTGTCCATGCCCCAGGTGATGGCGATGGGCAGCACGTAGCGCTCGGTGTGGTCGCCGAGATCCGCTTCGATCTCCGTGAACGCGAAGCCGCCTTCGGGAATCGTGGTGAGCGCGGCGAGGCGCACGCCGCGCAGCCTCTGGTCTTTCGACGCGAACCAGCGGCGCCGCGAGAGCCACGACGGCAGCACTTCGGATTCGAGCAGCCGGATATTTTCGGGCGTCGCGCCGGTCTGACCTTCGCGAATCACCACGGTGACGAATTCGGGCAGCTGTTCCGACATGGGCTGGCTCCACGCGGGCCGCTGGTCGCCCGTGCAGAGCTGGAACCACAGGAAGCCGTAGGGCGGGAAGGTCAGCAGATACGGCAACTGACCGATGGCCGGAAACACCGAATCGGCGGTCATTTCGACGGGCACCATGCCGGAGAACTCGGAGAGGTCGAGTTCCACGGCCTGCGGTGCACGCGAAAGGTTGGCCACGCACAGGATGGGCGGCTCGTCCGGCATCTCGCGCAGGTACGCGAGGATCTTGCGGTTGTTCGGGCGCAGAAAGCGCAGCGTGCCGCGCCCGAACGCCTGCTTCGCGCGGCGCGTGGCGAGCATGCGGCGCGTCCAGTTGAGCAGCGAATGCGGGTCGCGGCTCTGCGCTTCCACGTTCACGGCGTCGAAGCCGTAGAGCGAGCCCATTACGGGCGGCAGTACCAGTTGTTCGGGGTCGGCGCGCGAGAATCCGCCGTTACGGTCGGACGACCATTGCATCGGCGTGCGCACGCCGTCGCGGTCGCCCAGGTGGATGTTGTCGCCCATGCCGAGTTCGTCGCCGTAGTAGATGACGGGCGTGCCGGGCATGGAAAACAGCAGCGAATTGATGAGTTCGATGCGGCGGCGGTCGCGCTCCATGAGCGGCGCAAGCCGCCTGCGAATGCCGAGGTTCAGGCGCGCGCGGCGGTCGCTCGCGTAGGTGTTCCAGAGATAGTCGCGCTCGGAGTCGGTGACCATCTCCAGCGTGAGTTCGTCGTGATTGCGCAGGAAAATGGCCCACTGGCAGCTGGGCAGCAGATCCGGCGTCTGCTTCATGATGTCGATGATCGGGAAGCGGTCTTCACTCGCAATCGCCATGTAGATGCGCGGCATGAGCGGGAAGTGGAACGCCATGTGGCATTCGTCTTCGTTGCCGAAATACTCCTGCACGTCTTCGGGCCACTGGTTCGCCTCGGCGAGCAGCATGCGGTTGGGGTATTCAGCATCGATGGTCGCGCGAATCTTCTTCAGGATGGAATGCGTTTCCGGCAGGTTCTCGTTCGTCGTGCCTTCGCGTTCCACGAGATACGGCACGGCGTCGAGCCGCAGCCCGTCGATACCCATGTCGAGCCAGAAGCGCATGATCTGCAGCACTTCGCGCATCACGGCCGGATTGTCGAAATTGAGGTCGGGCTGATGCGAGTAGAAGCGGTGCCAGTAGTAGGCGCCGGCCACCGGGTCGTGGGTCCAGTTGGAGGGCTCGGTGTCGATGAAGATGATGCGCGTGCCGGCGTACTTCGTATCGTTGTCGGACCACACGTAGTAGTTGCGATGATTCGAGCCGGGCCGCGCGCGGCGCGCGCGCTGGAACCACGGATGCTGGTCCGAGGTGTGATTAATGACCAGTTCCGTAATGACGCGAATGCCGCGCGCGTGCGCCTCCTGGATGAAGCGGCGCACGTCCGAGAGATGCCCGTAGTCCGGGTGCACGTTGCGATAGTCGGCGATGTCGTAGCCGTCGTCGCGGCGCGGCGACGGGTAGAACGGCAGCAGCCAGATCGCGGTGACGCCCAGCCCCGCGATGTAGTCGAGCTTCGCGAGCAGCCCCGGGAAGTCGCCCACGCCGTCGTTGTTCGAATCGAAGAACGACTTCACGTGCACCTGGTAGATCACCGCGTCCTTGTACCAGAGCGGGTCGTTGGAAAGCTGCGAGGGGTGGCCGCGACGCGCCTTGCTTGCGCCGGCTTGCCGCGCTTCTGCCGCCACGGACTGCGGTTGCGTTTCGACGGCGCCGGCGGCGCGGACCTGCAACGTACCCGCAGGAGTGTCGTCACGTTTCATGTCGCACCTTCGTTCGGGAAATTCGGGCTGAGTTCGGGGTGGCGGGTGAGGTCGGCGGCTTCTGGTTCGACCGGTTCGATGCGCGGCAAACCTTGCGCCGGCTCGATGCGCCAGATCGCAAAGGGCCGCCTGCCGGGATCGAGCCTCACGTGCTGCCAGCGTCCGTGCCATTCGAAGTGCTCGCCGCTCGTTTCCTCCACCACCTTCAAGCGGGCGTGATCGTCCAGATGCCAGTGGTGGAACGTGTGCCACGAGAGTTCGAAATCGGCGCCCTGCTCGTTGAACGGGTCGAGGTTGATCGCGACGACGATCACGTTGTCGCGTGCCTCGGTGGCCTTCTCGAAACACAGAATGTGCTCGTTGTGCGCGGGCAGGAACGTGATGCCCAGGTGCGTGTGCAGCGCCGGATTGGCGCGGCGCACACGGTTGAGCGCGGCGATTTCGGCCACGATGTTGCCGGGCCGGTTCCAGTCCCACGCGCGCAGCTGGTACTTCTCGGAATCCAGATATTCCTCGCTGTTGGGCAGCGCGCGCGCCTCGCAGAGTTCGAAGCCGCTGTACACGCCCCACAGGCCCGAGAGCGTGGCGGCCAGCGCCGCGCGAATCAGAAAGCCCGAGCGCCCCGACGACTGCAAATGCCGTGGGTTGATGTCCGGCGTGTTGACGAAGAAGTTCGGCCGGAAGAATTCGCGCACTTCGGTCTGCGTGAGTTCGGTGAGGTATTCGGTGAAGTCGCGCTTCGACTCGCGCCATGTGAAGTACGTGTACGACTGCGAGAAACCGATCTTCGCGAGCCGGTACATCAAGCGCGGGCGCGTGAACGCTTCGGAGAGAAAGAGCACGTCGGGGTGACGCGCGCGCACGTCGCCGATCATCCATTCCCAGAACGGCAGCGGCTTCGTGTGCGGATTGTCCACGCGGAAGATGCGCACGCCCGCGTCGATCCAGAACAGGATCACGTCGCGCAGCGCGAGCCACAGGTCGGGCTTCGCGTCGTGCGCGTAGAAGTCCGGGTTCACGATGTCCTGATACTTCTTCGGCGGATTTTCCGCGTAGCGCAGCGTGCCGTCCGGGCGCCACGCGAACCACGTGGGATGTTCCCCGAGCCACGGGTGATCCGGCGAGCACTGAATCGCGAAATCCAGCGCGATTTCGAGGCCGTGCGCGTGCGCGGCGGCCAGCATGCGACGAAAGTCGTCGAGCGTGCCCAGCTGCGGATGCACGGCGGTGTGGCCGCCTTCCGCTGCGCCGATCGCGTAAGGGCTGCCTACGTCGCCGGGCTCTGCGTTAAGCGTGTTGTTGCGGCCCTTGCGGTTGGCAAGGCCAATGGGATGAATGGGCGGGAAGTACAACACGTCGAAGCCCATGTCGCGAATGCGCGGCAGCTTGGCGATGACGTCGTCGAAGGTGCCGTGGCGCGATTCGTCGTCGCTCATGGAGCGCGGGAAGATCTCGTACCAGCTGGCAAAGCGGGCTTCGGCGCGTTCGGCGTCGATGCGATAGACGAGCGGGTCGCGCGAGAGGAACGGCCGGTGGCGCGCCGCCGCAACGGCCGCTGCTGTGACGGGCGCGAGCAGCAGGTCGCGGCGGTCGTCGCCATGCGCCTTCGCGTAGTGCTTGACGATGCGTTCGAGTGCGGCGGTGTCCGCGCCTTCGGCAGTCTCCGCTTCGGCCAGCACGAGCGCGAGCAGATGCGCGCCTTCCTGCAGTTCGAGATCGATGGACTGGCCCGCGTTCAGCTTCTTCTGCACATGGTCGACGAGCGAGGCGAAGTCGTCGCGCCACGCGATCACGGTGAATTCGTGACGGCCTACGCGTTCAAGCGGAATGCGGGCGGTCCAGAGGTCGGTGCCCGCGGGTTGCGTGGCGGTCATGGGCGCTTCGTGCCAGGCGGTTTCGTCGGCGGCGCGCCAGATCACGGCGGCGGCGATGCGGTCGTGACCTTCCGCGAAGATCGCGGCCTTCACCTCGACGCGTTCGCCCACCACGCGCTTCGCGACGAAGCGGCCGTGATCAACGGCGGGCGACACGCTTTCGATGGCGATGCGCGGCGCGGCGATGGCATCGAGCACGGTCTTGTGGCCGCTCTTGCGGTCCTTCGGTTTGTCGAGCGGCGGCGCGAGATTCACGGGCGGGTCGGCCACCGCGGCGAACAACCGGCATGCGCCGGCCGCGAGCGTGAATGCGGCGAGCGGCTGCGGCATGGGGGCGGTGTTGGCCTGGTGGGGCGCTTCGACGTTGGCCCTGGTCTTTGTCGATACCTGCGCGGTGCTGGCGACGTTGGTACCTGAGATCTTTGTCTTCGACGCTTTGCTCGTTGCCGCGGCTTTGTTTGCGGCCTCTTTGTTCGGCATTGCTGTGTGCGTGGGCGGCGCGTCGGTGGCGGACTGCGATTGCCGTTGCGACTGCGATGCGCGTGTCGATTGTTCGGGCACGGCCGTTGTATCGGTATCGGTATCGGCGTCGGTGGCGGGCTGCTGGCCTGCGAATGCGCCACGCGCCGACGCCACGGCGTCGAGCGAAAGAAACCGCGTGAAGGCGCCGGGCACACCATCCAGAAAGCGCGCGGGATCGGCGTGGACCGGCGCGGCCAGTTCGGGATTCACCACGATCAGCACCGCTTCCTGCGCGTCTCGCAAGTCGGCGTGGTCGCCGCGCAGTAACGCCGCGACCGGTGCAGCTGGGCTGCTCAACAGGCGTAGCTCGCCGCTCGTATCCAGCGCCAGGGTGTCGCGCTGCAAGGCGTTGGCGTGCGTCACGTGCGTGGAGAGGTCGAACGGTGCGTTCGTGCACGCGTGTGCGAAGTGGCCGGCGCTGCCGCGTGTGAACGCGATGGGCTCGGCGACGCCGTACTCGAAGCCCATCGGCATGAGCCAGCCCGTGCCAACCGATGCGGCCGTGTACAGCGCGCGGCGATACGCGCGCTCGACGATGCTCGCGTCCGCGGCATCCGCGAAGTCGTTGCGCAGGCGCGTGCCGTACGGTGCTTCGGGAAACGCAATGGGCGCGGCGACGCGGCGCAGCGCGGCGTGTTCTTCGGTGAGCCAGCTCGAACGATAGTCCCACCAGCGCAGCGACGAAAACACGCTGTCGAAACCCACGCCTTCCAGCGCGGCCACGTCATGACGCGCAAGCCCTGGTGTGGCCGCGAGAAAACGCATGGACGGCACGCGCGCACGCGCTTGCCGGATCAGACGCCGCCACACCGCAGCCGGCACGCAATGCGGCGAGTCGAAACGAAAGCCGCCCACGCCCGCTTCGCCCAGCGCGATCAACTGCTGCGTCCACCAGTCCACGAGCGGACCTTCGCCGCTCGCGGTGCTCGCGCTGAAATTCGCGTAGGCAACGTTGTCGTCGCGATGACCGTGACGCGGGTCGAGCCGCGCTTCCTCGGCCTCGAATGGATGAAACCAGTCGGCGTGAGCGGCGAACAACGCACCGTCTGCGGCCACGCGATCGATCGCGAGATCGGCGAGCAGCGTGAGGCCGTGTTCGCTTGCGGCATCGGCGAGTTCGCGCAGTGCTTCCGTGGCGGGCTGCACCGTGTCGAAAACGGGATGAAGGCGCGCGTGATCGCCGACGATCAGCGCATGTCCGGCCCGGCCTGGCTGGAACAATCCACCGATCAGGACGTGGTCGAACCCGAGCGCGGCGGCATGGGCGAACTGGGCAGGCCACGCTTCGAATGGCCCGACAAGAACGGAGTGAACGAAGTAGATACGCGGCGCATAGGCGTGGGGAAATTCCATCGGTCGTATCCCAGTTTCTTCGTGCGGTGTGGATGCACAGCGCGTGCGATCACAACGCCTGTTGGGCTTCCAGGGAGGCGAGCCCGCGCACTGCCCGGGGCCGTGCGCGTACTCGTCAAATGTAGTTCATACAACGGCGTGTCGCCGGAGCATTTCCGACCGTATTTGCGGCTGCCGGCGTGCTCCTTCGGCAGCGTTGAGACAGCAAGGGACGTGCCAAAGCATTCGCGCGCAGAGGCACGGGAGCCACGCACGAGCGAGTGGCCTTCGCCGTGCAAGGGGCGTCGAAGGCCGGGATGGAATGGATGGGAGCGGAAAGAAGGCGCGTGAGCGAACGTCGCGCGGTAAAACTGGCGCAGCCAGGGCGCGTTTTACACGGGCCGCCGGCCCACGCCGGTGATCTGTCGGTGACCTGCCGGTGACCCGCTGGTGGCCTGTTACGCGTCGCCGCGCTTTACGAGCCCAGCAGACCGGCCGCGATGTTCACGCACAGGCCGAGCACGGCCACGTTGAAGTAGAACGAGAGCAAGGCCTGCGCGAGCACGGCGCGGCGCATGCTGCTGCCGCGCAGACCGATGTCGGCCGTCTGCGAAGCCACGGCAATGGTGAACGAGAAGTACAGGAAGTCCCAGTAGTCCGGCTCGGGGTTGTCTTCGGGAAACGCGAGCGGCGGCTGCGGCGAATCGGAGCCGTAGAAGAGCCGCGCGTAGTGCAGCGTGAAGATGGTGGGAATCAGAAACCACGCGCCGATCAGCGTGGCGCCTGTGAGCAGATAGTGCTCGATGGTGGATGCGGTGCCGAGGTTCTTCGCAGAAGCCAGTTCGAGCACGATGGCCGCGATGCTTGCCACCGTCGCCGTGCAGACGACCGCAAGCACGATGCTGGCTTTTTCGTCGTCCTGCTGGGCGATCTCGCGCACGCGCGAGTGATGGGCGAGACCCATGTGCGTCCAGATGAGCGCGAGATAGACCCACAGGCCGCTGTCCCAGCCCACGAGCAGTCGGATCATGGGCCGTATGGTGCCGGGCGCGAACAGGCCGACCACGAGGCCGACCACGGCGCCGGCGACCAGACGCGGACGGTTGCGCAGCACTTGAGGGTAAAGGGTCATGGGTGCGTTGAAAGCAGAGTGTGGGGTTCAGCGAACGCAACCTGTGCCGGGCGCGGACGCGACGCGGCGATTCTAACTTGTGCGGTGCGTTGGGCGATGCGTCGGGCGACACATCGGAGCGACACATCGGAGCGACGTTCGGGGGGCACGTATCAGGCAGGGTAGGGAAGCCTGGGCCAACAAGGCGCTTTCCCCAGCGCGCGAACGCGCTGCACAGGTGGTGGGAAAAGATCGTCAGCGCGCATACGCGTTATTGGCGGCGCACTATCATTGGCAGATGACCTCCACCCTTGTTCCTGTCGTCGAGCATCACGAACGCAACCGCGCGGGCCGCGACTTCGTCGTGGGCGACCTGCACGGCTGTGTGGACGCGCTGCGCTTCCTACTGCGCGAAATCGACTTCGACCCGGCGCGCGACCGGCTCTTTTCGGTGGGCGATCTGGTGGATCGCGGCACCCAGTCGGAAGAAGCGCTCGCGCTGCTCGACAAACCCTGGTTCTACGCGGTGCTCGGCAATCACGAGGACACGTTGTGCGCCGTCGCCGAGGGCCGCCTGCCGCGGCATTACTGGTACGGCATTGGCGGCGCGTGGGGCGCAACGGTGCCCGAGGGGCGCCTCAAGCTCTACGCGCGCAAGCTGCGCACCTTGCCGCTCGCCCGTGTGGTGGGCAGCGGCGCGGACCGTTTCAACGTGCTGCACGCCGAGTTCTTCGGCGACGACATCACACTCGATGCCGGCAATTTCGACGACGACGCCCGGCAGCATCTGCTATGGGGCCGCGAGCTCGCGATGTCGATGGGCGAATCGCATCGGCAGGCGGGGCTCTCGCTCACGTATTGCGGCCACACGCCGATGCGGCAGATCCATCAGATCGGCTCGCAGGTGTTCATCGATACCGGCGCCTTCGGCCCTGGGGGCAAGCTCACCGTCGTGCAGGCGCGCACGGCGCATAGGTGGTCGGTGACTGTCGAGGCGGCGCGCGCCGAAGGCGCGGCGGAAATGGCGTTGCCTTGAGCCTTCGTGGTTCTGGCTGCCTGCGCCGAGGTGTGCCCTGAGGCGGTTTTCGGTCGAATCGCGGCGGTCTCTGGCTTTCTCAGCCCACCTGGTTCAGTTCGAACACCACGTCCACAGCCTTGCCGTTCCAGTTGTATTCGAGATACGCCGCGTGATGACAGTCGCGCAGCAGCATGGTGCGTAACGCGGCGAGGCATTCCCCACCCCTATGCCGCACCGACGGATACACGATGCCCGGCGCGCCCGCCGCTCGCACGGCTCGCCCCAGCTGCTGGCCGGCCGCGTAGTCGTGCGGAGAGAGCACGGCGGGGTCGAGCCCTGCGTCCTCGTGCTTGCGCAGATCCACGACGTGGCCTTGTGCGAGCACGGTGTAGAGCCGCATTTGCTGACGCATGGGCGGCTCGGCGGTAGCGGCCAGAAACAGGCTCGTGTGATAGCGCGTTTCAGCGATGGCCGTTTCCTTTTGTTTCGCGCAATAGAACACGCCGTAGCTGCCGTCGGAAAACCGGCTGCCGAGCGGATTCAGATGCGTGAACGCCGCCATGATGGGCCCGTAGCCGGGGCCGAAGCGACGCTCCTCGCGCGGCACCAGGTCCAGTTCGCCGATTTCGGTGCGCAGGCGGTCGTTCGTCATGGCTTCGAGCGCATAGAGCGCCTCGAAGTCTTCGGGCGAGGCCACGCGGTCGAACAGGTTCACGGCGGGAAAGCGCGTGGGAATCACGCGATACGCGGGCGACCAGTCGAGCAACGCAACCGGCCAGCGGTCTTGCCAGTTCGGTGCCGTCACGCCCATCCGCCTCGCATTGCGTCGAGATATTCGCGTACGGCGACGAGGTCGCTCACGTTGCCGGCCAGCATGCGGTCCAGCGCGCGCCGGCCGCCGAACGGAGGGGCGCTGTTGGGGCGCTTGACCCAGGCGTCCGCGGCAGAGGGCTGCGGCAACAGGATCTGCAAGGCTTTGTAGATGCCGAGCAGCAGCGAAAGACGTTCCAGTGTGTCGCGGCCCAGCCGTGCCGTTTGCGGCGACGCTTTCCACTTGAAGAAGGTGGAGCGGCCGGGCGAGCCGAGCAGGACGATCTGCTCGTCGGCGGACAGATCCCAGTCGCGGGCCATGTTGAAAAACGCGCGCAGGCCCGCCGCCGACATTTCCGTCAGCGAGGGCTGCGTTCCGGCACGAGCGGGTGGCGGGTCCGAACGCGTGACATGAGCGGCTCTGGACATGATGAAGTTCCGGGAGAGTCCTGAATTGAACTGTATTTGCATAATAGTCCACCTGTGGATTGTTGCAAAGAGATATTCGGTATAATCCGCGGCCCGGCATCGAAATGGGTATTCGGCCGTTTGGGTGGTGGCGGTTGGTGTGCGTGTGTATGCGTTGGTATCGGAAGGAACGGGAGGCGTGGTGAAGGCGGCAGTAGCAGTGGTAGCGGCATCGATTGCCGTGGCGGTATGCGCGATCGGCACGAGCAACGTTTGGGCGGCGGCTTCGCCGCGCTATATCGAGACCTGGAATCCGCAGGAGGCGCCATCCGCGCGCGTGGGGCAAGGCCGGCACGAGGCGCAGGTGCGGCCTGTCGCGGCGCGTCGCCGGGCAGTGTCGCAGCGGCATGTGAAGGTGCGTGTGAAGGTGCGTGTGAAGGTGCATACGGGCGTGCATGCGCATGCGGCGCAGGTTGCGCACGCAGCGCACGGGCGCGGGTCGCATGTCGAGAAACACGCCGGTCGTCTCCGTGCTCCGGGGCAGACGAGGTCGGCGTCGAGGCACGCCTCCGTCGCGCCCCACGGGCACCACGCAGCGAGCAAGACCGCGCGCACCAGCGCTAAACGGGACTCGCAGCATGTTCCTCACGGGAAGCCGAAACTCGTGGTGCAGACGCGACCCAGCCACGCACAGGGCGCCGGCAAGCCGCAGACGCGTGAGCTGCCACCTATCCTGAGCTGAAGTCCAGCCGAGGTTCGGGTTACCGCGTGGGCGCGTTACGACGCGTTTCCGGCGGCCCTCAAGCGGTCAAACGCGTTGATTACCTGACTAAGCGCCCAGGCGACTAACCGCTCGAACAACTAACCGCCCAGGCGACTAACCGCCTTGCAGCCCATTCTGTAGCCCGTTCGCAATCAGTCTGAGCGTTTCGATCGACCGCTCGTCGCGCACCCGCGAATGCAGCGTGACCTGAGAATCCGGCAGGGCGGGCAGGCCGAGCCGGGCCCCGACGTCCACCAGGCCGCGTGGCGCCACGCGCCGTGCCAGCGGTGAGATGGCGAGCCCCGCCGCCACGGCCGCGCCGATGGCGGTCACGCCTCCACCGATGAAGGTCTCGGTCCACGGCACGCCCGCGCCGTCCAGCGCGCGCAGTGCCGCGGCCCGCACCGAGCACGGCGCCGTGAGCAGCGCGAGCGGCAGCGGCGCGTCCGGTCGCGGCGCCCAATCCGGCGCGCCGAGCCAGACGATCGGCTCCGTGAATAGCAGCTCGGCGTCGTCGCGTGGCGGTTCATCGCGCTCGTAACGGACGATGACCGCGTCCAGCTGCCGCTCGTCGAATCGCGCCAGCAACCCCGCCGACATGCCCATATGCAGTTCCAGCACGAGCCCCGGGTCGTGCGTGTTCAGCCGGGCGAGCAGATGCGGCAGGTTGGCGTCCGCGACATGTTCGGAAAGGCCCAGCGTGAGCTTGCGCCGCTCGATAGCGAGCGACCCCAGCGCCCGCTCGTGCGCCGAAAGCAGGTCGCGCGCGGCGGCGAGGAACGCGCCGCCTTCAGGCGACAGCTTCACCACACGCGGCGTGCGCTCCAGCAATTGCTTGCCGAGATGCCGCTCGAGCCGTTTGAGCTTGAGACTCACAGCGGATTGCGTGGTGTCGAGCGCATCGGCGGCGCGCGTGAAGCTACGCAGGTCCGCCACCAGCACGAAGGCGCGCACGGCATCGAGATCGAGAACTTTCATTTCTGTTGAAAATGGATGAAATAGGCAGCAATGCCTGTTCATTATGGATGCGCGCCCCTAAGCTGGGAAGCGTCCGATCTTTCAACAGGAGGCCATCATGCCGTTCACCCGCATCGCCATTCGCGCCGGCAAGCCGGCGCCTTATCGCAAGGCGCTGGCGCAGGGCGTCCAGCGCGCGCTTGTCGCCACGTTCAACGTGCCGGAAGACGACATCTTCATGTCGATTACCGAGCATGATGAGGGCAGCTTCTTTTACGGCAAGCACTATCTCGGCATCGACCGCACTGACGATCTGGTGCTGATCCAGCTCACGGTCACCAATTCGCGCAACGAGGCGCAGAAGAAGGCGCTCTACGCGCAGATCGTGGAGAACCTGGCGAACGACCCAGGCGTGCGGCGCGAGGACGTGTTCATCAACCTCGTCGAGGTGCTGAAGGAG
This sequence comes from Paraburkholderia kururiensis JCM 10599 = LMG 19447, assembly GCF_003986935.1. Classification (GTDB taxonomy): domain Bacteria; phylum Pseudomonadota; class Gammaproteobacteria; order Burkholderiales; family Burkholderiaceae; genus Paraburkholderia; species Paraburkholderia kururiensis. The sequence continues at coordinate 38,476 of NZ_RJZE01000028.1, read as the reverse complement.
AACTGGTCGTTCGGTAACGGGATCGCGCAGTACGCGACGTGATGCGGGCGCGGGCTCGTTTGCGGTCTGCCGTGATGTGGACGAGCCCGGCGCGGATGAGCCCGGCGTGGCGGACGGCGCGCGTGCGCCGTCCGCCGTTCGATCGTGGATCGTTTGCCGTGAAGGCGTCTGGTGTGAAACTGAATGGCCGCTCAGGTGGTTTCAGGCCACCTCAGGCGATCGTGTCCACCACCCCGCCGTCCACGCGCAGCGCCGCGCCGGTCGTGGCGGACGCCTGCGGCGAGCAGACGTACACCACCATGTTGGCGACCTCCTCGGTGGTGGCCACGCGCTTGAGCAGCGTGCTGCCGCGATGCGCGAGCACGAATTCGTTGGCCACCTGCTCCACGCTCTTGCCTTCCTTCTTCGCGGTATCGGCCACCATCGCGCGCAGGCCGTCCGAGAGCGTCGGACCGGGCAGCACCGAATTCACCGTCACGCCGCTGCCTGCCACGGTCTTTGCGATGCCGCGCGCAATGCTGAGCTGCGCTGTTTTGCTGAAGCCGTAGGCCAGCATGTCGGGCGGAATGTTGAGCCCCGATTCCGACGAAATGAACACCACGCGCCCCCAGCGACGATCCACCATGCCCTTCAGATACTGACGCGTGAGCCGCACGCCGGACATCACGTTGTACTGGAAGTAGCGCTCCCAATCGCTGTCTTCGGTGCTGAAGATGTCGCCCGGGCCGAAGACGCCGAGATTGTTCACGAGGATATCGGCGGAGGGCACGGCTTTCGCGAGCGCATCCGCGCCGGCTTGCGTGCCGAGATCGCCGGCGAAGGCACGCAGCTTCGCCTGCGGCACGGCTTTGCGGATGGTTTCGATGGCGCGATCCACGGATTCCTGAGTGCGTCCGTTGATGACGGTTTCGGCGCCCGATTCCGCGAGTCCCGTAGCGATCGCGAGCCCGATGCCCGCGGTGGATGCGCTGACTATGGCGGTCTTGCCGGAAAGATCGATGTTCATCGTGCAGTTCCTCGGTTGGCGCGGCGAGGCATGGCTCGGAGCCCGTTCACGCTGGTGACGCTCCCCGCCGCTGTTGGGGCATCGCGACGATGATAGAGAAAGATGGCGGAGCACGCGCTCAGGGTGACCTGGCACGGCGGCATGCGAGAGCGGCAGCGCCGCGCGGCGGCGCATGGTCCGGTGGCCGCGTGGTCGCGTGGTCGCGTGGCGGTATGGACGGCGTTGGTTTGCGCCTTTTCGTTCGCGGCTTTCGCGAGGAGACTTTCGCGTCCAGGACCGGTGGGCGCTTGCCCGCACGCGTGCTTGCCGCTCAACTGCCGCCGACGTACGGGTCCTGTTGCCCCGCGCCGTTGGGGCGTGACGGCGCGATGCCAGGCGGTGTCGTGACTGGTGTGCCGGTTGTCCCCGCCGTGCCAGCCGTGCCGCTCGCGCTATTTGACGTCGTCGCGCCACCCGCCGCGAGCGCCTGCATCACGCCTCGCGCGTAGGCGCCGGCTTGCTCCGCGTTGATGGCGGGGAACTGCGCGGGATTGAACGGCGGTTGCGCCGCCGTCTGCTGGACTGCGGTTTGCAGATGCTGCTCGACGGAAACGTCGGGCCTCGTCAGCGCATCAAGCTTTTCCGCGATCTGGTGAAACAGCTTCTGCAGGCCGGTCGGCTGCGCGGTTTGCGCGGCCTGCAGGTCGTTCGCGGCGGATGCGGGCGTCGTGACCGGCAAAGTCGCAGGTGCGCGGTTGACGTCGAGCGAGTCGTTCAGCGCCGCGCTCAGGTCAGGCGCCGAGGCTTCGCGTGCCGACAGCGGATTCTGCAAACCGAAGCACGCGCGCACGGTGCGGATGATGGACGTGTGATCGAACGGTTGCGGGCCTGCTGAGCGCAGGATGGTTTGCGGCTTCGTGTACGGCGACACGATCACGGCAGGCACGCGCACGCCGTAGCGGTCGAACCCGAACACCTGACCCGGGCGCGGCGCTTCGGGGCGTACCGCGGCGGGCGGCGGCACGTGGTCGTAGCAGCCGCCGTGTTCGTCGAAGGTGATGACGAGCATCGTCGAGGCCCAGTTCGGCGAGTTGCGCACCGCGTTGTACACCTGCGCCACCAGCGCATCGCCGTAGGCCACGTTGTGCGGCGGATGCATGTCGCACGGCATGTCGAGGCCCGGAAAGTAGCGCGGTTCGAGAAACGAGTACGCGGGCATGTCGTTCGAATCGACGTCTTCCAGGAACTCGTCGAACGGACGAAAGTTCGTGAAGTACGGCCACAGCCGTTGCAACAGCGCGGCTTGCGAGAAGTCGTGAAAGTAGATGCGCCACTTCTGCTGCGCGCCCTGCAACTCGTTGAAGATGCTCTGCATGGGAAACGGGAAGCCGGCAAGGTCGTTGTTCTCGTAGCCGTTCGCCGTGCCCGTGTGGACGAAGAAGCGGTTCGGCCACGTCTGGCACGGCGCGGAAGCGAACCACATGTCGGAGACCGCGTAGCTTCTGGCGAGCGTGGTGAGCGCCGGCAAGTCCTCCGGACTGAAGCAATGCATGATGTCGCGCGCGTTGCCGCCGTGCGCCACGTAATTCGCGGCGAAGCTGTTCATGGGCGCAACACCGCTGGCCGCAGCGTTGCCGTAAAGCTGCTGCGTGATGTCGACGAACGATTCGCCGGGGTCCGGCGCGGGCAGCGACATCGCGGCGGGGTCGCCTGGTGCCGTCCACGGGGCGATGGGCGTGTTGTCTTGCCCCGGCTGGGCGGTGCCGGGCGCGTGGGCGAGGCCGTTGAAGTCGCGTCCGTCGGTGTAGAGGTAGCCCAGCACGTTATCGAACGAACGGTTTTCAAGCATCAGCACGACGATATGCCGGATATCGGACAGCGTTGCCATGTAGGGCTCCCAGGCTGGCGCGCGGCGCAAGGGACGGCGCGAATTGGACAGGGGGACAGGACGAGCCGGACAGAGTCGTCGCGGGCATCGTCTCGGACGGACTGCCTTCTACGCAGACTGCAAAGTTGTTTCGCGAGGCGTCGTGCGCGTGACGCAGTTCACGCACACAGGAACGAATGGCGCTCGCGCGCTTTCAAACGAGCGCGGCGTCGAGCATGGCGCCAGTGCGGCATTGTGCCTTGTCCGTTGCGCGCGGTCTGCGGTGCCGAGGGTGCCTGCGCCCCACCCTACGCACACCTTATGCGGTCGTGCGCTCATAAGGCGCACGTTGTCTCGCGCGTCGTTTTTCTGTCCGGCTATCGGCTTGTGTAACATGAATGGTGGCGTTCTTGCCGAGGCGGGCGGCCACGCGGGCAGGGCGCGCCGCATTTCTTACCGGTGAATATTCATGGCTCGTTTTATCGAGATCGTGCTGGATATCGCTGTACCGGCGGTCCGTGATTGGGCCGGTCAAAAGAAGGACGGCAGCCGTCGGCGTGGCAAGGCACCGGCATTCGTTCAATTGCTGGGCGAAGCGCTGCCGCAGCTCGAGCGTGCCGACGGCGATTCTGTCGCCCGCATCGAAAGCGTCTGTTTCGATAACGGCAGCGCGCTGGTCCGTGCGGGCTGGCGGGTCGCAATCGAAGCGTCAGCAGATGCGCAGCGCACCACCGTTTGGCATTTCGAGCCGTTTTCGCCGGGCGTCATGATCCGCTCGGCGGTATTCGATGTGGCGATCGATGCGCCGGGTGATGCATCGGCTGATGCGACCCGGCGCCCGGCCGGCCTCGCGGCCGTTTCTTTCGACGACGCTCCCGCCGCGTTTCGCGAAGCGCTCGCCATGGCGGGCGAGCTGCAACCCGCCGCAACGCTCGCATTTGCCCGCACGCGCTGGATGTGGCCGCGCCAGGATGGCGTCGTGATCGACGTGACGCTCGATGCCGATATGGGGCCACCGGATCGCGCCGAGCCCTGCCTTCATGAACTGCGTCTCTCGATTGCCTTGCCTGATGAACCCGGGAACGCGCCGGGCGGGGCCGTGCCCGCCGCCGCGTGGCAGGCGCTTTTCGCGACCGCACGCGACGCGCTCACGGCGCTGCCCGCTTTCGTGCAACTGACGGATTACGCGGACCGCACATGCCGCAATCGCGTGGGCGCGGCGCTCACGGCGGTGCGTGCGGGCGGGGTCGATCTGTCGGGAGCACGTACCCAGCGCGAGGCGCTCGCCATCATCGGGCGCAATGTCGCCGAGCATTGGTTCGGCAACGAGACCGGCGTGCGCGACGCCGCGGATACCGAGTTCGTCCATCAGATGCGGGTGGCGCAACGGCGCTTGCGCACGGCCATGCGCCTCTTCAAGGGTTGGGCTGACGAAGCGTGGGCCGACCGCATCGAACCCGACCTGAAGTGGCTTGGCAAGCTGCTGGGAAACGCGCGTGACCGCGACGTGTTCGTCGATTCGACGCTGCCGGCGCTGGCGAACGCGGACACCGGCGCTGCGCGCTGGGCAGCCACGCGCGAGGCCGCCGACGTCCAGCGCCTCGCCGCGCGCGCGAAGGTGCAGGAAGCCATGGCGTCGCGGCGTTACGCGAACCTCGCGCTCGCGTGGCTCGAATGGCAGACAGCGCTGCTCTCGCGCGAGGCGCCGCCCAATGCCGCGCGGCAGTCGCTCGCGAAGCATGCGAAGAAGCGCATCCGCAAGCCGTATCGCCGGCTCGTCGAGACGCCGAAACTCACGACCATCGACGAGAAGGCGCGCCATAGCGTGCGCATCGAGGCCAAGCGTCTGCGGTACGCGCTGGAGTTCTTCGAGTCCATCGTGTCGCGCAAGACGCGCGTGGAGGTGGCGAAGACGCTCTCGCGCATCCAGAGCGTGCTGGGGGACGGCAACGACGCCGCGGTCGCGCTCGGTTATCTGGATGAACTTAACGTCGACGCGTATCAGCAGGGCTTTGCGCGCGGCTGGTGCGAGGCGGTCAAGCGTTACACGGCGCGAGAAGGCGAGCGGCTGCTGCGCGACCTCGATGCGCCGAAGATCGTGGGCGGTGACGGGTGAGCGCCGTTGCGCGGTCGCGGCTGGTCGCGTGGTGCGTGGCTATAATCGGCCGGCGTCCACGTCATGGGCGTTGTTCCTCCCGCCGCGTTTTCCCCCTCTTTGCCTTGCGCCGATGACTTCGCGTACCGCCCGTCCTGCCCGCTCGTCCCGTGCCTCGCGCTCCGCCCGTGCGTTGCGCGAGCCGCTCGAACTGGGCGGCTCCGTATGGTTTCAGGCCGGCGAGCACACGCTCGGCGGCGCGTCGCGCATCGCGCTGCTCGCGGCGATTGGCGAGACGGGCTCCATCACGGGCGCGGCCAAAGCGGTGGGCATGAGCTACAAGGCCGCGTGGGATGCCATCGACGCCATGAACAACCTGGCGGGCGAGGCGCTCGTCGAACGGGCAACGGGCGGCAAGGGCGGTGGCGGCACGACACTCACGCCGCGCGCAATCAAGCTGATCGCCACGTTTCGCGCGGTGGAGCGGGAGCACCGGCGGTTTCTCGAACGCGCGGGCGAGGCAATCGAAAATTTTGCAGACGACTGGCAACTCATTGGGAGAATCGGCATGAAGACGAGCGCACGCAATCAGCTGTACGGCAAGGTCTCGGCGGTAACACGCGGAGCTGTGAACGACGAAGTGGCACTCGAACTGCCCGGCGGGCAGACCATCGTGGCCGTGTTGACGCACGAGAGCAGCGAAACGCTGGGCCTGGCTCCTGGAGCGCAGGCGTTTGCGCTCATCAAGGCCTCGTGGGTGATGCTGCTCGTGGACGACGGCAAGCCCGTCAAGCTCTCGGCGCGCAACCAGCTGCGCGGCACGGTGAGCGGCGTCAAGCGCGGCGCGGTGAACTCGGAGGTCGCGCTTCAGCTCGACGGCGGCCCGGTGGTGACGGCAATCGTTACGAACGAGAGCGTGGATGCGCTCGGCCTTAACGACGGTGTGAAGGCGATTGCGGCGTTCAAGGCGTCGAGCGTGATTCTCGGCGTGAGCGATTGAGACGCAGCGGTCGCGGCGCAGGCGTCTGGGAAAGGCGGCCGGGCTGGGGGGCTGCGCGATCAGGCGCTGCGCCGCGCTGAGCACCGTCCGCCGCTTGGGTGTTGGAAATGCGACCTGCGGCGCGCGACGTGGGGCGCGGTCGCAGGTTAGACCGCTTCGGAGGGCCGCGGCGAAAGCGTGTTGCTAGTCTGCGAGACCGGGGCGGCAGGAGGGCGGTCGTAGCGTCCGGCTTTCCATTTGGCGCGGACGAACGGACGCTCGTGGCCGGACACCTTGAGTGCAATGTGCGTGACCCAGCGCTGGGTCGGCACGCGCACGTCATGCAGCGTGAAAGCGAGGATGGCAAGGCTGATCGTCACCGCGGCCGCCGACAGCCGCCCAGGCTGCGCATGCCACGCCCATCGGATGAACGCGAGCGCCGTCAGAGCCCCGACGAAGCAGCCCGTCACGGCTTCGGATGGCGAATGCGCCTCCAGCGCGACCCGCGAGAGCCCCACCGCAGCGCCGGCCGCGATGCCGGCCACAATGCCGAGTATTCGTACCGGGGGCCGCGCCCGCAATAGCACGAGGAAAAAAGCGACTGGATAGACGGCCGTAGAGAGCATTGCGTGCCCGCTTACGCCAGTGAAGTCGAGCTCACGAATGCCGACACCCCAACCCAGAAAGGCGATCTTCGTCACCGTGACGATGCCGACGGCAATCCCGAGCAGCACTAGCCAACCCGCCGCAAGGCGCCACGAGTACCCGAACGCCAGCCACAGCGCAATGGCGAGCGCCAGCGGCAGCGTCAGGCCGGCGCCGCCGAAGCTGGTGATCAGGTACCACAGGTGGGAAGGCAACTCTGGCATGACATCGGGCGACCGGGCGCGTTCAGGGCAGGTTCATCACTTGAATAACGCGTAAGCCGCTTCATCCGACGACAACACGTTAAATGCATAAGCTCCAGTATAGCCGCCGCCCGCGGGAGGGGGCCGGCGGCCGTGCGGCAAGTCGGGCGCGGTGAGTCGCGCGACGAGAGGAGCGAAGTGCAATCCGGCAGGCATATTCGACGTCAGCGGCAGACCCGGAATGGTGTTATTGTGCAACGCACAACATGTCGCCTTCCGGTCGCGAACGACGCAGCGGGAAGCGGCAGATCGGTCCCTTTTACGAGGTCCCCGATGACCAAAAGCTTTACGAAGATCTGGCTGGGCGGCTTGAAGCGCCTGCTGGCCATCCAGAGCGAACACATTCGCAAGACGACGAAACGCGCGGGGTTGCGGCCGGCGCGTGCCGCAACTCCGACAAGAGCCACGACGAAACCCGCCGCCAAGCCCACCGTGAAGGCGCGCAAGCCCGCCACGCGCGGCACGCCGCCGGCAAGAGAGTCGCGCGTGCGTCCCCGCGCAGCCGCGTGGGCGACCGGGCACTGGACGCGTTCCTTCCATTCGGCGCCTGTTCCGGCCGGCCGGCTCGTGAATCACCTGTCCTACGGTCTCTACATTCCGGCCGAGCGCCCGACGACCCAGATGCCGGTGGTCGTGATGCTCCATGGCTGCAAGCAGTCCATCGACGAATTCGCCGAGGGTTCGCGCATGAACCTTCTCGCCGACCGGCACGGGTTCGCGGTGCTGTACCCCGAGCAATCGAAGCACGCGCATGCCCATCGGTGCTGGCATTGGTACGACACGAGCGAACATACGGGTCTTGCGGAGGCACGCGCCGTAGATTCGCTCGTTGAGTCGCTGGTGGAGCAGCACGGGTTCGACCGTGAGCGTGTCTACGTGGCGGGTTTGTCGGCGGGCGCCGGGCTGGCTACGCTGCTCGCGGCGCACTACCCGCAACGGTTCGCGGCCGTGGCGCTGCATTCGGGGCCCATGTTCGGCGAAGCGCATTCCGGCATTACGGCGATGGACGTCATGCGGCGCGGCTCCCGTCACGACCCTGTGGCGCTGGTGGACAAAGCCGTCGACGTATCCGCGTACCCCGGCATGCCGGCCATCATTCTGCAGGGCGACGACGATCCTGTCGTCGCGCCTGTGAACGCGGAACAACTGGCCGTCCAGTTCTTGCGCCTTAACGGCCTGGTGGACGCGCGTGGCTCGCGCCGCGACGGCCAGTTGCGCGAAGAGCGCCGGGCTGACGTGGTGGTGCGCGACTACCTGCAAGCGGGGCGACGGGTGGTGAGCGTCTACCGGATCGGCAGCCTCGGACACGCCTGGAGCGGCGGCGACGACACCGTGCCGTTTCACTCTTCAAAAGGGCCCGATGCCAGCGCCCTGATCTGGGACTTTTTCCGCCTGCAACGTCGGGCGGTACCGGCAGAAACGGCGGACCGCAGCGCGGCGGCAAGACTCTGATCAACGCATGTTGCGCAGCAGCATCAGAATAATGATTCGGTGGCGGCTCTCAGGGTTTTCCCGTACAATCGGGTTTGTACTTAGGTGTTAACCCTTACACCGTCGAGGTTACCATGTATCTCCTGAGCCGCCTTTTCCTCTTCCTTACGAAGTCCGCCGATGAACGCGCCAAGGAACGCAACGACGCGTATCTGGCGGAAGCCACCGACCTGTACGACCTCGAGTTCCGTATGCGCAAGCTGGATCGCGAGTCGCGCACCCGTCAGCCGGCGTGGATGAACCAGCACTAAGAAGCGGGTGGGCGCGGTGGCGGCCTGCATCGGGCCGCCGGATGTCTACTTGCCTGCGGGCTACTTACCCGCCGCAGGCAGATCCGGTGTCTTTGGCTCCTGTACGCCGAAGCACCCGCGATACGTCGCATAAAACGAGCAATAGAGCATCGTCGTCACGACGATGAGCGCCGGCATAACGAAAGCGAGTCCGTATTCGCCTGTGCCGAGCGCTTGTGTCAGCGCCGAAAGCGCCAGCGATACCGTGATCGATACGGCGAACCACAGCGCTGCGTACACCACGAAGGCGCCGCGATTGCGCCAGCAACTCACCACGCTGAAAAACATCGCCTTGATGGGCGGCACGTCGTGCCAGGCAATCAATATCGGCGAGAACCAGAACAGCATGGCCACGGGGATGTAGAGCGCGAATGCCGCCATCATGGCGAGCAGCACGTCGTTGTTCGCGATGCTGTCCGGCTCCGTCGAACTGCCTACCGTCATGAGCTTGAGCAGCGCGCCGCCGTCGGCGAGCGCCGACCCGGCGAGCACCAGCGCCATCGCCACCGCATAGAGCACCCCGAGCAGGATCAGCCGCCGCGCTACGACGGCGCCATACGAGCGGAACCCGTCAATCAAGATGGTGGGGAAGACCGGCTTGCCCGCGATGGTGTCGCGGCACGCCGCCATGAATCCCACCGCCACGCCCGGAATGAAGATGAGCGGCAGCACATTGCCCACCAGGGGAATGGCCGAAATCAGCGTCATCGCGAGCAAATAGGCAAAGAACAGCGTCAGGAACGCGAGCGGATTTCTGCGGAACAGCCAGATTCCCTGCCGGAACCAGACATAGCCGGCCTTTGCGGGAACTTCAATCAGTTGCATGAGGTATGAATGCCAGGAAGTGCGGAGCCGACGAGGCGTTCGCGCAGAATGCGCTCGAACTGTGCCGGGTCGTGTGGCTTGAGAAGCTCTGCCGCGCGCGGCAGATGGAAATCGTACAGGCGCGACACCCAGAACCGGTATGCACCCGCACGCAGCATGTCGTCCCAGTGATGGTTTTCTTCGGTCGTGAACGGACGCACGGTCTGATACGCGCGCAGCATCGCTTCCACGCGCGCCAGGTCCAGCTTGCCCGTGGCGATGTCGACGCACCAGTCGTTCACCGTGACCGCCACGTCGAACAACCACTTGTCGCAGCCGGCGAAATAGAAATCGAAGAACCCGCCCAGCCGCACTTCGTGACCGGTCGACGGGTCGGCGTGCGCGAACAGCACGTTGTCGCGGAACAGGTCGCAATGGCACGGGCCGCCCGGCATCGCCGCATAGTCGGCCGAGGCGAAGAACGCTTCCTGGTGCGCGAGTTCCGTAGTAAGCAGTTCGCGCTGTGCGTCGGTGACGAACGGCAGCACGGCGGGCACCGTCTCGCGCCACCAGGGCAGGCTGCGCAGATTCGGCTGCTCACGCGAAAAATCGCGGCCGGCCAGATGCATGCGCGCGAGCATCTGACCCACCTCGATGCAGTGCTCTTCACGAGGCGCCAGTTCGGCCGAGCCTTCGAGTTTCGTCACGATGGCGGCCGGCTTGCCGTTGAGCATGCCGAAGAGCGAGCCGTCGGCGCGCGGCATCGGGTCGGGCACGGGCACGCGATGTCTCGCGAGGTGCCGCATCAGATCCAGATAGAACGGCAGCTGCACTGCCGTGAGCTTTTCGAAGATCGTGAGAACGTATTCGCCGCGCGTGGTCGTGAGGAAGAAATTGCTGTTCTCGATTCCAGATTGAATACCGTGGAAATCGACGACCTCGCCAAGGTCGTAGTCGCGCATCCATTGCGCGAGCTGGGGTTCAGTGACAGCGGTGAAAACGGCCATGCGCGAAACGTCGGGTCGGGTTGGTCGGACCGTCCGTGCCTGACGGGCGCGGCGGTGAGATCGGACAAACGGGCAATGAGTGATTGCGAGCACCGCGCGTCAGGCGGCGCGTCTGCGGCAGCGAAGGGCGCGTGCCCTGCGCTGCCGCGGTGTGGATCAGTAATGCAGGCTTACCGACGGCAGACGCTTGCTTGCCTGGCCGTTGTCGCGCACGGTGGGCGACGTATCGAGCGGCGCGCTCATCTGATAGTGCGTGCCGAAGTTCGAACGCACATCGATTTCCACCGGCTTGCCTTTGTCGCGGTATTCGGTGATTTCCGTGCCGTTCCCCGCCTTTTCGTGGAAGCTCGGCTTGCGCGGCACGTTGATGTCCACCTTGGACGTCACGTTTGCCGGCGGCCGGTTGATGGCTGCGAGATCGGGCAGCCCCGCGCGTTCGTTGGCCGACTGCGGAGCGGCCTGGGCGGATTGAGCGTCGACGTTGGCCTGCGCTTCGTCGGCGGGCGCGGCCATCGCAACGCTGCACATAGCAAGCATCGCCGCAACGGCAGCAGGGAGGAGCGGCTTCATGGTGTTTCTCCGTTCGAGTTTGGCGATTCTAACAAATCCGGCTCGCGCCACGGGCGCTACAGCCTTATTTTGCGCCGCTTTGGCCGTGTCCGCCGCGAGGCTGCCCGGTCATGCAGGACCTGTTCGGCATGCCGCTCGATGGTGCTGCCGCGCACGCGCGCTGCGCTCTTCGCGCCGGGTTCCGTGGTAATGTCGTTTGAACTATTCGAGGCGATCAAGATGAACAAGGAATTCAATCTGCCGACGCTGATGACACCGGCAAACGACTATCCCACCGAGGCCTTCGAAGACGCCACCGAAGCAGTGGCCCGGCTCTCGGCCATCTACGAAGCCAACACGGCGTTCCTGCGCGATGCGTTCGCCCGCTATCGCCGTAACGAGCCTTTCGAGCGTCGTGTGCGCGCCTGTTATCCGTTCGTGCGCATCCGTACCGAAGTCAACACGCAGATCGATTCGCGCCGCTCGTATGGCTTCGTCGCGGGCCCGGGCGTGTTCGAAACCACGGTGACGCGTCCCGACCTGTTCGGCAATTACTATCGCGAGCAATTGCGTCTGCTTTCGAAGAACCATCACGTGGCGATCGAAGTGGGTGTATCGGAGCATCCCATTCCGATCCACTTCGCCTTTGCCGAAGGCATTCATCTGGAAGGTGACCTGGATCGCGACCGTCTGCTCGCCATGCGCAACGTGTTCGACACGCCTGACCTCGCGCTGCTCGACGACCGCATCGTCAACGGCACGTACGAGCCTGCGCACGGCGAGCCGCAGCCGCTCGCGCTTTTCACGGCGCCGCGCGTGGATTTTTCGCTGCATCGGCTCAAGCACTACACGGCCACGTCGCCCACGCACTTCCAGAACTACGTGCTCTACACGAACTACCAGTTCTATATCGACGAGTTCGTGAAGCTGGGCCGCACGATGATGGCGCACACCGACGACCCCGAATTGCGCGAATACCGCTGCGAATACACGTCGTTCGTCGAGCCCGGCGATGTGGTGACGTACAACGCGAACCTCGACGAACAGGCCGACGAAGGCGCGCCGCCGCCGCGGCAGCCGCAGATGCCGGCCTATCACTTGAAGCGCGCGGATGGCAGCGGCATCACAATGGTCAACATCGGTGTGGGGCCGTCGAACGCGAAGACCATTACCGATCACATCGCCGTGCTGCGCCCGCATGCGTGGATCATGCTCGGGCACTGCGCGGGTCTGCGCAACACGCAGCGCCTGGGCGACTACGTGCTGGCGCACGGCTATGTGCGTGAAGACCACGTGCTCGACGACGACCTGCCGCTCTGGGTGCCGATTCCCGCGCTGGCCGAAGTGCAGGTGGCGCTCGAGCGTGCGGTGGCGCAGGTGACGCAACTCGACGGCGTAGAACTCAAGCGCGTGATGCGCACGGGCACCGTGGCGAGCGTGGATAACCGCAACTGGGAACTGCGCGATCATCGCGAGCCGGTGCAGCGGCTTTCGCAGAGCCGCGCGATTGCGCTCGACATGGAGAGCGCGACGATTGCGGCCAACGGTTTCCGCTTCCGCGTGCCGTACGGCACGCTGCTGTGCGTCTCGGACAAACCGCTGCACGGCGAGCTGAAATTGCCCGGCATGGCGGACCAGTTCTATCGCGCGCAGGTCGACCAGCATCTGCAGATCGGCGTGAAGGCGATGGAGCTGCTGCGCACGAACGGGCTGCATCGGTTGCACAGTCGCAAGCTGCGCAGCTTTGCCGAGGTGGCGTTTCAGTAAGCAGGGCTGTCGACATTCCGCCGTGGGTGGCTCACGCGATGACTGCCCACGGCCATCGCGGCAAGGTGGGCCGCGTATGCTACATCTGCCCGATCCCCGTCAGCCCAATCAGGCTGCCCGCGCCGAGCAACCACAGCGGATGAATCTTCGTCTTGAACGCAAGAGCCGCGCACACAGCGGTAATGCCCCATGTAACCCACACCAGGTCCGACGCCTGCGCGATGAGCACCGCACTGGCCGTGACGAGCCCCGCGGTCACCGGCACCAGGCCCTTCTGCGCGAAGCGCCGCCACGGGCGGTCCTTGAATCGCTCCCACGCGTGAAGCGCGAGGATCGTTACGATCGACGACGGTCCGAACTTCGCCACGGAACTCACGAGCATGCCCCACCACCCGGCCACATGCCATCCCACGAGCGTCACCACCATCATGTTGGGACCCGGCGCCGCCTGAGCCAGTGCGAAGAGGGCGCTGAACTCGGTGGCGGGCATCCAGTGATGCACATCGACCACTTGCCGCTGCATCTCCGGAAGGATCGTATTGCCCCCGCCGAATGCAAGCAGCGAGAGCTGACTGAAGATAATGGCGAGCGAAACGAGCGTGTCGGTCATCGTGAGGCCCTCGAGGCAATGAAGATGCTGAGCGGTGTGAGCACGAGCATGGTGGGTAGCAGCGGTACGCGCAGGATCGCGATCGCGATGAAGCCGAGCGCCGCGAGTGTCGCCGCAGCCGGATCGTGACGTAGCGGCAGCAGGATCTTGACCGCCATCGCGATGAGCAGGCCGGCTGCTGCCGCTGCGAGTCCGGCAAACAGATGTCTTACATGCGGATTGTTCTGCGTGCGCTCGTAAATCACGCCTAGCCCGACCACCACCAACGAAGGCCCGGCGATCAGCCCGAGCAAACCGGCAAGCGCACCGCGCAGGCCGCGAAAGCGCATGCCCAGCGCAACCGAAAGGTTGATGACGTTGCCGCCGGGCAGAAACTGGCACAGGCCAAGCAGGTCGGTGAATTCCGAAGCGCTGAGCCAGTGCCGCTGCTCCACGATGGCGCGCCGCGCAAGCGGTAGCGCGCCGCCGAACGAGGTGAACCCGAGGCTCAGGAAGCCGAGGAATATTTCGCGCACCGTGGGAACAACCGTCGACGGCGCCGTAGCGGAGTCGCCGGCGGCGTGCGTGTGGGCCAGAGCGTGCGGCGGTGCGCCGTTTGCGTCGCCGCGGTCCGAAGGAGAAGAGCCATCCATGACCAGTGCCATCTTGTAAGAAGACCCGAGGGTAGCGCCGATCGGTTGTCAGGCAAAACGATTTTTGTGCCGTCCGCTTGTGACTTAGAATCACAAGCATGATCCGTAACCTTCCCCCATTTCCCGCGCTGCGCGCCTTTGAAGCGGCTGCAAGGCACAACAGCTTCACGGCGGCGGCAGACGAGCTTCATGTGACGCACGGTGCAATCAGCCGCCAGGTGGCGGCGTTCGAGGCGTGGGTCGGCGTGCAGGTGTTCCACCGTGTGGGCAAGCGCGTGCGGCTCACCGACGATGGCCGCCGGTACCTCGCGACGGTGCAGGCCGCCTTCGACAGCATTGCGCTCGCCACCAACCAGTTGCGCGACACCGCCGTCGTGAACGTGCTTCGTATTAACGCGGTGCCGACCTTCGCGATGAAGTGGCTGCTGCCGCGTCTGAACCAGTTTCAGCGCATGGTGCCGAACGTCGAGCTGCGGCTCTCCACGTCGAATGCGCCCGTCGAGACGCTCGACGCCTTCGACGTCGCGGTGAGGCGCGGCCCCGGGCATTGGCCGGACTGCGCGAGCGCGCACTTTCTCGATGAAATGGAAATTCCGATGTGCAGCCCGGCGCTCGTGCAGCGCCTGCCGATCCGCACGCCGGACGATCTTGCACGACACGTGCTGCTGCATTCGGATACGCGGCCCGACGCGTGGCGTACATGGCTTGCGGCCGCGGGTGTGAAGGTGAAGTGCCGCAAGAAGCAGTCGTTCGACCACTTCTATCTGGTGTTGCAGGCGGCGGTGGACGGGTTGGGCGTCGCGCTCGGGCCGCTGCCGCTGGTGGCCGACGAACTGGCGTCGGGCCGGCTCGTGGCGCCGTTCGCGGGACCGAGTATCGATGCGCGCGGCTACTGGTGGGTGGCGCGGCGCGAGGTGGCGGACGCGCCGCTCGTCGAACAGTTTTGCGGCTGGCTGGAGGCGCAGGCGAAAGGCGCTGCGCCCGCGCCGCGGCTTGACGCTTACAGATAGAACATGCGGTCGTCGTCGGACTTCGCGGCGGCCTGCGGCTCCGTCTCTTCGCGGTCTTCGTAGAACGACAGCACGGCTTCGAGCACCTGGTCCGGGTCGTCGATTACCTGCATGAGGTCCGTGTCGCCCGGGCTGATGAGACCCATGGGCAGAAGCGAACTGCGGAACCACTCGAGCAGGCCGGTCCAGAATTCGCCGCCCACCAGAATGATGGGCACGTGGCGCGATTTCTTCGTCTGGATCAGCGTGAGCACTTCAGCGAGTTCGTCGAGCGTGCCGAAACCGCCAGGCATCACGATCACCGCGTCGGAGTTCTTCACGAACGTGACCTTGCGCGTGAAGAAATGGCGAAAGCGCAGCGAGATGTCCTGCCACTGGTTGCCCGACTGTTCGTGCGGCAACTCGATGTTCAGTCCTACCGAAGGAGCCTTGCCTGCATGTGCGCCTTTGTTCGCCGCTTCCATGATGCCAGGGCCGCCACCGGAGATAACAGCGAAGCCCGCATCCGAGAGTTTTCGCGCGATTTGCGTTGCAAGCTGGTAGTACTTCGAGTCCGGTTTCAGACGTGCCGAACCATAGATGCTGACAGCCGGGCGGATCTCCGAGAGGTACTCGGTCGCCTCAATAAACTCTGCCATAATCGTGAACATCTGCCACGACGCGCGGGCCTTCTTGGCCGTGGCGCGCTCTTGATCTGCGAGTGAACGCAGACTCGGAATCACTTTTCTCTTGTCCATAATGCCTGAAGAACGAAATCTGGAAGGTAAGACCCTGCTATTGGTCGACGGTTCGAGTTATCTGTACCGGGCTTACCACGCGATGCCTGATTTGCGCGGCCCGGACGGCGAACCGACTGGCGCGCTCTACGGGATCATCAACATGCTGCGCCGTATGCGCAAGGAAGTTACGGCAGAGTATAGCGCGTGCGTGTTCGACGCGAAGGGCAAGACGTTCCGCGACGACTGGTACCCGGAGTACAAGGCCCATCGGCCGCCGATGCCCGAGCCGCTTGCGAAGCAGATCGAGCCCATTCATGTCGCCGTGCGCGCACTTGGCTGGCCGCTTCTGATGATCGACGGCGTTGAAGCCGACGACGTGATCGGCACGCTCGCGCGCGAGGCCGAGCGCCACGGCATGAACGTGATCGTCTCCACCGGAGACAAGGACCTGGCGCAACTCGTGACGAACCATGTCACCCTCGTCAACACGATGACCAATGAAACGCTCGATCGCGACGGCGTGATCGCACGTTTCGGTGTGCCGCCCGAGCGCATCGTCGACTATCTCTCGCTCGTGGGCGATACCGTGGACAACGTGCCCGGCGTCGAGAAATGCGGCCCGAAAACAGCGGTCAAATGGCTCACGCAATACGGCACGCTCGACGACATCGTCGCACACGCGGACGAAATCAAAGGTGCGGTAGGCGACAATCTGCGCCGCGCACTCGACTTTCTGCCGATGGCGCGCAAGCTCGTTACGGTGGAGACCGCGTGCGATCTCAACGGGCACGTCGCGTCGTTCGAAAACACGCTCGTTACGCGGCCCGAAGCGCGCGAAGAGCTGCGCGATCTCTTCATGCGGCACGGCTTCAAGACGTGGCTGCGCGAAGTGGAAATGGCGGCGGCCGTGGAAGAACCCGGTTCCACCGACGAGCCGGCGCCGCTCGTGGACGGCGAGCGCAACTACGAAACCATCCTGACCTGGGAACAGTTCGACGCATGGCTCGCGAAGATCGACACCGCGGAAATCACGGCGTTCGACACGGAAACCACGTCGCTCGATGCGATGACGGCGAAGCTGGTGGGCATGTCGTTTTCGGTGGAGCCCGGTCATGCCGCGTATCTGCCGCTCACGCATCGCGGCCCGGATGCGCCTGAACAGTTGCCGCTCGACGAAGTGCTCGCAAAGCTCAAGCCCTGGTTCGAGAGCGCGGACAAGAAGAAACTCGGCCAGCATCTGAAGTACGACGAGCAGGTGCTCGCGAGCTACGGCATCGAAATGAACGGCGTCGAGCACGACACGCTGCTCGAGTCCTACGTGCTCGAATCGCACCGCACGCACGACATGGATAGCCTCGCGCTGCGCCATCTCGGCGTGAAGACCATCAAGTACGAAGAAGTGGCGGGCAAGGGCGCGCAGCAGATCGGCTTCGACGAGGTGCCGGTGGACAAGGCGTCCGAATACGCAGCCGAAGACGCGGACATCACGCTGCAGCTTCATCGCGCGCTGTATCCGCAGATCGAACCTGAAGCCGGCCTCAACCACGTCTACCGCAACATCGAGATGCCGACGTCGCGCGTGCTGCGCAAGATGGAACGCAACGGCGTGCTGATCGATGCGGAAAAGCTGCGTGTGCAGAGCCACGAGATCGCGACGCGCCTCATCGAACTCGAACGCGATGCGTACGCGCTGGCGGGCGGCGAGTTCAACCTGGGCTCGCCCAAGCAGATCGGCCAGATCTTCTTCGAGAAGCTGCAATTGCCGGTAGTGAAGAAGACGCCGAGCGGCGCGCCTTCCACCGACGAAGAAGTGCTGCAGAAGCTGGCGGAAGACTATCCGCTGCCGAAGCTGCTGCTCGAACATCGCGGCCTCTCGAAGCTGAAGTCCACCTACACCGACAAGCTGCCGCGCATGGTGAATCCGCTCACCGGCCGCGTGCATACCAACTACGCGCAGGCTGTGGCCGTAACGGGGCGCCTTGCATCGAACGATCCGAACCTGCAGAACATCCCCGTGCGCACCGCGGAGGGCCGCCGCATTCGCGAGGCCTTCATCGCGCCGCCGGGCCACAAGATCGTATCGGCCGACTACTCGCAGATCGAGTTGCGCATCATGGCGCACATTTCCGGCGACGAGTCGCTGCTGCGCGCGTTCTCGCAGGGCGAGGACATTCACCGCGCCACGGCGTCCGAAGTGTTCGGCGTGACGCCGCTCGAAGTGAGTTCCGACCAGCGGCGCATCGCGAAGGTGATCAACTTCGGCCTGATCTACGGCATGAGTTCGTTCGGTCTCGCCTCGAATCTCGGCATCACGCGCGACGCGGCGAAGCTTTACATCGACCGTTATTTCGCCCGCTACCCGGGCGTCGCGCGCTACATGGACGAGACGCGTACCGCCGCGAAGGCGCGCGGCTACGTCGAGACCGTGTTCGGGCGCCGGCTGTGGCTACCCGAAATCAACGGCGGCAACGGTCCGCGCCGCCAGGCCGCCGAGCGCGCGGCCATCAATGCGCCGATGCAAGGCACGGCGGCAGATCTCATCAAGCTCTCGATGATCGCCGTCCAGAAGTGGCTCGAAGATTCGCGCATCGGCTCGAAGATGATCATGCAGGTGCACGACGAACTGATTCTCGAAGTGCCGGACGCCGAACTCGATCTCGTGCGCAAGCGCTTGCCGGAGCTGATGTGCTCGGTGGCGGCGCTCAAGGTGCCGCTCGTGGCCGAAGTGGGCGCGGGCGCCAACTGGGAAGAAGCGCACTGATCGTGCTGCAGACGTGCAGCGGCGCCGCAAGCCCGGCGTCGCGCGCATGTCACACATCTTTTTTCAGGACTTGTTGCAATGCAAGGACGTCACTGACAATCGTCCGGTGTCGCTGCGCGCCTCGCCGCGTAGCTGCCGTACCCGAACGCGGTCAATAACCTGGAGAGTCGAATGCATCGGTTCATCGTCGTGGGTGGAGGAGCGGGAGGACTGGAGCTGGCGACGCGGCTTGGCGATCGCTACGGCGCGACGAAGAAGAACCGGGGCGAGCCACGCGCGCACGTGACACTCGTGGACCGTTATCCCACGCATATCTGGAAGCCGCTTCTGCATGAGGTGGCGGCGGGCAGCATGGACCCGTTCACGCAGGAGCTGGCCTATGCGGCGCAGGCGCGCTGGCATGGCTTCGAGTTTCAGCAAGGCGAGCTGTGCGGCCTCGATCGCACGGCGAAGCGCATCACGCTCTCGGCGGTGAAGGACGATGATGGCGGCGAGTTACTGCCGAAGCGCGAGCTCGAATACGACACGCTTGTCATCGCCATCGGCAGCATGACGCATTTCTTTGGCGTGCAAGGCGCGCAGGAACACTCCATTGCCCTCGACACGGTTCCGCAGGCCGAACGTTTCCGCAAGCGTCTGATCGCGGCGTGCATGCGCGCCGAGCATCAGGTCCACGAGCCGGTGGAGAGCAACCCCGCGGACGGCGGCGCGCCGTCTGACGAGCCGCGGGTTCAGGTGGCGATCGTCGGGGGCGGCGCGACGGGCGTCGAGCTGTCCGCCGAACTGCGCAACACGGCGCAGGTGCTCTCGGCCTACGGTCTGCACAAGCTCGACCCGCGCCACGACGTGGGCATCGTGCTGATCGAGTCGGGGCCGCGTATCTTGCCCGCGTTGCAGGAACGCGTGTCGTCGGCCACGGCCGAGCTGCTCGTGAAGCTGGGCGTGAAGGTCATGGTGGGCGAGCGCGTGACGGAAGTCGCGCAGGGCCTCGTGCGTACCGCGAGCGGCAAGACCATTCGCGCCGATCTGACTGTGTGGGCCGCCGGCATCACGGCACCGCCCGTGCTCGCGCAACTGGACGGTCTGTCCGTCAACAGGCTGGGGCAGATCCAGGTGCGCCGCACGCTGCAGACCGAAACCGACGACAACGTCTTCGCGATGGGCGACTGCGCCGCCTGTCCCTGGCCCGGCAACGAACGCAATGTCCCGCCGCGCGCGCAGGCCGCACACCAGCAGGCCAGCTTTCTGCTGCGCGCGCTCGGCAACCGGCTGGAAGGCCGGCCGCTGCCGGAATTCACCTATCGCGACTTCGGCTCGCTCGTTTCGCTCGGCCACTTCAGCGCGGTCGGCAATTTGATGGGCGGGGTGATCGGCGGCAACATGCTGATCGAAGGGCTCTTTGCGCGCTTCATGTACATGTCGCTGTATCGGCTGCATATCGCGGCCCTGCACGGCTATGCGCGGATGGTGCTCGACACCTTCGCACACTGGCTGCACCGCACCACGCTGCCGCGCGTGAAGCTCCACTGAGCGGTTTTCTGCAGACGTCAGGGTTAGGCGCCTACAATGCGCGAGCGTGTGCGGCCGAGGCTCAGGGCTGACACGTTCGCCATTTCCGTCCGTGCTTGCTTGCTGCGTTTCGATAGCGGGCTCTTCGTGTCACGTGCCCTCGCAGCCAGCGCTCTCTTCTCCCGGGCGGCTCACCAAGGAGCGCCGCATGCTGAAACCTGAAGTCGATAGCCTCGTTCCCCACGTCCCGTTCAATCGACGCACGTTCATCAAGGTCGCACTGGGCTCGGGCTTTGCAGCGGCCGTGCTGCCCGTGTCGGCGCAAACCATTCACACCGACAGCGAAGGGCTAGAAGCCGGCGAGGTGGGCATTCACTCGGGCGACACGCTCGTGCCCGCCTACCGCGCGCAGCCGAAAGGCAAGACGCATTTGCCGGTGATCGTGGTGGTGCACGAAATCTTCGGCGTGCACGAGCACATTGCCGACGTCTGCCGTCGATTCGCGAAGCTCGGTTATCTGGCGGTCGCGCCGGACCTCTACGTTCGCGAGGGCGATGCATCGAAGTACCCGACCATCCAGCAACTCGACGAGCACATCGTCAGCAAGGTGCCCGACGAGCAGGTCATGGCCGACCTCGATGCGACCGTTGCCTGGGCCGGCGAACATGGCGGCGACCTGAAGCGGCTGGGGCTCACGGGTTTCTGCTGGGGCGGGCGGATTGCGTGGCTCTACGCCGAGCACAATCCCCGGCTAAAGGCGGCCGTGGCGTGGTACGGGCGGCTCGTGGGCGACCACACCGCGATGACGCCCGCCAATCCGATCGATCGCGTCGCGGATTTGCGCGTGCCGGTGCTCGGGCTTTACGGCCGTCAGGACCAAAGCATTCCGCAGGACACCATCGAGCAGATGAAGCAGGCGCTTGCCCATGCATCGCAGCCGGCGCGCGACTCGCAGTTCGTGGTCTACGACGACGCGGGGCATGCGTTCTTCGCAGACTATCGGCCGAGCTACCGCAAGGCCGACGCCGAGGACGGCTGGCGCCGCGCACTCGCCTGGTTCAAGGAACACGGCGTGGCTTGAGGCGGTTCCGATGCGCGAGGCTGCGATTCGCGCATCGAGAAGGGCGGCCGCGGGCTCGTGTTGGCGCCGCGGCTGCTTCTAAAGGCGTTCGCGTAGCGTTCAGGCGTCAGGGATTCGGCCCGGTTGCGACCGGTCGCGACGCGTCCGTGCACCACTCGCTCCACGATCCTGGATAGAGCGTGGCGCCGTGCAGCCCCGCCACTTCCATCGCGAGCGCGTTGTGGCACGCCGTGACGCCGGAACCGCACTGCAGTACCACGTGGTCTGGGGCGGTGCCGGCGAGCAGCGCCGCGAAGTCCTCGCGCAACGCGTGGGCGGACTTGAAGCGTCCGTCGGCACCGAGGTTGTCTTTGAAGAACCGGTTGAGCGCGCCCGGAATGTGGCCGCCGACTGGATCGATGGTTTCGTTTTCGCCGCGATAGCGGTCCGGCGAGCGGGCGTCGATCACGAGTTGTTCGCGCTGGGTGAGATTGCGTAGCAGCGCTTGCGCGTCCACGGTGGACTGCAGCGGGGCGCCCGCCTTGAAGGTGCCGCGGGAGGCGGGCGGAGCGTCGCTCGTGAGCGCTAGCCCGGCGGCTTGCCAGGCCTGCAGCCCGCCGTCGAGGAGCGCTACGGAATCGTGACCCAGCCAGCGCAGCAGCCACCAGAGGCGTGCGGCAAAGGCGCCGCCTTGCGCGTCGTATGCGACGACCTGCTGGCCTTCATTCAGCCCGTGTGCCGCGAGCGTATCGACGAGCTTTGCGCGATCGGGCAGCGGATGACGCCCGTTGCTGCCGGACTTCGAACCCGAGAGGTCACGGTCCAGATGCAGATAGCGCGCGCCGGGCAGATGACCGGCGGCGTAAGCGGCTTCGCCGGAAGCGGGATCGGCAAGGTCGAAGCGGCAGTCGAAAATCAGCACGCTGCCCGGCGCGGCATCCAGCCGTTCCTTGAGGTTCGCGGCGGAGATGAGCGTGGTGTAGTGAGTGTGAGGCATGACGGCTCCTGGGGCATGGCGCGGGCCGGAAGCTTACTTGTACGTCGCTTGATATCGGCCCGCCGGATGCCGTCAGTCTAAACAAAAAAAGACGGGCGAGAGCCCGTCTTTCCCTGGCGCCTTGCCGCGCATCCGCAATTCGGCGATGCGTAGCGAGCGGTGCCTTAGATGTCGCCCAGTTGTGCGCGCAGGAACTCGTGGAAGTGCTGCATACCGTCTTCCATCGGGCTCTGGTACGGGCCCACCTGCGATTCGCCGCGCTCGTACAGCGCACGGCGGCCGGCATCCATCCGCTCCGCGATCTCGTCGTCTTCGCGAGCCGTCTCCATATAGGCGGCGCGTTCGGCTTCGACAAACTCGCGCTCGAACAGCACGATTTCCTCGGGGTAATAGAACTCCACGATATTCGTGGTCTTCAGCGGCCCCTGCGGAATGAGCCACGAGACGACGAGCACGTGCGGGTACCACTCGATCATGACGCCCGGGTAGTACACCATCCAGATGGCGCCGAACTCGGGCGGCTCGCCGCCGCGAAAACGCAGCACTTCGTCGTGCCATTTGCGATACGTCGCGCTGCCCGGCTTGCCGAGGCCGCTGTGCACGCCAACCGTCTGTACGCTGTACCAGTCGCCGAACTCCCAGCGCAGATCGTCGCAGGAGACGAAGCTGCCGAGGCCCGGATGGAACGGCACGACGTGATAGTCCTCGAGGTACACCTCGATGAACGTCTTCCAGTTGTAGTTGCACTCGTGGATTTCGGCGTGATCGAACATGTAGTCCGAAAAGTCGAAGTGCTTCGCTGGGCCCAGGTTTGCCAGGTCTTTTGCCACGTCGCGACCGCTCGACTCGAACAGCAGGCCCTGCCAGTTCTGCAGCGGCGTGGCGTTGAGGTTGAGGCACGGCTTGTCGGCGAAGTGTGGGGCGCCGAGCAGTTGCCCGTTCAGGTCGTAGGTCCAGCGGTGCAGCGGGCAGACGATGTTCTCGGTCTGGCCCTGGCCGTTGAGCATGATGGCCTGCCGGTGGCGGCAGACGTTCGAGAGCAACTCGATCTGAGCTTGCTGGTTCCGGACGAGCACACGCCCTTCGCCTTCGCCAGGTAAGGCAAAATAACTCCCCTTCTCGGGCACCATGAGTTCGTGCCCGACGTAGCGGGGGCCCTGCTGGAAGAGTGTTGCGATTTCGCGCTCGTAAAGCGCCTGGTCAAAGTAAGCCGTGACTGGCAGCTGGCTGTGGATGGACTTCAGCTGCAATGCATTGCTCAGATTGGACATTCCCACTCCCGATGAAGACGTGAAAGCAGTGAACAACCCAACCATCGAAGGTTCGATTTAGGGAGCCGGCGATTATACCCGTTTCCCCTTTTCGGGGGAGACTAAGTGCCTGATTTGGGTCAAATTTGTCCCCGGAGTTCAAATTTTCCAGGCGGACGCGATGGATTTGGTTACATGCCGGCTTGTGGCTGTAAGGGGACAGGCGCCGGCGTGCGGGTCGGAAATAACGCTTTTGCCGTAGAATGTCCGACTTGTTTCAAATTTGCGACCACCTCATGGCCAAAACCGCACCGAAGGATGCTGCCGCGTCCGTCGAGGACAACGGCGGCGCGCCGCTGCCGGAGAACTACGAGGCGGCGCTCGCAGAACTCGAAGGGCTCGTGGCGCGGATGGAGAGCGGCAATCTGAGCCTCGAGGAATCGCTCTCTGCGTACCGGCGCGGAGCCGCGCTCGTCGCGTTCTGCCAGCAACAGCTGGAGAAGGTGGAGCAGCAGGTTCGCGTGCTCGACGGCGAGACGCTGCGTCCCGTGCCCCTCAATACGACTGGAAATGCCGCCCAAGAGGCAGACGACGATCTATGACTTTTGAACAGTGGACCCGCGCGGTGCTCGAGCGGGTCGAAGCGGCTCTCGAACACTATTTGCCGTCCGAAAAGACTGTCCCCGAGCAACTGCACGAAGCCATGCGCTATGCCGTGCTGGGCGGAGGCAAGCGGGTCCGGCCCTTGCTGTGCCATGCTGCGGGTGAACTCACGGGCGCGCGGGCCGAATGCCTCGATGCGGCCGCCGTGTCGCTGGAGATGATCCACGTCTATTCGCTGGTGCACGACGACATGCCCTGCATGGACGACGACGCGCTTCGCCGCGGCAAGCCCACGGTCCACGTGAAATACGACGAACCCACGGCGCTTCTCGTCGGAGACGCATTGCAGTCGCAGGCTTTCATCACGCTGACTGCCGACGTGCTGAGCCCGGCGCAACAGGCGTCCCTCGTGCGCGAACTGGCGGTGGCGAGCGGCTCGGTGGGCATGGCGGGCGGCCAGGCCATCGACCTCGCAAGCGTGGGCCACGCGCTCACGCGGGCGCAACTGGAAATGATGCACCGGATGAAGACAGGCGCGCTGCTGCGCGCCTCCGTGCGTATGGGCGCGCTTGCAGGCGAGGCGCCGGGTGCGGACACGCTGAAGTCGCTCGACACCTATGCGGCCGCTGTGGGTCTCGCGTTCCAGGTGGTCGACGACATTCTCGACGTCACGACCGACTCCGCGACGCTCGGCAAAACCGCCGGAAAGGACGCGAAGGACGGCAAGCCGACCTACGTGTCGATCATCGGACTCGACGCATCGCGCGCGCTGGCACAACAGCTGCGCCGCGATGCCCACGCTGCGCTCGCGCCGTTTGGCGCACGCGCGCAGCGTCTTGCAGAACTCGCTGACCTGGTGGTTGACCGGGTCAGCTGAACGCGAAAGCCCGCCGCCGCGCGTGAAACGACTGGAACAACGTTACGGGTGTGTGCGAAAAAAGTGCGGGCGCGTAAGTTTTCCTACAATGGAACGACGATGTACGACTTGCTGAAAACCATTGACGATCCTGCGGATTTGCGCCGGCTCGATCGTCGCCAGTTGCAGCCGCTTGCCGACGAGCTGCGTGCCTTCGTGCTCGACAGCGTGTCGCAGACGGGCGGCCACCTCTCGTCCAACCTCGGGACGGTCGAGCTGACGATTGCACTGCACTACGTGTTCGACACACCGCGCGACCGCATCGTCTGGGACGTCGGGCATCAGACCTATCCTCATAAGATTCTCACCGGCCGCCGCGACCAGATGCACTCGCTGCGGCAGTTCGGCGGCATCTCCGGTTTTCCGCGCCGCACCGAATCCGAATACGACACGTTCGGCACCGCGCATTCCAGCACGTCGATTTCGGCGGCGCTCGGCATGGCCGTCGCGAGCCAGCTGCAAGGCGACAACCGCTACGCGATCGCCGTGATCGGCGACGGCGCGATGACGGCCGGCATGGCCTTCGAGGCCATGAACAACGCGGGTGTCATGGAAGACGTGCCGCTGCTCGTCATCCTCAACGACAACGACATGTCGATCTCGCCGCCCGTCGGCGCGCTCAACCGCCATCTGGCGCGTCTCATGTCGGGCCGCTTCTACGCGGCTGCGCGCGCGGGCGTGGAGCGCGTGCTGCGCGTGGCGCCGCCCATGCTCGACCTCGCCCGCAAGCTCGAAGAGCACGCGAAGGGCATGCTCGTGCCGGCTACGCTGTTCGAGGAATTCGGCTTCAACTACATCGGCCCGATCGACGGCCACGACCTCGATTCGCTGATTCCTACACTGCAGAACATCAAGGAACTGCGCGGTCCGCAATTCCTGCACGTGGTCACCAAGAAGGGCCAGGGCTACAAGCTGGCCGAAGCGGACCCCGTGCTCTATCACGGTCCGGGCAAGTTCAATCCGGCCGAAGGCATCAAGCCGTCCACGTCGCCGGGCAAGAAGACGTACACGCAGGTGTTCGGCGAGTGGCTGTGCGACGCCGCCGAACTCGATTCGCGCGTGATCGGCATTACGCCGGCCATGCGTGAAGGTTCGGGTCTCGTGGAATTCGAGAAGCGCTTTCCGGACCGCTACTTCGACGTGGGCATCGCGGAGCAGCATGCGGTCACGTTCGCGGGCGGTCTCGCGGCCGAAGGGCTCAAGCCCGTGGTCGCCATCTACTCGACCTTCCTGCAGCGTGCCTACGACCAGCTGATTCACGACGTGGCGTTGCAGAACCTGCCGGTCGTGTTCGCGATCGACCGCGCGGGTCTCGTCGGCGCAGACGGCGCTACCCACGCGGGCGCTTACGACCTAGCGTTCCTGCGCTGTATCCCGAACATGACCGTGATGGCGGCGTCGGACGAAAACGAGTGCCGCCAGATGCTGTACACGGCGCTTCAGCAGTCGAACCCGACGGCCGTGCGTTACCCGCGCGGCGCCGGCACGGGCGTGGCCACCGTCAAGCAGATGACGACCATTCCGGTTGGCAAGGGCGAGGTTCGTCGCGAGACGTCGCAGCCGTCCGGCAAGCGGATCGCCATCCTCGCGTTCGGCACGATGGTGGGGCCTTCGCTGGCTGCCGCCGAAGAACTGGATGCGACCGTGGCGAACATGCGCTTCGTGAAGCCGATCGACGCCGAGTTGGTGCGCCGCCTCGCCGAGACGCACGACGCCATCGTGACTGTGGAAGAAGGCTGTGTGATGGGTGGTGCCGGCTCGGCTTGCGTCGAAGCCCTGCTGGAGAGTGGGGTTATCAAGCCCGTACTACAATTGGGCCTCCCCGACCGCTTCATCGACCACGGCGATCCGGCGCGTCTGCTGGCCGGCTGTGGGCTCGACGCCGCGGGCATCGCGAAGTCGATTCGCGAACGGTTCCTCGATCACGCGAGCAGCGCGGCCGGCAAGTCGGTCAAGCGCGTAGCGTGAGGTCGGGGCGGTCGTCGAGGGTATAGCGACTCCCGTTTCAACCGATGGGCCAAGGCCCATCTGGCAAAACGCCGGCGTGCTGCCGGCGTTTGCCTTTGCGCGTCCAGTTTTGCGCGCCATTGAGGACAACAAGATGAACCAGATGAACCCCGCCTTCGTGATGCCCGACGTGCAGAGCACGGTGGACACACGGCAGATCCCGATTCAGCGGGTGGGCGTGAGGGCGGTGCGCCATCCGTTGACGGTGCGCACGGGTAGCGGCGAAGCGCAGCCCACCGTCGGCGTGTGGAATCTCGACGTTCATCTGCCGGCGCATCAGAAGGGCACGCATATGTCGCGGTTCGTCGCGTTGCTCGAAGAGAACCGCGAGCCGCTCGAGCCGGCCACGTTCCGCCGGATGCTGGCGGCGATGCTCCAGAAGCTGGAAGCGGACGCCGGCCGTATCGAAGTGTCGTTCCCGTATTTCGTGAAGAAAGTGGCGCCTGTCTCGGGCGTGGAAAGTCTGCTCGACTACGAGGTGACGCTCACCGGCGATGCGCGCAACGGCGAGACGCGGCTCTTCCTGAAGGTGCTCGTGCCCGTGACGAGCTTGTGCCCGTGCTCCAAGAAGATTTCCGAATATGGCGCCCACAACCAGCGCTCGCACGTGACGATCAGCGCTGAACTGGCCGGCGACCTCGCACCGGAAGAACTGATCGCCATCGCGGAGGAAGAAGCGTCGTGCGAACTGTGGGGACTGCTCAAGCGCCCGGACGAAAAGTTCGTGACCGAGCGCGCCTACGAGAATCCCAAGTTCGTCGAAGATCTGGTGCGGGACGTGGCGCAGCGCCTGAACGACGATGTGCGCGTGGCCGCATACACGCTCGAAGCGGAGAACTTCGAGTCGATTCACAACCACAGCGCGTACGCCGTGATCGAGCACGACAAGCGTGTTGCGTGAGGCTCCAGGCTTTTGATCGTGCCTACGCGGCGGGTGGAAACCGTACCGCTTTTTGTTCGCCGCCTCGCCTGATATCCCGCCCTTACTGCTGCGCGAGCGATGAAAGATCCCAGCGCGGCTTCACCGTGAACGCGTAGTTCTTCACGGCCTGCGCCGGCCAGCGCTGCAGCCGCAGCGCGCCGGCAAGCGCGATCATCGCGCCGTTGTCGGTGCAGAGCGCGAGGTCGGGGTAGTGGACGTGGAACCCACGTTTCGCCGCCGCGGCCGAAAGCGCTTCGCGCAACTGCCGGTTCGCCCCCACTCCGCCTGCCACCACGAGTCGCTTGAGCTTCGTCCGCTTGAGGGCCGCCAGCGACTTTGCCGCCAGCACGTCCACCGCGGCGTCGACAAAACCCCGTGCGATATCGGCCTTGGCCTGTTCGCAGACGTTTCCGCCCAGCCGCTTCACCTGCGTGAGCACAGCGGTCTTCAAACCGCTGAAGCTGAAGTCGAGGTCGCCTGAATGCAGCATGGGGCGCGGCAGGTCGATGGCGCCCGGCGTGCCGAATTCAGCGAGCCGCGAGACTTCCGGGCCGCCCGGGTAGCCAAGGCCGAGCAGCTTCGCGGTCTTGTCGAAGGCTTCGCCGGCGGCGTCGTCGAGCGTTTCGCCGAGGGTCTCGTAGACACCGACGTCGGTTACGCGCATGAGCTGAGTGTGACCGCCCGACACGAGCAGCGCGACGAACGGGAACGGCGGCGGTGCATCGACGAGCAGCGGCGAAAGCAGATGCCCTTCGAGGTGATGGATGCCGATGGTCGGCTTGTCCCAGGCCATGGCAAGCGCGTTTGCGATGCTGGCGCCTACGAGCAGCGCACCGGCGAGGCCGGGGCCTTGCGTATAGCCGATGGCGTCGATGTCGGCTCGCGTGGCGCCCGAACGTTCCAGCACGTCTTCCAGCAGTGGCAGCGCGCGCCGAATATGGTCGCGCGAGGCGAGTTCCGGCACCACGCCGCCATACTCCCGGTGCATGGCGATCTGCGAATGCAGCGCATGCGCGAGCAGGCCGCGCTCGGTGTCGTAGAGCGCAAGACCGGTTTCGTCGCAGGAGCTTTCGATGCCGAGAACAAGCATGATTCGATGCGGCGCGTGCGGTGGCCAGGTGCTAACCGGGCGGTGGAGCAGCGCGTCCGCAGAAGTTGGAGGCGAGCCTGAAAGTATAGCAGTGCCCAGGAACGGCCACGGGCCGCAGGTACAATGCGCGCCATGGAATCTTTCGATATTGCGGTGATCGGCGCGGGTGCGGCCGGCATGATGTGCGCCTCTGTGGCCGGACAGTTGGGGCGGCGCGTGGTGCTGATCGACCACTCGCCGAACCTTGCCGAAAAAATCCGCATATCGGGCGGCGGTCGCTGCAACTTCACGAATCTGTATGCAGGACCGGCCAATTACCTGTCCGCCAACCCGCATTTTTGTCGCTCCGCGCTGGCGCGCTATACGCCGCGCGACTTCATGGCGCTCCTCAAGCGCCACGGCGTAACCTGGCATGAGAAGCACAAAGGGCAGCTTTTCTGCAATCAGTCGAGCGAGGCCGTGATCGACGTGCTGCGCGCCGAGTGCGACGCTGGCCGGATTGCGTGGCGGCGACCGCTCGCGGTGGAACACGTCGAGTATGCGCAGCCGGGCGGTTTTACGCTGGGCACGAAGGCGGGGCAGATTCGCGCCCGCGCGCTCGTGATTGCGACAGGCGGACTGTCCATTCCGAAGATCGGCGCAACGGACTTCGCGTATCGCCTCGCAAAGCAGTTCGGCCACAAGCTCGTGGATACACGCCCCGCGCTCGTGCCGCTGACGTTTGCCGCCCAGGACTGGGCGCCGTTTTCGGCGCTCTCGGGCGTTTCGCTCGAGGTTTATCTCGCCACCGGTGACCGCAAGACCGGGGGCGAATTCGTGGAAGATCTGCTGCTCACCCACCGCGGCCTTTCTGGTCCCGGCGTGCTGCAGATTTCGAGCTACTGGCAGCCGGGTGAGCCGATCCACGTCAATCTGCTGCCGGAGCGGGACGTCGCGGCAGCGCTGATCGAGGCGAAAGGCGCCACGAAGCGGCAAATCGGTAATCTGCTCTCCGAGTGGCTGCCCAGCCGGCTCGCGCACGTCTGGCTGCAAACGCATCAAATCGCGCCCGAGGCGCGCCTTGCCGACCTCCCGGATCGCGCGCTGCGCCGCATTGGCGAGACACTTTCGCGCTGGACGCTCACCCCGAGCGGCACGGAGGGCTATCGAAAGGCCGAAGTGACGCGCGGGGGCGTGGATACGCGCGAGCTGTCGTCGTCGACGCTCATGAGCGAGCGGGTGCCGGGGCTGTTCTTCGTCGGCGAGGCCGTCGACGTGACGGGATGGCTCGGCGGCTACAACTTTCAGTGGGCGTGGGCGTCGGGCGTGGCCGCCGGAAAAGCCGCCGCCGGATACGCAGAATCGGCTTGACGGCTGGCTGTCTTTGTGCAAAACGCTCTGCTATACTTTCCGTTCTTTGCCCCTTTCCCGTTATTGGAAAATGACGACGATCCGCGTTAAAGAAAACGAGCCGTTTGAAGTAGCGATGCGCCGCTTCAAACGCACGATCGAGAAGAACGGCCTGTTGACCGAACTTCGTGCACGCGAGTTTTACGAAAAGCCGACGGCGGAGCGCAAGCGCAAGAAGGCTGCCGCGGTGAAGCGCCACTTCAAGCGCCTGCGCAGCCAGATGCTGCCGAAGAAGTTCTACTGATTCCGGCGCCGCTGCGCCGCCTCGGACCTCAGGGTCCCCGGTCAGTGCGGCGGAAGGTGGCGGCGAGGTCCGCTGCCGCGAAGCGGTGCAGGAGGCAAGAGCCTGTACCGCGAGGCCATCCTGGTGAGGCCGCAACCAAAGAATCTGCGCCAACCCGCTTGGAAAATGTTCCAAGCGGGTTTTTGCATTAATGCGCCGTCGGCTGTTGTGCAATGCAGGCGGCGCGGCAAGACTTCGTCTTGCGCGGTTCGAGCCGGTCGGCGAGCTTCCCGGGCGTTTTAGCAATCCAACGAATGCAGGTGAGTGATGAGTCTAAGAGACCAGATCAACGACGACATGAAGGCCGCCATGCGCGCGCGCGAAACCGAGCGGCTCGGCACGATTCGTCTGTTGCTCGCGGCAATCAAGCAGCGTGAGGTCGACGATCGCGTGACGCTCGACGACGCCGGCATCACGGTCGTCATCGACAAGATGATCAAGCAGCGCAAGGATTCGATCAGCCAGTTCGAGGCCGCCGGCCGCACCGATCTGGTCAGCAAGGAGAGCGCGGAGCTTGCGGTGCTGTCGGCCTATATGCCTGAGCAGCTTTCGGCTGGGCAGATCGCCGCCGAAGTTGCGGCCGCCGTTGCGCAGACGGGTGCCGCAGGCCCGCAGGACATGGGCAAGGTGATGGGCGTGCTCAAGCCGAAGCTGGCGGGCCGGGCCGACATGACCGCCGTGTCGGCGCAGGTCAAGGCTGCGCTCTCGAAGTAAAACGCCGTCGCTGGCCGGCGCCGTGCCGCCAAGGCGGCACCGTGAGTCCGGCTGCGCCGCCATGCAATTCCGTACCGTCCCGCACGTTTCTGGCCGCGCCATTCGATGATTCCGCATTCGTTCCTGCAGGATCTGCTGAACCGCGTCGATATTGTCGACGTGGTTGGGCGCTACGTGCAATTGAAGAAGGGCGGCGCGAATTTCATGGGGCTCTGCCCGTTTCACAACGAAAAGAGCCCTTCGTTCACCGTTAGTCCTACCAAGCAGTTCTATCACTGCTTCGGTTGCGGGGCGCACGGCACGGCGATCGGCTTTCTCATGGAGCACGCCGGGCTCACGTTTCCAGAAGCAGTAAACGAACTGGCGCAGTCAGTGGGGCTGACCGTTCCGAACGAGCCGGCACCCGGGCGCGGCAACAGCGGTTCGTATGGCGGGCAGGGCGGCGGATACGACTACGGGCCGGCTGCCTCCAGGGCGGTCACCACAGCGCTATCCGACGTCATGCAGACAGCGTGCGATTTTTACCGCAAGCAACTGCGAGGCGCACCCAACGCAATCCAGTACCTGAAAAAGCGCGGGCTGACAGGCGAAGTTGCGGCGCGATTCGGACTCGGCTACGCGCCGGACGGCTGGCAGAACCTGGAGGCCGCGTTCCCCAATTATCGGGACGACGCGCTGGTGGAAGCGGGCCTTGTGATCGTTAGCGAGAAGCAGGACGCGCAGGGCCAGGCGCGCCGCTACGATCGCTTTCGGGAACGGATCATGTTCCCCATCCGCAATGTGAAGGGCCAGGTGATCGGCTTCGGTGGGCGCGTATTGGACGGAGGCGAGCCGAAGTATTTGAATTCGCCCGAAACGCCGCTATTTAACAAGGGCAGCGAGCTGTATGGGCTCTTCGAAGCCCGGCTCGCGATACGCGAACAACACTATGTGCTCGTGGTCGAAGGCTACATGGACGTGGTCGCACTAGCGCAGCTTGGATTCCAGAACGCTGTGGCCACGCTCGGCACGGCTTGCACGCCAATTCACGTGCAGAAGCTGCTGCGCCAGACCGACACGGTAATTTTCAGCTTCGACGGCGACTCGGCGGGGCGACGGGCGGCGCGTCGCGCGCTGGACGCCTGCCTGCCGCACGCGGCGGACAACCGCACCATCCGGTTCCTGTTCCTGCCGACGGAGCACGACCCGGACAGCTACGTCCGTGAATTCGGCACGGAGGCGTTTGCCGAACAGGTCGAGCGTGCCATGCCGCTGTCACAGTTTCTGTTGAACGAAGTACTGGTAGGCAAGGAACTGGACCAGCCGGAAGGCAGGGCACGCGCGCTCTTCGATGCCAAGCCGTTGTTGCAGGCTCTGCCGGCCAATGCGCTGCGTTCGCAGATCATGCACATGCTGGCGGACCGGCTGGACGTGCCGTTCGAAGAGGTGGCTGCGCTTTGCGAAGTGGATGCCCGGATTGCCGCCGCCGCGCGTACCGCGCCGCCACGCAAGGACCGGCGTGCGGTAACGGGAATCGAGCAGCGCGCGCTGCGCAATCTCGTCATGCATCCGAGGATCGTGTTGGAGCTGGATGAAGAGGCCGAACGAGCGTTGCTCGCGCTGACGCGCAATGGCGAACTGTTCGAGGAGGTCGCCACGCACGCGCGCGCACTGGGGGACGCGGCAGCATTTCAGCTGCTCTCCGACCTGCTGAGAAACGGCGCAAACGCGGCAACCTTCGAGGAAATCTTTCGCGAAATTCTGAACTATGATGAAAACGTTCGGGATTTGTTGCTGAAGGATGCCGAGGATTCCGCCGTGATCGAGGAACGGCGCGAGCAGGAGCGACTGGCCGCTGAGGAGCTGAAAGCGGCGATTCTCAAGATGCGTTACGACGCGTGGTGCGACCGCCTGGATGCGCTGTCGCGTCAATCGAAACACACGCCCGAGGAATTGGCGGAGCTGACGGATCTGAACCAGAAGCGCGCCGAAATGAAGCGGCAGCTCGGGCTGTAACCGATCGGAGGCCGCGCGGGGAGGGGGTAAGCCCGCGTGCTATAATAAAAGGTTTCCAGCGGCTGTTTTTCCAGGCATCCAGTAATCCAGCAAGGGACGGACTCGCAATGGCAAAGACTACGGGCGGAAAAAGAGCGACAGGCAAGGGCTCCGAAGAGCCGACCACGACGGTCAATCAGGCCAGATCCTCTCGTTCCGCAGCAAAAGCGTCTGATGCCGGCACCGCCCCTGTTGCCAGAAAACGGGCCCCGGCGGCTTCGGCCGCGCGAGCTGCACCAGCGCGTGCAGCTAAAGCTTCGACCCAACCGGCCACGAAGCGGTCCGGTGAGAGAAGCGCAAGGGAAGTGCCTGCCGTCGCGGACGATGCGGCAGAGCGCGAGACTCAAGTATCCACGGTTCAAGAGGCTGTTGTCCAGCAGCCGCGAGTCGAGACTACAGCCGGTACGGCGAACTCCATGACGAAAAAGCTGAACGAAGTATCCGTCGATGACGACGCAACCCAGAGCGAAGAAACGGCGCCCACGCCCGCCAAGGGTGAGAAGGCGCGCGCCCGCGACCGCCGCGCAAAGGAAAAGGCGCTGCTGAAGGACGCGTTCGCGTCGACGCAGCCCGGCACCGTCGAGGAGCTCGAGGAGCGCCGCTCCAAGCTGCGTGCGCTGATCAAGCTCGGCAAGGAACGCGGCTTCCTGACCTACGCTGAAATCAACGATCACCTGCCGGACAACTTCACGGAAACCGAGGCGATCGAAGGCATCATCAGCACGTTCAACGACATGGGCGTGGCGGTGTACGAGCAGGCGCCTGACGCGGAAACGCTGCTGCTCAACGACAACGCGCCGGCCGCGTCGTCGGACGACGAAGTGGAAGAGGAAGCGGAAGTCGCACTCTCCACCGTCGACTCCGAATTCGGCCGCACGACCGACCCCGTGCGCATGTACATGCGCGAAATGGGTACCGTCGAGCTGCTCACGCGTGAAGGCGAAATCGAAATCGCGAAGCGCATCGAAGACGGCCTGAAGCACATGGTGATGGCCATCTCGGCGTGCCCCACGACGATCGCCGACATTCTCGCCATGGCCGAGCGCGTGGCGAACGACGAGATTCGCGTCGACGAACTCGTCGACGGCCTGATCGATCCGAACGCGGAAGATACCGACGGCTTCTCGGCTCAGGAAGCGGAAGAGATCGAGAACGCCGAAGAGGAAGAGGAAGAAGAGGAAGAGGAAGAGGAAGAAGACGACGACGGCACCGCGCAGGCCACGGCCAACGCGGCGCAGCTCGAAGCCCTCAAGCGCACCTCGCTCGAAAAGTTCGCGCTGATCAGCGAATGGTTCGACAAGATGCGTCGCGCGTTCGAGAAGGAAGGCTACAAGTCGAAGTCGTACCTCAAGGCGCAGGAAACCATCCAGAACGAACTGATGTCGATCCGCTTCACGGCGCGTACCGTGGAGCGTCTGTGCGATACGCTGCGTGCGCAGGTGGATGAAGTGCGCCAGGTGGAACGCCAGATTCTGCACATCGTGGTCGACAAGTGCGGCATGCCGCGCTCGGAATTCATCGCCCGCTTCCCTGGCAGTGAAACCGATCTCGAATGGGCCGACAAGATCGTGGGCGAGAGCCATTCGTACAGCGCCATCCTGTCGCGCAACATTCCGGCGATCCGCGAACAGCAACAACGGCTGCTGGACCTCCAGGCGCGCGTGGTGCTGCCGCTCAAGGACCTGAAGGAAACCAACCGCCAGATGGCGGCGGGCGAGTTGAAGGCACGTCAGGCCAAGCGTGAAATGACCGAGGCGAACCTGCGTCTCGTGATCTCGATTGCGAAGAAGTACACGAACCGTGGTCTGCAGTTCCTCGACCTCATCCAGGAAGGCAACATCGGCCTGATGAAGGCGGTGGACAAGTTCGAATATCGCCGCGGCTACAAGTTCTCGACGTACGCGACGTGGTGGATCCGCCAGGCCATTACGCGTTCGATCGCGGACCAGGCGCGCACGATCCGTATTCCGGTTCACATGATCGAAACGATCAACAAGATGAACCGCATCTCGCGGCAGATTCTGCAGGAGACCGGTCTCGAGCCGGATCCGGCAACGCTCGCCGAGAAGATGGAAATGCCGGAAGACAAGATCCGCAAGATCATGAAGATCGCGAAGGAGCCGATCTCGATGGAAACGCCGATCGGTGACGACGACGATTCGCATCTGGGCGACTTCATCGAAGATACGAACACCGTCGCACCGGCAGATGCCGCGCTGCACGCGAGCATGCGCGACGTGGTGAAGGATGTGCTCGATTCGCTGACGCCGCGCGAAGCGAAGGTGCTGCGTATGCGCTTCGGTATCGAAATGAGCACGGACCACACGCTCGAGGAGGTTGGCAAGCAGTTCGACGTGACGCGTGAACGGATCCGCCAGATCGAGGCGAAGGCACTGCGCAAGCTGCGTCATCCGAGCCGTTCGGACAAGCTCAAGTCGTTCCTGGAAGGCAATTGACGTAGTACCGTTGCCGCGGTTTCGAGGGCTGGGTCATGGCCCTGAGTGCAGCGGTTTCGTGTAACATGTCGCGACTGTAAACGAGGCCCGGCCTTCCCAAAGACCGGGTCTTTTTATTGGGCCGGACGCCGTGCTGGTTGCAGGCAGCGGACTCATAATCCGCCTCCGAAAGGACACCGTGGGTTCGAATCCCACCCGGCCCACCATTCCCCGTTCCATCGAACTCCAACATGTTTGTGCCGTTAAGCATAAAGTGGCCATCGTGACACGTTATGCTTTATTCCCCGATGGGACGCATTTTGCTTTATCGGGAATCGGTGATAGACCGAAGAGTTTTGTACGCATCGCGCAGAGGCGAACGGACGCAAAAAAACCGGCCTAAGGGCCGGCTTTTTTGTTGTGGCGGGGCCCCGCGGTCGCCTAGCTCGCGCCGAGCGCCTCCCTCCTTCAACCAGTGATGGACCGTGGCCTTGCATAGACCCACTCGTCGGGCAAACAACGTCACGCCACGACAAGAGCGTGAGCTTGTCGAGTTGCTCGACACCGGTCCAAGCAGACAGCGCAGCCGACCAGTTGTTTGCTGAATCGCCAATGCTGTCGATGTTTCCAACGTGCCAAGTATATTTCTCGGCGAGTTCCCAGCCGACTGCCTTGGTCACTTGCCGACACAGCGCCGCGACCGACACGCTGTGCGATACGGCCAGCCGGCAGAAGTAACCGAGCAAGCTCTCGACCTCGGGGGTGCCGACGCCGATGGGAGCGAGAGCGCGCAACGTCGAGCGTGGATTCGAAATTGCGTAGCTCATGCTGCGCTCCTTCTGCCAGCCGATGCCTTGGGCATTGATGGCTTCCTCGCCATCGAGGATTTCGGTAAGTATCCGGTCCGGCTGCGCCTCGGTGAGCAACGCTCGCCGGAGCGCCTCTGCGGACCAGCGGCCGTCGGCTTCGGCCAGTCTGGCTGCTCGAACAAGCCGCTGCTCAACGTGCCGATGCAACCCAGCGTGTTTTCATGGGGCGCCTCCGCGTAACGCGTCAACTCGCCGCCCCACAGCGCGGGCAGCATCTTTTCGAATGACTGGAGGCAGGCAATGAACGCCCGAATGTCCTCGGGCGGGTCCTGTCGGTAGCGTTCGAAGTGCAGGACGTGAGAGCGCCTCGCGAGCTGACCACACAGCGACATGAGCCGGTAGAGGTCGTATGAACCGACCAACACCATCTGCGTGCCGCACTGGTTCACGAGCGACTTCAGGGTATCAAGCTGAATCTCCAGCTTGGAGCTGCCGCGCGTTTGGTGAATGCTGTGAGCAGCCTCGTCAATGACGAGGAACTGGACTTTCCGCTCGCGCAGCGTACGTTCGACGGCTGTTCGCAGCGCCGCGAGACTGTTGCCGCTTGCACCCCGCAGCCGGTCCATGCGTCCAGATTGCGGGTCGATGCCATAAGCCGATTTCGGCGAGTCGAGGTCGTCGCCAAGCTGAGCGAGAGTCTGCCGATAGAAGAGTCTCCACGAGAAATCGTTCTCGCCCGAGGCAGGTGCTTCGCCAAAGATTGCCGGAATCGTTCCGGCGTTGGCCTCCATTTCGACGGCGGCTCGCTCAACCGCCGCTTCGACCATGTACCTGGCCAGCGTGGTTTTGCCGGCACCGCTCGGGCCGCAAACGAGGAGCGTGCTGTTCTGCCTGCCGGGGTAAATCAAGATTTCCAGTTCAGTAGGCCCGAAATGGTGCCGCCTGGTGCTGATTCAGTGAGTGCTCCGAAGCTAACTTATTTGGAGCCGGCCTTACCCCTCTGGAGTACCGAAAACCGGCAAGCTAACCAAATTACAAATCGCGTACTTGGCCGGGGTAAGGTCGCCGCCGCAACGATGAAGAATCTGGCGGCGAAAAGGTTTTCGGAGGCGCATAACTGCCGCTGGGGCAATCAACTCGACACAACAGAATCACCTATCGATTGGCTTCGACCCAAGCAGCAGGATGTCGACTAGTCGCCTGGCGCTTTGCTGCCAGTCTGGAGAAGAAGCGACGTTTGACACTCCCACGAGCGCACGCAGCAGGTCGAGTGGTTCAAGGTCTGCGCGGAGGTCTCCGCTCTCTACCGCGCGCGATACCAGTGTGCGAATTGCAGTCTTGATTTGCTTCCCGGATTCTTCGAACAACCCTGGCGATGTCACGCCGACAATCGTGTTCAGTGCGGGCGCAATGATTTTCTTGGCCGCAATGTAGTCGACAAATAGCAGCATCCACGTTCTCAGTGCCTCCAGCGCGGGTAGCTCACGAGAGAGCCGGCGCTCCTCTCCCGCGAGCCGCTCGACCTCTGCACGGTAGACGCCCTCCAGCAGAGCTGCGCGCGTGGCGAAGTGGCGATAAAGCGTGCCTGGGCCAACACCGGCCTGGCGGGCAACCTCCTCCAGGCTGATGTCGGCCCCCTTGTCCGTGAATGCCTTTTTTGCCTCTTCGAGAATGCGCTCGCGGTTGCGCAGCGCGTCGGCTCTCGGCTTCTTTTCTGTTGGCGTCAAATCAGTCATGGGCAAAACGCTGGTTGCAATCGGAGGCGGCCTCCGATTATCATGTAAAACGGAGTAACCCTCCGAATAGAGGGCCGTAGTCGTGGCAATCTTACAGTGACGGAGATATGAAATGACCAGACTGTTGATTTGCACGGAAACTTGACCCGGCCAGGGCAGTAATTTGCATCGAATATTGACCCACGTAGAACACTGACCTGCTCGGCAACGGGCAGGGGAACGGAGTGATCGACGTGGCTATATTGAGC
>NZ_RJZE01000027.1 GCF_003986935.1 Paraburkholderia kururiensis JCM 10599 = LMG 19447 | reverse complement strand
ACACGACCACTTCCTTGAGTGGTGTGGCGGCAGCTTCGATCCCGCTGCCTTCGATCTCGTGCTCGCGAATCAGCGGCTCTCAGAGGTCAAGTTCTGATCGTCAAGACGGCCTCGGTTTGACGCTTACTGACAATCGGCGCAGCGTGCAACGGAAACGCGTCGGCCATCCGCCAAACGCTGGCGGCAGCGCCGGGGCAGACCTCGACCTCTTTGCTTCCTTTACGCAACTGAAACCCGGCAATGATGCGACGGACGTGCAGCTCGCGAGCTTGCCCGGGTAGTGTTTCAGCACGGGCGTGACCCCGGCGGATGTCATCGCCTCCGCAAACCTGGCGGCAACGATCGACGCCTCCCTCGGATCGTCCGAATAGCTACGCTGCGGTCGGTCGCTGTTCGTTTCCACCACAGGAGCCAGGTCGATGTCCACACAAGAGTTCGCCAGGGCTTCGCCGGCTGCTTTCACCTGGCCGCTGAACTCGGCGGGTGTCATCCTGGCCACGTCCCAGGGCGCAGGCGGCGAAGTCAGATTCGTCATGTCGCGGACGGCCCCGCCCTCCTGATCAGTCAAGATCAGAGCGTTCGGATGCGCTTTGCGCAACTCGCACGCGATCAACGGCCGAACATCGAATTGGTTTCGAATGAGCAGCGCGCCGAACTCGCTGGTTAGCGGCGGGTTTTCGACGACGAACAGCGACCGTAGCTCGTCCGCCGTAGGCAGCGTGGCCGCGACGCAAAACGTGGGCGCGAGGAGCAGTGTGGCCAGGAGCATTTTGGCGGTCATCGCGGTTTATCCCGTGGTGTTTCGTCCATACAAACACCATGGCGGAGAACGTTCCGGGCGGCAACGCGCGGGTGCACATGCCGGATGAGAGGTCTACCAGCGAGCGAAGACACATTTGTGCCATGCCACATTGTTGCCAATGTGCCTTCCCACGCATGTGCCGTGACAAGATAGAAGCGTTCGACCGTTTCGTCGTGTTCGGCATAGACAGGAGGGCCTCATGCTCACTGGCTTGGAAGTTCGCCGGGCTGCGCCGCGAGAGAAGACCTATCGAATCTCGGATGCCCGCTTTCAACCTTTCGGTTGTCGATACTCGTCGCGGCGTCGTAGACGGCGCCGCTGCAAAGGCTGCTCCGCCGACCGTGAAAGTGCCGTCGTCCGTTCTGTCCGACGCTGCACTGGTGCAATCGGCCGTTGTCGTGACGAACGTGTCGGTGCCCGCGACGCATTCGGCACCAGCAGCGTGGATGACGGCCATGGAAGTGGCGAACCTGTTTGGTTACGACAGCCCTCAGGGCGCTATCGCACTCATGAAGCGCGCCGGCATCGCGCCGACGAAGGTCGGCACGCGTTCGGTGTTTTACGATCGTGCAGCAGTCGAACGCTTGAAGGCACAGTTCGATGAAACGCTGTCGATTCAGGACGCTGCGGAACTCGCCGGCTACCAAAGTGATTTTGGCTTGTACTATCACCTCCAGCGTCGCCGTATCACGCCGACGATCGTTGCGGGTCGGACGCGCTTCAAGCTGTCCGACGTCGAGCAGTTTATGAAGCTGCGTGGCCGCCCGTAGCCGTAGATTCGCCGATATGGTGAAACAGTAACGCGGTTCGTATCACCGGTGCTACGGCGCTTTCAAACGCGACTCGTCGGGAGGCAAGCCCGACACACGCTCCGGTTGGTCGGGGGCAATCAAAATAACGCCGCAGTGTTTCGCTGGTCAAACTGCATCGGTTAGCGCCATATGTCTTTCCTCTGGGGCAATTCTGTGTTCGACGAGTCTCCCTCGGGGCACGCTATAGACAGCAGTTGACGCGTCCACGTATCTTACACGTGTACTCGTTCTCTCTCGAAGTGGAAACCGGGCATTGCTGTTTGCCCGACGAGCGCTTTCCATCTGTGAAACCAATCCCGGGACGATATGAAAAAGGCCATAACGATTACTGCGGGCGCTGGATGGTTTCCAAGGAACGTTCGTTGTTCAGTGTGCGTTACGTTTGGCGCCATTGCTGTTTGTCCGCCCGGGGGAACTGCGGTCAGCGGAGTGGTCGCAGTTCGATCTCGACAAGGCGCAGTGGCGCTATACGGTCTCCAAGACCAAAACGGAACACCTTGTGCCACTTGCCACGCAGGCGTTGGCGATCCTGCGCGATCTTTATGCGCTTACCGGCGCGCGGAGATACGTTTTTCCAGGGCGAGACGTCAAGAAGCCAATGAGTGGTGCAGCAGTTAACGCGGCCCTGAGGCGGATGGGCTTTGACACCAAGACAGAGATCACGGGCCATGGCTTTCGGGCGATGGCACGCACCATTCTGCATGAGCAGTTGCGCTTCCCAAGCGAGGTCATCGAACACCAGCTCGCGCACAAAGTGCCCGACGCCCTTGGTACGGCTTATAACCGGACAAAATTCATTGATGATCGAATCGTGATGATGCAGCGGTGGGCTGATTATCTCGATAACCTGAAGGCTGGTGCTGATTAAATCCGCGTAAGTCGTGGCGCGCCCGATACTACGCTGATGGTGGTGGAAGATCGGCCGACGCCTGGGCTACGAAGATCTAGGCGTTCCATGACGCTCGCAAGTATCATGCCTTGATTGACCGGCGACGCTTCGGCCCGGATCACCATATCTGACAAGCCTTCCGGCGATTTCTCTTTCCTCCGTATCAGCTTCATACGGGAAGTACGCGGATATTAGTTGTCGGGAAATCCGAGCAGTTCTCCACTCCATGCGTAGTCCATTTCTCGTTCGAAGTACTGGATTGGTGTTCCCCGACTTCCGGATTTCGCAGCAGGCTCAAGATCGCGAGCGTTCGACCGATGTACTAGATGTACGTACACAGACTTTGGGGAGGATAGTCGGACAAACAACCTACCCCCTTACACCCTCCCCCCCGTCGACCCTCTCACCACCAATTCCCCCGGCAACACCAACGTCCGCGCTGACATCTCGGGTTCTGCTAACCGCTGCGTCAACAGCTGCATCGCGTTCTTCCCAATCTCGTACACCGGCTGCGCGATAACGGTGACACCAGGCGTCACGAGGTCGGTCCACGCATCGTTATCAAACCCCGCGAGCGCCACGTCGTCCGGCACGCGCGCCCCGTGCTCGCGCAGCGCCCGGTAAGCCCCCAGCAGCAACAGCCCGTTGCTCGCCACGATCGCATCCGGTCGCTCGCCTGACTCTGCCGCAAGCCACGCCGTCACCCGCGCGTGCGCCGCCTCGGGATGCGGGTCGACGAATTCGGCCGCAGCCCAAAGGCCATGCCGCTGCAGTGCCTCGACGAACCCCGCGTGCCGCTCGCGTCCCGTCGTGCTCGCGTTGCCGAACAGGCCCGCGCAGCGCTTATAGCCGCGCTCCACCAGGTGTTCGGCGAGTCGCGTCGCGGCGTCGCGGTTGTCGAGCGTCACGGCGTCGGTTACGCCCGCCGGGCCTGCGCGGTCGATCATCACTACCGGGAACGCGTACGCGCGCGCGTCGAACCGGCGTGCCGCCTCGTAGGTCGGGGAGTAGATCACGCCCGTCACGCGCTCGCTTTCCATGAGCCGCAGATACATGGCCTCCTTTTCCGGGTTCTCGTCGGTGTTGCAGAGAATCACGCGCATGCCCTGCGCGTACGCGGCGTCTTCCACCGCGCGGCTCACTTCGGTGAAAAACGGGTTGCGCACGTCGGAGACGATGAGGCCGATCGTCGCGGTGTCGCCCGAGCGCAGGCGCTGTGCGGCGGCGTTGGGCCGATAGTCGAGCTGCTCGATGACCTCGAGCACGCGCCGGCGCACGCTGTCGCGCACCGGGCCGTTGTTCGAAAGCACGCGCGAGACGGTCGTCACCGACACGCCCGCTGCCTCCGCCACATCCTTGATTCTTGGCGCCATGGAATGAAATCGATTTCTTGATGAATCGGCGTATACCCTGGTCTCGCGGTATCCGTTCGCGCATCTTGCAGTGCCGCGCCCCGCTGGGACGGGCGACGCGCGCCTATTCTATCGGGCCTCCGCGCAACTTTCATCTTTGCCAGCGACTACGCGCCGTCTTGACGCGGAAAGTGGTATCGATTCCAATAGCGCACATTCCACGACCAACCAGGAGACGCGATGTCCCCGCTGCTTACTGCGGAGCTCGTCCGGCTAGGTGCCGGGCCGGGTTCGAAACAC
The DNA here is from genome assembly GCF_003986935.1 of Paraburkholderia kururiensis JCM 10599 = LMG 19447. Taxonomy (GTDB): domain Bacteria; phylum Pseudomonadota; class Gammaproteobacteria; order Burkholderiales; family Burkholderiaceae; genus Paraburkholderia; species Paraburkholderia kururiensis. The sequence goes on along the minus strand of NZ_RJZE01000027.1, from coordinate 114,051 downwards.
GATGCGATCCGTGAGGCGGGCGCGCTGCTCGTCGCGGCGGGCGTCATCGAGCCGGGCTACGTCGATAGTCTGCAAGGGCGCGAGCAGGTATCGAACACGTACCTCGGCAGCGGCGTCGCAATTCCGCACGGCCTCCAGGAAGACCGCCATCTGATTCGCCGCACGGGCGTCGCGGTCCTCCAGGTGCCGGAGGGCGTCGAATGGCAGGGCGGCGAGCGTGCGCGGCTCATCGTCGCGATTGCGGCGCAGTCCGACGAGCACATTGCGCTGCTGCAACGTCTCACGCGGCTGATCGGCGACCCGGCGCAACTGGAGCGGCTGCTGACGGCGCGCGATCCCCAGATCGTGGTCGATGCGTTGAACGGCGTTTCGCTCACTGCAACGAGCGGCAGCGCAACGCCCGCAGCAACAACGCCAGCCGACTACGACCACCACCTCGACCTGATCCTCGACTACCCGCACGGTCTGCATGCCCGCCCCGCGAGCGCGTGGGTCGCCACGGCGAAGCGCTATCAGTCCGCGCTTCGTGTGCGCAACGGCAGCGTGGCCGCCGACCCGAAAAACCTCGTGAGCCTGCTGCAACTGGGCGCCACGGCGCAGGCGCGATTGGTGCTCTCGGCGCAGGGTGGCGACGCCGCCGAAGCGCTCGCCGCGCTCAAGCGCACCATCGAGTCACTGGCCGCGGAAGAGCACGAGCGCGCCGCGGCTGCCCGCTCGCGTCGCGAGGCCGCGCAGCCGGCTTTGTTTACCCCCGAAGATCCGGCAACGGTGATCGAAGGCGTGGGCGCGGGCCCTGGCTTCGTCGCGGGTCCGGTGCGGGTAGTGCGCCACGCGCGGCTCGACATTGAAGATCGTCCGGGCGATGTGCTCGACGCCTCGCGTCGTCTCGAAAAAGCGCTGACCGACACGGCCGCCGAACTCGATGCGCTCGCGCGCGAAACGACCACGCGGCTCGGCGCAGCCGAAGGCGAGATCTTCGCGGCCCAGCGCGAACTGCTGAACGACGCCGATCTGCTCGGCGATGCCGCACGCCTTACCGTCGAGGGCCACGGCGTCGAGTGGTCATGGCATCGCGCGGCGGACTCGCGCGCGGCGCAACTCGCTGCGCTTCCCGACCCGCTACTCGCGGCGCGCGCAACCGACTTGCGCGACGTCGCGCGTCGCGTGCTCAAGCATCTGGACGAAAACACGGCGAATCTACACGCAGCAACGAACGTAGCAGCAACACCCGCCATCCTCATTGCCGAAGACCTCACGCCCTCGGACACCGCGCAGCTCGACCCCGCCGTCACGCTTGGCTTTTGCACGGTGAGCGGCGGCCCAACCTCGCACACGGCGATCCTGGCCCGCACGCTCGGCGTGCCGGCGGCGGTGGCGTGCGGCGCGAAGCTGCTCGACATCGCCGACGGCGCACACGCTGTGCTCGACGGCAACGCGGGCCGGCTGTACGTCGGTGTGTCGGCGCGCGACGCCGAGCGCGCCCGGCAAACCGCGCTGCGTCTTGCCGAAGAGCGCGTCCGCACGGCGGCCAATCGCGCGCTGCCGGCCACGACGCTCGACGGCCACGCCTTCGAGATCGGCGCCAACATTACGCGCCCGAGCCAGGTGGCCGACGCGCTCGCCCATGGCGCGGACGGCATCGGCCTGATGCGCACGGAGTTCCTGTTCCTCGAACGCCACGACGCGCCGAGCGAAGACGAGCAGTACGCGTGCTATCGCCAGATGGTGCAGGCAAGCGGCGGACGGCGGCTCATCATCCGCACGCTGGACATCGGCGGCGACAAGCAGGTGCCGTATCTGAACCTGCCGCACGAGACGAACCCGTTCCTCGGCGTGCGCGGTGTGCGTCTGTGTCTGCGCCGGCCCGATCTCTTCGTGCCGCAGTTGCGCGCGCTCTACCGCGCAGCGAAGGAAGGTCCGCTGTGGATCATGTTCCCGATGGTCTCCACGCTCGACGAGGCGCACGCCGCGATTGCGCTCGCCGAGACCGTGCGCGCCGAACTCGATGCGCCGAAGGTGCCGCTCGGCATCATGGTGGAGACTCCATCGGCCGCTGCGCTCGCGGACCACTTCGCGCAGGCCGTCGATTTCTTTTCGATCGGCACCAACGATCTCACGCAATACGTGCTCGCCATCGATCGTGAGCATCCCGAACTGGCGCGCAATGCCGAGAGCCTGCATCCCGCCGTGCTGCGCATGATCCGGCAGACGGTGGAGGGCGCGCGGCGTCATCGCAAGTGGGTGGGCGTGTGCGGCGGACTCGCGGGCGACCCGCTCGGCGCGGCGATTCTCGCGGGCCTCGGCGTGGACGAGCTCTCGATGAGCCCGCGCGACATCGCTGCCGTGAAGGCGCGTGTGCGCGGCGAGCGGCTCGATTCGATGCAGGCGCTTGCAGAGCGCGCGCTGGAATGCGGCGACGTCGATGCCGTACGCGCGCTCGATGCGGCCGACGTGAGGGTCGCGGCATGAACACCGTCATCACGGTCACGCTGAACCCGGCGCTCGACCAGACCGTGCGCGTCGCGAACCTGACGCCGGGCGACGTGAACCGCGCGGAGTCGCTCGAATTCAACGCGGGCGGCAAGGGCGTGAACGTGGCGGGCTGTCTCGCTGACTACGGCGTGGCGACCATCGTCACGGGCCTGCTCGGCACGGAAGACAGCGCCGCGTTCGACACGCTCTTTGCCGCCAAGCGCATCGACGACCGCTTCGTGCGCGTGCCGGGCCGCACGCGCATCAACGTGAAGCTCGTGGATACCGCGCGCCACGAGACCACCGACATCAACCTCGCCACCACGCCGCCCGCGCCGGCCTGCGTCGAAGCGCTCGAGAGGCGCATCGCCGAACTCGCGCGGCCGGGCCGGTGGTGCGTGCTCGCTGGGAGCCTGCCGCCTGGCGTCGATCCATCGTTCTACCGTCGCATGACGCGCGTGCTGCACGATGCGGGCGTCCACGTGGCGCTGGACACGAGCGGCGCACCGCTTACTGAAGCCCTCGCCGCCACTGACACGCGCGATCTGCCCGACCTCGTGAAGCCGAACCAGGCGGAACTCGAAGCGCTGCTGGGCCGCGCGCTCGATGACGACGAAGCCATCATTGCCGCCGCCTGCGAACTCGTGGCGCGCGGCATCCGTTACGTGGTGGTGTCGCTGGGTGGCCGCGGGGCGATTGGCGTGATGGCGAGCCAGCCGTCGGCTGGGCTGCCTGCTGTATCGCGTGTTGTGTCGCGTGTCGCGCCGCCGCAATCGGGCGCAACGGACGTGGCATCGCGCGCCGCGCCGCCCGTTTTCCAGATCTTCCGCGCGACACCGCCGCGTGTTCCTGTCGCGACCACCGTGGGCGCGGGCGACGCGTTCGTCGCCGGACTTATCGCGAGCCTGATCGAAGCGCGCACCTGGGACGACGCCGGCCGCCAGGCCACGGCGTTTGCCGCCGCGAAGCTCGCGCGCGTGGGGCCGCATCTGCCCGATCACGCGACGCTGGCCACGCTCGCCGCGCGCGTCGAAGTCAAAACATTCACGCTGTCCGCTGCGGACGGCGTCGTTCAGCCATGAGCCGCGAGGCCGGAGACACTGCAATGGAAAAAATCATCGGACTCGTGGCGGCGCCCGGACAGAGCGCTGCACCCACGTTCGCCGCGCAGGCGCTGAGCCGCGCGGCTGAAGCTCGCGGCGTGACGCTCGCCGTCGAAACGCGCAGCGCGCTCGGCGTGCAGACGCCGCTGTCCGCGGAAACGATTCGTGCCGCGAGCGGCGTGCTGATCGCAGCAGACGACCACGCCGCCGTGGACGAAACGCCGTTCGCCGGCAAGACCATCGAACGCGTGACGATCGACGAAGCGATTCGCGACGCGCAAGCGGTGATCGCGCGCGCGGCTGCCGGTGCATCGCGGGCCGCGTCGTCGCTTGCGCCGCGCCAGGCAGACGACGCCGCAAAACCGGTCGCTGAATCCACCGGCGTGCGGCCTTTGAAAATCGTCGCCATTACCTCGTGTCCCACGGGCATCGCTCACACCTTCATGGCCGCCGAGGGCCTCGCGCAAGGCGCGAAGGCGCTCGGTCACACCATCCACGTCGAGACGCAGGGCTCGGTCGGCGCGCAGAACAAGCTCACCGACGCGCAGATTGCCGAAGCCGATCTCGTCGTGATCGCCGCCGACACCCAGGTCGACAAGAGCCGCTTCAAGGGCAAGCGGCTCTATGAAACAGGCACGAAGGGCGCCATCGGCAAGGGCGCTGCGCTGATCGAAAGCGCGATCGCGCAGGCGCGTGTCGAAGGCGGCGGCTCGGCGGGCCATTCCCCAGCAAGCGGCGCGGCGCTCGCCGATCAGGTCGCAGCGGCCAAGCAGGCGCGTTCGGCGAAGGCGTCCGGTCCCTATCGGCACCTCATGACGGGCGTTTCGTACATGCTGCCGTTCGTCGTGGCGGGCGGGCTGCTGATCGCGCTGTCGTTCGCGCTGGGCGGCATCTACGCGTTCGATGACGCGCACAAAGGCACGCTCGCGTGGTCGCTGTTCCAGATCGGCGCGAAGTCGGCCTTCGCGCTCATCGTGCCCGTGCTCTCGGGCTACATCGCGTACTCCATCGCGGACCGGCCGGGCGTGGCGCCCGGCATGGTGGGCGGCATGCTGGCGGCAAGCCTCAGCGCGGGGTTCCTCGGCGGCATCGTGTCGGGCTTCCTTGCGGGCTACACGGCGCTGCTCATCAACCGGCACCTGAAGCTGCACCGCAACCTGGAAGGGCTCAAGCCGGTGCTCATCATTCCGTTGTTTTCCACGCTGATCGTCGGACTGCTGATGATCTACGTGGTGGGCTCGCCGGTGGCCGCCGCGCTGCACGCGCTGGAAGGCTGGCTGCGTTCCATGCAGGCCGGCAGCGCCGTGGTGCTCGGCCTGATTCTGGGCGGCATGATGGCCGTGGACATGGGCGGCCCCGTGAACAAGGCGGCCTACGCGTTCAGCGCCGGACTGATCGCGAGCCACGTCTACACGCCGATGGCCGCGACGATGGCGGCCGGTATGACGCCGCCGCTCGGCATTGCGCTCGCCACGTGGCTGTTCCGCAGCCGCTTCGGCGAGGAAGAGCGCGAAGCGGGCAAGGCGGCGGCCGTGCTCGGCATCGCGTTCATCACGGAAGGCGCGATTCCGTTCGCGGCGCGCGACCCGATGCGCGTGATTCCTTCGTGCATCGCGGGCTCCGCCGTGGCGGGCGCGATTTCGATGGCAGCCGGTGTCGAACTCAAGGTGCCGCACGGCGGCGTGTTCGTGCTGCCCATTCCGAACGCCGTGACGCACCTCGGCGTCTACGCGTTGGCGATCGTCGCGGGCACGCTCGTGACGGCGCTCGCGGTGGGCCTGTTGAAGCGGGCGCCGCAGAACGGGGGCAAGCCGCAAGCCGCGGCTGCCTGAGCCCCAGGGTCTGGTTTTTCGCCAAGGCGCCGTGACGGGCGCCTGAGTCTTCATCCGGTTGTATCCTCTTGGCTCAGCAAACGGCGCCGCCCCGAAGGCGCCGCGCAACCGGATCGTCATCCCATGAAATTCCCCTTGCCGCCTCAAGGGCAGCCGAATCGCGTCTACCCTCGCGGCGCGCCGCCGGGCCTCTATGGGCCCGTTTCGGTGCTGGCCGGCGCCGCTGTCGTCTCCGGTCTCTATCTGGGCCGGGCCGTGCTCATTCCGATCACGCTCTCGGTGCTGCTCAGCTTCCTGCTCGCGCCGCTCGTCAACATGCTGCGGCGTGTGCGGCTGGGGCAGTTCGCGTCGATTCTGGTGGCCGTGTTCTTTGCCCTCGCGGCGCTGCTCGGCGTGGGCACGCTGATCGGCGCTCAGGTGGTTCAGCTCGCGGCAGATCTGCCGCAGTACCAGGTTGCCATCGAACGCAAGATTGAAACCGTGCAGGAGAAAACGGTGCGCCGCGCGGACGTGCTCGCGAGCAAGGCCGCGTCCACGCTGCAACGCCTCGCGCCGTCGCGGCCCAGCCCGCCGCAGGGCTTCGGCAACCGCGTGGCGAGGACAGCGTCGGGCAACCCGATTCCGGTCGAGGTCCACGAGCCGGTGCCCACGCCCATGCAGCTCGTGCGGCGCGCGTTTTCGCCCGTGGTGGCGCCGCTGGAAACCACGTTCATCGTGCTCGTGGTGACGATCTTCATCCTGTTGCAGCGTGAGGATCTGCGCGACCGCCTCATCAGCCTGTTCGGTTCGCGCGACCTGCATCGCACCACCACCGCCATCGACGACGCCGCGCGCCGCCTGAGCCGCTATTTCGTCACGCAATTGGGGCTCAACCTCAGCGTGGGTGCGGTGCTCACCATCGGCCTTGCGGCCATCGGCGTGCCGGGTGCGCTGCTGTTCGGCGTGATCGCCGCGTTCCTGCGCTTCGTGCCGTACATCGGCATCTGGATTGCCGCGGCGCTCGCCACGTGCCTCGCCGCCGCCATCCAGCCGCAATGGACGATGGCGGTCTGGACGCTGATCCTCTTCATCGTCGTGGACGTCGTTGCGGGCCAGGTGGCCGAGCCGCTGCTCTACAGCCGCGGCTCCGGCCTCTCGCCGCTCGCGGTGGTCGTGGCTGCGATTTTCTGGAGCTGGCTCTGGGGCCCGATCGGCCTCGTGCTTTCCACGCCGCTCACGCTGTGCATCGTCACGCTGGGCCGCTACACGCACCGCCTCAATTTCCTGACCGTTTTGCTGGGCGACCAGCCCGCGCTCACGCCGGCGCAGAGCTTCTATCAACGGCTGCTCGCAGACGAAGCGCACGACGCCATCGTGCAGGCCGGGCGGCTGCTGCACGAGATGTCCGTGGTGGACTATTACGACCAGGTGGCGCTGGAAGGTCTGCAACTCGCGCGCAACGACGCGCTGCGCGGCGTGCTCACGTCTGAGCAATTGGCGCGCGTGAACGAAACGCTGATCGACATCGTGGAGAACCTCGAAACGGTGGAGGGCGCGCCGGACCCGCTCACCTCGGGGCAGAACGGCCGTGCCCCGGTGGCGGAGGGACGCGAGCGAGAACCGGCCGCGGCGGCAAGCCAGACGGGCCAGGCCGACCACACAGACGCCAATGCAGACGCCAACACCACACAACTTGCAGAAGGCGTCTCGGTGCTCTGCATCTCCGGACGCGGCGCCTTCGACGAGGTGGCCGCCGCCATCACGATGCAACTGCTCGCGCGGCTCAAGATTCCCTGCACGGCGGCGCGCTACGAGCAGTTCCGCTATCCGCGCGCCGACGCGCCGGAGATCAAGGTCGCGCCGGTGGTCTGCATCGTGTCGCTCGATGCCGCCGACTGGCCGCCGTACCTGCGCAACCTGCTGCGGCGCCTGCGTAGCCAGCAGGCGCCCGCGGCCATCGTGGTGGGCTTCGGCAAACAGCCGGACGACGCGGCGGGCGTCGAGACGACCGAGTCCACCGACGCGCTGCACGAGGCAACGACGTTCCGTGCGCTCGTGGAGCAATGCCGGGCGGCGGCTCTCGCGGCGAGTGCGTCCGCACCGGAGCGGGCCTGGATCGGCGACAGGGCGCGCTAGCCGGGCGGCGGCAGATCCGCGCGGCAGAGCACGTGCCCGGGCGGGCCGAAGCGGGTTGAAGCATGTTGAAGCGTGCCCCGGCGCGCCCAAACGTGCAGACAACCCCGGAGACCTTCCTCAGTTCACCAGATTGAATTCGCCGGCAAGCGGGTAGGCTCTCTCTGGGCGTGCTCGCGGCGTGCGCCTGCTCGACATCCGGCCGCGCCGAACCCTGTCCCGCTCCGTACGTACCTTGCGCCGTCCCTCATGCTGAAACGTCTGATCCGCCTGTTGCGCCATCCCGCCTCCGTTGTCTGGGTGAGTCTCGTGCTCGCCACGACGATCAGCGCGGTCGCGGTCTGGGCGGCCGTGGAGATGCAGCACGACGCAATGCGCCGCGCAAACGAGACGGCGCAGAACGTCTCGCTGCTGATCGAGCGCGACACCGCGCGCAACCTCGAGCTCTACGACCTGTCGCTGAAGGCCGTTATCGACGGCCTTCACGCGCCCGGCGTGATGAAGCTCGCGCCGCGGATGCGTCAGCTCGTGCTGTTCGACAGCTCTGCGATGGCGCAGGACATGGGCTCGCTGTTCGTGATCGACGTGCACGGCAACGTGGTGGCAGATTCGCGCGCCGTGCCGCCGCGCCGCGTGAACATTGCGGATCGCGACTATTTCAAGGTGCACCGCGATTCGCCGAACGTGGGGCTCTACGTGAGCCGGCCGTTCAAGCCGCGGCTCACCGCGGGCGACATGAGCATCGCGTTGAGCCGCCGCCTCTCGAATCCGGACGGCAGCTTTGCGGGCATCGTGGTGGGCACGATGCGGCTCTCCTATTTCCGGCGGCTTTTCGAAGGCACGAACCTGGGCGAGCGCGGCTCCATCACGCTGATGCTTACGGACGGCACCGTGCTCATGCGCCGTCCGCTGCGGGCCTGGATGGTGGGCGTCAACCTGTCCGGTTCGGACAACTTCAACGCTTTCCAGGCCGCGCCGGAAGGCCGGTTCTTTGCGCCATCGGCCGTGGACGGCGTGGAGCGCTGGTACGTCTATCGCCGCATCAACGGCTTTCCGCTGATTCTGAGCGTGGGGCAGTCCACGGCGGACATCGACGCCGAATGGCGGCGGCGCGCATGGATCATCGGCTTCTTGACCGTCTTGCTCGACGTGGCGATCGTGGCGCTCGCCGTGCTGTTCTCGCAGCAACTGCGCCGGCGCATCGCGATGGAAGACCGGCTGCGCGTGCTGGTTCGCACCGACGGGCTCACCGGCATCAACAACCGCCGTGCCTTCGACGAGCGCGCGAACAGCGAGTGGCGGCGCGCGAAACGCAGCGGCCGGCCGCTTTCGGCGCTGATCTTCGACATCGATTACTTCAAGACCTACAACGACCGCTACGGCCACGCGGCGGGCGACGACGCGCTCACTGCGGTGGCCGGCTGTCTTGCGTCGTACGCGCGGCGTCCCGGCGACTGCGCGGCGCGCTATGGCGGCGAGGAATTCGCGGTGCTGCTCGCGGAGACGCACGAACGCGACGCCATGCGGCTCGCGCAGCAGATTCGCGCAGCCGTGGAGGCGCTCAAGCTGCGCCACGCCAGCAACCCGCTTGGCGTGCTGACGGTGAGCATCGGCGTGGCAGGCACCGACGAGCACGCATTCGGCACCCTGCCCGAACTCCTGGAAGCGGCCGACGCGGCGTTGTATCGAGCCAAGGCGGAAGGGCGCAACTGCGTGCGCTCGCCTGAGGCGCCGGAAGGGGGAACTGACGGAGCGGCTGAAGGGGCGCCCCGGGTCGCGGTGGCAAACGCAAGAGAGGCAGCAAGAGCGGTGAGCAAGGACCAGCGCGACCTGCACGTGGAGTCGCTGTCTTAGCCGCGGGTTTTGACGCCGTATCACGTCGTACCGCGCACGCTTCGCCGCACATCAAAATTTAACCCGGGTGATATTGCAAAGTTAATTTATACCCGGATATAATTTGCCGCTGATGACTACCCCTCAAGGAGCTTCGGCATGAGCAGCACGGCGAGTTGTACGGCGTTCGAAGGCACCCGGCGCATTGCGGGCGGCGCGCCCCGAAAGGTTGCGGCGGCGGTCCGGCAATGGCTAGACAGCACGGGGGCGGACGCGGCGCACGCCGACAGCCGCTCGCCGCTGCTGATCTTCGACGACAGTTCCGGGCGACAGGTGGAGTTCGACCTGCGTGGCACAGTGGCCGAGGTCGAAGCACGGTTCGACGCGCAGAGCGCGGCGTCCGGCCGTGCGGCGCGGGCAGACGAAGCTCCGCCCAGCGCAGGCGCGGCCCGATCCGCCCAATCCGACACCCCGCAAGCCGACACCTCACCCGCCAGCACCGCCCCGCGTGGCCGTGGCCGGCCAAAGCTCGGCGTGATCGCTCGCGAGGTCACACTGTTGCCGCGTCATTGGGAATGGCTCAATGGCCAGCCGGGCGGCGCGTCGGTGGCGCTGCGCCGCCTCGTGGAGGCCGCCCGCGCCGCGAACGGCAACAAAGACCGTGTCCGCGCCGCGCAGGAGGCGGCCTGGCGCTTCATGACCGCGCTGGCCGGCGACCTGGCGGGCTACGAGGAAGCCACCCGCGCGCTTTACGCGAGCGACGCCGCCCGCTTCAACGCCCTCCTGGCCGACTGGCCCGCCGACGTGCGCGACTACGCCGCAACGCTCGCCGCCCCGGCGTTCGAGTGATTGCCTTGCCAGCACTATTCCCTCTTCGTACACTCGCGCGTAATTTGCCTCGGGCGCGCCCACGCGGGGCGGCCCACGCGGGGCGCCTCACGTTTGCGCGGCGCACGTCGTGAAGCGAAGCCGCGGCAAGAGCAAGACCCTCCACGTCCAACCATAACGCCCCAAGAGGAGAACCATCGCGATGTCCGATTCCTACTTCCCGCGCTGGCGCACCCAGCCCGGCGCCGCGCACCGTGTGGTCGCCACCGACGAACGGCTGCCCTGGCCGCAGATGCTCGCCATGGGCGTGCAGCACGTGGTCGCCATGTTCGGCGCCACGGTGCTCGCGCCGCTGCTGATGGGCTTCGATCCGAACCTCTGCATCTTCATGTCGGGCATCGGCACGCTGATTTTCTTCGTGATCGTGGGCGGGCGGGTGCCGAGCTATCTCGGGTCGAGCTTCGCGTTCATCGGTCTCGTGATTGCCGTGACGGGCTATAGCGGCCACGGACCGAACCCGAACATTCCGCTCGCGCTAGGCGGCATCGTGGCGTGCGGCGTGGTGTACGCGGTGATCGGGCTCATCGTTTCCGTGGTGGGCACGAAATGGATCGAGACGCTGATGCCGCCTGTGGTGACGGGCGCGATCGTCGCCGTGATCGGGCTCAACCTCGCGCCCATTGCGGTGAAGGGCGTGAGCGGTTCGTCGTTCGATTCGTGGATGGCGCTTGTCACCGTGCTGTGCGTGGGCGGCGTGGCCGTGTTTGCGCGCGGCATGCTGCAACGGCTGCTGATTCTGGTGGGGCTGATCATCGCTTACGTGATCTATGCCGTCGTCACGAACGGCTTGGGCATGGGCAAGCCGATCGACTTCGCCGTGGTGGCCAACGCCGCCTGGTTCGGCATGCCGCACTTCGCGGCGCCCGTGTTCGACGCGCACGCCATCACGCTGCTTGCGCCCATCGCCGTGATCCTGGTGGCCGAGAACCTGGGCCACATCAAGGCCGTGAGCGCGATGACGGGGCAGAACCTGGACCGCTACATCGGCCGCGCGTTCATCGGCGACGGACTGGCTACCGTGGTGTCGGGCTTCGCGGGCGGCACGGGCGTGACCACCTACGCCGAAAACATCGGCGTGATGGCGGTGACGAAGATCTATTCGACGCTCGTGTTCGTGGTGGCCGCCGTGATCGCGCTCGTGCTCGGCTTTTCGCCGAAGTTCGGCGCCGTGATCCAGACCATTCCGGGCCCGGTGCTGGGCGGCGTCTCGATCGTCGTGTTCGGGCTGATCGCGGTGACAGGCGCGCGCATCTGGGTGGTCAACAAGGTGGACTTCTCGGACAACCGCAATCTGATCGTCGCGGCCGTAACGCTCGTGCTGGGCGCGGGGGACTTCTCTTTGAAGCTCGGCAACTTCGGCCTGGGCGGCATTGGCACCGCGACGTTCGGCGCCATCATTCTCTACGCGCTGCTGCGCAGGAAGCCCGCGCAGCAGGCGGCGGTTTAAGGCGTTGGGCCTAAGGTTCTCTGGGTTTAAGGCGCTGAATTAAACCGTTCTTTCCGGATTCGTGCGGCACGGGCGCCGCACGAATCTCTTCAATGAGCCTTCATCCGGCAACGGGCACGTCCGCCGTTCTCACTCGTGCCCGCGTCCCCGCGAAGTCAGCGCCGTCTCGGACCAGTCGACTTCGCGCATCAGCTTGTTGAGCGTCTCGTCGTTGATCTTCTGTTCGTTGCGCTGCGCGAGCAGCGCCGCGCGTTCGGCGCGCATCGCGGCAAGCCGCATCTGCAATTCCAGCGCCTCCGCGCGCCGCGCTTCGGCGCGCTTGCCTACGTCGTCGTCGCCGAGTGTCGCAAGGCGCCGTCGATAAATATCCATCACGCGGGCGGCGACATCGGTGGCGGAGGCGGCCTCAGCTTCGTCCAGATCGGCGCAGACCTTTTCGTGCTGCTGGTCCACCGCGCGAATGGCGGCCTGTGCGGCGAGCGTGCGCGCTGCGCGTTCTTCAGCGGCGTGCGGGTCGCGGCCGCGCAACGTCACGCCGCGCAACAGCAGCGGCAACGCCACCACGGCGACGATCAGCGACACGAGAATCACGCCCGATGCGATGAAGATCGCCGTATCGCGCCCCGGCAAGGGCTGCCCGCTGGATAGCGCGACGGGCAGGGAAAGCGCCCCCGCCAGCGTGATCGCGCCGCGCACGCCGGCAAAGGTGGTGATCGCCACGGTGCGCAGCCCCGGCACGGCGTTTGTCACGCCGTGCTTCGCCGCGCCGCGGCTTGCGAACCAGCGCAGCAGCCAGACCCACACGAAACGGATCGCGTAGAGCGCGGCGAGCACCGCGGCCACGTAGCCGATCAATTGCCAGAACTGCGCGCGGCCCGCGTGATGCGCGTCCACGAGCGCCTTGCCGATGATGAGCGGGAACTCGAGCCCGAGCAGCGTGAACACCATGCCGTTGAACACGAATTCGAGCATCGTCCACGTGCTCGCGCCGCGCACGCGCGCCGAGACGGGGCCGCGGTGGGCGAAGTCCGTGGAATTCATCGTCATGCCGGCCGATACGGCGGCGAGCACGCCGGACCACCCGAAGTGCTCCGCGAGCAGATAGGAGGCGAACGGCACGAGCATGGTCATGATGACGCCGGGCGCGGGGTCGCCGTCCGCGGACAACGCGAAGAAGCGCGCAAACGCGAACGCGAAGACCCAGCCGATGGCGATGCCCACGGCAAGCCCGCCCGCCGCGATCACGAGAAAGCTCAGCGAAGCCTCGTGCAGCGAGAACACGCCCGTGAGCGCGGCCGCTACTGCAAACTTCAGCGCGACGAGGCCCGACGCGTCGTTCATCAACGCCTCGCCTTCCAGAATGTGCATGAGCTGCGCGGGAATGCGGCCCTTGCCGGCGATGGCCGAGAGCGCGACCGCGTCCGTTGGCGAGAGCACGGCGGCGAGTGCGAACGCGACCGGCAACGAAATGGCCGGCACCAGTGCGTGAATGAAATACCCGACCGCGAGCACCGTGGCGAACACGAGCCCGAGCGCGAGCATGAGAATCGCGCGCCGCTGCATGAAGAATTCGCGCTTCGGAATGCGCCAGCCGTCGCCGAACAGCAGCGGCGGCACGAACAGCAGCATGAAGATTTCGGGGTCGAAGGTGACGTCCACATGCAACCGGGGCCACGCGAGTACGGCGCCGAGAGCGATCTGCACGAGCGGCAGGGGAAGCTTGAGAGGCAACACGCGGACGAGGGCGCCGGAGAGCGCGACCGCGAGTAGAAGAATCAGGACGACAAAGACGGTTTCCATCGTTTGTGTGCGCGAGGACACCGAAGTGCCGTTGTTCTTGTGCGCAGCATGAGTCAACGAGGCTGAAGTGTAGCCTGGGGCCGTGACGCCTCGCCCCGTGGGCGGACGCGTCAGCGCGCCACGCCTCGCGTGCAGCAAATAACGCTTGAAATGCCGCTCGAAACGAAACATGGAGCGCACTTGTCGATGCACCAGCCGCGTGCACGCGTGCCCGCTCGCGACGCACGCGCCGTGCCCCCGGTGCAGCCGGCTATGCGGCGTTCATCGGAACACGGGCCGCAGTGCGCATGGACCTTGCTTTACTCGTACCTGACGACGTACACCGCGAGACCGCACGCCATCGTCGGCGCGAAAGCCGCGCCCGCACCGGCGACGAGGCTCGCACGAGAGGAACGCATGACCATCGAGCAACAGGAACGAACCTTCGCCGTGCCGCACGGCTTTGAGCTGAGCATGGCATCCGGCATGCAGCGCTATGCCGCGCAGCACGGCGACTGGACGTTGACGAGCGTATTTCAACCCGTATTCAGCCTCTCGCACATGCGGGCGGTGGGCTACGAAGGCTTGCTGCGCGCCCACGACGGCCTTGACCGGCCCGTGGCGCCCGTGGACGTATTCGGGGCCGCCGCGCGCCTGGGCGAGGTGTTGCAGGTGGACCGGCTCGCCCAGGCGCTGCATCTGGAGAACTTCAGGCTGCTCGGCGCGCAGCGCGAGTGGCTGTTCCTCAACGTGCATCCGGGCACGCTCACGGAGCCGTATCACGCCGCGGCGCTGCTCGCCAACCTGCGGCGGCTCGACATTCCGCCGCGCCGCATCGTGCTCGAAGTGCTCGAGCAAAGCACGGACGACATCGAACGCCTCGCCGAGTCCGTGCAGGAGTTTCGCGAGCGCGGCTTTTTGATCGCGCTCGACGACTTCGGCGCCGGTCATTCGAACCTGGAACGCGTGTGGCAGTTGAACCCGGACCTCGTGAAGATCGACCGCATCATGCTGCTGCATGCGTCGCTGCGGCGAGACATGGCGGCCATCCTGCATGGGCTTGTCTCGCTGCTGCACGAGGCGGGCAAGCTCGTGCTGATCGAAGGTGTGGAGACGGAGCACGAGGCGCAACTGGCGCTCGCCTGCGAGGCCGACTTCGTGCAGGGCTTCTTCTTCGCGCGGCCGCATCCGGGGCTTGCCGATGCATCGCTCGCGGCCACGGTGATCGGCGACGTGACGGAGCGCTACCGCCTGCAGACCGAAGCGCGCGAGCGGCGCACGGCAAGCCGGCTCGCGCCGTACCTGCGTGCGTTCGAACGGGCAGCGGAGCGGCTGGGCGCGGGCGAGCCGCTGGAAGAAGTGTGCTGGAACTTTCTCGCACTCGACGACGCGGCGCGCTGCTTCCTGCTCGACTCGCACGGACGCCAGGCCGGCAGCAACGTGGTGTTGCGCGTGGACCGCGCGCAGCACGAGACGCGTTTCTTGCCGCTCTCCGACGCGCAGGGCGCCAACTGGCTGCGCCGCCCTTACTTCCGCGCGGCGATCAGCGAGCCGGGCCGCGTGCACGTGACGAAGCCGTATCTCTCGATCAACGAGGCCATTCCGTGCGTGACGCTTTCCGTGGCCGTGCAGGTGGGTGAACGTCTGGGCGTGCTGTGCGGCGACATCGACTGGAAAGACGATACGCTCTAGCCGCAGCCCGCAGCCCGCAGCCCGCAGCCCGCAGCCCGCAGCCCGCAGCCCGCAGCCCGCAGCCCGCAGCCCGCAGCCCGCAGCCCGCAGCCCGCAGCCCGCAGCCCGCAGCCCGCAGCCCGCAGCCCGGCGATTGACGTTGGCGCTTCAGGTCACTTCGCCACCACGACCGGAATGCCGCGCAACGTGCCCGCGCCCTTCGCCTGATCGAGTGCCTGTTTTACGTGCGCGCCTGTTGCCGCTTCGATGCCGAGGCGCGCCGCCAGTTCGCGTTCGCTGCGCTTCGCGCCCGCGAGGTTGGCGAGCTTCACGTGCCCGTAGCCGCGCACGCGTGCGTGCAGGGCCGCGAGTTTTGCGATGTCCTCTGAACTGACGTTGGCGTTGCTCGCGGCCAGCTTCGCGAGCGCGCGCTGCATCGTGGCTTCGTAATCGTCGGCGAGTTCGCGTTCCATGCGGCGCTCCAGCGTGCGGCCGAACGGATCGAGCGCGGTGCCGCGCAACCGGCGACCCTTCGCGAGCAGCCCGAGCACCGGCCACAGCCACGCGCCGAACTGCATCTTGCGCGGTGCGGTTTCATGGCCGGCTTGCTTTCCATGAGTGAGAACCGGCGGCGCCAGGTTGAACTTCACGCGAAAGTCGCGGCCCGCCGCGCCTTCGAACTGCGCTTCCAATGCTTCGCGAAACGCCGGCTGCGTGTGCAGGCGCGCGACCTCGTATTCGTCCTTCACCGCGAGCAGCCGGTAGAACGTGGTGGCCACCGCGCGGCTCACGGCCTGATCCGTCGTGCGGTCCGCTGCGCGTGCGGCATCCACGAGCGCGCGATAACGCTGAACGTACCGCGTGCCGCCGTAGGCTGCGAGGCGCGCTTCGCGGTCCGCCACGATTTCGTCGAGCGTTTCCACGCGCGACTCCGCCTTCACGGCGTGACGCGCCTGCCAGAGCGCTTCGAGCGCAGCCGGGTCCACGGCGGCGAGACGGCCAATCGAGAACGCCAACTGGTTCGCCTGCACGGCGACGTTGTTGAGTTCGATGGCCCGCATGAGCGCCGCGAACGAAACCGGCACGAGCCCCAACTGCCAGGCGAAGCCCAGCATCAGAATGTTTGCGCCGATGGTGTCGCCGAGAAAGCGGCTCGCGAGTGCCTGCGCGTCGCAAGCGTCGAGCCGGCCGTTGCCTGCCGCGTGACGCATCTTCGCGAGCAGCGCGTCGGCGTGCAGGTTCGCGTCCGGGTTTTGCACGAACGACGCATTCGGAATGGCGTGCGTGTTGACGACGATGCGCGTGCGGTCGTGGCGCACCGTCTGCAATGCGTCGGCGCTTGCGCCCACTACCATGTCGCAGGCGAGCAGCACGTCGGCCTGCTGCGTGTCGATGCGCACCTGGTTCAGCCACTCGTCGCGCGCGGCGAAGCGCACGAACGAGAGCACCGAGCCGCCTTTCTGCGCAAAGCCCATGAAGTCGAGCACGGAGGCACTCTTGCCCTCCAGATGCGCGGCCATGCTGATGAGCGCGCCCACCGTCACCACGCCCGTGCCGCCCACACCGGTTACGAGGATGTCGTAGGGCGCGGCGTCGAGCTTCGTTGCGGGCAGCGGCAGCGCGTTCACGCGGGCGGCGAGCGCCTCCACGTCGAACGCGACGCCCGCGGCCTTCTTCAGCTTGCCGCCTTCGATCGTCACGAAGCTCGGGCAAAAGCCGTTCACGCAGGAATAGTCTTTGTTGCACGACGACTGATCGATGCGGCGCTTGCGGCCCAGCACCGTTTCCACCGGCTCCACGGAAAGGCAGTTCGACTGCACGCCGCAATCGCCGCAGCCTTCGCAGACTTCTTCGTTGATGAAAAGGCGCCGGTCGGGATCGGGGAATTCGCCCTTCTTGCGGCGGCGCCGTTTTTCGGCGGCGCAGGTCTGGTCGTAGATCAGCACTGTCACGCCGCTCGTGTCGCGCAATTCGCGCTGCACGGCGTCCATTTCGCTGCGATGGTGGAACGTCGTGCCTTTCGGAAAGAGGCCGTGATGGCCGTCGTACTTCTCGGGCTCGTCGCTCACCACGACGAAGCGCGACACGCCTTCGGCTTCCACCTGGCGCGCGATCTGCGGCACGGAGATGCTGCCGTCCACGGGCTGACCGCCCGTCATGGCCACGGCGTCGTTGTAGAGAATCTTGTAGGTGATGTTCGCCTTCGCCGCCACGGCCTGGCGAATCGCGAGAATGCCCGAATGGAAGTAGGTGCCGTCGCCCAGGTTCTGAAACACGTGGCGCGTGTTCGTGAACATGGAATGCGAGGCCCAGTCCACGCCTTCGCCGCCCATCTGGATCAAGCCCGTGGTGCCGCGGTTCATCCACGAGGCCATGAAGTGGCAGCCGATGCCGGCCTGCGCCACCGATCCCTCGGGCACCTTCGTCGACGTGTTGTGCGGGCAGCCCGAGCAGAAGTACGGCGTGCGCTTCACGCCGTCGGCTTCGTTGGAGAGAATCTGCGGCGCGACAAGATCCACCACGCGGTCGCGCCGGTCCAGCGCCGGTTTGTGCCGCGCGAGCCAGTCCGCGAACACGGGCAGGATGCGCGAGGGACGCAACTCGCCCAGCGCCGAAAGCAGTGGCGCGCTGTCGGCAGCGTGCTTGCCGAGCACGCGCGGGCGTGCGCCGGCGTCGCGGTTGTAGAGATAGTCCTTGATCTGCTGCTCGACCACGGGGCCTTTTTCTTCGATCACGAGCACGTCGGTCAGACCCGACACGAACGCGTCGATGCGCGAGAGTTCGAGCGGGAACGAAAGGCCCACCTTGTAGATGCGCACGCCCGCCGCGTCGAGGTCGCCCACCGTGAGGTCGAGCCGGCGCAGCGCTTCCATGAGATCGAGATGCGCCTTGCCGCAGGTCACGATGCCCACGTTCGCCTGCGGGCTGGGCGCGATCCAGCGGTCGATGCTGTTCGTGCGCGCGAAGTGGCGCACGGCGTCGAGCTTCGCGGCGAGCCGCGCTTCGATAGCGAGGCTCGGCAGGTCGGGCCAGCGGTTGTGCAGGCCGCCTGCGGGAGGCTCGAAGCCGGCGGGCGCGGGCCAGTGCGTGTGTAGCGCGTCCAGGTCCACCGTGGAGCCCGATTCGACCGTCTCCGAGATCGCCTTGAAGCCCACCCACGCGCCCGAGAAGCGCGAGAGCGCCCAGCCGTACAGGCCGAATTCGAGCATGTCCGCGATGTTCGACGGATTCACGACGGGCATGTGCCACGCCATCATCGCGAAGTCGCTTTGATGCGGCATGGACGACGACACACAGCCGTGATCGTCGCCCGCCACCACGAGCACGCCGCCGTGCGGCGACGAACCGTAGGCGTTGCCGTGCTTGAGCGCGTCGCCCGCGCGGTCTACGCCGGGGCCCTTGCCGTACCACATGGCAAACACGCCATCGACGTTGCGCTCCGGGTCGCCTTCCACACGCTGCGTGCCGAGCACAGCGGTGCCGCCCAGTTCCTCGTTGATGGCGGGCAAAAAGCGCACGCCTGCGCCGTCGAGCAGCTTCTTTGCCTTCCACAGCTGCTGGTCCACCATGCCGAGCGGCGAGCCGCGATAGCCGCTGATGAAGCCCGCAGTGTTCAGGCCTGCGGCGCGGTCCAGCGCCGCCTGCATGAGCGCGAGCCGCACGAGCGCCTGCGTGCCGGTGAGGAAGATGCGGCCGCGCGTGGCGGCGAGGTTGTCGGTCAGGCGGTAGTCGGCAAGCGGCGTGGGCGGCTCCGGCGACTTCGGCGGCAGGCTCTCGTCGGGCAGACGGGCGGTCATGAAGCGTCTCCTTGTTATGCGAGTCGCGCGCTGTGACCAATGGCCGCACCGCGGGAGAAGAGACCTTATTTTTTCGCGCCGATTGAGGAATGTTTTTGCTATCTCGGCGGGCTGTGCGCGCAATGTCGCAACGAGTCGGACGATTGCGCCGCGATTTGAGAGGGATTTGCCGCAGGGCGGTGGTGATGCTGTCAGGTGCTGCGCCGGGTGTTGTCGGCGGTGCTGCGGTCGGTGGCCAATTTGGTGGCCGGTTCGGTGACCCGTTCGGCGCTGCTGCCGTTACCGTTGATCAAGCCTGGTCGGCAGGCGCCAGTTCGTGCGCCCCGAGCGGCACGACGTCGTGGAATCGCGAGTAGTCGATATGGCTGACGCCATCCACTTCCGTTATCAGGTCCACATAGCGATGGTCCCAGCGAATATCGCGGGCTTCCCACGAATGACGCGCCTGCATGGTCTGGGAGGTGGACTCGTCCGAGCCCTCGATCATGATGAGCAGCGATGCGCTCTGGCGCACGAGCGATTCGGCGGTTTCGCCGTAGAGCGGGCTCGCTTCGTCGATCACGTGCATCAGGTTCCAGCCCAGCAGGAAGATGGGATGCTGGTCGCGGACCAGCTTGAGATCGTGGATGCGCCGCAGCGTGTAGCCCTCGGGCATGGTTTCGCGGCGCATGAGCCGCAGCTTTGCGCTGGCTTCGGCGATCACGTTCTGGCGTGCGTTGGCGGCGCGCACCATGAGCGTGGTGCGGCCTTCCAGCTGCCGCACGATGGCGTAGCGCGTGAACATGATCTTCGCGCGCGGCCGCGAAAAGCGCGCGAACACGAGTCCCGTGGCGAGCGCGATGCCCGACATGCCACAGAAGATTTCCAGCGTGGCGACGACGTGCGCGTAGACCGTCGCCGGATGCATGTCGCCGTAGCCCACGGTGGCGAGTGTTTCCACGCTGAAGAAAAACGCACCGGCGAACCCTGCAGGATTCTGGTTCGCAATGCCCACACCGTTCAACTCATAGAGCACGGCGAAACCGGTGTTGAGCAGCAGGAAGAGCGCCGCGAGCGCGCCGAAGAACATCGGCCAACTGACGGTGAGCGCGCTGTGATAGAGGTCCTGCCAGAAGGGCAGCGGCATGCCGTGCGCAATGATCACGCGCGAGCCGAACGCCACGCGCCGGCCGTCGCGCCAGCGCTTCGCGGGGCGCGTGCTGGCGGCGTGGGCGTCCTCTTCACCGGGCGTGACGGGGCAGGGCTCGTTGTCCGCTTCGCTGCGGATTTTGCTGCGGCCGTTGTTGCTGCCGTTGCCACTGCGGCCGCTGTTGCCGCTATGGTTGCCGCTCTCGTCGGGACGGGCCTCGCCGCACGTGTCGTCTGCCATTGCGTTCGCTGAGGGATGAAAACGCGGATGAGCGTAGCACGGCGGCGGCCCGTGCTACCCGGATCGTGTGCCGGCGGCGTGGTCGCGCCGGGCCTCCGGTCCGGCGGCCCGGCCTCGATGAAACGTCATCGCGTCAAGGAAACACGCGCGGTTTCGGAATGCCGGCGCCGTGCTCGATGTCGGCCACCGCCTGGCGATGCGCGAATTCGACCGCCTCGCCCGCGTCGGCATAGCCGTTGTCGCCGCCCACCGTGGTCCACGGCTGCACGGCCTTGTCCTGATGGCGGATTTCGTACTCCGCGTCCCAGCGCGCGCCTTGCAGTTCGATGGGACGGACGTGGATGGCGTAGACGCCATAGAGAAAGAGCTGATCGGCCATGATCGCCTCCAGCGGTTGAATGCCTGCCTGGGTCGCCTGGGTAGGCCCCGGGTTCGGCACCTGAGTCGGTACGCGAGCGGGTACCTGAGTCGGCACCCGGGTTGGACACCTGAATCAGGCACCCGACCCGGGCCCACGAGCGGCCCTACAGTTCGAGCTCGCCGAGAATGCGATGCGCGAGCGCCTTGGCTTCTTCCAGCGCCTCGTTGGCCGTGGCGGAAGTTGTCTCGACTTCGTAGAGCACGTTTTCCGGTTCCTCGCCGTCGTCGCGCGCGAGCGAGACCACGCCCTGGTAGTGCCCGCTGTTCGCGGGACGGACGGTGGCCGTGGCCGTGTAGATCCCTTTGGTGTAGGTGACGTCTTCCATGATGCGGCTCCGGCTGGAAGGAACTTTTATCCTAGCACGCCGATTCGAGGCTTACCGCCAGCGTGCACGCGTGGCGACGCCTCGCAGGCGGCGTGCCTGGCATCCTTCCTGAGCGCTGCCGTCGGGCCGCAGCGCCGGTTTCAGCGCTCCAGCAGCGACACCACTTCATCGAGCGACGGCGAATGCGCGCCCTTGTGCCGGCACGCGGCCGCGCCCGCCGCGAGGGCGAACGCGAGGTGCTCGGGCCACGAACGTTGCGGAGCCGTCATGAGGCTGAACAGCAGGCCGCCGATAGAGGCATCGCCCGCGCCTACCGTATCCGCCACTTCGACGCGCGGCGGGGTGGCTTCGAACGTCGTGCCGGCTGCTGTGCCTTCGGTGCCTTGCGCGCCGGGCACGAACAGCGTCGCCTTCTCTGCTCCACGCGTGACGAGCAGCGTGGCCGCGGGGTTCATCTCTCGCAGCGTCGCGATGGCGGCGGCTTCGTCGTCGGTCTTGAAGAGCAGCCGCAGGTCTTCGTCCGACACCTTGATGAGGTCCGCGAGCGCGGCCATTCTGCGCAGCGTCGGCTCGTAGCCGTGCTCCATGAGGTTGCGGTAGTTCGGGTCGAAGCTGATCTTCACGCCGCGTGCGTGCAGTTGCGCCGCGAGCGTGGCGAGCGTTTCGCCGAGCGGCTGACGCACGAGGCTGATGCAGCCGAAGTGCGCCCACTTCACCTGCGCCATCCAGCCCTCGGGCAGACGCTCGGGGTCGAAGGCGAGGTCGGCGCTGTTCTCGCCCATGAAGAAGTACGCGGGCGGATGCGTGCGATGCACGATGGCGAGCAGCGGCGGCCGCTCCACGCGCTGCATGAAACGCATGTCGAGACCCGCGACGACGCTCGCGTTCCAGAGTTCGTCAGAGAAGCAGTCGGTGCCGAGCGAGCCCGCGCACGCCGTGGGCAGGCCGAGCCGCGCGACGGCGCGCGCCACGTTCCAGCCCGCGCCGCCGGGACGCGAGAGCCAGTGCGATTCGTGGTCTTCGCCGGTGCGCACGAGGTCGGTGAGGATGTCGCCCGCGGATACGAAGACGGGCAGGCCCGCTGCGGTGCCTTGCGGCGCGTGGGTGGGTGCCGGAGTGTTCATCGTGCTGATCCTGTGCGACGGGGCGCCGGGTGCGCCGCGCGCGTGCGGGCCGCTGCGCGGCTGGCGCCGTTCTTGTTTGCGCGCGGGGTTTCGTCTTTCTTCGCTTTGCTGCGGGCCAGGTTTTCCGAAGCGACGTGGGTACCTGGTTTCGAGCCGACTTTCGAGGTGCTGCCCGAAGTCCGTTGCGGCTTGGCGCGCAGTGCGGAGGCGCTCTTGCCGCCATGTTTGCCGTTGCGCTTTCCGTTACCTGCGGCTGCGCCTTTGCCCGTGGCGGGGCGCGCACGGCCGTTGGCCTCGTTCGCGCCGCCTGCCGCGTCCGCCGCCATGGCTGTGCCGTCCATCAGCGCGTTCAGCACCTCGTAGCACGCGCCCATCGTGTGATAGTCGGTCTTGCCGGCCGGGCTCTTCTCGTCGCTGTACTTGCGGTTGTCGCAGGTGAGGATGCGGTACCACGCGCCATAGCGATGGTCGACGAAGTGCGTCCAGCTATAGCGCCAGATCTCGTCGTACCAGTCCCAGAAGCGTTCGTTGCCCGTGCGCTTCGCGAGCAGCGCGGCGGCCGCGAAGGTCTCCGCCTGCACCCAGAAATACTTGTCGTGATCGCAGACCGTGCCGTCCGGGCCGAAGCCGTAATAGAGGCCGCCGTGGTTGTCGTCCCAGGCGTGCGCCATGGCGGCGTCGAAGAGTTCGATGGCACGCGGCGCGAGCCACGGCAGCGGACGGTGCCGCTCGAGAATCAGCAGCAGCTTCGCCCACTCGGTTTGGTGCCCCGGCTGGAAGCCCCAGGGGCGGAAGATGTTCGAACTGTCTTCCTCGTTGTAATGCCAGTCCACGGACCAGTCCGCGTGAAAGTGCTCCCACACGAGCCCGTGCGAAAGCTTGGCCTGACGCAGCGTGATGTTCGACGCCACGCGTTCGGCGCGATCCAGATAGACGAGGTGGCCGGTGGCTTCGTACGCGGTGAGCAGCGCCTCGGTGGTGTGCATGTTCGCGTTCTGGCCGCGGTAGCTCGACACGCGCCAGTCGGGCGTGGCTTCGTCGGCGTAGAGGCCGGCCGCGCCGTCCCAGAAGCGGCGCTCCATGAGCTCGAAGGTGGCGCCGATCATCGGCCGCGCTTCTTCGATACCCGCCATCGCCGCGTGCGCGCACGCGAGCAGCACGAAGGCGAGGCCATAACAGTGGCGTGTGCCGTCCAGCGTGCGCCGCCGGCCGTCGCGCCACTCGATTTCCCAGTCGTAGCCTTCGTGCTGCGCGTCCCAATGCGCGTCGCGCAGAAAGTGCAGGCCGTGGCGCGCGTAGTCGAGGTAGAGCGGGTCGCCGAACTGGCGGTACGCCATCGCGTAGTTGAAGACGAAGCGGCAACTGCTCACGAGGTGCCGCGAGCTCGCGTTGTAGACCGAGCCGTCGTCGCGGAAATAGTGGAAGAAGCCGCCGCTTTCGTCGAACACGTTCGGCGCGTAGAAGCGCAGCGTGTCTTCGACGTGCGAGAGCAGGAAGCGGCGGTCGCGAAAGCTTTCGACGGGCGGCACGCCGGCCGGCGTGGTTGCGGCTGCCGTGGCCGCCGCTGCGGGGGCGAGCGGTGCGTGCGGCGCGCGAGCGGCGGCGGCCCGCTTCGTGGCGCCCGTGCCGGGCGATCGTGGTTGCGTCATGGCTGTCTCCCCGAGGTGCTGGCGCGGGTTATCAGTTGAACGGGCAGGCGGATTTCGGTCTCGCCGGGGGTGTCTTCGAGCAGCAGTGCCACGCCGCGGCGCCCGAGCGCTTCCTTGTCTACGGCCACTGTGGTGAGCGGCGGGCTGGCGTGCGCGGCGCCCGGAATGTCGTCGAAGCCGACGATGGCGATGTCCTCAGGCACCCGCAGTCCGTTGGCGAGGCACACGCGCATGGCGGCGAGCGCAGCGGCGTCGTTGTAGGCGAACACGGCGTCGGGCCGCGCGGACGCCGGTGCGTCGAGCAGCCGACGCATGGCGAGCGCGGCGCCGGCGTCGGGGTCGAGCCCGGCGTCGATGTTCACTTCAAGCGACGGATCGAACAGCAGCCCCGCCTCGAAGAACGCGCGCCGGTAGCCGAGCGCGCGCTGCGCGATGCTGAAGTGCGCGAGCGACCCGCCGATGAACGCAATGCGCTTGTGGCCCTGCTGGAACAGATGGCGCATGGCGAGCCCGGCGCCCGCGGCGTTGTCGAGATTCACCGAGCGCAGCCCGGGCGCCCAGAGATCGATCAACACGAGCGGGCGTTGCATGGCGGTGAGGGTGGCGAGCGTTTCGGGTTCAACGAAACCGGCTACCGCGATGGCGTCCGGCGCGTGCAGACGGAGTTGCTGCACGACGTCTTCGGTGGGGCCGGCGGTGAGCAGCGACGGCACGATGCCGCGCTCGCGGCACGCGTCTTCCACGCCGTGCAGCACGTGCGAGAAGAACGGGCTCGCAGCGAAGTTGTTGTGCTGACGATGCAGCAGAAAGGTGAGCCGGCGAATGCGTGGACGCAACTGCGCAGCGTCGTAGCCGAGACTGCGCGCGGCCTCGATCACGCGGGTGCGCGTGGCGTCGGAGAGGCCGGGCTGGTTCTTCAGCGCTCGCGAAACGGTGCCGATCGACACGCTGGCCGCGCGAGCGACATCGCGGATGGTTGTCCCCATGGGTTCGTGGCGGCAGCGCGAGAGGCTTGACCGCGGGCGTTTTGAGTTCGGACGATTGTATAGTAAAAGCCCGCCTGAGAAGCCTTGTTTAGCCGTGTGAGATACGCGTAAATACCCGTAGAAAAAGGGATGAAAGCTGTTTATTTTTGTTTAGTAAAAATCACTAAACAGGGGCGACGCGGGCGGGGAGGTGAAGGCACCGACGGTTCAGCGACGAGCAGCCCCAACCGGGCTGACCGGGCTGGTCAGGTGGGGCGTGATGAGGCTGGAGGAGGGCGCTTAGGCGGGGAGTCGTTTAGGCAGGAAGGCGTTTAGCCAGGAAGGCGTGCCGGTCTTGACCAGACCGGCTTGGATGGGCAGACCCTCTGCTGCTCGTGTCGCCGCGGCATGACGACCTTTAGCTTGAGGACCCCGCTCAGCCGCGCGCCGCAGCGTCGGCGTATCCGGCCGGCTCACATGGCGGCCAAGCGGGCAGGCGGGCTTGACGGCTTACGGGCGGCGCGCGCCACGCGGCGGGCGCCGACACCAGGAGCGTTGCGCGAACCGCCCGCCTCCTTCACCGCGCCGTCGAATCGGCGCAAGACGCCCGCGCGGTGCTGCGCGATGCGGCGTGCGAACTCCCCGTCTCCGCCTTGCCCCGTCCGCCGCCTTCGGCAGCATGCGGCGTCTCGGGACGTCCGCGCAGCTGTGCCGCGCTCTCGCCCGCATCCACCAGCACGAAGCCCGAGGACTCATGCTTCGCCCGGCGTTTCGCGAGCGCGGCCACCGACGCGATCTCGTCGCTGCTGTACTTCGCGCCGCCGCCTGACTCGATGCGCACGCCGCCAATCGCCATCGTGACGAAGCCGAAGAAGGTCGGGTTGCCGCGCCGGTCCTCGCCGTGGATGCCGCCCGCCAGGCGGTCGGCCGGCGCGTAGAAGCGTTGCGCGCCTTCGTTGAAGAGGCGGATGGCGCGCATTGCGCGGTCGTGCCAGTCGTCGCTCTGGAACAGGATCAGGAAGTCGTCGCCGCCCACGTGGCCGAGGAAGTCGCGCGTTGGGTCGCACACGTCCGCCAGCACGGCGGCGGCGAACTTCAGCACCTCGTCGCCCTGCCAGTAGCCGTACTGGTCGTTGAACGGCTTGAAGTGGTTCAGGTCGACGTAGCACGCGTAGAAGCCCGCGTCGTGGCTCAACAGCCGCTCGATGTGCGAACTGATGGGAATGTTGCCAGGCAGGAAGGTGAGCGGATTCGCGTAGCGCGCCGCTTCGATGCGCACCTCCGTGACCGCGCGCACGAGGTTTTCGCCGGTGCCGAGGCCCGCGTAGCGGCCGTTGTCGGTGATCACGAAGCCGTCTGCCAGGTAGCGCTGGTCGTCGCTTGCGAGGAGCTTGGCCATCTGCTCGACCGTCATCGACTTTTCGATCACCACCGGCGACGCGTTCGCAAACTGCAGGCACGGCTTCTTGCCGAACAGCTCGCGGTGATACGGCAGCGCGTAGCGGTCCATGAAGGCGCGGCGGTTGATGAGCGCGATGGGCACGTCGTGTTCCACCACGGCCACGGCGTGCAGGTCGGGCAGGCGGTTGAAGAGTTCGAGCACGTCGTTGTTGGTGGCCTGGCGCGGCACGGCGGGCGCCTGCACCAGCATCCGCGCCGAGGCCATGCTGCCCGAGGGCGACGCCGGCGCGTTGCGCGTGGTCTCGGGAAACACCGCGATATGCCCGGCGCCGATCGCATTGCGCGCCTCTTCGGCCACCGCCAGCGCCGGTCGCGTGGCCGGGCGGCCGAAGAAATAGCCCTGGCCGCAGCCAATGCCCATGTCGCGCAGCACGATCAGATCCGCTTCGTTTTCGATGCCTTCGGCCACGAGGCGCGCCCCGCTCGCGTTCGCGAAGTGCTGCATGGCGCGCACGGCTTCGAACTTGAGCGGATCGCTCGCAATTTCGTGGATGAAGAAGCGGTCGATCTTCACCACGTCCGGCTGCAGGCGCACCCACAGGTTCATGCTCGCGTTCGCGGTGCCGTAGTCGTCCAGCGCGAACTGCGCGCCCATGGCGCGCAGCGACGCCACCACGGGCAGGAAGTCGCTCAGGTCGGCAATCGCGCTCTGTTCCGTGAGTTCGATCACGACGCGGTTCGTATCGAGCCCTCGCTGACGCAGCAGCGCAAAGGCCGGCTCGCCGGTTTCCATCAACTGACGGATGGCGCCCGCGCTGAAGTTGAGGAACAGCTTGCCTTCGCAGGCGAACTGCGCGAAGGCCTCGATGCAGGTGAGGGCGGCGGCCTGCTCGAGCGCCATCGTGCGGCCCTCCGCGGCGGCCTGCGCGAAGAGCCGGAACGGCGATTCCAGCGGCGTGCCGGCCGGCCCGCGAATCAAACCTTCATATCCGACGATGGAGCCGCCGTCGAAGTCGATGATCGGCTGGAACACGGCGGACAGCTCGCGCCGCGCGATCAGGTCTTCGATGCACGGTGCAACGGGTTGCGATGGCGCGCGAGGTGACATGGACGGACAGCCGGGGCTAGCGATGGTCGCCTTAACGGCTGCCAGGGGCGGGAATTGAATGAATTTTTAGTGACGCACTGCACCGGGGTGGTGCCGGGTAGCGCCGCCGCCTTTATGCGCAACGCATTGCGGGTCTGCCGTTTTTTTTTGCGGCGGGGCCGTGTGGTTCCGGTGGCGGCTCGCATGACGCGGTGCCTGGCCATCCGGCCAGGCAGACGCGCGGCGGCATTTTGCGTGGAATAGCGGGAAGCCGTGCAGGGCGGCCGGCGGTCACCCACAGCCAAGGGGGCCCGCCCGGGACTTACCCCGGAATCACGTCAAGGAACGCCATGAATGCCTTATTTGCTGCTGGAAGTCGCTTCGCGACGGCCCATCGTCGCGGGATCGCGCGCAGGCCGGGGAACGGCACGCGATTCGTCGCCCGCTTGGGTTTCCATCCGGCGCGCGCCCCAGCGCTGCGCGAGCGCCGCGCACACCATCAGCTGGATCTGGTGGAACAACATGAGCGGCAGCACCACCGCCCCCACGGCGTTGGAGGCGAAGATCACCTTCGCCATTGGCACCCCGGCCGCGAGGCTCTTCTTCGACCCGCAAAAGATGATCGTGATCTGGTCCGGTCGCGAGAAGCCAAGCCGCTTGCTCGTGAACATCGTGATGGCGAGTGCAAGGGCGAGCAGCACCGCGTTCACCACCACGAGGCCGGCCAGCGCGCCCACCGAAAGGTGGTGCCAAAGGCCTTCGTTCACTGCCTCGCTGAAGGCG
Organism: Paraburkholderia kururiensis JCM 10599 = LMG 19447; assembly: GCF_003986935.1. Taxonomy (GTDB): domain Bacteria; phylum Pseudomonadota; class Gammaproteobacteria; order Burkholderiales; family Burkholderiaceae; genus Paraburkholderia; species Paraburkholderia kururiensis. The sequence goes on along the minus strand of NZ_RJZE01000027.1, from coordinate 85,993 downwards.
CCGTACACCACGAGCAGGATCGAGCCTTGATCGACGAACTTGAGCACGCCGCGGTTGCGCTCGATCCAGTCGCCAATCACAGGCCGCAGCACTTGCCCGGCCAGAAACGGCACCAGCAGTTGCAGCACGATGTTACCCACTGTGTGCCACGCCGAAGTACCGCCCGCCGCCTGGTTGGTGACGAGCAGGCTCACCAGCGCCGGGGTAACGAAGATGCCGATCAGGCTGGAAGCCGAGGCGCTGCACACGGCGGCCGGCACGTTGCCTTTGGCAATCGACGTGAACGCAATGGAAGACTGGACGGTGGACGGCAGCGTGCAGAGAAACAGGACGCCGGCATACAGCGCAGGCGTGACAAGTGGCGAAAGGAGCGGCTTAAGCGCGACGCCGAGGAGCGGGAACAGGACGAAAGTGCTCGCGAGTACGAGCAGATGCAGGCGCCAGTGCGTGGCACCCGCCACGATCGCTTCGCGCGATAGCTTGGCGCCGTGCAGGAAAAACAGCAGTCCCACGGCGATGTTGGTGAGCCAGTTGAACGGCACCGAGGCTTCGCCGTGCACGGGCAGAAGACTCGCAAGAATCACCGTGCCGACGAGGCACAGCGTGAAGTTGTCGGGGAGGAATTTTGGACGGGCCATCGGGAATCTCAGGGCGCGAGAGCGTAGCAACGGCTGCCGCGGGCGCGCATTGCGGCAATGCAATATCGAAATGGAAGTATCTATTGTCGGTGCGTTTCGATTAAAAAAGCAAATTCATTTGACGAATTCATTAATGAAGTTGATGCATGGAACGTGCCCGTGTCGACGTCATGGGAGGGCGTGAAACGTGACGTGTTTTTGCAACTGTCGGCGGCACTTTGGCGTAAGTCCGGGATTCGCGAGAGGGCGTCAAATCACGCGCAAAAAGGGCGCGGAAGGCGCAAAAACCGTGCAGTAACACGTGGTTACAACCCTGCCCGGGGCATAACACTTTTTGGCTCGACACCTCTTACGCCCGACCCATAAATTACTGCTCAAAGGTCGCGAGGCGCGCCCGGCGGAAACAGTTACTCACCGTGCATAGCGCCTCGAACAGGTCCGACGCACCCGGTACGCGGCCGCGGGAAGGATGGTCGGGCAGGGCAGGCAACACATGTACGCAGGGCTGGCAAGAACGGGACGATGGATGGCAGGCGCGCTGCTCGCCGCCGCGGTCGCGTTCGCGCACGCCAGGCCCGAAGGCGGCGGCCCGCCGCACGGTTCGCACGGGTTCCAAGGCGGCGGCTTCAGTGCCCGCATTGCCGCCGCACCCCACGGCGGCGGTCGCCAGGGTCACGCGGCGCGGGCGCACGCCGGCCGCTATGGCAATCCGGGCGGCACGCCGTTGCGCGTCGCCGCCGGGCCCGATGTCTACCGGCCGGGCAATGGCGGCAACGCCCCGTACCCCGGCGCCATCACGCCGATCAGCACCGAAGCTCGACCCGTGCCTCACCCGCCCGCCAATTCCCCCGTGCGCGCGGGCTCTATCCGCGAAGACGTCGCCCGTTACAACGAGGAGCGCAGCACGTACCGGCCGCTTCCTCGCCAGGCAGAAGAAGGGCTGCGTCAGCCGATGCCCTCGCCCTATCGCAACTAGCGAACTTTCGTCGTTAGCTGCCGTTCCCCTGCCGTTCTTCGCCGTTCTCCCCGCGCTTGTCCAGGTCGCGCGGGACCTGACGCGTCCTTACCACACTTTTTTGAAAATTCCCTGCGCCGGAATGTCTGGCGCAATCCAATCCCTGACAATTCGGCGCCGGATGTGGTGCGGTCGTATCCGTCGCCAGTGAGCATGTGCTGCCCTTCGCCGCGCCTTGCCTGGCAAGGATTCTCGCGGTCACCCATACATCGCGCATTGCCGCGTAGTCACAACCGTCAACGGTCTAGCAGCAAGGGACACACCAAAACTAATCAAGCACGTATACCGGCAATAAGCCCCGATATTTTTGTCCACAAAAATGGTCCGCAAAGATGGTCCCGCCCGCATCTGGCCCGACGCCTCAAACGGACCCACAACAAACGGCTTGCGCGAGCAACACGCCGCCCGGCCGTACAGCCTTTCGGCCTTTCAGGCCCTTTGACAAAGACAGGAGATTCTATGAAGACAACCGTCAGCCGTGCGCTGAACACTACGCTCAAGACGAGCGCCGTCGCCGCGTTGCTGGCCTGCGCATCGTCGGCATTCGCGCAATCGAGCGTGCAGCTTTACGGCCAGGTCGACGAATGGGTCGGCGCCACGAAATTTCCCGGCAGTCAGCGCGCCTGGAATGTGTCCGGCGGCGGCATGTCGACGTCCTACTGGGGCCTGAAGGGCGCTGAGGACCTGGGTGGCGGTTACAAGGCGATCTTCACGCTGGAAAGCTTCTTCCGCGCGCAGAACGGCCAGTACGGCCGCTTCCAGGGCGACACGTTCTTCGCCCGTAACTCGTACGTCGGCATCGAGTCGCCTTACGGCACCGTCACGGCGGGCCGTCTCACGACGCACCTGTTCGTTTCGACGATTCTGTTCAACCCGTTCATCGACTCGTACACCTTCTCGCCGATGGTGTATCACGTGTTCCTCGGCCTCGGCACGTTCCCCACCTACACGACGGACCAGGGCGTAATAGGCGACTCCGGCTGGAACAACGCCGTGCAGTACGCGACGCCGGACTTCAACGGTCTTTCGGGCGCCGCCATGTACGCGCTCGGCAACAGCGCCGACCACAACGGTTCGAAGAAATGGAGCGGCCAGGTGCTTTACTTCCACGGTCCGTTCGCTGCGACCGCGGTCTATCAGTACGTGAATTTCAACGACAGCCCCACCGACCTGAACAGCCTCGTCACCGGCCTGAAAAGCCAGAGCGTGGCGCAGCTCGGCCTGTCGTACGACCTCAAGTACGTGAAGCTGTTCGGCCAGTACATGTACACGAAGAACGACCAGAACGTCGGCAGCTGGCACGTGAACACGGCGCAGGGCGGCGTGAGCGCGCCGCTCGGCACGGGCACGGCCATGGCGTCGTACGCGTACTCGCGCGACGGCGGCGGCCTCGACCAGACGCGCCAGACGTGGGCCGTAGGCTACGACTATCCGCTGTCGAAGCGCACCGACGTGTACGCGGCCTACATGTACGACCACATCAGCAACCAGTCGTCGGGGGATACCTTCGGCGTCGGCATGCGCGCGAAGTTCTGACCGCGGCGGCAGGCGGGGGCGACGCGTCGGCCGGGCCGGACGGGCCGGACGGCAGGACAACCCGGCGGGTCGACGCAGCGCCTGCCGCTCTATGCGCTGCGCGACGGTTTCGCGCTCGCGCAGCCAACTCCCACGTCCGCTACTACGAAGTTCGCCCCCAATTCGCGCTACCCATTCGCGCGGCCCATCGCGGTTCGCGTGCATGGGGACTTCTTCTTTCACCACGCTGCTCCTGCACGTTGCGCCTTTCCGCCGACGTCGGCGCTCCTCGCGCGTCTGCCTATGCCGCTCAACATGAGCGCCCCGCCTTACCCTTTGCTCACTTCCATTTGATAAAACGCGCACAATGGCGCCGATTGATTCTTCCGGTGAGTGATTGCGATGGATACCCTCGTCAGCATGAAAGTGTTCCGCCACGTCGTGGAGACGGGCAGCTTCGTCGGCGCGGCCGCGCGGGCCGAGATGTCGCCCGCGATGGCGAGCAAGCACGTCATGCATCTGGAGCAGCAGCTCGGCGCGCGGCTCCTGAATCGCACCACGCGGCGCGTTGCGCCCACCGAAGCGGGACGCGAGTATTACGAGCGGCTCTCGCAAGCGCTCGGTGAAATCGAGGAAGCGGCGCAGGCGGTCAGCGCCGCGAGCGTGGTGCCGCAAGGACGACTGCGTGTGACGTGTCTCTCGGCGTTCGGCCTGCGCCACATCATGAGCGCAGCCGCCGACTACGCCGCGCAGTACCCGAAGGTCACCGTGGATATCCAGTTGTCGGACCGCGTCGTCGAGCTGATCGACGAAGGTTTCGACGTGGCCGTGCGGGCATCGCCATCCGGCCTGAAGTCGTCTTCGCTGATCGCGCGGCAGATTGCGACCGCACACATCCTGCTCTGTGCGTCGCCCGACTATCTGGCGCGGCGCGGCACGCCGAAGACGCTCGACGACCTCACGCGCCACAACTTCATCCACTACGCGGACGTGTCGGCGCAGGAACTCACGCTCTCGTCCATGGCGGGCGGCTCGCGCGTGCGGCTGGCGGGCAACATGGTGGTCAATCATCTGGAAGCGCAGCGCGTGGTGACGCTGCACGGTGCGGGCGTCGCGCTGCTGGGCACCGAGGTGATCGGCGACGACATCGCCGCCGGCCGTCTCGTGCCGATTCTGGTCGATGTGGCGCCGCCGCGCGAGTTGCCCATCCACGTGGTGTATGCGAGCCGCCGCTATCTGTCGGCGAAGGTGCGCTCCTTCGTCGATTTCATGGCCCAGCGCTTCGCCGGGCAAGGGCTGTGGCCGACGCTCGAACAGATTCGCGCCGCCGCGGCGAGTTGAGAAGGGGCGGCGAAAGCGCATCCGTTTTCGCGAAGGCAGCGGCCAAGCAGCCCGGCAAAGGGGCGACCGGCAGAGGGGCGACCGGCAGAGGGGCGACCGGCAAAGGGGCCGGCAAAGGGGGGGCCGGCAAAGGAGCCCGGCAGAGGGCTGGCAACGGGGCCGCCGGAAGCGGGAAAGCCAGCCGGAAAAGCCGGATCGCAACGCCAAGGCTGACCATGTCGTTTGTCTATACTGGGCAGACAACCCGAACCCGTAGAACGACCCGGGGGAGACATGACCGACCTTTCCACGCCGCAGCGCGCCGGCGGCCACAAGCCGCTGCGCTCGCCGCTTCCGGTTCGCCGTTTGCGCTTCGTGACGGCCGCCGCGCTGTTCGACGGCCACGACGCGTCCATCAACATCATGCGCCGCATCCTTCAGGCGAGCGGCGTCGAGGTCATTCACCTCGGCCATAACCGTTCGGTGGACGAAGTCGCTACCGCCGCGCTCGAAGAAGACGCCGACGCCGTGGCCGTGTCGAGCTACCAGGGCGGGCACGTCGAATACTTTCGCTATCTCGTCGACCTGCTGCGTGAACGCGGCGGCGAACGCATCAAGGTGTTCGGCGGCGGGGGCGGCGTGATCGTGCCCGAGGAAATCGCGGCGCTGGAGCGCTACGGCGTGGCGCGCATCTACTCGCCGCAGGACGGCCAGCGGCTGGGCCTGCAAGGCATGATCGACGACATGATTGCGCGCTGCAGTGAGGCCGCGATGTCGCGCGATGATCCTGCTGCGGACTCACGCGACGATGCCGCGAGCCCGCACGGCGACGCGCAGAGCCTACGGGCCGACACCCTCGCTTTACCGGCCGACCCCACGCCGGTTTTCCGTCAACTCGCCGTGCTCATTTCCGCGCTCGAAACCGGCCAGGCCGGCGTGCCGCTGCGTGCCGAACTGGCTGCGCGCGCGGCCGCGCGGCGCGTGCCCGTGCTCGGCGTGACGGGCACGGGTGGCGCGGGCAAATCGTCGCTCACGGACGAAATCGTGCGGCGCTTCCGCCTCGACTTCGATGACGCGCTCGCCATTGCCTTGCTCGCCGTGGACCCGTCGCGCCGCAAGTCCGGCGGCGCGCTGCTGGGCGACCGCATCCGCATGAACGCGATCGGCAACTGGGGGCACGGTGCGCGCGTGTTCATGCGCTCGCTCGCCACGCGCGAAGCGTCGAGCGAAATTTCGGATGCGCTGCCCGACGCCATCGCTGCCTGCAAGGCCGCGGGCTTCGATCTGGTCGTCGTGGAGACCTCCGGCATTGGCCAGGGCGACGCGGCCATCGTGCCGCTCGCCGATCAGTCGCTCTACGTCATGACGCCCGAATTCGGCGCGGCGAGCCAGCTTGAAAAGATCGACATGCTCGACTTCGCCGACGTGGTCGCCATCAACAAGTTCGACCGCCGCGGCGCGGCCGACGCGCTGCGCGACGTCGCCAAGCAGGTGCAGCGCAACCGCGGCTTCACGGCGGCGCCCGATGCGATGCCCGTGTTCGGCACAGTGGCGTCGCGTTTCAACGACGACGGCGTGACGGCGCTCTATCAGCACATCGCGCGCGCACTGCGTGAACACGGACTGCGCGAGGGCGGCGGCACGCTGCCGGCGCTCGACGGCCAGCGTCATTCGAGCGGCCTGCACGCCATCGTGCCGCCCGCGCGCGTGCGGTATCTGAGCGAAATTGCCGAGACGGTGCGCGTGTATCGGCTGCGCGTCGTCGCGCAGTCGCAACTGGCGCGTGAACGCTGGCAGCTGACGGAGACGCGCCGCATGTTGGCGTCGAGCGTAAGCGACGAGGCCAACGTCACGAACGCGGCGGATGCAAATGCGACCGCCACGCCAGGCGAACGAATCGATGCGCTTATCGCCGAACGCGAAGCACAACTCGGCGAGCGCGAAAAGGCGCTGCTCGACGCGTGGCCGCAAACCGTGGCGGCGTACTCGGGCGAGGAACACGTCGTGAAAGTACGCGACCGCGAGATCCGCACGGCGCTCACCGTCACGACGCTCTCCGGCACGACGATGCGCAAGATTTCGCTGCCGAAATTCGGGGACCCTGGCGAGACGCTGCGTTGGTTGATGCTCGAAAACCTGCCCGGCCATTTTCCATTCACGGGCGGCGTGTTTGCGTTCAAGCGCGAAAACGAAGACCCCACGCGCATGTTCGCGGGCGAGGGCGACCCGATGCGCACGAACCGCCGCTTCAAGCTGCTCGCCGAGGGCATGCCCGCGAAGCGTCTGTCCACCGCGTTCGACTCCGTCACGCTCTATGGCGAAGAGCCCGACGAGCGGCCCGACATCTACGGCAAGATCGGCAACTCGGGCGTCTCGGTGGCGACGCTCGACGACATGCAGGCGCTCTACGACGGCTTCGACCTGTGCGCCCCGGACACATCGGTTTCGATGACCATCAACGGACCCGCGCCCGCCATTCTCGCCATGTTTTTCAACGTGGCCATCGACCAGCAGATCGAACGGCTGCGTGCGCGCACAGCAACCGAAGGCCGCGAACCGACGGCCGAGGAAATCGACGCAGCACGGCGGCACGCGTTGCACAACGTGCGCGGCACCGTGCAAGCCGACATCCTCAAGGAAGACCAGGGGCAGAACACCTGCATCTTCTCGACGGAATTCAGCCTCAAGGTGATGGGCGACATCCAGGCCTGGTTCGTCGATCAAGGCGTGCGCAACTTCTATTCGGTCTCGATCTCCGGGTATCACATCGCCGAGGCCGGCGCGAACCCCATCTCGCAACTCGCCTACACGCTGGCAAACGGCTTCACCTACGTGGAGGCGTATCTGGCGCGCGGCATGCACATCGATGCCTTCGCGCCGAATCTCTCGTTCTTCTTCTCGAACGGCATGGACCCCGAGTACACCGTGCTCGGCCGCGTGGCACGCCGCATCTGGGCGCTCGCGATGCGCGAGCGTTACGGTGCCAACGAGCGCAGCCAGAAGCTCAAGTATCACGTGCAGACCTCGGGGCGCAGCCTGCACGCGCAGGAAATCGACTTCAACGACATTCGCACCACGCTGCAGGCGCTCATCGCGATCTACGACAACTGCAACTCGCTGCACACGAACGCGTTCGACGAAGCCATCACCACGCCCACGGAAGAGTCTGTGCGGCGCGCGCTCGCCATCCAGCTCATCATCAATCGCGAATGGGGGCTCGCGAAGAGCCAGAACCCGAACCAGGGCAGCTTCGTGATCGAGGAACTGACGGACCTCGTGGAGGCCGCGGTGCTCGCGGAGTTCGACCGCCTCACCGAGCGCGGCGGCGTGCTGGGCGCCATGGAGACCGGTTATCAGCGCGGACGCATTCAGGACGAGTCGTTGCTTTACGAGCATCGCAAGCACGACGGGTCGTATCCGATTGTGGGCGTGAACACGTTCGTGAATCCGCATGCGCACGAGGCGCCGGCCACGCTCACACTCGCGCGCTCGACGGAAGACGAGAAGCGCAGCCAGCTTGCGCGCCTGCGCGATTTTCAGGCACGTCATCGCGACGACGCACCGCCCGCGCTGGCGCGCCTCAAGCAGGCTGTCATGGACGACGCGAACGTATTCGAGGTACTGATGGACGCGGTGCGCGTCTGCTCGCTCGGGCAGATCACGCACGCGCTATTCGAGGTGGGCGGGCAGTATCGGCGGAATATGTGAGGACGCGAACGACTGTGCGAACGCGCCCGGTTATGAGCGGGCGACGCTGACAGGCAGCGTTAGCGCCAGTGTCAGTGTCAACGTAACCTCAGCGCGCAATGCCCAGCCGCGCCTTCGTCTCGTCGTATTCCTTCTTGAGTCGTGCGACGAGTTCGGCCACCGTGGGAACGTCGTCCATCAGGCCCACGCCCTGGCCTGCGCCCCAGATGTCTTTCCACGCCTTCGCCTTGTCGCTGCCGAAGTTCATGCGCGACTTGTCCGACTCGGGCAGCGCGTCGGGATCGAGCCCGGCGTTCACGATGCTTTCGCGGATGTAGTTGCCGTGCACGCCCGTGAAGAGGTTCGTGTAGATGATGTCCGCAGCATTCGCCTTGATGATGGCGCGCTTGTAGTCGTCCACGGCGTGCGCTTCCTGCGTCGCGATGAAGCGCGTGCCCATGTAGGCGAGGTCCGCACCCATCGCCTGCGCCGCGAGAATCGACCCGCCGTTCGCGATGGCGCCCGAAAGCACGATGGGCCCGTCGAACACGCGGCGCACTTCACCTACGAGCGCGAACGGCGACATCGTGCCCGCATGCCCGCCGGCACCCGCGGCAACCAGAATGAGACCGTCCACGCCGGCTTCGAGCGCTTTGCTCGCGTGCCGCATGTTGATCACGTCGTGCAGCACGATGCCGCCGTAGCTGTGCACGGCGTCCACGATTTCCTTGGCCGGCGCCCGCAGGCTCGTAATGAAGATGGGCACCTTGTGCTCCACGCACACGCGAATGTCCTGCTCGAGCCGCACATTCGACTGATGCACGATCTGGTTCACGGCAACGGGACCGATCACGGCGTCGGGGTGCGCGGCCTTGTGCGCTGCGAGCTGCTGCTGGATCTGCGTGAGCCATTCGTCGAGCAATTCCGCGGGCCGCGCATTGAGCGCGGGAAACGAACCGACGATGCCAGCCTTGCATTGCGCGAGCACGAGTTCGGGATAGCTGACGATGAACATCGGCGAAGCGACGACAGGCAGCGCAAGGTTTTGCAGGACGGCGGGCAAGGCCATGGCGAGAGTCTCCTGAGTGACGGCCGCGTGAGAGTGGCAAGCGGCTCGGCGATATGAGTGTAGCGGTGAAGCAGAGCGGTGCAGGGTGCACCGCGCGTCCCATCATGTGGGTCGTTTTAGAGAACGATCGTTCGATTATAGGCGATGCATCTGCCTTGCACGACGGGCCTCGTACTGGAAGGAGTGTTCGGGTTCTACGGATTGCGTGCGCCATCCCACCTCGAAGGTACCCATCCGCGTTCTACAATTCGCGAACCAGACCAACAACGACAAGAGACGACTATGTCCTTCGAGGCGTTCACACCCTTTCACGTGACGACTGCGACAAGCGGTGTCGATATTTTCGGGGTGAAGGGCGGGGCAGGTCCGCCCTTGCTGCTGCTTCACGGCCATCCGCAAACGCACATGATCTGGCATCGGTGCGTAGCTGCGCTGGCGCGGCACTTCACGGTGATTGCCACCGATCTGCGCGGCTATGGCGCGTCGGCCAAGCCCGCGAGCGATGAGCGGCACACGCCGTACTCGAAACGCGCGATGGCCGCCGACCAGGTCGAGGTGATGCGTCACTTCGGCTTCGAGCGTTTTCTCGTCTGCGCCCACGACCGCGGCGCACGGGTGGCGCACCGCATGGCGCTCGATCATCCCGGCGCCGTGGAGCGGCTGATGCTGCTCGACATCGCGCCCACGCTCGCCATGTACGAGGCCACCGACCGCACCTTCGCCACGCTCTACTTCCACTGGTTCTTCCTGATCCAGCCCGAGCCGTTGCCGGAGACGCTCATCGGCGCGAATCCCGATGTCTACGTGGAGCGCGTGATGGGTGGCCGCCATGCGGGTCTCGCGCCGTTCGCGCCGCAGGCGCTGGACGCGTACCGCAGCGCGCTGCGCCAGCCCGGCGCCGTGCATGCGATGTGCGAGGACTACCGCGCCTCCGCGACCATCGACCTGGAACACGATCGCGCCGACATCGAACGCGGCAACAAGGTGGCGTGTCCGCTGCGCGTGCTGTGGGGCGAGAAGGGCGTGGTGGGCCGCTGCTTCGATCCACTCGAAGAATGGCGCAAGGTGGCCCGCGACGTGAGCGGCCGCGCGCTGCCATGCGGTCACTACATTCCAGAAGAGGCGGCGGAGCCGCTGGTCGACGAGATGCTTTCCTTCTTCGAGGCGCTGGACCGCTGACGCGTCCTTGGGGGGGCCGGGGGCCTGGCATTAGCGTGAACAGGCCCTGGCGCTCACCTACGTCACGCGCGTTGCTGAATCACGGCAACGGCGGCAGCCGCCTTGCCACGGGTGTGGACTTCACGATGGCCGTGCTCGTTTCGGCGCGCTCGGTCACCTTCGCGAGAATCTCGTCGAGCTGATCGATGGAGTGCAAATAGAGCCGCGCGATGAAGCAGTCGTCGCCGGTGACCTTGTCGCATTCCACGAACTCGGGAATCCGCCGGATCACTTCTTCCACCAGGTGCAGCTGCCCCGGCAGCGGCTTCACGCGCACGATGGCCTGCAAGGTGTAGCCCAGCGCGCGCGGATTGAGGCTCACCGTGAAGCCTTCGATCACGCCCTGCGCTTCGAGCCGCCGCAGACGTTCGGTGGTGCTCGGCGCCGAAAGTCCGATGCGGCGCGCGAGTTCGCTCACGGGCTGACGCGCGTCCTCGGCGAGGGCGGCGATGAGTGTGCGATCCGTTTCGTCCAGCGTGACGGGCGCCGGACGTGCGGCAGGCGATGCAAGGCGTTTATTCATGATGGCCTTCGATTCATAGGCGAACGGGCATTCAAGCCTCAATTTCAGCATATCTATCGCGAGCCCGAATCTCTACACTGAATCGCAACTTCGTGTTGTCGACAAAGGAGAGTGACTGGCATGGCTTCAAGCGAAATCCGCCGCGGCGCCGCCGAGATGACCGTTGCGATGCTGATGTCGGGATCGATCGGCTGGCTCGTGGTGTCGTCGCAGCAATCCGCGCTCAACGTCGTGTTTCTACGCTGCGTGTTCGGCAGCGCCACACTCGCATTGATTTGCGCCGCGCTGGGGCTGTTGAAACGCTCGCTGCTGTCATGGCGCGTCGTCGGGCTCGCGATGCTTGGCGCCATCGCCATCGTGCTCAACTGGGTGCTGCTGTTCGCCGCGTATTCGCGTGCGTCGATCTCGATGGCCACGGCCGTCTACAACACGCAGCCGTTCATGCTCGTGGCGCTCGGCGCGGTCGTGTTTCGTGAACGCATTACCACGTCCACAGTAGTGTGGCTGCTGGTGGCGTTCGTGGGTCTCGTCTTCGTCGTGAAGGTGGAACCCGCTGTGCTCGCCGTGCCGGGGCAATACCTGCAAGGCGTTGCGCTCGCGGTGGGCGCAGCGTTCCTCTACGCGGTGTCGTCGATCATCACGAAGCACTTGAAGGGCACGCCGCCGCATCTCATCGCACTCGTGCAACTCGCGTTCGGCGCGGTGGCGCTGGCGCCGCTCGCGCGCTTCGACGCGATGCCGGTGACGGCAGTGCATTGGGCGCAGCTCGTCACGCTCGGTGTGGTGAACACCGGCGTGATGTACGTGCTGCTCTACGGCGCCATCCAGAAGCTGCCCACGGCGATGACGGGTGCGTTGTCGTTCATCTATCCCGTGGTCGCCATCGTGGTGGACCGCGTGGCGTTCGGGCAGCGCCTCGCATGGATTCAACTGGTAGGCGCGGTGCTGATTCTGCTCGCGGCGGCGGGTGTGAATCTGGGCTGGCGCGTGGTGCCGCAGCGGCGCGGGCGTCGGCGTGAAGCGGAGTCTGCTGCCTGCAATGCGTCTGTAGGCCGCCGTTAAGCCTGCGTCAAAATTCTGTAGGGAAATCACCGATGCGGGGCCCAAGGGGCGCCGGTATGATGCGTGGGACGCTGATCACGTCGAAAATTGCGCCGTTCGCTGTCCGCTGAAAGTGTTCACTTTAGGGCTTGCGAGCGGCTTTCTTTTTGATGCGGCGGCTAGATGGTTTCGATGGCCGCTCTCACCGTTCCCGCTTTTTCTCGCTTCACTCCCCCCTTCCGGCCTGCCTGATTGCGCGCGTTGAGGCTTCATACCGACGCGTGCGGTGCCGTGATGCGTTCGCCCTCCACCACCAGCGCACCGCTTTTCGCGAGATCTTCGAGCACGTTGCGCATGAGCACGGGCCACGCGTTGCGCGGTGCGAGCATGGCGGCCGCTGCGGCGATGATCTGCGCGTCGTCGAGCATCTCGAGCAGTGCCGCAAACGTCGTTTCCCGCAGTTCGAGCAGCTTGAACACGGTCAGCACTTTCAGTGCGTTTTTTGCGTTGCGCGTGGGATCGGCCCGCAGCCACGCCAGACGCGAAAACGCGCGGTCCAGCGCCTCGTGCACGTTCGCGAACGGCGCGCCGTGTCCCGGCACCACCACGGCAACGTCCAGCTTCGCAATGGCTTCGAGCACGGCCTGCTGCTCGGCAAAGCCTTCGTCGCTTTCGCCGTGCTCATGGGTTTCACCACCCAGCGCCGGAAAAATCACGCCGAAGCCGTTCTCCCATAGCGCGTCTGCGCTGATCAGTACGCGTTCGCTCGCGCAGTAAAGCATGACCGAATGCGGATCGTGACCCGGCGCGCCGAGCACCTCCCACCGCAGGCCGCCCAGCACGAGCGCTGTACCGGGCGCGAGGGTGCCCGTGAAAGCGAAGCGCTCGCAGGTCTGCGCGGTGCCGCGGAAGGTCAGACGGTGTTCGTCCCAGGCACTGACTGCTTCGGCTTCGGCGGTGGGAATCAGCGTGTCGCAGGTCCATTCGGCTTGCAGCCGCGCGTTGCCGCCGCAATGGTCCGAATGCAGATGCGTGTTCACGATGAGATCGAGCGGACGCGCACCCAGCGCGTGCCGCACGAGTTCGACGGTCTGTGCCGCATGCGTCGCGTAACCCGTATCGACGATGGCGGTGCGCGCGTCGTCCACGAACAGCACATTGTTGGACGAGAGCCAGCCGCGTTCGAAGACGCGCATGGAAGCGGGCAGGCGCGGCGTGATGGTGTTCAAGAGCGCCTCACGCAGCGGTGGCGGTAGAAGCCGAGGCTGCGAGCTTCGGCATCACGAGAATCGTCGCCTTGCCCACGACGACCGTTTCGCCGCGCTGGTTCGCGACGCTGCCTTCCAGTTGCACGAGGTCGCCGTTGAGGCTGGGCTTCCACCAGGCGTCGCGCACGCGCCACGTCATGACGAGCGTGTCGCCTGCATGCGCGGCGCGCTTGAGCTTGACGTCGAACTCGAGGCCGAGCGGCTGTGCGTACTGCGAGAAGTGCGTCGCGAGCAGCGCCATGAAGTGCGCCGTGGGCTGCGTGCCCGATGCGATGAGCCCGCCGAAGCGGCTTTGCGCGGCGTACGCGTCGTCGTGATGCAACGGGTTGCGGTCGTCCACGAGCGTGGCGAACGACTTGATCGACTCCGCGCTGAGCGCGAGCGTGCACATGCACGTTTCGCCAATGGTCACGACACGCGGCGGCGCGTTCATGGCGAGCCGACGAGTTGCGCGTGGCGCCGCTCGATGGCGTCCCACACGGCGCGTTTCGCGGCATCGTCGAGCGACGACCAGCCGGCGATTTCGTCGATGGTGCGCAGGCACCCTTCGCACCATCCGGTGGCCGCGCTCATCTTGCAGACGTTGATGCACGGCGACGGCACGGGCGTGCGGTCCTGCGCACGCAGCGGCAGCGTGTGGTCTTGCGACGCGCTCATCAGACTGCGTCGCGCAGCGCGACGTCCACGACGGGCGCGCCGGTCAACGCGATCAGTTCGTCGGGCGAGAGGTTGAACACCGCGTGCGGATGCCCCGCGGCGGCCCACAGGCTTGCGAGTTCGAGCAGGTCCGCGTCGATCAGCGTGACGGGCGGCACGGCGTGCCCGATCGGACAGACGCCGCCAATCGCGTAGCCCGTTTTCTCGCGTACGAACTTCGCGTCCGCACGACCCACGGCGCCCACGTGCGCCGCCACCTTCTTTTCGTCCACGCGATTCGCACCGCTCGCGATGACGAGCACCGGCGCGTCGTCTTCCACGCGGCGAAACAGGATCGACTTCGCGATCTGCGCGACCGAGCAGCCGAGTCCCGCCGCCGCTTCCGCCGAGGTCTTGCCGGTCTCGGGCAGCATGACCACGGGCTTCGCGTGACCGCGCTCGCGCAGCAGCAGCGCGACGCGCCGCGCGGAGTCGGGCAGGGCGTCGAGGTTGTTTTGGGTGCCCTGGTTCTCTTGGGTATCGGGTGCGATGTTTTCCGTCATGTCGGTGTTTCCGTTCGTGTTCATGTACAGCGGTCTTCGGGCGAGCTTCGCGGTTACACGCAACGGGCCGCAGCGTCGCGCGCTTTCGCGAGCAGCGCCTTGCCGGCGCGCGAAACGTTCGCGCGGCCAATGGCCGTCGAGATGAAATCGCCCGCGGCCACCACCTGATCGAGGTCGATGCCGGTGCGAATGCCGAGGCCGTTCATGAGGTACAGCACGTCTTCGGTCGCGACATTCCCCGTGGCGCCCTTCGCGTACGGGCAGCCGCCCAGACCCGCCACGGACGCGTGAAAGATCTCGATGCCTTCCAGCAGCGCCGCGTAGATGTTGGCGAGCGCCTGGCCATACGTATCGTGAAAGTGGCCCGACAGACGTTCGCGCGCAAACACCTTCGTCACGGCGTCATAGACCTCGCGCGTGCGCTTCGGCGTGCCGACGCCGATGGTGTCCGCGATATCGATCTCGTCGCAGCCCAATGCCGCGAAGCGCTCCACTACGTCCACCACGGAGGCCACCGGCACCTCGCCCTGATACGGGCAACCGAGCGCGCACGACACGCTGCCGCGCAGCCGCATGCCGTGCGCCTTGGCGGCGTGCGCAACCGGCGCGAAGCGCTCGATGCTCTCGGCAATGCTGCAGTTGATGTTCTTCTGCGAGAACGCTTCGCTCGCGGCGCCGAAGATGACGATCTCGTCGGCGTTCGCGACCTGTGCGCCTTCGAAGCCGCGCATGTTCGGCGTGAGTACCGAATAGATCGCGCCCGCGCGGCGCTCGATGCCGGCCATCACTTCCGCGCCGTCGGCCATCTGCGGCACCCATTTCGGCGAGACGAACGACGCGGCCTCGATGTTCGGAAAGCCCGCCGCCGAAAGCCGGTTGATGAGTTCGATCTTGATCGCGGTGGGCACGAAGTCCTTCTCGTTCTGCAAGCCGTCGCGCGGCCCCACCTCAACGATCTTCACTGCTGCTGGCAATGCCATGTGTGTCTCCTGCGGTTGTTCTGCTGCCGGTGTGGTGTCTCTGGCGGCCGGCCTCAATAGCCGCGCTCGCGCTCCACGATGCCGCTGATCGGCTCCCCGCGCGCGAGCGACGCGATCTTGTGCGCCACCTGTTCGATGCTTTCGTCGCGCAGCGTCTGCGCCGCGCTGTGCGGCGTGATGGTGATGCGCGGCTCGCGCCAGAACGGATGATCGGCGGGCAACGGCTCTTCGCGAAATACGTCGAGCGTGGCCGCCGCGATCTGGCCGTGCGCGAGCGCATCGATCAGATCGTGTTCAACCAGATGTCCGCCGCGCGCCACGTTCACGAGATACGCGCCGCGCGCGAGCTTCGAAAACGTGCGCGCGTTCATGACGTCGGCGGTGTCCGGCGTGTGCGGCAGCAGATTCACGAGTACCTTCACGCCATCGAGAAACGCGTCGAACGCCGCGCCATGCATTTCGCCCGACGAGCACGCAATACCCTCGATCCGTTTCGCGTTGCGGCTGAAGCCGCGCACCGGCAGGCCGAGCGCGGCCAGCGCCTGCGCCACCTGGGTGCCCAGCACGCCGAGTCCCATCACGCCCACCGTGAACGTGGCGCGCGGATGCGGTTCCAGCACCTTCCAGCGGCGCGCCTGCTGAAGCTGTTCGTACTCGTCGAAGCGGCGCAGGTAGCGCAGCACGGCATGCGCGATGTACTCGACCATCTGCTGGCCCATGCCCGTGTCTTCCAGCCGCACGAGCAGCGCCTCGCGCGGCAGCGTGCCGGGGAATTCGCGTTCGAGCCCGAGTATCGCGTCCACGCCCGCGCCCAGGTTGAAGATGGCGCGCAAGTCGTGGCGCCCCGCGAAAAGCTCGCGCGGCGGACGCCACACCACGGCATAGTCGGCGCTCGCCTGGTCGCCGGGCTGCCACTCGCGCAACTCCGCTTGCGGCAGCGCCTGTTGCAGACCGCGCAGCCAGGCGTCGTTGTCCGAGGTGTCGTGGTTCGAGTGCGGCTGATAGAACAGGATCTTCATCGAATGCGCGTGGGCTTTAGAAGGCTCAGGAAGGCAGGAGCGGGCGGGCAGAACGCCTGCATGTAAGCGGCGGCGGCCATGCGGAAGCGTCCATTCTACTTTTTCGACCGACGTTGCGCCCACGCGCAGCAAGACGTTCACGCCGAAGCGGCGCGATGGAAAAAACAAAGCAAAAAAAATTGGTTCGGCGCGGCGACGGTGCAGGCCACAATCCGTTCACAGATTCCGGAAGCGAGGAAAAATCATGCTTTCGTGCAGCAAATCGGTGTGGCCGCCGCGACTCGTGACGGTGCCGGGCCTTCATGGCAGCGAGGGCGCGCACTGGCAGACCTGGCTCGAACGCCAATTTCCGCGCGCGTTGCGCGTGGAGCAGGCGGACTGGGATGCGCCCAATCTCGCAGCGTGGGGCGAGGCGCTACGCGCGCTGCTGGCACGTGAGCGCGGGCCGTTCGTGCTGGCCGCGCACAGCTTCGGCTGCCTCGCGACCGCTCACGCGTTGCTGCAGGGCAGTTGCGCCGCGGATGTGGCGGGCGTGCTGCTCGTCGCGCCCGCGAGTCCGGAGAAATTTCGTTTTGCGGGCGCCTTCGAGCCGCGGCGGCTGCCGGTGCCGTCCATCCTGATCGGCAGCGAGACGGACCCGTGGATGCCCGCCGCCGGTGCCCTCGCGCTTGCGCAACACCTGGGCAGCGCATTCGTGAACCTGGGCGACGCGGGGCACATCAACACGGCCGCGGGCTTCGGGCCGTGGCCGCGTGCAAAGCACTTCGTCGATACGCTGATTCACTGCGCGGCCCCGCGCCGGTTTCGCGAAGGGGCGGGTGAAAACACGGCTGAAAGCGCGGGTGAAGACCCGGTGACGGAGGATGCGCACGCGTTCGTGTAGCGGCGCCGCTGTCCTCAAAGCATCAACGTATGCGTTCGATCAGCCGTGGCGGCAACCTTCGTGCTCATGCGCGTGCTTGTACTCGTCCGCGGGCAGCGCGTTCGCTGTCTGCGCACGAATGCCGAGCCGCGCGAGCAGCTTGCGGTCCGCTTCGGCCTGCGGGTTGCCGGTGGTGAGCAACTGATCACCGTAGAAAATCGAGTTCGCGCCCGCGAGGAAGCACAGCGCTTGCAACGCGTCGTCCATCTGCTCGCGGCCCGCCGAGAGGCGCACCATCGCGCGCGGCATCGTGATGCGCGCCACGGCAATGGTGCGCACGAATTCGAACGGGTCCAGTGCTTCCGTGCCCGTGAGCGGCGTGCCGTCCACCTGCACGAGATTGTTGATGGGCACCGATTCCGGATACGGGTCCATGTTCGCGAGCTGCGCGATGAGCCCCGCGCGTTCACGCCGCGATTCGCCCATGCCCACGATGCCGCCGCAGCACACGTTGATGCCCGCGTCGCGCACGCGTTCAAGCGTGGCGAGCCGGTCTTCGTAGGTACGTGTGGAGATGATTTGTCCGTAGAACTCCGGCGAGGTGTCGAGGTTGTGGTTGTAGTAGTCGAGCCCCGCATCGCGCAGCGACTGCGCCTGATGCGCTTCGAGCATGCCGAGCGTCACGCACGTTTCAAGCCCCATCGCCTTCACGCCGCGAATCATGTCTTTGATCGGCTCCAGATGCCGGTCTTTCGGACTGCGCCACGCGGCGCCCATGCAAAAACGCGTGGCGCCGTTTTCCTTCGCCACGCGCGCGGCGGCCAGCACGGCATCCACTTCCATCAACTTCTCGGCCTTGACGCCCGTTTCGTAGTGCGCCGACTGCGGGCAGTACGCGCAGTCCTCCTCGCAGCCGCCCGTCTTGATGGAGAGCAGCGTGGAGAGTTGCACGGCATTCGCGTCGAAGTGCTCGCGATGCACTTGCTGCGCGCGGAACAGCAGGTCGTTGAACGGCAGATCGTAGAGCGCGACCACGTCGGCGACTTTCCAGCGCGCGCTGGTGGCGTTCGTCGTGGTGGCCTGCACGGTGGCCGCTGTTTGCACGTTTGAGGTTTCGATGGAAGTGGAGGGCATGTCGTGAGTCCTTCGTGTCCAGGGTTGTCTTGAGCGTGTTCTATTGCGTGTTGAGCGGCGAGCGACGCGATATGTCGAGCGCGTGCAGCGTTTGCAGCAGCGATGCCGTGTCGAGGCAATCCGCCGCGGCATCGGCGGACGGACTCGCGAGATGCGGCACCACGCCGACGAGCGGCGCGTCGTGCTCGCGGCCCAGCCGTTCGCGCAGCGCGGCGATGTTTTCGTCGGCGAACGTCATGGCGGGGTCGACGCGATTGGCCACCCAGCCCGCGAGACGCAACCCGCGGGCGGCGATGGCTTCCGCAGTGAGCAGCGCGTGACTGATGCAGCCCAGCCGCATGCCCACCACGAGCAGCACGGGCAAGCCGAGCATGCGGGCGAGGTCGGCGGTGTCGCAGGTGTCCGTGAGCGGCACGCGAAAACCGCCCACGCCTTCCACCACCACGACGTCGGCGCGCTGCATGGCGTCGGCATGGCAGGCCACGATGCGCGCCGGGTCCAGCGTCACATGTTCGAGCGCGGCCGCGATGTGCGGCGCGGCCGGCTCTTTCAGCAGATACGGCGTGCGAATGTCGGGCGGCAAAAGCACACTCGCGGCGGCGTCGAGTTGATCGGCGTCTTCGTTGTGCCAGACGCCGTCACGCTCGAATGCGCCGGCCGCGATGGGCTTCATCGCCGCGGCGCGCAGACCCGCGCGCGAGAAGCCGCGCAGCAAAGCGGCAGAAACCAGCGTCTTGCCGATTTCCGTATCCGTGCCGGTTACAAAAAGCGAGCGCGGTTGCGTGATGTTCGAAGGCGTCGTGTTCATGATGCGGCCTCCGCCTTGCTGAGGCGAAGCAGCGCGGCCTCGAGCCGGTCCAGGTCGCCATGCGAATGGCCTGCCGAAAGCGAGATGCGCAAACGCGACGTGCCGGCCGGCACGGTGGGCGGCCGGATGGCGGGCACCCAGAGCCCTTCGCGGTCGAGGGCCGCGGCCATGTCGAGCGTGGCGTCGTTCGCGCCGATGATGAGCGGCTGAACGGCGGTGTGCGAATCCACAGGCAGCCAGCAGGTTTCTTTGAGCAGCGCACGCGTGCGTTCGATCAGTGCGTGCAGATGCGCGCGCCGTTCGTCGCCTTCGTCGCCCGCGATGATCTTGAGGCTCGCCGACACCGCGTACGCCACGGCAGGCGCGGACGCCGTCGTGAAGATGTAGGGCCGCGCGCGTTGCACGAGCCATTCGATCACCGTTGTGTGCGCGGCGACGAACGCGCCGGACACGCCGGCCGCCTTGCCAAGGGTGCCGACGCAAACCAGATGCGGCGAGCGCAACGCGGCCTGCGCGACGGCGCCGCGTCCTTGCGGGCCGAGCACGCCGAAGCCGTGGGCGTCGTCCACGACGAGCCATGCGCCGTGACGCTCAGCCAGCGCGAGCAGCGGCGCGAGCGGCGCTACGTCGCCGTCCATGCTGAACACCGAGTCGGTGACGATGAGCTTCGTTTGGGCATCCGAAGCGTCGAGCATCGCGCTCAGCGCTTCGACGTCGGCGTGCGGATAGATTTGCACGTCGGCACGAGAGAGCCGGGCGCCGTCGATGAGCGACGCGTGATTCAGTGCGTCCGAAAAGAGCGTCGTGCCGCGGCCCGCGAGCGCGGTGAGCACGGCGAGGTTCGCCATGTAGCCGGTGCTGAAGTAGAGCGCGCGTGGTGCGTCGACGAAGCGGCCCGCGAATGCCGCCAGGTCGTCTTCGAGTTGCGCATGCGCGCGCGAATGGCCGCCCAGCAGATGCGAGCCGCCGCTGCCCGCGCCGTAGCGCTGCGCGCCTTCGGCAATGGCGGCCACGAGTTGCGGATGCGCTGCGAGCCCGAGGTAATCGTTGCTCGCGAAGCCGATCATGTCGCGGCCGTCCACGATCATGTGCGCGGCGCACGGCGAGTCGATGGTGCGGCGGCGGCGCGTGAGGCCGCGTGCGGCGAGGTCGGCGAGAGCCTGTTCGAGCGAGTCGAGCAACTGCATCAGTGCGCCTCCTTCAGCGTGGCGTCGAAAGTATCGAGCGTGCGTTCGGCGAGCAGCGCCTGTTCGTTTGCGTCGAGCACGTAGGGCGGCATCAGGTACACCGTCGTGCCGATGGGGCGCAGCAGCAGTTCGCGCTGCAACGCGTGCTGGAAGAAGCGGCGCGAGAAGGTCTTCGCGTGCTGCGCGTCATCGATGACGGCATCGAACGCGAAGAGCGTGCCGCACTGACGGAAGTGGCGCACGCGCGCATGCGCGGCCAGCGGCGCAAGCGCCTCGCGCAGATGCGCTGACTTGCGCGCGTTCGTGGCGAGCACGTCGTCGCTTGCGAAGAGATCCAGCGTGGCGAGCGCCGCGCGGCACGCGAGCGGATTGCCCGTGTACGAATGCGAGTGCAGGAAGCCGCGCGCCGTGTCGTCGTCGTAGAACGCGGCGTAGATGTCGTCGCGCGACAGCACGAGCGAGAGCGGCAGATACCCGCCGCTGATGCCCTTCGAAAGACACAGAAAGTCCGGCCAGATGCCCGCCTGCTCGCAGGCGAAGAAGGTGCCGGTGCGTCCGCATCCAACGGCGATTTCGTCGGCGATCAGGTGAACGCCGTACTGGTCGCACAGCGCGCGCAGGCCGGCGAGATACGAGACGTCGTGCATCGCCATGCCGGCCGCGCACTGCACGAGTGGTTCGACGATCAACGCCGCGATCTGTGCGCTCTTCGCTTCGAACAGTGCGCGCACGTCTGCAAGGGCGCGGCGCGCGACGTCGGCGGCGCTTTCGCCTTCGCGTGCGAGCCGCGCGTCCGGTGACGCCACGACGTGCGCGTGGCGAATGAGCGGATCGTAGGCGTCCTTGAAGAGCGACACGTCCGTCACGCCGAGCGCGCCGATGGTCTCGCCGTGATAGCCGTTCGCCACGCAGACGAACTCGCGCTTGTTGCTGAAGCCGCGATTGCGCCAGGCATGGAAGCTCATCTTCAACGCGATCTCGACAGCGGATGCGCCGTCCGACGCGAAGAACGCGTGGCCCAGCGTGTGGTGCGTGAGCGCGGCGAGGCGCTCGGCCAGCTCCACGGCGGGCTCGTGCGTGCAGCCCGCGAGCATGACGTGTTCGAGCGTATCGAGCTGCGCCTTCAGGGCCGCGTTGATGCGCGGGTTCGCGTGGCCGAACAGGTTGACCCACCAGGAGCTGATGGCGTCGAGATAGCGGTGGCCGTCGCGGTCGTAGAGCCACGCGCCCTTCGCGTGCGAGACGGCGACGAGCGGCAGCCGCTCGTGATGCTTCATCTGCGTACACGGGTGCCACACGGCGCGCAGGCTGCGGGCCACCCAGTCTTCGGTTGCCAGGTTGTTCAAGACTCGCTACTCCGGCGCATGGACGCAGCGGACGGTGCGCGAAGCGCGGCACGCTGCGTCGTCATGCGAATGTTTCGGGACTTCGGATCGGATCGCGTGGCGCTTGTGCGTTCGCGTCGCGCGAAGGCTGCCGGCCATGTGCGGTGCGGCGCGCATGGGTTGGCGCGAAGTGCATCGAAGGCACGTTTCGCAGCGTCGCCATGCGGCTCGCCAGGACGGCAGCGGCGTCGAGATTAGCGCGTAACGAGCCGCAATGCACTACCGCGAAAATAGGCCCGGAAGCCTTGCTGGGCGGGCGTTCGAGGCAGTTCGGGGCAGCACGGAACGGTTCGGGACAGAAGGCTCGAAATCGCCGTAGATGACGACGGCAAAGTGAGCTACCCCTTGTGCAAAAAATCGTGTGGAGCGTGGACGAAATGCGGGTTTTCGGTGGGACCGTCCAGGGCTTTTCGCGAAATGCGACGCGCGGAGCGCGCTACGCGGGCGACGAGCCGCAACGACCGGAAGCGCGTGGGGAAGGGAGGCGAGTGGAGGTCGGAAGCGGCAGGGCGCTGGGAACGCAGCAAGCGCAGATCGCGCTGTACGGCACGAGAGACGCAACGCAATCAGCGAAGAAGGCTCGTGCGAGCCGACGGCCGGCGCCGCCGTGAGAGAGAACCGTGAGAGAAGGCCCGCGAGAGAAGGCCCGCGAGAGAAAGGCCCGCCGAAGGATCAGCGGCTCGCGATGGCCGGCGTTTCGCCCGCGGTGACCGCGGTATCGCGCGCCGTGACGCTGCGATCGTCACGCTGGCCGGCATCCTCGGTGTCCGCGGACGCTTGCGCCGTGGCATGGCCGTCGTCCTTCCACACCACCGAGTCGTTGACCGCGTAGAGGCGGCACGCGCCCGCGCCTTCCTTCTGGCAGTTCGCGATGGCCACGGCCATCGGGTTGTCGCCGCCTTCGGCCCACGACCAGGCGCCGTTCTCGGAGACCGCAAACGCGCGGCTCGGATACTGCTTGAGGAAGTTGCGATACCCCGCGCGGCCTGTTTCGTCGAGGAACGGCACGGCGTTCACGGCGTCGAGGGCCGCGAAGTCAGTCGGCTTGGGCTGCGCCGGATCGGACACGCGATATTCCACCGCCGTGGGCATGCCGATGCGCCGCAGGAACGTATCGACGGCCGGCCACCAGACATGCACGCCGTCGCGGTCGCCTACGAGGCGATGGGCGTCGTTCTTGTAAGAGCCGAAATCGATGAGCCGGGCTTCGACGTCCGGCCTGGTCGCGCCGCCCGTCTGCGCCTGCGTGTACGCGCTGTACATGCGCGTGACGAGCGTGGCGGGCCACACCGAATCGTTGTCGCCGTAGAGCCACAGCGAAGGCACCTGGGTCTTCGCGCCGTACGCGCCGAACGCGTGCGTGAGGTTGTCCTGCCAGCCGGTGCAGGCGTCCTGACGCAGGCCGCCCGAGAAGTTGATGAGGCCGCGCACGCCGGCTTTCGCTTCGGTGCCGTAGGCGATGGTGGCGAGCCCGCCGTGCGAGGTGCCCGCCACGACGATGTGCTGGGCGTCCACGTACGGCTGCTTCGTCATGTAGTCGATGGTCGCGGCCACGTCCGCAGCCTGGCCGAGGCCATTGCGTTCCACGTCGCAGCCGTCCTGCTCGTAGGTGCCGCCCGAGCCCGCAAAGCCGCGACGATTCGGCGCTACCACCACGTAGCCGCGGCGCACGAATTCGCGCGCGAGCGACATCGGCTCGCTGCGAGCCTGGCCGCGCGGGTCGCCGGGAATCTTGCCGTGGTTGAAGACGATCATCGGGAACGGGCCGAGACCGTCGGGACGATAGATCGTGGTTTCGAGCGTCACGCTGCCCGTTGCGTCGGCCGGAATGCGGATGATCTGCTCGTTGAGGCGCGCGCCGACGCGCGGCTCGCTGCCGTAGTCGAAACTGAGGCTGGGCACGCGGGCGCTGGCGAGCGGGCCGGGCGCGAGGGTGGCAGCGGAGTTGGCGGAGTTCGCGACAGAGACGGGCGCGTCAAACGTGCCCGCGTGCACGTTCGATACCGTGCCCACGGCGCAGACCGCTGCCCATCCGGCGAGAATCTTTTTGAAATCCATCCGCTGCATTCAGCTACCCGAACCCGCTTTTAAGCTCTGCTTTTAAGCCCTTGAGGCCGCCCACCGTCCGTTTTGCGGACACAGCGAGATTCCCGCGCATGTGCGCTTTCGCACACACGGCAGCCGAACCCGCCAAGGGGAGAAAAACGGCCGGGCATTTCTTCATGGATCTTCCCGAAACCACGCCGAAATGCCGCTCAACAGGCACACGCCCAGACCTTCATTCGCCACCGGCCGCCGACGCGCTCGCTGGAGCGCCGACCGGGGCAAGCCAACAGAACCAAAACGTCAGCTTTACGAATGAAATCCGATAGTTGGGAGACGCTTGAACCGACCCCACAACCCCGCGGAACCTGGAAATGATCCTCGCACGACAAATTACCTTTGTGCAATTCGGGGGTAACCCGCGCACGCGTGGCGACAAGGCTTGCGGAAAATGGGGCTGCGGCGCAGAACCGCGCCGGGCCGTGTTTTACTGGCCGGGCGCTCGAAATCGGTAAGAGACTCGGGAAAAAATGCGTGAGGGGCGGTAATAAGCGCCGTATGCAAAGTGCGACAGGGCTGTTTCAATCAGCCGTCCACCTCACCCCTCCCGTACGTCTCCGTCCACATACCGCCACCGTCCATCGGCGCCGCGCAGGAAGCGGCTCGTCTCGTGCAGCCGGTGGGCGCGGCCGCTCACTTTGTAGCGGGCGACGAATTCGACCTCGGCATGGGTTTCGTCGATGGGCGTATGGCGCTTGATGGCAAGGCCCAGCCAGCGCGGGGCGTCCGGCGCGTTCGGGTCGACGTCGAGGGCGGCGGGGCAGGTCTCTTGCGCCCATGTGTCGCGCAGATACGCCGACTCGCCCAGCACGTACGCCGTGTACCGCGAGCGCATGAGTTCCAGCGCGCGGGGCGCCACGGTGGCGCCGTCGATGAAGCGGCCGCAGCAGTCCGCGTAACGCGGCGGCCGGGCGCCGCTTTTCTGGTCGGGCGCGGCGCCGCCGCAGGGGCAGTCCGTCGGACGGGCGCTGGCGTGGGGTGCTGAAGTCATCGGATGAGGCGTGGCAGGAGGGAATCGCGAGTCAGGCAAGCCCGCGTGCGATCAGGATCTTCTGGATGTCGCTCGTGCCCTCGTAAATCTGGCACACGCGCACGTCGCGGTAGATGCGCTCCACCGGAAAATCGCTGAGGTAGCCGTAGCCGCCGTGAATCTGCAAGGCCGCCGAGCAGATGCGCTCCGCGGCTTCGGAGGCGAACAGCTTCGCCATCGCCGCTTCCGTGAGACACGGCTGGCCGGCGTCCTTCAACGCCGCGGCGTGCCAGACGAGCTGCCGGGCCGCTTCGAGCTGCGTGGCCATGTCCGAGAGCCGGAACTGCACGGCCTGGTGCGCGAAAAGCGGCTCGCCGAAGCTCTCGCGCTCCTTCGCGTAAGCGAGCGCCGCCTCGAACGCCGCGCGGGCCATGCCCACACTCTGCGCCGCGATGCCGATGCGTCCGCCTTCCAGCCCCGAAAGCGCGATGCGATAGCCCTCGCCTTCGGCGCCGATCAAATTCACCGCCGGTACGCGGCAGTCGTCGAAAACGATCTGCGCCGTGTCCGACGAATGCTGGCCCAGCTTGTCTTCAAGCCGCGCTACGACGTAGCCGGGCGTGTCGGTGGGCACGATGAACGCGCTGATGCCGCGCTTGCCGGCGGATTTGTCGGTGACCGCCATCACGATCGCAACCTGGCCGTTCTTGCCGCTCGTGATGAACTGCTTCACGCCGTTCACCACGTAGCTGTCGCCGTCGCGCGTGGCGGTGGTGCGCAGCGCGGAGGCGTCCGAGCCCGCCTGCGGCTCGGTCAGGCAGAACGCGCCCAGCATGTCGCCGCGCGCGAGCGGCGTGAGCCAGTCGCGCTTCTGGTCGTCGTTGCCGTAGGCGAGCAGGATGCTGCATACGGGGCAGTTGTTGACCGAAATGGCCGTGGACGTGCCGCCGTCGCCGGCCGCGATTTCCTCGAGCATGACGGCGAGCGCCAATGCGTCGAGGCCGGCGCCGCCGTAGGCGGGCGGCACCATCACGCCGTAGGCGCCCAGTTGGGCCAGCTGGCGATGCACCTGCGCGGGAAAGACGCGCTCGCGGTCCCACGCGGCCGCGTGTGGCGCCACTTCCTCGCGCACGAAGGCGCGCACCGCGTCGCGGACCATCAGATGATCCTCGTCGAGCAGCATGTCGGGGTGTCTCCGTTTTTGGTGAAGTTTTTGCGATGGGTCCTGTGCGCGCTACCAGTCCAGTTCCGTGCCGTCGTACTGGAAGAAGCGTCCGTTGAAGACGTCGCGCTCCACGGCGGCTTCGGCCAGCACTTCGCGCAGGCCGTTCACGCTGTGCTGCACGTCGATGGCGGCTTCGGTGCCGCCCATGTCCGTGCGCACCCAGCCCGGATGCAGCGCCACGCACGTTGCGCGGCGGGTCTGCAGCGACGCCACCTTGAGGGCGTCGTTCACGGCCGCCTTGCTCGCGCGATAGAGCCAGCCCGTCGTGCCGCCTGCGCCCGCAATGCTGCCCATGCGGCTCGAGAGCACCGCGAGCACGCCGTGCGCCTCTTCGACGAGCGGCAGCAGAATCGGCATTAACTGCATTGGGCCGCGGACGTTGGTGGCCATCACGTAGTCGAAGTCTTCCGCCGTGAAGGTCTCGACGCCTTCGGTGCGCGGCCCGTACACGCCGGAGACGATCAACGCGACGTCGAGCCGTTCGCCGTCGAGCTTCCAGCCGAGCGCCGCGATCTGCTCGGGCTCGGTGATGTCGAGCGGGAAGGTCTGCGCGCCCATCGCGCCGAGTTCGGCGAGGGACGCTTCGTCGCGCGCCGTGGCCAGCACGCGCCAGCCAGACTTGCGGTACTGCCGCACTAACTCGCGGCCAATGCCGCGCGATGCGCCAACCACGAGCGCTGTCCTCATGCTGTCACCTCCGTGTCTGCGTACGGGTTCGCTTGCACTCACACGAGTTCGATGCCCATGGCCGTGGCCTCGCCACCGCCGATGCACAGGCTTGCCACCCCGCGCTTCAATCCATGCTGACGCAACGCGCCGATCAGCGTAACGACGATGCGCGCACCCGATGCGCCGATAGGATGCCCCAGCGCACACGCGCCGCCGTTGATGTTCACCTTGTCGTGCGGCAGCCCGTGCTCCTTCATGGCGGCCATCGTGACCACGGCGAAGGCCTCGTTGATCTCGTAGAGATCGACGTCGCCCGCGTGCCAGCCGTTTTTGTCGAAGAGACGCCGGATGGCGCCCACCGGCGCCGTGGTGAACTTCGCGGGTTCCTGCGCGAAGGTCGTGTGGCCCACCACGCGTGCGAGCGGCGAGAGACCGAGGCGCGCGGCCGTCGACGCCCGCATCATGACGAGCGCGGCTGCACCGTCCGAAATGGACGACGAATTCGCCGCCGTCACCGTGCCGGTCTTGCTGAACGCGGGCTTGAGGCTCGCAATCTTCTCGATGTTGGCCTTGAACGGCTGTTCGTCGCGTTCCACCCGCACTTCGCCCTTGCGGCTTTCCACCGTGACCGGCGCGATCTCCCACGCGAAGGAGCCGTCTTCGTTCGCACGCTTCGCGCGCTTCAACGATTCGATGGCGAACGCGTCCTGCTGCTCGCGCGAAAAGTCGAACGACGCCGCGCATTCCTCGGCGAACGTGCCCATCAGGCGGCCTTTCTCGTATGCGTCTTCAAGGCCGTCGTAGAACATGTGATCGATCACCTGACCGTGGCCCATGCGCATGCCGGCGCGCGCCTTCGGCAGCAGGTACGGCGCGTTGGTCATGCTCTCCATGCCGCCTGCCACGATCACCTGCGCCGATTCGGCGAGCAGCATGTCGTGCGCGAACATGGCCGCGCGCATGCCCGAGCCGCACATCTTGTTGACCGTCGTGCAGCCCGCCGACAGCGGCAGTCCGGCGCCCAGCGACGCCTGGCGCGCCGGCGCCTGGCCTTGGCCCGCGGGCAGCACGCAGCCCATGATGACCTCGTCGACGTGCTCGGGCGTAAGGCCCGCGCGCTCGACGGCTGCCGCAATTGCCGCGGACCCAAGCTGCGGCGCCGTGAGCGTGGCGAACTCGCCCTGGAACGCCGCCATCGGCGTGCGCGCGGCCGCCACGATGACGACCGGATCGCGTGTTGTCCCGTTCATTTCACTCATGTTTGAGCTCCTTGATAACGCCTTGTACGACGGCGGGTACGTCGCCGAGCTTCGCGGCATCGGCGGCCACCACGTCGTTGTCGGTTTCGTGGGCGTGGCTGGTCGTGGCGCCGCTCACGCAGCGCTGATACGTCTCGTCGAGCTGATCGGCCGACGAAATGGTCATGCCGAGGTTGCGCACGCGGCCGTCATGCACGCCGTAGGCCCAGCCGTGAACGGTGAGCGACTGGCCGCGCGCCCACGCGTCGTTGACGATGGTGGTGCGGCAGACGTTGAGCACCTGCTCGATGGTGTTGAGTTCCACGAGCCGCCGGTGGCGCGCTTCGCCGATGGGCCATTCTTCGAGCAGGGCCGCGTGCTTGGCGCGCACGTCCTGCACGTGATGCAGCCAGTTGTCCGCGAGACCCACGCGCCGGCCGTGCAGCGCCGCGCCCACGCCCGAGCAGCCGTAGTGGCCCACCACCATGATGTGCTTGACCTTCAGCAGGTCGACGGCGAACTGGATCACCGAAAGACAGTTGAGGTCCGAGTGCACCACCACGTTGGCGATGTTGCGGTGGACGAACACCTCGCCCGGCGGCAGGCCGATGATCTGGTTGGCGGGCACCCGCGAATCGGAACAGCCGATCCACAGATACTCGGGCGCCTGCTGGTCGGCGAGGCGCGAGAAGTATTGCGGGTCGGCGGCGAGCTTCGAGGCAACCCACTTCCGGTTGTTGTCGAACAGATGTGAGAGCGGATGGTCTGGAGAAGTCGTGCTCATGATGACTCGATTGGTGTTTCGGGGCCGCGGGGGCGGCCCACCGGTTGAGGCTGAAAGAAGGTGGCGTAGAGCGCGCGCATGGCGGTCATGCCACCTTCACGGCGGCTTCGTCGGCTGTATTGGCCGTGGCCGCTGCGGGCTGCGTGGGCAGGTTCGATGCCTGACCCACGTGGCCCCCGGCGCCGACGAAGCGCTCGGGATAACGTACGCAGAAGCGGATGCTCTGGTCGTACGGGAAAAAGTCGGGCAACTCGCCCTTCAGCAGATGGTCCTTGTGCCTTTGCCAGAGTTCGGGCGTGAAGAAGTCGGCGTGGTGCGCGAGGAAGT
Organism: Paraburkholderia kururiensis JCM 10599 = LMG 19447; assembly: GCF_003986935.1. GTDB lineage: Bacteria > Pseudomonadota > Gammaproteobacteria > Burkholderiales > Burkholderiaceae > Paraburkholderia > Paraburkholderia kururiensis. The sequence goes on along the minus strand of NZ_RJZE01000027.1, from coordinate 56,809 downwards.
ATTGCCGCACGCGCGTGTCGCCCAGCAGGAACGTGCCGTAGGTTTCCGGGAAGATGTCGTGCGGGCCGACGGCGTACCACGGCTCGCCGGAGAGTTCGTCTTCCTCGTTGCGCGGCGCGGGCACGGCGCGCACGTTGCAGTCGGTGAGGTACTCGATCTCGTCGTAGTCGTAGAACACCACGCGGCCGTGGCGCGTCACGCCGAAGTTCTTGTAGAGCATGTCGCCCGGGAAGATGTTCGCCTGCATCAGCTCTTTCACCGCGTCGCCGTATTCCTTCACCGCGTGTTCCACCTGCTCGTCGGTGCCGTTTTGCAGGTAGATATTGAGCGGCACCATGCGGCGCTCGATGTAGACGTGGCGGATCACGAGGTTGTCGCCCTCGTACTCGATCATCGAGGGCGCGTAGGTTTCCAGTTCCTTGATGAGCGCGTCGTCGAGGCGCGACACCGGCAGCGCGACGCTCGAATATTCGAGCGTGTCGGCCATGCGGCCCAGCCGGTCGTGCCGCTTCACCAGCTGGTACTTCGCGACGATCTGCTCGCGCGTGGTCTCTTTGGGCGGCGGGAACGCGTCCTTGATGAGCTTGAACACGTAAGGGAACGACGGCAGCGTGAACACCAGCATCACGAGGCCCTTGATGCCGGGCGCGACGATGAACTGGTCGCTCGAATGCGAGAGGTGATGCAGCAGGTCGCGGTAGAACAGGTTCTTGCCCTGCTTCTGCAGACCCACCGACGTATAGATTTCCGCCTTCGGTTTGCCCGGCATGATGGTGCGCAGGAACTCGACGTAGGCCGAGGGCACTTCCATGTCCACGAGGAAGTACGAGTGCGAGAAGCTGAAGATGATGAGCAGCTGCTCACGCTTGAGCAGCACGGTATCGAGCGTGAGCATGCCGGGCTTCGCATGGCGGATGGGCACGGCGAACGGCAGCATGACTTCGCCGTTGATGATGCGCCCGATGATGTAAGCCGCCTTGTTGCGGAAGAACAGCGACGAAAGCACGTGAATCTGGAAGTTCGCGGCTTCTTCGAATTCGCCGAACGCGTCGTGAATGGCCTGCATCAGGCAGCCGACGTCGCGCGTGAGGTCTTCGAACGGCGGCTCCAGCTGGAAGTTCGTGACGACGCGCTCGAGCGTGGCGGCGAGCCCGTCCTTGCCGGGATAGTAGGCGCGGTAGGTGGGCTTCGCGGCGGGCTCGTCGTTCTCGATGTACTCCGTCGAGATGGCGGGCCGCACGAAAATGAAGTCGTTGTTGAAATACGAGCGGTGCAGGATCTTGCAGCAGACCGAATTGAAGAACGTCTCGGCGCACTCCGGCTGCTGGTGGCGCGTGAGCAGGCCGATGTAGTGGAGCTTGATCTGCTGCCAGACTTCGTCGTCGATGTTCTCGGCGTCGTATTCGTCTTCGAGCAACTCGACGCATTCTTCCACGCGCTCGTCATACGATGTGATGCGCTCGCGCGCGAGACGCTGCAGGCCATGCCAGTCGCCGGCTTCGAACAGCTCTTTTGCACGGATGGCTGCGTCGCGGAAGATCCGGTAGTGCCGATCGAAGCCTTCGAGCATGGTTTGCGCGAGGTCGAAACCGATCTGCGACGACAGCAGTTTGGGAAAATGATTCATGTCGACCGTGCATGTTCCATGTCGTGAGGACACACGGGATTGTATCGTCCGCGAGTGTCCGGGCTATTCGCGGCCTTTTGTTTTGGCTGCTTTTGCGCGCTTCGTTCTGCGCGCACCTGGCCGGCCGTGGCGGCTTCTTTCGGCCATCGCGCGCCATCTTGATGGCATCGTGCGCGAACGGCGCGGCACGCGCCAGTGCTGACTACCCTGTAACCGAGCGCTCGCGGCGGCGTGGGCTGGGGCCTGTGCCGAGGTGCGCCGCCCGCCCGTCTGCTTGCCGCTGTTTCCTCGTCTTGTTCCCTGGTGGCGGGCCTTGGGTGCCTGTTGGTTTGCTGCTATCTCCTGTCGGTGCCTTGCGCTCGCAGGCGCGCGGTTTTCCAGTTCGGGTTCGTTCCTGGGTCAGCGGGTTCAGCGGGTCTCGCCCGAGGACGTGGCGGCTTCCGTGCCGCGTTCGCCTTTGTGCCGGTTGCCTTCCAGCAGCGTCCGCGCCTGCGCTTCGTACTGCGCGAGGTCTTCGAGCGTCGCGTTCAGGTCTTCGCGTTGCCGTTCGAGCACCTCGCGGTGGCGCACCACCGTGGCGAGAAACGCCTGGAGCTGGGGAAGGGTGTCGGTCGGCGATTCGTACAGGTCGAGCAGATCGCGAATTTCCGAGAGCGTGAAACCAAGTCGCTTGCCGCGCAGCGTCAGCTTGAGGCGCGTGCGATCGCGTCCCGAATAGACGCGCCGCAGGCCGCTCGCCCCCTCGCGACTGGGCGAGAGCAGGCCCTGGTCCTCGTAGAACCGGATGGCGCGGGGTGTGACGTCGAATTCGCGGGCAAGCTCGGTGATCGTGTACTGGGTGGTCATGGCTCGGAAGTCGTCGGACCGGCGCGGCACGTTGGGCGGCTGGGTAGGACTGGGTAGCCGCCGGGTAACGGCCGGGTAGCGGCCGGCACGTGGGTCCAAATGAACGATAGAATCGACGTTTACGTTATCGTCAACTTGAGACTTGCGCAACCTGGCGCGAGGCGGCGGAATGAGCCGGCAGGCAAGCCGGCAACCAGGCCGATCGACGCAGCCAGGCAGGAGAAAGGAGAAGAGACCCGCGATGAATGCACTCGAACACCAGCTCAACTATCCCTTTGCGGACACGCTGCCCGAGCCCGGCAGTGTGTTCGAAGTCGCGCCGGGCGTGTTCTGGCTGCGCATGCCGCTGCCGTTCGCGCTCGATCACATCAATCTTTGGCTGTTGCGCGATGAAATCGACGGACAGCGTGGCTGGACGGTGATCGACTGCGGCATCGCGTCGGACACGATCAAGGCGCACTGGGAAAGCGTGTTCGATAGCGTGCTGGAGGGTTTGCCGCTGTTGCGCGTGCTCGTCACGCACTGCCACCCGGACCATCTCGGGCTCGCACACTGGCTGTGCAACGGCGGCGAGCGCGAGCGCTGGAACGTGCGGCTGTGGATCACCTTGGGCGAATACATGCTGGGCCGCGTGATGGGCGCAGGGGACGGCTCGAATGCGGGCGGCGAGGGCGCCGCGCGGCACTTCGCGCGCCATGGCCTCGCCGACGAAGCATCGCTGGAAAAACTGCGCAGCCGTCGCAGCTACTACTCGAGCCTCGTGCCGGCTATTCCGAGCCAATATCGGCGGCTGCGCGAGGCCGACAAAGTGCGCATTGGCGGACGTAGCTGGCGCGTGGTGACGGGCTTCGGCCATTCGCCCGAGCATTGCGCGCTGCATTGTGAAGAGGCGGGCGTGCTGATTTCCGGCGACATGGTGCTGCCGCGCATTTCCACCAACGTTTCGGTGTTCGACATCGAGCCCGAAGGCAACCCGCTCGCGCTGTATCTCGAGTCGCTGGGCCGTTACGAGCCCATGCCGGCGGACACGCTCGTGCTGCCCTCGCACGGCAAGCCGTTCCGCGGACTGCACACGCGTATTGGCCAATTGCGGGCGCACCACGACGCGCGGCTTGCCGAAGTGCGCGAGGCCTGTGAAAAGGCGCCGTGCAGCGCGGCCGACATCGTCCCGCTGATGTTCAAGCGCGAGCTGGACATTCACCAGATGACCTTCGCGATGGGCGAAGCGCTCGCGCACTTGCATCTGCTGTGGCTGGCGGGCGAACTCAAGCGCGAGCAGGGCGACGACGGGGTGATCCGCTTCGCGGCTTGAAGTCAGCCTGGATTCCGCTTGGGTCCAGCTTGTATCGGGCTTGAGGCTGACGCTGGCCCGGGCCGGGCAGCTCCATCCCGACCCAGCCCTGGCAACTCCGTCCCGACGCTGCCAGGGCCGTGTGAGCGTTACTGCACCACCACGTTCCCGAAGTTCTGCCGCCCGAACGGGCTGACCTGATAGCCGCTGACGTTCGCCCGCGTAATCGCCGCAGCCGTGGGATAGCCGAGCGGAATCCACAACGCCTCGTCGTGGATGATCTTTTGCGCGGCCTCGTAGGCCTTGGTCCGCTTGCCGAGGTCAGCTGTCGTCTTGCCTTCGGCGATCAGCTTGTCGAGTTGCGGGTCGCAGTAACGCGCGAAGTTGATGCCCGACTTCACGGCATTGCAGCTGAAGAGCGGCGACAGATAGTTGTCGGGGTCGCCGTTATCGCCGGCCCAGCCCATGAAGAGGGTGTCGTGCTGCCCCTGCTTCGCTTCCTTGATCAGCTCGCCCCATTCGATCACTTTCACGTCCGCTTTCACGCCGATCTTCGCGAAGTCGGCCTGCAGCAGTTCCGCGCCGGCTTTCGGATTCGGGTTCAGCACGCTACCGGTTGGCCGGACCCAGATCGTGGTCGAGAAACCGTTCGGCAGACCGGCCTCCGCGAGCAGCTGTTTGGCTTTGGCGATGTCGTGCGGATACGGCTGGATGCCCTTGTCGTAGCTCCACGTGTTGGGCGGCCACGGGTTCGCGGCAGGTATCGCGGTGTTGTCGAAGACGACTTTGAGATAAGTGGCGCGATCGAAGGCGAGGTTCAGCGCCTGGCGAACCTTCTGGTTGTCGAGCGGCTTCTTCTCTGTGTTCAGCGCGACGAAGGCGGTCATGAAGGCGGGCGTCTGCACGACCTTCAGTGACTTCTCGTTCTTCGCGTCGGCAACGTCCTGAGGCTTCGGGGAGAGTGCGATCTGGCATTCGCCGGCCTTGACCTTCTGCGCGCGCACCGCGGCGTCAGGCGTGATGGCGTAAATCAGGCGGTCGATCTTCGGCTTCGGCCCCCAGTACGTGGGGTTCACCTCATAGCGGATCAGCGCGTCTTTCGTGTAGCTCTTCAGCACGAACGGCCCGGTGCCGATCGGCTTCGCGTTGAGGTCCGTCTGCTTGCCGGCCTTGAGCAGCTGGTCGGCATACTCGGCCGAATAGATCGACGCGAAGCCCATTGTCAGGATGGGCAGGAACGTGGCGTTCGGCTCGTTGAGTTCGAACTTCACGGTGCTGTCGTCCACCTTGGATACCGACTTGATCAGCTTCGTGAGGCCCATCGACTGTGCGTGCGGAAAACCGCTCGGCCCCGTCACCTTGTGCCACGGGTTGCTGTCGTCGAGCATGCGGGTGAACGTGAAGACGACGTCGTCGGCATTGAGCGGACGGTTGGGCTTGAAGTAGTCCGTGGTCTGGAACTGCACGTTCGGGCGCAGATGGAACGTGTAGGTGAGGCCGTCGTCGCTGACTTCCCACTTGTCGGCGAGCGCCGGCACGACCTTCTTCGCGGCCTCGTCGTATGAGACGAGCGGGTTGAAGATCACGTCGGCCGAGGCGTTCGTCGTAACGAGCGAGTTGAACTGGACGACGTCGAAACCGTCCGGGCTCGACTCCGTGCACACCGTGAGCGGTTTGGCCAGTACTAGCGCTGGCACAGCCACGAGCAGGGGCAGCAAGGCGGCGGGCAGTCTGAGGCGCATAGGTTCTCCCATAACAGTCGTGGTCAGGCAGTTCGTCTGGTTCATGGTGCAAGCGAAGCATCGCACGTTCGGGCCGGCCACGCCTGCGGGGGCAGCCTGCGATGCAGCGCCTGGCTGGCGCAGCAGCCTGTCTGCGGATTCAAGCGATTCCAGCCCGGCAAGCTTATCGAAGGGATATTGCGGCGACAACCCGTCCAATCGGCATATGGTTATGCGCGGCGGTCGGGCACAAGCTACGAACTGCGCGAGGGTTTGAGGCAAGCAAAGCCCAGCGGCGCGCGGGCCCACCGAACGTGAGGAAGCGAGCTTGTGTCAGGCCGAGGCGAAGTTCATCAGATACTCGATGCCCGCGATTGCCCGCGAGCCGTACCACGAGACGAACTCGCCATCGATCAACCCAACACGCTTGCCGGCGAGCCTTGGGTCGTGGCGCAAGGCATCTGCGTGGGCCAGGGTGAAGCGGTAGGGCTCGCTCGACAGCAGCACGCGGTCTACGTCTGCGAGCCAGGGCGCGTCGAAATCGAAGGTCGGATAGCGTGCGGCACCAGCGGCGCCGCCATACCTCACGGGCTGTGTCTGCCAGTTCACGAGCCCGAGCATGGCGGCGATGTAGGTGTCGCGCGCTACGGTCATCCACGGCTCGCGCCAGATGACGTAGAGCACGTGCTGTTCCGGCCATGCGCGTGCCGCCACTGCATCGAGCCGTGCCTGCAGCGCCGCGCAGAGCGTTTCGGCTTCTCGCTCGCGATCGAAGATGGCGCCAAGCAACCGGTACAGCGTGAGATTGTCGTGCGGCGCGAGCGGATGCGTGACGACGACGTGCGGCACGAAGCGGCGCAGTTCATCCACCGTGTGCGCTTCGTTTTCGTCGATGTTGACGATGACGTGCGTGGGCCGCAACGCGCGAACGGCGTCGATCTTGACGGCTTTCGTGCCGCCGACCTTCGGCACGCGGTGCACGCGCTCGCGCGGGTGAATGCAGAAGCCCGTGCGTCCGACGATCTGTGCGTCGAGCGAAAGCGCAAACAGCAATTCGGTGATGCTGGGAACGAGGGAGACGATGCGGGCACCGGGGCCGGCGCGGCTGTGTTCGGCACCGGCTGCGTCAACCGTGGCACCGTTGACGCCGGCCTGCATGCTAGCCGCGAGCGCCGACACAGGAGGGCCGGCCGTTGCTGGCGAGCCCATGCGCCTATTGGCCCGCGTCGCCCGCGCGTGGTTTGCGCGGCGCCTTTTCGAAGACGCGATCGTAGATCGCGCGCGGCAGCCCGTGCAGCAGCGCGGCCGCCACGCGCATCTGCCACGGGAACACGGCGAAGCGCGTTTTGCGGGCGACGGCGTCCGCGACCTTCGCCGCGAAACGGTCCACGTCCATGAGGAACGGCATGCGATAGGGGTTGTGCGCCGTCATCGGCGTGCGGATGTAGCCGGGCGCAATGGTGACGACGGCCACGCCATGCGGGCGCATCTCCACGCGCAGCGCTTCGAGGTATTTGAGCGCCGCCGCCTTGGACGCGCTGTAGGCCCCCGAGCCAGGCAAGCCGCGTACGCCTGCCACGCTGGCAATGCCGACCAGCGTACCGTGCCTCGCGGCCACCATGGCGGCCGCGAATGGCTCGAAGGTGGCGACCATGCCGTAGTAGTTGACGTCCATGACGTCGCGGAACGTCTTGAGGTCGCCGTGGCCGGTGATCGCGCCGCGGCTCACGCCTGCGTTGGCGATGACCACGTCGGGACAGCCGTAGTCGGCCATGAACCGCTGCGCGGCGCTGGCGAGCGCAGCCTCGTCGCGCACGTCGACGGCGTAAATGGCGATGGGGTGGGACGGGTGCGCCTGGCGGAAGCTGGCGAGTGCGTCGCCACGGCGGGCGACAAGGCCGAGAGTCGCGCCGCGCCGCGCATATTCGGCGGCAAGCGCGAGGCCAATGCCGCTCGAAGCGCCGGTGATGAAGACCTTGAGAGGTGAGCTCATGCCGGCGCTTCGGCGCTTACATCTTCTTGGCGCGAATCTGGCCGATCAGGTAGTCCAGCACCTGGAGCGTGCCGGGCAGGCTGTTCGTCATCGCGGGGCCGGTCTCGTACTTGCCTTGCACGGCAAGCGTCGGCACGCCGTCGATGTTGTAGTCCGCGATCATCTTCTTGTCGCGTTGCAGAGCGCTTTGCGTGGAGAACGAGTTGTAGGCATCCATGAACTTCTTCGGATCCACACCGTTCTTCGCGAGGAACTTCGCCTGGTCTTCGGGCTTGAGCAGGTAGTCGCGGTTCACGTGGATCTCGTTGAAGACCTTCGGCGTGAGTTGCGGTTCGACGCCCAGCGCGTCCAGCGCGTGATAGAGCTTCGAGTGCGGCAGGAAGTCGTCGCGGAACGCCACCGGCACACGCTTGAATACCACGTCCGGGCCCTGCTTCTTGACCCACGCTTCCAGATACGGCTCGAACTCGTTGCAGTGCGGGCAGCCGTACCAGAAGAATTCGGTGACCTCGATCTTGCCGGCCGGTACGTCCACCGGCTGCGGCGTCTTCAGGACGCTGTAGTCCGTGCCGGCCACCGGCGCGGCGGGGCTTGCCTGCGCGCCGACGGCGACGATCGAAAGAGAAAGAAACAGTGCGCTAAAGAGTTTTTTCATTTCCTTGTGACCCACGTTGGCATGTGTTGGCACGCGTTAGTGCTCAGGGGGCGCTCAGGGTGCGTTCGCTGCGCGCCGCCCGTGCAGTACTCAGACCGGTGCCGACCGCGCCGGGTTCAGCGGCCGGCGCATCGAAAGCGTTACTGTTTCGTGAAACGGATGACGGCCGTGTCGATTCCCGCGTCGGACAACCGCTGGCGCGTGGTGTTCATGTCGTCGAACTTCGAAAACGGCCCGATGCGCACCCGGTAATACGTGATGCCGCCCGCGTCGCGCTGCGTGACCTTCGATTCGAAACCCTGGAACGCGAGGCGCGCGCGCTGCTGCTCGGCGTCGGCGGCAGTCTTGTAGGCGCCCACCTGGAGGAAATAGCCGGTGTTCGCGTCCCCTGCGGCGGGCGCGGCGCCCTGCTGGGCGGGCGAGGCCGGAGCGGGCTTCGGCATTACCGCGGGAGCCTTGGGCGGCGGATTGTTCGCCAGCTGTGCGGTGTTGCCGGCCGGTTTCTGTGCGGGCTGGGCGGCGTTGTTGTCCGTGGCGGGCTTCGGCGGCACGGCGACGCCGTTGTTGGCGGCAGCCGGCGCGCTGGACGGCGGCACTTCGACGATCTGCGGTTCCTCCAGCATGCCGGACTGCGACTGGCTCGTGCTCTGGCCCGGCGCCGTGTTGGGCGGCGCGGGTTGTGCGGCCTGCGGCACCGGCTGGCCGGGGGTCTTGCCCTGCAGCGAGCGGTTCGGATCGTACTGCTGTGCGCCGCTTGCGCCCGTATCGGAAGCCGCCGGCGGCGCCACCTTCGCGACGAACGGCGAGGGCGCGCGCGTGATGTAGAGCGCCACCACCACCGCGATCGCGAGGCCGACAATCAGGCCCAGCACGATACCGAGAAACGTTCCCCCGGTCTGTTTCGACTGACTTGTAGTGCGGCGTGGTTTGGCCATCGTTTGAATCACCTGCGAACAAAAGAATCCTGGGAGGGCCGCCGTTCGTCGCGGCGGCCACGTGTTGCCACTTGTGTGACGTCGGGAACTTACATGCGCTCGGGTGCCGATACGCCGATCATGGCAAGGCCGTTGGCAAGCACCTGGCGTGTGGCCGCGAGCAGGGCGATGCGCGCATCGCGCTCCTGCGCGTCGTCGACGAGAACGCGTTCGGCATTGTAGAACGAGTGAAACTCCGCGGCGAGTTCGCGCAGGTAGAAGGCCACCGCGTGCGGCGCGAGTTCGTCGGCGGCGTGCGTGAGCATGTCGGGATACTCGGCGAGTTTGGCCACGAGCGCGAGCGCGCGTTCGCTCGCGAGCGGCGTGAGGTCGATATTCGGCAGCGCCGACTCGTCGCCGTTATGGCGCGACTTCCACTCGTTGAGCACCGACGAGATCCGCGCGTGCGCGTACTGCACGTAATAGACCGGGTTCTCGTCGTTCTGCTTCAGCGCGAGGTCGATGTCGAACACGAATTCCGTGTCGGCCTTGCGCGAGATCAGGAAGAAGCGCACGGCGTCGCGGCCGCGGCGGATGGTGGCCTCGTCGAGCAGATCGGGCGCCGTTTCCGAGCCCGGTGTCGCGCCGCCCGACCATTCGATCAGATCGCGCACGGTCACGTAGCTGCCCGCGCGCTTCGAAATCTTCACTTCCTGACCGTCGCGCATGACGGTGACCATCTTGTGCAGCACGTAGTCGGGGTAGCCCTTCGGAATGCCGACGCCGAGCCCCTGCAGGCCCGCGCGCACGCGCGCGATGGTGCCGTGATGGTCCGAGCCCTGAATGTTGATGACCTTCGTGAAGCCGCGTTCCCACTTGGTCACGTGATAGGCGACGTCGGGCACGAAGTAGGTGTAGGTGCCGTCGGACTTGCGCATCACGCGGTCCTTGTCGTCGCCGTAGTCGGTGGTGCGCAGCCACAGCGCGCCGTCCTGCTCGTAGGTCTCGCCGGTCTTGATCAGCGCCTCGACGGTCTTTTCCACGCGACCTTCGGTGTAGAGCGACGACTCCAGGTAGTACTGGTCGAACTTCACGCCGAACGCCTGGAGGTCCATGTCCTGCTCGTGGCGCAGATAGGCCACGGCGAAGCGGCGGATCGCGTCGAGGTCTTCGACGTCGCCTGTGCCCTTAACCGGCTCGCCGTCCTTGGCCGAGACGGTTTCGCCCGCCATGAAGTCGCGCGCGATCTCTGCGATGTACTCGCCGTTGTAGGCCGCTTCGGGCCAGCCCGCGTCGCCCGGTTTCAGGCCGCGGGCGCGCGCTTGCGTGGAGACGGCGAGATTCTGGATCTGCACGCCGGCATCGTTGTAGTAGAACTCGCGATGCACGGCGTAGCCCTGCGAGGCCAGCACGTTCGAAATAGCGTCGCCTAGCGCGGCCTGGCGACCGTGTCCCACGTGCAGCGGACCCGTGGGGTTCGCCGACACGAACTCGACCAGCACGCGCTTGCCGGCTTCGCGCTGCGCGCGGCCGTAGGCGTCGCGTTCGGTGAACACCGCGCCGATCACGGCGCGCTTCGCATCCGCGGTGAGACGCAGGTTGATGAAGCCAGGGCCTGCCACTTCGGCGTGTTCGACAAGACCCTTCGCGGCGGCGCTTGCCACGATGGCATCGACGATCTGCTGGGCAAGTTGTCGCGGATTCGCGCGCAGCGGCTTGGCCAGTTGCATGGCGACATTGCAGGCCACGTCGCCGTGGGCAGCCACCTTCGGGCGTTCAAGGGCGATGGCGGGGGCGACGAACGCGGCGTCTGCCGCGCCTTGGGTTGCGTCGGCCACTTTCTTGACCGCGTCGGCGAACAGCGTTTCGAGAGTCTGTTTTTGTGCGGGCAGCATGCTTGTTGCAGGTCCTATGCGGGTAATCGGCTGCGGCCGGCGTTGCGTGGCCGGGCCGTCACGAATGGGTGGAAAGCGGGCGCTGCGGCGCTCGCGCGGGACGCGGACAACTGCGCGCCGTTGTCTGAGCGGCTGGCTGTCCAGGCAACTGCCTGAGCGATCGCCCGAGCGGTTGCATGAGCCCTGCGAGCGAAGGCGCTTCAGGCCGACTTGCCGTGCAGCATGCAGACCTGCGTGCCGACGAGGGTGAGCCGTATGCCGCCTATGCTCCGGGCGTCCGGCAACGCTTGCGTGCTGCACGGCGGCCGTTCGGTTTTCCGTTCAGAGGGATTTTAGCAGGTGCTAATATGTCCAATACGACGCCCGCGACGAGCCGCAGAGGGGCATCTCGCCGTTGCATGATACCGGCCGATGCCGCTTGCGCGGGCCGCACGAGGTTCAACAAAATGAGAAGGGGAGCAGTCATGCTGATTACTTTCAAATGCCATGCGTCGCCGGATGTCACGATGCTGGAAAATCTGGCGCAGTACCTGCTCGGCATTATCGGCAAACGGCTCGACAAGCAAGGCGTGATCACGCACGATCAGCTCGAACCGGCCATCACGAAGCTTGAAGCGGCAATCGCCACGGACAAGCGCGAGCGTGCCGAGCACGACGGACATTTCCACGAGGGCGAAGACGGTCACGAGCCGCACGAGATTCCCATCGGGCTTGCGCAGCGTGCGTATCCGTTCCTCGATATGCTGCGAGCCGCGCACAAGGAACAGTCCGATATCGTGTGGGGCATCTGACGCAGCCCACATGAAAAGAGCCCGCTCCATGGAGCGGGCTCTTTTGCAATGTGACGTTATGACACTAGCGTTACGTTGTGCGGCTTCAGGCTGTGCGGGCTCATCCGTTACTGGCTGGCGGCAGGCGCAGCGGGTTCCGCGGTCGCGGCAGCCGAAGCACCATGCTTCATCTTTTTCTTCTTCGGCTTCTTCACATGTTTCTGGCGCGGTGGCGAATAGCTGCTCACCGCGCTCGCTTCGCCCGGCGTCGCCTGCTGGGCGAAGGCCGGCAAGCTCCCGCCTGCAAGCGCAAGCGCAGTCAACATCAGCGTCAGCTTCTTCATACGATTTTTCTCCGTTGACGGTTGCATGGATGGCCGACGCGTTGGCGGTCCGTTGTGTCCTGAGCGCGCGGCGAAGACGTACTGCGCAACCAGTCTACAAAGCCGAAATTTTTGCGACCGCAAATATTCAGGCTTTCGTGAGCGATATGCGGAGCCCGCGCGCTTCACGTCAACAGACCTACAGTAGCGGCGCCAGCGCGCGGCTTGCGTCTTGCTTCGAAAGCGACATGCGCCGGGCGTAGTCCTCGAGCTGGTCTTCGCCGATCTTGCCCACCGAGAAGTACGTGCTGTCCGGATGCGCGAGATAGAAGCCCGACACGCTGGCCGCAGGCAGCATCGCGAGCGACTCGGTCACGCTCATGCCCACTTCTTCCGCCTGAAGGAGCGCGAACATGTCGCGCTTCACGAGGTGGTCCGGGCAAGCGGGGTAGCCCGGCGCGGGGCGGATGCCGCGGTACTTTTCGGCGACCAGGTCGTCATTCGCAAGCGACTCGTCCGCGGCGTAGCCCCACAAGTCGCGCCGCACGCGGGCGTGCATCGCTTCGGCGAAGGCTTCGGCGAAGCGGTCCGCGAGCGCCTTTAGCATGATGGCGCTGTAGTCGTCGTGATCGGCGACGAACTGCGCTTCCTTCTTGTCGACACCGATGCCGGCTGTCACGGCAAAGAGTCCGATGTAGTCGGCCACGCCGGAGTCTTTGGGCGCGATGAAGTCCGCGAGCGACCGGTTCGGGCGCTGTACGCCGTCCACCACGGGCCGCACGCTCTGCTGGCGCAGGTTGCGCCACGTGAGGGCAACTTCGGAGCGCGACTCGTCGGTGTAGATCTCGATGTCGTCGTCGTTCACCGTGTTCGCCGGCAGCAGCGCGATTACGCCGTTCGCCGTAAGCCAGCGTCCCTGGATCAGCCGCGCGAGCATCGACTTCGCGTCCGAGAACACCTTGCGCGCCGACTCGCCCACGATCTCGTCATTCAGGATGTCCGGATAGCGGCCCGCGAGATCCCAGGTCTGGAAGAACGGCCCCCAGTCGATGTACTGGGCCAGCTCGTTGAGGTCGTAGTTGCGGAACACGCGCCGGCCGAGGAACTTCGGCTTCACCGGCTGGTAATGCGCCCAGTCGATCTTCGTCTTGTTCGCGCGCGCCTCGGCGAGCGTGACGAGCGGCTGCGCCTTCTTGTTCGCGTGCTGGGTGCGGATGCGTTCGTAGTCAGCCTTCAGATCGTCGAGGTACTTCGCGGCGCCTTCGTCCGAAAGCAGGTTCGACGCGACCGACACCGAGCGCGACGCGTCCGGCACGTACACCACGGGCCCTTCGTAGTTGGGCGCGATCTTCACGGCGGTATGCACGCGCGAAGTCGTGGCACCGCCGATCAGCAGCGGAATCTTCTTCACGCGGAAATAGTCGTCGCGCTGCATTTCCGAAGCGACGTAGGCCATTTCCTCGAGGCTCGGCGTGATGAGCCCCGAGAGTCCGACGATGTCCGCACCTTCCACCTTCGCCTTCGCGAGGATCTCGTTGCAGGGCACCATCACGCCCATGTTGACCACCTCGAAGTTGTTGCACTGGAGCACGACGGAGACGATGTTCTTGCCGATGTCGTGCACGTCGCCCTTCACCGTGGCGATCACGATCTTGCCTTTCGCGCGCACGTCGCCGCCCGCTTCGGCAAGCTTCTTCTTTTCTTCCTCGATGAACGGGATCAGGTGCGCCACCGCCTGCTTCATCACGCGCGCCGACTTCACCACCTGCGGCAGGAACATCTTGCCCTGCCCGAAGAGGTCGCCCACGATGTTCATGCCGTCCATGAGCGGGCCTTCGATCACGTTGATCGGTCGCCCGCCCGCCTCGGCGATCTTCACGCGCGCTTCCTCGGTGTCTTCCACGATGAAATTCGTGATGCCGAGCACGAGCGCGTGCGCGAGGCGCTTCTCGACCGGCTGGTTGCGCCACTCGAGGTTCTCTTCCTTCTTCGCGGCGCCGGCCTTGAAGCGGTCGGCGATTTCGAGCAGGCGGTCGGTCGCATCGGGCCGGCGGTTCAGCACGACGTCTTCCACGCGCTCGCGCAACTCGGTGTCGAGGTCTTCGTACACGCCGAGCTGGCCCGCGTTGACGATGCCCATGTCCATGCCGGCCTTGATGGCGTAGTAGAGGAACACGGTGTGAATGGCTTCGCGCACGGGGTCGTTGCCGCGGAACGAGAACGACACGTTCGACACGCCGCCGCTCACCTTCGCGTACGGCAGGTTCTGCTTGATCCAGCGCGTGGCTTCGATGAAATCCACGGCGTAGTTGTTGTGCTCTTCAATGCCCGTGGCGATGGCGAAGATGTTCGGGTCGAAGATGATGTCTTCGGGCGGAAAGCCCACTTCGTTCACGAGCACTTCGTACGAGCGGCGGCAGATCTGCGTCTTGCGCTCGAACGTGTCGGCCTGGCCTTTTTCGTCGAAGGCCATCACCACGGCCGCTGCGCCGTAGCGGCGAATCAGCTTCGCGTGATGGCGGAACGCCTCCTCGCCTTCCTTCAGCGAGATCGAATTCACGATGGCCTTGCCCTGCACGCATTGCAAACCCGCTTCGATCACGTCCCACTTCGACGAGTCGATCATGATGGGCACCCGCGCGATGTCGGGCTCCGACGCGATGAGGTTCAGAAAGCGCACCATGGCCGCTTTCGAATCGAGCATCGCTTCGTCCATGTTGATGTCGATGACCTGCGCGCCGTTTTCGACCTGCTGGCGCGCCACCGCGAGCGCTTCATCGAACTGGCCGTTCAGGATCATGCGGGCGAAGGCTTTGGAGCCCGTCACGTTGGTGCGCTCGCCCACGTTGATGAACAGCGTGCCGGACGTGACGTTGAACGGCTCGAGGCCGGAGAGGCGCAGGGTGTGATCGGTCATGGCGTGAAGGTGTCTCGTGGGTGGCGTCTTGTCAGGTAGCGCGTGGAATCACGCCGCGTCGCGATATTGGCCCGGCCAGCGGCGCGGCTTCACGTCGGCGAGCGCCTTGGCGATGGCGGCGATGTGCTCGGGGGTCGTGCCGCAGCAGCCGCCCGCGATGTTGACGAGGCCCGCCTGCGCGAATTCCTTGAGGAGCCCCGACGTGTCGGCCGGCGTTTCGTCGAAGCCCGTATCGCTCATCGGATTGGGCAGGCCCGCGTTCGGGTAGCACGACACGTAGGTGTCGCAGAGCTTCGAGAGTTCGGCGATATACGGACGCATCAGCGCCGCGCCCAGCGCGCAGTTGAGGCCGAACGTGAGCGGCCGCGCGTGACGCAGCGAGTTCCAGAAGGCTTCCACCGTCTGGCCGGAGAGGATGCGGCCCGAGGCGTCTGTGACGGTGCCCGAGATCATGATGGGCAGGCGCTCGCCGGTGTCGTCGAACAGCTGGTCGAGTGCGAAGAGCGCGGCTTTGGCGTTCAGCGTGTCGAAGATCGTTTCCACGAGGAACAGATCGACGCCGCCGTCCAGCAGCGCCTGCGCCTGCTCGTAGTACGCGGTGCGCAGTTCTTCGAAGGTGACGTTGCGCGCGCCGGGGTCGTTGACGTCGGGCGAGATGCTCGCTGTCTTCGGCGTCGGTCCGATTGCGCCCGCGACGAAGCGCGGCTTGTCGGGCGTCGAGTACTTGTCGCAGGCCGCGCGCGCCAGTTTCGCCGACGCGAGGTTCATTTCGGCGGCGAGGTCTTCCATGCCGTAATCGGCCTGGGCGACCTTCGTTGCGCCAAACGTATTGGTTTCGATGATGTCCGCGCCCGCGGCCAGATACTGCTCGTGAATCTCGCTGATGATGGCCGGCTGCGTGATCGACAGCAGTTCGTTGTTGCCCTTGATGTCGCGCGGATAGTCTTTGAAGCGTTCGCCGCGATAGGCTGCTTCGTCGAGCTTGTAGCGCTGGATCATGGTGCCCATCGCGCCATCGAGAATCAGGATGCGCGACGCGAGCAGGGCGGGCAGGGCCGCGCCGCGCGTGTACGGTGCGTCCTGGCGGGCCACGGCGGCAGGGCGGGTTGCGGCGTTCGTGGCTGCATTCGAAGCGGCAGAAGCGGGCTGGTTCATGGCGGACTCGGAGTCGGAATCGGGCGTTCGAAGGCGCATTTTCGCGCGGACATTGCGCGCGAACTTCGGGAAACTAGAGATTGTAGCGGCAGCCGCGGCGGCTTGCCGCACAGCGGCGGCCAAGGCCCTGCAAGCGCTGGAAAAAGGAAACCCCCATCCGCGCACAGGCGGATGGGGGTTTCCGGGGCGGTCGCACGCCGTGCCGGCGCGTGCGATGCCTTGTCAGTGGAGGATGACGGGCTGCAGCATCAGGCTGTCGAACTGGCCGAGGAATTCGTCGACTTCGTCCAGCGACGGTTCGCCTTCAATCAGCTTCTGCACGTGCTCGCGAAACTGTGCCGCCATTTCGCCGTCGATGAAGATTTCGCGCCGCGCGTTCTTGTCGACGATCTCATAGCCGCCTGCCTTCATGGCGAGGTGACCGTCCTGCGGCGGAAACTCGACGACGCAATAGTTAGGGCTGTTGTAGATCATTTGCATGGCGACACTCCTCTTTCTGTGCTCCTGGCGTTTTTGCCTCACCCCGTAAGTGGAGCGCCCGCTGTGCAATTCAAGGGGAGGCCCAGACTGCCGCGTAAAAATTTCCACTTCTGAATCTTAGACCCTTGTCTCAAGAAACGTTTCCAGCAAGGCTGCAAATCGGTGGGATTGCTCGATGGGCGCGAGATGGGCCGCTTCCAGCACCTCGAAACGTGCGCCCGGGATCGCGCCTGCCATGGCTTGCGTTGCCGCAGGCGGCGTGCCCGGGTCATAGCGGCCCGCCACAGCGAGCGTCGGGATGCGGATGTCGCCCAGTCGCGCGTGCACGTCGAAGTCGCGCAACGCTTCGCAGGCGAAGGCGTAGCTTTGCGCAGACGTTTGCGTCATGACCTCGCGTATCTGCTCGACGACTTCCGGGTGCGCCCGCCGGAAGTCCGCCGTGAGCCACCGTTCGAGCGTCGCGGGCACGAGCCCCGCGACGCCTTCGCGGCGCACCGTGGCGGCGCGTTCGTCCCACAGCGCGCGGTTTTCGGGCGGGGTGCGGCTTAGCGTGTCCGCAAGCGTCAGTGTTTCGACCTTCGACGGGTAATCGAGCGCGAAGTGCTGAGCCGTCATGCCGCCCAGCGAGAGGCCGACCAGGTGCGTGGACGGGGCGCCGAGCGCATCGAGCAGCGCGGCCAGGTCGGCGGCGAGATCCGCGACGCTGAAGGGCTCGTCTGGCACCGCCGATGCGCCGTGCCCGCGCAGGTCGTAGCGCAGCACGGTGTAGTCGTCGCGAAAATAGCCGGCGAGTTGATCCCACACCGAGAGGTCGCCGCCCAGTTGATGCACGAACGTGAGCCACGGGCCGCCGCCTTCGTTGTCCAGCACGTAGCGCGTTTCTATGCCGTTGATCGTCACTTGCATGCTTTGCTCCGTCACGTATGAACGATGAAAGGAACCGCCTGTGAACGCCATTATCGTGGCGACGCGTGAAGCGTGCTGGGCCGCTCCGATGCTCCGCCCGCCGGGCTTCAGTGTGGTGCGAGGGGTTCTGGCGCGAGAAGGTTCCTCGCGCGTTCGAGGGATTGCTCGGTCTGGCACATGACTCGCGGCGCGTTGCGTTGAGCGGGCGGAAGAGGCGGGTGACAGTGCGCGTTGAGGATGCTGGTTGCGCGAGTGTGTCGCTCAGGGTTTTGCGCTGCTATTCGTGGTGGCTGGCGATATGGGCGACGGCGGAGCGGTCGGCGCAGGCTGCGTGGCTTGAGTGGGGTCAGGCGGCAACGCGTTCTGTGCCGCTGCCGGCTGCCCAGCGTCGGGCTGGGACTGGCTGGAGGTTGCGCCGGGCGACGTGCCCTCGTCGTCCGGTTGTGCCGACGCTCCTGCCGGTGTATCGGCCGCGCTGCCTGCCCCGCCCGTTGGTGTTGCATCCACGGACGGCGCCTTCGCGTTGCCATGCCACACCAACTCGATTTCGCTGCCGTTTGGCTCGGTCTGCATGAGCCGCGCGGGCAGCCAGCCCAGCGACGGCGCAAGCCACACGTCGATTCGCCGCCGATCACCCTCATGGCGCGGCAGGCGCATGAAGTGCCGCGCGGTCACGAAGCCCTGCGCCGTGCGGATGGTCTCGTCTCCGATTGTTTCGATAGGCCAGGTTTCGCCGCTGTCGTTGTCGGCGACGTAGAACTCGCGGGTGACACCGGGCTTGTAGGCGTCGGGGTCACCGCGCACGAGGCTTGCCAGCTGCATCACCATGCTGAAGCGGTCCTGCGCGCCGTCCGGCAACGCCAGCGAGTTGGGCGTGCGAGTAAAGACGATCTGCTTCTGCTCGCGGTTGAAGACGGTGACGTCTTCGGGCCGGCGGCCGCGCTGTTCGATGTATTGGTCCGGCGCGAGTCCGAACGCGTCCACGTGGCCGTGGCTCGTCCAGCGAAACGTGCCGACGAACGGCAGCGGCACGGCAATCACCATTTCGTAGTGTTGGCCGTCGCTCGTCCAGTGCAAGGTGCCGGTCTGGTTGCGCACGCCGTTGTAGAAGGTGTCGTACTGAAGGTCGCCCGAGGGCGGCACAGAGAACTTCACGCCGCCCGATGCCGCCGCGCCGGAGCCCTGCGCGCCGTTGGCTGCCGCACCGGATGCGGCGTCCGCGTTTATGCCGGCGCCTGCCGCGGACGCGGATGCCGCAGCGGGAGACGATGCGGCTTCGGGCGCTGTGGCTGTTTCTGGCGCCTTCTCCGCGGCCGGGGCCGTTCGCCGCGCCGGCTGTGCACTCTGTGGGCGGACGGCGGTAAGCACATGCTCGCTTCGTCGATGCTGCGTTGCCTGGGCCTTCGCCGGCGCGGCGGGTGCTGCTCCCTTCGCCGTGGAGCCCGCCGGAGTCTGCTCCACGCGCTCGGGTTTGAGCAGTTGCACCTGCACCGGTACGCGCTGCGTTTCCGGCGCAATGAACGTATCGCGGTTACGTTCCACCCATTGCGCGGCGATCCAGTGCAGCGCGCTCACAACGGCAAGCGCCGCCAGCCAGCGCCACGGACGACGCGCGCGGGCGCGGGCGGTGGCAGTGAGAGAGGCGGCGCCTTGAGCGACGGATGGGGACGACATCGAAACGGTCTGTGGCTGCGGGTGCGAAAAACGTAAAAGTGGCGAACTTGCTGCAGGTGGACGGTGTGGCAATGAGCGAGCCGCGGCGCAACGTACCGGCGCGATGGGCGGCTGCGCCTCGCGGATACGGTTTGGTCTGGCTTGCCGATCCACGAGGGAATTCCCGGGGTAGTGATCCCGTCCGGCGGAAAACCGTTCGACCGCGACGCCGCGAGCCGTGTTCCCCCGGACGATGCCGCCGCATGTGAGCCGAATCCTGTACCGCGGCCGCTACAGCTGGCTATTCGTCACATCGGGCCCTCGTGCCGCTCACGCTACGCTCTCGCCGTCGGACTATATCCGAGCTCGTACGAAATCTTCTGTGCGCACTCGCGCAGCGCCGTGTACACCGCACCGTTCCAGCCGATGTCGAACGACCCTTCGTGGCCCAGCGCGATCAGCCCGAGCGCAAGGTCGCCGGCCGAGTCGAACACGGGCGTGCAGAACGCGTGGATGGTCGGCAGCAGCATGCCTTCCACTCGCGCGCCTTTATGTGCGCGTACTTCGGCGAGCACCCGTTCGACGTCTTCCGGCGTGCGCGGCGCGCCGGCATGCGACGAATGCCGCGCGTCGGCCAGTTCGCGCGCGATCATCGCCTCGGTCTTGCTGCGCGGCAGATACGCGGCGAACAGCAGACCGGTGGCGGAGCTGAGCAACGGCATCACGTCGCCGAGCTTGAGCGCCGCTTTGGCCGGATGGGTCGACTCCATCCAGTGCACGACGGTCGGCCCCTGGTTGCCCCACACTGCGATGCCCACCGTGATGTCCAGCGCGTCCCGCAGTTCGGCGAGGGCGAGTCGCGCAAGCTTCACGCCGTCCACGCGCGCGAGCCTCGCGAGTCCCAGTTGCAGCGCGAAGCCGCCCAGCTCGTAGCGTCCGGAGAGTGGGTCCTGCGCTACCACGCCCAGACGCTGAAAGCTCACGAGGTAGCGATGCGCCTTGGCCGGGCTCATGCCCGCGCGCTGCGCGAGGTCGCGCAGCATCATGGCGCGCGGTTCGCGCGTGAGCACGTCGAGCAGGCGGAAGCCGACTTCGATGGACTGAATGCCGGAGCGCAGCTTTTCTTCGCCGGGCTCGGCGCTCTCTTCGCCGGCGAGGTCCGCGGCGTCCAGTTCGTGAGCAGACTCGTCGCGGGCAGTGTCGTCAGGAGATACGGCAGACATGCGAAGCTTGCCGGAGCGGGCAGGTGATGTCATCTAGCTTGATGGAATAGGCCGCGAGGCCAGGTGGGGCGGACCGGTTCACCATCGTAGAATACATTCCTTCTATCGTCATCCCAATTGCCCGCCTATGAAACTCGCCACGCTGAAGGACGGCACCCGCGACGGCCAGCTGATCGTCGTCTCTCGCGACCTGCAAACCGCCGCGATTGCCGACGCGATTGCGCCCACGCTGCAGCGCGCGCTCGACGACTGGGCCTTCTACGCGCCGCAGCTGCGTGACCTGTACGACCAGCTCAACCATGGCCGCGCGCGCCATTCCTTCGCGTTCAACGCGAAAGACTGCATGGCGCCGCTGCCGCGCGCCTTCCAGTGGGCAGACGGTTCGGCCTACGTGAATCACGTCGAACTCGTACGCCGTGCGCGCGGCGCCGAAATGCCGCCGGAGTTCTGGACCGATCCGCTAATGTACCAGGGCGGCAGCGACGATTTCATCGGCCCCACTGACGACATCGTGTGCGCATCGGAGTCCTATGGCATCGACTTCGAAGCCGAGGTCGCGGTGATCACGTCCGACGTGCCAATGGGCGCGACGCCCGAGCAGGCGCTCAAGGGCGTGCGGCTCGTTACGCTTGCCAACGACGTGTCGCTGCGCAACCTGATTCCCGCCGAACTCGCGAAGGGCTTCGGCTTTTTCCAGAGCAAGCCTGCCACGGCGTTTGCGCCTCTCGCCGTCACGCCTGACGAACTGGGCGAGCACTGGCGCGAGGGGCGCCTGCATCGGCCGATGATCGTCCACTGGAACGGCCGCAAGGTGGGGCAGCCCGACGCCGGCACCGACATGGTGTTTCATTTCGGGCAACTGATCGCACACGCGGCGAAGACGCGCAACGTGCGCGCCGGGTCCATCGTCGGCTCGGGCACGGTATCGAACAAGGACGCGAAGCGCGGCTACTGCTGCATCGCCGAGAAGCGGTGCCTGGAAACCATCGAGCACGGCGCGCCCAGCACCGAATTCATGAAGTTCGGCGACAGCGTGAAGATCGAAATGTTCGACGAAGCGGGCAAGTCGATTTTCGGCGCGATCGATCAGGCCGTGGCGCCGCTCGACGGCGCGGCCTGAGCGTTGCCGGCGCGCGGCGCGCCGCGGTTTCGGCATAGATGTGTGCCGTGTGGATGCTCACGGTGCGACACACGGATAAAACCAGCGAGGAGACAGCCATGAACGATCCGTTCTACGCCAACTATCACGCGCTGCAGGTGAGGCGCCACGCGCATGGCATCGTCGAAGTCGTGATGAGCGGCGCGGGAGCGAACCGCAGCGCGCTCGCCACTGCAGACGCGCAGATGCACCGCGAACTCGCCGACATCTGGCGCGACATCGACCGCGATCCCGATGCGCGCGTTGCGCTGATTCGCGGCGAAGGCAAGGGCTTTTCGGCGGGCGGCGACCTGCAACTCGTGGAAGACATGGCCACGCACTTCGACGTGCGGGCGCGCGTGTGGCGCGAGGCTCGTGACCTCGTCTACAACGTGATTAATTGCAGCAAGCCCGTCGTGTCGGCCATGCATGGGCCGGCAGTCGGTGCCGGTCTGGTGGCCGGGCTGCTCGCCGATATTTCGATTGCGTCGAAGACGGCACGCATCATCGACGGACACACCCGGCTCGGCGTGGCGGCAGGCGACCATGCGGCCATCGTCTGGCCGCTTTTGTGCGGTATGGCGAAGGCGAAGTACTACCTGCTGCTCTGCGAACCGGTGAGCGGCGAGGAAGCGGAGCGCATCGGGCTCGTGTCGCTCGCCGTGGACGAGAACGACCTTGTGCCGAAGGCGTTCGAGGTGGCAAGGCGCCTTGCGGATGGGTCACAGACCGCCATCCGCTGGACGAAGTACGCGCTCAATAACTGGCTGCGCTCAGCGGGGCCGGCATTCGATACGTCGCTCGCGCTCGAGTTCATGGGCTTCTCCGGGCCCGACGTGCGCGAAGGCGTTCAGTCGTTGCGCGAGCGGCGTTCGCCGGATTTCCCGGGCGGCGATCCGTTCTGACCGAGCCTCGCGTGACCGTGTTCTGACGTTGCACGCGGGTCGCTCACGGCGGTGCTCAGGGCTAACCCCGTTCGTTGCGGCGCGGGACGGCGCTGTATGATCGGAGCAATATCGACACGCCGCACGCTACATGAGATCCGCCGCGTTCAACCCCCACGTGAGGAGACACGCATGACCGACCAGCCAGGTTCCATCCCGCCCTTCCCGGGTTTCCCCGGCTTTCCTCCGGCGGAGATGCTCGACCGGATGTGGGACATGATGCGTCTCACGCCCTTCGGTAGCGCTTTCCCGGGCATGCAGCCCGGTGCCGCGCAAGGGTTGGGACCCTCGCTCTCGATGATGTCCGACATGCTTGCGCCGCTCACGAGCGTCGAAGAACTCGACAAGCGCATCACCGACATGCGCGCCGTCGAGCAGTGGCTGAAGCTGAACCTCAACATGCTGCAATCGGCCATCCAGGCGCTCGAAGTGCAGCGCGCGACACTCGCTACGTTGCGTGCGTTCGGCGCATTTGCGCAGTCGCAGATGACCGAGCCCGCCAGTCCCAAGCCCACGGACGAGGGACCGCGCGGCCGCGCCGCAGCAGGCGACGCACCGCCGCGCGAAGCGGGCGTCGCGTCCGAAGACGCAGAAAGCGCTGAAGGGTCGGGAGACGCCCAGCAAGCCGCGCCGCCTACATTCGACCCCACTGCCTGGTGGAATCTGCTGCAGTCCCAGTTCAACCAGCTCGCGCAGTTCGCCGTGGCGCAACCGGCTGGAGCGGGCGCGGCGAGCGGGAGCGACGGCGGCCCCGGTAGCGCTGCGGCTGGCGCCGAGCCGGGGGCGAAGCACACAGCCACGAAACGGCCGTCGCAGACGAAGGGTTCGACCGCTGCCGGCGCAGGGCGCACAGCGAAGAAGTCGTCGTCGAACAAGCCGGAATGACGTTTGCCGATGTTCGCCGTGCGGCGGGCGGGGCGTCGTCCGCCATGCCGCGTGGGTCGGGCAACACGTTGCGCGGTGCCCGAACGGGCGCGCCGTTTGCTCACGCGTGGTCATCGACGTTTACTTGATGCGTTATTGAGATACGTCAAGGTTTATCTGCGTATATGTGCGGAAATGCAGCGCCCGGCTCATAGTAGTGCGCGTTTTTCGGGCCGGAAGGGCTGGGAGGGGCCGGCGTGCTATCATGCCGAACGCTTTGCGGCCCGCTGGCGCAAGCCGGAACGGCTGTTCCGGTGGCCGGCGCAAGGGCCGGTCCGGGTGGCAGCGTCCGCCCGGCAACGCGGTGCACTGGCACCGCTCGCGGCACGGATTGAAGGAACGGGCCCGTCCCTACCCACGGCCGTCATGCCGCACAACATTCCGGTAATCGCACGCACACGGAGAACCGCGGGCACTTCGTCGCCCGACGGAGATTCTGGGTGCCCGATTACCGCGTAAAATTAAATGCTTCGCTCGACAGCGCAGAGGTGCGCGGGCGCGGCACGAAGTCAAAAGTCGTCAAGCGCTGAACAGGGGCGGGACTATGAACACGATGCTTTATCCGGAACTTTACAAATCGCTCGAATCGGTCCGATGGGACATGGAGAAGGACATTCCGTGGGACAAGTTCGACGCATCGCTCCTCACCGACGAGCAGGCCCGTACGATCAAGATGAATGCGATCACCGAGTGGTCTGCATTGCCGGCAACGGAGATGTTCCTGCGCGATAACCATCACGACAGCGATTTCTCGGCCTTCATGAGCGTGTGGTTCTTCGAGGAGCAGAAGCATTCGCTGGTGCTGATGGAATACCTGCGTCGCTTCAAGCCGGAACTCGTGCCGACCGAGGAAGAACTGCACGCGGTGCGCTTCGAGTTCGACCCGGCGCCGCCGCTCGAAACCCTGATGCTGCACTTCTGCGGCGAAATTCGCCTCAATCACTGGTATCGGCGCGCTGCCGAATGGCACACCGAGCCGGTCATCAAGCACATCTACGAAACCATCTCGCGCGACGAAGCCCGCCACGGCGGCGCCTATCTGCGTTACATGAAGAAGGCGCTCACCAACTGCGGCGATGTGGCGCGCGCCGCGTTCGCGAAGATCGGCGTGCTGATGGCTTCGGCGCGTCGCACCGAGAAGCCGCTGCACCCCACGAACCTGCACGTCAATCAGTCGCTGTTCCCGCGCGACACGGTGCAGTCGCGCCTGCCTGACCCGGAATGGCTCGAGCGCTGGCTCGACGAGCAGATTCGCTTCGACGATGGTTGGGAGAAGAAGGTTGTCGAACGTATCCTGCACAACCTCTCGATTCTCTTCGAGCGCACATTCAACACGGCGCAGGAACTGAACCGCTATCGCAAGGAAGTGACGGTGCGGCTGCAGGCTTCGGGCCAGGATCCGTCCGCGCACCAGCAGCCGGCCTGACGCGCCGGCCTGACGCGATTACGCAACGCTGGCTGCCCCATGACCGCTGCCTTCGAACGCAAGATCGTCACGCGTGAGGCGCTCGCTGAGCGCCGTGCGTCGCTGCCCGGCCCCGTCGTGTTCACGAACGGGGTCTTCGATATCCTCCATCGCGGTCACGTCACCTATCTCGCCGACGCGAAGGCGTTGGGTGCGTGCCTGATTGTCGGCGTGAACAGCGACGCCTCGGTGCGCATGCTGGGCAAGGGCGACGACCGCCCCATCAACGCCGAAGACGACCGCATGGCGCTGCTTGCGGCGCTCGAAAGCGTGGACTGGGTGGTTCGCTTCGACGAGCGCACACCGGTTTCACTCATCGAAGCGTTGCGTCCCGATGTGCTCGTGAAGGGCGGCGATTACGACATGGACGTGTTGCCCGAATCGGCGCTCGTTCGTGGCTGGGGCGGGCGGGCGCTTGCCATTCCTTTCGAGCACGATCGCTCGACCACGAAGCTCCTGAAGAAGGTGCGCAGCCTCGGCTGATGAGACGACGAAGCCGCCGTAGAAACGGCGGCTTGAGTCTTGCGTCGCTCGGTTGCCGGTGCGCGCCAACGAACCGCGCGCGACTACTGCGTCAACTCCGAACTCTTTACCGCGGGCATTGGCACCGGGCCGCCGACAATCGTCGCGTCCGCCGATTCCGCCGGCGATATGGGCCGCACCTTCAGCCAGTCGGGATGGACCTCACGGTTCAGATGACCGGGCTCGCGTGGACCGGAGGCCGGCGTCGGCCCGAATGCCCCGCTGATCGCCGCAAACGCGAGCAGGTTCGCGAGCAAAAGAATGGCGATGAGCCATCGCAGCATCGTCGTTTCTCCTTAAAGACGGCTTCGTTCCTTATTCGCCGATTTTCTGGCAATTTCCCGGCAACGTCCCACCGAGCACAAGCAGGACCTCAGCCAAATCCGGGGCAACTTTGAAGCACCCAGGCCTGGCACACCGCCTGTCACCCTTGTCCCATCAGCCGCACTCAGCGGCAATTAACGCGAGCCCGGCCAGCACCAGCGTGTCGTGGCGAGTATGCGGCACCTTGAGCGCCGCTGTCACTTCGTCGGCCGCTCCGCCGCCCAGCACGAGCCGCACCGGCACCTGCCATTCGTCGCGCAGTTCGGTCCACATCCGCTCGATCAGCGCGGCCTGCGCGAGCGCGCAGCCTGCGCTGATGGAACGGTGAGTGTCCGTGGCGAAGAACGGTTCGGGCCGGGCCGTCGATGTCAGCAGGTCGCGCGCTTCGCCGGCTTCGATGGTGGGCAGGTGCGCGGTCCGCTCGCCGAGCGAGCGCATCATCAGCGACCACCCCGGCGCAATCAATCCGCCCACAAACGTGCCGTCTGCACGGAGCGCTTCGAGCGTGGTGGCCGTGCCGAACGTCGCGATCAGCAGATGCTCGCCGGGAAAGGCGGCGTGTGCGCCGATCAGCCCGGCCCAGCGGTCGCTGCCCAGCGCGCCGGGCGCAGCGTAGCGGTTCGTCACGCCGCACTGGTGCGCGGTCGCGCGAATCGTCGTGCGCGGCAAGCCCGGCCATCGTGCGTCGAGCCATGTGTCGATGCGTTCGGCCACCGCATCGCCCGCAACGTTTGAAATCCAGGCGCTCGCCGGTGGCGGTAGGCCTGCCCAGTCAGGCTCGTCGGACGACGAACCCGCATACGCGTGTGCACCGCCGACGTCGGCCATTGCCCACTTGAGCCGGCTGTTGCCGGCGTCGATGAGCAGGAACGGCGCGCCGCTCATGCGCCGCCCTCCGTGAGCCGCAGCGAGACGTCTCCGGTCGCGATAGCGCGTCGTCCGGTGGGCGTATCGAGCAGCAGTTGGCCGCGTTCGTCCACGCCCGTCGCCACGCCGCGTGCCACTTCCACGCCTTGTTCGATCAGCATGACTTCGCGGCCTGCATAGGCGTGGCACGCGTTCCAGCGCGGCTGGAACGGGGCGAATCCGCTTGCGGCAAAGCGCTGCAACGCCGGTTCGAGCGCGTTGAGTTCGGCGGCGAGCGTATCCGTGAGATTGGCGTTCGGCAGCGCCCGCGCAAGCGCCGTCGGCGTGGCGCCGCGCACCTGGGCCGGTGCGTCGGCGTTCAGTTCGCCCACCTTTGCCGCGAGTTCGTCCGCGCCCTTTACGTTGGTGCCGATGCCGATCACGACCGCGCTGGCGTCCTCCGTGCTCCACGCGGTTTCAATCAGGATGCCTGCGAGTTTGTCGCCTTCGAGCAGCACGTCGTTGGGCCACTTCAGCGCGATCTGCCCGGGACCGGCAACGGGCAGCGAGCGAAGTCCGTCTACGAGCGCCACGCCAATGGCGAGGCTCAAGCCCGCGAGCCCTTCGAGCGGTCGCGGCATTACGCACGCAATGGAAAACAGCAGTGCGTTGCCCGGCTCGGCGTACCAGGGCCGGCCACGGCGGCCGCGGCCGGCTGTCTGCAAATAAGCGACGCGCACGATGGGCCGCGCGAGCGCGCCCGCGTCGCGTGGCAGCGCCTTCAGGCGGGCCATGAGGTCGGCGTTGGTGGAGCCGGTTTCCTCGACGATTTCGAGCGGCCAGTCGAGCGCGGCGGGGCCGAACAGCGTGACGGCGCGATCGCGGTCGATGCGCCAGTCGTCGGCCGAACCGGCTGCGGAGGGAGAAGGGGGAACGTTCATGGCCCGTATTGTAGCGACGGCATGGGGTGTACATGTCGCAGCCGCCAAACGGGGAGCGTTCGTTACAATGCTGCTGTCTTCATTCCGGCGGATCCAGCGACCCTTGAATTACGACACGCCACCCGGCCTCGAGATCGCGGCCGGCACCCAAGGCAAGATCGTCCGGCTGTCCGGGCAATGGACGGCGCTCGCGCTCGCGCGCGACCGGGCCCGCGGCGGGGTGACGATGCGGCTGCGCAAGCTGGCCGCCGAGCCGGTGGATCACTGGGATCTGTCGCACATCGAACACATGGACCACGTGGGCGGTCAGGCGCTCTGGCATATCTGGGGCCGCCGCTTTCCGCACGAACTGGTGGCGCTTACCGATACGCAGCGCGAAATATTCGACCGCATCGTGCTGCTCGACGCCGCCCGCGAGCCGCCGGAACCGGTGGTGCGGTTCGATCCGTTCACGCGCCTCGGCTTCGCCATCTTCACGTTCCTTGAGCATCTCTATGGCGGCCTCGTGATGCTGGGCCGCGTGGTGCTTGATCTGTTCTCGATTGCACGCAATCCGAGGATCACGCCGTGGACCGAGATATCAGCGAACGTTTACAACGCCGGCACGAGGGCGTTGCCCATCACCGCGCTCGTGGCGTTCCTGATCGGCATCGTGCTTTCGTACCTCTCGGCGCAGCAACTGCGCATCTTCGGTGCGAACCAGTACATCGTGAACATTCTCGGGCTCTCGGTGATTCGCGAGCTGGGTCCTGTGCTTTCCGCGATTCTCGTGGCGGGCCGGTCGGGTTCCGCGATCACGGCGCAGATCGGCGTGATGCGCGTGACTGAAGAACTGGACGCCATGCGCGTGATGGGCATTCCGCACGGGCTGCGCCTGATCCTGCCGCGCGTGGTGGCGCTTGGTATCGCGATGCCGCTGCTCGTCATGTGGACGAACATCATCGCGCTCTTCGGTGGGGCGCTTGCCGCGAAGCTCGTGCTCGGCATCGACCTCTCGTATTTCGCGCGTTCGCTGCCCGGGGTGGTGCCCATTGCGAACCTCTGGATCGGCCTTGGCAAAGGCGTGGCGTTCGGCATGCTGATCGCGCTCGTGGGCTGCCACTTCGGCTTCAGGATCAAGGCGAACTCGCAGAGCCTGGGCGAAGGCACGACGACGTCCGTCGTGAGTTCGATCACGATCGTGATTCTTGCTGACGCTGTGTTCGCGATCATGTTCCAGAACGTGGGGCTGGGATGAGTACGCCGCTCAAGGAAGCCGTGCGCGGCCGACCGCTGCCTGCCATCGCCGAAACGGTGATCGAGGTGCGCGACCTCACCAAGCGGTATGGGCGCAACATCGTTCACCAGCATCTGAATTTCGACGTGCGCCGCGGCGAGATCGTGGCGGTGGTGGGCGGCTCCGGGTCGGGCAAGACTACGCTCGTGCGGCAGATTCTCGGGCTCGAGCGGCAGTCGTCCGGCACCATCAAGGTATTCGGCGAAGATACGTCGACGCTCGACGAGAATACCGCCCTCATGATGCGCAGCCGGATGGGCATGCTGTTCCAGCACGGCGCGCTGTTTTCGTCGCTCAACGTGTTCGACAACGTCGCGCAGCCGCTGCGCGAGCTCGGCAAGATCCCGGACGAACTGCTACGCGACATCGTGATGCTCAAGCTCGAAATGGTGGGGCTGCCGTGCAAGCACGCATCGAAGATGCCTGCGGCGCTTTCGGGCGGCATGGTCAAGCGCGTGGGGATCGCGCGCGCCATCGCGCTCGAACCCGAAATGCTGTTTCTCGACGAACCCACTGCGGGCCTCGATCCTCAGGCCTCCGACGAATTCGTGGAACTGATCAGCACGCTGCATCGGGCGCTCGGCCTCACCGTCGTGATGGTGACGCACGACCTGGACACCATGGTCGCGCTTTCCACGCGCGTGGCCGTGCTGGCGGACCGCAAGGTGCTGGTGGCGGCGCCGGTGGAAGAGGCGGCGGGCGTCGATCATCCGTTTATCCGCGAGTATTTTCTGGGCCTGCGCGGACGCCGCGCACTACAGGCGCTGCCGCCCGACCGGCGCGCGAAGCTGCCGCCGGCGGCGCTCGAGCCGGCGCCGGCCGAAATTCACCTATGAGCGCGGGAGGACGGCAGGCGGCTCAGCGCCCGAATGCCGCCATTTCCGGTGTGAACGAGGGAACCTGACGATGGAAAACAAATCCCACGCCTTCTGGGCCGGGCTCTTCACGGTGGCGCTGCTGCTCGCAATCGGCGCGGCGGCGTTCTTCTTCAACGTCGATCGAACCGTGCGCGTGCCTTACGACCTCATCGCGCGCACCAACGTGACGGGGCTCTACACCGACGCGGCCGTGCGCTATCGCGGCCTCGACGTGGGCAAGGTGCAGTCCATCCACTTCGACCGACAGCATCCGGGGCAGATCGTGATCCGCATTCTCGTCGACAAGAACGCGCCCATTACGCAGTCCACCTTCGGCAGCCTGGGCCTGCAGGGCGTGACGGGCATTGCCTTCGTGCAACTCGACGATACCGGCGCGAACCCGGCGCCGCTCGCATCGTCGGCGAAGCAGATCGCGCAGATTCCCATGCATCCGGGGCTGTTCGACCAGTTGCAGCAACGCGGCGACGTGCTCATGCGTCAGCTCGAACGTGTCGCAACCGACGTGGACAACATGCTCTCCGAAGAGACCCGCCGGCAACTGATGGCCACGGCCGCGAGCCTGCAGCACGCGGCGGACGGCGTCACGACGCTCACGCAGCAGATGGCGCCCGCCGCAGGCAAGCTCTCGGGCACGTTGACGACGCTCGACACGACGCTGGCCTCCACGAACCAGCTGATTTCGAGTATCAACCGTCCCGACGGGCCGTTCGAGACGAATCTCAACAAGGTGGGCACGGCGGCGCAGCAGGCGGGTGACGCGCTGACGTCCGTGGATGCTTCGCTGCAGGAGCTCTCGTCGCGCGTGGGGTACGACACGCTGCCGCGCGTGAACTCGCTCGCCGACGACGTGCGCTCGGCCGTGCGTTCGGTGGATAGCGCCGCGGAGACGTTCAACGCGAACCCGCGCAGCGTGCTGTTCGGCGGCGCGCCGCATGCGGCGCCTGGTCCCGGCGAAGCGGGTTTCGCGTGGCCGGCGGCGCACGCGAACCGCTAGGGCGCGGCGCTGGCACCACGACAGCCAAGCACAACAATCGAAGGGAAAGAACATGTCACATGCAATCGAACGGGTCGCCACGGGGCGGCAGAAGCCAGGCGGCCTGAAGCGGCTGGCAAGCCTGAAGGGCGGCCTCGCAGCAGGCACCGCAGCCATGCTTTGCCTGCTGCTTGCCGCGTGCGCCGGCAATTCCGCCGTGCTCTCGGACATCCGCTACGACTTCGGTCCCGCGCCCGCGGCGCCGGCATCGGGCACGCTGCCGGCGGTGAAGGTGCTCGACGTGGGCGCGCCCTCGACCATCGACAACGACAGCCTGCTTTATCGCTTGAGCTACGCGAACGCGCAGCGCACGGGCGCCTACGCCGACACGCACTGGACCATGTCGCCCGCGCGGCTTCTCACGCAACGGCTGCGCAACACGCTCTCGTCGCACGGCACGGTGCTGACGGGCGGCGATGGTGTGCGTGCGCCCGTGCTCAAGGTGGAGCTCGAGCAGTTCGAGCAGGTTTTCGACAGCCAGACCGAGAGTTCAGGCGTGGTCACCGCGCGGGCCACGCTCTTTCAGGCGGGC
This sequence comes from Paraburkholderia kururiensis JCM 10599 = LMG 19447, assembly GCF_003986935.1. Taxonomy (GTDB): domain Bacteria; phylum Pseudomonadota; class Gammaproteobacteria; order Burkholderiales; family Burkholderiaceae; genus Paraburkholderia; species Paraburkholderia kururiensis. The sequence continues at coordinate 25,617 of NZ_RJZE01000027.1, read as the reverse complement.
AAGGTGTTGAGTCAGCGCACCTTCATCGCCCGCGCACCGGCCAGTTCACCGGACGCATCGGGCGGCGCCCGCGCACTCGCGGCGGCAAGCGACGACCTCGTCGCGCAGATCGGGGCGTGGCTTGGCGTGCAGGCATTGCTCGCAAACCAGTGAGCGCGCGCGGCGCGGCCGAGGCCGGTGGGGCGTCCGGTCGGTCGCTATAATCGGCCGGTCGTGGTTCAGCCGTCAGCCGGGCAAGCGCCTTCGTTTGCAACAGCCTTCGCGCCGTGCCGCTAAGCCCAAGCCTCTGGGCCTCTGGGCAAGGCACGCGCCGTGCGGCCGACGACGAACACCAGCCGCCTTCTCCGCGAATTTTTCCGCCATCTTTCCACGATAAGCCATGGATTCCTTCTACCAGTACCACGTCTTCTTTTGCCTGAATCAGCGCGAGCCCGGTGCGGACCGACCGAGCTGCGGCAACTGCAACGCGCAGGCCATGCAGGAGCACGCGAAAAAGCGCGTGAAGCAACTGGGGCTCGCTGGACCCGGCAAGGTGCGCATCAACAAGGCCGGCTGCCTTGATCGCTGCGAGGAAGGGCCCACCGTTGTCATCTATCCGGAAGGCACCTGGTACACGTACGTCGACGAAAGCGACATCGACGAGATCGTCGAATCGCATCTTCAGCACGGCAAGGTGGTCGAGCGCCTCAAGATATGAACGTTCACACGCAGAAGTATCTGATCGACGGTCCCGTCGGCAAGATCGAAGTCGCGCTCGATCTGCCCGACCAAACCCGCGAGAACGGCGCCGCGCCGCGTGGCATGGCGCTCGTCGCGCATCCGCATCCGCTTTTCGGCGGCACGATGGACAACAAGGTCGCGCAGACGCTTGCGCGTACGCTCGTGCAACTCGGCTACGTCACGTATCGCTCGAATTTTCGCGGCGTGGGGCAGACTGCGGGTGAGCACGACAACGGCATCGGCGAACAGGACGATCTGCTCGCGGTACTCGACCACATGCGCGCGCAGCCAGGCCATGCCGCTCTGCCGCTCGTGCTGGCCGGCTTCTCGTTCGGCACGTTCGTGCTTTCGCATGTTGCGAAGCGCGTGACGGAGGCGGGCGGCGCGATCGAGCGGATGGTGTTCGTGGGCACGGCGGCAAGCCGCTGGGAAGTGGCGCCGGTGCCGGAAAACACGCTCGTCATTCACGGCGAACTCGACGACACGGTGCCGATTCTGTCCGTCTTCGAATGGGCGCGGCCGCAGGAGCTACCCATCGTCGTCATTCCGGGCGCAGAGCATTTTCTGCATCGCAAGCTGCATGTTCTCAAGCGCATCATCGTGGACGCGTGGCGATAGGGCAGCACCGCGAGGCGCGTTACGCGTCTCGCGTGTAATCGTCGCGTAACCTCCATCGCGGGTATCGTGCACGCGACGCATTTTGCGAAAACCTTCATACAGGTACGCGTAAAACGCAAAATCCTCACCCGCTCGGCGCGGTGCCGCACGAAGCGGCGCGTATAATGAGCGCTCTTTTTTGGGCGCTGCGCCGTGCGTTTTGCGGGTCGGGCGTCGCTTGCGGACATGCTGCACGCCGCGCGAACCGTTCGCGCCACGGCGAGTCCAACGAGCGCCGCGAAGCCGACCTCATCCGCCTTGTCTCGCTGCTCCGTGTGCATCCGGTCGTATCCGTTTGCATCACGTGAAGCCAGCAGAGCGTGCCGCACAGCGTCCGCCCTCCGGCTCATCCCAAATGCGTGCCGTATCGCGCGAAGCCCGTGCGATACGGCACGCACAGCCCAAATCAAAGCTGAAACGATCCTATGCGTCTCGTCACTTCCGGTACTTCCCCTCTGGTTGCTTCCCCGTCTTTCGCTCACCGTTCCGTTGCCCGCGCAGTTGCGCTCGGCGTGCTGCTGCCGGCAACGCTCGTTGCGGCATCGGCTGCCTTTGCACAGGTGCCGCCGCCCGCGGTGAACGCGCGTTCGTGGGTGCTCATTGATGCCACCGCGAACCAGGTGCTCGCGTCGGGCAATCCCGACGAGCGCGTGGAGCCGGCTTCGCTCACGAAGCTGATGACGGCCTATCTCGTCTTCGAAGCATTGCAGACGAAGAAGATCACGATGGAGCAGACCGTCATGCCGAGCGAGGCCGTGCGCCGCGTTCGCAACGACGAGTCGCGCATGTTCATCGAGGCGAACAAGCCGGTGACGGTGCACGACCTCGTGTACGGCATGATCGTGCAGTCGGGCAACGACGCCGCCATCGCGCTCGCGGAACTCGTGGGCGGCAGCGAGTCGCAGTTCGTCAACATGATGAACACCGAGACGCAGCGCCTCGGTATGACCCATACGCACTTCGCCGACGTGAACGGCATGCCCGATCCGCAGCATTACACGACGGCAGGCGACCTCGCCGTGCTCTCCACGCGCCTGATCCGCGACTTCCCCGACTACTACAGCATCTTTTCGGTGAAGGAATTCACGTACAACAAGATCAAGCAGCCGAACCGCAACCGGCTGCTGTGGATCGACCCGACCGTGGACGGCCTCAAGACCGGCCACACGCAGGCGGCGGGCTACTGCCTGATCGCCACGGCGAAGCGTCCGCTGCCCGGCGTCAGCGATGCGTCGCGCCGTCTCGTCACGGTGATGATGGGCGAGCAGAAGGAGCACGACCGCGTGCAGGACAGCCTGAAGATGCTGAACTACGGCTACACCGCATATGACACGGTGCGCCTGTACAAGGCGAATCAGGCCGTCGCCACGCCGCGCGTCTACAAGGGCGCGGCCGACACCGTGCAGGTGGGCGTGAAGACCGATCAGTACATCACGGTGCCGAAGGGCGCGGCCGACAAGGCGAAGCCGCAGATCGAGATCGCAAGCCCGCTGATCGCGCCGATCGCGGACGGCCAGAAGGTTGGCACCGCGAAGCTCGTCGCGGACGGCAAGACGCTCACCGAATTCCCGGTGGTCGCGCTGAAGGCGGTGCCGCAGGCGGGCGTCGTCGGCCGCGTATGGGATTCGCTGATGCTGATGTTCAACAAGAAGTAAGCGCAATGGCGCGGGTTCCCCTTCGGCGGCGGCGTCTGCGAAGTGGCCCCCGTCTGTGCGGGTATGCGGCGCTCTCTGCCGCATGCCCGTCCGCGAGGCAAGGCGCACAACACGCACAAGGCGCACAATGAGCCCTTCGCCGCGGCGCTCGAGGAGTAACGCATGAGTCCGATGAACGAATCGCTATTCGAATTTCCCTGCGATTTTCCGATCAAGGTGATGGGCAAGTCACACCCGGAATTCGCCGAAACCATTGTTGCCGTGATCCGCAAGTTCGACAGCGGGTTCGACGCGTCGCGCGTGGAAGTGCGTCCGTCGAGCGGCGGCAACTACACGGGCCTCACCGTGACGGTGCGCGCGGTGAGCCGCGAGCACCTGGACGACATCTACCTTGCCCTCACCGGGCACCCGATGGTGAAGGTCGTCCTGTAAGTCAAATTCCTTCGATTCCGCTACCTCTCGTCTGCGGGCAGGGCCTCACGCGCGCGCTGTGAGCTTTCCTCGCATGCGCGCTGGAACAGCAGCTTGAAGCTCGCCACCTCTTCGAAAATCCAGTTCCGGAATGCCTGCACACGCTCGGTCTGCAACATGTGCGGCGGGCAGATGAAGTAGTAGCTCCAGGGGCTGGGGCCATCGATCTCGAACAGTCGCACCAGTCGCCCCGCCGCGATCTCGTGCATCGCGAGCGAGCGGCGCACGAGCGCGATGCCCTGGCCGTCCATGGCGGCTTGCAGCAGGTTCGACGAATCCTGGTACAGCACGCCGCGTTTGGGCTCGGGCACGTCGTCGAGCCCTGCGGCGTCGAACCATGGGCGCCAGAGTTCGTCGTCGGAGCGCAGCAGCGCGAGCTTCGTCATCTCCCGCGGGTTCCTGGGTAGCTTGCCGCCGTTGAACTGCGGCGAGCACGCCGGAAAGAAGATCTCCTCCAGCAGCAGTTCGGCGTGCAGGCCGGGGTAGCGGCCGTAGCCGAAGCGGATCGCGGCGTCCACGTCGTCGCGGGCAAAGTCGGTGAGTGCGTTCGTGGAAAGCAGTTCCAGATCCCATTTCGGGTGCGCCTCGATGAAGCGGCCGATGCGCGGCGTCACCCAGCGCGCGGCAAACGAGGTCAGCATCGAGACGACCAGCCGGCGCTCGCGGTCGCCTGCGCGAATCTCGCGCGTGGCATCGAGCAGGGCGGCGAGCGCGGCCCGCACCTGGGTCGCGTAGCGGCGGCCCGTATCGGTGAGCCGCACGCGCTTGCCGTCGCGGGCGAACAGCGTGACGCCGAGGTCGGCTTCCAGCGCGCGAATCTGGTGGCTCACGGCGCCGTGCGTGACGAACAACTCGTCGGCGGCGCGGGAGAAGCTCTCGTGCCGCGCCGCGGCCTCGAATGCCTTGATCGCGTTCAATACGGGTAACTCGCGCAGGTCCATCGCAATTTTTCTCACATACCGGTGAAAAATGATCGTTTTGCCCAATCCCTTGCGGCATCTACGATTCTAGCCATCAAGACGATTTTTGGCGGAGCGGATCATGCGAGAAATTTCCTCAAACATCACGTTCGAAATCCACGCGGGCGAGACGGTGCCCATGAAGGTCGCCAACAGCACGCGGCTAACCGTGCATGGCGGTCCGGTCTGGGTCACGCGCAGCGACGACGTGGAGGATTACTGGCTCGAACCTGGCCATACGCTGCGGTTGCGGCGCGGCGAACGGCTGTGGCTCAGCGTGGAAGGGGCGCCGGCCGCACGCGTGGCGTTTGCCATTCCGGCGCGGCCGTCGGAGCGGCTCATCGACTGGGCGGCCCGTGCCGCGCAACGGCTCGGCGTGCGCGTGGGCGACGGCTGGCGCACGGTGTGAGCGCCGCCGGGCGATGTCCGGCGGTGGGGGCGGGATTTCGGTAAACTGCGCACATCATGTGTGCCACGCCGGTTTCCCTGTCCCCTTTTCCCTCAGACGATTGCGCGCCCGCTGCGGAAGCGGCCACGGCGCCTTGCGCTTCGGACGCGATTCCCCTCGTGCTGCGTTGGCGTGGCACGGAAGCCTACCAGGCGAGCTTCGATGCGATGCGCGCTTTCACCGAAGCGCGCACGCCCGGCACGCCCGACGAAATCTGGCTCGTCGAACATCCGCCCGTCTTTACCCTGGGCCAGGCCGGTAACCCGAGCCATCTGCTCGTTGCCGACAGCGGCATTCCCCTTGTGAAGATCGACCGCGGCGGGCAGATCACTTACCACGGCCCAGGCCAGGTCGTCGCCTATTTGCTGCTCGACCTGCGCCGCCGCAAGCTCATGGTGCGCGACCTCGTCACGCGTATCGAGCAGGCCGTGATCGATACACTCGCGTCGTATAATCTCGCGGGCGAACGCAAGGCCGGCGCGCCCGGCATCTACGTTGCGCCCGGCCCCGCAGCCGGCGTTCATGTCGGCGCCAAGATCGGGGCGCTCGGGCTGAAAATCCGCAACGGCTGCAGCTATCACGGCGTGAGCCTCAATGTGAACATGGATCTGCGGCCGTTTCTCGCCATCAATCCCTGTGGCTATGCAGGGCTCGAGACGGTCGACATGGCGACGCTCGGCGTCGCCGCGAGCTGGAACGACGTGGCGGCCACGCTCGCCCGAAGTCTCACTGCAAACCTCGACGGCACGCGCGCGGCCGTCGCCCAACCGCAGGCCGGTGCCGCCACCGCCTGACTGGATCGAACGAATGACTGACGCTACCGCGAACCTCGCTGGCACGCCGGCTCCCGACGCTGCCGCTCCCGCGCCCTACGACGCCACTGCGAAACAGAAGGCGCAGGCGAAGACCGCGCGCATTCCGATCAAGGTCGTGCCGATCGAGAAGCTGAAGAAGCCTGAGTGGATCCGCGTGAAAGCGGCCACCGGCAGTTCGCGCTTCTACGAGATCAAGCAGATTCTGCGCGAGCACAACCTGCACACCGTGTGCGAGGAAGCGAGCTGTCCGAACATTGGCGAGTGCTTCGGCAAGGGCACGGCGACGTTCATGATCATGGGCGACAAGTGCACGCGCCGCTGCCCGTTTTGCGACGTGGGCCACGGCCGTCCCGATCCGCTCGATCCCGAGGAACCGGCCAACCTGGCGCGCACGATCGCGGCGCTCAAGCTCAAGTACGTGGTGATTACGAGCGTGGACCGCGACGATCTGCGGGACGGCGGCGCTGGCCATTTCGTGGAGTGCATCCGTGAAGTGCGTGCGCAGTCGCCCGAAACGCGCATCGAGATTCTCACGCCGGACTTCCGTGGCCGCCTCGACCGGGCGCTCTCCATCCTCAATGCCGCGCCGCCCGACGTAATGAATCACAACCTCGAAACGGTGCCGCGTCTCTACAAGGAAGCGCGTCCGGGCTCGGACTACGCGCATTCGCTCAAGCTGCTGAAGGACTTCAAGGCGCTGCATCCGGACGTCGCGACGAAGTCGGGCTTGATGGTTGGGCTGGGCGAGACCGAAGAGGAAATCCTTCAGGTGATGCGCGACCTGCGCGCACACGACGTCGACATGCTGACGATCGGCCAGTATCTGCAGCCTTCGGAGCACCACCTGCCGGTGCGGGCATACGTGCATCCCGACACGTTCAAGATGTATGAAGAAGAGGCCTACAAGATGGGTTTCACGCATGCCGCCGTGGGCGCGATGGTGCGCTCGAGCTATCACGCAGATCTGCAGGCGCACGGCGCGGGCGTAGTCTGATTCATCGCCGCGGTGTCTGTTCTGTGGGGTCCGAAGCTTGGCTTGAGCGCGTACGCGGAGGCGCTACCCGGTCCTGCACGGGGTTTTGACAATAGTTGACTTTGGGCGCCCGTCTGCGCGCTTAAGATTGATCTGTGGGTGCCGCAACTGACCGTTTTCGGTGCCCACAGGCCTGCAAGGGTCTCCGACTTCTCTTTCGCATGCCTTCCCGCCACCGGGAAGGCATTTTTTTGGCCGCTTGTTTTTCCGCGCGGCCAAGTCGCTGTTCTTCCCCTTGTTTCCTCTGTTGTGCGCCCGGCGTGTGTGCAGCCGTGCGCTCACATGCTGCGACGTCTGGAAAGTCGGACAGCTCGCGTCCAGGTTTCCGGAAACCCGGACGAACGGTGGCGGGGGATTGGAAAAATCTCAAATAAATCAAGGCGATAAGGACGTTACGCAACTGGCATCGCCCTTGCAATGAAGACGCGCGGCCGCAACGGCCTCATTACTAAAGCAAGGAGACAATCGATGCTCAAAACCCCTTCCCGGTACTTCTGAACCCGTCGTCTTGTCGCGGCTTGCCCGCTGCATCCCGACGAGGTTCTCATGCGCCCGTACGCGACGCGGCGGCCGGCCACCGGCTCCCATGTGCAGCAACACCAGCAGGAACCATCGTGAAGAAACCCATTTATAAAGTGCTCTACGTCCAGGTGATCGCCGCGATCGTCATCGGCATCGTTCTTGGACATTACTCGCCGGCGCTCGCCATCGACATGAAGCCGCTCGGCGACGCGTTCATCAAACTCATCAAGATGGTGATCGGGCCAATCATCTTCTGTACCGTCGTGACCGGCATCGCCGGCATGCAGGACATGAAGAAGGTTGGCCGCGTGGGCGGCAAGGCGCTGCTGTACTTCGAGATCGTTTCGACGTTCGCGCTTCTCATCGGCCTCATCGCCACGCACGTGCTCAAGCCGGGCGTCGGCTTCAACGTGGATCCGGCGACGCTGGACGGCAAGGCAGTCGCCTCCTTCGCGGCAAAGGCCCATGGCCAGAGCACGGTCGACTTCCTGATGCACATCATTCCCGACACGTTCTTCTCGGCGTTCGCCCAAGGTGAAATCCTGCAGATCCTGCTGATCGCGCTGCTGTTCGGCAGCGTGCTGGCGACGCTCGGCGAGCGCGGCCGTGTGGTGACGGACTTCATCGAAGGCATTTCGAACATCCTGTTCGGCGTGGTGCGCATCGTCACGAAGCTCGCACCCATCGGCGCGTTCGGCGCGATGGCTTTCACTATCGGCAAGTACGGCTTGGGTTCGCTGCTGCCGCTCCTGAAGCTGATCGGTACCTTCTATCTGACGGCGGCGGTCTTCGTGATCGTGGTGCTCGGCATCATCGCGCGCGCAGTCGGCTTCAACATCTTCCGCTTCGTCAGCTACATCAAGGAAGAACTGTTGATCGTGCTGGGCACGAGCTCGTCGGAAGCCGCGCTGCCGCAGCTGATGCAGAAACTCGAAAAGCTCGGCTGCTCGCGCTCCGTGGTGGGTCTCGTCGTGCCGACCGGCTACTCGTTCAACCTGGATGGCACCAACATCTACATGACGATGGCCGTGCTCTTCATCGCGCAGGCCACCAACACGGATCTCACGCTCACGCAACAGCTCACGCTGCTCGCTGTGACGATGCTCACGTCCAAGGGCGCAAGCGGTGTGACGGGCGCCGGCTTCATCACGCTCGCCGCGACGCTCGCCGTGGTGCCCACCATTCCGCTTTCGGGCATGGTGCTGATTCTCGGCATCGACCGCTTCATGAGCGAATGCCGCGCGCTGACGAACATCATCGGCAACGGCGTGGCGACGGTGGTGGTGTCGGCGTGGGAAAAAGAGCTGGACCGCTCGAAACTGCGTGCCGGCCTCTCGGGCGAAGTGGCCGTCAGCGAGACCGCCGGAGCCTGATGCGATGCATGACGCGGCGCCGTGCCGGATGGCCGCGGCGCCCGCGCAGCACGCCTCGGGCGGCGTGTCCGGATATGCCACAATGGGCGGGTATCACCCTCTGGAATCCGCTGCCGTGACGCGCCGCCTGCTGATCCTCTTCGCGCTTCTCGCCGGGCTCGCCGCAGCGTGCGCGCTCACGTGGACGGTTGCGTGGCAGCACGGCATCGACAACCTGCGGCGCAACGCTGCCGTGCGCGGCGATCGCCTTACCAGCGCGCTCAAGAGCACGCTGGAGCGCTACGAATCGCTGCCGTATCTGGTGGCCGGCCATCCCGCCGTGCAGGAGGCGCTCGTCACGCCGAACCCCGGACCCGCGCTCGTCGCGCGCGCGAACCGCTACCTCGAAGATGTGAACCGCCACGCGCGGGCCACCACCACCTACATCATTCGCGCGGATGGTCTCTGCGTGGCCGCCAGCAACTGGCAGCAGCCGGACAGCTTCGCCGGCGTGGAATATCGCTTCCGGCCGTATTTCATCGATGCAATCAAAGGCGGCGTGGGCCGTTTCTTCGGCATCGGTACGATCTCGCATGATCCGGGGTACTACATTTCGCAGCCGGTGCTGCGCGATGGCCGTATCGTGGGCGTCGCGGTCGTCAAGCTGAATCTCGAATGGTTTCCGGGCACGGATGTGTCCGAGCCACTCTTCGTCACCGACGACCACGGCGTGATCTTCCTGTCCTCGGTTCCGACGTGGAAATACCATACCGTGCGGCCGCTCTCCGGCGCCGTGGCCGATTCGATCTATCAGACCCGCCAGTACGCACAGCAGGACATCACGCCGCTGCCGGTCACCGTGCAGCAGGTGCTCGAAGGCGATGCGCGCATCGTGCGCGTAGGTGGCGGACGCGGCGCCGTCCGCTACCTCGCCACGCGCCGGGCCGTGGGCGAGCCGGACTGGCATCTGGTCACGATGTCGCCGGTCGATGCCGTCGACGCCGACGCCCGCAATGCCACCGTCGTGACTGGCTTCGGCTATGTGTCGCTGTGCCTGCTCGCGTTCTACTGGCGCATGCGCCGCGCGCGCGTGCGCGAGGTGATGCGCAGCCGCGCGCTGCTGCAAAAGGCGTATGCGGAGCTCAACGAACGCGTGGCAGAGCGCACCGTCGACCTCTCGCAGGCCAACGAACAGCTCAAGAAAGAAGTCTCGGAGCGCACGCGCGCCGAGCAGGAATTGCGTGCCGCGCACGACGAACTCGTGCAGGCCAGCAAGCTCGCCGCGCTTGGCCAGATGGCCGCCGGCATCACGCACGAACTCAACCAGCCGCTCGCGGCGCTGCGCACTTTCTCGGACAACACGCGCCTGCTGCTCGAACGCGGTGATTACGGTTCGGCTCGCGAGAATCTGTTCGCGATCGCGTCGCTCACCGAACGCATGGGCAAGATCACGAATCAGCTGAAGCTGTTCGTCGGGCGGGCGCGGCCGCGCAGCGCGCGGGCGCCGGTGGCGAGGGCGCTGCGCAATGCGTTGTCCGTTTTGCAGAAACGGCTCGAACAGGTGGAGCTGGACGTGAGGCTGATCGAGGCCCCCGAGGCCGACGCTGAGGCTGACGCGGGCGCGGGCACCGCCGCGCCGGTTCGCCGCCCGTTCGACCTCAATGCCGAAGGCGTCGACGAAAGCGTTTCGCTTGTTGCTCAATGCGACGACCTGCGTCTCGAGCAGGTGCTGATCAATCTGATTGGCAACGCGCTGGACGCGGTGGCGGGCATGCCGCACCCGCGCATCGAGGTATGCATCGACGCAAGCCAGCCCGAGACGGTCGCGCTCTCCGTGCGCGACAACGGCCCGGGCATTCCGGAGGACGTGCTGCCGCGCCTCTTCGAGCCGTTCTTCACGACCAAGGAGATGGGGCAAGGGCTGGGACTCGGCCTTGCGATTTCTTCGTCGATTGCTCGCGACTCCGGCGGCTCGCTCACTGCACAAAACGCGACAGACGGCCCCGGCGGCGCGCTCTTCGTGCTCACGCTGCCGCGCGCCGCCGTGCCGAAGCCCGCGCTCACGGCGAGCTCATGAATCAGGATAGCGAACGAATCATGGTGAAAGAAGGTTTGCAGGTGCTCTATATCGAGGACGACGAGCTCGTGCGCCGCGCCGGCATGCAAAGCCTGCAACTGGCGGGCTTCGACGTGGTCGGCTATGCGTCCGCGGAAGAGGCGATGGGCGCGATCAGCGCGGATTTTTCCGGCGCGATCGTGAGCGACATCCGGCTACCCGGAGCAAGCGGGCTCGACCTGCTCGCCCATTGCCACGAGCGCGCGCCCGACGTGCCCGTGATTCTCGTCACCGGTCACGGCGACATTTCAATGGCCGTGCAGGCGATGCGCGATGGCGCGTACGACTTCATCGAAAAGCCGTTTCCTTCGGAACGGTTGACCGAGACGGTGCGCCGCGCGCTGGAGCGGCGCAACCTGATGCTCGAAAACCTGGCGCTGCGCCGCGAACTGGCGGGGCAGAACGCCGTGGCGCCGCGCATCATCGGTCGCAGTCCGGCCATGGAGCAAGTGCGCCGGCTCATTGCCAACGTCGCGCCGACGGACGCATCCGTGCTCATCAACGGCGACACGGGTGCGGGCAAGGAACTCGTCGCGCGCAGCCTGCACGAGATGTCGCCGCGCAAGGACAAGCCCTTCATCGCCGTGAATTGCGGCGCGCTGCCCGAGCCGATGTTCGAATCGGAGATGTTCGGCTACGAGCCCGGCGCCTTCACGGGCGCCGCCAAACGGCGCATCGGCAAGCTCGAGCACGCATCGGGCGGCACGCTGTTTCTCGACGAGATCGAGAGCATGCCACTTTCGCTTCAAGTGAAACTCTTGCGCGTGTTGCAGGACGGCGTGCTGGAGCGGCTCGGCTCGAACCAGTCGATTCGCGTGAATCTGCGGGTGGTGGCGGCGGCCAAGGGCGACATGCTGGAGCTGGTGGCCGCCGGCACCTTCCGCCGCGACCTGCTGTACCGCCTCAACGTGGTGACGATTTCGCTGCCGCCCCTTGCGGAACGTCGCGAAGATATCGTGCCGCTCTTCGAGCACTTCCTGCTGGAAGCCGCCGTGCGCTACGAGCGGCCCGCGCCCATTCTGACGGAGCGCCAGCGTCTCGCGCTGATGCAGCGCGACTGGCCGGGCAACGTGCGCGAAGTGCGCAACGCCGCGGAGCGCTACGTGCTGGGCGTGAGCGAGGATTCATTCGCCGCGTCGGGCGGCGAGGCCGACGCGCTGTCGCTCAAGGAGCGAGTAGAGCAGTTCGAGCGCGCGGTGATTGCCGATGCGCTCGCGCAGTGCGGCGGCGCGGTAGCGGCTGCGGCGGACCGCTTGCAGCTTGGCAAGGCGACGCTCTACGAGAAGATCAAGCGATACGGGCTGGCGGCTCGTGCGGAAACCGAGCGCGGCGGGTGACGGAAAACGAAAGCGCCGGCCTGCGGGGCCGGCGCTTTCGTTAAAGCGTTTTGTTCGTCTTTGATTATGGAGTGGCAGCGTTCTGTCGCAAGCCGCCGCATGCAGACGCCTCGGCGTCTCAGGTACTCAGCGCTTGTTGCAGCAGCTGGTCGAGTTCCGCGAACTGCGGTTCACCGACATAGCGCTTCAGGATCTTGCCGTTGCGGTCGATTACGAACGTGGTCGGTGTGAGTTGCACGTTACCGAACTGCCTGGCGGCGGAGCCGTCGTCGAGCGCTACCTTGAACGGCAGCTTGCGCGTTTCGGCGTAGTTGGCGACGTACATCGGCGCGTCGTAGTTCATCGCCACGGCAACGAATTCCAGTCCCTGGCTCTTGAAGCGGTTGTACGTCTGGACCATCTGCGGCATTTCGTGCATGCACGTCGTGCAGCTCGTCGCCCAGAAATTCACGAGATAGACCTTGCCCTTCAGTTCGGACGTGGAGACCTTCTGGCCGGACAGCAGCGTAAAGGTTGCGTCGGGTGCGTGCTGCTGGCCGTTGAAGGCGAAATAGCCTGCAACGGCAATAGCGCCCGCGACAACCGCCGCCGCGATGTACCGCACCGGGCTGGCGCGACGAGTGGAAACAGATGATTGATTCATGGATGGAACCTCGGTTCGCCGCGACCCGGCGCTCAACGCGATTAACCTGCTTATTCTAGCGGCAATCGGCGACTGCGGCAGAATGCCGAGCGGCGACGGATAATGCCATTCCGGCTTCCCGTACCTTTTATGCGTCTCATGTTCCGTACCGTATTTCTCTTTGCTTTCCGGCTGTTTTCATCCCGCTTCCCTCTGTCGCAAACGAAATTGTGTCCGACCGGCGCGAAACACGGCGCGTTGTCGACTGGCCGCAACTTCCGCCTGGCAGCGCGCGCCACACTGGAGCAGTTCCTGCGGCTGGCGTGTGGCGGGCTGGCTGCGACCGCGCTGCTGGCGTGCACGCCCACCTACGACTGGCGCACGGTGATGAACAACGACAGCGGCTACACGGTGGACTTGCCGGCCCGACCGGGTACCGATGACCGTCGCGTAGACATCGACGGTACGCCCATGCAGATGCACATGCAGACCGCCGAGGCCGATCACGTCGTCTTCGCGGTCGGCACACTCACTTTGCCGAGCGGCGACCCGCAGCTACAGCAGAAGGTGCTCGACTTCCTGCGCGACGGGATGGCCCGCAACGTGGGCGCGCAGCCGAGCGGCCGGGCGGTGCAGATTCCGCTTGCAGCAGGCGGCGCCGTGCCGGGCTTCGAAATGACCTTGAGCGGGAAAGCCGGGCCGAAACAGGAGCCGCGAATGATTCATGTACGGCTGGTGGCCAAGGGAACGCACGTGTACCAGGCGGCGGTGATCGCCAGCAAGGAGCCGGCGCCGGAACAGATCGATCAGTTTTTCGGGTCGTTCAAGCTGTACTGATCACTAAACGGGGCGCCGAAGTCCGTATGAAGATGCCGGAGACCAATATGTTAAATGAAGGTTCCTTGGCAGCTTTGTACGCTAATGCACGGATTTCACGAGGATTTTTCCGTGTTCCGGACTCGATGTGGATAACTCTGTTGAGAACTTGGCCGAAATTCGCTGAAAGGCCCGTCCCGTGGGCTTTCTGTCAGTTTGCAAGCAAATCGGGGCGTGGACGAAAATCCAATAGAATCAATGAGTTTCGTCGCGCCGTTCGATGAATTGCCGGAAATCTTGTTCCGCGTCGGCCACTAGTCATATTTGTGCATAAGTCAAGTCTTGACACGCGCTTTTTGCCTTCATACGGATAGCGCGGTGCGCCGATACTGGATGGCTTCGGCGACGTGCGCGGCAGCAAGCCGATTGGCACCGGCCAGATCGCCAATCGTGCGCGCGACCTTCAACACGCGGTAGTACGCCCGCGCCGACCAGCCAAAGCGCTCGCCCGCTTCCCGCAACAGCGCTTCGCCGTCCGCGTCCGTTTCGCACACCTCGTCTACCTCCCGCCCCGCCAGTTCGCGATTGGTCTTCCCCTGTCGAGCCAACTGGCGCTCGCGTGCAGCGCCGACGCGCGCGGCAATCGCGCCGCTCGGCTCGCCTGGCGCGGCGGCGCGGCCAGCAAGTTCGGCCGCGCTGAGGGCGGGAATCTCGATCTGGATGTCGATGCGGTCCAGAAGCGGCCCCGAGAGCTTGCGCATGTAGCGCGCGGCGCCGTCCGGCGTGCAGCGGCACCGGCCGCCGGGATCGCCGCGCCAGCCGCAGGGGCAAGGATTCATGGCCGCCACGAGCTGACAGGCGGCGGGGAAATCTGCCTGCAGCGCGGCGCGCGAGATCGTGATGCGGCCGGCTTCGAGCGGCTCGCGCAGTGTCTCCAGCACGTGACGATCGAATTCGGGCAGTTCATCCAGGAAGAGCACGCCGAGGTGCGCGAGCGTAATTTCGCCGGGCTGCGGTGGATTGCGTCCTCCCACGAGCGCTGCCGCGCTCGACGAGTGATGTGGTGCGCGAAACGGGCGCTGTCGCCATTGCTGCGGTGAGAAGCCGACCATGCTCGACGACATCAGGGCGGCCGAACTGAGCGCTTCTTCGTCCGTCATGGGCGGCAGGAGTCCCGGCAAGCGTGCGGCCAGCATCGATTTGCCGGCCCCGGGCGGCCCGATCATCAACATATGGTGGCCGCCCGCAGCGGCCACTTCGAGCGCGCGTCGCGCGCCCCGCTGGCCGATCACGTCGGCCATGTCGGGTACGGCGCGGCAAGGCGTATCGGGCAGCATCGGCGTATCGACGGGGGAAAGGTGGGCGTCGGCCGCTCCAGCCAGGTGTGCGCAGAGCGACGGCAGGTCCGCGGCTCCGAATACTGCGACGCCCGGTACGAGGGCGGCTTCGGCCGCGTTTGCCGCAGGCAGGTAGAGTTCGGGCGTCCGGCCCTCGGCATTGGCGCTGCCGCGCGCGGTGCCGCATGCCATCGCGAACGCGCCGCGCATGGGCCTCAGCGCGCCGGTAAGCGAGAGTTCCCCGGCGAATTCGCGCCCGGCCAGCGATTCCCCAGGAATCTGGCCGCTCGCCGCCAGAATGCCGAGCGCGACGGGCAAGTCGAAGCGCCCCGATTCCTTGGGCAGGTCGGCGGGAGCCAGGTTGACGGTCGAGGTCAATGTAGTATGACGATTTGAGTAAAGCAAGATCCTCTAGCCACATCAATGTGTTGCGGGAGCTCGTATGCCTACCTCGAGCACAGTGCCAACCGGCAAAAGTTTGAGCATTTCAACCGTCTACAGGCGTTATTCGCGCCAATACAACTCCGCCGTAAACTTCGACGACTTACAGCGCGAACCGTTGTGCGGCAGTTGGGTTCTGAACCTCATCGCAAGACTTGCGGCGCGGTCCCACGTTCGTGCATACGGACATGTGGAGATGATGCTGTTCAAAAGGGGGCTCAATCATGCTCTGTCTATTGAACTGGCACGACCGATACTTCTTGCCAATGCGGCCTGCGTTACGCGACACGACATAAGTAGGTTGTTTGAATTGGTCCAGCGCGCCGAACCCTCATCATTCCACGGGTCGAAGAAGCACCGCGAGAGGGCCAGCGCAGCGTTTCGCCAAAGGGTTCTCGAGTACGGGAAAGAGAACGAATTTGACGGCCCCGTTTCGCGTGAGACAGTCGTGTTCCGCGCCCATAGCTCGCGGAGTCGGCCACGGCCAATCGTTAGCGACCTAATCGGCCTCGTGGGCGGTCCTTTAGGGAGGGTTCCGATTGACGCTATATCGCACAGTACGGTCAGGGACTTGGAGCGCAAGGCCCGGGATAGAATTTTCTTGGACCTCGAGAGGATAATCGATGCGTGCATTGCTGATCTGACTTTTTGGGCGGGAATTCGTGCTGATCTAAATTCGCTATCCGAGTGCGTCATCTCAGAGTTCGAGGTCGTAAATCGCGCTTTTGATTTGGCGGTGCTTAACGGAAAACACGTTTCAGGCTGGGTGCGTAAAGCGCTTTGTGGCCTCCGCCCAGTCGAACTGATTGGTGGTTATGTAAAGAGAGCTAAATCATACGGCTTGGCCCATATCGATGCCGCGGGGACCTACACTTTTATCGGAGCAGTTCCAGCGCTTCGGAGTATATATGGGGCTCCTGGGAAATTTAAAACAAATCAAGGATACAAAGCCATCTTTCTCCCGGAGAGGATGCACCCAGAGGAGCTAATGGCCGCGTTTGTTTTGTTGATGATTTACACGGGTTGGAATATGCATTCGTTGGTCGCGATGACCAGCGATAGGATCCATCGATCACGTGAAGCGTATGAAATACAGGGATTTAAGTCTAAAACAGATGACGATACGCCTTCTATTTTTATAGACAAAACTCATCGTTTTGGTATTGAGGTGCTGGATCTCCTTCTTTGGAATCTTGCTGGGTTGATGAAATTGGGTCGAGTCGGCCCATCTGAGACGGGGTTATGGTTTTGTTACTCTAGTGCCGAATTTTTTGAATATAAAAAACAATATATCGGATTTCAGCGAGCGCTTTATGATTTTTGTGATCAGCATGGTTTTCCACGCTTTTCATTTGAGCAAATTCGTGCGCAGGTGATTCTTGCAGAGGCGATCTCTGTCAAAAATCCGGAGGAAAGCCGCCGAATCGCGGGCCACAAAACAATTGCGACGACTGGGGTGTATCTCGATCAAGAATTTGCACGTCGACTTAATGCGGCTAACAATCTAGAGTTTCAGCGGCGACTTGAGAATACCGTGAAGTTCAAAATTTCGAAAACGCACGGATATGAGCTCCGGCATGACTCGGTGCTTGTTGACCTGAATATTATGACGCCCGTTGGCGATGGAACGTCATGTACCGACCCGGCAGCGCCCCCTGATCCCGAATATCTTTACGGGGCAATATGTGATGGTCGCCGTTGCCACATTGGCCAGGGATGCGAGAACCAGCGAATCGAGCTCGACGAGTTCCGGCTTGAGGAACTCGTACGTAAGCGCCGGTACTACCAAGGATCGTGGCAACGCCTCGCGCGGGAAAATCCAGATGCGTTTAACACGTTCCATGCTCCTGCAATGCTGTTCAACTTGGCGCTGTATGCTTTCGTAAAGGAGGGGCCGTATGGGCACGTACTGAATCACATCGAGAGGACGGTAAAATGAAAACACCAAAATTCGAATTGGCCGGTGTTGTCGCGGCGACAGCACTTCTACCAGATGAATCCTCCAGATTGTTGTCAGCCGTACAGTCACAACTGGGCTCGCGACTTTCACTCGAAGATGGTTGGGTGATCAAAGTCCGTAGAGCTGACACGCGATATGACGAAGATCCAGTCAGTGAGATAGCGCTGCGTGCGTTCTGGCTGCCACCAAACGGTGTGTATCCGAGCGCTAGGCCGCTCAGCGCCTATCCGCCGTTTGCGGCTATGCTTGTGTTAGCTCTGGACGCTTTCGCTCGTCGTGCTATCTCGGAAAAAAACTTTGTTGGCAGATGTAGGATTCTCGCTGCGATTCTCGCGAAGTTTCTTGAGTATTTATGGATACAAGACATCTTTGTTTTATCAGAATTTCGTGATGCTAGCTGGCGCGAATTGATCCGCGCCATCGGTCGCGGAGGTTGGCAGGAGGCTCTGCGTATCCACGAGAGACTCTCGGATTGGCTGCAGGCAGGTGGTGACCCCGGAGAGCTTGTCAGTGCGAACGGCAAGAGCATAGTGACTGGACGGTTTGGACCCGCACTAGGTACAAACGTAAACGGGCAAGAGGCTGTCTTGTACGCGATGCTGCTCAATGCACTTCCAAGAGAAGCCACGGCTGAATCTAAGTGGGCAGCATTTCAGGCAGTAGCAAATACAGAAGATGAAATGTCGCACAGCGCTCGGTACTCGCAAAGTACACTGCGCGAGGTCATGAAGGCGCTCAACTTTCTCTTTGACCTACCATTAGGATTGGGCGCCGATGTTTACCCTTTCGCCAACATTCAAACTACGGCCAAGCGCTATGGGCGAGCACCATCGAGGACGAGGAATCTTGGTATCGCGGAAGCAGGAAAACTCCTTGCCGAATGCACTCGGTGGATTTATCAGATAGGCCCGAAGCTCGTGGATCTGGTGCGGCTACTGGGGGACTGTGTGGCACAGTCCTCAAATGAATCCAGGGAGGTGCTCGGCCACAATCTTGATGAGTTTCTGAGAACCTCAGAACTCCGGGCAGAGTTGGATGTGCTTTTGCCCGCGCCAGTGATAGCGTTAGACAGCAAGCGTACGGAATCCCGAACTATGACAGTTCGAAGTGCGATCCTGTTGTTACAAACGGCTGTCTTTATCGTAGTAGCAACGATGAACGCTCGTCGACGGGACGAAGTAATCCATCGAAAGTACGGAATCCACCAAGGCTTCATTACTACACTAGATGCCGAACTGGGATTATATCAAGGTGAATTTTATGTGGAAAAAACACTTCTCGATTACGAGCTATTTTACGTAAATCAGATTACCGTAGACGCTTGTTCGTTGCTAGAGGCTCTGCAGGAGACCTATCTTCGAGTCGATCAGGCGCTGGGTCGTCGGTATGCTGACGATGTCCCCCATCGAGAGCGCTCGTTGTTCTCCTATCGTCGGATGAGTCGCATCACAGGAATAGGAGCCGATCTCTGTTGGTATGAGTTTGACGTAACACGCGGCGTAGGTAGATGGTTCACTCAGTTAGCCCTTGGGGCCGGTGCACCGTTGGTGCCGCATCCACATATGTTTCGGCGATTCTATGCGTTGGTCTATTATTACCAATATTCAAATGCGACTCTCCAGGCGCTGTCTCAGCAGATGGGGCACCGAACCCTGCTTTCTACACTGCTCTATGTAAGCGATGAACCGAGTCGACAGGAGGGAGCGCGCATCAAAGACGCTATCGCATTGACAATCCAAGGAGGTATGTGGTCTCAAAACCAGGCCGTTCAGACGGAGTTGGACCAGGTCAGTGATGAACTCTTGTACGACACTGTTTTGGAGATTCTCGGAGGGGAACCGGTCAGCGGCGGATACTCGCGCTATATACGACACATTCACCAGATGCTATTAAGGCATGCGCACTACGATGACAAGAATCTGCGAGAAGTGTCGAAAAAGATTGTGCAAATTCTAAGAACGCGTGGTCACAAACCTCAACCAATGCCTCACGGTCAGTGCAATGCCGGACGAAGTCCGAGCGGACATCTAGCGGCATGTGGAAAAACACGTGATCGCCGATTCAGAAGAGAACTGGCCAACGCTGTAATGTGTTCAAGGTGCGTATACCACTCGTTCAACAAAGGATATCTGGACGCGCTCAAGATGGACGTCGCATCTCAAACGACGATGTTGGAAAGCGCTGTTGGTGTCGAACGACTTGTACTAGAGAAAACTATTCGTGATGTAAAAGAAGTGATTTCGTTCCACATGTACCGCATGGGAATGCTCGAGGAGACGTAATGGACATAAAGCGCCGGCAACGTGGGCAGGATCAGAGGAAGTGCTGGAAAGCGAAGCCGCGGGTAGCATATTCAAACGAATTCGCGGCGACGCAAAACTTATATAATAAGTTGGCCGTCTTAGAATCATGGGCTGTCAACGGAATTCCAGTTATGCAAGCCGAGGTCGGCCCAGTCCTTGATGGTGAGAGGCGACAGGGAGCAGAGTACTTCCCGCGCACTGTTCGCCAATTTAACGGATGGGACGGCAGCCAAAATAGCAGGTCTGCCCTGCGCCCGTTCGAAGCGTTCAAGGTCAATGCAAACGTGACGTTGCGTAAGCGATCAGACATACTTGAACGCGTCGTCGCGGTAATCAAAAATCTTCGTAACCAACAGGAATCGACACCCAGGCGTGCGCAGCCCGACACACATGCGGTGCTGAAGGAGCGCCTGGCACGCGAAGTATTGATGCGAGCTCAGCTTGAAGAGGCGCTCATTCATCTCAAACGCGAGAATAAGCAATTGGCACGGGAGAATGATGGCCTGAAAACACAGCGGGACAGCATCAAGCAAGAGGCACGGCGTGCAGTCAAAAGACTTGAGCTTCGGCTTGCTCGGGTCGAACTCGAGCGGAAAACACAGGAATGATGAGCCAATGCAATGCCGGCCGGACGAAGGAGTTGAAATGAGCCGCGGCGATTCGCAGGTAGCGGTACGCATCTATCTCTCGTGGGTAGCCACCATAAAGGGAGGCGCAGTCGTTGCCTACAGGGGAGACACCAACGAACTTGTATTTCCGTTGATTGATTACTGCATGTATCTGCTGGACGACGAACAGCTCGGCATGAGCACCGTGAAGAACGAGTTGCTGTATGTGAAGCGTCTGCTTGAATATATCTGGTCAAGGGGTAAAGTTCTTGACGAACTAACTGATATGCTGCTTGAGGAATTTCGGGATGACGAAGAGATGAGGGTCGGCGCGAGCGCGAATTGCTCCAGGAGCATGGCCGCACACAAGCGCACCGTCAACGCGAAGTTGCGACGTATCTATCGCTTCTTGAGTTGGTTGCAAGATGTCGATAAATCACAAACTGGATTGATCGCGGCTACGGGTGCTCGAGTGACGTCAAATTTCTCAATTGTTGACCGAGCCCAGCAACGACCCGAGCGACACCGATCGTCCGCACGCGCAGATTTTCCGAAGACCATCCCTAGAGTTGGTGAGGGATCTAGGCATAGATCGGCGTACTGTGCAACTGACGCCGACGTGGACAATTTGGGGGCCTATTTTTCGGCGACATCGTCATCACCATTGATTGCTCGGCGCAACATTTTGATGATGGACATAGGCGAGGAAACGGGCATGCGCCGCGGATCGGTGAACTCGTTGCGATGTGCACAATTTGCGACGGAAATAATTGAGTTGGCCGACGATTTTTTAGAAATCGTTCCCGATGTCCAAAAATTTGGTTACGAAAAGTCGTACCGTGTTCCCATTCGCCTAGCAATGCGCGTACGCACCTACATTGAAAATGAACGGAGTCAGATGCTTTCTGAACGGCGAGCTGAGGCGAATGTTACTCAGGACCGCATATTTTTGTCTGCGCGTACGGGGAGGCCTCTCCAAGACCAATCGGCTTCGCAAGTATTTGGAGACGCATTTAGGGTAGTTAACCCCGCCGTCAGGGCGGCCTATCATTGCCTACGACACAAGTTTGCCAATGATCGCATAGACAGCGAAGTAATTGCTCGCGTCGAGCTCGGTCTAGACACAAGTGTTCAATCCATCGCGTCTTCCGTTTCATTGTTGATGGGCCAGGAGAGTTATGTCTCGCTGGAACCTTATGTGAGCCGGCGGGTTGGCCGGTATAGAGGCAGTAAAAAGTCTGCAGCAGACCGCGCGCTCGAGTTGGAAAGGGAAAATCGAGATCTTCGGCGTGAAATCGACGAGTTGAAAAAGAACCTTCTCAGCTAGGCCAAGAGAAATTTGTATTTCCTCCGAGCGTCAATAGCGCGTCGAGGTTCCGCTTCACTATCACAGTCGGCGCACGATCCGGTTCAGATTATCGGCCCAATCAAGCTTGAATAACCAGTACTGTAGATGGGAATTGTTGTTGTGGTTTATCGGGCGACTGCGTAATGCACTTGTGCTACACAATTGCCATGAAAAATATGTCCACTGGCAGAGGAAAGCCATGAATGTGTGCATTCGATCGGACCTGAAGCGCCTGCAGTAGTACGTTCCTGTAATGCGAGCGGGCGCGTGACGCGGACCGTACCTTGCCCAATACGAATCCCGCCAACACCGCCACGACAGCAGCTCCAACGATCGAATGCGTGGCAAATGCGCTAAGTCCAGCACCCACTGCAGCGCACATGGCACAGGCGAGCAAACCGGCCCAGGCTACGTTGGCCGGCCGTTTCTCTCTATTTTTTGGTTGGCGTGACCGCATCGAGTAGCGCTTTGGTCTCGGTGGCGAGGGCATTGACGATTGCCGCATCGCTGTCTGTAACCGCATTTTCCGATTTCACGGATATGCCGCATGATCCATGGGCGCTAATTGAGCCTTTTAATGGCATGCGGACGAACTGCAGATATCGTGGATCCGAAACTTTGACAATGGCTTTTGCCGTGCCGATTTTCTTTCCGAAATTCACCTCGACGGTAGCATCCCGGCATGCTGAATAATAAAAATTGCGTGTGGTGTCCTTGGGAAGTTTGGGGGCGGGAATGGCGTCAGGTGGCACTGGGCCTAGGGTGACTTTGACGCAATTATTTGGATCACTTAACACCTCGCTCATAGGATTGGGTGCGCCGCTGTAATCTAGGTCATACGAGATCGGCGTTGTGCACTGACTGGCGTTTGCTAAGCCCGCAGCTAGCTTGCTTATTGCAACCAGCGCCCCGCCCGCCTCAGTGATCACTTTCACTGTATTGTCTGTGATTTGAATGTCGGCGCTGGAGAATAAATCCAGATTGTCCATTTTAGTGATGTTGATCGTGGTCGTGCTTCTCCACGTATCGACAGGCTGAATTCCCATTCTGAACCCTTTGTATTCGATGGGTTTGGAAACGATCGACACTTTATCTGCCGGTTCATTAGCCTGAGGCCCCACCGCTTTCTGAGTCTCACTGCTTGCCGTCACGGAAATTGACGATGCCTGCAAATAGAAGGAATCACTCATTCCGGCCATATCCTCCGGTTTGGTGATCTGCTTGTATTGCGCCTGTGGCACGACGGTGCATGCTGTAAATATGAATGAAAACGCCAGAATGATGAGCGATCTGATATGCATATTAATCCCCTTTGTTTGTATGAATTTCATACTTAAAACCACGTCATAACTTGAAGTCCGGCTGAAACAATGCTAGTGTAAAAATAACCGAAAGGGGTCGCGCAAATGAAAAAATTTCTGCCTCGCATTCTTGGTGCTGGTTTGATTTTTGCGTGGCTGGTTATTTTTTCTTCTTATGGTTATTCGCAAACCGCGATTGGAAGATCCATAATCGTTCCCGGCGATTACCTGATCAGGCGTAATCCCGGCGCCTCTGTCGATCAAACCCTCTTAAGTGCTGAGAAAACATTGGGCCGGCCGGTCAAGCTGGTCGAGGATCTCGGCACCGATGATTTGATGCGCATTCGCGTCAGCCCCGAAAAGCCGTTTCCGAAAGGTCGGGAATTGATATCCGTGACGAAGCGGGACACTTTTGCCCTCGCGAGCGTAGGCGCGGCGGTCGAGCCGGTCGTCGAATACCGGCTTACGCAATCGGTATCTGACGTTACGGTGACCAAGGCGCAGATTCAGAAGACGATGACGCGCGTCAATATGGCAGCGTCACAGGAGCTCAACTTTCACGCGTCGGGCAATCCGATTGTCGTTGCCGTCATCGATACTGGCTTGATGGAAAGTCATGAAGTGTTCGCAGGGTTGCTGCTGCCCGGTGTCGACGTGACTACCAACAAGAATTCGGCTGCGGCCGTCAAACTGACCGACGGTAGTATCGAGACACACGGCACTACCACGTCGGGCATTGTCGCGATGATGATCCGCGGCGGGACAGTCGATCATGCGCCAGTCGCCAACATCAAGATCCTTCCGATTCGCGCGACGTCGTCGGTTGCCAACGATCAGCGCATTTCGAGTCCGGACCTGATCAAGGCAATCGACTATGCGATCAAGCACGGGGCGCGTGTTATTAACGCAAGTTTTGGCGATGCAGGTGGTTCGAACGAAGTCAAGCTGAAGCTCGATCAGGCCGATGCGATGAATATCGTGGTGTGCGCCGCAGCGGGCAATGGTTTGCGTGTGTCGCTCGACAAGCTGCCCGCAGGCTACGATATCGACGCGACGCCGTTCTACCCTGCCAGCTATCGCTTACCAAACGTCATCGGCGTATCGGCGCTAGATACGACCGACGTGCTGGCGAGCTTTTCCAATTGGGGCAAGAAGTCCGTGATGATTGCCGCGCCCGGTGAAGGCGTATTGAGCGCGACGCCGCTGGTCGGTAACGATGGCAAAGTATCGAGTGGTTATCAGGCGCAGGTGGGCACGTCGATCGCCACGCCTTTCGTCAGCGGCGCGGTCGCACTCCTGCTCTCCACGCGGCCGGATATGAAACCGGATCAGGTCAGCAGCCTCGTCGTCTCGACGGCCACTCACAAGAACGCCTTGAAGAACCGCATCGCCTCGGAAGGCGAGCTATCGACCGCGAGCTTGCTGGCGCCCACGGCGGCGCAATCGGCGAACAATATAAAGATCGCCAGCGTGGGTGGCGGCGGTTTAACGATCAGCGATGCGCTCGCTACACCGGTGACAAGCCAAAAAATCGCCAGCATCGCGCCCATTCTGAAGGGCGTCGACGCGGGTGGCGATCATTCAGCGACACCCACTTGGACGCAGTTTTTAGTGCGTGCAGATCCGTCTGTGATGCGCACGCTCGCCAAGAAAGTTGACCTGCTATCGCCGACCGCCTCCCCGATCGGTAAGGTCGATAAGATCGACAAGAATCTGTTCGCTGTCGACGTGGATGGACTCCTCGGTTCGAAGGCAGCTGAGGCAGCGCTCAAGAATGTCAAGGGTGTACAAAACGTGGAGCCCGCGGTCTCATATCAGATCCAAAACATGCAATGACACGCACGACATACTCACCGCGTCTCCACCGACACGCGCAATCTGAGCGTACTAAACGTAAGCGAATTTTGAAGAACACTCCTCGGGGATTCTGCGGGTCAGGCACGCGAACGGCCGTTGTAAGCCGGAAACTCCCATCCAGGGGAAGGTGGGTCGACCGGCAGAAGCGGGCCCGAATTGAGCCAACACGCATCGCATAACCGTCGGCGATGATCGGACGGTTGGGCGTCGGCTCAGCCTCGTAACCGACCGTCCAATCGTAAATCACGGACGCCGCTCCTCTGCCATCGCGGACGGTCGCCAATCTGCCGATGTCCAGCATCTGCAAACAGCTGCTGGCAAAAGTCGGCCCTCGTTAGCGGGGGGTGAGCCTTCCAGCCCTGAAGCGGACCGAAAGCAAAAAGTTTTCGTATCTAAACTCACGGCAAAATCGATCAGGCAGAGGAAGATACGGCGCCCCCACCGGGAGATGGAGCGCATCTCCGGATTGAAGCGGGCACGTTCCCTCGCCTAGACTCGTAACGCCACCGTGTCTCTTGGGTGGTGGCGCGATGGCGCTAGGGCGCACTCGTGCTTATATATAATTGGCGGATCCCAGAAATGAGCGCGGCCGAAATAGAGAGCACAAGTAAAAAAATGCCGGATTTTGACGCAGACATTGATAACGTTCGCGCATCGCGCGCCGGCCACACGTTCCATGAGCGATGGGCCGCTAGGCGAGCGTTGCAATTGGTCTTCCCAAATGACGATTTATTTGCGATCGCCGTGGAGGGGATTTCACCGACCGAGACCATGAGCCCTGGAGCGCGGGCCGAAGAGGTAGCTGACCTCGTCTGTTGATTTGCACGGAAACTTGACCCGGCCAGGGCAGTAATTTGCATCGAATATTGACCCACGTAGAACACTGACCTGCTCGGCAACGGGCAGGGGAACGGAGTGATCGACGTGGCTATATTGAGC
>NZ_RJZE01000026.1 GCF_003986935.1 Paraburkholderia kururiensis JCM 10599 = LMG 19447 | reverse complement strand
GTCAGTTCGTATGGGGAGGACGGTCGTTGACCTTGAGGTCGCTTTTCGGCAGGACGGGCAACGGCGCGGGCACGTTATCGGGACCGACGAACGTGAACGACGCCACCTTGATCGGGAACGCGCCGGGATAGTCCCCAGCGAAGCACGGCTCGATGCTCTGTTCGTACGCCGCTTCGTCGCGACTCGTGTGGATGCGCTTCCAGCGCGTCGCGGCCCCATTGAGGGGTGGCCGCCGTGTGGTCCACGGAAGTGACTGTGACATTGACCACGTAGTTCTTGCAGAAACCGCCGTGCGCCCTGAAGTCGAGCACATCAGGTCGTGGTCCTCACTGCCGGTCCACAACGTGAGATGCCGGGTCAGACGTGCTCTCGGGCGGAGCCACGCATCGGTAAAACGCTTTGCGGGAGTATTCATTCCGTGCATTCCTATCCGGTTTAAAGGAACGATGCGAAGCTGATTTATTCGCAACGTTTTAAGCCGGACAAACCTACCGGGAACGACACGGAATATTGTCAATAATGGTCAATGTGCGCTGTCAGCTTTTGCAGCGCGCGGTCGTGCCGCGCGGAAGCCATGTTCAGCGCATGTCCTGTCAAGAGCGGCTCACGCAAGGTATCCACGAAGCGTGAACAGATGTCAGCAGCGGCCAGGGAGAACAACGCGACATGAATGTCGAGCCGGCGCTCGAAATGAATGTGCAGTTTGCCGGATCCGACAAACGAGACATGCGCTCGACGACCTGGCGATGGCATCCAGGTCGTTCCTTGTTTTCTATATCCCCGGGCAATATGAGCGCGTGATTCCGCGTGGGTTCAGGTAGCGCCTGTACCGGGCAAAGTCATGGCGCTTGTCCGCATGCGGTTTGTCCGGACATTTGCGGCGCTGACCATTCAGTCCTGACACCGCTGGGATGGCATCGGCTGGGTATGGCGCCGCCGGCCTGATGTCTGGGTTGTGTTGGCGACGCGAAGCCGGTGCTAGTAGAGATCGACGAGGCCGCCTTCGAAGGGATGGCGGCCTCGTTCGGTCGTGCATCTTTTGTAGCCTGGACAAACCGATACCAAGGCGAACCGCCAGCGCACCGCCCCCGCCCAGTTTGTCCGACGCCGCCTCACTTCCCGCCCGTCACATCGAGAAACGTGCCCGTGACGAACGAAGCCTCGGCACTCGCCAGCCACAGAATGGCGCGCGCCACCTCTTCGGGCTGACCGCCTCGGCCCATCGGGATGGAGTCCTTCACGCGATCCACGCGTCCCGGCTCGCCGCCGCTTGCGTGCATCTCGGTGTAGATGTGCCCGGGCCGAACGCAGTTCACGCGTATCCCGTCGCGCGCCACTTCTTTCGCGAAACCGGTCGTGAAGGTCTCCAGAGCGCCCTTCGACGCAGCGTAGTCCACGTATTCGTTTGGACTGCCCAGCCGTGCCGATGCCGACGACACGTTGATCACCACGCCGCCCCTTCCGTCGTGACGCAGCGACATCCGCTTCGCTGCCTGCTGCGCGCACAGAATCGGCCCGATCGCGTTGACCGCGAAAATCCGCTGCATGCGCTCGAAGGCGAGATCTTCCAGCCGCGACTGCCGCGCGATGATCGCGGCGTTGTTCACCAGCACGTCGATGCGGCCGAAGTCGCGGTCGATTGCGTCGAATAGCCGGGCAACCTGCTCCGGGTCCGCGCTGTCCGCGCGCACGGCGAGCGCGCGGCGGCCCAGCGCTTCCACGTCAGCGGCCACCGCACGGGCCGCGGATTCGTTGGAGACGTAGCTGATCGCCACGTCGTAGCCCTGTGCCGCTGCAAGACGCGCGGTGGCCGCGCCTACGCCGCGGCTGCCGCCGGTAATCAGAATGAGCGGCGCTTGTGGAACGGTATTCATCGAACGAACCTTCATGGAAAGTGGAAAGAGGAGAGAGACGTCAAAGCCCCAGACACACGGCGCCGGCCGCGACAACGAGGCAGGCGAGCCAGCGTGCTGTGCTGACCGTTTCCCGCAGAAACACGCGACCAATTAGCACCGCGAACACCACGCTGGTTTCGCGCAACGCCGAGACGGCGCCCATCGCGTCCGACTGCAGCGCCCAGATCACGATGCCGTACGCCGCAATCGAAACGAAGCCGCCCACGAGCGACAAGCCGACCGAGCGCGGCTCCACGCGTAGGGGCGCCCAAAGCGGCGCGAGCCCGCGCGTCGCGACGAATAGCACGGGCATCAGCGCGTAAAACAGGAACATCCAGGCGGTGTAGCTGAGCGACTCCGCGTTGGACAACCTCACGCCGATACCGTCGATCACGGTGTAGACCGCGATGGTCGCGCCGGTGGTGAGCGCCGCGAGCGCGCCCGCGCGCGACACGTGACGCCCCTGCAACGCGATGGCGATGATGCCGCCCGACACCATTGCGATGCCGAGCGCGTGCAAGGGGCCAATTGCTTCATGTGCGAAGAGCGCCGCGCCGAGTGTGACGAGCAGCGGCGACGACCCGCGCGCGATGGGATACGCCAGCGCCAGGTCGCTGCGGCGATACGAGCGCACGAGGCTCACGTTGTAGAAGATGTGCACGAGCCCCGACGCGACGATGTAGGGCCACGAGGCGCGGGCGGGCAGCGGATTGAACAGGACGACGAACGCGGAGACCGCCGCGATGGCGATGCTCATCCACGTCATGGACCAGAACCGGTCGCGGTTGCCGTGCAGCATCGCATTCCAGCTGGCGTGGAGCATGGCTGCAAAGAGCACGATACCGCCGGTGTAACTGAGCATCTGGATGTTGTTGAGCAGGGACGGGAGACGAACGGAGCGGGAGGCGAATCGGCACTACGCAAAGAAGGATATCTATCTTGTTTGGCCTCAACAAACCAGATAAATTGCCGGATCGCGTTAGAAAAACTCTCTTGAAAAGGGCTTTCTCGATGAAACGGGTCTTGCCTCCGCTCAACGCCTTGCGCGCCTTCGAGGCCGCGGGCCGCCTCGGCAGCTTCAAGCAAGCCGCCGCGGAACTGCACGTGACGCAAGGCGCGGTAAGCCAGCACGTGCGCCTGCTCGAAACGTGGCTTGGTGCGCCGCTGTTCGAACGGCACAACCGGCGCGTGAAGCTGACGCCCGCGGCGAAGGCTTATCTGGAGAAAGTCGGCCCGTTGTTCGAGCAGCTCGCGCAGGCGACGGCGAGATACGGTGTGCCGGAAACGGTGTCGCGCACGCTCTCGGTGAACGCGCCCGCCACGTTCGCGTTGCGCTGGCTGGTGCCGAGGCTCGCCGTTTTCCGGGCCGGGCATCCCGACGTGGAGGTGAGCGTCGAGACGTCGAACGGGCCGCTGGAGAGCCTGAAGGAGGACTACGACGTTGTGATCCGCGGCGGTCCAGACACGTTCTACGGCTATTCGATGCGGCCGTTTCTCTCGGAGGAACGGTTGCCCGTCTGTAGTCCCGCGCTGCTGGAACGGCTGCCGCTTCGCTCGCCGGGCGACTTGCGGCAACACACGTTGCTGCACACGTCGAGCCTTCCGCGACTGTGGCCTGACTGGCTGGCAAGCGCCCGGATTCCTGACTTGAAGCCGGCCGCCAGCTTGACCTTCGACCACTTCTATCTGACCTTGCAGGCGGCCATCGACGGCATCGGCATCGCGATGGGGCCCACGGCGCTCGTAGCCGACGATCTTGCTGCGGGCCGGCTGGTCGCACCGTTCAGCGGTCCCCGCCTGCCGTCGCGCAGCTATTGCACGTACGTGGCGGACGCGAAGGTTGGCGATGAACGCGTCATGCTGTTCCGGTCGTGGCTGGAGCAGGAGGGCGGGGTGGGCTGAAAGGGCTACCTGAGAGCGTTGCCTGAAGCGGGCGGCTTGCGCAAGCGCTCAACCCGCACGCGAGTCGCCCGGCGCCACGGCCTCGCTCACGCAGGCCCGAAGCGCGGCCATCACGCGCGCGTCGATCTCCCCATCCAGCGCGGCGCCGCCCGTCGCGGCGAGCGCCTGCTGCACGCTCACCACACGCCCGGGCAGGTAGTGCCGTCCGCTGCCGATGGCCGCTTCGAACGCATTGGCACGCGCGTTGATTTCCGCGGGGTCGGCGCTCACGAGCAACACCGCGTGGGCCAGCACCACATTGAGCGGCGCCGACGCCCCTTGCGACGCCGCCTCCAGCCTGCGCCAGTATTGCGCGGTGCCCGCGATCTTGCGTGCGTCGTCCGGCGGCCCCGAGGCCAGGTTGAAGCGCCCGTCGCAGAACGAGCCTTCCACGGCCTGCCAATGCGTGCGCACCCCGAGCGAGCCGAGCGCATGGCGCAGGATCTCGCACAGGTGCCGATACACGGTCTCGGAAAGCTCGCCCACCGTGCCGCGCACCCGATACGCGAGGCTCAGGTTGACGATGCCCGGCCCCTGCGGCACGAGCCCGCCGCCCGACATGCGCAGAAAAACCGGGCAGCCGCGCTGCGCAAACTCGGCGCGTGCGCGCTCCAGCGCGGCGAAGCGCTGGTAGCTGCGCGGCACCACCAGCGACGGCGGCAATTGCCAGAGGTGCGCGACGCAGCGGCCATCGGCCGCCATCGCGAGCAAATCCCGCTCGGCGGCGAGCGGGTCGTCGGTGGCGGCGGGAACCTCGACAAGATCGAACGGCATGGGCGCGGGCGTGGGTGACATCTGTGAATGACGCCAATGAGTGACGCTACTTCGTCACATCATGCCGTCATCAGTTCAGCCGGCGACACGATGATCTTCACGTTGTTCTCCTTGTGGTGGACCAGTTGTTCGAAGCCCTTGTCGACGATGTCTTCCAGCTGGATGCGGCCGGTGATGAAAGGGGTCACGTCGATACGGCCGTCGGCGATGAAGGCGATCACGTCCGCGAATTCGCCGTTGTAGGCGAGCGACCCGATCACCTGCTTTTCCGTGGCAACGAGGTCGAAGAAATTGAAGCTGCTCGGTTCCTCGAAGATGCCGACCATCACGCAGGTGCCCGCCTTGCGGATGGTGTCGATGGCAAGCTTCGCGGTGTCCTTGTGGCCAATGCATTCGAAGCTCACGTCCGCACCCAGCCCGCCCGTCACGCGACGGATTTCGGCCAGTGCGTCGCAGGCCGACGGATCGATCACGTGACTCGCGCCCACCGCCTGAGCGCGCGCCTTGCGTGCCGCCGACATTTCCAGCGCGATCACCTGCGCCGCTCCGGCCGCGCGTGCGCAGGCAATCGTGCACAGGCCGATGGTGCCCGCACCCACGACCACCACGTTCTTGCCGAGCAGGTTGCCCGCCTTCTTGACCGCGTGCATGCCCACGGCGAGCGGCTCGATGAGCGCGCCGGCCTCGGTGGGGAAGTTGTCGGGCAGCTTGTAGAGCAGATTGGCCGGCACGTTAACGAGTTCGGCGAAGGCGCCGTTGTTCATCAAGCCGGTGAACGCCAGGTTCTCGCAGATGTTGTACATGCCGTGCGTGCAGTAATAGCAGTGGCCGCAGTGCTGGCAGGCATCGGCGGCCACGCGCTCGCCCACGGCGAAGCCCTGCACGCCCGCGCCCAGCGACGCGATCTCGCCGCAGAACTCGTGCCCCAGGATGCACTGGCCCTGAATGCCGGTGAGCGGATGCGGCGTATCCACGGGGATGAACACCGGCCCGGCCAGATACTCGTGCAGGTCGGAGCCGCAGATGCCGCACCAGTGCACGCGAATCTGCACCCAGCCTTCGGGCGGCGCGGCGGGCAGCGGAACGGTTTCCACGCGGATATCGTGGCGGCCGTGCCAGACGGCGGCGCGCATGGTGTCGTGGGTAGAGGCGGTGGAAGAAGTCGAAGCGGTCATGGCGGGTTTCCTTGAAGTGGGGCGTCGCCCGCATCGCGTCGCACGTTGCACGTCGGGCTTCGCGCAACGTGCAAACGTGTGTGAGAGCAGGCGGAAAAGCGAAACGAAGTCCGGCCGCCTTGAGGTTCAAGGCTCAAGACAAGGCCCAAAACAAGGCCCAAAACGGCCGGACGGGAAGACCTCAGCGACCAGACAGATGCCGTTGCAGCGCGGCGTTCACCTCGCTGGCTTTTTCGAGCATCGCCATGTGGCCGGTGGCGTCGAACAGCACCACCTGTGCGCTCGATGGCGCCTTGCTCGCCTGGGCGGAGGGAATCACCTGATCTTCCTTGCCCCAGAACACGAGCACGGGCTTGCCGAACTGTTCGAGTTCGTCCGCGAGCACGGCCGACTGCCTGCCGTCGGCGAACAGCGCCGCGCCCAGTTCCGCGAGCAAGGGCTCGACGCCATCCATGCGCTTGAACTTCAGCATGTCGTCGATCATCTGGCGGCTCACCAGCTCCGGGTTGGCGAACAGCTGCTCCAGCACGGGCTTCAATTCGCGGCGCGACTGCGCCTGAACGAAGCCGTCCGTATAGCCGCTATTGATGGCCGTATCGAAGCCAGCCGGGCTCACCAGCGCCAGGCTCGCCACCTGCGCCGGCGCGGCGGTGGCCATCTGGATGGCGATGGCGCCGCCCATCGAATGCCCGACCAGGTGCGCGGGGCCGTTCACGTCCGCGGCGCGCAGGAACTTCAGGACGAAGTCGGCAAGCGCCGCGATGGACGCGCCCGGCAGCTTCGCCTCGCTCTGGCCGTGGCCCGGCAGGTCGAGTGCGATCACCGGGTGCCTCTCGGCCACCGCGTCGAGGTTGAAGAGCCAGTTGTTCAGGTCGCCGCCGAAGCCGTGAATGAACAGCACCGGCGTGCCCTCGTCCGGTCCGCGCTTCGCGTAGCGCACGCGGATGCCGTCCACGTCCGCGTATTCGAACGACGGGCCGGCATCCTCGTCGTCGCTGTCGGCGGCGGGCACCTCGTAGGCTGCAATGTAGGCGTCGATCTCGGCGTCGCTCACGTCGTTGTCCGCCAGCACCGCGAGCAGCGCCTTCACCGGCAGCGTCTCGCCGCTTTGTGCGACGATGCGGCGCAGCAGCCCGGCGTCGGCGGCCTCGACGGCGTTGGAGATCTTGTCGGTGTCCACGTCTACCAGCGCTTCGCCCACTTCGATGCGTTGGCCTTCCTTGACGAGCCAGTCCTGCACGGTGCCTTCGCGCATTTCGAGGCCCCACTTGGGCATGACGATGGGAGTGATGTGACCGGCCATCAGCGGTTTCCTCCTTTGCTCTTGCCATTCGCGTAACCGACAGTGCGGCGTGCCGCTTCGGCAATCTGCGCGCTGCTCGGGATGTAGAGGTCTTCGAGCGCCGGAGAGAACGGCACGGGCACGTGCGGCGGCGCGACCATTTCGATGGGCCCCTTCAGTGCCTTGAAGATCTGCTGCGCGACCTGCGCCGAAATGTCGGTCGCGATGTTGCAGCGCGGGCTCGCTTCGTCCACCACGACGAGGTGGCCCGTGTTCTCCACGGATTCGAGCACCGTGTCGATGTCGAGCGGCGACAGCGTGCGCAGGTCGATCACTTCGGCCTCGATGCCTTCCTTCGCCAGCGCGGCCGCCGCATCCAGCGCGCGATGCACCATGAGCCCGTAGGTCACGATGGACACATGCTTGCCGTCGCGCACCACGTTCGCCTCGCCGAACGGAATGGCATACGAGTTCTCGGGCACGTCGCCTTCGAAGCCGTAGAGGTTCTTGTGCTCGCAGAAGATCACCGGGTCGTTGTCGCGAATGGACTGGATCAGCAGACCCTTGGTGTCGTAGGGCGTGCTGGGGCACACCACCTTCAGGCCGGGGATGTGCGTGAAGAGCGGCGTGAGCATCTGCGAGTGCTGGGCGGCGGCGCGAAAGCCCGCGCCCACCATGCAGCGGATCACCACCGGCGTCTCCGCCTTGCCGCCGAACATGTAGCGGAACTTGGCGGCCTGATTGAAGATCTGGTCGAAGCACACGCCCATGAAGTCGATGAACATGAGTTCGGCGATGGGGCGCATGCCGCAGGCCGCAGCGCCGATCGCGGCGCCCACGTAGGCGCTTTCGCTCAACGGCGTGTCGAGCAGGCGGTCGCCGTGCTTCGCGTAGAGGCCTTTCGTGACGCCGAGCACGCCGCCCCAGGCGTCCTTTTCGCCCTCGGCGCCGGCGCCGCCGACAATGTCTTCGCCGAGCATGATCACGCTCGGGTCGCGGGTCATTTCCTGGTCGATGGCTTCATTGATCGCCATCTTCATGCTGAGTTTGCGGGCCATGATGCGGTTGTCCTTTGATTCGTCGCGTTCGGTGCGTTAGTCAGTCAGTCGGGCGGGTCAGTACTTCACGTAGACGTCGGTGAGCAGGTCGGCGGGTTGCGGCTGCGGCGCCGCTTTCGCTTCCTGCACCGCGCGTTCGATGAGCGCGGCCGCCTCGCGGTCGATGTCGTCCAGTTCGCCCTGCGTGAGCACGCCGGCTTCGGTCACGCGCGCCGCGAAAATCTTCAGACAGTCGCGATGGGCGCGGATGTTGTCCAGTTCGCCGGGCGCGCGGTAGGTCTGCGCGTCGCCTTCGAAGTGGCCGTAGAAGCGCACCATCTTGCATTCGAGCAGCGACGGCCCGCCGCCTTCGCGCGCGCGGCGAATCACTTCGCCCGCGGCTTCGTGCACGGCGAAGAAGTCGGTGCCGTCCACGGTCACGCCCGGAATGCCGAAGCCCGCGGCGCGATCGACGTAGCTGTCCACCGCCGTGGCGTAGTCGCGAGACGTGGCCTCGGCGTAACCGTTGTTTTCGATGACGAAGATGACGGGCAGATTCCACACGGCCGCGAGGTTCAGGCTTTCGAGAAACGTGCCCTGGTTCGAGGCGCCGTCGCCCGCGAACGTGATGCCCACTTCGCCTTTGCCGCGGAATTTCGCGGCGAGCGCCGCGCCGCAGATGAGCGGCGCGCCCGCGCCCAGAATGCCGTTGGCGCCCATCATGCCCTTGGAAAGATCCGCGATGTGCATGGAACCGCCCTTGCCGTTGCAGGAGCCGCCCGTCTTGCCGTAGATCTCTTTCATCATGCCGATCACGTCCACGCCTTTGGCAATGCAGTGGCCGTGGCCGCGGTGCGTGCTGGCAATGCGGTCGCCGTCGTGCAGGTGATGCAGAATGCCCACGCCCGCGGCCTCTTCGCCGGCGTAGAGGTGGACGAAGCCGGGAATGTCGCCGCGCGAGAAATCGACGTGCAGGCGCTCTTCGAAGTCGCGGATAGTGCGCATCCTGCGGTAGCAGTCGAGCAGTTCGTTGCGCTGCAGTGGCAGGGAAGGTTTCGCAGTCATGCTGTCTCCTTGGTCGGTTTTGTGTCACTGGTGCGAGGGAAAAGGTAGAGGCTTGGCGCTGGCGGACGCGAGCGCTGATGCGAACGGCGGCGCGCGCAGCAAACCGTGCGTGGCGGCATGGCGCAGGCATTGGGCGACGTCGACGGAACGGAAGGCGCGTTCGCGCAGCGTGATCGTGAGGCGATCGTCGGGGCCGAACGTGATCTCGCGTTCGCCGTCCAGTGCCACCACGCCCGAACGTTGGCGCACGCGGACCGGCTCGCCGTCTGTGAGGCGATGCCAGCCATGGATGGGCACCGGCTGCAGCAGGCCAGGCGCGATGGCGGCGTGCAGATGGAAGAGCGGTTGGGCCGGTTCAGATTCAGATGACGGCGCGCGCGAGTCACGTGAATCGCGTGACTCAGCGGAATCGTGTAAGGCGCGTGGCCCGGCCGATTCACGCGGCGCCACTTCCACATGCAGCCCACCCGCCTCGCGGCGGCCCACCGGCGCGAGCATGCCGCCAATGGACGACAGGCCGATCGCTTCCGGATCGGCAAAGGCCAGGTAGACGGCCGCGAGCGAATCGGTGCGCCATAACGCCTTCGCGCCGATGTAGCGTTCGTGCGCGATGGCCACGTCCACGAGCGCGATGTCGTGCCGCACGGCGCCGTTGGCCGCGTTCAACGTCACGTCGAGCCGCTTGTTGTAGACGAGTGCCGTATCCGCCGCGATGCGGCCCGTGGCGTAGAGGCCCACTGCGAGGCCAGCAAGCGTGGCCTCGCGCAGTTCGGGATACGCGTTGTTGGTGCCCGTGGAAAGCCCGGCGATGGGCACCTGCCCGCACTCGCGCACGACCGCGCGGTGCGTGCCGTCGCCGCCCAGCACGACGATGGCCGCGACCTGCGCTTCGCGCAGCAGGCGGGCGGCGAGAAACGTGTCGTCGACACGGGCTGTGGTGGGCATGGCGAGCCATTCCAGCTGGGGCCACGCGTGCGTGCTGGCCGCGGCTGCCCGCTCGCGCGCCAGGTGTCGTTCCAGCATGGGCCGCAGGCCTTCGCGGTCCGGCATCATCAGCACCTGCGTGACGCCGCATGCGCCCAGCGCCGCCATGGCGCGCAGCACGATGTTGACGCGGTCCGCCAGTTGCAGACTGTTGGCGTTCGCCACGACGCGCCGGATGTCGCGCGCCGATACCGGATTGGCGATGATGCCCACCGCTTGCGGACGAACCGGGGCGGGTTCGCGCATGCCTGTCTCCTGTCTGTTTGTACTGACAGGCGTATCCGCAACAGGTATGCCAAGCCGAATTACGGCCGGCGAGACGCGAGATTTACGGGATTACCCCGAAAAACAGCAGGCGAAAAAGGCGAGCGGGCGACGTGCCGGTGACAGGTGTCACAGCATCAGGTGCATCGCAGTAGACAGGCGTATCGCGGTGCCGGGTGAGCCTGCGCTGTCAGCTTGCGCTGCGGCGCGCTGGCGTTGGCGATGGCGTTTGCGTTGGTCCGAGGCCGGTGCTATCGCTGCGGTTGGGTGACTGGATGCCGTAGCGCGCCATGCGGCGATACAGCGTCATGCGGCTCATGCCGAGCTGGCGCGCGACGGCGCTCAGGTTCCAGCCGCAGACGCGCAGATGCTGCACGAGCAGCATGGCTTCGGGGGGCAGCGCTTGCGGTTCCTGTTCGTGCGCCTCGTGGGACCGATGTGCGGTCGCATCCGGGGCCGCATATTCGTGGGCAGTCGAGGCGCTTCCTGCCGCGACGGGGGCAGAGGGGGAGGCCGAGGCCAAGGCAGATGCCGCCAGAGCCGACGGCCCACCGATGCCCTCCGGCAGATCGCTTGCCTCGATGTGCCTGCCGCTGCACACCGCGCGCGCATATTCGAGCGCGTTGCGCAATTCGCGCAGATTGCCCGGCCAGCGGTGCCGGTGCAGTTGCGCGCGGGCCGGCTCGGAGAGCGTGAAGCCAGGCTCGCCCTCCGGCACCGCAAGAAACTTTTCGACCAGCCAGTCGAGGTCGCTACGCTCGCGCAGCGGCGGCAACACGAGCCGTGCGCCGTTGAGCCGGTAATACAGGTCTTCGCGGAAGCCGCCGCCGCTGATCAACTGGTCGAGCGGATGGTGGGTCGCCGAAATCACGCGCACATTGACCTTGACCGGACGCGACGCGCCAATCGCCAGCACCTCGCCTTCGGCCAGTACGCGCAGCAGACGCGATTGCAGTTCTCGCGGCATGTCGCCGATCTCGTCGAGGAACAACGTGCCGCC
The DNA here is from genome assembly GCF_003986935.1 of Paraburkholderia kururiensis JCM 10599 = LMG 19447. Classification (GTDB taxonomy): domain Bacteria; phylum Pseudomonadota; class Gammaproteobacteria; order Burkholderiales; family Burkholderiaceae; genus Paraburkholderia; species Paraburkholderia kururiensis. Next base: position 112,842 of record NZ_RJZE01000026.1, on the reverse strand, counting down.
GTCGGCTTCCTGAATCAGTCCGCGCCTTGCTTTCGGTCCCGCGCCCGAGAAGCTGTTGGGCAGGTGCCCGAACAGTTCGCTCTCGATCAGCGTCTCGGGAATCGCCGCGCAGTTCACCGCGATGAACGGACCGTCGCGGCGCGCGCTCGCCCGATGCAACGCGCGCGCGAGGTATTCCTTGCCGCTGCCCGTCTCGCCGTTGATGAGCAGATTGATGGGCGCATCGACGAGCCGTGCGGCACGCTGCAATTGCTGCTGCAGAGCCGCATCGCCGCCGCATAGCGCGGCCAGTTCGGCGGGGATCGGCGCGGTCACGCTCTGCGGCGTGCAGGGCGGCAGACGCAGCATCGGCGGCATGACGCTCAAATAGAGCAGCCGTCCGCTTCTGCTGAGGCGCACGATGCGCTGCTCGCTGGGCCGCGAATAGACGAAGCGGCCCAGTTCCTCCGGGCGCGCGTCGAAAAGCGTGTCGAATCGCATGCCGAGCAGGGGTGTGCCCATGGACGCCACGCCCGGTTCGGCCGTCAGCATGTGCTGCGTGCGGTGGTTGTGGCCCACGATGCAGCCATTGGCGTCGAGCGCGATCAGGTATTCCGGATTGACGTCGATGAATTCGGAGGCCGGGCTCAGCTTGAGAATCCAGTCCTGCCTGTGCCGGCGCAGGAAACAGGCGTCTTCGATGCGGCTCGCGTAGGTGCGCACGAGGTACAGCGCGAGCATCTGGCTGTCCTTCGCTTGCGGCGAACTAAGCGCGGAAATGTCGAGGATCGCGTTGAGCTGGCCGTGCGAGTCGAATAGCGGCGCGGCGGTGCAGGTGAGCGGAATGTGCGTGGCGTCGAAGTGATCGGCCTGATGCACGGTCAAGGCCTGGCCCGTGGCCAGCGCGGTGCCCACCGCGCAGGTGCCGGCGCCGTTCTCGCTCCATTCTGCGCCGAGATAAAGGCCAGCGCGGCGCAGCCCTGCGTCCGCGGCGGCGTCGCCGAGATAGTCGACGGTGACGCCGTCGGCATCGGTCAGCAGCACGACGTAGCCCATCTGGGCCACCTGGCCGTACAGGCTTTCCAGGCCATAGCGGGCGATGCGCGCGAAGTCGTCGATGCGCTGCTGATGCTCGCGCAGCCGCGTTTGCGGCACGATGCGCGCTTCCTGCATGCGGGTGGGATCGAGGCCGTACTGATGCACGCACCGTTGCCACGAACTGCGGATGATGGCGTCGTGCATGCGCGCAGCGGCCGGCGACTGGCCGGTGGTCGTCAAGACCACGGTTTCGATGTGATCGCGCTGGCGCACGTCCATTGGCACGTTCATTGTCGTCTCCTGAGTCCGTGACCCGCGGCCGTGACATGTGAAACCGGACACCATCGAACCGGGACGCACGCCGGACGCTTATTGCGGCGGCGCGTGAGAGTACGACCCCAGGCGCGCCCATGCTTTCGAGTTCAGGCAGCTAATGTACCACCGTCGCGATAGGGCTTTTGTCATGGCAAACCACAGCATGCCTTGCGGGATGCTGTGGCGCGGCGGGGGGGCGGGGGCGGGAGGAAAGGGCGGGAGAGGGGGAGAGGAGGCGAGCGGGGGCCGCAGGATTGCTCGCGGCGGCCCTTCTACGTTATTTGCCGAAGCGCTTCGCCTCTTCGCGCCAGTAATGCTGCTGTTTCCAGCCCAGCAGGCGCTTGAGCTTTTCATTGCTGAGCAGCGTCTCGAATTCGCCCAGCTGCTTCTTCACCGGCACGCCCGGGTAGTAGCGATCGAGCAGCGTGCGCGTGGGCAGGTCGGACGATACGTCGTCTGCCGCCACGTTCATGACCTCGAAGCCCAGCCCGTCTTTTTCGATCGCGAGCCGGCTCGCCTCGGCGAGGTCGCGCCCGTCGATGTAGCTCCACGCAATCCGTTTGCGCAGCGCCGGGTCCTGGTTCCAGGTGGAGAACTTCGCGTAGTCCTCGGGATCGAGCACGTTGCCGATGCGGAAACAGTAAATGTCCGAACCGGTACGCGCGTGGAACGCCTTCGCCGTGACTTCGTTCACCACCTTCGACGTGGCGTAGCTATCCATCGGATCGACGGGATATGTCTCGTCGAGCGGGAAATACGCGGGATCGCGATGGCGGTGGGCGAACACCACGCCGTAGGTCGTCTCGCTCGACGCGACGATCACCTTGCGAATGCCGAGCTTCGAGGCCGCGTCGAGAATGTTGTAGGTGCCCATCACGTTGATGCGGTAGACCTCGTTGTCGGTCGTGATCATGATGCGCGGAATGGCCGCGAAGTGGACGATCGCGTCGATGGGCTTCGGCTCCAGGTCGTCGGCGAACTCCACCGGCGCCGTGCTGGAGGCGAGCGCGTTGAACACCTGGCCCGCGTCCGTGATGTCGGCAATCAGCGTGCGCACCGTGCGCTTTGGCATCGGCACGCGGTCGAGATTCATTACGTCGTAGCCATGCTGGACCAGATTCTCCACTACCCACTTGCCGGCCAGGCCGCTGCCGCCGGTCACTATCACACGCTTGGTCATGCGCTCTCTCCTCCAGATCGGGTTCAAGGGACAGACGCCCATGCGCCTGTTCTTTCACGCAGCGTAGCGAGTTCCGCGCCGCCAAGTCTGTGACGCTCGTCATAGCGTGCGCGCTGCTGCGCCAGGCACCGGCGGCGCGCTGCCCCCCTTTTGCCGTCACCTTGAGGGATAACCCCGATCCCGTTGTATGACGCCCATCACAGTTTCGCAACCGGACCTCCCCGTACTCTTTGCGCATTGAAGGAAGCGCAAGAACACGATCAAGGAGACATGCGTTGAAAGCCATTCCCACCCGCGTCGAGGCGCATACCGAATCCCGCCTGCTCGCGACCGTGCGAGCGTGCCTCGGTGTGCGGGAATTCAACATATTCGCGGTGCTGATTGCCGTGGGGGTGCTGATCAGCCTGTGCTCTCCGTACTTCCTCACCACCAACAATCTGATGGGCGTGTTCCGCTCGTTCTCGCTCACCGCGATCATGGCGATCGGCATGATGCTCGTGATCGTGACGGGCGGCATCGACCTTTCTGTCGGGTCGGTCATGGGTTTGTCGTCGCTCATCACGGCACTTGCGTTCCAGCATGGGCTCAACGCGTTCGTCGCCGTGGCGGCCGGGCTCGCCACGGGTGTGGTGGCCGGTGCCGCGAATGGCCTGCTCGTCACGCGTGTGCAATTGCCGCCGTTCATCGCAACGCTCGGCACACTGAGCATCGGGCGCGGCCTCATGTACATCATCACCAAAGGCGTGCCCGTTACACCGGACGTGCCGGACGGCTTCACGTATCTCGGCCAGGGCTACGTGGGCTTCATTCCGGTGCCGGTGGTCGTGATGGTAGTGCTGGCGGCGTGCTTTTCCGTCGTCATGCGGCGCACGCGTTTTGGCCGCCACGTCTACGCGACGGGCGGCAACGAGACCGCGGCGCACTTGAGCGGCGTGCGCACGCACCGCGTGAAGTTTCTCGTCTATCTGCTCTCGGGCGTGATCGCCGCACTTGCGGGCGTCATCAGCTTCTCGCGGTTCGTATCGGCCGAACCGGCTGCGGGCTTCGGCGCCGAACTGGACGTGATTGCCGCAGCCGCAATTGGCGGCGCGAGCCTTTCGGGCGGCGCCGGCAGTGTGGAGGGCGCGGTGATCGGCGCGGCACTCGCCGGCATCATCACCAACGGCGTGGTGTTGCTCAACATCGATACCTACGCACAACAAACCATTACGGGTTGCGTCATCCTGATTGCGGTCAGCATCGACATCTGGAGACTGCGCCGTAAGGCGCGATAGCAACATCGCGCAGCTTGGCTCATCAATCTTATAAACCTGGAGACAACACAATGAAATCCCGTCTGCTTCGCAAGGCGATCGTCAATGGCGCAAGCTTCGCACTGGCCGCGGCCGCGCTGGGCACGGTGCTCGCGCAACCGGCATCTGCCAAGGACCCGCAGTCCATTTCCGTTGCCGTGATCCCGAAGGTGGCCGTGCCCTTCTTCGACGACTGCAACACGGGCGCGAAAGAGGAAGCGAAGAAGTACAACATCAATTACCAATGGGTCGTGCCGCAGAATACGCAGGGATCGACACAGGTACAGATCATCGAAGACCTGATGGCGCGCCACGTGGACGGCATCGCGATTTCGGTGAATGAACCGAAGTCCGTGGAGAACGTGATTCAGCAGGCGAAGCGCAACGGCATCAAGGTACTCACCTACGATTCGGACTCGCCGAAGAGCGGCCGCTCCATGTATATCGGCACGAGCAACGTGGCCGCTGGCGCGACCATGGCAGCCACCATGGCCAAGGCCCTCAACGGCAACGGCGAAGTGGCGATCATCACGGGCCAGCTGGGTGCAGTGAACCTGAATGAGCGCATCACGGGCATCAAGCAGGAACTCGCGAAATATCCGGGCATCAAGATCGTGGAAACGCAGGGCACGGACGACGATCTTGCGCGCGGCGTGTCGGTGGTCGAAACGACGCTGCGTGCGCATCCGCAACTGAAGGGCATCTTCGGCGTGAGCCAGGTGGGTGGTCCCGCCGTCGCGAAGGTGCTCAGCACGCGCGAATTCGGCGACAAGAAGGGCAAGCTCGAAGTGCTGGCCTTCGACGATCTGCCGGATACGATCAAGGGCGTCAAAGACGGCCTGATTCAGGGCATCATCGTGCAGCGGCCGGTCACGATGGGACGTCTTGCCGTAGATCACCTCTACGCGCAGATTCAGGGCAAGGAAACCAGCGCGCAGGACATCGACACGGGCGTGACGGTGGTGACCAAGGCCAATCTGGGCACCTACACCAAGTAACGCCAGCTATCGGTAAATGTCGCATCACGAAGAAACACGGGCCGCTCTGGATAGCGGCCCGTGCATGATGCGAGTCGTATCTGCAGATACCGCTTGAGAAGCATGCTTGAGAGACACGCGATGACCCCCTTTCTCGAAGTCCGCAACATCTCGAAAACCTTTCCCGGCGTACGGGCGCTCAATCGCGTCAGCCTGCACGTTACGCGCGGCGAAGTGCTCGCGCTTGCGGGCGAGAACGGGGCGGGCAAGAGCACGCTCATGAAGATACTGACCGGCGTGCTGCAACCGGATGCCGGCGGGCAGATTCTGGTCGAGGGGCAGTCCGTCGTGCTCGCGGATAACAACCACGCGCGTGAACTGGGCATTGGCATCATTTATCAGGAGCTTTCGGTTGTCGACAACCTGAGCATTGCCGAAAACATCTTTCTGGCCCGCGAGCCGCTCAATCGCTTCGGCTTCATCGATCGTGCGCGCATGAACGCACAGGCGAGCGAACTGCTGGCCAACATCGGCATGACGCTCGACCCGCGCCGGCTCGTGAGCGGTCTCAGCGTGGGGCAAAAGCAGATGGTGGAAATCGCGAAGGCAGTGTCTTGCGAGCCGAAGATTCTCATCATGGACGAGCCCACCGCGTCGCTCAGCCATCATGAAACGCGGCTGCTGCTCGATCTCATCAAGCGGCTTCGCGAGCGCGGCATCGGCATCGTGTACATCTCGCACCGGCTGGAAGAGTTGTTCGAACTAGCAGACCGGGTGACCGTGCTGCGCGACGGATCCACCGTGGCGGACGCCGCAATGCGCGACGTGGACCGCGAATGGCTGGTGCGTGAAATGGTGGCGCGCGAATTGAGCGAGCTTTACGCGAAATCGGAATCCCACGCGACACGCGAAATCGTGCTCGAAGTGCGCGGCCTTTCGCTGCGCACCCGCAGCGGCGCGGCCGGCTGGATTCGCGACATCTCGTTCAGCGTGCATCGCGGCGAGATTCTCGGTATTGCGGGTCTCGTGGGCGCGGGGCGCACCGAGATCATGGAAATGATTTTCGGCATGCGCCCGGCGACGGGCGAAGTGCTCATCGATGGACGGCCTGCATCGATTGCCAGCCCGCACGACGCCATCGCCCATGGCATCGGCTTCGCAACCGAAGACCGCAAGGCGCAGGGGCTCGTGGCCGGCATGAGCGTACGCGAGAACTTCAGCCTCACGCATCTTGAAACCTACTCGCCGCTGCAATTCGTCAAGCGCGCGCAAGAAGATGAACGCTGCCGCCAGTTCGTTCGCGAACTCGGCGTGAAGACGCCTTCCATCGAACAGAAGGTCGTCAATCTCAGCGGCGGGAACCAGCAGAAGGTCGTGCTCGCCAAATGGCTGGCGCTCCACCCGCGCCTTCTGATCGTGGACGAGCCCACCCGCGGCATCGACATCGGCGCCAAGGCCGAGGTGCACGCGGTACTCGCTCGACTCGCGGCGCAAGGCGTTGCGATTATCGCGATCTCGTCGGACCTGCAGGAAGTGCTTGCTATTAGCGATCGTATCCTCGTTGTGCGCGAAGGCCGTGTGAACGGCCTGTTCGAGCGCGACGAAGCCACCCAGGAACGCGTCATGGCGGCCGCTACTGCCTGATACATTTGCCACTCCGCGTGTGCCATTCCGCGTTTGCCATTCATTACGGAAACCTGAAAGACATGACCACCATCGTCGTCGTACACACCGGCCCCGTCACCGTGCAGCCGCTCAAAGACCAGTTCAACCAGCAACTGCCCGATGTCCGCATGATCAACATCGTGGACGACAGCCTGCTCAACGACGTGCGCGCGGCGGGGCATCTGACGCCCGAAGTCACGGCGCGCCTCTACACGTACATGGCCAACGCACAGGCTATGGGCGCCGATTACATCCTGAACGCGTGCTCGTCAGTGGGCGAGGCGGTGGACGTGGTGCGCGGCATGGTGCGCACACCCATCATGAAGATCGACGAGACGATGGCCGAGGAAGCGAGCCGCCTCGGCTCGCGCATCGGTGTGGTGGCGACGGTAAAGACCACACTGGAGCCCACCGTGCGGCTCATCCGCAAAAAGGCGCAGGAGGCCTCGCGCGAAATCGCTGTGGTGGAACGCGTGGCGGAAGCGGCATTCGAAGCGCTGCTCGCAGGCGATACGGCGCGTCACGACGAGATTCTGCGGCAAACCATTCTCGAGCTTGCCGAGACGGTGGACGTTATCGTGCTCGCGCAGGTTTCGATGGCGCGGCTCGTGCCGTCGCTCGGCACGACGCGCGTGCCGGTGCTCTCGAGTCCGCAAAGCGGTGTGGCGGCGCTGCGGCAGGCACTTTCACGCGCCCACTAACGGCACCTTGATGTCGTGGTGCGTGCCCTTCACGGGCGGAGGCGCCGTCTTCACGGCAGGCGTTTCCGCTTCTGGCAGGTACTGCGCGATGAACGCGGGCGTCAACACGATCTTGCGCTGATACGTGTCGACCAGACCTTCGTTCTTGAGGTCGCTGAAGTGCCGGTTCACCGACTCGCGCGAGGTGCCGATAAATTCCGCGAGCTTGTCTTGCGGTATCGAGAGGTCGATGAGAATGCCGGTACCCACGCCTGCGTGAACGAACGGACTGCCGATCTGGCGCGCGAACATCGAAAGAATGTTGATCAGCCGTTTGCGTACTTCGTGCAGCGAGAGGCTTTCGATCAATTGCTGCGCTTCCTGCCAGCGCTGATGATGGCTGCGCAGCACGAACTGGCTGATGACGGCGTAACGGTCGAGCAGGTCTTTGAAGTCCGCCTTGTTGATGTAGCAGATGCGGCAATCCGTGAGTGTTTGCGCGTAATGCGAATAGTTGGTTTCGTTGAGCACGTCGCCGTCGCCGAACAGCATGCCGGCCTTGATGAACGACAGCGTGATTTCCTGCCCGTCTTCGGTAATGCGATAAAGCCGCAGGTGACCCACCTTGAGCAGATAGACGTAGTCGCTGCGTTCGTCCGGGCGATAGACGAGGGCATTCTTGCGCAGGATGCGATGATCGCTGAATGCCGGCATCACCTCTTCAAGGCAATTCTTTTCGATGAGCGAGAGAAGCTCGCTTTTTCCAACGAACCACATCGCATGTCTCCTTTCTGTCCGTTGCGTGTTCCGGACGCGTTTCGTCATTGCAGCGTTCGGGGCGCGATCCCGTGGCTTTTCCGTCTGGCTGCGGCGCGCACGAGGGGCGCCACGAGGGGCGCAATAAGGGACGCCACGAAGGTGCCATGAAAAAGGTGCCAGGAAGCGCGCCACATCGATTTGGCATCATAGCGCGCTCTGCGGCCACGCGCTAAACGGGGAATTTTCTTATTGTGCGACGCGGTATCGCGCCCGTGCCTGCTTCTCATGTGAACAGGCGCTAGTCCTGATCCCGAATTTCGCCTGCCCCTTTGCCCGTCCACCGCTTGAGTGCCCTGCGGAAATTCGCCGTGTCGCTGAAGCCGACCAGCATGGCGACGTCGTCTGTGCTCAGCTTGGTGGTCTTCAGGTATTCGGTGGCGAGCGAGCATCGAACGTCGTCCACGATGGCGACGAACGACGTTCCTTCCGACGCGAGGTGCCGTCTCAGCGTGCGGCTCGTCATCTTCAATGCGGCGGCCACGGTTTCCATGCCGGGAAATTCGCCGGGCTTGCGCATCAACACCTGATACACCTCGCCCGAGACACCGGACGACGTTTTCGCTTGCCCGATGAGCCGGTCGCACGTTTCCTGCAGAAGCGCCGCGGAATGCCGGTGCGCGAGATGCGGCTGCAATTCGAGTATGGCGCTGTCGTAAATGAGTTCGCATTCCGGCGTACCGAACTCGCACGGGCAGCCCAGGTACTCCTCGTAGATCGCGGCATACGAGGGCTCCGGGTACGAGAAGCGCGCAAGCAGCGGCGGACACTTGCGGCCCGCAACGTCCTGCAGGTGCGTGACGTGTTGCGTGTACTGCTGTTCCAGCAGGAATTGCTGGACGTGATGCGGAAAATGCGACGAGAACGCGTCCGGGAACGTCCATACCGAAGTCTTCGGGTACTCCGTCCATTCAATGGTGAGCGTCGGCGTGGCGAGCCGATGGTATTTCACGCCGAGCCGAAAGTAATCTCGCAGCGAAAGGCACGACATCAATGCATACCCGTACATGCCGTAGGCGGCGAGATGAAGACGCGCTCCGGTTTTGAATGGCGTGCGCGGATCAGACGACATTCTCACCGCGTTCGCGCACACCGTCGCGTACTGCCGTACCGATGTCATGACCGAGGCGTCGTAGATCTCGTCCGGCGCAACGCCGCTTCCCCGCAAACTCTGCTCCGGCGCGATGCCTTGTTCCGCGAGCACTTCGACCAGCGCCGCAATCTTGTAGGGCGCGTAAATGCGCTCGTTCAATAGCGGATATCTCGACGCCACGGTGTCTCCTCCCGGTGTCCTGATGGGACATCAGCTTGTCCGTAAATGACCTTCCGCGGCCGATCGTATCTCACTACTATCCATTGCGTCACGCTTCTTTCTTGCGGATCGCGCGTTGTGATCGCTGTGCATCCGGCCCTACCTGGAAGACTGCTTACATGAGCATTTCAAACAGCAAGGTCATCATCACGTGTGCCGTCACCGGTTCGGCCCATGTGCCTTCGATGTCGGAATATCTGCCCTTCAAGCCGGCGGACATCGCGACGCATGCCATCGAGGCCGCGCAGGCCGGGGCGGCCATTCTTCACCTGCATGCACGCAACCCCGAAGACGGGCGTCCCACGCCTTCGCCCGAAGTCTTCCGCCAGTTCGTGCCCGCAATTGCTGCGCAAACCGATGCGGTTATCAATATCTCGACGGGCGGCAGCACGCGCATGACGTTGGAAGAGCGGCTGGCCTATGCGCGTGTGGCGAAGCCCGAGATGTGCTCGCTCAACATGGGCTCAATGAACTTTTCCCTGCATCCCGTGGCGGCCAGGATGACGTCGTGGCGCTTCGACTGGGAGAAGGAATACGTGGAAGGCATGGAGGACATGATCTTTCGCAACACCTTCCGCGACATCAAGAATATCCTCACCGAGTTTAGCGATTACGGCACGCGCTTCGAGTTCGAGTGCTACGACGTGGGACATCTCTATAACCTCGCCCATTTCGTCGACAGCGGCCTCGTGAAGCCGCCGTTCTTTATTCAATCCGTCATCGGCATTCTGGGCGGCATTGGCGCGGACCCCGAGAACCTCAGCGTGATGCGCTCGACAGCGGATCGCCTGTTCGGTCGCGAGAACTATCAATTCTCCGTACTCGGTGCCGGGCGGCACCAGATGTCGCTCGTGACCCTGGGCGCGATTATGGGTGGCAACGTGCGCGTGGGTCTGGAAGATAGCGTGTATCTGGCCAAAGGCGTAAAGGCGAAGTCGAACGCGGAGCAGGTGCGCAAGATTCGCCGCATTCTGGAAGAGCTTTCGTTCGAAATCGCGACGCCGGCCGAAGCGCGGGCCATGCTGGGGCTCAAGGGGCGCGATAGCGTTTCGTTGTAGTTTCGTTGTAGTTTCGTTGTAAACGGACGGCTCCGCGTTCGTTGGACGCGAAGCCCGATTACCTTTCTCCTGCACCCTCTACGTCGCTCGTATCAGAGGCGACGAGAGGGCATAACAAGAACACGCAGGACAATTTCTGGAGACATCGATGACCGACATTGCCGCTGACCATAGTCTGGGAGAGACGCATCGGATTGCCACGCGCAAGGCGATGGCGAGGCTTCTTCCGTTGATGTGCGCGATCTACTTCATGTCGTTCATCGACCGCACGAACGTCGCGCTCGCCAAGAGTGCGCTGGCCGCGGACCTGGGTATCGATGCGGCGGCTTATGGCCTTGGCGCAGGCATTTTCTTCATCGGTTACGCGTTGCTCGAAGTGCCGAGCAATCTGGCCGCGCATCGCTTCGGGCCGCGCAGCTGGATTGCGCGCATCGCCGTGACGTGGGGCGCGCTGTCCACGGCGATGATGTTCGTACAGGGGCCAGGGTCGTTCTATCTTCTTCGCGTGCTGCTAGGCGTGGCTGAAGCGGGACTCTTTCCGGCGCTCATGTACATGGTGACGCTGTGGTTCGCGCCCAAGGATCGCGCGGTGGCGGTCGGATGGATCTACACGGCGCCCTCCGTCGCGCTCATCGTCGGGAACCCGCTCGGCGCGGCGCTCATGCAGCTTGGCACGGTTAGCGGAATAGGGAGCCTTCACGGCTGGCAATGGATGTTCCTGCTGGAAGGCGTGCCCACCATCGTGGTCGGCATCATGCTGTTTTTTACGCTGCCGAACCGGCCTTCGGAGGTGAAGTGGCTGTTGCCGAAGGAAGCGCAAGCGCTCGAGACGCATGCCGTCATCGACACGCACGGCCACGCCGATCTCACTTCGGCAGACTGGATCGCGGCGCTCAAGCGCCCCACCACCGTGCTCATTGCGCTCATCTATTTTCTGAACCAGGTGGCGTTCGTGGGCCTGTATTTTTTCACGCCGTCGATCGTGGCCCAGATGCATGTGAAGTCGCCGTTGTTGGTGGGCGTGTTGTCCAGCAGTGTCGGCATCGGCTTTCTGATCGGCGTGCTGACGCTGCCGCGCATACACCGGCGTATCAGCAACGAATGCGGCTTCCTCGGCGTGTTGACCGCGGGCGTGGTGGTCAGCGCATGCGCCTTCATTGCGACGAAGAATCAGGCGATTCAAATCACGCTGCTTGGCATTACCGGGTTCTTTGCGGGCGGCATTCTGCCGTCGTATTGGGCGGTTGCGATGAAACGGCTGCAGGGTGTGCAGGCCGCTGCGGGTCTTGCCTTCATCAATACGATCGGGTTGCTGGGCGGCTTCGTCGGTCCCTATCTTTTCGGGCTTACCGAGACCGTGACGGGTAGAAGCGATTCCGGCTTCAACGTGGTGGTGGTTGCTTCGGTACTGGGGTTGCTTCTGGTGCCGCTGCTCGCCAAAGCGATTCAAGCCGCGGAGCGTCCCGTTGCGACTGCGGGCGTTGCGGGCTAGTTGAAAGTCTTGACGTGCAAAGGAGATGTGACGAGCGGAACCACTACACGGAGGATAACGAATGAATCCGATCAAAGACTTCGTGGTTGACGTTGCCGCTATTCGAACCATAGGCACGCAGCTGCAACGTCCCGAATGCATTCTCGCGCAGCGCGATGGCTCGCTGCTGACGGCCGATGCGCGCGGCGGGATTGTGCACATCGATGCGTCGGGCGAACAAAAGCTGGTTCTGCCAGCTAACGTGGATACCGCGGCTATCGGAGATGGCTTGACGAGTGGGTCCTTGCCTAATGGTCTCGCCCTGGACGCTCAAGGCAACGTGATCATCGCGAACATTGGTACGGATCGTGTAGAACGGCTTATGCGCTCGGGCGAAATGCGCGTTCTGCTCGACAGCGTCGATGGCAGGCCGATGGGAAAGGTCAACTTCGTATTGAGAGACAGCAAGGATCGCCTCTGGATCACGGTCTCCACGCGCATCAATCCGTGGCCCGACGCGATTCGTTCGAATCTTGCGGATGGCTACATCGTGCTGCTCGACGAACGCGGCGCGCGCATCGTCGCGGACGGGCTCGCGTTTACCAACGAGATTCGCTTCGACGCGCGCGAAGAATGGCTATACGTGGCCGAGACCACGGCGAAGCGCGTCAGCCGTTTTCGCGTGCTGGACAACGGCGAACTCGGTCCTCGAGAAATCTATGGTCCGACCCAACTGGGCGCCGGCCTGATCGACGGAATCGCGTTCGATGCGTATGGAAACCTCTGGTGCGCGATGATTTTTGCGGACCGCCTGATTGCCATCGATCCGGGCGGCGACATTCACACGCTGCTTGACGATGGCGATAAGAACGCCACCGCGCGCTTCGATGCAGCGTTCGCAACCGGCGAGATCGTGCCGGGGAAAATCATGGAGGCGACGGGTGGCACGATCGCACCATGGCTAACCAGTGTGACCTTCGGCGGACCGGACCTCAAAACCGTGTACCTGGGCAGCCTGAAAGGCCAATCGATTCCGTACTTCACTTCACCCGTTGCCGGGCTGCCGATGATTCACTGGTAAGCCGCGAAACGGGTTCTGTGGGGCAAGCAAAGATACTTCGTTGGTGTGAGACATGAATACTTTCGAGCTACTGAAACCGGTGCCGGGCCTGCGCGTGCTCATTTCCGGCGCGGCGACCGGCATTGGCGCCGCCATTGCAGAGGCATTCACGCAAGCAGACGCGCAAGTCTATGTTTGCGACGTGAATACATCGGCTATCGAAAAAGCGAAAGCGCGCAATCCGAAGCTTCACGTGGGTGTTGCGGACGTGAGCAGCCGTGAGCAGGTGGACAGCGTCATAGACGACGCGAGCAACAAACTGGGAGGACTCGACCTCCTTATCAACAATGCAGGCATTGCCGGGCCGACAGGCGAGGTGGAGTCGATTCAGCCGGAAGAATGGGAGCGGACCATTTCAACCAACCTTAACAGCCAGTACTACTTTCTGCGCAAGGCGGTGCCGCTGCTGAAAGAGACGTCGGACTGCCCCGGCATCATCGCGATGTCGTCCGTGGCGGGGCGATTGGGCTACGCGTTTCGTACACCGTATGCGTCGACGAAGTGGGCAATTGTCGGGCTCGTCAAATCGCTGGCTGTCGAGTTGGGACCCAGCAACATCCGCGTCAATGCGATTTTGCCGGGCGTGGTGCAGGGCGAAAGAATGGACAGGGTGATCGCCGCGCGAGCCGAATCGACAGGCGTTTCGTTTGAGGAGATGAAAGCGCAGTACCTCAAAAAGATCTCGCTCCGGCGCATGGTGACCGTGGACGACATCGCTGCCATGACGCTCTTTCTCGCGTCGCCGGCCGGCCGCAATATTTCGGGGCAGGCGATCAGTGTGGATGGCAATGTCGAGTATCTTTGACTGATTCGGATAACAGGATATTGTCGTTTTATAACATGGATGATTTAACGGACTGAATGACTGCGCGACTCGCGCTGATATCGCGAGAATATCGATGTCTAAAGAGAATGTTTATCAGATCGTAGAGGGCCGTCATGGGCGCTTTCTCGTCAATCCGCACAAGAAGATCGACTGGGGACGCCTGCCGCTGTCGCCCGACAACTCTCGCACCGGCTTCAGCATTCAAAGGGGCGCACTCGATCATCGGGCCTAATCCCGCCACAGTGCCTCCCGCTGCCGGCACACACCCAGCACGAGCTGCCGTAACCAGCGATGAACCGGGTCGGCCTCGAACCTCGGATGCCACATCTGCGAGACCGTGATCTGTGCGGTTTCAACCGGAAGCTCGAACGTGTAGATCGCCTCGGGGGCCTGCGATTCGCCGTGCTCCAGTCGATTGCGCACGAACGACGCGGGCACCAACGCGATCAGATCGGAGGCACACGCAACGGCCAGCGCGGCCGGAAAGCCCGGCACCACGGCAACGACCCTTCTTTTCAGCCCTGACGCGGCAAGAGCTTCGTCCACCGGTCCAGTGCCTTGTCCACGGCGCGACGCAACGACGTGACCAAAGGCAACGTACCGTTCCGGGCTCACGTTGCGTTCGCGTTCGAGCGGATGCCCCTTCCTCACCACGGCAAGAAAGCGGTCGCGAAACAGCGCCTGCACGCGTACCTCCGGTCCCATTTCGCTCAGCACGCCGATCTCCAGATCGGCCAGACCTTCTCGCAAATGCAGCGCTGTTTTCTCTGCCTTGGGCGCAAAACGTATCTGCACGAGCGGCGCGATGGCCGTGATTGCCGTGATGAGCGGCGCGCCGAAGGCTTCCACGAAACCCTCATTCGCGCGAATGGTGAAGGTGCGCTGCAACGTCGCGAAATCGGGTTCGGACGCGGAGGGGCGCAGTACCACGCGCGCCTCGTTCACCACATCGCGCGTGCGTTCGCGCAGCGCTTCTGCATGCGGCGTCAGCACCATGTTGCGACCCGCGCGAACCAGCAGCGGATCGCCCGTGGCCTCGCGCAGACGCGTCAGCGTGCGGCTCATGGCTGACGCGCTCAATCCCAGCCGGCGCGCAGCGCCCATCACGCTGCCTTCCGCGAGCAAGACGTCGAGTGCAACAAGCAGGTTCAGATCGGGTTCGGCCATGCGGGCTCCTGGCAGCGTGGGGCGATACATCGCGTTTGGTGCATTTTATAAGTGCACGCGCCGCGTCTTCCGCCACGTGTGCGGCGCCCATATAGTGCTTGAGACGTCACTGATCAGCGCAATTCTGCTTTCACTCCCAGGAAACGACTCATGCAAGACTCGACGACAAAGACGACACAAAAGACGGTTCTTCTCATCGGCGCATCGCGCGGGCTGGGTTTCGCAATGGCGGAGGAATACCTCGGGCGCGGCTGGCATGTGATCGCGACAGGCCGGGCGGGCTCCATGGAAAGGCTTCTGCAAGCGGCAGAAGCGTCGCACGGCGCGCTCGAAGTCGAGACAGTGGACATCACGATTGCCGGGCAGGTCGAGGCGTTGCATCGTCGTCTCGATGGCCGGCAAGTGGACGTGCTGTTCGTGAATGCCGGAGTCAAGAACGACGACAGCGAAACGATCGCCGACGTTTCCACGGAAGAGTTCGTCCGCGTCATGGTGACGAACGCGTTGAGCCCGATGAGGGTGATCGAAGCGCTTCAGGATCTCGTGCGGCCCACCGGAACGATAGGTGTCATGTCGTCAGGGCAGGGCAGTGTCACCAACAACGTGAACGGCCATTACGAGGTCTACCGTGGCAGCAAGGCCGCGCTCAACATGTTCATGCGCAGCTTCGCCGCACGCCACCAGCACGATGCGAGGACACTGTTGCTGATGGCGCCCGGCTGGGTACGAACAGACATGGGTGGCCCGCAGGCGCGCTTGAGTATCGAAGAGAGCATTCCGAATCTCGTCAGTACGATGGAGGCTTACGAAGGCCGTTCGGGATTGCATTACCTCGACTATCTCGGCAGGGTCGTGCCGTGGTGAGCGGTTGACGGCCGGAAGGCTTCTTCTGCTGCACGGCCAGCCGTGCCTCCCAACGCCTCACGGCATGATCCGCACGGGCACGGCATCGCTTCGACAGTCCTTGCGCTCGGATGCAAACAATTTCGGAAGTTCGCGTTTGTCGCTCGCGACATTGGTGTAATAGCGCATTTCGCTTTTGTTTTCGTCGATCAGATAAAGGAGCGCGGCCCACAGATGTCCGTGCTCGTCGTAGGCGATCGAAGCGTGGCTGTCGCACGCAATGCCGCGCACGAACATGCTGACGACGCTCACCGGTTTGCCGTTCAAGGTTGCGTGATCGGGTGTTCCAACCACGTCGGCAGCATCGACGAACTTCGGGTAGTCGTCGCCCACCATGGCGCGAAACGCCTTGTCGAGTTCCGCGGAGGGCAGCACGGAGCGGGTCACCAGATCCGGCGCGACGTTCGGGTCGTGTTCCGCAGCCACGTACGTGCCGCCGTAGGTCACGTTGAGCCCTGCGCCGCAGGTGGCCGAATCGCCTTTCTGTTCCACCTGCAGGCGACTCAGTACGCGCCGGAAGGTGAGTTCGCATCCTTCCGTGTCGCTTGCGTCGTCGCCACGATAGCGTGCGGCATCGCTCGTAACGAGGCTGGCTTTGCCGGACAGTTCGCCCGTATCCGCGCCGGCCGATGCGCTGAGGTCGAACGCGAACCCTCGCTTGCCGAGCTGACTGATGACGAGTTTCGACGGCGCATTGCCGTCGGCGTCAACGCGCCACCAGTTCCCGTTCCAGCGAAACGAGCGCCCGCCCGCTCGCAGCACGGTGGTGCGTTCGCTGTATTCGTACCGCAGGCAACTATCGTCATGGCAGCGGTTGCGCTCAGCGAGCCACGCGCGCTGGTCGGCCTTCCATGCGTCGGCGTCCTGCGTCGTGGCCAACAGATGCGCGTATGCCTCGCTCATCTCGTGGTCCATGCGCGAGAGCGTTGGATCGGCGCAGAGTCGACGTTCCACTGCGGATGCTGCCTTCGAACAATCGAATCCCGCTGCTGCGGCCAGCGATGGCAGGACGAAGAGCACAAGAGCGGCCGCTATTGTTCGCGCACGTCGTGCATGGGCAAGAAAGGCGGCAACTGTGCCAACGGCGTTGTCGTGTTTCGCTTGAACGGGTTGGGACGTGTGTTGCATTCAATCTCCTACGAGGTGCATTGAGTTTTTCCTGACCGTACGATTTCGTTTCGCTGTCACGCTTCTACAAACAACCGCTCGCACATGAAGTCCACGAACACGCGCAACTTTGGCGACAGTTGCCGGCTGGAGGGCCAGAGAACCGAGAACTGGCCGGGCGGAATGGCGAGATCGTTCAGCACGGTGACAAGCGAGCCGCATGCGAGCGCGTCGCGCACGAGGAAGTCCGGCACGAAGCCGATTCCGAAGCCTGCAATTACGGCGCCGCGCAGGGCCTCCATGTTGTTGCACGTCATCGACGTACGCAACCTGGGCGGCTCGCCGTCGTCGCCGAACGTCCAGGGCTGCAGCCGGCCGGTGGTGGGAAACCGGTAGCGCACGCAGTCGTGTGCGGCCAGTTCCGCGACCGTGCGCGGCTGGCCCATACGCACCACGTATTCGGGCGAGGCGCACAGCACGAAGCTAAACGGGCCCAGCCGGCGCGACATCAGGCTCGAATCGGTGAGCAAGCCGCTGCGAATCACCGCGTCGAAACCGCCTTCCACGACGTCGACGATCCGGTCGTTGAAATCGAGATCGAGTTCGACGTCCGGATAGCGCGCGCTGAATGCGGGCAACACCGGCAGCAGAAAGCGGTAGCCGATTACGGGCAGGCTCACCCGCAACCGGCCGCGCGGCGTCTGCGCGGCCTTTGAGAGCATCGCTTCGGCGTCGCGCAATTCTTCGAGAATGCGATGGCAGCGCTCGTGAAAGTGCTGCCCTTCGTGCGTCAGGCTCACGCGGCGTGTGGTGCGGTGAAAGAGCCGCACGCCGAGCGACGCCTCCAGCTTCGCAATGGCCTTGCCGACCGCGGACGCGGAAATGCCGAGCTTGCGCCCCGCCTCCACGAAGCTGAGCGTTTCCGCGGTTCGTACGAATGCGACGATGCCGTTCAAGTTGTCCATGCCGGTTCGACTCCCGATGGCCCGTTTCCATTGCGGAATGCCGCTCCGTAATTTACGGAACGGTGCCTTGTTTTTCGCCGATTGAATCCGGATTATCGTTCGTCGCTCAGCCGGATGCATAGCGTCGCGGTATGTCGCGATGTGCCGGCATTCCATGAGGAATCGATGATGGATACCACCTGCTCTTCCGGTCTCGCGAGGCGCACCGTCGTGCTGGCCGCCGTTTGCGTTGCCGCGCTCGCCATGCCGCTATCGTTTTCCGCGGGTGCGGTCGCAACGCCCGCGATCGGTCTCGACCTGGGCGGCAGCCCGGCCGCAATGAACTGGATCACCAACGCGTTCATGCTCACGTTCGGCAGCCTGCTGATGGCGGCCGGTACGCTTGCGGACCGGTTCGGCCGCAAACGGCTTTTCGCCTGCGGCGTGGCCGGTTTCACACTGAGTTCGCTTGCGCTTGGCTTCGCGCCTTCGGTGCTCGCGGTCGATCTGCTGCGCGCGGCGCAGGGCGTTGCCGCTGCGGCGACGCTCGCGGGCGGCACCGCGGCGCTGGCTCAGGAGTTCGACGGCCACGCGCGTACCCGTGCGTTCAGCCTGCTGGGCACCACGTTCGGAATAGGTCTTGCGTTCGGGCCGGTGCTTGCGGGTTGGCTGATCGCGGCGTTCGGCTGGCGCGCGATCTTCTCGACAGGCGCGCTTGCCGGCGTGCTGTCGCTGACGTTCGGCGTTCCGCGCATGCACGAGTCGCGCGATCCTCACGCACGCCAGGTCGATTGGGCCGGCACCATGACGTTCACGGCCGCGCTGGCGTGCTTCACGTATGGCGTGATCGAAGCGCCGTCGAGCGGCTGGATGTCGACGCCTGTCGTCTCGTCCCTCAGTGCGTCTGTTGCGTTCGCGGTGGCGTTCGTCATCGTCGAGCTACGAAGCGAGCGGCCGATGCTCGACGTGTCGCTGTTTCGCTATCCGCGCTTCGTCGGCGTGCAGGTCTTGCCCATCGCGACGTGCTATTGCTACATCGTGCTGCTCGTCGTGCTGCCTTTGCGCTTCATCGGCATCGAAGGCTACGACGCGATTCAAGCCGGCTGGCTGATGCTCGCGTTGTCGGCGCCCATGCTGGTGGTGCCGTTCATCGCCGCGACGCTCACGCGCTGGATGTCGGCGGGCGCCATTTCGGGGCTCGGGCTCCTGATCGCGGCGGCGGGGCTGCATGCGCTAGCCGGCGGGCTGCGCACACGCACCGGGCTGGCCGCCATCACACCGATGATCGCAATCGGCGTAGGGGCCGCGCTGCCGTGGGGGCTGATGGACGGGTTATCGGTCAGCGTGGTGCCGAAGTCGCGAGCGGGGATGGCAACGGGCATCTTCAGCACTACGCGTGTGGCCGGCGAGGGTGTCGCGCTCGCCATCGTCAATGCGCTGCTCGCCGCACTCGCGCAGCGCAGCCTGCACGCGGCTGCGCCAGCGGTAGCGCCCGGTACCCTCAACGAGGCCGCCGCGCGGCTCGCGACAGGCGACCTTGCACACGCGGCGGCGAAGCTGCCCGAGATCGCGCAGGCGACGCTTCACGCAGCCTACGATTCGGCGTTCGACCAGCTTCTCGACGGCCTGACGCTCATCACGCTGCTCAGTGCGCTCGCGGTGTTTGCGTTTCTGGGCAGAGTCCGCGCGCAAGACGAACCGGTGACGGCCAAATAGGGCGACGCTCTCGCAGTCTGTCAGCCGCCCATTGAACGGATGCTGAATAGTTCTGAAGACGGGGCGAGCCATCTGCCGGCGAAGAGCCGCCAACCATGCGCTGTACACGCTGCCACGGGGCGTTCAGAACGCTTAATTTCGCGCCCGCGTGAGCGGCAACCATAATCGATGGCGTCGATAGCGGGAAATCGCATTCCTTCACTTCTTTCCAGCCCTTCACGCCATGAAGACGTCTCTTACGCCTGTAAGCCGCGTTCCGTTATTCCGTGCATTCGCCTCGTTCGCGGTGCTTGCCGCCGCGGTGATGCTGTCGCTTCTGCATGCGTCGTCCGCGCACGCCGCTGCGCCTCAGGTCCGCACACAGGCGCCCGGCTTCTATCGCATGATGCTGGGCTCGTACGAAGTCACTGCGCTGCTCGACGGAACGCACGACTTTCCCGTGGAAACCGTGATGACGAACGTCTCGCGCACGGATACCGATCACGACCTCGCCAGCGACGATCTCTCGCTGCCCGTGCAGGGTTCGATCAACGCGTTTCTCATCAATACCGGCAGCCAGCTCGTGCTGATCGATACGGGCGCGGGCGTGCTGTATGGCGATTGTTGCGGGCACCTGCTCGCGAACCTGCGTGCAGCAGGCTACCGCCCAGAGCAGGTCGACCTCGTGCTGCTCACGCATATGCACAAGGATCATGTGGGCGGCGTGATGCTCGACGGAGAGCGTGCTTTTCCGAATGCGGTCGTGCGTGCGTCGCGCCGCGAGGCCGACTACTGGCTCGACGCGAACAACAAACGCACGGCGCCGGCCTTCCTGAGTTCGTTCTTCGACGCGGCCGCGCAGTCCGTTGCTCCGTACATTGCCGCGGGACGCTTCCAGCCGTTCGATGGCGACGCCACGCTTGCGCCGGGCATCCGCGCGCTCGCGGCGCCCGGCCATACGCCGGGCCACACCGCCTACGTGGTGCAAAGCGGGAAAGAGACGATGCTCGTGTGGGGCGACGTCATCCACGTTGCTTCTATTCAGCTGCGTGACCCTGCCGCGACGGTCGAATACGATTCGGACGCGACCGCGGCGCAACAGACGCGGCACGATCTGCTCGCACTTGCCGCGCAGCGACACTATGTGATCGGCGCGGCGCACATCGCGTTTCCTGGCCTGGGCCACGTGAGTCCGGACGGTGCGGGCTACCGATGGATTCCGTTGAACTACGACGGGGATCCGGCAAAGCATATGGCGCAGTGAGTATGCAGACGATCCGCGTGTCGGCCACCGGCACGCCAGGCATGCCACGTGTGTGTCGTCGGCGCGTGCGCCGATCTTCATGCCGCATGTGTGCGCTGCGCCATCCCGGCCGGCTCAGGGCCGTAGCTGCGCGGCCACATAGTGAACCTGCGTCGCCATCTTTGCCTCTCAGGACGTCCTTTTGATAGCCTTGGCAGGCAGTTCGCCGTCCAGAAATTTAAGCGCTTAAATTCGGCGACTGTCCCATCGGATCTGTCATGCAGGACAACTGGAGGAAGACACATGAAAAGAAGATCGATGCTGTCGTGGATGGCCGCCATCGCGGCGCTCGCGGGCTTCGATGCCGCGGTGCCGCGTCTTGCCGGCGCGGCGCAAAGCAGCGCGTCACAGGCGGTTCGGCCTTTCGCCATGGGCGCTGACGTCTCGACGCTGCTCGAACTCGAAGACCACGGCGCCCGCTATTACGACCACGGCGCAGCGCAGGACTGTCTGCTGATTCTGCGTCGGCACGGCGTAGATTCGATTCGCCTCAAGGTGTGGAACGATCCGGGCAATCCGGCGTTTTACCCCGCGAATCAAAGCTCGCCTGCGGGCTACAACAATGCGCAACACGTTTGCGTTCTGGCGCGCCGCGCGGCCGCGCTGGGCATGCGGATTCTCATCGACTTCCACTACAGCGACTGGTGGGCCGACCCCGGCAAGCAATACCCGCCGCACGCGTGGGCGGGCAAGAGTCTGGCCGAGACGTGCGATCTGTTGTCGGCCTACACGTCCGACGTGCTGCGCATGCTGCGGGCGGTGGGCGTGCGGCCCGAGTGGGTGCAGATCGGCAACGAGATCACGGGCGGCATGCTCTGGCCGCTCGGCAAATACGATCAGTGGGACAACCTCGCCCAATTGCTGAAGGCCGGGCACGACGCGGTGAAGTCCGTGGACGAGCGCATTCAGGTCATGCTGCATCTCGACAGCGGCGGCAACAATGCGACGAGCCGCTGGTGGTTCGACAGTGCCACGCAGCGCGGCGTGACCTTCGACCTGATCGGGCTTTCGTATTACCCGCAGTGGCAGGGCACGCTGGATGCACTCGGCGCCAACCTGAATGACCTCAGCGCGCGTTACGGCAAAGACGTGATGGTGGTGGAAACGGCGTATCCGTGGACGACGAGCGATGGTGATTTCGAACCGAACTCGATGACCAACACGGGTTCGGTCAACTATCCGCCCACGCCGGAAGGGCAGGCGCAGTTCGTGGGCGCGCTCGTCGATCTCGTCAAGGCGGTGCCCGGCCATCGCGGCAAGGGCGTGTTCTGGTGGGAGCCGGAGTGGACGCCGGTGCCGGGCGTGGGCTGGAAAGTGGGTGCCGGCGATCAGTGGGACAACAACACGCTGTTCGACTTCCACGGCAATGCGCTTTCGTCGCTGAACGCATTCAGCGTGCGGTAGGTCGTGGAAGGCGGCCGCAGGTAGCCGCGGGTCGCCGCAGCTAGTGACCGGTCAGTCCTCGCGCGTGGCTTGCCGCCGCGAGGGCACCAGAAGCCAAAGCCTTCGCGCGACAGCGCGCACGGAGCGCAGCGGCTGCCGCTCGAGCAGTTGTCGCACGGGCAAGTCGCCGGCGGCAAGCAGCACGAGCGCGCAGAGCGTGAGCGCCGCGCACATCAGAAACGCCGCACGGTAACCGAGGGTGCCGACGATCGTTCCCGAAAGCACGCCCGAAAGAATGGAACCCACGCGCGCCGCGTTGAAGAAGAGCGCGGTGGCGGCACCCGTCTGCCGCGGCATGAGGTCCTGGATGTAGGTCATGCCGAGGCACGACGTGATCGCCACAACGGCCGCGCTCAAGACCTGCAGCGGCACGACCATGCCGGGTCTCGACGCCGCCGCGAGCGCGACGAAGTACAGCGTATGAAGCACGGCGGCCGCGGTGAGCCAGCGTGGCTTCGAAAGCTGCGGCGATTTCGCGCCGAGCCACAGCATCATCGGTATTTCGAGCAGTGCGCCGAGACCCAATGCCGCCGAGACTTCGAGCCGCGTGCCGTTCAAGCCGTGCACGATGAAAAGCGGCAGCACGATCATGGTCGCGTTCGCGGCGAGACCAATCAGCGTGAGCGCGAGCAGGGCGCGGATGATGACGTTCGGGCCAGCCGGTTGCGCCGCGGCGTGCGTTTTGCTTGCGTCGGCGGCTGCGTGCGGCGCGTCGTGCTCCACCGCCGCCTCGCCTTCGCGCAGCGTGACACGGTGCCGTGCCGGGGCAATCTCGGGAATGCGGAATACGAGTACGGCGCTGGCCGCGAAGCTCGCCGCCGCGAAGGCGAACAGCCCGAGGAAACCGGTCTGCGCGAGAATCAGCGCGCCCACGGCCGGGCCGAACACCCACGCGGCGGACAGCAGCGTACGCAAGGCGGCCA
Organism: Paraburkholderia kururiensis JCM 10599 = LMG 19447; assembly: GCF_003986935.1. GTDB lineage: Bacteria > Pseudomonadota > Gammaproteobacteria > Burkholderiales > Burkholderiaceae > Paraburkholderia > Paraburkholderia kururiensis. Next base: position 89,628 of record NZ_RJZE01000026.1, on the reverse strand, counting down.
GGGCGAAATCGGCCTGCGCTGAATCGTCGAGCGGCAGCACGGAACGGCCGAACGCAAACACCTGCGAAAGCGAGGCCGCGCCCGTGCCGAGCAACGCCACGCCAATCACGATGAGCGCCGTGTAGTCGCGCACGAAGCACAAGCCAAGGTAGCCGAGCGCCGCGGCCACGAGCGAGCCGATCAACGGCACGCGGTGCTTGCCGCGCCGGTCCGACCATCGGCCCGCGGCGGTGCTCGCCACCACGCCGCTTGCCGAAATGAGCGTCATGAAGAGGCCGAGCCGCAACGGCGACATGCCCGCTTCTTCGATACCGAAGAGCGACAGATACGGCGCCGTAAACGACAACGCCACGCCGAGCAACAGCATGGCGACTGCAAGCGGTACGAAGTGCGGAATCCGCGTCAGGCGGACAAAGCGCGAGCGCAACGGTCAATCGTCCTCGATCCAGGCGGCGACGCCGACAGGTTCCACCTGCGGGCCGCCCAGCACGAAACGCGCGCCGTGCGGGGCGGGTACGGCGTGCGGTTCGTCGCTGTAGTTGATGGCGAATCGGAGCGGTCCGCGCGTGCGCAGCCGCAATCCTTCGGGCAGCAGTATGGACTCGATGCCCGCATCGCGCACGCAGCGTGCCACGATGGCGCGCAGCATAGCCTGATCGAAGCGCGCCGTCACGAGGTTCACGCGGCCGTGGCGCAGCAGCGCCGGCACGCCGTCGTCGAACCGGGCGAGCACGTCGGCGCCGGTGCCGGGCTGGGCATGGTCGCGCCAGCGCAGCCCGTGTCCCTCGGTGCCTTCGAAGCGAATGGCGGGGCGAATGGAAGGCCGCAGCGATTCGACTTCCGCAATGCGAACGGGCAGCACGCCTTGCAGCTTGCCGGGCGGCAACCCGGGCGCAATGGCAAAGCTGCCGGTCTTCGAGCCTGTGCGGGGCCCGAAAATCCAGTGGCTCGCGCCGCGTTCGATCTGCGCGATCACGCTGTCCGGCAGGATCGGCAAGGTTGGGGCGACAACGAGCCGGTAGTCGGCAACGTCGGCATGCGCGGACACGATATCGACGTCGAGGCCCAGCGAACGCAACGCGCTGTACCACTCGAACACGTGATGCTGATAGTCGAAGTCCGCGCCGTGCGGTTGCGCGGCCACCATCCAGTCCGCCTCGTAATCGAACAGCAGCGCGACGGGTGCGTGCTTCTTCACGTCACGCGGCGCGCCGAGCGCTCGCAATTCTTCCGCTACCTGTGCTACTTCGCGACCGCCTTGCGAGAGCGTGTTGTCGGGCGCATGAAGGCCCGAGTGCATCTGTTCCTGTGCATAGGGGCACTGGCGCCAGCGGAAGTACGAGACCAGTTCCGCGCCGTGCGCGAAGGCTTCCCAGGTCCAGAGCCGCACCGCGCCCGGCTGCGGCACCGGGTTCCAGGGCGCCCAGTTCACTGGGCCCGCCTGCTGCTCCATGACCCACATGCGGCCTTTGCCGATGCCGCGATAGAGATCGTGGCTGAACGCCGACACATCGGGATGCCCGGTGCGGGCCCAGCGGTGCTTGTCTGCTTCCGCGAGCAGCAGCACCTCCGTGCGCGGCACGGGGTAGCTGTCCCAGGCGGCGACGTCGAGACCATGACGCGCGAACGCGTAGTGATCGAACGCCGTGAAGAAGCCCATGAAGTTGTGCAGCAGATCGCGCCCCGGCGCATGGGCGCGAATGAGTTCGGCCTGCAACGCGTGGAAGCTGGCCACTTCGTCGGACTGAAAGCGGCGAAAGTCGAGTACGTGCGACGGATTGAGATCCGTGGGTGTGCACTGCGGCAGCTCGATCTCGTCGAAGTGCCGGTATTCCATGCTCCAGAACACGTTGCCCCATGCCGTGTTCAGCGCACCGATCGTCTCGTAGCGGCCGGCAAGCCACTGTCGAAAGCGTTGCAGGGCCGCCTGCGTGTAGGTGGGCACAGTGTTGTGACAGCCCAGTTCGTTGTCCGTCTGCCACGCCACCACGGCCGGGTGATCGCCGTAGCGCCGCACCATTTCGCCGACAATGCGCGCGCAGTGCTCGCGATAGATCGGGCTCGATAGGTCGTAGTGACGCCGCGAACCGAATTGCATCACGGTGCCGTCGCGCGTCACAGGCAGAATCTCCGGATGCTGGTCCACGAGCCACTTCGGCGGCGAGGCCGTCGGCGTGCCGAGCACGATTTTCAGGCCGTGGCGCGCGAGCGTTTCGATGGCGTCGTCGAGCCATGCCCACGCGTAACGTCCCGGCTCCGGTTCCATGCGACTCCATGCGAACTCGGCGATACGCACGCGCGCAATGCCAAGCTCCGCCATGCGCCGCGCGTCGCTCTCCCATTGGTGCGCTGGCCAGTGTTCCGGGTAGTAACAGACGCCGAGTTGCATTGAAGTCGTTCCTTGCATCGTTGTTGAGTGGTTATGCGGCAGGCGCTCGCGGCTCCAGTGCCATCCCTTTCAGCCCTTGGTCGCGCCGAACGTAAGGCCTGCAACGAAGTGCTTCTGCATGGCGAAGAACATCGCCACCGAAGGCAGCGCCGCAAGCACGGACCCCGCGGACACGAGGTTCCACGCCGTGGTCCATTGCCCACGCAGCGCAGCGACGCCCACGGTGATGGGCGCGGCGTCGTCGCCTTGCGTGAGGCACAGCGCCCAGAAGTAGTCGTTCCAGACGAACGTGAAAACGAGAATCGCCAGCGCGGCAAGCGCGGGCCGTACGAGCGGCAGCACCACGCGCATGTAGATGCTCCATTCGCTCGCGCCTTCGATGCGGGCCGCTTCGATCAACTCGTACGGCAGTTCGCGAATGAAGTTGCGCAGAAAGAGCGTGCAGAAGCCGGTCTGAAACGCGGCGTGAAAGAGCACGAGCGCCCACACCGTGTTGTAGAGATTCAGCCCGAGCATCAATTCGCGCACCGGAATCATGAGGATCTGGATGGGCACGAAATTGCCCGCTACGAACAGCCCCAGCAGCACGGCGTTGCCGCGAAAGCGGTAGTTCGCCAGCGCATGGCCCGCCATCGAGGCGAGAAAGATCGACACCGCCGCAGCGGGCAGCGTAATCAGGCAGCTGTTCCAGAAGTAGTGGAGCATTGGCGTCTGCGTGAGCGCCGTGCCGTAGTTTTCGAAGAAGGCGAAATGCTTCGGCCAGCCCCAGTAGTTGCCTGCGGAAAGCTCGTCGGTGGAGCGCACCGAAGTCACGAGCACTGCGATGAGCGGCACGAGCCAGAGCAGCAGCGCAACCGGCAGCGAGAGGCGATAGATGAAACGCGGCGCGGGACGCCACCGTTGCACGGGCATCGGATACATGGCGGGTTCCTTACGATTCGACGCGCACGAGGCGGCGCAGTTGCCAGACGATGTAGACGAGCATGATCGCGAAGAGCACCACGGCGATGGCCGCCGAATAGCCTTCGCGGTAGTACTTGATGGCCTGGTCGTACATGAAGTACGCGAGCACGGTGGAGCTGTCGAAGGGTCCGCCGCCGCTCATCACGGAAATGAGGTCGAAGCTGCGCAGCGCGCCGATCACGGTGAGCACCACGGCCATGAAGGTGGCGGGCCGCAATTGCGGCAGGATGATGTGCCACAGCAGCGTGAAGCCGCGCGCGCCTTCCATGCGCGCAGCCTCGATGATCTCGCTGTTGATGCCGGTGAGCCCCGTGAGATAAAGAATCATGCAGAACGGTATCTGCGGCCACAGCGCGGCGAAGATGATGCCGTAGGTGACGTAGTGCGGATCGCCCAGCACGGGAATGCCGTGCCCCACGATCAGTTTGAGCAGGCCGAACGTGGGGTCGTAGAACCAGGAGAACACGAGACCCACCACGACGCCCGGCAATGCGAACGGCGCGAAGAACAGCGACTTCACGAGCCGGATGCCGAACACGTTCTGGTTCAGATACAGCGCAAGCGCGAGTCCCGCGGGCGGCGCGAGCAGAAACAGCACGAGCCAGATCAGATTGTTCTTGAGCGCCACGTAGAACGTGTCTGACGCGAACAGCTCGCGGTAATTGTCGAGCCCGGCGAAGCTCTTCGCCGTCATGCCGTCCCAGTGGTGAAAACTGAGACTGATGCTGCTCGCAATCGGATAGATGACGAACACGGCGAAGAGCGCGAAGCCGGGCAGCAGGAACAGCAGCGCGGCACGCGTGCGCCGCTGGCTGAGCGGCACCGGCTTGCGCGCGGCGGAGCACGGCGCTTGAGAACGCGACCGATGAATGGCGGTAAGCGACATGAGTGAGATTCCAGCGGTTCATGAACGGAGCGATGCGTGCATCGCTCCGCCGGTTGCTGCGCGGCTACTTCTTGTAGATGCGCTTGCGCGTGGCTTCGAGCCGCTGCAGGATCGAATCGATCTGCGTCGGGTCGGAGAAGAACTGCTGCATGGCCTTCATGCCTTCGTCGGCCATTTCCTTCGTCATGTCGCGGTCGTAGAACTGCGCGATGCCGCCCGTCGTACTGGAGAGCGTCTGGAAACCGACCTTCGAGATGGGGTCCTGCGGCTCGGGTGCCTTGTTGTTCGACGGCAACTGGCCCCAGCCCTTCGCGAGTTCGCCGTTGATTTGCGGCGTGCCCATGAAGGCGAGCAGGCGCTGGGCGTCGGCCTTGTTCTTCGCTTTCGCGGGCACGATCAGCACGTTGACGGGACCGTCTTCGGCCACGGGCACCGAGGCATCGATCACGGGGAAGCGGAAATAGCCCATCTCGTTGCGCGTGGCCGCGGGCAAGCCGGCGGAGAAGAAGGTGCCCATCAGCATCATTGCGGCCTGGCCGTTCACGAGCAGCGGACCGACCGAATCGACGTCGTACGAGAGTGCGTTCTCGATGAAGTACTTGTTGTCGATCAGCGTCTTCCACGCTTCGTACACGTGCTTCACGCGCGGGTCCGTATAAGCGACGTCGCCGGCCATCAACTGCTGGTGAAACGCGTATCCGTTGATGCGCAGGTCGAGGTAGTCGAACCACGCGGCAAGCGTCCACGAGTCGCGTGCGGCCACGGCGATGGGCGCCACGCCCGCGGCCTTCAGCTTGCGGCAGTCTTCGAGGAACTGTGCCCAGCTTGCGGGTTCGCCTGAAATGCCGGCCTTCTGGAACAAGTCCTTGCGATAGAAGAAGCCGTAGGCGTCGTAGCCGAGCGGCAGGCTGTACTGCTTGCCGGCATAACTCGACGACTGCTTGACCGAGGCATAGGTCTGGTTCCAATCGTTTTTCTGCCAGTCGCTGCTGAGGTCTGCGAGCAGGCCGCGCTTCGCGAAGTACGCCATGCGCTCGCCGTTGTGCCAGCTCAGTACGTCGGGTGGGTCGGTGGCGAGCCAGCCGGAAATCTGCACCTTGTAGGCTTCTTCGCCCACGTAGGTCACCTTCAGGTCGATATCGGGATTGGCCTTCCTGAATTGATCGAAGGCTTCCTGCCAGGTAGCGCGCTGATTGCCGCGCGCCGAAACGTCGACGGTGAGCGTGCCTGCATCCGCCACCGTAGCTGCTGTGAAAGCAGCGCCGGCGAGGCAGGCCAGTGCGAGCGCACGTGCGTTGAGCTTCATCTCGTTGTCTCCTTCAGTTGGTGTGTTTTACGTGTGGGCTGCTTTTCTCTTACGCGACGGCCAGCACCTCACGGCTCTGCAAAACGGCTTTGCCTGCTGCGTCGAACAAATGGCACAAGCCCTCGGGTAAATGGAACGATTGCCGATCGCCTTCACGCAGCGGCGACGTGCCCGGCGACTTCGCGAGCAACGGCGCGCCGCCCGGCTGGTCGAGATGCACGTAAGCGGCCTCGCCCAGTTGTTCGACGAGCAGCACCGTGCGCGTGATCGTGCCGGCCTGCGCGGCGTCGCGCGGCGGCATGGGCGAAAGGTGCTCGGGGCGAATGCCCAGCGTGACGCGTTCGCCTGCGGCGAGCGTTCGTTGCGGCCTGCGATCGTGCAGCGTGACAGCCTCGCCGCTGGCGTCGAGACGCAGTTCGATGGTGTCGCCGTGCGCCGCGGCAATCGTGGCGGGCAGGAAGTTCATGCGCGGCGAGCCGATGAAGCCGGCCACGAAAAGGCTGGCGGGGCGATGGTAGAGATCGAGCGGCGCGCCGATCTGCGCGATGCTGCCTTCGCGCGCCACGTCTTCGCCGGAGCGCAGCAGCACGATCTTGTCGGCGAGCGTCATGGCTTCCACCTGATCGTGCGTTACGTAGACCGAACTGGCTTCGCGAAAGCGCCCGTGCAACCGGGCGATTTCGATGCGCGTCTGTCCGCGCAGGGCTGCATCGAGATTCGAGAGCGGTTCGTCGAAGAGGAACACTTTCGGCTCGCGCACGATGGCGCGGCCAATGGCAACACGCTGGCGCTGTCCACCCGAAAGCTGCTTCGGGCGACGCTCCAGCAGTTCTTCGAGTTGCAGCACGCGCGCAGCTTCCTGCACGCGGCGGCGAATTTCGTCCTTCGGCGTGCCTGCAATGCGCAGGCCGAAGCCGATGTTGTCGAACACCGTCATGTGGGGAAAGAGCGCATAGCTCTGGAACACCATCGCGACTCCGCGTTCCGCGGGCGGTGTTTCGTTCATGCGCTCGCCGCCGATCAGGAGTTCGCCCGTGGTGAGTTCTTCGAGCCCCGCGATGATGCGCAGCAACGTGGACTTTCCGCAGCCGGACGGCCCGAGGAACACACAAAACTCGTGGTCGCCGATGTCGAGGTTGACGTCCTGCAAGACGGGCCGGTGCTGGCCGTACTGCTTCGAGACATGGCGCAGCGAAATGGTGGTCATCGCTTGCTCCCGGACAGCGGAGCGCGGCGCTGCATCGAATAACTCGCGCAATTTGCGCTGAGATTTAAGCGCTTAAATTTTTGTGTTGCAAAGTTCAGCAGCGGCCGTACCATGTCGTCTCCTGCAAGTCGTTGTGGAGCAGAACTTAGCGCAGCGATTTCAGCGGTGCAACTTTTTGAAACGCCATCCCAGCATATGAGTAACGCTATGACCACGTGCGTGACGCGATTTCCCGGGCGTGGAGCGCGCACGCGATGGTGACCCTCGCCGAAGTCGCGCGGCGCGCGAAAGTAACCGGCGCGACCGTGTCCAACGTGCTGCGCAATCCGCAGAAGGTGAAGCCCGAAACCGTCGAACGCGTGATGGCCGCCATCCGCGAACTCGGCTACCGGCCGAATCTCACCGCGCGTGCGTTGGCGCAGGGCCGTACGTCCACGCTCGCGCTCATGCTGTCCAACATCGCCAATCCGTTCTACCCCGAGTTCGTGCTCGCGGCCGAACGCGAGGCGCGCAAGCGCGGCTATTTCCTGCTGGTCTGCAATACCGACGACGACCCCGCCATCACGCGCGCCTACCTCGACCAGATTGCGGGCACGCTCGCCGCCGGTGTGATCGTGATGAACACGGACCTCGCCGAGCGCGAATTGATCGACGTGGCGGGGCGCGGCGCGGCCGTGGTGCTATGCATGTGGGAGCACGTGCAGCCCTCGCGCGCGTTGCCCTGCGTGACGGTCGACTTCGCCGCGGCGGGTGCGCTCGCCGCCGGCCACCTCTCGGAACTCGGGCACCGCAAGTTCGGCGCGCTCGTGGGCGAGGGGTCCGGTGGCCCGCAAACGGTGCGCGTGGCGGGCTTCGAAAGCGGACTCGCGGCGCGCGGTCATGCGGCGAAGTCGCTTTTCGTGGCGCGCACGCGCGATTCGATCGAGGGCGGCTACGAAGCCGCCATGGCGCTGCTGCGCAAGCACCCCGCGGTGACCGCGCTCTTTGCGACGAACGACTTGATGGCCATCGGCGCAATGCAGGCCGCGGCGGATCTCGGCAAACGCGTGCCCAACGACCTTTCCGTGATCGGCATCACGGATATCCAGCTTTCCCACCAGTTCCGCCCGGCGCTCACCACCGTGCGTTTTCCGACCGCGGAGATCGCCGCGCGCTCCATTACGCTCGCGCTCGAAATGGTGGAAGGCACGGCGCCGACGCAGGAAATGTACGCAGTGCGCGGCCCCGAACTCGTGGTGCGCGAATCGACGGGGCCCGCGCCATCGCGGCGACGCAGTTGAGCCGGCGCGGTTGAGGCGGCTTTTATCCGCATCGCTAACGCTGCTCCCTTTCCAGATGACAAAAATGTGGCGGTTTGCTGTCGGCGCCGACCACGGGAAATTTGTGTTTGTCGTATAGTCGCGCGAGCGCATCAGAAGTCGGTAATCAACACGCGACACATACGCGATGCGCCACGCGGACCCAACGTTTTCTGCGCGACAGGACGACATCCGCGGCATTCTGGAGAAAGCGGATGGATGAACAGACCAACGGGGTGTGCGATGGCGGCTTTGTTTTCTGAGGCCGCTCCACCAGAGACCATTCTCGTCATCTGTACGGCCCGCATCGGCGACGTGGTGCTCACCACGCCCGTGGTGCGCGCCTTGAAGACGAAGTGGCCGGGCGCGCAGATCGACATGCTGATTTTCGAGGGCACGAGCGGCGCGCTCGAAAACAATCCCGACATTCGGCGCGTCATCGCCGTGCGGCGCAGCGCGAATCTCGATGCGTGCCTCGGTGTGGTGCACAAGCTATGGCGCCGGTACGACCTGGCTTGCTCGCTGAAGACGTCGAGTGTGGCCATGCTCTGCTGCTGGATGGCCGGGCGCAAGCGGGTGGGTGTGGTGGCCGCGTCGGGCAGGAGCTGGACGCGCCGGCGGCTGCTGCATCGGTTCGCCGTGGAGCATGACGCGTCGATCCATGTGGTGGAAAGCGGTGCCGCGGTGGCGGAACTGCTCGGCATTTCGCCTTCGTTCGAAGTGGTGCCGCCCGCAATGAGCGGCGCGCCTGAGCAGCGGGCGCATCTCGATTCGCTGCTCGCGCCTGCGGCCGGCAAGCCGTATGTGGTCCTCCAGACGTTTCCCAAGTACCAGTACAAGCGTTGGCACGTGGAAGGTTGGGCCTCGCTCATCCGCTTCGTGCGCTCGCACGGCTACGCGCCCGTGCTCACGGGCGGCGCGGACGCGGAGGAAGTCTCGTACGCGAACGAAGTGGCGAGCCACGCGGGCGTCGAGGTGATCGATCTCGTCGGCAAACTGAGCTTCGGTGCGACGGCGGAAGTGATCCGCCATGCGAGCCTGTTCGTCGGCCCGGATACTTCCACGACGCACGTGGCCGCGGCGACCGGGGTGCCCACCATCGCGCTCTTTGGCCCCTCGAACCCGATGCGCTGGGGCCCCTGGCCGAAGGGCTGGACAGGTTCCACGCCGTGGACCTTCGTCGGCTCTGCGCAAAGAGGCAACGTGTGGCTGATTCAGGGCAACGGCGGCTGCGTGCCGTGCGAGCAGGAGGGCTGTGAGCGCAACCTCGCGAGCCGCAGCGACTGCCTGTCGACGCTCGGGGCACACCGCGTGATCGACGCGGCCGCCGCGCTCCTGCGTATCGCGCAGGACGTGCGCATCAAGATTCCCGTTTTCGCGGAGCGCGTTGTGGCGTGACGGCTGCTTTGAGATTCGCTTGATGCCGGGTTGATGTCTGGTTGATGCCGGGTTGAGGCCCGCCCAGCGCGCCCTAAGCTTGTCCGCACACGTACAAAACACTTCCCATACGCCTTGCGCCCCGCTTTGCCGGGGCGTTTCGTTTTGCGTCCTTGCCGACGCTTCCATGACGCAGCGAACGGCGGGTTCGCACCCGATTAGGGGTTTGTCCCAAGGCGCGTCGATGGCGCTTTACATATCAGGTAGCCTGATAGTAAATTGGTGGCAAGTCGCAATCGCGGCATTGTTCATGGAGAGAAACGATGAGTTACGAAGGTCGCTGGAGCACGGTCAAGGTGGTGGTAGAGGGCGGCATCGCGTGGGTGACGCTGAACCGGCCGGAAAAGCGCAACGCAATGAGCCCCACGCTCAATTCCGAGATGACCAACGTGCTGGAGACGGTGGAGCTGGACCCGGAAGCCCAGGTGCTCGTGCTGACGGGCGAAGGCGACGCGTGGACGGCCGGCATGGACCTGAAGGAATACTTCCGCGAAGTGGATGCCGGTCCTGAAATTCTTCAGGAAAAGATTCGCCGCGACGCGAGCCGCTGGCAGTGGCAATTGCTGCGCATGTATTCGAAGCCCACCATCGCGATGGTGAACGGTTGGTGTTTCGGCGGCGGGTTCTCGCCCCTCGTGGCCTGCGACCTCGCCATCGCCGCGGACGAAGCCGTGTTCGGCCTCTCGGAAATCAACTGGGGCATCCCGCCGGGCAACCTCGTCAGCAAGGCCATGGCCGATACGGTGGGGCACCGCCAGGCGCTCTACTACATCATGACGGGCGAGACCTTCACCGGCCAGCAGGCGGCGCAAATGGGCCTCGTGAACAAGAGCGTGCCGCGCGCGGAACTGCGCGAAGAAGTGCGCGCGCTGGCCGCGAAGCTGCTCGACAAGAATCCCGTGGTGCTGCGTAACGCGAAGCATGGCTTCAAGCGCTGCCGCGAACTCACGTGGGAGCAGAACGAGGACTACCTGTACGCCAAGCTCGATCAGGCCAGTTACCGCGACCCGGAAGGCGGCCGCGCGCAAGGCCTCAAGCAGTTCCTCGACGACAAGAGCATCAAGCCCGGCCTGCAAAGCTACCGGCGCTAAGACGCCATACCGGACGCAACCGGACAAGACCAGAGCAGACGAGACCTGAGCGGAGACATCGAAATGCACGAGGTGAGCTTGTTGATCGACGGCGTGTCGCGCGGCGCGTCGGACCATGGAACGTTCGAGCGGATCGGTCCGGCGAGCGGGCAGCCGGTGTCGCGCGCAGCGGCCGCCACGCTGGCCGATGCGGACGCCGCAGTGGCCGCCGCCGCGCGCGCCTTCCCGGCGTGGTCCACGCTCGGGCCCACTGAGCGCCGCAAGCGGCTTGCCGCCGCGGCCGACCTGATGGACGCCCGCGCCGCCGACTTCATCGCCATCGGCACCGCTGAAACAGGCGCCATGCCGAACTGGTACGGCTTCAACGTGATGCTCGCGGCCAACATGCTGCGCGAGGCCGCGGCCATGACGACGCAGATCGACGGCGCCGTGATTCCCTCCGACGTGCCCGGCAGTCTCGCCATGGCCGTGCGCCAGCCGTGCGGCGTGGTGCTCGGTATGGCGCCGTGGAATGCGCCCGTGATTCTCGGCACGCGCGCACTCGCCATGCCGCTCGCGTGTGGCAACACGGTGGTGCTGAAGGCCTCCGAGGGCTGCCCTGGCGTGCATCGCCTGATCGGCAGCGTGTTGCACGATGCGGGTCTGGGCGATGGCGTTGTGAACGTGGTTACGCATGCTGCCGCGGACGCGCCCGCCATCGTCGAACGTCTGATCGCGAATCCTGCCGTGAAGCGTGTGAACTTCACGGGCTCCACGCGCGTGGGCCGCATCGTGGCCGAACTTTCGGCGCGTAATCTGAAGCCGGCGCTGCTCGAACTGGGCGGCAAGGCGCCGGTGCTCGTGCTCGACGACGCCGACCTCGACGCCGCCGTGCAGGCCGTCGCCTTCGGTGCGTTCTTCAACCAGGGGCAGATCTGCATGTCGACGGAGCGCGTGATCGTTGACCGCAAGGTGGCGGACGCTTTCGTCGAGAAGCTCGTCGCGAAGGCGCGCACGCTGAAGGCCGGCGACCCTGCCGCGCCGGGCGTCGTGCTCGGCACGCTGGAGAGCGTGGGCGCGGCGCAGCGTATCAAGGCGCTCGTGGAAGACGCACGCGCCCACGGCGCCGCGCTGCCGCTGGGCTGCGAGGCGACGGGCGCGGTGATGCAGCCTGTTATCGTGGACGGCATGACGCCTGCCATGAAGCTCTACGCGGACGAATCGTTCGGGCCGGTGGTCACGGTGCAGCGCGTGGACGGCGACGACGAAGCGCTCGCCGTCGCGAACGACAGCGAATACGGTCTCTCGGCCGCGGTGTTCAGCCGCGACATCGCGCGCGCGATGCAGGTGGCGAAGCGCATTGAGTCGGGCATCTGCCACATCAACGGCCCGACGGTGCACGACGAGGCGCAGATGCCGTTCGGCGGCGTGAAGGCAAGCGGATACGGACGGTTCGGCAGCAAGGCGTCCGTGGCGGAGTTCACGGACCTGCGCTGGATCACCGTTCAGACCGGCCCCCGTCACTATCCGATCTGAACGGGCCGCCTCGTTCCGACCGGTTCGGACCAGACCCGGTCGGGCAGACCCGGTCAGGCAGACCCGGTCGGGCAGACCGTACCCGTCTGCACCCACGAACATAACAACACGACGAATCTGCATGCCGGCACGTGAGCGCACCGGCCGGCATGCAGACAGGAGACACGCCTTGGATGCGTATGCAAGCCCTTTGGGCACAGGCGCCGGCGGCCCGCAGCCGTTGGCGGACGTGCCGTACCGGTCAGTCGCGATCGGTTCCACGCCGCCGCGCATCGAAACGCGCGACGGCTGCTGGTACGTGCGCGCGGACGCGCCGCTCGGCGACTATCCGCGCTGCCTCACCGACCGGCTCGCGAGCGGCGCCGCGCGCCATCCCGACCGTTTGCTGGTAGCGCGGCGCGGCGCCGACGGCCAGTGGATCGGCATCACCTACGCGCAGATGCTGGCGCGCGCGCGGGCCATCGGCCAGGCGCTGCTCGACCGCGGTCTTTCCGCGCAACGGCCGGTGGCCATTCTCTCGGGCAACGACCTCGAACATCTGCAGATGGCATTCGGCGCGATGTGGGCCGGCATTCCGCATGCGCCCATTTCGCCCGCGTATTCGCTGGTGTCGAGCGACTTCGGCAAACTGCGGCATGCGTTCGAACTGCTGACGCCAGGGCTCGTGTTCGCGTCCGACGGCGCCGCGTTCGCGCGCGCCTTCGACTCCGTGGTGCCGCCTGACGTGGAGCGCGTGGTGGCCTCCGCGCCCGCCGGCATGCAAGGCGTGACGCATCTTTCGTCGCTGCTCGATACGGTGCCCACCACCGTGGACGCCGTGCAGTCCTCGCTCACCGCGGACACCATCGCGAAATTTCTCTTCACGTCCGGCTCCACGCGACTGCCGAAAGCGGTGCCCACCACGCACCGCATGCTCTGCAGCAACCAGCAGATGCTGCTGGAAACGTTCCCGCAATTCGGTCTGGAGCCGCCCGTGCTGGTGGACTGGCTGCCGTGGAACCACACGTTCGGCGGCAGCCACAACGTGGGCATCGTGCTCTATAACGGCGGCACGCTCTACATCGACGACGGCAAGCCCGTGGCCGGCAAGTTCGACGAGACGCTGCGCAATCTGCGCGAAGTCGCGCCCACGGTCTACTTCAACGTACCGAAGGGCTGGGAAGAACTGACCATCGCGCTCGAACAAGACGCGCAGTTGCGCGCCACGTTCTTCTCGCACGTGAAGATGTATTTCTTCGCGGGCGCGGGGCTCTCGCAGGCTGCGTGGGACCGGCTCGAACGCGTGACGCAGCAGTATTGCGGCGAACGCATCCGCATCATGGCCGGGCTCGGCATGACGGAGACGTCGCCCTCGTGCATGTTCACCACCGGGCCGCATTCGGGCGCGGGATATATCGGGCTGCCGGCGCACGGTTGCGAGGCGAAGTTCGTACCCGTGGACGGCAAGCTGGAGGCGCGGTTTCGCGGCCCGCACGTCATGGCCGGCTACTGGCGCGCCACGCAGGCCGAACAGCACAACGTGTTCGACGAAGAAGGCTACTACCGCACCGGCGACGCCGTGCGCTTCGTGGACCCCGACCATCCCGAGATCGGCATGATGTTCGACGGCCGCATTGCGGAGGACTTCAAGCTTTCGTCGGGCACGTTCGTGAGCGTGGGGCCCATGCGGGCACGCATCGTGTCGACGGGCGCGCCCTACGTGCAGGACGCCGTCATCACGGGCATGAATCGCGACGACGTGGGCGCCATGATCTTTCCGCGTCTGGACGACTGCCGGCGCCTTGCAGCTTTGCCGCCCGACGCGGATGCGCGCGCCGTGCTGGCGGCGCCCGCCGTGCGCGCGTTCTTCGCGGATCTGCTGGAACATCTCAATCGCACCGCAACGGGCAGCGCGACGTTCGTCACGCGCATGCTGCTGCTCGACGTGCCGCCTTCGCTCGATCTCGGCGAGATTACGGACAAAGGCTCGATCAACCAGCGCGCGGTGCTCACGCAGCGGGCGGCGCAGGTCGAAGCGATGTATGGGACGGATGCGACCGACGCTGGCGTGATCCTCGCCAACCAGGCTGCACGCCTCTGACTCTGAGCAAAGGTCTGCACGATGAGTCTCGATTACCGCGCGCCGCTGCGCGACATGAATTTCGTGATCGGCGAGTGGCTCGATGCGCCATCGCTGTGGCGCACGGTGCCGCAGTGGGCCGATCTCGATCTTTCCACGGCCCAGCAGGTGCTGGATGAAGCGGCGCGCTTCGTTCACGAACGCATCGCGCCGCTCAACGCGAGCGGCGACCTGGAAGGCTGCCGTTTCGATAACGGCGAGGTCGCCATGCCGCCCGGTTTTGCAGCGGCCTACGGCGAATACATGGAGGCCGGCTGGCCCACGCTTGCGCTCGATGCCGATTGCGGCGGCCAGGGCTTGCCTCAACTGCTCGACGTCGCGTTGCAGGAAATGCTGGCCGCCGCGAACCACGCGTGGCTCATGTCGCCCGGCCTCACGCACGGTGCTACCGCGTGCCTGCAGGCGCACGGCTCCGAGCGCGTGCGGCGCGACTTCCTGCCGAAGGTAGCGAGCGGCGAATGGCTCACGACGATGTGCCTGACCGAGCCGCAGGCGGGCAGCGACCTTGGCCTGTTGCGCACCCGCGCCGTGCCCGACGTTTCGGGCGACGGCTATCGTCTCAGCGGCACGAAGATTTTCATCACCGGCGGCGAGCACGACATGACGGAGAATATCGTGCATCTCGTGCTCGCCCGCTTGCCCGATGCGCCGCCGGGCACGAAAGGGCTTTCGCTCTTTGTCGTGCCGAAGTGGATCGATACGCCCGCGGGCCGCGAACGCAACGGCGTGCTGTGCGAAGGCATCGAAAAGAAGATGGGGCTCAAGGCGAGCCCCACCTGCACGATGGCGTTCGAAAACGCGCTGGGCTGGCTGGTGGGTGAGCCGCATCGCGGGCTCGCTTCGATGTTCGTGATGATGAACGCGGCGCGCCTGCAGGTCGCGATGCAGGGCGTGGGGCATGCGCAGAGCGCGTGGCAGCGGGCGTCGGCGTATGCGCTCGAACGCGTGCAGGGGCGGGCGGTGGCTTCGTCTTCGGCTGCCGATGCGCGTGCTTCGGCGCTCATCGCATCGCATCCTGCGATACGGCGCTTGCTGCTCGACAGTCGCGCCATCGTGGAAGGCGAGCGCGCCATCGGCTACTGGGCAGGGCATTGGCTCGACGTGGCCGCGCATCATCCCGATGCCGCGGCCCGGCAGGAGGCCGCGACGCTCGCGTCGCTGCTGACGCCCATTACGAAGGCGTTCTTCACGGAGAACGGGTTTGCCGCGGCGTCGAACGCATTGCAGGTGTTCGGCGGCTACGGCTACATCCACGAATACGGCATCGAACAGACCGTGCGGGACAGCCGCGTATCGATGTTGTACGAAGGCACCAACGAGGTTCAGGCCATCGACCTGCTCGCGCGCAAGGTCATGACCGATCGCGGCGAGGGCTTGCAGATATTGCTTGCTCATCTGCGCGCGGAAGCGTTGCGCTGCCGCGAGAGCGTGGACACGGCGGATACCCGCACGGCCTCAGCAGGCGAGCGGCTCGACACGCTGTGCGCAGACGTGGAGCGCGTGACGCGCGACCTGATACGCGCGGGCAAGGACGACACCGAGCTACCGTACCGCGTGGCAAGCGACTATCTCGCGCTGCTCGGCTGGCTTCTGCTCGCGTTCGCGTGGGCGCGCACGCTGCGTATCGTGAGTGCGGCGAGTGCTGCGGGTGCTGCGAGTGTGGCGAGCAGCGCGGCTGCAGCCGGCGGCGCCGATCCGTTCTATGCAGAAAAGCGGGCAACCGGCGCATATTTCTTCGACTATCCGCTTGCCGCGTTTGCGCATCGTCTCGCGCTCGTCGAGGCGGGATGCAAGGCGGCGTTACCCGCTGCAGCGTACGTTGCCTAATGCCGGATAGCGCTGACGTGTTGCGCTGAATACGCGCTGAACGCGAGGCCACGCGTTCAGCGCATAGCCATCTTCTGCCCGGGCATGGCTTCAAAGAACCTCAAAAGACCTCAAAGGTCCAGCACCAACATCGGCGTGAGCGCGCGCGAACAGCACGGCAGCATTTGATCGTTGGCCGCGCGTTCTTCATCCGTGAGATAGACGTCTCGGTGATCGGGCGTGCCGGACAGCACGCGCGTGAGGCAGGTGCCGCACACGCCTTGTTCGCACGAGACGGGCACCTCGACGCCGCATCCCCGCAATGCTTCCACGATCGACGTGCCCGCCGGTACATCCACCACGCGCCCGGAGCTTGCCAGCGAGACCTGGAAGGGACCGTCATTGCCCGCAGCGCCAGCCGCCGAGCTTGTCGCCCCGGCAGCGAAGTATTCGCGATGCACGTTGCCGCTCGCCCAGCCTGCCTGTGCGGCAGCCGCCAGCACGGCCTCGATAAAGCCCGCGGGCCCGCACACGTACAGGTGCTTGCCGGGCTCAGGATCCGCGAGCACCAGCGCGAAGTCGATACGCTTGCCCGAGGAATCGCTATCGAAATAGCACTGCGCGCGATGCCGGAACGGCGGCGTCTCCAACCGGTCGAGAAACGCGGCGCGCTGCGGCTCGCGCGAGCAGTAATGCAACTCGAACGAGCCGCCCGTTTCGTGCAGATGCGCGGCCATGCTCATGAGCGGCGTGATGCCGATGCCGCCTGCCAGCAGGATGCTGTGCGTGGCCTGCGCCTCGAGCGGAAAGTGATTGCGCGGCTCGCTGATCTCGAGCGTCGTGCCCGGCACGCAGGCATGCATGGCAACGGAGCCGCCGCGCGACGCCGGCTCGCGCAGCACGCCGATGCGGTACACGTCGCGCTCCGTGGGACTGTTGCACAGCGAATACTGGCGAACGAAGCCGCCGATGTGGACGTCGATGTGCGCGCCCGCCGTGAAGGGCGGCAGCGTCGTGCCCTGGGCGGGTGCGAGTTCGAAGAGACAGATGTCCGTGGCGACGGCGAGTTTGCGGGTGAGCGTGACCTTCATGGGCGTTTTTCGGGGCAAGCAGAGGCCGCCGCGCGAACACACGAGTGCGTTCGCGCGAGGCGGTGGTGCATCGAATCGTGAATAGTGCGGCGGTGCTGCGATGAACCTGGGCGAACCGAGGCGAAGTCAGGCGACTTGAGCGCTCGCGGCCCGCTCTTCGTCGATCAGCCGGTCGAGCACACGTCGCGACTGCACGCCGCCCGCGTCGATATTGAGCTTCAGAAGCGGACGGTCCGGCCACGCCAGCAGATTGCGCTGCTGTGCTTCGAGCATCTCCAGGTCTTCCGCGAAGATCTTGCCCTGGCCCGTGCGCAGGCTATCGGTGAGCGCGCCATCGTGTACGGCGAAACTGCGCGCCATGCCCCAGAAGTACCAGATCGAAGTCCCGGTTTCCGGCGTGATGAAATCGACGACGATGCTCGATGCCTTGTCGCTCGCGTCCGCTTCGTAGCCGCCCTTGCCCGCGTGCGCGACGCCCACTTCGATCATCACGTGGCTGGGCGGCGTGAAGTGGCAGATCTGCCAGCGGTCGCACGGTACGTTGTCGGCCATGCCTTTGGCGCGCAATGCGGCCGCCCAGAACGGCGGCGGCAGGATGCCGTGCATGAAGCGGCTCGTCGTGACCGTATCGCCGTTCACCTTCGTTGCGGGCGGCGCTTCCTCGATCTCGGGCTGCCCGATGCTCGTGGCGTGCACGTAGGTCTCGTGCGTGAGGTCCATGAGGTTGTCGATCATGAGGCGGTAGTCGCATTTCACGTGGTACAGGCCGCCGCCATAGGCCCAATCGGGGTGCCCGGCCCATTCGAGGTGATGAATGGAGGCCGGGTCGGCCTTGTCCGCGTCGCCGGGCCAGACCCAGATGAAACCGTAGCGTTCGACAGCGGGGTAGCGGCGAACCGCGGGAATGCCGCCTACGCGCTGGCACGGCATGCTCACGCACTTGCCCTCGGCGCCCATCGTGAGGCCGTGATAGCCGCAGACGAGCTGGCCGTTGCGCACCGTCCCGAGCGAGAGCGGTGCGCCGCGATGCGGACAGAAGTCTTCGAGCGCGGCGATCGCACCGCTCGCGTCGCGAAAAAACACCATACGTTCGCCGCAGATCTGCCGGCCGAGCGGTTTGCCGTCTATTTCATCCGGCGTACAGGCGACATACCACGTGTCTTTCAGAAACATTCGTCTCCTCCTCGGCGTGTTCTCACGCCGTAAGCTGGGTGACCCGCGGGTCATTCATGAGTCAGATCCGACAGGCGCAGGTGCGTTATTGGCGCGAAATTGGACGCGAAATGGACGCGAAATGGGCTTAGCCCGCGTCGCGTCGAATCAGGTTGCCGCCCGTGAGCTTCGTCATCGCGCGCTGGTTGTCGAGCACGCGCTTCAGGTTCTCGTGGGCGATCTGCGAGTGCTCGCGCATCAGCGCCTCGGCGCGCGCGCCCTGGCGCTGTTCGATGGCATCCAGTACGGCGCGGTGCTGCGATTGCGCGACCACGAGCGTCTCTCTCGCGCGCGGGTCGAGCGACTGCACGATCACGAACGCACTCGCGGAGGCAAACGGCAGCGTGGCGACCTTCTCGATCTGGCGTGCCACGACTTCACTGCCCGCGGCTTTGCCGAGCAGGCGATGAAAACGCATGTTGGCGTCCACGTAGTGCGAGAACGTAGTGTCGGTCAGCTTGCCGACCAGGAGCGTATCGATCTCGTCAACACAGTCATGCAGCTCGCGCAGCATTGCGGCGGACACGCCGCGTTCGGCGGCGAGCCGCGCGGCGAGTCCTTCGAGCGTGCCGCGCAGTTCGATGGCGTCGCGTATCTCGGCTTCGGAAAAGGCGCGCACGGCGAAGCCGCCCGTGAGAATCGGTTCGATGAGCCCTTCTTCCTGAAGGCGGATCAGCGCCGCGCGAACCGGCGTGCGCGACACGCCCAGCCGCTCCACCACCCACAGTTCGGAGATGCGCTCGCCCGGGGTGAGTTCGCCGCCCAGCACCAGTTCGCGCAGACCCAGCAGCGCGCGCACGGTCTGCGAGGTCGTGGCGGCCTTGCTGTCGAGCGCGGGGTCGTCGGTAATCGCCATGTTCTGCGTCGTGAAAGGAATCGATTGGTGCTAATTGTATACAGCGAAGCGAGTGAATCAAGAGCGAATCCGCTAAATCCCGGGTAAACGAGAGGAGTGGGTGCGAGAATTCGTCTTTCCTGTATACAACAAGGTTTACTCCGCGCACCCGACGTGCTCCTGCCGTGCTCAACCGCGCGACTCGACGCCGCGATTACACCCATGCTGCCGCCCCGCGCCCGTGAGGTAAGATGGCCCGCGATTTCCATTCCGGTCCATCCATGAGTTCGACATCCGCCAAGCCGGCAAGCGCCGGAAACACGAAGGGCACGAAGAACCCCGCACGGTCCGCCGCGACGAAGCCGAAGACACGGCCGCCGCAACGGCTCACCTACGTCATCGGCAACCTGGACCGGCTGCTGCGCCGCCAGATGACCGAAGCGCTCGCGCCGCTCGGCATCACGCTCGCGCAATACACGGCGCTTTCGGTGCTTGAGGCGCGCGGCGCGCTTTCCAACGCGCAACTCGCCGTGCGGTC
Source organism: Paraburkholderia kururiensis JCM 10599 = LMG 19447 (assembly GCF_003986935.1). GTDB lineage: Bacteria > Pseudomonadota > Gammaproteobacteria > Burkholderiales > Burkholderiaceae > Paraburkholderia > Paraburkholderia kururiensis. Next base: position 69,935 of record NZ_RJZE01000026.1, on the reverse strand, counting down.
GTTCATCACACCGCAGTCGGCGAACGAGGTCATGAGCGTGATGGCGAGCCGCGGGTTCGTTACGCGCGAGGCCGATCCGAACCATGGGCGCGTGATCCTGCTGAGCCTCACCGATGCCGGGTCGGCCATGCTGCGCGAGTGCGAGCAGGTGTTGCGTCCGCTGGAGCGCCGCATGCTGGGCGATCTCGGCGCCGAAGACGTGGCCCAGATCCAGCGCACCATGGAGATGTTCGCGCGCAACCTGCGCGATTGATCTTTTCTCCACTGTCACTTCTCTTTTTGCCGCGTTTTTCAGGGGCTCTTGCGGGTTAACACCGGCACCGCCGCCCTTGAAATCTCAGGTAGCCTGTTATTAAATCATCCCGTCCCCTCGTTGCATGAAGGTGTCGTCCGAAGCGTGAAGGCGACCCTTTGTTGAGGCGGACTTTTTTTCGGTTGCTTAATCAGGCTTCCTGATATTTTGGTTGCGGCGGCAATACCCGCGTCGCCGCCATCAGCGAGCAGCCGCTACCCGCTGTTACGAGAACGATATTCGCCCGTGCACCCACCAGCGCAGCACGCGGCCTTAGGAGACGAGATGAACACTTACGTTGCGCAGAGAAGCACGCCGGCGACCACGCTCGGCCTGTGCTTCGCCCTGGCCCTGCTCGAAGGATTGGACCTGCAGTCGGTGGGCGTGGCCGCGCCGCGCATGGCGCACGAATTCGGGCTCACGGTTGCGCAGATGGGTCTCGCGTTCAGCGCCGGCACCTTCGGTCTGCTGCCCGGCGCGATGCTGGGCGGACGGTTTGCCGACCGCATTGGCCGCAAGCGCGTGCTCATCGTTTCCGCGTGCCTGTTCGGCTTGCTCTCCATCGCCACCGCGCAGGTGTCGAGCTTCCCGATGCTTGTGGTCGTGCGGGCGCTGACAGGCCTGGGGCTGGGCGGCGCGCTGCCGAACCTGATCGCGCTTTCGTCCGAAGCCGTGGAACCGCGGCTGCGCAGCAGCGCCGTGGCCACCATGTATTGCGGCATTCCGCTCGGCGGCGTGATTGCATCCGTGATCGGCGTGCTGCTGGCGGGCGATACCGAGTGGCGGCACATCTTCTACGTGGGCGGTGCCGGGCCGCTGCTGCTCGTGCCGCTGCTTATCGGTCTGCTGCCGGAGTCGCGCGCGTTCCTCGATGCGTCGACGTCGGGCATGGAGCGCCCCGGCGTGACGCACACGCTGTTCGGCGGCGAGCGCACGGGCCCCACGCTCGCGCTGTGGATCAGCTACTTCTGCACGCTCATCGTGCTGTACTTCCTGCTCAACTGGCTGCCCTCGCTGATGGCCGCACGCGGGCTTGGCCGTCCGCAGATCGGCATCGTGCAGATCTTCTTCAACGTGGGCGGCGCGCTGGGCGCGCTCGGCATCGGCATGTCGCTGGACCGTATGCGGCCCACGCGTGTGGTGGGCGGCATGTACCTCGGCATCGTGCTTTCGCTCGCGGCGCTTGCCGCTGCGCCCGACCTCGCCATGCTTTCGGCGGCGGCGTTTGCGGCGGGCATGTTCATCGTCGGCGGGCAGTCGGTGCTCTATGCACTGGCCGCGATGTATTACCCGACCGTGATGCGCGGCACCGGCGTGGGCGCGGCGGTCGCGGTGGGCCGGCTCGGGTCGGTCGTCGGACCGCTTGCGGCGGCTACGCTGCTCGCGGCGGGCAAGAGCGCCACGGTGGTGATCGGCGCGAGCATTCCAGTCACGCTGGTGGCGGCCGTGGCGGCGTTGCTGCTCATTCGCCGCCCGCAGGCACGCGATTGATACGCAGCCACGTTCGCGCTCGTCGGCAACGCTTTCGCAGGTCATCCCAGGCGTAACCAAAGACGCAACTACCGAAGCAACTAAAGACGCAACTAAGGACGCAACTAAAGAAGCAACTAAAGAAGCAACTAAAGAAGCAACCTCGCACGCGCCACCAGAGCGCGACATCAATCAGGATTGGAGACACATCAACATGAAAAGACTCAACGGTCTGCTGGGCGCAGGGGCTTGCTGCGCGCTTGCTGCAACGACGACGGTGCATGCGCAGTCGAGCGTCACGCTGTACGGCATCATCGATACGGGCGTCGAATTCGTTTCGCACGCGAACGCGGCCGGCGATCACGTGGTGCGCATGCCTGGTGTAACGGGCGAGATGCCGTCGCGCTGGGGACTGCGCGGCACCGAAGACCTGGGTGGCGGACTCCAGGCGGTCTTCACGCTGGAAAGCGGCTTCAACGTGCGCGGCGGCGATCTGGGCCAGGGCGGACGCCTGTTCGGCCGGCAAGCCTGGGTGGGTCTGCGTAACAGCTACGGCACGCTCGCCTTCGGCCGCCAGTACATGATGACCTACCTCGCACTGCAAGGCGCGGACATCATCGGGCCGGACATCTACGGCCTCGGCTCGTTCGACGCCTACGTGCCCAACGGACGCGCGGACAACGCGGTCACCTACATCGGCTCGTACAAGGGCGTCACGCTGGGCGCGGGCTATTCGTTCGGACGCGACGGCGCCGGCACGGGCAATTCGCCTGGGCAGGGCACATGCGCGGGCCAGGTGCCGGGTCAGGCGGTGCAGTGCCGCGACTGGTCCGTGATGCTCAAGTACGACGGCGCGTGGTTCGGCGCTGCCGCTTCCTATGAAGAACAGCGCGGCGGCACCGGCGCCGCCGCCAACTTCTTCGACGGCGTGGCACCCGTGGCCTTTACGAGCAGTGCCGACAAGGACGCCCGTGCGCACGTGAGTGCCTACGCGAACGTGGCGGGCGTACGCATCGGCGCGGGCTGGGTTGGCCGGCATGTGAGCACCGATTCGGCCGCGGCCCCGGGCGCGCATTCCAACCTGTTCTTCCTTGGCGCCTCGTATGCCGTCACGCCGTTCCTGACCGTCGACGGCGAAGGCTACCGCATCGTCAACGCTGCCCACGACACGCGCGCCACGATGGCTACGCTGCGCACCACGTATTCGCTTTCGAAGCGCACCGCGGTTTATGCGCAGACCTCGTATCTGTGGAACAGCGCGAAGGCGAAGTACGCCGTGAGCGGCGGCGGTGCGGGTACGACGCCGGGCGCGGGCATGGGGCAGTTGGGCGCCATGGTGGGCGTCAAGCATCTGTTCTGACGAATGTCGAGAAGAGATGCGGCGAAGAGAATTTAACGGGTAATCAGGGTAGTGGGCGTGCCGCCTGTGTGTGCGGCACGTCGTTCAGTTGCCGCAAAACTTCACCGTTCCGCGAATTCAGTTCATACGAAAAGAGCAAAGTCAGCGCGGTCGCGTTGCGTTTCATCATTTCGTTTTCCCACGCAAACGATTGCGTGATTTTTTTACTAAACGGTTCGGAATCTTTGTCGATAACAGATAGGAAGCGGCCACCCGTGACTAGAGCCGTCCGCTGTTCAGATCTGACGCTAGTAACGACAAAGGGAAACTTGATGAACTGGAATCGCATGACCGTGCGGGCGAAACTCGCAACTGCCTTCAGCGTGCTGGTGGGCCTCGTATTGCTCGTCTCCGGCTTTTCGCTCAATGCTTTACGAGACTCGAACAACAATTTCGCGCAATACGTGCGTGGCGTGAACGCGCGGGCGCTGGCCGCCGCGCAGATCCGGCAGGCCGTGGACCGGCGCGCTATCGCGGCCCGCAATCTCGCACTCGTCACGAAGCCCGCCGACATCGACACCGAGAAGGCCGCCGAAGCGCAGGCTCAACAAGACGTGCAGAGCAGCCTGAAACAGTTGAACGATCTGATCGCGGCGAGCGGCGATGCGACCGACAAGGCAAAGACCCTCGCAGATGAAATCAACCGCGTGGAGAGTCAGTACGGCCCGGTTGCGGTCGACATCGTCAATCTCGCGTTGAACGGCAAACACGACGAAGCCGTCGTGGCCCTGAACGAGCGCTGCCGGCCCTTGCTCGCGCAACTCGTCAAGGCTACGGACGCATTCGCGGACTATACGAAGTCGCGTTCCGAGGAGCGCGTGACTGAAGCCGAGAACCAGTACAACCGGCAGTCTGCGCTGCTGATCGGCGTTTGCCTCCTGACCGTCGTGCTCGCGGTGGCGGCCGGCCTGCTCATTACGCGCAGCCTCACGCGCGCATTGGGCGCAGAGCCCGACGTGCTGGGCGACGTGACGCGGCGCGTCGCGGCTGGCGACCTGAGCCCGGTGAACGGTGCGGCCTCGGCGCCGCGCGGCAGCGTGCTCGCGTCGATGGGCGAGATGCAGGCGAGCCTCACGAAGCTGATCGGCGAAGTGCGCATGGCCGCGGACGGCATTGCCACGGGCGCAAGCCAGATCGCCTCGGGCAATCAGGACCTGTCTTCGCGCACGGAGCAACAGGCTTCGTCGCTGCAGGAAACGGCGGCGAGCATGGAGCAGCTGACGTCCACCGTGAAGCAGAACGCCGAGAACGCCCAGCAGGCGAGCGCGCTGTCCACCAATGCGTCCGGCGTGGCGCAGAAGGGCAGCGAGGTGGTGGGGCAGGTGGTGGGAACGATGGCCGACATCAGTTCGAGTTCGTCGAAGGTGGCGGAGATTACCGGCATCATCGAAGGCATCGCGTTCCAGACCAACATTCTTGCGTTGAACGCGGCCGTGGAAGCCGCGCGTGCCGGCGAGCAGGGGCGCGGCTTCGCCGTCGTGGCGAGCGAAGTGCGAAGCCTCGCGCAGCGTTCGTCGAGCGCGGCGAAGGAAATCAAGGATCTCATCGGCGCTTCGGTGCAGAAGGTGCAGGAGGGCGCGGCGCTCGCGGGCCAGGCCGGCGAGACGATGGCCGAAGTCACCCAGGCCGTGGCGCGCGTGAACGACATCATGGGCGAAATCGCCGCGGCTTCGGGCGAACAGAGCCGCGGGATCGACCAGGTGAGCCAGGCCATCTCGCAGATGGACCAGGTCACGCAGCAGAACGCCGCGCTCGTGGAAGAGGCGGCCGCGGCTTCGCAGTCGCTGGAAAATCAGGGCGCGCAGTTGACGCGCGCGGTGTCGTTCTTCCGCGTCGGAGGGGCGGCTTAAAGCAGATTCGGCACACTCGGCAGATTCGGCACAGGTCCGCCCGCTGCGCGTTTTGCGACGCACTTGTATGATGCGTTCGCGACGCGGCGGCGCCATGCCGCTGCCGCCTCGCGCTCTTGCAGGCTCCGCGCACGGCACCCACCCGTGTGCACCATGCAAGAGCCCGAACCGGCGGCGCAAGCGGACATGATCAGACTCGAAGACCTTCTCATCTTTCTCACGGCTGCGGACAACGGCAGCCTTTCGGCCGCGGCGCGCCAGCTCGACCTCGCGCCCGCCGTGGCGAGCGCCGGGCTCAAGCGGCTCGAAACGGAGCTGGGCACGCGGCTGCTCGCCCGTTCCACGCGCAGCCTGCGCCTCACGCCCGACGGCGAGCGCTACATCGAGTACGCGCGCAACGTCATCGAGCAGGTGGAGGCGGGCCGCAATGCCGTGGCGCATGGTCGCAAGATGATCGGCGGCACGGTGTCGCTTTCCGTGCCGTCGGACCTTGGCCGCCATGTGCTCGCCGGCTGGCTCGACGCCTTTCAGGCGCAGTACCCGGCCGTGTCGCTGCAGGTTCGTATCGGCGACCACGTGGCCGACATGTTCCGCACGCCCATCGACCTCGCGATCCGCTACGGCGTGCCCGAAGACTCCACGCTCGTCGCGCTGCCGCTCGCGCCCGAGAACCGGCGCGTGCTGTGCGCCTCGCCGGCCTATTTCGCGCGCCACGGGCATCCCGCCACGCCCGCTGACCTGGCTCGGCACAACTGCCTGCGCTTCACGCTGAGCGATCGCCTGCACGACCGCTGGACCTTCTTCAGGAATGGCGAGCCAACTGTTATCACCGTGAACGGCAATCGCAGTTCGGACGACGGCGAACTCGTGCGGCGCTGGGCGCTGGCGGGCCTGGGCATTGCCTACAAATCGCGGCTCGACGTGCTGAAAGACCTCGAATCCGGCGCGCTGGAAGCGGCGCTGCCCGGCTTCGACGGCGAGAGCGCGCCGCTTCACCTGGTGTGCGCGCATCGCACGATGCTCTCGCCCACCGTCAACGCGCTGCGCGACTTTCTGCTGGAGCGCATTGCGTCGTACGCCGGTTGACGGCTGCCTGACGGCCAACTGAGCCGAACCTGACGGCAGGCTGAGCGCAGGCTGGCCTGAACGTGACCGCCGCGCCACTTTCAACGATTCTTTGAAACTGATATCGCGACTCTCCACTGGGTGAAGCGCGCGTCATGGCCGATGATCTGGTCCGAGGCGAGGGGTTCGCCTGGCAGGAGCCGGCATGGTCATCGCGATTGCGCGTTTTCAGTTGAGGGCAGACAAGGCTGTGTCGTTCGAAACGGCATGGCGCGAGGCAAGCGGATTTCTCGTGCGCAAGCGCGGTTATCTCGGCCATCGCTTCGGCCCGCAATGCGAAGACCGCAGCTGCTATGTGCTCGAAATCGAGTGGGACAGCATCGACGCCCACAGCGCGTTTCTGCTGCACGCCGATTTCCGTCCGTTCCTGCAATTGCTCTGGCCGCACTTCGCGGCGGACCCGGAGCTGTTTCATTTCGAACCGCTTGAACCACGCGAACCACTTGAACCGGTGACAAGCCCGCACGCGTAAGCGCGGCGGGCTGCCCGCACCGCGCCGACCTTCTGAAACGGAGTGCAACGATGAAAGCGATGGGTTATTACCGCAACCTGCCGATCAGCGATCCCGAATCGCTCGTCGATCTCGAATTGCCCGACCCGCAGCCGGGCCCGCACGATCTGCTGGTGGAGGTGCACGCCGTCTCGGTGAATCCCGTCGATGTGAAGGTGCGCGCCGGCAAGGCGCCGGAGCCGAGCCAGCCGAAGGTGCTGGGCTGGGACGCAAGCGGCGTGGTGCGCGCCGTGGGTTCCGACGTGACGCTCTTCAAGCCGGGCGAGCGCGTCTGGTATGCGGGTTCACTGCTGCGGCCGGGCACGAACAGCGAGTTGCATCTCGTGGACGAACGTCTGGTGGGCCGCATGCCGCAGACGCTGAACTTTGCCGAGGCCGCCGCGTTGCCGCTCACGTCGCTCACCGCCTGGGAGCTTCTGTTCGATCGGCTCGGCGTGCCTGAGGGAGAGGCTGAAGCAGCGGCTAATGTAGCGGCCAATGCAGTGGCCAATGCAGCGGCCGGGCCGGCGCAGACGCTGCTCGTGATCGGCGCGGCCGGCGGCGTGGGCTCCATCCTCGTGCAGCTTGCCCGCAAGCTCACGGGGCTCACCGTGATCGGCACGGCGTCGCGGCCCGAAACGGTGCAGTGGGTGAAGGACCTGGGCGCCCATCACGTGATCGACCATACGAAGCCGCTCGCCGAGGAACTCAAGCGCATCGGTTTTCCGGGCGTGGATCTGATTGCGAGCCTCAACCAGACCGATCGCCACTTCGACCAGATCGTCGAAGCCATTCTTCCGCAGGGCCGCGTGGGCCTGATCGACGACCCCGAGCTGTTCGATTTCCGCAAGCTCAAGGCGAAGAGCGTGTCGCTGCACTGGGAGCTGATGTACACGCGCTCCATGTTTGCCACGAAGGACCAGGTTCGCCAGCACGAGATTCTGGATCGCGTGGCGTCGCTGATCGATTCGGGCGTATTGCGCACCACGCTCAACGAAACGCTCGGCCCCATCAACGCCGCGAACCTGCGCCGCGCGCACGCGCTGATCGAGACGAACCGCGCGCGCGGCAAGATCGTACTCGAAGGGTTCTAGGCCTTCTTTATCCCTTATTTCCCGCAGCTTTTACTTCAAGCCTCATAGCAAGGAACAACAGATGAACATCGCCCATTACGCCAGAACGCGTCACTCCACGAAGGCCTTCGACGCTACGCGCAAGATCCCCGACGAGACCATCGCGCAGTTGCGCGAACTGCTGCGCTTTAGCCCCTCGTCGGTGAACTCGCAGCCGTGGCACTTCGTGATGGCCTCGACTGACGCCGGCAAGGCGCGCATCGCCAAAGCCGCGCAGGGTGGCTACTCGTACAACGAGGCGAAGATTCTCAACGCGTCGCACGTCGTGGTGCTCTGCGCGCGGACCGAAATGAGCGACGCGCATCTGAATGCCGTGCTTGGCCAGGAAGAGCACGACGGACGCTTCGTCGCGCCGGAGGCAAGGGCGGGGCAACAGAAGACGCGTCAGTCGTACGTAGACCTGCACCGTTACCAGTTGAAGGACGCGCAGCACTGGATGGAAAAGCAGGTCTATCTCGCGCTCGGCACGCTGCTGCTGGGCGCCGCCACGCTGGAAGTGAACGCATGCCCGATGGAAGGCTTCGACGCGCAGGTTCTCGACCAGGAACTGGGCCTGCGCGAGAAGGGCTTTACGAGCGTGGTGGTGGTGGGCCTTGGCTACAGCGCCGAAGCGGATTTCAACCGCAAGCTGCCGAAGTCGCGCGTGGCGGCTGAAGCCGTGTTCACCGATCTGTGATGCCGACAGGGCGCGCCGCTCCGCAACGGGCGGCGCGCACGTAACGAAGGCGCTTACGCGATCTCCACTTCCGCCTCGATTTCCACGGGAATATTGAAGGGCAGTTCCGCCATGCCCACCGCGCTGCGCGCATGCATTCCGCGGTCGGGGCCGTAGAGATTGAGTATCAGGTCGGAGAATCCATTGATGACGGCGGGCTGGCTGTTGAAGCCCGCCGCCGAATTCACCATGCCGAACACGCGGCCCCATGCCACGACGCGATCGAGGTCGCCGATGGTTCGCTTGAGACTGGCGAGAATCGAAAGCGCCGTGAGCCTCGCCGCGGCATAACCTTGCTCGACCGTCAGATCGCGGCCCACTTTGCCGAGCGGTGCGGCGAGCGAGCCGTCGGGGTTTTGCGGCCCATGCCCCGAAATGAATACGCGGCTGCCCACCACGCGTGCGAAGGCGAACGGCAGTTTGACGCCTTCGGGAAGGTGAATGGGAGCGGGCAGGTACAGGCCGCGCGCCTGCAATGCTTGTTCGATGTTCGGCATGCTGATTTCCTCTGTTGTCTGTGTTGAGATGCGGTCGCGCCGGTATTCCGTGCCAACCGTCACCACACCACGCGCGTGTTCGGCAACGCTGCCTTCAGCGCGTCGACGTTGGTCGCCTTCGTGCCGTACAGCACGAGTTCGCGCAGGTTCGTCAAACCCTTGAGCGCATCCACGTCCTCCACCGGCGTATTGGCCAGATAAAGCTCCTGCAGGCCGTGCAGGTTCTTCAGCGCATCCACGTTGCGCACCTCGGTGCGAAAGAGGTTCAGGTCCTGCAGGCCCGTGAGGCCTTTCAGCGCGTCGATGTTCTCCACTTCGGTGTCGGCCAGGTTGAGCCGCTGCAGGCTCGTGAGCCCCGCGAGCGCGTCGATCTTCGTGACCGGCGTGCGCGCCAGCACGAACGTGTCGAGCTGCGCGAGGTCATGCACCGCGTCGATGTTGTCCACCTTCGAACCGTCCAGCACCAGCGTTTTCAGCGCGGGCATGCCGCTCACCGCGTCGATGTCGCGTACCGGCGTGTTCGCGAGATAAAGCGCCTGGAGGTCGTGCAGCTTCTTCAACGCGCGAATGCTTTCCACCTGCGTTTCGTTGAGGTCGAGGGTCTTGAGCGCGGTGAGTCCGGCGAGCGGTTCGATGTTGCGGACGTTGCGCGCGCCGCCCAGCTTGAGCGTATCGAGTTGGGTGAGGCTCGCCAGCGCGTCGAGGTCGCGCACCTGGGTGTCGCGCAGGTCGAGTTGCCGCAGGTCGGTCAGGTTTTTCAGCGCGCCGAGGTTCGCCACGCGCGTGTCCCAGAGATTCAGCGATTGCAGGCCGGTCAGCGCCTTGAGCGCATCGATGTTCTCGACGTTCGTGCGGTGGAGCACGAGCCGCTTGAGCGAGCGCATGTCCTTGAGCGGATCGAGGTTCCAGACAGCGGTGCCGGAGAGGTCGAGCGCTTCGAGGTTCGGCAGCGCGGTGAGCCCGTCCACGCTGTCGAGCCCGGTATTCGCAAGGCTCAGGTCCAGCTTGCTATCGATCTTCGCAAGCTGCGGCAGCGCGGCGGCCACCTGAGCTGCCGACAGACCCGGCTTCGCGCGCAGCGAGAGGCATTCGCCGTCGGGCGAACTGGCCGGGCCGCCGTTCTCGCTGCATCCGCCCGTGAAGAACCCCAGCTCGTTCAACGCGCGCAGGTCCGCCTTGCCGTGCCAGGGACGCCAGAGCGCGAGCAGCACGACGATCAACAGCGCGATGCCGCCGCCGATGGCCCAGCGCCGTGTGCGGCGCGGTGCATCGGTGCCCGGGCCTTCTTCGGTGGGCGGCGTGTGGGAAGGTGGGGTGGTCGCCACGGCAGTCTCCGCGTGTTCAGGGTTGCCCCTTTATACACGAAGCGTGGCGCCCTCCGGGGAATGCCCGGCAGTGCTTTAGAGCGCCATGCCGCCCGATACCTCGATGCGCTGCGCGTTCACCCAGCGCTGGTCTTCCGAGAGCAGCGACGCGATGGCAAGGCCGATGTCGTCGGGCAAGCCCGGGCGGCCCAGCGCCGTCATGTCGGAGACAAACTTGTTGACCTCTGGGTTGTCGCGCACCATGCCGCCGCTGAAGTCCGTGGCGACCGCGCCCGGCGCCACCACGTTCACGGCGATGCGACGCGGGCCCAGTTCTTTCGCGAGATAGCGCGTGAGCACTTCGACGGCGCCTTTCATCGACGCATACGACGCGCTGCCCGGGTAGGTGACGCGCGTAAGCCCGGACGAGATATTCACGATGCGCCCGCCGTCGTTGATGAGAGGCAGCAGCTTCTGCGTGAGAAAGAACACGCCCTTGAAATGGACGTGGTAGAGGCTGTCCAGCGCGTCCTCTGTCACTTCGGCGAAGGGCGCGTGGTGCGACGTGCCCGCGTTGTTCACGAGGTAGTCGAAGCGCTGCGCACCCAACTGGCTGAGCGCGGCGCGAACCTGGCCCACGAACGCGTCGAAGCTCGCGACGTCGCCCGTATCGAGCGGCAGCGCGATGGCCTGCTGACCCGCCTCGGCCGCGAGCGCGACGACCTTCTCCGCTTCGGCCCGATTGGCGCGGTACGTGAAGATGGAGGGCACGCCGCGGCGGGCAAGCTGGAGCACGGTGCTGCGCCCGATGCCGCGGCTGCCTCCCGTGACGATGGCGATTTTCGTGGCGCCGGGATTCGATTGTCCTGCTGGCATGCTGCACTCCTCGTCTGGCTGGAAAGGCGCCAGCATAGGACGCAGCGGCCGCCAGCCGAATGCCGGAACTCGCCGCGTTCTTGCCTGATCCTGCCCGATGACGATCAGGCGCCTGCGAGCCGCCCGGCTCCGCAGTAACATGCGTCCCAATGCCTGCCGGAAGGCCCCCTCCGAGGTTTCAGCCATGTCCCAACCCCTCGCCGAACTCCTCAAGCGCCAGACCGACGCTCAACCGCCCGGCAACGCGAGCCCGTTCGCCACGGCCGTCGATGGCCTGATCCTGCTGCGCTCGGACCACGAGCGGCACCCGTCGCATCACATCATCCAGCCGGCGCTTTGCGTCGTGGCGCAGGGCGCCAAGCGCACCACGTTCGGCGGCCGGCACTACGAATACGGCGCGGGGCAGGCACTCGTTGTGAGTGTCGAAATGCCGGCGTTGAGCCGCGTGGTGAAGGCGAGCCCCGCCGAGCCTTACCTGGGCCTTGCCATCGAATTCGATCCGGCCGTGATGCGCGATGTGCTGGCCTGCCTGGACACCCCGCCCACCCCGCCTGCGCCCGCCATGTCGCAGGGCAACGTGGGCCACGGCGTGTTCGTGACCGACTTCGACGGCCCGCTCGCCGACTGCGTACTGCGCCTCGTCCGCCTGCTCGACACCCCGAAGGCGATTCCCGTCATCGCGCCGCTCATCGTGCGCGAGATCTGCTATTGGCTGCTCGTGGGGCCGCACGGCAACGAAGTGGCGAAGGTCGTGCTCGCCAACAGCCATGCGGAAAGGGTGGTGAACGCGATCCACGTGCTGCGGAACCAGTTTTCGGAAACGCTGCGCATCGAAGACCTGGCGGCCGTGGCGCAAATGAGTCCGTCGGCGTTTCATCGGCAGTTCAAGGCGCTCACGTCCATGACGCCGCTGCAGTACCAGAAGCAGTTGCGTCTGCTCGAAGCGCGCCATCTGATGGTGAACGGCGCGGTCAACGCGGAAGCGGCTGCGTATCGCGTGGGCTACGAAAGCCCCTCGCAGTTCAGCCGCGAATATTCGCGCATGTTCGGCGCGCCGCCCAGGCGCGACATCGTGGCCCTCAAGCCCGCCTGAAGCCCGGCTTGAGCGTTCGCAAGAACCGCGCTTTGCCCGCTACTTCAGAAAGCCGCGGAACTGCCGCAACGCCAGCGCAAACATGGCCAGTCCGATGCCCGCGAGCGCGAGAAACTGAGGCCACACGGCACTGAACCCCGCGCCGCGAAAGAGGATGGACTGCGCGAGGATCACGAAGTGCGTGTTCGGTGCCGCGAGCATGATGGTCTGGATGATCTGCGGCATGCTCTCGCGCGGCGTGACGCTGCCCGAAAGCACCTGAAGCGGCACGAGAATCAGGATCACGAGCAGCGCGAACTGCGGCATCGATTCGACCACAGTGGCGAGCGCAATGCCCATCGCCGTGGTGGCGAAGAGGTCGAGCGCGGCGCCCGCCATGAAAAGCCAGCGTGATCCTTCGATGGGCACCTTGAGGATGCCTTCCACGACGAACAGCATCGACAGGCTCGACACTACGAGCACCACCAGCCCCATCGCGGCGATCTTGCTCAACATGATTTCGATGGGCGTAACGGGCATGACGAGCAGATGCTCGATGGTGCCGTGCTCGCGCTCGCGGATCAGCGCGGCGCCGGTGAGAATCACGGCGAGCATGGTGATGGCGTCGATGATGCTCGTCACTGACCCGAACCACAGGTGCGTGAGGTTCGGATTGAACCGCACGCGCACGTTCAGATCGACAGGCGGCGGCGCCGCGGACCGATACCGCTGCATGAACTCCGTAATCTCGCCGTGCACGATGTTCTGCACGTAGCCGCTGCCGCTGAACGCCTGCGTCATGCGCGTGGCGTCCACGTTGAGCTGGATGGTGGGCGAGCGGCCCGCCAGCAGGTCGCGCTGGAAGTTGGGCGGAATGTCCAGCGCGAAGGTGTCCGCGCCGATGTCCATGCGGCGGTCCATCTCCGGCGGCGTGATCATCGAGGGCGGCGTGAAGTAGGGCGGGTAGAACGCGCCGCCGATGCGCTCCGAAAGCGGCGACTGGTCTTCGTCCACGATGCCGATGGCCGCGTTGTTCAGCACGTCGGGAATCGCGGTGGCCTCCGCATAGACCGAGAGCGTGAACGAGTAGATGATCAGCACGACCAGCACGGGGTCGCGTGCGAGGCCGCGCAGTTCCTTGATGCCGAGTTGCAGGATGTTGGCGAGGCGCATGTCAGCGGGCCTGTTTTTTCAGCAGCAGCGCGCTGGCGGTGAGCACCACCACGACCGCAATCGCGATGGGCACGAGCGAGCCGCCCAGCACTTCGATGCCGAGCCCCTTGGAAAACGTGCCACGCGCAATCGTCACGAAATACGTGGTGGGGAACACGGTGCCCACCAGCGCGGCGGAGCCCTGCATGGCCGAGACCGGGTTGATGATGCCGCAGAAGTTCACGGCGGGCACGAGCGTCAGAATCGTCGTGCCGAACACGGCTGCCACCTGGCTGCTGATGAACGACGAGATGAAGATGCCGATGCCCGTGGAGGCCGTCACGTAGAGCAGCGACCCCAGCATGAACATGAGCAGGCTGCCCTTGAACGGCACCTGGAACACCGTGAGCGTGACGAACCACAAGAGCATGGCGCTGATCATCGCGAGCGCGACGTAGGGCGCCTGCTTGCCGAGCAGAAATTCGAGCGAGGTGGCGGGCGTTACGTAGAAGTTGACGATGGAGCCCAGTTCCTTTTCGCGCACCACGCTCAAGGCCGCGAGCATCGCTGGAATCAGCATGAGCAGCAGCGGAATCATCGCGGGCGCCATGGCCACGAGGCTTTCCACGCCCGGGTTGTAGCGGTAGCGGATTTCCAGCTGGTATTGCCCTGGCATGGCCTGCTTGCCGAGCCGCTCGCGCATCTGCGCCTCGAGCCATTCCGAGTGCAGGCTTTGCACGTAGCCGCGAATGGTTTCGGCACGCTGCGCCATGGCGCCGTCTATCCACGCGGCGATCTGCACGGGGCGGCCGCGCTCGGCGTCGCGCGCGAAGTTGGGCGGAATCTCGATGGCGAGGCTGACGTCGCCGCTGCGCATGCGGCGGTCCATGTCGGCGTAGTCCTTGATGGGCGGCTTCTCCACGAAGTAGCGCGAGCCTTCGATGTTGAGCACGTAGTTCTGGCTCCCCACCGTCTGGTCGCGGTCCAGCACCGCGAACGAAAGATTGTCGACGTCGAGATTCACGCCGTAGGCCATCACGAACATGAGGATGACGCTGCCCAGCAGCGCGGTCGTGAGCCGAATGGGATCGCGCAGCAGTTCGAGCGTCTCGCGCCGCGCGAAGCTCGCCATGCGGCGAATGTCGAACGTGCTGTCGGGGCGGGACGCCGCAATGCGTTCGAGTCCGCGCGGCAACTGCGCTTCGGGTTCGGGCGGCGGCAGCGGCGCGGGTGGCGGCTCGTTGCCCATGGCGTCCTGCAGATAGCGGATGAACGCTTCTTCCAGTGTCGGTGCGTTACGGCTCGCCACGATGTTCGCGGGCGCGTCGCTCACCAGCACCTTGCCCGCATGCATGAGCGAGATGCGGTCGCAGCGCTCCGCCTCGTTCATGAAGTGCGTGGAGATGAAGATCGTCACGTTGTCCTTGCGCGCGAGGTCGATCAGGATCTGCCACAGCGCGTCGCGCGCCACGGGGTCGACGCCCGACGTGGGCTCGTCGAGAATCAGCATCTCGGGCGAATGGATCATCGCGACGCCGAGCGAAAGCCGCTGGCGGATGCCGAGCGGCAGCGCGTCGGGCAGTTCGTCCAGCACGCTCGCCAGATCGAAACGCTGCACCACTTCTTCGATGCGCGCTGCAATGGCCTCGCGCGGCAGCCGGAAAAGGCGCGCGTGAAGGTCCAGGTTCTGTCTGACCGTGAGTTCGGTATAGAGCGAGAACGATTGCGACATGTAGCCCACGCGCCGGCGCACGTCGATGTCATTGGCATCCACGGTGCGGCCGAACAGCGTGGCGTGGCCTTCGCTCTGCGCGAGCAGGCCCGTGAGCATCTTCATCGTAGTGGTCTTGCCGCAACCGTTCGAGCCCAGAAAGCCGAAGATCTCGCCGCGCGCAATGCGAAAGCTCACGTGGTCCACGGCCACGAAGTTGCCGAAGCGCATGGTGAGGTCGTCGGCTTCGATCGCAATGTCGGCCTCTTTCGACGGATCGCGCGGCGGGATCTGAATGGCGTGATGGCCCCGGCGCTTCTCTTCGGGCAACAGCGCGATGAAGGCGGCGTCGAGCGTCGCGGTGCCCGTGCGCTCCAGCAGCGCGGCCGGGCTGCCCGTGGCCAGCACGCGGCCGGCATCCATGGCCATCAGCCAGTCGAAGCGCGCGGCTTCTTCCATGTAGGCGGTGGCCACCATCACGCTCATGCCGGGCCGCGCGCGGCGAATTTCGTCGATCAGGTCCCAGAACTGGCGGCGCGAGAGCGGGTCCACGCCGGTGGTGGGCTCGTCGAGAATGAGCAGATCGGGGTCGTGGATCAGCGCGCAGCACAGGCTCAGCTTCTGCTTCATGCCGCCCGAGAGCTTGCCCGCGGGACGGTCGGCAAACGGCGCGAGGCCGGTGCTTTGCAGAAGGTCGCGAATGCGCCGCTCGCGGTCCGCACGCCGGTGGCCGAACAGCCGGCCGAAGAAGTCCGCGTTCTCGAATACGGAAAGCGTGGGGTACAGGTTCTTGCCCAGCCCCTGCGGCATGTAGGCGATGCGCGGGCAACTGGTGCGCCGGTGGTGCACGTCGGCCATATCGCCGCCCAGCACGGTCACGTGTCCGGTCTGGATGGCATGCGCGCCCGCGATCAGCGCGAGCAGGCTCGACTTGCCCACGCCGTCCGGCCCGATCAGCCCGACCATGCAGCCCGCGGGAATCTCCACGCTGACCGCGTCAAGCGCCCGCACGTCGCCGTAGGTGAGCGAGACGTCGGTGAGGCTCGCGACGCAAGCCGCTTGCGCGGCGCCAACGGGTGTGGGCGAGAGAACGCTCATGAGGCGGCCTTACTGCGGCACGTTGACCGCAAGCTTCGCGGGCCACGCGGCCTTCTGGTCGATCTTGACCCACGCCACGCCGGGCACGCCGGTCTTCACGAGTTCGAGATGCTTGAGCAGCAGCGTGCGGCTGATCTGCGCCTTCACGCGGAACATCAGCTTTTCGCGCTCACTCGTGGTTTCCACGGTTTTCGGCGTGAACTGCGCCGTGCTCGCGACGAACGTCACGGTGGCGGGTATGACCCAGCCCGGCGCGGCGTCCAGAATCAGGCGCACTTCGGCGCCCATCGCCACCTTGCCCGCCACGGTTTCGGGCAGGAAGAAGGTCATGTAGACGTCGGAGAGGTCCACCATGTTGAGCACGGTACCGCCTGCCGCGAGCACTTCGCCCGGCTCCGCGACGCGGTACTGCACGCGGCCGTCGCGCGGTGCCGTGAGCTGGCTGTCGTCGATGTCGGCGTTCACGCGGGCCACCGTGGCTTGCGCGGCGGCCACGTCGGAGTGTGCTGCCACCAGTTGTGCGCGCGTGGCGTCCACGGCGGCCTTCGCGGCGGCCACCTGCGCCTTCGCGGCACGCACCGTGGCGTCGGCGCTGCGCATGCGGGCGCGGTCGTCGTCGAGTTCCTGCATGGACGATGCCCCTTCGCGCGAGAGCGTTTCGGAGCGCGCCAGCTTGCGCTGCGCGGCATCGAGTTCCGCTTCGCGCTGCGCGACCACGGCCTGGGCGGCCGCCACGTCGCTTTCGCGTTGTGCGATCAGTTGCTCGACGCTCGCCGCGCTGTTCACCGCGCCGCGCTGCTTCGCCTGCGCCTCGTCGAGCTGGGCGTCGAGCACGTTCACGTCCATCTTCGCGAGCGGCTGGCCCGCTTTCACGAAGTCGCCCTCCTGCACGAAGATGCTCTCCACGCGACCGGCCAGCTTGGTGGCCACGTCGATCTGCGTGGCTTCGATGCGGCCGTTGCCGCTCGCGAAGCCGTCGCCGGGGCCGGCGTCGTGTAGGCGCGTCCACGCGTAATAGCCGGCCGTGGCCGCGATCAGCACGAGTGCGGCGGCGGGCAGCAGTTTCCTCGGTTGAAGCTTCATGGCGTGGAACCCTCTTGATTGGAATCTGCGCCGGCCGGCACGCCGCCGCCCAGCGCCGCGAACAAGGCGACGCGGCTCGCCAGCAGCGCGCGGCGCGTCTGCACGAGCTGCTGCTGCGCGGCGAGCAGGTCGCGCTGCGCGTCGAGCACTTCGAGGAAGGGCGTAGCGCCCGTGTCGTAACGCAGCTTCACGAGCCGCGCCCGCTCGCTCTGCGAGGCGAGCGTGGCGCGCGCAATGCGGGTTTGCTGCTCGAGCCAGTCGCGTGCGGAAAGCGCGTCGGCCACGTCGCGAAACGCGGCCTGGATGCTCTTCTCGTATTGCGCTACCGCCTCCTGCTCGCGCGCCTTCGCGAGCGCGAGGTTGCTGCGGTTGCGGCCCGCATCGAAGATGGGCACCGAGAGATTCGGCAGGAACAGCCACGCGCCGTTGGCCGAGCTGAACAGGTCGTGCAGGCCGGTGCTCGTGGTGCCGTAGGAACTCGTGAGTGTGATGCGCGGAAAGAACGCCGCGCGTGCCGCGCCGATGTTCGCGTTGGCCGCGCGCAGCTGATGTTCGGCGGCGGCGATGTCGGGCCGGTTTTCGAGCAGATCGGACGGCAGCCCCGCGCCGAGGTCGGGCCGCACGCTGGCGTCGTTCAACGGCGCGGTGGCCGGCGACAACTGCGCGGGCGCGCCAAGCAGCAGGTCGAGCGCGTGGGCCTCGGTAGCGCGTGCCTGTTCGAGCTGGGCGTCGAGCGTTTCGGCCTGTTGCAGCAGAATTTCCGCCTGCGTGAGATCGAGCCGCGCCACGGCGCCGGTTTCGAAGCGGCGGCGGACAATGCGCAGCGACTCCTGGCGGCTCGTCATGGTTTCGCGCGCCAGCGTGATGCGTTCGTCGTATTCGCGCAGGGCGAGGTAGGCGTCGGCCACCTGGGCAATCAGGCTCACGGTGACGGCGCGGCGCGAGGCGTCGCTCGCGAGGAAGTTTTCCAGCGCTGCGTCTTTGAGATTGCGCACGCGGCCCCAGAGGTCCAGCTCCCAGCTGCTTTCCATGACGCTCAGGCTGTAGAAGCTGCCCGTTATCGACGAACTGCCGCCCATGCCCGCGAGAAAGCCCGTGGGCGCGCGAAAGCGGCCATAGGTCGCGCCGGCGTTGACGGTCGGCAACTGGTCCGCGCGCTGGATGCCGTAGCTCGCGCGGGCTTCCTCCACGCGCTGCACGGCCACGCGCAGGTCGCGGTTGTGCGCGAGCGCCTCGTCGATCAAGGCCTGCAGCTGCGGGTCGGGAAAGTAGTCGCGCCAGCTGATCTGATTCACCGACGAGCCGCCCGGGGACGACGCAGCCGGGGCCGACGTGTCGGCGGGCCAGGCTGCGGGCACCGGCGCGGCGGGACGTTCGTAGTGCGGTGCGAGCGAGCAGGCCGCGAGTGCGACGGTTAGCGCGGCGGCTACCGTCGTAGCAAATGAGGTGGCAAGCGGGCCGGCCACGGCCGATGCCGCGGCCCGGCGCGACAGCGCGCCTGACCGTTGGCGGGTCACGTGCGGCGTTTCGGGGGCGGTGTGCAGGGGTAGTGTCATGACCGGGTCATTGCCGATGGACAGATTCGATCGAGCGCAACAGCGGGCGGCGCAACTGAATTTTTGCCTTGTCTGACTTTTGACCCTTGATCTGCGTCAGTAGCGGCATGATCGACCGTCCGGGCGACGGGCAAGGCGGGCCGGGGCGCGCACGGAATGCGCGACAGAAGGCGCGACAGAATGTGGAAGCGTCGTAATATATCGCTCTCTATAACGGTACGGGGAAGGCCATGTTGCGCAAGCTCGTTGTTTGCGGCGTGTTGTTGAGTTCAATGTTGGGTCTCGTGGCGCCAAAGAGCGCCCGGGCGGCCGACGAGGGAACCGTCAACGTTCTCTACGCGGGCTCGCTCGTCAATCTCATGGAGCGCAGCGTCGGTCCCGCGTTCGAAAAGGAAACCGGCTTGCGCTTTCGCGGCTACGCGGCGGGGTCGAACAAGATCGCCAACGAAATTCGCGGCAAGCTGCGGCGCGGCGACGTGTTCATCAGCGCGAGCCCGAAGGTCAACGCGAGCCTGACGGGCGCGGCCAACGGCGACCACGTGAGCTGGTACGTGAACTTCGCGGAGTCGCCGCTGCTCGTCGGCTACAACCCGCAGAGCCACTTTGCCGCGGCCTTCAAGTCGAAGCGCTGGGACCAGGTGTTGCAGGAGCCGGGCATCCGCATTGGCCGTACAGACCCGAAGCTCGATCCCAAGGGCGCGTTCACGGTTGAACTCATGACGAAGGCGGCGCAGCTGTATGGCCAGCCCGACCTCGTCGAAAAGACGCTCGGCGCGCCCGAGAACCCCAATCAGGTGCTGCCCGAAGAGACCCTGGTGGGCCGCTTGCAGTCGGGTCAGCTCGACGCCGGCTTCTTCTATTCGACCGAGACCTCGGACCTCAAGATTCCGGCGGTGCACCCGGCGCCTGAATTGCAGATCAAGGCGAGCTACACGCTCACCATTCTGTCCGACGCGCCGAACCAGGCGGGCGCCACGCGCTTCGTCAACTTCCTCCTTAGCGCGCAGGGCCGCGCGCTGCTGCACGAGCATGGCGTCGACGTGATCCGCCCGAAGGTGGTCGGCAACGTGCAGGCCGTGCCGTCTTCGGTGCAGGCCGTGATCGACGCAGCCCAATGAAGCGCACGGCAGGGCGGCCGCTCTTCGCGCTCGCCATCCTGCTCGCGGTCTATCTGTGCGCGCCGTTCGTGGCGAGCGTGCCGCAGATCGGGCACGCGGACTGGGCCGGCGTGGACTGGCGGGCAACGTGGTCCGCGGTAGGCGTGTCGGCCGCGAGCGCGAGCGTGGCGGCGCTCGTCATTCTGGTGGGCGGCGTGCCGCTCGGTTACTGGCTTGCGCGTTCGTCGTCGCGCGGCATGGCGCTGCTCGGCTTCGTCGTGCAGTTGCCGCTGGCGTTGCCGCCGCTCACGAGCGGCGTGCTGCTGTTGTTTCTGCTCGGCCCGTATAGCTGGATTGGCCGCCTGACGAACGGCGTGCTCACCGATTCGTTCGCGGGCATCGTGCTCGCCGAAACGTTCGTGGCCGCGCCGTTTCTGATCGTGGCGGCGCGCTCGGCGTTCGCGTCCATCGACCCCGTGTTCGAAGATGTCGCGGCCACGCTGGGGCACCGCGCGGGCAGTCGCTTTTTTCGCGTGGCGCTGCCTGTGGCGTGGCCCGCGATTCGGGCGGGGCTCGCGCTCGCCTGGCTGCGCGCGTTCGGCGAATTCGGCGCGACGGTGATGGTCGCGTATCACCCGTACTCGCTGCCCGTGTACACCTACGTCGTCTTCGGTGGACAGGGCTTGCCCGCGATGATGCCGCTGCTGCTGCCCACGCTCGTGATCGCCGTGGCGTGCGCCATGCTCTCCGTGTACAGCCGCGGCGTGCGCGATACGAAGACCCTGGCGCGGCCCGCGAACGGCGACGAGGCGGCATTCGCGCCGGCGTGTTCCGTGGCGGACGCGGCGGCGCAGCGTCTGCCGATGAATCTGACGTTGAGTCTCACGAAGCATCTCGGCCCGTTCAGCCTCGACGTCCACTGGGCGCCCACGACGCGCCGCCTCGCGATCATCGGGCCTTCGGGCTCCGGCAAGTCGCTCACGCTGCGCCTCATTGCGGGCCTCGAACACAACGAAGCGGGCAGCGTGCAACTGGGCGAACGCGACCTGGGCGCGTTGCCGCCGGAGCGCCGGCAGGTGGGCTACATGCCGCAGGACTACGGGCTCTTCCCGCACATGACGGTGGCCCAGCAACTGGCCTTTCCCGTGGATGCCGATGCCGCGGGCGCGCGCTACTGGGTCGAGCATCTCGGCCTTGCGACGCTGCTCGGCAGGCTGCCGCATCAACTCTCGTTCGGGCAGCGCCAGCGCGTGGCGCTTGCGCGCGCCTTGACGCGCCACAGTCACGTGCTGCTGTTCGACGAACCGTTCTCCGCGCTGGATACGCCACGTCGCCGCCGCTTGCAGCGGTCGCTGCGCGAGTTGCAGCGCGAGCTCTCGGCGGTCACGGTGATCGTCACGCACGATCCCGACGAGGCCGCGCTGCTCGCCGACGAAGTGCTCGTGCTCGAGCGTGGCCGCATGCTCCAGGCGGGCACGGTGGAGCACGTCTTCAGCCGGCCGGCGAACATGCGCGTGGCGGACCTGCTGGGGCTGCGCAACGTGGGCAGCGGCGTGATGCGTGCGCCGGGCGTGATCGAGGTGAACGAACGGCTCGCCATCGAAACGTCGGACCGATCCATCGCGGTGGGCGAGCACGTGATGTGGCGTGTGGCGTCGCGCGCCGTGCGACTCGAAGAAGGGTCGTGTGGGTTCGACGCGCGGGTGGAATCCGTCGAACTGCGCAACGGCGAGCGCTTTGCGCGCGTGGAGGTGGCGGGCGTGTCGTTCGATTTCGCGGCGGGCGAGACGGCGCTCGTGGAGCAGGCGCCTTGCCGGGTGGTGGTCGAGCCTGAGGGCGTAGCGGTGTGGAAGCAGGCAGTGCAGACGCAGGCATGACGGCGCAGCCGCACCCGACCCCACGCCGATTTAGATAACAAACTTGTAATCCACGGGTCAGCTTCCGGACAGTGCGCCAATACCACAATGGGTACAACTCTTCACCGACCACAGCGTGGAGAGCCCGAAGGCCGGTCCATGGTGGACACGGCCGCTATGCTCCCGGAGGTGAATACCATGAAGACCCTGATCCGTGCCCTGCTGCTCTCCTGCGCCCTGAGCGCGCCCGTCCTTGCTTTCGCGCAGACCGCGAATGCGCCCGTCACGCGTGCCGAAGTGCGTGCCGATCTGATTCAGGTGGAAAAGGCCGGCTATCGGCCTGGCAACAACGACGTGCACTACCCGTCCGACATCCAGGCCGCCGAAGCGAAGGTGGCCGCGCAGGACGACAGCACGCTCGCCATGCAGTCGATGGGCGGCATGGCGGCGGGTAGCGCGCAATCCGGCGTGGCCGCCGCATCCTCCACGACCACCAGCACGCCGTCGCTCTTCCTGCACCATTGAGCCGCGACCGCGCGCCACGCCGTGTTTCGTCAGAGAAGCGCGTGGCGCGCCACCCAGGCCATGCACCACACACCCCGCATGACGCCTAAAATCAGGAACACCGCCGGTCCGTATCTGGCATCCGGCACGCGGGTTCTTCTCCTGAGGACAGGCAGCCATGAATGCTCGAGACGTCCGTTTAGTTCGACCTCTCGCCGCGGCGTTGTCCGCGGCTGCTCTCGTTACGTCCGTCTCGCTCGCCTCATGCAACGGCACGGCGTGCTTCGGCATGGACCGCTGCGGCGGCGGCACAGGCCCGCTGCCGAGCGTCGGCGTTTCGGGCACGGCCGCGACGGGCCGGGCGCTCGCCGGCGCCGTGGTGAGTTTCGGTTGCGCGGACGGTTCCGCCTCCACCACATCGGACAGCGGCGGGCGTTACAGCGTCACGTTCAATGCCTCGCTTCCCTGCATTCTGGCCGCAAGCTCGGCCGGCACGACGTTGCATTCGGTGGTCTTCGCAGGCGGCACGATCAACACGACGCCGGAGACCGAACTCATGCTCGTCTACCTCGCGGCGCAACTCGGCACATCGGTGAGCGGTCTCGTCGCCAGCTTGCCGAACAATACGCGCTTCCAGCAGGCGCTTTCGAACGGGACCAACGTGCTGGCGGCGCAGTCCGCCGTGGTCGCGAACCTTCAGCAGCGCTACGCCGTGACGCTTGCGCAGCCGTCGTTTCTCACGACGCCGTTCGTCGTGGGGCAGCCCGGCGTGGATAGCGACCTCGATGCGCTCGCAAAGGCGGGCGCCATCGATTCCAACGGCCTGCCCGATGCCGCGGCCGTTTCGTTGCTGGCCCAGGCGGGCAGTGCGCATCCGCTGTAGCTAGCGGCAGCACTCAGCCCGCGGACCGCAGACGCCGCGCGGGCGCCGATTTAACCGCACGGCTGCCGCTGCGGTTGCCACTGCGGTCGTTACTGCGGTTATCACTGCCACTGCCGCGCGGCTGGCCCGCGCGGCCTTCCGTCACCTTCATCTTCATTTCATCCAGCAATTCCTCGTGCAACTCGCGCAGCACCTTGACGAACGCAGAGGCCAGCCTGTCGCGCGGACGGTTCGGCGGAAACAGCAGATAGGTGGGAAAAAGCACCGCGGGCGAGAACGGACGAATCGCGATGTCGGGCCCCGCGAAGTCGCGCGCCACGATGGGATGCGCGAGCGTCACGCCCAGTCCGCAGCGCACCAGCTCGCAGCAAATCGCGGTGTACTGCGCCTCGATGGCGAGCACCCGTTCCACGCCCGCGCGCAGAAACACCTCGTCCATCTGCGTGCGCGTGCCGTCCCCCTGGCATAGCGAAATGAACGACTCGCCTTGCAGATCCGCGGGGCGAATCACGGCCTTCTTCGCGAGCCGGTGGTGGGCGGGCAGCACGCACAGTGCGGGCACTTTCGAAAGCGGCTCCACTTCGCAGTTCGATGCTTCACTGATGTAGACCGCTACGCCCAGGTCGCAGAACTGCGAGGCCGTCCAGTGATTCACGGTGCCCGACGTATTCACGTGCAGCGACACCGTGACCTCGGGATAAAGCTTCTGAAACCGCTTGATGGCATGCGGCACGAGCGTGAGCCCGGCCGAGGGCATTGCCGCAATGCGCAGGCGCCCCGTGCCCAGGTTGCGGATCTGCGCCGCCGCATTCGTGAGCCCTTGCAGGCCCACATACGCGCGCTCCACTTCGCGGAAGAACGCGGTGCCTTCGCTCGTCGGAATGAGGCGGGCGCCCGTGCGCTGAAACAGCGTGAGCCCGGTCTCGCGTTCCAACTGCGAAATCAGGCGGCTCACGTTCGGCTGCGAGGTGAAGAGCGCTTTGGCTGCCGCGGTCATGGACCCTGCCACCATCACCGCCCGAAATGCCTCGATGTGCTTGAGATTCAACGTTGGTTCTCCTGTTTCCGTGCGACCGCACGCCCGTATTCACATGCGTCGGGGCAAACCCTAGGGTATATCAACTCTGCATAGGTCGGTATTTTATTCGTATTGGACGATATGGGTTGCTGCGCGCGAGACTTCGATGCATCGGCGGGAGGTACACAGCCGAACCACCGCTCCCCACATACGAATGGAGATCGCCGTCATGAACAAAGCGTTGCGCCACCGTTCCCTTTCAATGCCGCACGTGCTTGCCGCCGCGCTGGCCGTTGCCGGCGTCTTCGCCACGACGCTTGCCGCGCAGGCCGAAACCACGCTGTACGTCGCGAACGTCGGCGGCTCCAACGAGCAGCTCTATCGCCAGAAGATCATTCCGCCGTTCGAGAAAGCGCACGACGTGAAGATCGTCTACGTCGCGGGCAATTCCAGCGACACGCTCGCGAAATTGCAGGCGCAAAAGGGCCACCAGCAGATCAACGTCGCCGTGATGGACGACGGCCCCATGTACCAGGCCATGCAGCTCGGCCTGTGCGCGAAGGTGGAAGACGCGCCCGTCATGAAAGACCTCTATCCGCTCGCACGCCTGGGCGCGACGGCGGTGGGCGTGGGCATGGTGGCAACGGGCATCGGCTACAACGAACAGGCGTTCAAGAAGCTCGGCCTGCCCGCGCCGGATTCGTGGAAGGTGCTGGAAGACCCGCATGTGAAGGGCAAGCTCGGCGTGCCGCCCATCACGAACACCTACGGTCTGCACACACTCGTCATGCTCGCACGCATGAACGGCGGCGGCGAAAAGAACATCGACCCCGGTTTTACCGCGATGACGAAGCAGGTTGCGCCCAACGTGCTTTCGTGGGCGCCCACGCCCGGCGAAATGGACGGGCTCATGCAGTCCGGCGACGTGATCGTCGCGCCGTACGGCAGCGGTCGCGCGGTGGCGCTGCAAAACACGGGCTTCCCGCTCAAGTTCATCTACCCGAAGGAAGGCGGCGTCGCGCTGCAGGTAGCCGCCTGCGTGCTCGCGGAAAACGCGCAGCCGCAGCTTTCGCAGCAGTTCGTGCAGTACCTGCTGAGTCCCGAAGTGCAGGTGTTGCAGGCGCAGGGCATTGGCCTCGGTCCCGTGAACAAGACCGTGAAGCTTTCGCCCGACGTTGCCGCACGTGTGCCGTATGGCCCCGATCAGATCGCGAAGCTCACGACAATGGATTGGACCACGATCAATCAGCATCGCACCGAGTGGACCGAACGCTGGAACCGTTCGGTCGAGCGGTGAGCGGCACATCGCATGCAAACGCGCGCCGCGTGCGCGCCCGTGCTTCCGGCAAGGATGAACGTTGATGAGCTTCCTGACCCTCCAAGGCATTTCCAAACGCTACGGCGACTTCACGGCGATCGAGCACATCGATCTTTCGGTTGAGCGCGGCGAGTTTCTCTCGCTGCTCGGGCCCTCGGGCTGTGGCAAGACCACGACGCTGCAGATGGTGGCGGGCTTCGTCTCGCCCACCACGGGCCGCATCACGCTCGATGGCCGCGACATTACGCACGAGCGCCCCGAAAAGCGCGGCATCGGCGTGGTGTTCCAGAGCTACGCGCTGTTTCCGCACATGACGGTGGCGGGCAACGTCGGCTTCGGCCTGGAAATGCGCAAGATGAAGCGCGCGCAGCGCGAGGCGCGCATTGCCGAGGCACTCGAACTCGTGCGGCTGCGCGGGCTCGATGCGCGCTATCCGAAGGAGCTGTCGGGCGGCCAGCGGCAGCGCGTGGCGATTGCGCGCGCCATCGCGATGCAGCCCGAACTGCTGTTGCTCGACGAACCGATGTCGAACCTCGATGCGAAGCTGCGCGAGGAGATGCACATCGAACTGCGTGCCATCCAGAAGCGGCTCGGCATTACCACGATCCTCGTCACGCACGATCAGGTGGAAGCGATGACGATGAGCGACCGCATCGCCGTGATGCACGGCGGCAAGATTGCGCAACTCAGCACGCCATTCGATGCCTACGAGCGGCCTGCCACGCCGTTCGCGTCCACGTTCCTTGGCCGCACCAACACGTTGCAAGGCGAGGTGCTGCGCCGCAATCCGCGCTGCGCCGAAGTGGCGGTGGCGGGCACCACGCTGCACGTGCCGCACGAAGGCCGTCACGTGGATGGCGCCGTGAACGTCTATATCCGGCCCGAGAAGGTGCGGCTCGTGAACGGCGATGCGCGTGCCGGCGATGGACGGTTGATCGGCCGCGTCGTGACGCGTGTGTTCGTCGGCAATCAATGGCTGCTTGTGGTGGACACGGCGCTGGGCCGCATGCACGTGGCCCAGCCCAACTACGGCGCGCCGCCGCCCGACGAAGGCCACGAAGTCGCGCTCGCCTGGACCGATGACGACCTGCGCGTGCTGGGCCGGGAGGACACGCATGGCCACGCTTGACGACCCG
This sequence comes from Paraburkholderia kururiensis JCM 10599 = LMG 19447, assembly GCF_003986935.1. Lineage (GTDB taxonomy): Bacteria > Pseudomonadota > Gammaproteobacteria > Burkholderiales > Burkholderiaceae > Paraburkholderia > Paraburkholderia kururiensis. The sequence goes on along the minus strand of NZ_RJZE01000026.1, from coordinate 43,300 downwards.
CGCGGCGGCGCCGCGCCCTGGCTGCTCTCGGCACCGGCGCTGCTGCTTTTCGTGGGACTGTTGTTCGTGCCGCTGCTGCTCACGTTCATGCTCTCGTTTCACGTGTTCAGCGACGTGGCCGGCGTGCAGCCCGGCTATACGTGGAGCAACTATCTCGAAGTCGTGACGGACCCGTACTACGGCACGATCTTCCTGCGCACGGCCGGCCTCGCGTTTGCCGTGACGCTGCTCTCCATCGTGCTCGGCGTGCCGGAAACCATCGTGCTCGCGCGCATGCGCCGGCCGTGGCAGTCCATCTGTCTGCTGATCGTGCTGGGGCCGCTGCTTATTTCGGTCGTGGTGCGCACACTGGGCTGGCAGATCCTGCTCGGCAACAACGGTGTGATCAACAGCGTGCTGCGCGCGCTCGATGTGACCGACGAACCCATCCGCTTCGTCTTCACGATGACCGGCGTGATCATCGCGCTTACGCACGTGCTGGTGCCGTTCATGGTGATGTCGGTGTGGGCCACGCTGCAAAAGCTCGATCCGCAGGTGGAGTGGGCCGGGCGTTCGCTCGGAGCATCGCCGCTACGCGTGTTCCGTCGCGTGGTGCTGCCGCAGATTCTGCCGGGTGTGCTCTCGGGTTCCATCATCGTGTTCGCACTGTCGGCCTCGGCGTTTGCCACGCCCGCGCTGATCGGCGGGCGTCGCCTGAAAGTGGTGGCCACGGCCGCGTACGACGAATTTCTCGGCACGCTGAACTGGCCGCTCGGCGCGAGCATCGCGGTGCTGCTGCTGGTGGCGAACGTGGCGATCGTGATGGGCTGCAGCCGCCTCGCCGAACGCCGTTTCAAGCACATCTTCGACTAGCGCCACGGAGACGCCATGAAACAGAACGGATTCCTGGGCCTTGCCTACAACGCGTTGTTTCTCACGTTCATTCTTGCGCCGCTCGTCGTCGTGATGCTGGTCGCGTTCACGGACAAGGGCTATATCTCGATGCCTTTTGACGGCGCCTCGCTGCGCTGGTTTCGCGCGATTCTGGAAAACGGCGACATCGTCTCGGCCTTCTGGCTTTCGGTGCGGCTCGCGTTCGCGGCGGCCACCATCGGCGTGGTGCTCGCGGTGCCTGCGGCGCTCGCGATTGCGCGCTACCGCTTTCCGGGCCGCGGTGCGCTGATGGGCTTCTTCCTCTCGCCCATGATGATTCCCGCTGTCGTGCTCGGCATCGCGTTTCTGCGCTTTCTTTCGCTGCTGAAGCTGGGCGGCTCGTTCTGGGCGCTCGTTGCCACGCACGTGGTGATCGTGCTGCCGTATGCGCTGCGGCTGGCGCTTTCGTCGGCGGTGGGGCTCGACCGCGACGCGGAGCGCGCCGCGCTTTCGTGCGGTGCAAGCCGCTTCACCGCGTTTCGCCGCGTCGTGCTGCCGATGATTCGCACCGGCGTGGCGGGCGGCTGGCTGCTCTCGTTCATCCAGAGCTTCGACGAGCTCACGATGACCATTTTCGTCGCGACGCCGGGCACCACGACGCTGCCCGTCGCCATGTACAACCAGATCGCGCAGACCATCGATCCGCTCGTCACGTCGGTGTCAGCCGTGCTGATCGTGGGCACCGTCGTGCTGATGGTGGTGCTTGACCGGCTGGTGGGCCTCGATCGCATCCTGATTGGAGAAGTTCGATGACGTCTGCTGTGCAAACCAGCGCCGACGTGCTCGTCGTGGGCGGCGGTCTCGTCGGCTCCGCCGTGGCCTACGGCCTTGCCCGCGAAGGCGCGCGCGTGACGGTGCTCGATGAAGACGACGGCGGCTTTCGTGCGTCGCGTGGCAACTTCGGCCTCGTGTGGATTCAGGGCAAGGGCTACGGGCTCTCGCCGTATGCGCGCTGGTCGCGTAGCTCGGCGGTGCGCTGGCCGTCGCTGGCGGCGGCGTTGCTCGAAGAAAGCGGCGTGGACGTTGCGTTGCGCCAGCCCGGCGGCTTCCACTTCTGCTTTTCCGACGACGAACTCGCCGAGCGCGAGCGGCGCCTTGCCACCTTGCGCGACGAACTGGGCGAGTACCCGTTCGAAATGCTCGACCACCGCGAAGTGCGCGAGCGGTTGCCCGACGTAGGCCCCGCCGTGCTGGGCGCGAGCTACACGCCGATGGACGGCCACGTGAATCCGCTCAAGCTGCTGCGCGCACTGCATGTGAGCATGCAGCGGCGCGGCGTGCGGCTCGTGTCGGGCGAGCACGTTGCGCGCATCGATGCGGCGCCAGGCACGCAGGGCGGCTTCGTCGTGCACGGCCGGCATGGCACGTATCGCGCGGCGCGCCTCGTGCTGGCCGCGGGGCTCGGCAATCGCGCGCTCGCGCCGCTGGTCGGACTCCATGCGCCCGTGGCGCCGAATCGCGGCCAGGTGCTGGTCAGCGAACGCGTCGCACCGTTCCTTCACTACCCGACGCTCAACGTGCGGCAGACCGACGAAGGCACCGTGCAATTCGGCGATTCGATGGAAGAGGTCGGCTTCAACGACTTCACGACCACGCGCGTGCTGAGCGACATCGCACAACGCGGCGTGCGTGCGTTTCCGATGCTGCGTCACGTGCGCCTCGTGCGCATGTGGGCCGCGCTGCGCGTCTACAGCCCCGACGGTTTTCCGATCTACGACCAGTCCGAAGCGCATGCGGGCGCGTTCGTCGTGACGTGCCACAGCGGCGTGACGCTCGCGGCCGCCCACGCGCTGCGCATTGCCCCGTGGATTGCCGGGGCACATCCCATGCCCGACGAACTGCCAGCTTTCTCCGCGCGCCGCTTCGAAGACGCAGCTGAACCGATCCTCGCTCACTGACACCAACATGATTTCTCAGACTGGTTACCCGCTGTTCAAGCCGCTGCCGGCCGAAGGCGCGACGCCCGAAACCGCGCTCGCACGCATCTGGTTCAACGACCAGCCGCTTGCCGTGCCCACGGGCCGGTCCGTGGCCGCCGCGCTGCTCGCGGCAGGTGTGTCGCGTTTTCGCGCAACGCCCGTCTCGGGTTCGCCGCGTGCGCCGTACTGCATGATGGGCGCGTGTTTCGAATGCCTCGTGGAAATAGACGGCGTGCCGAGCCGCCAAAGCTGCATGGTGGAAGTGAAGGACGGCATGCGCATCCGCTCCCAGGAAGGCGCGCGCGACCTGCCGCCCGTGAAGGCCGACTTGCCGGAGACCGTTCATGGCCGCTGATTTCGCTTCGGAAAACGTCGACGTTGTCGTAGTGGGCGCCGGCCCCGCAGGCATGAGCGCGGCCACGCGCGCGGCGCGTGCGGGCCTTTCGGTGGTGCTGCTCGACGAGCAAGACGCCGTGGGCGGCCAGATCTATCGCGCCATTGGCCGCGCCGACGCGCAGCGCAAAGAGATCCTCGGCCCCGACTACGCAGCCGGTGCGTCGATTGCCGATGCGTTCGCGCAATCGGGCGCGCGGCACGTGGCGAATGCGTCGGTGTGGCAGGTCACGCGCGAGCACGCGGTCCACTACTTGAAGGACGGCAAGGTGGGCAGCTTCGAGGCGAAGCGCGTGATTCTCGCGAGCGGCGCGCTGGAGCGGCCGTTTCCCATTCCGGGCTGGACGCTGCCCGGCGTCATGACGGCGGGCGCGGCGCAGATCCTGCTGAAAAGCGCGGGCGAGGTGCCTGCTTCGGCGCCCGTGCTCGCGGGCTGCGGACCGCTGCTGTACCTGCTCGGCTGGCAGTACGTGCGCGCAGGCGTGCCGATTCGCGCGCTCGTCGATACGACGCGGCACGAGGACCGTTGGCGCGCGAAACGTCATCTGCTCTCGGCGCTGCGCGCGTGGCCGTTTCTGAGCAAGGGCCTGCATTTGATCCGCACGCTGCGCGAGGCGCGCGTGCCCATCTACGAAGCTGCGGACAACCTCAGCGTGGAGGGCAAAGCGGACGGTAACGGCGTGCAGCGTGCCACAGCGCTTTCGTTCACGAGCCAGGGTCGCACGCATCGCATCGAAGCCGACGTGATCCTGCTGCATCAGGGCGTGGTGCCCAATACGCAATTCACGCAGGCGTTGCGAGCAACGCATCGCTGGAACGACGCGCAACTCTGCTTCACCCCGCAGGTGGACGCATGGGGCGAACTCGACGTGCCCGGCATCTTCGTGGCGGGCGACGGCGCCGGCATTGGCGGCGCGCAGGCCGCGGCGGAGCAGGGCACGCTCGCGGCGCTTGCCGCTACGGCGCAACTGGGCGCCATCGATGCCGCTACGCGCGACCGCGAGGCCGCCGTGCATCGCGCGGCGCTGGAACGTGTGATGCGCATTCGTCCGTTCCTCGACAGCCTCTACCGGCCACGCGACGCGAACCGCATTCCCGCGGACAGCACCGTGGTCTGCCGCTGCGAGGAAGTGACGGCGGGCGAGCTGCGCGGCTTCGTGGCGCTGGGCTGCGTGGGCCCGAACCAGGCGAAGTCGTTCGGCCGCTGCGGCATGGGGCCGTGCCAGGGGCGCATGTGCGGGCTCACCGTGACCGAGGTCATCGCGGATGCGCGCAAGGTGTCGCCCGAGGAAGTGGGCTACTACCGCATTCGTCCGCCTATCAAGCCGCTTACGCTGGGAGAGCTTGCCGGTGAATGACGCCCTCGCTCTTGCTGCGAACGTCGTGGAGGAAGCCGACGTCCTCGTGATCGGCGGCGGCCTGCACGGCACGAGCAGCGCGTTTCACCTCGCACGACGCGGTGCGAGCGTGATCGTGCTGGAAGCCGACTACGTGGCACGCCATTCGTCGGGCGTGAATGCGGGTGGCGTGCGTACCTTGGGCCGGCCGTTGCCCGAGATTCCGCTTGCGCTCATGTCGCGCGAGATCTGGCATGCGCTGCGCGACACCGTGGGCGACGACGGCGGCTTCGTGCCTTCGGGCCAACTGAAGATTGCCGAGACCGACGCCGAACTCGATGAATGCCGCGAGCGCGTGGCCGTGCTCGAAGCGCACGGCTTCACGCACGAGAAGATCGTGGATCGCGAGACCGTGCTCGCCTTGGAGCCCGCGCTCGCAAAGCACGTGACGGGCGGCATCTGGGTGGAGCGCGACGGTTACGCGTTGCCGTTTCGCACCACAACCGCGTTTCGTCTCGCGGCGCAACGCCACGGCGTGCGCTTTCACGAAGGCACGCCCGTGACGCGCATCGAGCCGCGCGGCTCGCGCTGGATGGCTCACACCGCGCGCGGTGTGTTCGCGGCGCACAAGCTGCTGGTGGCGGCCGGTGCGTGGTCGGGCGAACTGGCGCGGCAGGCGGGCGAGCCGGTGCCGGTGCATCCCGAAGGGCTCATGCTGATGGTCACGCATCGCGTGGCGCCGTTCTGCCGCGCGACGCTGGGCGCCACAGGCCGGCCGCTATCCTTCAAGCAGTTCGACAACGGCACGGTGGTGATTGGCGGCAAGCTGATCGGCATCGCGGATCTGCCGGGACGCCACGGCGAAGTGGACTTTCTGCGGCTCGTGAAGAGCGCGCAGACCGTGGTGGACCTGTTTCCGCACTTGAGGCATCTGGGCATCAACCGCGCGTGGGCCGGCGTGGAAGCGTTCACGGACGATTCGCTGCCGGTCATCTCGGCAAGCCGTACCGCGTCGAACCTCTACTACTCGTTCGGCTATTGCGGCAGTGGCTTTCAACTGGGGCCGGGCTGCGGACGTCTGGTGTCCGAACTGATGCTGGACGGCGAGGCGTCGTTGCCGCTGGACGCGTTCGGGATCGATCGCTTCGATGCTGCGGTGCCTGCGTCTGCAGAGGTTGAAGGTTCCAATGCCCACGTCGCTGCGCATTGAGCGGTAGACGGGCCGCGTTTTTCAATCCTCTTTCAATCCTTTCTCATGCGTGCTGCGCCGCGCTCCTTTGCGACGCAGCACGCTACTGTCTGCCGCGCCACCGCGTCACCTCGTATTCCCGGCGCGGCTTCGTTCAACCTCTCGTCTCGCCGTCACGGCGAAGGAGCGCACAAGCGTATGTCCGATATCGTTCGTATCGAAACCAATCAGCGTATGAGCCGCGTGGTGAAGGCCGCGGGGCTCGTGTTTGTCGGCGGCCAGACGTCGGCCGATCCCGCGCCTGACGTCAAGGTCCAGACCGCGAAGGTGCTGGAGAAAATCGACGGCTTTCTCGCCAAAGCCGGCATCGACAAGACGCGGCTCGTTTCCGCGCAGGTGTGGCTCGCCAACATCGAGCGCGACTTCGCGGGCATGAATGAAGTGTGGGACGCATGGGTGCCCGAAGGTTGTGCACCCACGCGCGCCACGGTGGAGGCGAAGCTGGCCGCGCCGCATCTGCTCGTGGAGATTGCGGTGGTCGCGCTCGCGTAACCGTATGGGCGCCCGCATGCTGCGGTGCAGAGGCCACGCAGCATGTAAATGGCCTGCAAGGTAGGGCTTGCTGCCGTACCATGCCCCCATTGCCATGACCTGGGGTGTCCGCACATGATCGGCAACATCGAACTGTTATCGCGCCTGCTGCTTGCGGCGCTGCTTGGCAGTGTCATCGGCTTCGAGCGCGAACGACTCAACTGGGCCGCAGGCCTGCGCACGCACATGCTGGTGTGCGTGGGCTCCGCGTTGATCATGCTGGTGTCGGCGTTCGGTTTTGCCGACGTACTCGGCCAGAAGGACGTCGTGCTCGACCCGTCGCGGGTCGCCGCGCAGGTGGTTTCCGGCATCGGCTTTCTGGGCGCCGGGTCCATTCTGCTGCGTGGCGAGATCGTGCGCGGGCTCACGACGGCGGCGAGTTTGTGGTCCGTTGCGGGCATCGGGCTCGCGGTGGGCGGCGGCATGTACACCGCCTCGGTGGGCGCGACGGTCATCATCCTTGCCATTCTCGCGGGTGTGAAGCCGCTGGAACGGCGCTTCATTTCGGTGCGGCAGCGACGCAGCATCGAACTGGTGGTGGAGCGCGGCAGCATTTCGCTCGATACCATTCACAGCGTGCTCGACACGGGCAGCGTGCGGGTCAAGCAGTTCATCGTCCAGCAGTCGGAAGACGACCCCGATCTCGATGACGTATCCATCGCTTTTTCGCGCGTTACCGAAGGCGAATTCCAGGCCGTGTGCGAGCGGCTCGAAGCGATTGCTGGCGTGAAGTCGTGCAGGCGCGCCGAGTGAGCGGCATCGTGCTCAACGGTTCGTGCTCCAGACCACATCGCTATCCACGGCGTAGAGGCGGCAGCCGGTATGGCCCGCCGCGCACTGCACGAGCGCGGACGAGAGCGCATCGAGCCCCGACGCCGTGCCCCATGCGCCATCGGGCGCAATCGCAAACGCACGTGGCCGGCGTGCCTTGAGAAAGTCCGCGTAGGCGGCGCGCCCTTTGGCGGAGAGATACGGCACCGCGTTCGCATTGGCGAGCGCAGCGAAGTTCGTGCGCGGCGGGGCGGACGCGTCGCGCGGCCACACCACTGCGTTGTCCACGGCGTAGAGCCGGCAATACTGCGTGACGGCCCAGCATCGCTTCATCGCGGCCTCGCTGGCATCGAAACCGCCCGACGCCCATGCGCCGCTGGTGATGCCAATGGCGATCGCGCGCGGCAACGGCGCCGCGAGAAAACCGCGGTAGAGCTTCTCTTTCTGCGCGTCGTCCAGATAGGGCACCGCGCTGAGATCGCCGATGTCGGCATAGGACGTGGCGCGCGGACCACGCCCCGGCAGATACTCGGGATTCACTTCGCGGCCCGGCATACCGATGCTCGCAAGAAACGCGTCGGCCTTTTGCACCCATAGCGGCAAGCCTGCGCCGGAAGCCGTCATTGCGTGCGCGTCTTTCTGGAAGGGGCCGTAGTCCACCAGTTGCGCGCGGCCGCCGTTCGCCGTGTATTGGCGGAACATGGCCTGCCATGTGGGCGTGGCGAAGGTCTGATCGTTGTCGCCGTAGAACCACATGGAAGGCAGTTTCGTGCGTGCTCCCAGTTGCGCTGCGGCGGCGACGAGGCTCGCATCGGGCGAGTGGCAGTCGGACTCCTTCACGCCGCCCGCGAAGTTGAGCAGGCCCTTCACGTCAGGCGGATTCAGCGAGCCGAACGCGAGCGTGTTCCAGCCGCCCATGCTCTTGCCGGCCACGACGATGCGTGAAGCGTCGATGCCGGGCAGGTCTTTCACGTCGTCGAGCACCTTGCGGATGTCGCGCGCGGCGTCGAGCCCGATCGCGGTCACGTCGCAGCCGTGCGGCACCAACTGGCCTTCGGAGCCGGCGTAGCCGCGCATCATCGGCATGGCAACGGCATAGCCGCGCGAGAGGAAGTAATACGGGATGAATTCGTCGGCGACGCGCGGCGCATTGGCCGGGTCGTGCGAGGCGCCGTGATTGACGAGCGCGAGCGGAAACGGGCCGCCCCGCCCGGGCATGTACAGCGTGACCTGCAGCCGCACAGGCGGCGACGACTGCACCGGCACCATGACGATGCGCTCGTTGAGCGGGGCGCCGGGTTGCGTCGAAGACCCTGGCTCCGACACGGCGGCGCCGCCGCGCACGGGCAGCAGTGCGCCGCAGAGCGCGAACAGCAGCGAAACGAAGACTGAGGGGGAAGGCGTCATCCGGCGTGGCGGTGCTCTGCCTCGCTGCTTGCCATGCGAGGCCGTATCCGTACGAATGCTGATGCACGGTTAACGGCCGCGGCCGGAAAAACATGAGAGTTGGCGTTTCGCTCGCCAGAGCCGTCAGCTCGCGACCGGCGAGGCGAGGTTGGCCCAGTCGTGCAGGAAGATCTGCTGGAAATAGGCGGCAGCCTCGGCGTGGTGGATGATGAGCCCCGCGTCGCGGTTTCTCAGCGTGCCGTCCGCGGACCAGTTCTGGCTGCTCACCATGACCGTGCTGCCGTCCACCACGATGCCCTTGTTGTGCACATTCGCCTGACGTCGCAGCACGGAGGCGGGCACGCCGGCATTCGCGAGCTTTTCGACCCAGGCGTCGGTCTGGTACTGGCTCGTGATGAGGCGCACGTCGAGCCCTTTATCCACGAGTGTTTTGACTGCCGCGATCAGCGCGTCGTGGTCTTCGTCCCCGGCGTGGCCGCTCGGGTGGATGTACTGCGTCTGCATATAGAACGTCTGTTGCGTGGAGTCGATGAGCGCCTTGACGTGCGCGTGGTAGTTGTCCGGTGTGAGCAGCGGCTGGATGCGGATGGTGTCGGCGAGCGTGCGCGGCGCGAAGAATTCGCGCGGGGCCTTGCCGGCGGCGAACATCTCGAGCATCCCGGGCGGAACGCCTTCGTTGAGCATCGCCATGCGTGCCGCTACGCCGGCGCTTGTCGTTGCGGTCTGCGCGATGGCTTCGCTCGCCACGTCGTAGTCGTGCTGTAAAAACGCGCGGAACGTGGCGGCCAGTGTGTCGCTGGTGGCAATGACGTGCCAGTCGCGATCGCTATTCGCGGCGATCTTGCGGGCTGCGGCCGGGTCCGAGAGATCGATCTCCGGCTGGTTGCTGTTGTTCCAGTTGCCCGACGAGAGCCAGAACGTGTCGTCTTCGCGCACCGCGACCTTGATGTGATACGCGTTCGGATAGATCCACACAGGCGCCTTCGGGTCCGAATTCGTGAGCGCCCAGGTGCCGTTGAAATGGTCGCCGAGCGACTCGTGCAGGTCGGCTTGCGTCTCTTCGTCGGTCTGATCCGCCGTGTGATTTTTCGCAGGGTGGTCGAGCGTGAGCGTCATCGTCTTGCCGCCCGCGAGTGCGGCTTCGACGGCCGAGAGCACGTGTGCGGACGTGAAGTCGTACATGCCCACCACGAGATTCTCGCGAACGCCCGCGAGGAAATTCGAGAGCTGCGCCCAGCCGGCGTCGGGGCTCGCGTGCAGCACGAGCGTGACGGGCGCCGTCACTTCATCGAGACTCGCGCCTGGCGCAGGGGTGTAGGGCTCTTGCGGCTTGTGAGCGCGCGCGGCGAAGAACGCCGTGAGCGGGGCAGGGTGCTGCGGCGCGGCGTTGCCTTTGCCGTCGAAGAAAATCTCGCCGTCAAAGTCGGGTTGCCGAAGCTCCTGGCGCGCTTCCGCGAGGGCCAGATAACGCGCGGGGTCGAGCGCGCGCATTTGTTCCATCGGATTGGCAGCGCGCACGTCGACGGGGATGTTGTCGAGCGTGGCGGGCAAGTGCGCGCGCAGGGCGGCGACGTGATCGGGCTGGGCCGTGACGACGATGGCGTGCTGGGCTGGCGCCGCGGCAGTACGCCAGCTGAGGCCGGTGCGCACCGAAAGCACGCCTGCCTTCGCGAAGGTGCTCTGGTTTTTGTGTAGCGCGTTGAGTGCGTCTTGTGCGTTCGGTGAGTTCGACGCGGGCATGGCAGCCTCCTCCGTGGACGATGTAAGGCCCTTGCAAGCGCGCTGGCGTGCGGGCGTGCGGTGCGGCCAGCCCGTTCCTGCGCGTATCAACGCTTTCCATCGTGCAGGGCGCCTGTGGCAGCGGCGTGACGGGATTCGGTGTGGGAGGAAGTGGCGTTGCTGGCGTGCTGTTTTATGCGATGCGGAGCAATGCGATGCCGAGTGCTGCCCGAGCCGCCGCTCGCGGCCCGAAGTGCGACGCACTAAGGTTTTGCAGCCGTATTGACGATAACCCCGACGGGGACGCGCATTTCGCGCGTAGCGCGCAACAGCTTCGAACATCACGGACCATGAAGCCATGAAGCCGCCACAACACCAATATTGCTTTCCGAACCTGCTGGAAGCGTTCTTTGTGCTGGTCGCGTTGTACTTCGGGGAGATGCTGGTCAACGCGATCATCGCGCAGCCGGGCCGCAGCGCGGGGCTACAACCCATGGCGATCTACAGCATCGGCCGCGTGCTCGCCTATGGAATGGGCTTCACTGTGCTGCTGCATCACAGCAAGGCGACCTACCGTGAATTGCTGCACGAGAACGGCAGTTCGTGGACGGCCACGTTTGCGCTCTTCACGCTGCCCATCCTGCTGCTCGCGCTGGGCCTGCTGCTCGTGTGCAACCTGCTGCAGATGCTGGTCGTATTGCTGTTTCCGATGAGCCCAACCATGCAGGCGGGCAGCGAGCAATTCATGAAAGGCGGACTCGGCACGCTGGCGCTGGTCTGCGTGATTGCGCCCATCGTCGAGGAGATGCTGTTTCGCGGCATCATCCTGCGCAGCTTCCTGCGGCAATATCCGCCTGGCGTCGCTATCGTGCATTCGGCTGCCGTGTTCGGACTTGCGCACCTCAACGTGTACCAGTTCATGGTGGGCTTCGTGCTGGGCTGCGTGAACGGCGCGCTGTACCGACGCACGCGTTCGCTGCTGCCGTGCATGCTGTTGCACGCGTTTTACAACGTCGCGGTAGTGACGTCTGCCGTGTATCTCGGGGCGCGCGAATGGAACGCGGCGACGGCGGACTGGATGGCGCCGTGGCGGTTGTGGGCGCTCGCGAGCGGGGCGCTGGGGGTGTGGATGCTGTATCGGATGTTGTGGGGATCGGTGCGGGTGGGGGCGGGGGAAGGGGCGTGATTTTTGGAGGCGTTTGGCTGTCCGCAAACGGTCATTCCCGCTACAGCTTCGGCTTGAGAGAAAGCATCTCCCGGCACAGCACAAATGCCCATCGTTCGGAGGAGCGGCCTGCAAGCCATTTGTTCTAATTCTTCAGTACAGCAACTGCGTAGATACACGCGTGCGAACTTTCATTTTTGAATTCACAGTCGGCAGGAGGACCGAGTTCAAGGCAGTCCCCTTCCTCCAGCTCATGGCGCATCTTGCCTTCTACAAATACCAAAGTACCCTGTAACACCCAAATCAGCTGTCGTTGGAAGGCGTAGGCAGACGCCGGCATGGGAATCGCGGCGCCTGGCGGCAGTTCAATATGCACCAAATCAAGTGGCATATCCGAACGGGGCGAAACGTGACGTCGGCGATAGCCGCTCTGCGGGTCAGTCCAGACAGGTTGGTCTTTCTTCCTCAGCAGTCGTCCCTCCGGCATTTCTGCGCGGGCCATCAGCGTGGACATACTCAGACTGAAAGCGCCAGACAACCTCCCGAGAAGCATGGCTGTCGGGCTGCTCTCCGCCCTCTCGATTTTGTGAATCATTGCCCGTGACACCCCGGACCGTTCGGCCAAATCCGTCAGAGACCAGCCACGGCTTTCACGCTCGATTCGAATTCGCGCGCCAATGCGCACATCAAGGATATCTACTTTAGTGGACATAGGTTATATTATAATAGACAAGATAAGAGGGGCTGCGCTACCGCTATCCAATATAGTGGACAAACGCCGCATTATCGTGAACAAACAACAGGAGGGCAATATGCAGATACGGGACGCAAATGTGGGCGACATCGATGGCATCGTGGCGATTTACAACGATGCCGTGCTCAATACGACAGCAATCTGGAATGAGATTGCCGTCGATGCGGCTAACCGTCAGGCGTGGCTTGCAGAAAGACAACGTGTCGGCTACCCGGTCATTGTGGCCGTCGACGACGACCAGACAGTTCTCGGCTATGCGTCATTCGGCGACTGGCGGGCCTTTGACGGCTACAGGCACACGGTCGAGCACTCCGTCTACGTCAACAAGAACTGCCGCGGGGCTGGAACGGGGAAAGCACTAATGGTCGCGCTCATCGAGCGTGCGCGCTCTCTCGGTAAGCATGTGATGGTCGCAGGGATAGAGGCAGGAAACGATATCTCCATCCAGTTGCATCGGAAACTCGGATTCGAGCAGGTTGGGCTTCTGAAGGAGGTCGGAACGAAGTTCGGTCGGTGGCTCGACCTGGCCTTTCTCCAACTGACCATCGACCCACGCACTGAGCCGGACGCCAAGAAAGCGGAATGATAAATAGGCTTCCGTGCGCCTCGAACTCGGCTTAATTGCAAACGATATGTCAGGAGTCCCATGAACCGGAGTTTCACGATACTGCTGCTTATCGCGGCGGGCATATCGTTGATTGTGCAGAATCTTCTGATGGTACGCATCACCGCAACAGCCTCAACGGTACTTATAGCCCTGGTGATTAATTCGGGCGCTGGTCTGGGGCTTCTGCTCCTCCTTCTGTTGGGCCGCAACGGCCTTGATGGCATCGTCGAAGCCGTTGGAACTATTCGACCCTGGTCACTGTTGCCAGGATTGCTGGGCTCGTTCTTTGTCTTCGCCGGAATACATGGATATCAGCGGATTGGCGCAGCATCCACCATAGCCGTTTTGGTCGCCAGCCAGCTTGTTACTGGGCTGATTGTCGATGCAAGCAGGTCGACGTCAGCGAACTATTTCCAGTCACATGCCTTTTCCGTTCTGGGCGGAGTTCTCCTTATAGCGGGAGCATTTCTTGTTGTGAGACGGAGCTTCTAACTAGCCGGCGATGACCGTGCAGTCGAAGGGCTGCTTTTGCCCGACCTCTGCCCGATGCGATCGGCTTGCATCGACCCCTAGCCAGCCAGTTAGCTCGAACCATCGGCCACTATTGCTGCGTGAGCATGAGGTTCAGGTTCTGAACCGCGGCACCGGATGCTCCCTTGCCGAGATTGTCGAACACCGCGGACAGGAGGACATGCCCGTGCTCCATGTTGGGAAACACGCCCAGGTGCATGTCGTTCGTACCGTTCAGCGCTTGCGGATCCAGGGGCGCCAGGCCGCCCGATTCGTGCAGCGGCAAGACACGCACGTGGGCCGCCTCGGCATAGTGACGTGCGAGACAGGCGTGTAACGTGGCCCCCTCCACGCCGGGCGCCAGCAGCGTCAACGCCAGCGGCACCGTCAGCACGATGCCCTGGCGGAACGCTCCATACGCAGGGACGAAAATGGGACGTTGCGCAAGCAAGGCGTGCTGCTGGATCTCCGGCGCGTGCTTGTGCGCGAGTTCCAGACCGTAGACCTGGTATGAAGGCGCGTTGGCCGCGCCCGGCCCCTCGTGTTCCTCCACGCCGGCACGTCCCCGTCCGGAGTAGCCGGATACCGCGTGGATGCTGATCGGGTAATTGCCCGGTATGAGCCCTGCCTGCATCAATGGACGCAGCAGACCAACTGCACCAGTCGGATAGCAACCGGGATTGGTGACCCGACGTGCGCTCGCAATGTGCCCAGCCTGCCCCGGCGACATTTCCGGGAAACCGTAAGTCCAGTCCGGCTGCGTGCGATGGGCGGAGCTTGCGTCGATAACGCGGACGGCAGGATTGACGATGGCGCCCACTGCCTCGCGCGCGGCGGCATCGGGCAAACAAAGCATGGCGATGTCGCAGGCGTTGATAGCTTCTGCACGACGCCGCGAGTCTTTGCGCTCCGCAGCGGCAAGTGTGAACAGTCTGATGTCGGTGCGGTCGCGCAGCCGGTCATGGATTTGCAGCCCGGTGGTGCCCTGGTCGCCGTCGATGAAAACTAGGGGGGCGCTCATACGTGGGTGACTCCGCTGACTGTGGGTTATAAAAAGGCAAATCGAGCCCCTATGTTGCGCGGACGTCTAGAATAGAGGAAGTTGAATTTCATGACGTGAACATTCAGTTTTTCTGAATCTGGACGGCAACATGCGAGAAATCAGCCTGGACCGTTTGCGCACCCTGATTTCCGTTGCCGATCGGGGTTCATTTGTCGATGCGGCGCGTGCATTGAACCTGGCGCCGCCCACAGTCAGCCTCCACATCGCTGAACTCGAAGACCGCATTGGCGCGCCACTCCTGTTGCGCAAGCGCGGACAGGTGGGGCCGACGCCCATAGGCGAGGAGCTGGTAGAGCGCGCGCGTCGACTGCTGGCCGACGCGGAGCAAGCGTTAGACGATATTCAACGCCAGGTAGCGGGACTCGAAGGGCGTGCGCGTCTCGGCGCGTCGACAGGCGTGATCGCCCACCTGCTGCCGCAAGCGCTCGAGGTCCTGCGCGAGCACCATCCCGCCATCGACATTCAGATTGCCGTGCTCACTTCGCAGGAAACCCTGTCCCGGCTGGTGGATGGAACGCTGGATGTCGGGTTGATCGCGTTGCCTCAGCCACCCGTGGCTGGACTCGTGATAAAGCCCTGGCGCCGCGACCCTGTGATGGCCTTTGTGCCAGCGCAGTGGCGGTGTCCGGCCCGCATCACCCCTGAGTGGCTCGCCGCTCGACCTCTCATTCTCAATGACGCGACCACGCGTCTTTCGCGTCTGACGGCGGAGTGGTTCGCGACCGCAGGGCACCATCCTTCGCCGCGCATTCAGCTCAACTACAACGATGCGATCAAGAGTCTGGTAGCGGCAGGTTACGGCGCAGCGCTGTTGCCCCACGAGGCCACTACGCCCATGCCCGACGAGCGCATTGCCATGCGTCCGCTGCGCCCGGCGTTGTGGCGTCGGCTCGGTATTGCGCACCGTGCGGGGCACGTTGAGCGTTCCACGCAACACGTACTTGATGTGTTGTGGGATTTGCGATTGGCGTAGGCGTTGTCATTCACGCACGGTGGATGCAACGACGAACCGCGGGCCACGTGCCATCGCAGCGCGTGGCCGATGTTATGGCGAACATCCCCAGAGCGTTGCTGCCACGAGTACATCGTGGACCTGATACGGGCGCGCTCGCCCAGATTCGCGAAAATCCGCAAGCTCCTGATTCTCTGAGGGAGAATCGTGGCTTGCCCGTTGTGAGGGAAGAGACTCATGAAAGGCGACGCATGACCCGCGCACTATTTATCTGCAGCAGGAACCGGTTGCGCAGCCCAACGGCTGAAGACGTGTTTTCCGGCTGGAAGGACGTTGAAACGGACTCTGCCGGCGTGGCACCCGATGCGCAAACGCCAGTCTCAAGCGGGCAGATCGCTTGGGCCGACATCATTTTCGTGATGGAGCGCGCACACAAGGCGAAGCTCTCCAGAAAATTCGGCCCTTTCCTGAAAGGCAAAAGAATCGTCTGTCTCGACATCCCCGACAAATACGCCTTCATGCAGCCCGAACTGATTGCGCTGCTGGAGCGCAAGGCCGGGAGCTTCCTGCGACATTCCTGATGATGTGCGCCCCGCACACGGCGTCGCTCACAAAACACGGCGTAGTCGGCATATGCGCGACGTGCCGTCGTTTGCGTCGATCCGCAACGGAGATGCGACGAAATGCCACGAGCGTGGCGACGCCAACCACAACCGCTGCGACCCGTCAGCCCTGCCTGAGACCTTGAGCGCGCATCCGGCGCCTCCGCATTCGCGAGTGACCGAACACCACCCGCAGTCAAGGAGACCGGCATACGTCATGTGCACGGCCTGTCTGCATTGACACAGCCGGAATGGGCGTCCTATATTTCCCGCCGAAATTTGCTTATTCAACTATGGAATAAGCGAAGACGTCCTGCGGCCGGCAAATCACCGTTCGAACACCGCAGCGGCTGGACTCGCGTGAAGCGGCTGTAAAGACGCGAGCCTCCACGCCGGTGCATCGAAGCCGCGTAGCGCTCCGGACAAGAACGACGGGCACAGCCGTCACACGCGGTGCGACCAGGGAACCCGTACAAGATGAAACAACGAAAATTTTCGCGCTGGATCATCGCCGCCCTGGCGATGGGCGTCCACTACGCGCTCGCCGCCCAGGCCGATGCACCGAAGGGGCCGGACGCAGACCTCGTCACACGCGGCGCGTACGTTGCCCGCCTCGGCGATTGCGTTGCCTGTCATACGGCCCCGAACGGGAAACCCATTGCCGGAGGGCTGCCGCTCAACACGCCGCTGGGTGCCGTGTATTCGACCAACATCACGCCCGACGACGCGACCGGCATAGGCCGCTACACCTTTGCCCAGTTCGAGCGGGTCATGCGAAAAGGCATCGCCGCCGACAACCATTACCTCTACCCTGCGATGCCCTATCCGTCGTACGCGAAGATGAACGACGAGGATATGCACGCGCTGTTTGCCTACCTGAAGCAGGGCGTCGAGCCGGTCAGCCAGCCCAACCGGGCAACCGGTATCCCCTGGCCGTTCAACATGCGCTGGACGCTCGCCGCATGGAACTGGCTGTTCCTGGACAGCGCGCCCTACGTGCCCGACCCGCAGCGCAGCGCCGAATGGAACCGGGGCGCGTATCTCGTGCAGGGCGCCGGCCATTGCGGCGCGTGTCATACGCCACGTGGCATCGGGTTTCAGGAAAAGGCGCTATCCGACGCGGGTAGCAACGGCAGCGCATTCCTGTCCGGCGCGACGGTCGACTCGTGGCATGCCGTCAATCTGCGTAACCTGTGGACGACCCGCGATCTCGTCACCTTGCTCAAGACCGGCCAGAACCGCTACGGTGACGCAGCGGGCGGCATGGGTGACGTCGTTCATCACAGCACGCAATACATGAGCGATGCGGATCTGAACGCCATCGCAACGTATCTCGTGTCGCTGTCCGGCAAACCGGCGGGCGCACGCGCAGACGGCGGCCCGATAGCGCAGACGGCGCACGCGCAACCGGCCGGGCTTCTGACCACCCGAGGCGGCCTCGGATACCTGCAGTTCTGCGCCTCCTGCCATCAGACCGACGGTCGCGGCTTCACGCCGGTATTCCCGCCGCTGTCCCGCAACACGGCCCTGCTTTCCGCCGACCCGGTTTCCTCCATTCACGTGGTACTGACCGGATGGCAGACGCCGCAGACGGCAGCCCATCCACGGGTCTATACGATGCCGGCGTTCGACAGGCTCTCCGACGAGGAACTGGCGGACATCCTGACGTTCGCGCGCACGACCTGGGGAGGACAGCGCGTTCCCGTGAGCGCGTCCGCCGTCGGGAAGCTTCGCCGCGAACTGGCGTTGAAGACCGACACGCCGGCGACCTTCCAGACACCGCGTTTCGCCGCGATGCTCGACCAGCAGAACGCCGCACAGCTCGCGCGCGGAATGCAGCTGATGGTCGACACGAAAGCGCAGCTGCCACGCAACGTCGGCAACTCGCTCAACTGTGCGAGCTGCCACCTCAACGCGGGCACGGTTGCGGATGCCTCGCCGTTCGTGGGTCTTTCCGCCCAGTTTCCCAGCTATGCCGCGCGTGCCGGCAAGGTCATTACGCTGGCCGACCGTATCAACGGCTGCATGCTGCGCTCGATGAACGGCAAACCGCTGCCTCTTGATTCGGCGGACATGAAGGCCATGCTGGCGTGGTTCGACTGGATGAAGGGCACAGTCCAGCCGAAGAAAAAGATACCCGGACGCGGCGTGGGCGAGTTCAACCGGAACCTGAAGCCCAACATGGTTCACGGCAAGGAAGTGTATGCGGCGCAATGCGCGTCGTGTCACGGCGCAAACGGCGAAGGAACAAAGGCGCCCGACGGCCGCGACGTCTATCCCCCGCTATGGGGCGACGCGTCGTTCAACATCGGGGCCGGCATGGCGAGGCTCTACACCGCCGCCGCGTTCGTCCGGCACAACATGCCGATCGGGACACGCAACGAATTCCCCTTGGGGCAAGGCGGCCTGAGTGATCAAGACGCGCTCGACGTGGCTGCGTATTTCACGCAACAGCCCCGTCCCGACTTTGCTGCCAAGGTTCATGACTGGCCTCAAGGAGGCAAGCCGGCGGACGCCAGATACTGACGTGCGGCGGGGGAGATGCCGCGGAGCTCACGTGTTCGCCTCACGGAAACGCCGCGAAGTCGGTTCAACCACTGTCCCGACTTCGCGGCTCAGCGTCTCCATAGAGCTGGACGTACTGCGTGATCGAGCGGGGCGCGCCGCGATGGTCGACATCAATAGCGTTGCCGCCGGCATGCACGAAGCCCGCTCCATCGCTTCTGCCTTTTCCACATGGATTTCGCAAATGACAGACATATCGGACAAAGACCCACGACAGATAACGGCCTTCGATCTTGCTGGAGGCGAGGCGCGTGTGCGCCAACTTGTCGACCGGTTCTATGACCTGATGGACCTTGAGCCCGAGTTCGCAGAGCTTCGCGCCATGCATCCGCCCACGCTCGACGACACGCGGGACAAGCTGTTCTGGTTCCTGTGCGGCTGGCTCGGCGGCCCGGACCATTACGTTAGCCGTTTCGGCCATCCATGCCTGCGGTCACAGCATCTACCCTATGCCATTGCGTCGGCAGACCGCGATCAATGGGTCAAATGCATGGCGATGGCGATGGAACAAACCGGCCTGCCGGGGATGCTGCGCGAGCGGTTGCATCAATCGTTCTTCGAAATCGCGGACTGGATGCGTAATCGGGCAGATTGACTCGTGGGAGTTCGTATGCTTCCCATTGGCCCTCGTGTTTGCCGTTCACCTGGTGTGTATGCCCAGTTGACCTGTTTCACCCTAGCCTCGCACCAGTCTTTCCCGCAAGTCGATCTGGCGACGTACCACCCGGAACGGCCCGCTCGTGGCAACAGTACCGGCGACCGGCCGCGCACGGCATGGATCGCGCTGAAGCAGCCGAAGCGTCACGCACTCCTCCCCCGCTACACCACGGGACTGACACCGAAGCGCTCGCCGCAGATCGCGAATATCGGAAGTAAGGGACGGCATTCAGGTTTCCAATCGAAAGACGCGCTGCGCACGCGAAGCAAATAGCTTTCTCATTCTCCGTGCGCCATAGTTGAATAGGCAACGTCATCAAAGCGGGGCAGCGACCATCAATAACCGACAAGCTTCTCCCGGGCCAGATCGAAGGCACCCCAGACAACTCATTCCACGGCATAGTCAAGGTCAAGGCGCCATCCCCAATCGTGCCCCTCACTGCCCCGTCAACGTAGGCAACAACACACGATAAATATTGATAAACGCCGGCCCCAACAGCACCGTCAGCAGCGCCGGAAAAATGCAGAAGATCAGCGGAAACAGCAGCTTCAGCGCGATCTTCGCCGCACGTTCCTCGGCGCGCATGCGGCGGCGCGTGCGCAGCATGTCGGAGAGCACGCGCAGCGAATCCGCCACGCTCGTGCCGAAGCGTTCGGCCTGAATCAGCATTGTGCAGAACGAATCGATGTCTTCCACGCCCGTGCGCAGCGCGAGATTGCGCAGCGCCGTTTCACGCGTGAAGCCCGAACGCATTTCAAGCAGCGTAAGTTCCAGTTCGTCCGCCACGACCTTGCTGCGGTGGCGCAGTTCCTCGGCCACCTTGATGAGCGCGGCATCCAGACCCAGACCCGCTTCCACGCATACGGTCAGCAGATCGAGCGCGTCGGGGAAGTCTTCGAAGATCACACGCTGTCGCGCCGCGACGCGCCGCGACAGCACGCCGTTCGGCAGGTAATAGCCGAACGCGCCGAGCACCACGAGCATCGCCGAGAGCCCATAGGGCTTTTGCGCGAGGGGCGTGTGGATCAGCACGAGCGTGGCGATGGTGGGCAGGGCCAACGCGAGCAGCGTTTTGGCGGCAAGGTAGATGCCCGCGGCGTGCGGCGTGCGCCATCCCGCGTTCATGAGCTTGAGCCGCAGCGGTGAATTCTCCCAGCCGTCTTTGGGTAGCGAAAGCCTGGAGACCGGCTGCGCGATCTCGGCAAGCTTCGCGACCCAGTCCGGCGTGCCCGACGGCATATCGGCCGCGGGCGCCCCACCTTGCGGCGCCGCGCCCGCCTGAGCAAGCCGGCGCTCCATGCTGCGCGGCGCGAATACGAGCATGGCGCCGAACGCGGCGGCGAACACGAGAACGAACACGCCGCCCAGCAAGAGCAGGTGCGTGGAATTGAGGGTTTGCATGGCGACTCCTTGAGCAAGCGGTTACGGCAAACGCGCAGCGAAACGCGCTAGACACGGATACGGATGATGCGGCGCATCCACAGCACGCCGGAGACCATCGAAAGCAGCACCGTTTCAACCAGCTTCAGCCCCGCCGGATCCTTCCAGAGAATTTCGAGGAACGAAGGGTTCACCAGCATCATCAGCGCCGCCGTGCCGAACGGCAGCAGGCCCAGTATCCAGGCGGAAAGCCGGCCTTCCGCGGAAAGCACGCGAATCTTGTCGAACAGCTTGAAGCGCTCGCGAATCAGGCTGCCAATGCTGTCGAGCAGTTCGGCCAGATTGCCGCCGGTCTCGCGCTGGATCAGCACCGCGATCACGAAGTAGCGCAGGTCGCGAACCGGCACGCGTGCGGCGAGATTCAAGAGCGCTTCCTGAAGCGAGACGCCGTAATTGATCTCGTCGAACGTGATGCGGAATTCACCGCCCATCGGCTCGGCGAACTCGCTGCTCACCATGCCGATCGCGCTCGTGAACGCGTGGCCTGAGCGCAGCGCGCGCGCAATCATGTCGCACACTTCGGGCAACTGACGTTCGAGCTTCGCGAGCCGCTTCGTGCGCTTGCGCATCACGAAGAGCGACGGCAGAAACGCGGCGCCCACTGCGGCGAACACGGCATAGAGCATCGGCACGGGCAGGATCGACGTCACGGCCAGCGCCACGGAAGCCATGGCGACCGACACGCCCGCGAGTTTGGCCACGGACCACCCGAGCCCCGACTGCTGGAGCACGAGGTCAAGCGAGTGGATGCGCGGCACGCGCAGCAGGAGGCGGTCGAACGGACGCGCCTCGTTCAGCATGCGGTCCTTGAGGATGGAGAGTTGTTCCTTGTGCACCTGCCCGCCGGCGGACATCGCGCGAATACGCGCTTCGATGCGCCGCGCGGCCGGACCGTGACGGCTGTTCCACCATTGATAGAGGCCTTCGAACGCGAGCACTACCGCGACGAACAGCAGGATGACGAAAGCGTAGAAGGTCGGGTCCATGCGAAGCTCCTTCGGTCACGCGGTTTCGAAATGGCGCGACGGATCGTAGATCGCATCGGGCAAGTTGATGCCGAACGCCTGCAGCCGCTCGGTGAATTTCGGCCGTACGCCCGTTGCGCAGAAGTAGCCCCGCACGTTTCCGTTCGCGTCGAGCCCCGTGCGTTTGAACGTGAAAATTTCCTGCATGTTGATCATGTCGCCTTCCATGCCGGTGATCTCCTGAATGCTCACGATCTTGCGGCGCCCGTCGGTGAGGCGCGCGGCCTGCACGACCACGGAGATGGCCGAAGCGATCTGCTGGCGCATGGTCTTCGGCGGCAGCGCGAGGCCCACCAGGCCGATCATGTTTTCGAGGCGCGTCAGTGCATCGCGCGGGGTGTTCGCGTGAATGGTGGCGAGCGACCCTTCGTGACCCGTGTTCATCGCGTTGAGCATGTCGAGCGCTTCGGCGCCGCGCACTTCGCCCAGGATGATGCGGTCCGGACGCATACGCAACGCGTTGCGCACCAGCGTGCGCTGCGTGATTTCGCCCTTGCCTTCAATGTTGGGCGGCCGCGTTTCGAGTCGCAGCACATGCTGCTGACGCAGTTGCAGTTCCGCCGCGTCTTCGATCGTCACGATACGTTCGGATTCCGGAATGAATCCCGAAAGGATATTGAGCAGCGTGGTCTTGCCGCTGCCCGTGCCGCCCGAAACGAGAATGTTGACCTTCGCGCGCGCAAGGGCTTCGAGCACCTCGGCAATGGGCGGCGTGAGGCTTTGCAGCCGCACGAGGTCGGACACCTGCAGCGGATTGACCGAAAAACGGCGGATGGAAAGCAGCGGCCCGTCCACTGCGGAAGGCGGAATGATGGCGTTGACGCGCGAGCCGTCGGGCAGGCGCGCGTCCACCATCGGGCTTGACTCGTCGATGCGCCGGCCCACGCGCGAGACGATCTTCTCGATCACCTTCATGAGGTGCGCGTCGTCGTAGAACGTGACGTCTGTGAGTTCGAGCCGGCCGTTGCGCTCCACGTAGGTGTGCTGATACGTGTTCACCAGGATGTCCGAAATGCTCGGGTCGCGCAGCAGCGTTTCGAGCGGACCGAAGCCGAACATCTCGTCGTACACGTCGATGGCAAGCTGCTTGCGTTCGAGGTCGTTGGTGGGCAGCTTCTGTTCGTCCAGAATGCGGCTCACCAGCGTCGCAATTTCCTGGCGCACCTGGTCCGCAGGCAGACGCGAAAGACGTTCCAGCTCCACGCGGTCCAGTACCGCGAGGTGAATCTCGCGGCGCAGTTTCTGCCACGCTTCACGGGCGGCACCGTTGTGGGGGCGCGGCGCGTCGGCCAACCCTGCAACGGGTGCCACACGCTGGAGCGAAATATGGTCACGCAATGACATGGCGGTCTCCTCGATTCGGGCTTACATGGTTCTGAGTTTCGGCGTCGCCTTCGGCGGCAAGCTGGTTGCTGCCTTGGGCGACGCGCCGCGGCCGAGCAGGCGCGCAAAAAGCGGTTCGCCTCGCCCCGCGGCCTGGTTGCCGGGGCGCGCCGCTTCCACGATCTGGTTGGCGTACCGTTGCAGGCTGCGCGCCACGTTGCTGCTGCGCGCGAGTTTCGAGACGGGCAGTCCCTGGTTGATGGCCTCGGTCACCACGCTCTCGTCGTCGGGAATGGTCTGCCACGCGCGCAGGCCCAGCACTTCTTCCAGCGCCGCGCGGGCGCGCTCGCCCGAACGCGCGTAGCGGTTGAGGATCAGCCGCATGCGGTCCACGGGGTAGCCGAGCGAGACGAGAATTTCCTGCAGGCGGCGCGCAGCCCGCACGTGAGGCATGTTTGCCTGCAGGACGAGATGGATCTGCTCGCTGAGGTCGAGCGCGATCATGGAGAGGCGGTTGATGGACACGCCCAGATCCAGAATCACGAAGTCATAGCGCGGCGCGGCCACGCCAAGAATCCATTCGAGTCCGTCTTCGCGAATTTCGGCGGACTTGACCGGGTCGCCCGCGCCCGCGAGTACGTGGAAGTTTTCCGAAAGGCGCAGCACGCTTGCGTCGAAAAAGGCGCCGTCCATGCGCTCCACCTGTGCGCACATCTGCGGCAGCGTGGAGGGCGGTGTTTCGTCGGTGACGAGAAACGCGGCGTCGCCGAACTGCTGGTTGAGGTCCACGAGCAGCACGCGCTTGTCGCGCATCTGCGCGATTTCCCAGGCGACGTTGCCCGCTATCAGGCTCGTGCCCGTACCGCCTTTGCAGGAAATAAACGAGAGGAACTGCGTGTCGTGCGCGTCGCCTGCACTGCGTGCCGGACGTTGTGCCGCGGCACGTTCGAGCGCTTCGGCAAGCGTCTGCCGTTCGAGCGGCCAGCCGAGCACGTCGCGCACGCCGGCGCGCATGGCTTCGATCAACGTCTGCGGCGAAGCATCGGCTGTAATCAGAATGCAGGTGAGGCCCGGATGCTCGCGGCAAAGCCGCTCGATGACGGCGAGTTCCGCGGCTTGCAGTGCGCCTGCGTCCACGAGCAGGGCGTCGAAGGCGTCGAGCCCCTCGGCCCGGCCTTCCAGCTGCGAAGGCTTGCCCGCTGCGCGCGTGATGCGGTACAAGCCGCAGTCGCCGGCGAGCCGTGCGATCTGCGCGAGACGCGCGGCGTCTTCGGAGGTAACGAGGATATTCATCATGATGGTGGACCTCGCCGGTGGCGTTGGTAGCGTTGAAGGCATTTATTGACAGACGGTGCCGCCCGTTGAACTCGCAAGACTCTCGCGCGGCAGCGTCGTGGTGAGCGGCGGCATGGAGAGCGTCAACGGAACGAACGGAATCATGGTTTGCACGCTGAGGTTGGTCACGCTCACGGTGACCATCGTGCAGCTGTTGCGCGCGCTGGACGGGTCGGAGTCGCAGCCGGACGGCGCATAGGCAACGTTGACCTTGGAGCTGGCGAGCAGCGGCAGCAGCGACTGAATGCGCGTCTTCACGACGGTCGCGCCCGCATCGCAGACCACGGCCGTGCGCGCGCCGAGCCGCACGGCCTCACTCGCGGTGTTCCAGTAGAACAGCACGCGCCCGAACTCGCAGATGCCGATAAGCAGCGTGAAGAGAATCGCGCAGATCAACGCGAACTCGACGCTCGTAGCCCCGCGCTGTTTCGCGCAGCGCATGGCGGAAGGCGTGACGTAAGGGGCGCGCGTTTTCATGACACCTGCCTCATGATCGTGACGATGTTGCTGAACGTGATGGGCGGCAGCGTGAAGAACGCCGGCGTGGGCTGGTACGGGTAGCCCTTGATCTTCACTTCCACGAGGCTGATGCTGCCCGACAGATACGACGGGTTTGCCGTGCCGTTGTTGGTGTCGTAAGTCGGCACGTTCGCGAACTGCGCGGGGTCCGACGCATCGCTGCAACTCGCGGTGTGAGCGCTGTCGCAGATCACCACCATCGACGTGGTGAGCCCGGGCGCGAGTTCCGTGCCCTGCGTGCCGCAGGTGGTGCTGCCGTACACCACGAGGCACTGGGCCTGCGCAACCGGGTAGGCCGGGTCCGTGGGCAGATAGGTGGACAGGTAGCGTGCCGCGTCGCGCGTCGCCTTCGTGAGCGCCTCGTACTGATAGATGGCGCGGCCGAATTCGGCAATGCCCGTCACGATGATGAGCAGCGGAATCAGCACGAGCGCGAATTCCACCGTGGCGACGCCGCGCATGCAGCGCCGGCTGGAAAGACGAAGAGCGGAGCGGTTCATGGTTGCCTCTACTGGAGTAACACCGGAACCAGCGGGCCCACGGAGTTGCCGTTGCCCGGCACGCCGTGGGTGGCGCACGGGCTGCCGGCGGCAGACGACGAGCCGCGATATTCGAGATGCACCGGGCCCGCGCCGCCGCCCGACTGCATGGGGTCGAGCATCAGTACGCAGTCCCAGGAGGTGACGGCGGCGCTGTGGCCCGAGAGAAACTGCGTGCAGTCCACTTCCGGCGCGAGCGCGAGGCGGCGGTCGGCACCTGCGGAATAGCTGGTCTGCGCATACGATCCCTTCGTGCTGAGTTGCGCAGCGGAATCGCCCTGATACGAGGTGAAGGTCTGCCGCTTGCTCACAAAGTCGCTATATGCGTTTCCGGTCGTGGCGTTCCAGTTCGTGGATGTATAGGCGTATCCCGTGAAATCGGGCGTGCCGTCTGCCTGCGCATACGGGTTCGCGTAGATGCCGAAGCGCGTGTTATATGCCGCCGAGTCGGCCACCTTGTTGCCGGGCGAGCCGAGGCTCGTGCCGGTTGCGGGCAGCGAGCAGTAGTTGCCTGTGAGTTCGCTCTTGATCGACGACGCGCTGTTGCTGCCGTCCAGCGCGGCCCAGCCGAAGTCGCCGGAACCGTAAGTGGGCGGCGAGCCGGTTTTGGCCGTGAGCCACTGCCCGATGGTGTACGCCGAAGGACTCGACGGGCCGGCTGTACCCGGCTTGCAGATGAACACCGGAATGGCGCAGGTGGTTTGCGCTGCGCCCACGGTTGCCACTGCCATGGCAGAGACCGAGGACGCGTTTGCCACCGTCGAGCCGGGCATCATGTTGAGCGTCTGGATGAACCAGTTCGCAATGCCCGTGAGCTGCGTGGTGCACTTCACGTACTTGATGTTGGCGGGCGCCGCCACCGAACTCTTCGGCATGAACGCGTTGTTCAGCGAGTCGCTGAACGTAACGTTGCTGTCGGTGGAAAGCTGCACGGCGTTCTGCTGGAACAGCGCGAAGTTGAGGTGGCCGGCGGTAATGCCGGCCGCTTCGGACACCGACAGATTGATAGCTCCCGTCAGGTCGCGCGCGGCGGCGAGGGCGCACGCGTCGGCGCTGTTCTGCAGCTCGCTGCGGACCACGTACAGCTTGCCGAGATCGAGCGCGAGGCCGAGAAAGCCGATCAGCACGGCGATGGCCAGCGCGACGACGATGGCCACCGCTCCGCGCTCCTTGCGATGCGCGGCACGCCGCGCGCTCATTGAAGATCTCCGACGCATGACAGCCTCCCGCACACGTTGACGTTACTGGCCCGCGCCGCCGCCCGAACCGCTACCCACGCCGATCACGAATGCGTTCGGCGAGGGCGTGGGCGCCTCGAAGCTCTTTTGATAGACGTCCACGGCGGAGACGGCAGCCCGGCCGTCCATGTCGTGCGAGGCCTGGGCGTGCTCGGCTGCGTGCGGGTCGATGATCTGGGCCTGCGTGACGGCGCGTACGGCCTCGCCGAAATGCGCGTCCCAGATCGGCGTGCTGGTCATGCAGCCGCCCAGCGCGAGGAGGGTGGTGCCAGCGGCCACGGCCGCCGTGGTGCGAGACGCGAGAGCGAAGAATGCGAGTTTCATGACGTTCCCCTTGAACAGTGCATGCATCAGTGGTCGGCCGGCTGGCCCGGCGTGCCGGCTTCGCGCGTGGCGATGCGTGCGGCTTCGTTTTCGATGCGCGAGACCTGGACTTCGGTGCTGGCATCGGACGGTGCAGCGGGGGCCGTTGTTGCGGCCGGCGCAGTGGCCGCCGGGCCTGGCTCCGGCGCGGCCGGCTGGCTGGTTGCCTGTGCGCTGGCTGCCGTGCCTGCCTGCGGCTTTGCTTGCGGGCTTGTTTGCGGGTTTGTTTGGACAGTCGCCTGCGTGCTTGCCGCTGAGTCGCTGCGCGAGACCGGGCCAGGTGCC
This sequence comes from Paraburkholderia kururiensis JCM 10599 = LMG 19447, assembly GCF_003986935.1. GTDB lineage: Bacteria > Pseudomonadota > Gammaproteobacteria > Burkholderiales > Burkholderiaceae > Paraburkholderia > Paraburkholderia kururiensis. Next base: position 16,119 of record NZ_RJZE01000026.1, on the reverse strand, counting down.
GTATCGCCTGCGTTGCCGGGTTGCGGCTGCGGCGGCGTGTTCGGCGAGGTCGGCATGCCGTGCAGCTTGCGGGCGCCGCCGCGGCCTTCCATCACGCCGGTAGCGTAGACGTCGGCCTCGTTGGGCTTGGTGAAGCTGTCCGTGGGTAGCGGCACGTTGCTTGTCTGAAGCGGCTTCACGAGGTGCGGCGTGATGATGAACACGAGTTCCGTGCGGTCCTGCTGGAACGCTGTGCTGCGGAACAGCGCGCCCAGCACCGGCACTTCGCCCACGCCGGGCAGCGCCTTCAACGTGCCGGACACGTTGTCCTTGATAAGCCCGCCAATCGCGAAGGTTTCGCCGTCGCCCATCTGCACCGTGGTGGACGCACGCCGCGTGGTGATGAGCGGCAGGATCGATACGTTCGAGACATTGGTGGCCGAAAGCGTCACGCCCGTGGCCGAAAGTTCGGATACCTCAGGAGCGACCTTCAGGTTGATGCGGCCGCTCGACAACACGGTGGGCGTGAATTTGAGGGCCACGCCGAATTCCTCGGCCTGCAACGTGATGGTGGTGGCGCCCGTGCTGCTGCTTTGCGGTACGGGAATGAAGATCTTGCCGCCGGCAAGGAAGGTGGCTTCCTGACCGCTGATGGTGACGAGATTCGGCTCGGCGAGAATCTTCACGGGTTGGTCCGTGTTCTGCGCATCGATCGCTACGCGAAACGGCCGGTTGTTTGCCTTGTTCGCAACGAAAGCGCTGGAAACGCCCGCGAGCAGGTCGCTCACTACCGCGCCGGTCCATGAACCGAAGCCGCCCTGAATGTTGAGCGCAGAGCCCATCTGGTTCATGAGCGTCTTCGATACTTCGGCCACCTTGACTTCGAGCATCACCTGTTGCGGCGAGTCGATGGTCATCATGTTGATGACTTCGGACGGCTTGCTCGTGCTCGCCATCTGCTGGCTCGCCGTGAACGCGCCGTTACCCGAACTGGACGTGGCCGATTGCGACTGCTGCGTGGGCTGGGCGCCCGCGAAGGCCTGCGCGATGTGCATGGCCTGCTGGGCCGCCGCCGCGCTCGACACACGCCCGGCGAGCACGAGGTTGCCCGCAGCCGTCGCCACACGAATGTTGGGCTCTTCGGGCATCAGCTGTGCGAGCGACTGCTGCAAACCCGAGGGGTCGATATTGACCACCACGTTGATCATCTGGCACGCACCGCTTTTGCCCTGCACGATCATGTTCGTGGTCCCAACCGACATGCCGACCACGTACAACGTCCGCGGCGAAACCAGCGTGGCCTGCACGACGCTAGGATTGCCGAGCGTGCGGTTGCGCGTGGGTTCGGCGAGCGGCACGAGCGTGGACTTGCCGACCGGCACCACCACGTTGGACTCGTCGTGCAGGGTGCCCGTGCAGTTCGGGCCGCGCAGCGGCGCGGCGGCTTCTGCGGCGGCTGCAGCGCCCGCCGGCATGGCGGCCATGCTGACCAGCATCGGTACGGCGCCGCGTGTCGCGGGAAGCGGGGCGGCCGCCATCTTCGAAGGCAGAGCGGCTTCCTGTGCCACGCCGGCCTGTGCGGTGAGCAGTGCGGCAAAGAGTGCCGCGGCGAGCGCCGTACCGCGAATCACGCAAGCGTGCGTGCGGCGCCCCGATTCAAATACCTGTGTGGTGTCCATTGACGTGATCCCCCGTGTGCCCGGTGACTTGCACCAGGATTCGACTTCATTGAGTTCGTTTGCTGCTTCGTTCGACGGCGGCGCGTGGTCGTGCGCGTCCATGTCTTACGTCGCCATTGCTTCGTACTAGAAACATTCCACGCTGCCGGCAACGCCCGACAGCACGCCCACGCAATCGCGCTTCACCGGCGCGTGAGCGACGTAGCGCACGCGGGCCGGATGCACGGGCGCTGCGACCGGTGCCGAAGCCGGCGCGGCCGGTGCTGCGCCGAGCAGCGTGATCTTCGTGGCGCCCTTCGTGTCCAGCGTCTGGCGGTCCACCTGATTGCGCAGCACGAGCGAGAGCGTGCCCACGCTGCGTGCGAGATCGAGCTTCTCGGCCTGATCCGGCGTCACTTCCAGCGTCACCGCGTTGACCACCTTCGGCTGCGTGTCGTCGCGGCTCACCTGCTGAGCGACGGCGAGCACGAGAATCTTTTCGAGCACGATCTTCGAGATGCTCTGCGGCGAATCGGGCTTGCCGGGTTCCTGCGTGTTCACGATCACGTCCACGTAGTTGCCCGGCAGCGCAAAGCCCGCCACGCCCACCACGTCGTTCACGCGGACCGTGATGGCGCGCCGTCCTGCACCGATCACGGCGGAGAGGCCGCCCTTCGTGCCGATGGGCGCGAGCTTCGATTCGAGCACCGGCTCGCCGCGTTCGAGGCTCGTGCGTACCACGCGCCCTTCGAGCGACTTCGCATCCGTGAAAGCCCCCGGCGGCACGCTGGCGCTAGGCCAGTTCACGACGCGAATCTGGCTCGGGCCGAGCGGCTCGCCCAGATTGACCTCGGCTGTGGCCACGGCCACGGGCGTCACGGCGCTGGACGAGCTCTGCACGAGCCAGCGCGACGCGAACAGGACGGCGGCGAGACCCGCCAGAATTGCGACGGCAAGCATCGCAAGGGCACGGCTGTTTTTCATGGCAAGACTCCTCGACAGATCATGGTTAGGTGCGGATCAACCCGACGCCAGCTTGCGGGCGGCACGTTCTTCGTCGCTCGGATGGATGCCGTCGTGGTCAGGAAGAACTCCGAAATAACTGCACCACGCGTCGCGCAGCGCGGCCTGTGTGGCGACTTTCGGTTCGCCGCGGTAGTACGCGGCGGCGGCGACGAGGCGCAGCAGATCGTTCGGGTAGCACGCAAGGAACGGCTTGCCGGACGGAATGTGCAGGCGATGCACCAGGTAGGCGAAAGCGTCTTCCGGAGCCTCGACGCCGAGCGCGGCGCAACAGGACTTGAACACCGCGCGGTAGTCGTCGATGGCGAGCGGGCCCACGTAGATCTTCGAACCCAGCCGGCGAAGAAACGCTTCGTCTTCGAGTTCGGCCGGCTCCAGGTTGCTCGAGAACACGGGCCACACATCGAAAGGCACGGAAAAACGCGAACCGTTCTGCAACGTGAACAGATCGAAGCTGCGGTCGAGCGGCATGAGCCAGCGGTTGAGCAGATCGCGCGGCTCGATGCGCTGGCGGCCCAGGTCGTCCACGATGTAGATGCCCATGTTGGCTTTCATGTGCGGCGGCGCCTGGTAGAAACCGGTGGAAGCGTCGCGGCGCAGGTCGAGCATGTCGAGCGTGAGTTCGCCGCCCGAGATCACCACGGGCCGGCGGCACAGGCGCCAGCGGCGGTCGCCGGGCTGCGCGGGTGCTTCGCCTGCAGCGTCTTCATGCACGAGCGGGTCATACAGCTGCACGATTTCGCCGCCCGCGTAGATGGCGTACGGCACCGGCACATCGCCGCGCAACAGGCGGCCGAGCCGCTCGGCAAGGAACGTCTTGCCGCTGCCCGCGGGGCCGTACAACAGCAGCGGACGGCCCGCGTTCAGCGAAGCGGCGGCGGCATCGAGCACCGTGGGGTCGATCGCGATGTTGTGGAACGCGGCCTGCACGTCGTTGCGCACGATTCGCAGCGAGCGAACCGAATGGTTCGCGATGCTATCGATATAGCTTTCCAGCGTGACCGGCGCGGGGCCGAAGTAGGCGCACCGGGCGAGTTCGTCGTGCGCGGCGGCGCGGCCCGCGTCCGTGAGGCGCAGGTGCACGTCTACGTCGCTTGCGCCGCGATGGCTGATTTCGGCAAGGCGTTCGCGCACCAGGTGGGCCAGCACGTCGTCGAGCACGCTGATGGGCAGGCGGTGCCGTTCGGAGAGATCGGCGAAGCACGACTTGCCGTGCACGTGTGTCGACTTCAGCACGAGGGCCGCGACGAAGGTGGCGGGCAGGCCCGTGTCCGCGAGCGTGCGCGGCGCGCGCAGAGTACGCGCTGCATCGGCTGCCGTGTGATCTGTGTGGCCGTTCGCGCGACTGTCGGCAGCGGGCGTGCTGTCTCGCGCAGCGTCACGCATCGAGGCCGCGCCGCCTCTCGTTTCGTATCCGATGTGGTCCGTATCCATCGCGTTACCCCGCTTGCTTGTTCTGTTCTTGCCTGGTTGAGTCAGTCTTGCCGTTGTGTTGCGCGTGCATCGCTATGCGACCGTCGCGAACAGCATCCCCAGTGTTCCCGCTGCGATGGCGACGCCGTAGGGCATCGTGCCCACCGAGCCGGGCAGTTGCCGCGGGCCTGTGGCGCCGTCTTGCACTGCCTGCGATGTGTTGCGCGCAATGGCGCGCAGATTGCTGGCCAGCTGCCGTGCCCGACCGCGATACACGACGAGTGCAACCGACCCGATGCCGCCCGCAATGAACGCCGCGAGCGCGATATGGAATGCGAGTGCGGGGCCAACCCAGGCGCCGACGGTCATCATCAGCTTGACGTCGCCTGCGGCCATGCCGCGCAACAGATAGAAGGGCAGCAGCAGCGCGAAGCCGGTTGCGGCCCCCGTGAGCCAGAGCAGCGCACCCGCTGCTGCACCATGAATTGCGCACTGAACGAGGAGCGCCACCGCGAGGCCCGTTGCCACGACGATGTTCGGAATGCGTCGCGCCGTGATGTCCGTGCTCGCCGCAACGATCACGAGCAGCGCCACACACAGCGGAATCGGCTGGGCGGGCAGAGGCGGCAAGGGCAGGTACATGGCGTTCTCCGTGGCGCGTTCGTCGTGCTTTCGTGGTACGTGTCGCTCAGAGATCCGAAGCGACGGTGTTGAAGACCGACTGCAGATCGGTGCCGATCGTCGTGACCGCACCAATGATCACGATGGCGATCAGCGCGCCGATCAATGCGTATTCGATGGAGGTCACGCCTTCGTCGGCGGATGCGAGGCGCGCTGCGAGGCCGCGGCTCACAAGCGTTGCGAGGCGCGAACGCATCTGGCTTGCGGTGCGTGACGCGGCACGCGTCCTGTTGATCGAGCGTTCCATGACGGTTCTCTCCTGGTCTACGGATTCACATCCACGTATGGCGACAAGCGGCGATGGCCATGTGATGTCGAGGACGATTCGCGAGAAAACGAGCCAGGGAAACCCGCGAATCGCCCATCGACATGCACGTCCTCAGGTTGCTGCCGTCAGATCGGTGCCGATCGAGGTGAACACGTTCTTCAGGTCGGTACCGACCGTGGAAACGGCGCCCATGATCACGACGGCGATCAGCGCAGCGATCAGGCCGTACTCGATGGCGGTAACGCCTTCTTCGTCGCGAACGATTTGCTTGACGAGGTTGATGATCTTCGACATGACTTTCTCCTTTTGGATAACTAAATAAACACCATTGAGCTCAATGGTTTGCGGGTTGAAACGACTGGCACTACAGGTTTACTGCGCGTTACAGCGGTACAGCGGAAGAAACGACGCCGGTCATGCGGAGCTCAGACGGTCCGCAAGGGCATAGGTGCACGCATGCACATGCCTTTGCGGGCAGTCTGGGCGACCGTCACTGTTTGACTGGCAAGCGGGTGCGAAACCACCAGCCGCACGCGACGCCCAGGGGCGCTCGCGCAGAAGCGGCGAGGCAGTTCGCTCAAGGAAGGAAAGGAAGCAGCGGGGCGCCGATGGGCGGTCTCGCTGCGGTGGCGGCTGGAAAGCCTTGTAGTGACATGCTTGTTCATTTTCTTCATCCCCCGACTTGCAATCGTATGTGGCGTCCGGCCGGCACCGGCGCCTTGCTGCAAGACTACGACTACCCACCATCGCTTCACGCGGGAGATTGCCTTCATGGTGGCAGGCTCCGCATGAGCGAATGTCCCCGAGGGCGACGCCTTTGCGATTCTGTGTTGTATCTCTGTTGAACTGGTGAATCGCGGTTCGTCACGTCGTCGACTTGCGCGACCAACCTATTGCAAACAGTGGGCCAGATTTCCCAAAAACCAGGAATGACGGGGCTGTTCAGGCATGCGGCGAAAAATCGAGGTGGGCGGGGCGTTACAAAAGGTAACGATTTTGAAAAATGGTGCGCTGCGTGCGGCATCCCGAATCGGCCGGAAAGCCTTGCCTGGCAAGGCACAAAAAATATGCCAGGGACTTTCCCTGAGGCAGCGGCGACGTAGCGCGGAGATAGCTATCCGGTTTTGCAAAGCGCGAAGCGAACGGAATTGTTTCAAGGTTGCAACGCTAGCCAGATTGATGGTCCTCAACGCCACAAAACCCCTCAATTTCTAGCCTTTTCAGGTCAGAGGAAACCCGATCGTGTAAACCCCGCAGGCTTGCAAGTCGCTCATTTTTTTTCTAACAATGGAGTACCGCGCGTCATGCACGAAAGATGGAGACGTGAGGTTGCGTAGTAATCCGTAGTGAAATGCGAGGGCACACAGTGCCACGTGAAGCCACGCAAAAACACGCACTATCACGGAGCAAAACGCGGCGCTATGCCTTTATGTTCGGCAGCGCACACAGCAACACAAAAGTGACACACAGGTAGCACGAAAAGCAAAAACAGAACGCAAGGGATGTCTGCGTCGCGGACGTGAAATGCGAAATGCCGGTGTGACCAACCGGCCGTCAAACGAAGAATGCGGGGAATCATGTACGTCGCGAATCGGGGAGCGCGAAACGGCGGAAGCCGTTACGACGGGAGCGGGTGGTTGAACCGCGAGCGCGTGGTGTTGTACGGGGGCGCAACCCTCGCGCTCGCCGTCATCTGGCTTCTGGTATGGGCGTACATCAGCGGCGGCTTCACGCAGGAGGACGCGCCGCGTCCCGGCATCGACTACTCCGTCTTCTGGACCGCGTCCTGGCTGATGCTGCACGGCACGCCGGCCTCGGTCTATCACTATCCGTCGTTTGCGCAGGCGCAGACCGCGCTGCTCGGCGGTTACATGAACCACGGCTTTCTTCCGTGGCTCTATCCACCCACGTTGCTCATGCTGGTGACGCCCGTGGCGCTGTTGCCCTATGCGGCGTCGCTCCTGCTGTTCACCGTGCTGGGCTGCGCCGCGTTTGTCGCCGCGATGCTGAAAGTTTCGTCGTTCAAGGTGCATCTGGGGCGGCCCGGGTTTGCCGCGTTGATCGTGCTTGCGTTTCCGGGCGTGCTCGTCGCGGCCATGCTGGGACAGAACTCGCTCGTTACTGCGGCGCTTGCGGCCTACGCGATGGGCGTGATGGCGCGCAGCCCGGTACGGGCCGGCGTATGCATCGGTCTGCTGGCCATCAAGCCGCAAATGGCCGTGCTGTTTCCGCTCGTACTTATTGCCGTGCGTGACTGGCGCGTATTCGCGAGTGCGGCTGTGAGCGCGCTCGTGCTGGTGGCGGCGAGCCTCGTTGCGTGCGGCACGGCGTCGGTACCTGCGTTCGCGGCCGGCACCGCTATCGTGCGCGAGCTGGTGCTTCAACATAGTGTGTCGTACTGGACTGTGTCGCCTTCGGCCTTCGCGACGATGCGTCTCGCAGGGCTTTCGCTATTCGCTTCCTACGGTGTCCAGATCTTTGTGGCACTTGTGGCAGCCATCGCCACCTTGCGTGTCTGGATGACGAGCCGCGATATGCGTCTGCGCGCAGCCGCGCTCGCGGTATCCACGCTGCTGGTTACGCCCTACGTGTGGCACTACGAATTGGCGTGGCTGGGCATCGCGGTTTTCTGCCTCGCGGCTTGCGGTTTCGAAAAAGGCTGGCTGCGTGGCGAGCAAACCGTGCTTGCACTCTGCTGGCTGCTGCCCGTCTACGAGAGCGCCAACCGGTTGCTCAAGTTTCCGCAGATTGGTCCCGTCGTACTCCTGCTCGTGCTGCTGATGACGATGCGGCGTGCGCGGTTCGAGTCGCGTGGGAGGTAATGCCATGAGACCGCTCGCCCGTCATGCGCTGTCGCCTGCGTGGAACCGGCCATTGGCCGAGTTGCCCGTAGCGGGCCCGAGGCGACGCCCGCATTGGCTGGGCCGGCGGCGCGTGCGTATCTACGCGGCTGCGGTGCTTGCCTGCCAGTTGCTCTTCGCGGGCATTTATCTGTACCGCCTGTATGTGCTGCGCCATCCTGGTCTCAGTCCTCTGGCGCTGGATTTTCTGCCTACGTGGAGCGCATCGTGGCTTGCGTTGCACGGGCACGGCGGCGAGGCATGGCAACTGGATCGGCTTGCCGCTATCGAGCAGAGCATCGTGCCTTCGCTGCGCGAGACCGGTGGCCAGTTGCCCTGGTTGTACCCGCCTTTTGCGCTGCTGCTCATGCAACCGGTAGCGCTCTTGCCGTATCCACTGGCGGCCATGATCTGGAGCGGCGGCACCTGGCTGTGCTTCGTCGCGGCCATCAAGGCGATCGTGCCACGTGGCGACGCTGTCTTTCTTGCGGCCGCTTTCCCCGCTGCGCTGCTTGCCGCCGCAATGGGCCAGAGCAGCCTGCTGACCGCGGCGCTTGCAGCAACAGGATTGATGTTGCTGCGTCGGCACCCGGTTGCGGCCGGCATTTGCTTCGGGCTGCTGTTTATCAAGCCACATCTGGCGGTGTTGTTTCCGCTGGCGCTTCTATGCGGCCGTGCGTGGCGTGCGCTTGCCGCATTGCTTGTCACCGTGGCCACGCTGCTCGCGCTGAGCGCGATCGCTTTCGGTGCGGACGCACTGGTGTCGTTCGTAGCCAACGTCGGCATGATGGCCCGCTACGTGGAGAACGGGCCGGCGCCGTTAGCCCGCATGCCGACGTTTTTCGCCATGGCGAAACTGTCGCACGCACCGGTTGCGCTCGCCTTTGCCCTGCAGGGAGCCGCTGCGTTGCTGGCTGCAGGCATCGTCGTTCTTGCATGGACGCGCGAGGCCGCCTATGCATTGCGAGCCGCCGCATTGATCGGCGCCAGTCTGCTCGTGAGCCCCTACCTGTACGACTACGACCTCACCTGGTACGCGGTATTCGCCGCGTGGCTTGCGAGGCATGCGCTGGCGCGCGGATGGCGAGCGGGCGAGCGCGAATGTCTCGCCGCGCTCTGGTTGATGCCGCTCGCGGGGCTGCTCGTGGTGAGCCGTGTGCCGTTGCAGTTCATGGCGCTTGCCACACTCGTCGCGCTCGGGCTCGTGATGGTGCGGATGAGCCATGAGCGACGCGAGTCGCCATGCCTGCCCATCGCGGACGAAGCCGATCTGCGCGGCCGACGCTGGCCGTGAAGCATTGAACAGGACGAACCATAACGATCGAACCTTGCCGGGTGCGTGAACCCTAAAGCGCAAGAACAAACGACGAAGTACGCACAACGAAGCGCCTGGAAAGAACAACGTCGCCGTGCCCAAAGCGCGGCGACACCACACGCAATACAAGCAATACGGGGAGCAGCATCATGTCGAACCATAACCACACACCGCTCGTTTCACTGGTGGTTCCGTTCTACAACGAGGGCGAAGCGGTCGAAAAGTTCTTTTCTGGCGTTATGCCGGTACTCGAAGACATAGAAGGTATCCGCTTCGAGATTGTCTGCATCAACGACGGTAGCCACGACAGCACACTGGATCAACTCGTCGCGGCGAGTGCACGCGATGCGCGCGTGCGCGTGATCGATCTCACACGCAACTTCGGCAAGGAAGCGGCGCTTACGGCGGGCCTCGACGAGGCAAACGGCGACGCGGTGATTCCGATCGATGCCGACCTGCAAGATCCGCCGGGCCTGATTCCCGTGATGATCGCGCACTGGCGCGAGGGTGCCGAGGTGGTGGTGGCGAAGCGCAGCAATCGCGCCTGCGATTCATTTGCGAAGCGCACCGCAGCCGGGCTCTATTACCGCGTGCACAACCTGTTGTCAGAAGTGAAGCTGCCCGAGAACGTGGGCGACTACCGGCTCATGGACCGCCAGGTGGTCAACGCGCTGCGCAGTCTGCCCGAACGTCGGCGCTTCATGAAAGGGCTCTTCGCGTGGGTGGGCTATCGCACCGTGGTGGTGGAGTACGAGCGCGAGGCGCGCTCGGCGGGGCATTCGAAATTCTCGGGCTGGCGGCTCTGGAATTTCGCGCTCGAAGGCATCACGAGTTTCAGCACGGTGCCGCTGCGCACATGGACCTACGTGGGTCTCGTCATCGCGCTGCTCGCGTTCGTGTACGGCGGTTTCATCATCGGTCGCACGTTGCTGTTCGGCAATCCTGTGCCGGGCTACGCGTCCGTGATCTCGGTGTTGCTTTTCATGGGCGGCATCGAACTCATCGGAATCGGCGTGGTGGGCGAGTACATCGGGCGCATCTATTACGAGTCGAAAGAACGTCCCGTGTATCTGATTCGCCGCCGTTATCAGACCCACAGCAAGGTCACGCCGCTGCCTGTTGGACGCGTGAACCGCGCCGGACGCAGCGATTTGCGCACCGCTCAAGCCCTGCGCCCCGACTTCGCTCGCCGCCGCGCGGGTGTGCGGACGCGCGCGGCGGGCCATTAAAAATAGAGGAGACCGACATGTCACCCGAAGCCTACCTCGAGATGGCCGAGACGGAAGCCGAACACTGGTGGTTCAAAGGGCGCCGCGACGTGCTGCTCGCCGTGCTGGAACGCCTTGCCTTGCCGGAACAGGCGCGCGTGCTCGAAGTGGGGTCGGGCACGGGCGGCAATCTCGCGCTGCTCGAACAGTTCGGGCATGTGAGCGGCCTGGAGATGGACGAGACGGCACGCCGGCTCACGGACCGCAAGACCGGTGGCCGCTTCGACATTCGCGCCGGCCGCTGCCCGGACGACGTGCCGTTCAATGGCCAGCAGTTCGATCTGATCTGCTTCTTCGATTGCCTCGAACACATTCCCGATGACGTGGGATCGCTTGCGCAGATGCGCAAGCTGCTCGCGCCTGGCGGCGCGATGGTGGTGACGGTGCCCGCGTATCAATGGCTCTGGAGTCCCCACGACGTGTTTCTGCATCACTGCCGGCGCTACAGCCGCAGAGCACTCGCAGACTGCGCACGTGCTGCAGGGTGCAAGACGCAGCACGTGACCTACTTCAACACGCTGCTGTTTCCGCTTGCGGTGGCCGCGCGCTGGGCCGACCGGCTATTGCGCCGCGAACGATCGACAGGTGACGCCGTTCCGGTGCCACCCGTGAACGCGCTGCTTTATCAAGCCATGCACGCGGAGAGCCGCTGGCTGACGCGACATACGTTGCCATTCGGCGTCTCGCTGCTTGCCGTACTGACCGCCGATGAAACAGCCTGAAATCGTGGCGTGGACTGCGCGCGACATCGTGAAGCTGCTGCGTTTCGGGGTCTCCGGCGTCATGGCCACCGCAGTTCACGCGATAGTGGCCATGATGCTGATCGTGAAGACAGAGGCGTCCCCCATGCTCGCGAACGTGCTTGCGTTCCTCTGCGCGACAGGCGTCTCTTATCTGATGAATACGCTCTGGAGTTTCTCCGCGCCGGTTCACGTGCGCAACGCGTGGCGCTTCGCCGTGGTCTCGGCGCTGGGACTCGGGATGACGGCGCTCGTCTCGGGCAGTGTTCAACTCGCAGGCGGTGCGCCGTGGTCGGGCATCACGGCGGTGGCCTGCGTCGTGCCGCCGGCCACCTTCCTCGTTCATCGCGCATGGACGTACCGCTGATTCGCGTGCCTCAGTACGTGAACACCTGCGGGTAGTGGTCCGACGCGCCCGCCAGTTGGGTCTGCTGTTGATACGCAAAGCCGATAGCGTTGGTGACTGCGTAATCCAGAATGCCGCCGCTTTGCTGCGTCGCCCGATTGCCGCGCACGATGTTGCCCACCGGCGGGGCCACGAATCCCGGCACAGTCGGGTCCGCGTTGAAGTCGCCGACGCAGGCCCATGTGCCGCCAATCGCGTTGATCTGTGCGAGCTGCGTGTTGTTCCAGGCGCAGGTTTGCTGAAGCGTGGTGTGGAGGCCATCCACGGGCGGGCTATGAATCGAGTAGACGGAGATGACGTTGCCGTTCCACGGGTCGCGCACGGTAATCCACGGCATGGCGCGCGGGTTCGTGGGTACGTAGCCATGCACGGCGGCGGGTGGCAGGATGCCGTAGTTGTTGATGCCGATGTTGCTCAGTACGGCAAGCCCGCCCTGCGCCCACACGTTCTCCCAGTAGACGCACTGCATGAAGCCATACCCCACACGGAAGTTGCCCGTGTAGCCGATGATCGCGCCCATGCCGTTGAGGATGGGCGCACGTCCTTGCAGATGTTCCGCAAGGTTGCCGCATTCCTGCAGACACAGCACGTTCGCGCCGGTTTGCTGCACGACCTGATTGATGTACGGCGTGTTGACGCCGCCCTGCATGTTCCATGTAGCCACGATCATGTTGTCTCTCCTTTGAACAGCGGTTCGATACGCGCCACCGCACGAAGCCGGTCGGCAATGCGTATGAACGTACGAGGCCCGCGCTTGTGAATGCGTCGCGATGTGCGATGCGCAGGGAATGCGCGGGCAGGAGAGAGCCGGACGAAAAAAAACCACGCCCCCGGCAGGTCGCGGCGTGGGCCGCGCGCTGCCGGGGGCGCGCAAGGGAAGTCAAACGTGAGCCGTGCCTAACGCCTGACGAGGCCCATGATCAACGTCACGATGAAGATGACGAGGAAAATGAAGAACAGCAGTTTGGCAATACTTGCCGCGCCCGCTGCAATTCCGCCGAAGCCGAATGCGGCGGCAATAATCGCGATGATGAAAAAGACCAGAGCGTAGTAGAGCATGAGTGACCTCCTTATGGTTTCCTCTTCCGCGGCCGGTGCACGGACGGTCCAGTGGTTGAGCAAGCGCTGTGCCTCGGTGGGGCGCGGCAAGCATGCGCCAGTAGTCCGTAATAAATGCCGAATACGGAAATGGCGGGGAAATAGCGGGGAAAAATTCGCTTTTTCGGGCCTTATGAAGCCCTGCGATAGCAGGCATAATGCCCATGGTGCACTGCGATTAATGAGGGTCGTAATCGCGATGTTCCTTTGCTGAGACCCAGGCGGCCTGCACGCGGGCCGGGATTCGATCTGCGCGGCGGTTCACGCATCCCCTGCATGAACGGCCTGCCGTACCGGGCATGAACCAGGCGAATAAAACGCCTGCGCGCGCCGGCCACACCTTCGCACATCTCTTCTCCCCGGGTTCCACGCTCATGTTCGACATGCGGCCCCTATCTGGAATCGATTGATGAAACCCGCACGGAATTCGCTGTGGTCACGTATTGGCCGGCACGTCATGCTCGCCGTCGCCGCAACGGCGATCGTCGCCACCGCGACGTTTGCGTATTGGCGGCACGAGCAGCAGGGCGCAGCCACGCAGGCCGCGCTGACAGGCATTGCAAGCCAGATGCGCAGCGACGCATCGGCATGGACGCGCCGCGAGAAAGACGCCTCCGCCATGCTGAGCGACATTCGCGAACAGCACGTGGCGGCAATCGGCGTGGGCCGCAATGCGATTCTGGTTTCCACCACGGCGGGCGGGCAGTATTTCGTGGCGGACCATAACGGCGCGTTTTCGAACGCGCTGCTGCTGGGTGAACTGAAGGACGCAACGCGCGCGCCGTATCAACTGGTGTGGCTGCCGGACGCGGACGTTCGCACCGGCGCCGCGCGCTGGACCAGCGTCGTGGACCGCACGCGCGACATGCTGAGCCTCTTTCTGCCGCTCGTCATGATCGGCGGGCTCGCGTGGTTCATGCGGCGCGAAATGCGCGGCGGCGCGCAACTGCTCGAACGTTCGCCCGCGCTGCGCTTTGGCGACGTGATTGGCGCAGGCGAAGCCAAGGCAGCGCTCGCCGACGTGCAGGCTTATCTCGCGGCGCCCGCGCAGTTCACGAGCATGGGCGTGCGCGCCCCGTGCGGCGTGCTGATGACGGGTGGCCCGGGCGTCGGCAAGACGCGTCTTGCGCAGGCGCTGGCTGGCGAGTGCGGCGCGAACTTCATCTCCATCACGGGCAGCTATTTCAGTGCGAAGTACTACGGCGTGGGCATCCAGAAGGTTCGGCACCTCTTTGAACTCGCGCGCAAGAACGCACCCACGGTGATCTTCATCGACGAAGCCGACGGCCTCGGCAAGCGCACCGATGCGGGCGGTGGGTCGGTGGAAGCGGAGAGCAACCGCATCATCAATCAACTGCTCGCGGAGATGGACGGCTTCGAGTCCAACGAAGGCGTGATCGTGGTGGCCGCGACGAACCATCCGGACAATCTCGACGAAGCCCTGCGCCGGCCAGGGCGTTTCGATCGCACGGTCAACGTGCGATTGCCTGACCTCGAAGACCGCGCGCAGATTCTGCGGTTTTACGCGACGAAGCTGAAAACGAAGATCGACCGCATCGACTTCTATCAGCTCGCGCGGCTCACCACAGGTTTGTCGCCGGCTACGCTTTCGATGATCGTGAACCAGGCCGGGCTGCTCGCACGCAAGGCCGGCGACCACGAAGTGATGTCGGCGCACTTCATCGAGGCCATCAAGATTGCGCGCATTGGCGACGTGAACGGCACGGAGCGGGCGCTTTCCGAAGAGGAACGCATGCGCATTGCCGTGCATGAGGCCGGGCATGGCCTTGTGGCCGCGCTGCTCGGCACCGGCGTGCTGGAAGAGGTGACCATTCTGCCGCGCGGCGGCGCGTTGGGCGTGGCGCTCATCACGAAGACGCAGGACAAGCACCTGTACCGCGAAACGGAGATGCGCAACGAGATTCAGGTGCTGCTGGGTGGCCGTAACGCGGAACTGCTGGTGTTCGGCGAAGCGTCGAGCGGCGCGGCGCAGGACCTGCAGGAGGCCTCGCGCATCGGGCTCGACATGGTCTCGAAGTTCGGCTTCAACGCGGACGGCAACCTGTTCAGCCTCGCGGCGCTTCCACAGCAGGTGGCGGGCTTGCAACTCAAAGGCGCGATTGGCCACGCGAACGTGCTGCTCGCGGAATTGAACGACGCGTGCCACGCGCTGCTGCAAGCGAATGAACCGGTGCTGCGCGAGATTGCGGGCCGGCTGCTCGAAGTGGAGACCGTGCCGGGCGAGACGGTGTACCGGCTCATTCAGGAACACGCGGCTACGGGTAGCGGTGCCGTGCGGCTCGCCCAGGAAGCGGCCGCAGCCTGAAAACCCACGCTGCAATCAGGCGTCGGAACAACGATTAAGCCGCATCCAAGGACTTTTAAGCCTCGGTGAACTAACGTTCGACATGCCGTTCAACGACTGTTCACTCGAGGAGAAAAGCAATGAAGAAGTTCTGGATGACGCTTGCCGCGACTGCCGTGGCCACCGCAGGCATTGCTGCCCACGCGGACGAAACGGGTTACGCGCCTCCCGTGGAAAACCACGCCGCGCACCCGTCCAGCGCGGCGGGGGCGCGCAAGGCGATGCGCTCTGCGGACCGCAAGCTCTCGAGTGCCGTGCGCAAGGCGATCGTGAAGGGCGGCGGCGTCGACACAGCCCACCTCACGGTGCTCGCACGCAGCGGCAAGGTCACGCTTACCGGTACGGTGCCGGAAGAAGGGCAGATCGCGCTGGCCACGCAGCGCGCGCAAGGCGTGAGCGGCGTCGCCGACGTGACGAACCGGCTCGCTCTCGCCTCGCCGGGCCACTGAGGACGGCTGGCTTGCAGGCCTGAATTTGCCGACCTGAATTGAACCAGGACTGCGGACCAGGACCACGAACCAGGAACCTGCGAGCCAACGCAGCGCACATCGCCTAAACCCCACGGCGAACCGATAAGGCGGCGAACGGCGCAGGCGCCGTTCAGCCCCGCTATTCAGGTCTCTTACACCTTCCTTTCTTCCGCCCGCGCAGCCATTGCTGCAATCACGCCCTCGGCATACGCCGCATCGGCACGGCGGAAATGCTCGACCTGCCGCTCCACGATTTCCTTCGGTACACCGTCGATGGTCGCTGCGATGTTCGCGAACAGGCGCTCACGCTGAGCCGCGTCGAACAGGCGGAACAGCGCGCCCGGCTGGCTGTAGTAGTCGCCGTCTTCACGATGGTCGTAGTGGTCCACGGTGCCGCCCGCAAGCGGCGGCTCTGCCGCGTTGCGGTCCTGCGTGAAGTCGCCGAAGCGGTTCGGTTCGTAGTTCACGGTGCCGCCCAGGTTGCCGTCGGTGCGCATCGCGCCGTCGCGGTGGAACGCGTGGTGGAACGGACACTTCGGCGCATTCACCGGAATCTGGTGGTGGTTCACGCCCAGCCGGTAGCGCTGCGTGTCGC
>NZ_RJZE01000025.1 GCF_003986935.1 Paraburkholderia kururiensis JCM 10599 = LMG 19447 | reverse complement strand
CATCCACACCTCGTCAGGATTTGCAGGATTCACGCATCAATATGCCCGCTTCTTGCAAATCCAACAACACCGTTTCGGCTTCACAGCCTTACTGCATACGCCTCGCACGATTATTCAGGTCCGACTACCCATTCACGGGCCGCGTCAGGAAGCCGGCATGCTGTGCTTCGTGAACGATTCGAATCCGAATGACAAGTTCTGGCAGCACATCGACACTGCACTGCCGAACCTCGTATTGATGCGCGACCTCGTGATCGACACGAGTCAACGCCATTTGAGTGCGCATGCGCAAACGCTCATTCCCAAGCTCACGCCGCGCGAGCGCGAATGTCTGAAGTGGACTGCGCTCGGCAAATCCACGTGGGAAATCTCGCACATCCTCAATTGCTCCGAGGCTGTGGTGAATTTCCACATGAAAAACATTCGCGCGAAATTCGGTGTCAATTCACGGCGGGCGGCCGCCGTGATCGCCACCCAGCTGGGCCTTATAGATCCGGGCTGATCGAGCCGTCCGAATCACGACGGAACAGCATGCGCTCCGCCCTGCCCAAGTCGCCGTCCGAGATCGTCTTGTTGAAATAAAGCCCCAGCAGAATCGATACCGGCGCGGGAATTTCCGCACCCGATTCAAAGCGGCTTCCACGCGATTGCGTCACGCCAAAGCGCGCCCAGAAACGCCGCTGGCTTTCCTTCTTTCTTTTGCGGTACGCAATGATTTGAACGCGGTCGATCGCCGAGGCGAGCTCGGCCGTCGTCCGTACCTGTCCCGTCGCGGGTTGCCAGTGATTTTCCAGAAGTTCCATGGTGGTCCCTGCCCGTTATGCCTGTTGATTAATTGCTGCCGGACCGATTCTCCGCACTTGCGCGCACGCGCGCACCTATCCAGGTAGGTAGGTAGTTTTTCTACCCAAAATGCATAACTTTCGACACGTATTTAGGCCATCAACACGTGTCGGGAGAACATCATGCAAGCAACAATCCGGATTGGTTTGCGGCAGGAATTCGATAACGAACATATCAACGAGATGTACCGGCTCAGGGCTCGCGTCTTCCGCGACCGCATGGGCTGGGATATCCCCACCATTGCGGGCATGGAGATCGACGGCTACGACGCGCTCGGGCCGCATTACATGCTGATTCAGGAGCCGGCGGGCGAGGTACGCGGATGTTGGCGTCTGATGCCCACCGAAGGGCCGAACATGCTGCGCGACACCTTCCCGCAGCTGCTGGCCGGCAAGGCCGCGCCGACGGGGCGGACCATCTGGGAGCTGAGCCGCTTTGCCATCGAGGCGGGCGGCGACCAGTCTTTCGGTTTCGCCGACGTGACCATGCATGCCATCCACGCCCTTGTGACCTTCGCGGACCGCATGGGCATTACGCGTTACGTCACGGTGACCACGACGCCTATCGAGCGTCTGCTGCGCCGCACCGGCATCGAGCTGGCGCGGCTTGGGCCGCCCATGCGCATCGGCACGGAAAACGCCATCGCACTCGACATCGCGGTGAGTCCGCAAACCCGCGTGGCACTGTTCGGACCGATGGCGGCGGCAGCATGACGGTGGTCTGACAATCGAGACGGGCGGCTGCCGCTGCAAACAGCCGCCCGTCGCGAAAACCGCTCAGCCGGCTCGCGGAGCGCGCCGAAAGGTGATGTGCGAAATGCGGCGCACGATCAACACGGCCGCAAGCGCCGCGCAGCCGGTCAACACCACGCCGATGTGAATGGACTGCACGAGGATGTGCCTTACGGCCTCCATGAGCGCGGGCCCGTCCAGCCCGGCCACACGCAGCTGGTTCAGCAGACTGTCGCGCAACCCTTCGTCGATGAGAATGCGCGGATCGGCCAACTCCGGCTGCCAGCGCGCCGCCACCGGCTTGCCGAGCACCTGAAGCGCGTCCTCCACGCCCGAGGCGTAATGCCGGTTCACGATGGTCGCCACGATGCTCGTGCCCAGCATGCCGCCCACCATGCGGGTGGATTGCAGCAGCGCCGTGGTGATGCCGAAACGCTCCTGCCCGGCGATCTCCTGGCCGAAGACGTTGAGATTATTGAGAATGAAGCCGAGGCCGATGCCCACGGCCGACATCGCCACTTCGAGCCACAGGTGCGGCGTGGACCGCGTCGCGAGCGCGAGACCCGCGGAGGCCGCAACAAGCAAGGCAAAGCCGATCGAGAGGATCAGCGTCGGCTTCGGCAGATGAATCACGACGCGCGTGTTGATGAGGCTGCCAATGGCGATACACGCGGCAATCGGCGTAGCGAGCAGACCGGCCTGCTGCGGCGACAGTCCGAAGCCGCCCTGCAACAGGAGCGGCGCGAAGAAGATCAGCGAGAACATCACGAAGCCCGACAGCGTGGAGAGCATGAAGAGCGTCACGATCTGCGCATCGCGAAAGAGATCGAGCGGGATGATGGGATGCGTCGCGCGCCGCTCGCAGGCGAGCAGTGCCGCCGCGCCGCCCGCCACCACGGCCGCGAGCATCAGGTTGCCCGTGGTGAAACCGTCCTTCGGCACCGCCTCGATGAACACCTGAAAGCAGCCCAGCACCAGCGCCACCAACACTGCGCCGCCCCAGTCGATGCGCACCTCGCCCGTGCGTTCGCGGCGGTAATACGGCAGATGCGCCCAGATGAAGTAGAACGCGAGCGCGCCCACCGGCAGGTTCACAAAGAACGTGGACCGCCAGCCGAAATGCTCGCTCAGCCATCCGCCGAGCGACGGCCCCGCCGCCGTGCCGATGCCGTACGCCGCCGCCATCACGACCTGCCAGCGCACGCGGGCGCGCGCATCCGGGAACAGGTCGGGAATGGACGCGAAAGCGGTGCCCACCATCATGCCGCCGCCCACGCCTTGCAGCCCGCGGGCGATGGCGAGGAACGGCATGCTCGTGGCAAGGCCGCACAACACCGAGGCCGTCGTGAACACGATCACCGCGGCAAGCACGAAGCGCTTGCGGCCGAAGTAGTCGCCCAGCCGCCCGAACACCGGCACCGTGACGACGGAGGCGAGCAGATAGGCGCTCGCGATCCACGCGTAGTACTCGAAGCCGTGCAGTTCGGCGACGATGGACGGCAGCGCGGTACTCACCACGGTCTGGTCGAGCGCGACCAGCATGTTGACGAGACCGATGCCCAGCATGGCGAGCAGCGCGTGGCGAAAAGGCAGGGAGGCAGGAGTGGAGGCAGACGAAGTCACTTCAGGGCGGCGCAAATAGAGCGCGGAAAAGACGCAAAAAAGACGCAAGGAAAAGAACAGGCCGGGGGCGTGAACCGGGAAATCGACCCAATGGACCGGTCCCCGGGCAAGCCCGCGGACCGAACCCTGCGGACAGGCTGGCGCACCGGAAAACCGGCCGCGCCATACGATCACGAACCGAACATCCGGTCTCGTGCGTTCTCCAGATGGCGACGCATAGCATCGGCCGCGCCCGCCGCGTCGTGACGGCGAATGGCTTCGAGCACCGCAAGATGCTCGGCCTGAACCATGCGCTGACGCTCGATCGTCTTCACCAGCGAAAGGTTGCGCGACAGATTCATGCTGAACACGATCTGTTCTTCGATGAAGGACATTACCGTAATAAAAAACTGGTTTCGAGAAGCGCGGGCCACGGCCAGATGGAACGTGAAGTCGTCTTTCGCGCCGATGCCCTGCGTTTCGACCACGCGTTCGAGGTCGTCCCATGCCTGCTGGATGGCCTCGATGTCTTCGGGCTCCGCCTGCTGGGCCGCAAGCGCTGCGGCGCCAGCCTCGGTGACGACACGGAATTCGTAGCAGCGGCGAATGTCCGAGAGCGTTTCGAGCGGCGCGAAGCGACGCACATCGGGATCGGGCCGGCGCGCGACCGTGGTTCCCGAACCATGCCGCGTGACCACGATGCCGTCCGCGCGCAGCCGCGCCAGCGCCTCGCGCACGGTGGGCCGCGACGTCTCGAAACGCTCCGCGAGGGCGTGCTCGGTGGGCAACCGGTCGCCCTCCTTGTACTCGCCTTCGAGAATGCGGTTGAGAATGTCCGTGTAGATCTGTTCCGGCAGACCGGTCGCCTTACGTTCGCTCGCCATGGTCGCTTGTGGGGGTCGCCTGTCGTGGTCGGGGGGGCGGGTCGAAGCAACAGCGGCGTACAGCCGCCAGCTTGTCAAAAATTGGTGTCGATTGTAAGGCAAACCCGGGCGCGCTCATGCGCAAAGATGCGCTCATGTCGATCGATTTGCTGCCCGAAGCCCGAACGCACGCACCCGAGAGCGACGCCGGCCGCACCGTTCAACTTGGCAAGCGGCGAATTGACATCCTGCTTTCAGGCGTCTTTCGATGCGGCTCGCCGCGCGATCGTTTAAGCTGCCCGGCGTCCTTTCCTGTCAATGTGGAGGTTCCTCATGTACAAACGCATTCTCGTCGCAGTCGATGGCAGCGAAACATCCCGCCGCGCCTTCGACGCCGCACTCGAACTGGCCCGCTCGACGGGCGCCGAATTGCAGCCGTTCTATGTGATCGAGAACACGCCGCTCTACTTCGAGGCCCCCGGCTACGACCCGTCGATCCTGCGCACGCAGATGATCGAGCAAGGCAAGACGCTCACCGCGGAGCTTGGCGCGGCCATGCGCGCGAAGGGCGTCGCGGGCGAACTGGCGACGGGCGAAGCGTCGTCGCTCGACGACGTGCCCACGCTGATCCTCGCGCGCGCGAAGGCGTTCAACGCCGACCTCGTGGTAATGGGCACGCACGGCCGCCGCGGATTCCGCCGCCTGATTCTCGGCAGCATCGCCGAACACTGCGTGCGTCAGGCAAACCTGCCCGTGCTCCTGATTCCATCCGCCGCGAGCGGCGTGCAGGAGGTGTGACCTCGCGCAAAGGGCCGCGCGGCGGGTGCGCGTCGATTTGTCGCTGATCAACATCGGCGTGCGATGGGAAAATTCTTCAAACGTTCCCAGGAGCAGGCCATGCTGACCCCGACCGCTATTCCGCAAACCACCGTGCGCCGTACCACGCACGTGGCGGCATCCACGCCGTCCCGCACAGCCGCCCGTTGCTCCACCTGCGCGATGCGTCAGCTCTGCATGCCGCAGGGCCTCGCCGCCGACGAAATGCCGAAGCTCGAATCGCTGATCTGCACGGCGCGCGCCGTGCGGCGCGGCGAAGCGGTTTATCGCATCGGCGACCCGTTCGAAAGTCTCTATGCTGTGCGGTCCGGTTCGCTGAAGACCGTCATGGCGCACCGCGGCGGCCGCGAGCAGGTCACCGGCCTGCGCCTCGCAGGCGAGGCGCTCGGCCTCGACGGCATCAGCGAAGACCGTCACGCGTGCAGCGCCATCGCGCTCGAAGACAGCTCCGTTTGCATCATTCCCTACGGCGCGCTCAAGACGATGTGCCGCGAAGTCAGCGCCATGCAGGAACGTCTGCACCGGCTCATGAGCGAGCAGCTGATTCGCGAATCCGCACAAATGATGGTGCTCGGCTCGCTTTCCGCAGACGAACGCGTGGCCGCGTTCCTGCTCGACATTTCGGAACGCAACGCGCAGCGCGGCTATTCGTCCGCGGAATTCAACCTGCGCATGACGCGCGAAGACATGGGCAGCTATCTCGGCATGACGCTCGAAACCGTGAGCCGCACCCTGTCGAGATTACAAAAGCGCGGCCTGATCGACACGCAAGGCAAGTTCATCCGCATCGTCGACATTGAAGGGTTGCGGCAAATCTAAGCCGCTCCGCACAGGCCGCTCACGTCTCGACGCGGCCGTCCGCCTTGGCTTTCGGGGCCTTTCCGTTCCACACCATCCAGTGCGCCGCGCACCTCGTCACGAGGCCGCGGCGCTGTCGCGTGACGTGGCACGTGTTCTGCGAAGACGGTACAGTTTCACGACCTTCCCTTCAGGAGAGCCGGCGCAATGAACCGCGACGCAGTTGAAATTCACCCGCTCGTCCAACGTCTTCTCGAAGCGCGCCGCGTGAGCGATGCGTTGTTCGCCGCCGTGAAGCGCGACTTTCTCTACGAACGGCCCATCGGCGAACGGCACCGCATCGTGTTCTACATCGGGCACCTGGAAGCGTTCGATCGCAATCTGTTCAGCGAACGCCTGTTCGATCTGCCTTCCTTCGATCCGAAGCTCGATGCGCTGTTCGCGTTCGGCATCGATCCGGTAGATGGCGGCTTGCCTACCGACGTGCCGAGTGACTGGCCGGCGCTCGATGTCGTACTCGCTTACGCGCAGCGCGCCCGCGAACAGATCGACGCCCGCCTGCACGCCTTCGATCTGGGCAGCGGCGCCATCCACACCAGTTCGCCCGCGCAACTGCTGAACGTGGCGATCGAGCACCGGCTGATGCACGTCGAAACGCTCGCGTACATGCTGCATCAGTTGCCGCTGGACCAGAAGCATGCGCCGTCGGATGCGGCGCACGCAGGCAGTAGCGACGGCTCTCACACCCTGTCGCCCTCAATGGTCCATGTGCCTGCGGGCACGGCAATTCTCGGCATGCCGCGCGAAGGCGGCCGGTTCGGCTGGGACAACGAATTCGGCGAAGCGCGTATCGATGTGCCCGCGTTCGAGATCGACCGCTACATGGTTACGAACGGCGAATATCGCGCGTTCGTGGAGGCCGGCGGCTACCGCGAGCGCGCCCTGTGGAACGACAAGGACTGGGCCTGGAAAGAAGCGCAGCAGATCGAACATCCCGTCTTCTGGTCGCAAGCCGGCGACGGTTGGACCCTACGCACCATGTTCGACGAAATCGACCTGCCGCCCGCATGGCCCGCGTATGTGAGTCACGCCGAAGCAAGTGCCTATGCACGATGGCGCGGCAAATCGCTGCCGACGGAAGCGCAATGGCAGCGCGCCGCGCACGGCATCGATCAGCCCACCAGCGGCAACTTCGATTTCCGCAGCTGGGACCCGCAACCCGTGGACGCCTTCCCCGAAAGCCGCAGCACGTTCGGCGCGGAAGGGTTGCACGGCAACGGCTGGGAATGGACCTCGACGCTGTTCGAACCGCTACCCGGCTTCGAGCCGTTCCCGTTCTACCTGGGCTATTCGGCAAACTTCTTCGACGGCCAGCACTACGTGCTCAAGGGCGGCTCCGCGCGAACCGCGCGCTGCATGCTGCGGCCCACGTTTCGCAACTGGTTTCAGCCGCGTTATCAGTACGTGTATGCGGGGTTCAGGTGCGTGAGCGCGTGTGACAAGTAAGCCATAAGCTGATTCTTCGGTAGCGGACGAAATAATCCGTTCCTTGAGGGCACTCCGGCTAATGCTTCGTTGGCCTACGCGTCGACTTTCTCGTCGAACAAGCAGTGGCGATCCGTCGCTCGCACATCTCGCGGCGTCATACCGTAGGCTCGACGAAACGCCCGGCTGAAATCCTGAGCGCTCTTGAAACACATCGCGTAAGCAATGTCCTTCACTGGAAGATTGGGGTATTGAACCAATTCGTCCACCGCACGCCGAAGACGCAGATGGCGAATGTAAGTTCCGACTCCGCCTTCGTGCTCGAATAGCCTGTACAGCGTCGAGTGCGCCAGTCCGAGTGCATTCTGTAAATGCTCAGGCGAAAGTTCCGGGTTTTCAAGGTTGGCACGCACGTAGCGGCGCGTCTGATCGAACATCGCACCCCGCGCCGCCGCGTGCCGATCGCCAGCAAGACCCGCGTCCTGCACGAACGCAGCGCCCAACAATCGCACTGCATCGACAAGGCGGTGGCGGGCCTCGATCGCAGGCATGAAAGGAAGCTCTTCAGCGAGAGCCGCGACATGCTCGACGACGAACCCAGCGTGGGGCTTGTGACACTCGAGCACGCGGCCGTGAAGCGCCGCCGGATCGGCCACGGTCTGCTGCAACAGCGCGCCCGGCACAAATAGCGTTACGACCCTGACGGCGCCTCGCAGCATTCGGATCGGCTGGTCCATGTCCAGCGCGAGAATGCCGCCCTGCCTGACTGTGCTACGCCGTGCACCCGAATGCACCCCGAGCGACTCGACACCGCCGGCGAGGAACACATGAAAAACGAAACTCCGAACGCTGTCACGTGAAATACGGGCGATCGCGCGTTCAAGCAGCAGTTCGTCTGAACGGCAATCCGTGAGGACGATGTCGCCTACATCGTAGCGTTCAATCGACCCACGAAACGGCCGCTCGATCCGCTCGCGCGACGGCACGGCATCGATGACATGGCCGACTCGCTCGCGCCAAGCCAGCAGTTGCCGCGAAATCGGCTCGTTTTCGACATCGAAATGACTATGGGCGATCCCGTTAGCGAGCGTCGGGGCGCTGCCGCGCCATAGCGGGTGATGAGACATGAAGTCGGAGCGGCGGCCCGGCGGTTCCTGAAGGCGACGCGCGATGCTAAACAGTTCAAATCCGATGCGCAAGGCTATTTCGCAGGTTTCACCCAAACGCGACGATTAAAACGTTTGCGTCCGGAAACCCTGCACGCCTGGGACAGGCGGTTAATTGCGCTCGGAAAGTTCCGCTACCCTGCGCCGACTCTTACAACTAGTTACAACTCGGACCGTCAGCGAAGGAACAAGCGTGCCTCCAATCTCCAGTACACATTTCCGCAGGACTCGTTTGCGAACTGCCTTGTCGTGGCCAGCATTCGCTCTGGCAGCCAGCGCGACTTATGCCGCCCCTTTACCTAACGCCGGCACCTTGCTCAACAACACGGCGCCAGTACCCGAAGCGGCACCCCGGTCGAGCGAGGCACTGCCCGAAGCCCCGGCGAGACCAGCTCTTACGCTTGATACGACCACCCAGATCGCCGTCACGCGCGTGCGCATCACCGGCATCACGGTGTACTCCGAGGACAAGCTCCTGGCACTCGTCAGCGACTCGATCGGCAAGCAACTGACGCTCGCGCAACTCGACGAGTTGGCCCAGCGCATTACGCGCTACTACCACGATCGCGGCCATCTGCTCGCGCGCGCCTACCTTCCGGCCCAGGACATCAAGGACGGTTCCGTGGAAATCGCCGTGCTCGAGGGCCGTGTCGGCAAAGTTACGATCGAGGACACGTCGCGGCTTTCCGAAGCGAGGGTCGCCAAACACCTGTCGGCAATCAAGCAAGGCGAAGCCCTGAACGGCCCCGATCTCGAACGAAGCCTGCTGCTGCTCAGCGATGTACCGGGCGTGCGGGTAAGCTCGACCCTCAGCCCCGGCGCCTCGGTCGGCATGACCGATCTCGACGTGCGCGTCGCTGGCGCGCCGCCTGTCAGCGGCAGCCTCGGCATCGACAACTACGGCGATCGCTATACCGGCCACCCGCGCCTGGACGGCAGTGTCGTGCTCGCCGACCCGTTGCATATGGGCGATTTCCTCGCCCTCGATACTGTCGTATCAACCGGCCTGCAGTACGGCCGCGCCGCCTATCAGTTACCGGTCAACTCGGCCGGCACCCAGTTGGGGGCGGCCTTCTCCGCGATGCACTACCGGCTAGGGAGCGACTTCGACTCGCTGCACGCGCACGGCACTGCCTATATCAGCAGCTTTTATGTGCTTCATCCCGTCGTACGGAGCCGCCTCACCAACCTCAACGTCCAGCTCGACTTCGACCACAAGGCGTTGACCGACGACATCGATGCGACCGTCACCTCGTCGCATAAGATCGTCAACGTCGTGAACCTGGGCGTCTCTGGCGATCGCCTCGATCAACTTGCGGGCGGCGGCTTCACCGCATGGAGCGCGACGTTTTCGGTCGGCAATCTGACGCCCGACGCGCAAACGCGCGCGCTCGACCTTGCCGGCCACGACACCGAAGGCAGCTACCACAAGCTCAACTTCGCGCTTTCCCGGCTGCAAAGCTTGCCCGGTCGTTTCTCGCTCTACGCCTCACTGCGCGCCCAGCATGCGATGGGCAATCTCGATAGCTCGGAAAAAATGGTGCTCGGCGGCGAAGGCGCCGTGCGCGCCTATTCGGGCGACGAGTCGCCGAGCGACGACGCCTGGCTCGGCACGCTCGAGTTGCGCTATGCGATCGGCTCGAGGTGGCTGGCCAGCGCCTTCTTCGACGCGGCCCAGGGCTATCTGAACCACCAGCCGATAACCGCTGATGGCGAGAACAGGCGCCGCCTCTCCGGCGCCGGCATCGGACTTTCGTACACCCTGCCGCGCAATCTGCTGATCCGGGCCGATGTCGCCTGGCGCACCGGCTCACGCCCGACCTCGGACGGAGACCGCAGCCCGCGCGCTTGGCTGCAAGCGATCAAATACTTCTAAGGAGAATTCCATGAACCATGCCTACCGTCTGGTCTGGAATCAGACCGTCAATGCCTGGGTCGCCGTACCCGAAACCGCCAAGGCCCATGGCAAGGGCAGCAAGCTCAAGGCTGCCGCCCTCGCCATCGTGTCGCTCGTGGCCCTCAACGCCTATGGACTGCCCGTCGGCGGGCAGGTCAGCGCGGGCTCCGGCACGATCAGTCAAGCCGGCAGCACGATGACGGTAAGCCAGGGCAGCCAGAGCCTCGCCATCAACTGGAATTCATTCAACGTCGCTGCGCCCGAGACGGTCAACTTCGTTCAACCGAACAAGTCGGCCATCGCGCTCAACCGTGTAGTCGGCTCGGACCCCTCCGCCATCTACGGCAAGCTCAACGCCAACGGCCAGGTCTTTCTCGTCAACCCGAACGGGATCTTGTTCGGCAAGGGTGCGCAGGTGAACGTCGGCGGGCTCGTCGCCTCGACGCAGAACATCACCGATGCCGACTTCCTGAACCGCAACTTCCGCTTCACGGGCACGGCCGGCAGCGTCGTCAACCAGGGGGCGATCAACGGCGATTACGTCGCGCTGCTCGGGGGACAAGTCAGCAACCAGGGCACAATCGCCGCCAGGCTGGGCACGGTGGCGCTCGCCGCCGGCAGCGACATCACGCTCGACTTCGCGGGCGATGGCCTGATCGGCATCAAGGTGAACCAGGGTACGCTCGACGCACTCGCCGAGAATCGGCAATTGATCAAAGCCGACGGCGGCACGGTCGTCCTCACGGCCAAGGCCGCGAACAGCCTGATTTCAGCCGTCGTGAACAATAGCGGCGTGATCGAGGCCGCCCACGTCGATAACGAGGGCGGCACGATCAGGCTGCTTGGCGATTCGACTAACGGCACCGCGCAGAACAGCGGCACGCTGACCGGCGGGCAGGTCGACGTGAGCGCGCGCAGCGTGCTGCAGTCGGGCACGATCAGCGCCGACGCGGCGAACCTTGCCGCGACGTACGCGCTGGTCCAGACAGCCGGTGGCCGTGTCAGCGGCAAGAGCGTGCGGGTTGACGGCGGCGAGCATACGTTCA
Organism: Paraburkholderia kururiensis JCM 10599 = LMG 19447; assembly: GCF_003986935.1. GTDB lineage: Bacteria > Pseudomonadota > Gammaproteobacteria > Burkholderiales > Burkholderiaceae > Paraburkholderia > Paraburkholderia kururiensis. Next base: position 120,573 of record NZ_RJZE01000025.1, on the reverse strand, counting down.
TCTCGGGCGCGCTCACAGGCACGACCGATCTGACCGTGGCCGGCCAGACGGTCACGCTAGCCGGGGCGCAGCTCGCGACGGGTAACAACGGCAGCCTGCGCGTGGGCGGCGGTGCGCACGGGCAGGATGCGGACATCGCGAACGCGCAGAGCGTCGCAGTGAACGGCGCGACAACGCTGACGGGCGGCGACGGTGCGCACGTCACGGTCTGGTCGGATGGCACCACGAACTACTTCGGGCAGACGCGCGCGGGCAACGACAGCTTCGTCGAAGTATCGTCCAAACGCACGCTCAATCTGGCCGGTACCGTCAGCGTGGGCGCCGGCGGCCAGATCCTGTATGACCCGGCCAACATCGTGATCGACGCGAGCCCTACTTCGTCGATGTTCTACCTGGATCTTGCCGATCCGGCCGCGGCTGCGGGCAACCAACACGGCAGCGGCGGGGTGACCGAACTGTCGAACGGGAACATCGTCGTCAGTTCGCCGCAGGACAACTTCGGGGCTTCTACCGCGGGCGCCGTCTATCTCTACGACGGCCGCACCGGCGCGCTGATTTCGACGCTCGCCGGCAGTCATGCCGGTGACCAGGTGGGCAACAACGGCGTGAAAGCGCTGACCGGCGGCAACTACGTGGTCGACAGCTCCTCATGGAACGGCAGGATGGGCGCCGTGACCTGGGGCAGCGGCACGAGCGGCGTCACCGGCACCGTCTCCAGCGCCAATTCGCTCGTCGGCAGCGTCGCTAACGATTCTGTCGGCGCCTACGGCATCACGGCGCTCGCCAACGGCAACTATGTAGTGGACAGCGGCGGATGGAGCGCCGGCACGGGCGCCGTAACCTGGGGCAGCGGCACGAGCGGCGTCGTGGGTATCGTCTCCAGCGCCAACTCGCTCGTCGGCAGCCGCGCTGGCGATTATGTCGGCACCAGCGGCGTCACGGCGCTCACCAACGGTAACTATGTAGTGGACAGCACCGGATGGAGCGCCGGCACGGGCGCCGTGACCTGGGGCAGCGGCACGAGCGGCGTCACCGGCACCATCTCCAGCGCCAATTCGCTCGTCGGCAGCGCCACCGGCGATAGCGTCGGCGTCTACGGCATCACGGCGCTCGCCAACGGCAACTATGTGGTGGATAGTCCCTATTGGAACCGCGGCATGGGCGCCGTCACCTGGGGCAGCGGCACCAGCGGCATCACGGGCACCGTGTCCGGCGCAAATTCCCTCGTAGGCAGTTCCACCGGCGATAGCGTCGGCTCCGACCGGATCGACTTGCTCACCAACGGCAACTATGTGGTGGGCAGCTCCAACTGGAGCCGCAGCAAGGGAGCCGTTACCTGGGGCAGCGGCACGGACGGCGTCGTGGGTGTCGTCTCCAGCGCGAACTCGCTCGTCGGCAGTACTTCTGGCGATTATGTCGGCAACGGCGGCATTACGGCGCTCACTAACGGCAACTACGTCGTGGACAGCAGCGGATGGAGCACCAACACGGGAGCCGTCACCTGGGGCAGCGGCACGGGCGGCGTCGCGGGTATCGTCTCCAGCGCGAACTCGCTCGTCGGCAGTGCCGCTGGCGATTATGTCGGCACCAACGGCGGCGTCACGGCGCTCACCAACGGCAACTACGTGGTCAGCAGCGGCAGCTGGAACGGCGGCAGGGGCGCCGCCACATGGGGTAGCGGCACGAGCGGCGTCGTGGGTGTCGTCTCCAGCGCCAACTCGCTCGTCGGCAGCAACGCTCGCGATAATGTCGGTAACGGCGGCGCCACGGCGCTCGCCAACGGTAACTATGTGGTCAGCAGCGGCAACTGGAACGGCAGCACGGGCGCCGCCACCTGGGGTAGCGGCACGAGCGGCGTCGTGGGTGTCGTCTCCAGCGCCAACTCGCTTGTCGGCAGCAACGCTGGCGATTTTGTCGGCAACAGCGGCGTCACGGCGCTCGCCAATGGCAACTATGTGGTGGACAGCGCCAACTGGGCCGGCGGCGTCGGCGCCGCCACCTGGGGTAGCGGCACGGGCGGCGTCGTGGGTGTCGTCTCCAGCGCCAACTCGCTCGTCGGCAGCAACGTCGACGATTCCGTCGGCCACGACGGCATCACGCCGCTCGCCAACGGCAACTATGTGGTCAGCAGCTCCGCTTGGAACGGCGGCATGGGCGCCGTCACCTGGGGCAGCGGCACGAGCGGCGTCGTGGGTGTCGTCTCCAGCGCCAACTCGCTCGTCGGCAGTACCGCTGGCGATTATGTCGGCAACAACGGCATCACAACCCTCGCCAACGGCAACTATGTGGTGAACAGCAGCTCATGGAACGCCGGCAGGGGAGCCGTCACCTGGGGCAGCCGCACGAGCGGCGTCACCGGCACCCTCTCCAGCGCGAATTCCCTCGTCGGCAGTTCCGCCGGTGATTACGTCGGCCGCCCCACCGGGGATGGGTCCTACGGCGTGAACCCGCTCGCCAATGGCAACTACGTCGTTCTTTCGCAAGGCCAGAACGGTATGGTCTGGCTGGTGGCCGATCCGTCCAATCTCGGCAACCTGGCAAGCGGCAGCATGGCCGATGTAACCGTCAGCCCTGCTCAACTGGCCGTGGCCGCCGGTGCGGGCTCCAGCATCACGTTGCAGGCGACGAACGACATCACCGTGAATAGCGCCGTTTCGGTGGCCGGCCGACTGAGCCTGGTGGCTGGCAATGTGCTGACGCTCAACGCGGGACTCACCTCGAGCTCAAGCGGCGACGCCCTCTCGCTCGCCGGCACGAGCTTCGTCAACAATGCGGGCACCAACGCGCTATCCACGCCGAACGGCCGTTGGCTGGTTTATTCGGCCAGCCCCTCGAGCAACGCCGTTGGCGGGTTGATCTCCGGCGGCGCCGACGTGTACGGGGCGACCATGGCCAGCAACGCGCCATCGACGATCGCGGCCGGCAACCACTTCGTCTACGCGAGCGCTGCACCGGTCACGATCCCGCCGACAGTCATACCGACGAGCCCGTCCCGTCCTTCGGGTACATCAGGTGCCACAGATACGCCCGGCACGCCCGCTTCGTCAAATGCCCCGGCCGGCGAAAGCGCCGCCGGGTATAGGGGCGTGCTTGCCTGGGCACAGGCAATCGTGTCGAGCACGTCACCGATGTATGGAGCAACGTCGGACATGCAGTCATCCGCTGCGGCGAACGGCGCCCGAGGCGATCAGTTTGCAGGCACGGATGGCCCATTCAATACGGCCAGCAATCTCGTGCCCGCCACTGTGCCGGGTCTCGAGGTGATCGACACCGGCATTCGTTTGCCAGATGGGTTGCGTAACGGCAATTGAGTGAGGTTGGGTAGCGCTGCGCTACCCAACTTCACCACGCTCTACCCGGACGAAACCGGCAGACCCAGCGTCATGGAATACCGCGTGGTCTTTACGGCGCGCGAGCCGTGGCTCGCGATTCTGCAACTGCGGCACACGGACACGGAATACGCCAGTCCCGTTGCCTCGGCCGCAGTTCGTGACGTCGTCCTCAACCGGGTGCTCGACAACGATCTCCGTTCGTTGCCGCTCAGCGCGTTGCGCCTCGTCGCCAGCGACGCAACGGGCGATTTCGAGTACCGCCTGTCGCCGAACATCCACGACTATATCGCGCGGGGCAACCGTTACACGACTTCGCCTGAACCGGCGCGCGGAGGCAAAACAGTCGATGTCATCAGGATCGATCCCCGCACACTGGTGGCCGGCAGTGCACGTGTCGACACGCTGCACGCCACTGCCGACCCGTTCTCGCCGAAGGTTCTAGCCGCTCTCGCATGACGGTCGGGCCGCCGGTCGCAATTCCTCGCCGGCGGCCCGAAAGCAGTGCGTTTTGAGCAGGATTTGTTCATTCCAGCGCGGGCATTGCGGGCAAGAATGTCCGGGTCATCCCAGTCTCACCAGTCCCATGACTACCTTCTCGCCAACCAACGAACAGCAGATAGCGCTCGCCGCAGCGGAAGCCGGCGAGATGCTCAAGATCAAGGCCTACGCAGGCGCAGGCAAGACGTCCACACTGGAGCTGATCGCGGGTCGGTTTGCGCACCGAAGGGGCAGCTATCGAGCAGGTGAATTCGGCAGTGGAGCAGCTCGACGAGGTCACACAGCAGAACGCTGCGCTGGTTGAGCAGGCATCAGCCGCTGCCCACTCGATGAACGAACAGGCAAGCCTTCTCTGGCACGCGGTTGATGTGTTCAAGGTTTCGGATGAATGTCCCGTCGCACCGTAGATGTTCCCGGAGCTGTCCGGGACTTCGTACATGAACCACGCTATATGATTCACACATCGCCCGGCGGGGACAGCGACGCGCCGAAGCGGGTGTTGGCTTTGTCAGTGCCGGCGACCGGCTGTCTGCACGCAACCAGGGCCCGGCTCGCGCGCCTGCCTCGGCAGGCGGCCGCAGTCAGGCGCGAAACGCGCCCGAACGCGTCGACGTAATGCCCGGCCGAGCGTCTGGCGCGCGATGGTGGCGTTTTCGTGCGAGAACCCGTCAGGCGCCATTGCCTCCCACGGTCCGCAGGCTCTTCCACTGCCCCTGTTGCACCTGGAACAGCGTGTAAGGCGGTTTGATCAGGTCGCCATACGGATCGAATTCGATCTTGCCCGTCACGCCCGTCACCGTCACCTTCGGCAGCGCGGCGACGATCTTCGCGCGATCAATCGAGTTGGCCTGCTGGATCGCCTTGATCATCGCCAGCGCGGCGTCGTAGGCGAACGGCGCATACAGCTCGACATCCTGATTGAAACGTACCTTGTAGCGCTTCGCAAAATCCTGCGCGGACGGCAGCTTGTCGAGTGCCGGGCCCGGCTCCAGGTCCTGGGTGCCCTCGCCCGAGCTGCCCGCGATCTGCAGGAAAGCGTTGCTCTTCAACGCGCCCGCGCCGAACAGTTGCGTCGGCATGCCGAGCGAGCGCATCTGCTTGACCAGCATTGCGCCCTGCTCGTCCAGACCGCCGAAGAAAATCATATCGATGTTCTTCTGCTTCAGCGTCGTCAGGATCGCGCGGAAATCCACGGCCTTGTCGTTGGTGAACTCGCGGTCCACAACGTTGCCGTTCGCCTCCTTCACGCCTTTCGCGAAGGCGTCGGCAAGCCCCTGACCGAACGCGGTACGGTCGTCGATGATGCCGATGCGCTTCGCCTTCAACTGCTCCACTGCGAACCGTCCGGCGATTACGCCGCCCACGCCGTCGTTGCCCATCGTGCGGAACACATTCGCGAAACCCTGTTGCGTGAGCGCAGGGTTGGTGGAGCCCGGCGTGATCATCGCAACGTTGGCGGTGTGATAGATCGCAGAAGCCGGAATGCTGCACCCGGAGTTGTAGTGGCCGATCACGCCCACCACGCCGTCGTCCACGAGCTTCTGCCCGGCCTGGATCGCCATACGCGGGTCGCCCTGATCGTCCTGCACGTCGAGCACGAACTTGACGGGCTTGCCGGCCACCGTTGGGTGCTTCGCGTTTTCCTCGTCCAGCGCGAGCTGCGCTCCGTACTGCAGGTCCTTGCCGACCCGCGCCACCGGTCCGGTAAGCGGTCCTGCGAAACCGATCTTGACGATCTCGGGATTCGCGCCGTACGACGGCGCGTTGACGCACAGCGCGGCAAGCGCGAGTGCTGATACCAGGTTGCGGCGGTTCATGGTGTTTCCTCTTTGTGATGGCTGTTGCGGTGGTTGAAAGCGAGGCCCGCGAAAGCTGCCTGGTTCAAAAACGGCGTGGGCTGTAGGGCTGCAGATCGATCGGGCTCGCGCGACCGGCCACCAGATCGGCCACCACGCTGCCAGTCACTCCGCCCAGCGTAACGCCGACGTGCTGATGCCCGAACGCGTACACGACATGCCTCGACGCGCTCGACGGTCCGATCACCGGCAGACCGTCCGGCAAAGTGGGCCGGAAGCCCAGCCAATCCGCGTCCGGTCGTGTGAGGCTGGGCAGCGCCTCGCGCGCCGACGTTCTGAGCAGATTCAGCAGCGCCGCGTTGCGTTCCGGCCCGTAGCCGCCCAGTTCGACGGTGCCCGCGGCGCGGATGCCACCCGTCATCGGCGTCATGTAAAAGCCTCGTTCGGCCCAGCCACACGGGCGGGAAATCAGGTTCGACGTGCCGGGAAAGCGCACGTGGTAACCGCGTTCGGTATCGAGCGGCACCGTGTCGCCGCATTGCCGCGCGAATCGCTTCGACAAGGCGCCGGCGCAGATAACAGTGCGGGCCGCATCGAACACGCGGCCCGTGGTGTCAACAAGCCGCACGCCATGCGGCCGCGGTTCCACCCGTTCGATCGCAACGCGCTCGTGTACGAGGCCCTGGCGCGTCATCGCCGCGTGCAATGCCTGCAGGAATGCACGCGGATCGCTCAGATACCAGCTTCCGGAAAAGAGCGTGCCGTGCAGGAAGATCGGTGCGAGATTCGGCTCAAGCTGCTGGATACGCTCGCGGCCGAGCGTCTGGAACTGCACACCAAGCGAGCGGCGTAGCGCGAGCGATCGCTGCGCCGCCTGGAACGACGCTTCGTTCGAGTACAGGTACAGGCATTCGCCTTCGCGCACGAAGCTAGCGAGCGCATCGGTCGCGAGCATCTCGCGATAGCCTTCGAAAGCGCGCGACAGCAGGCTGGCGAGCGCCGTCGCACTCCGCTCATAGCGACGCGGTGTCGAGCTCAGCAGAAAACGCGCAAGCCACGGGGTAAGCCTCGGCAGATACCCCCAACGAATCCGCAGCGGACTCTGCGGCGAAAACAGGAAACGTGGCAGGTTGCGGAAGACATCCGGATTGTTCACCGGGATGCACGCGTAGTTCGCGAACGTGCCGGCGTTACCGTACGATGCGCCCTCGCCCGGGCCTTGCGGATCGAACAGCGTGACGCGGTGCCCGTCCCGAAGCAGCCAGTGTGCGCAGGACAAGCCGACAAAGCCTGCACCGATCACAGCAACGTCGGCCATCATTTCACCCCGTACGTAGCGGATTCATGGAAGCGTCGGCAGCTGTTGCCGTCTGGCGCGCGCGACTGCGTGACGAAGGCCCGAACGCGGCGGGCGTCGACCTGCGCGCGAACGAGAGGGTGCTGATCCATCACGAGCGTCTTCTCCTGTACTACAGTGCGTGTTGCGTCGTTGACGTGGCCGGACAAAACCTTGAGTCCATACTCACACAACAAAATTTTGTGTGCAAATTTAATTCGTTTGTGTGAGAGCCAACGTTTCCAGGACAATCCGGATCATGGCACCGGGATATCAGGCAGAATTGTGCACGCCATGGCCGCACGTGCCGCGCAGCCGCCGCACTCGCTACCCGATCGCGCCCCCTGCCACGACTACCTGCCGAACGGGCCGACGGAGTTTTGTATGGAGCCACTACTTGCATGAAAGCTGACGAGAACCACACAAATCAAGACGGTAAGATCCAGACAAAAGGACGGCAGGCGACTTATCTGGAGGTGTCGCGCAACCTCGAGGAACAGGTGCGCAATGGGCGCTATCCGCCCGGCAGCCGGCTGCCGCCACAGCGCGATCTGGCGCTGGAACTGGGCATCAACGTGTCGACGGTATCGAGGGCGTACAAGGAGCTGCAGGCGCGCGGACTGATCGTGGCAAGCAAGCGGCGCGGCTCGATCGTGACCGGCGGTGCGATGCCCGCCGTCAAGACGACGCAGCAGCGCGGCACGAGTGCGGCGGGCGGCGAAACGAACGCGGTGATCGATCTCACCGTCAACCGCCCCGCGACCGGCGAATTTCTCGCGCAGCTTGCACGCACGATGGGAACCATCGCGCGCGACCCGCGCTTCGCGCAAACCCAGGAGTATCAGCCGCCCCAGGGACCGGACTGGGCGCGTGCCGCCGGCGCCCAATGGATAGCGGCGCCCGGCTTCGCGCCGCTCGCGGACAATCTCGTCGTAACGAGCGGCGCGCAGCACGGGCTCTATGCGGTGTTGAGCAGTCTGATGGGACACGAAGGTGTGATCCTGTCCGACAAGCTCACCTACTACGGGCTGAAAGCGCTGGCGCCTGTCTTCCAGTTCGAGCTGGTCGGCATTCCAAGCGACGACGACGGCCTGCTGCCCGGACATCTGGAAGACGCGTGCAAGCGGATGCGCGTGAAGGCGATCTTCACGGTGCCGAACCTGCAGAATCCAGGCGTGGTCACGATGAGCCTCGAGCGGCGCATCGCGCTCGTCGACATCGCGCGCCGTCATCACGTCGCGATCATCGAGGACGACGTTTATGGCCCGCTGTTGCGCAAGCGGCTGCCCACCATCGCGAGCCTGTGCCCGGAGTTGACCTTCCATGTGGCTTCGACGTCGAAGATTCTCGCGCCGGGCCTGCGCGTAGGCTATCTGCTGACGCCGCCGCATGGCGCAGCGCTCGCGGCCGAAGCGGTCCGCACGACGGCGTGGATGCCCGCTCCGCTCTCCACGCTAGTCACCACGCGGTGGATCGAAGACGGCACCGCCCAGACCATACTCGAGGCGCAGCGCGCCGAACTGCAGGCGCGCCAGGAACTTGCGCGGGAGCTGTTGCCGAGGGACTTGCTGAAGAGCGACCCCGCGTGCATGTTCATATGGCTGCGCGTACCGGAGCCATGGCGCTCGGACGATTTCGCGGCGAATGCATTGGCGCGTGGGGTCAACACGATGCCCGCGTCGGCGTTCGCGGTGGATCGCCAGACCATCGAGCACGGCGTGCGCGTGAACCTTGCGTGTGCAACGTCGCGCGAAGAACTCGCGCGTGCGTTGGACGTGCTGTCGCGTACGCTGCGCGACCGGCCGCGCGCGCTGTACGGCACGATCTAGGGATGCGCCAGAAGGATGTCTGGCGGCACCGTTCCTGTCCGTCCCGGCGCTGAGCGGCGCGAGCGCTAAGCCGATCGGGATGCGTGCTGCTGGCTACCGCGATGTCGGACGTGATCCACAGGCTGACTGATCCGCCACGGACATACCCTTACATTCAGCTGGCATCCATTTGTCATGTGTCCCCGGTAATATCCACGCATTTTTCCCTTGGCCCTACCATGCTCGCGCTGCTTGCTGCCGCTTTCTACGAAACCGCTCGTCAAGGCAGCGTGACCGCCGCTGCGAAGCGCCTCGACGTGAGCCAGCCCACCATCACCTCGCGCATCCAGCAACTCGAGCGTCATTATGGCGTCGAGCTCTTCTATCGCCGCGGCAATCGTCTCGACTTGAGCGACATGGGCGCCGCGTTGATGCCGATGATCGGCCAGATGCTGCAGATCAAGAACGACATCGACTTCGCGCTGCGCAACGAACAGGAGTTGCGCACCGGCACCTTGCGCGTCGGCACGACGGGCCCGTTTTATATCCTGCCTTCGATAGCCGCGTTCCGACGTCAGTACCCGGGCGTCAGGATCAATATCGAAATTGGCAACTCGCAACAGGTGCTCGACGCACTCGCCGATTTTCGCGTCGACATTGCCGTGTCGTCGCAACTGAATGACGATCCGCGCTTCGTGCGGCGCACGATAGCGAACGACCCGCTCGTCGCTGTCGTGCACGCCTCTCATCCGTTTGCTTTGCGCGACGCGATCTCGCTCGCGGAACTGGCCGGACACGCCCTGTTGCTGCGCGAATCGGGTTCCCGCACACGCGCACTCATGGAGCACGTCCTGAAGCAGGCGGGCGTCGACCTGCCTCCGAACGCGATCGAACTGGGCAGCCGCGAAGCGGTGCGCGAGGCAGTCCGGTGCGATATGGGCTGCACGCTGATGCCGCGCGGCGAAGTGGGCGCGCATCCGGATCTGCGCGCGGTGGCCATCGTCGACGACATGCCGTCCATGCACGAGTACCTGTATTACCTCGACGCGCGTGCCGGCACGCGGCTCATCTCGGCATTCATCGCCAATGTCGCGGGCTGCGGCGAACCGGCGTGAGTTTTACCCAGTCTTCCTCAGGCCGAGCCCATCGCCGGGTCCGTGATGCTGTCCTTCCCAGTCTCCACGCGGCCGGCATAGCGCCGCGCCAGGCCGTTTTCGGCCGTCAGCGTGAAGTCATACCAGCCGCTCGACGCGGCGAGCGTCCAGTACGGCTCAACCTGCATGCCGGCGGGCACGGCGTAGGTCCACGGTCCATCCGTGCGATACGCGTTCGACGCAACGGTCACCTGACTCGTCGCATTGCCGACGTTCATGATGGTCAGGTACACGGCGTCGTTCGCCGGGTCGTAGCAGACGCGGATCTCCGCCGCCGGTCCGCTCGCGGCCTTCGCCACATTGCCCCGAAATTCGCGCAGAAAGCCGTTCGGTGCGAGCACCCAGAGGTCGTAGTTGCCCGCGTCGTCGGCAACCGCCTTCCAGGCGTCCGAAATCTGCTTGCCTGCTTCGACCGTGTAACGGCGGGGCGCGCGGTCCAGATGCAACCTGTCGTACACGTGGAATACCGCGCCTGCCGTGCCCGTATTGCTGAACGTCAGCCACAGCAGGCCGCCCGCGACGTCGGCATTCGCGCTGGTGTGCAACTCATACGGCAGCGCGCGCGACGGGCGTGTGCCCTGCGGCTGCGTCGGCATCTGCTGCGCACTGGCCACCGGCACAGGCACTGCGCCCAACAGGCTCTGCTGCGTGTTCTGCGCATCGGCCGTAGCCTTGCTCGGCGCCGGCAGCGACGTCGCCGGGCTCGCATTCGGATTCCTGAAGTTGAAGGCCGAGGTCAGATCGCCGCACACCGCACGGCGCCACGCGCTGATATTCGGTTCCTGCACGCCGAAGCGCTGCTCGAGAAAGCGCAGCACCGACGTATGGTCGAACACTTCGGAGTTGACCCAGCCGCCCGTGCTCCACGGCGAGACGACGAACATCGGCACGCGCGGGCCCGGGCCGTACGGGCGACCGTCGGGCGCAAGCGGCGACTCGTCGCCGGGCGGGTTCGGCACGGTGAAATACTCGTACTGCGTGGCCACGGTCGATTTGCCCGCGTACGTCCCGTCCGCGTTGCGCGACGGCGGGTTCGGCGGCGGCATGTGATCGAAGAAGCAGTCGTTCTCGTCGTAGTTCACGAACAGCACGGTCTTGCTCCAGATGTCCGGGTTCGCGGTGAGCGTGTCCAGCAGACGCTGCAGGTAGTACGCGCCTTGCCCCGGCGTCGATACACCCGGATGCTCGCTGTACGCCGCCGGCGACACGATCCAGCTCACCTGCGGCATCTGGCCGGCCGCGATGTCGTCTGCGAGTGCCTGCAGGAAGCCGCCGTCGGGCATCGTGTTGCCGATGCCCTTGTACAGCGGCGACAGCGCTTCCATCGCGGACGAATACGGCGCATTCGGCGAACCCGGCACGGTCTCGTTGACCTTGCGGAAGGTCGCAAAACCGGCAAGCGGATTGTCGGTGTAGTTGTCCGGCATGTTCTGGTAGACCTTCCAGCTCACGCCCGCCGCCTGCAGGCGTTCCGGATACGTGGTCCACGACAGCCCCGTGGCGGACGCGCCGAGACTGTCCCAGCCGTTGTTGTTCACCACCGCCGTATTGGACCCCGTCGGGCCGTTCGTACCGGTCCATTGGAAGATGCGATTGGAGTTCGTGCCGCCGTGCAACGAGCAGTGATACGCGTCGCAGATCGTGAATGCATTCGCCAGCGCGAAGTGGAACGGCAGGTCGGACGGCAGCAGATACCCCATCGACATCTCGCCCTTCGAGGCGGGCCACGCAGTCATCCGGCCGTTGTCCCAGGCCGCATGCGCGTCGGTCCACGAGTGCGCGCCGCCGACCAGCAGCGCGTTGCCCTTCGTGCTGTCGAGATAGAACGGCAGCAAGGTGCGCGCGCCGTCGCCCTGTTGCCAGACGGACGCGCCGCCCGGCTGCGGAATCGTCAGGCGATCGCCGAAGCCGCGCACCCCGGGCATGGTGCCGAAATAATGGTCGAACGAGCGGTTTTCCTGCATGAAGATGACGACGTGCTGGACGTCGTTGATCGTGCCGGTCGGGTTGTGGGCCGGAATCGCGAGCGCGCGCCGGATCGCGGGCGGGAACATGGCGAAGGCCGTGCCGGCAGCGGCGGCACGGAGAAACGAACGGCGGTCGATGAGCGTCATGATCGGGAAAAGAGGTCGTCTCGCAAAGGCGTGCGCGTCACGGCGCGCAGCGCAACTGGGAATTCAGTGAAGGCGACTGCAGCGCGGTCGTGCCGGATGCAGGGCATGGGCCGGCACCAGGCAGCGCGACGATTGGTACCGGTGCGCTCGCCGCGCCGGCACCCGCCAGCGCGGCGTTCGCGTTTGCGTTTGCGGCGCTCGGGGTAGCGTTGTCCGAGGCGTTGCCGCCGCATCCGGTAACAAGCGCACTCAGCCCACCCAGCACGCAGACGGCGAGCACGGTACGGATGCGGCAGGTGCCGCCGCGGCGACGCAGAGGGATCGCGTTCATGTGGGCACTCCGTCAGTGAAGAATCGAGGAGAGCGGCTTGCCCGAGCCCGCGATGGATTGCAGCTCCGCTTCCGTGACGACGCGGTTCCACATCGCAATGTCCGAGAAGCTTTCGACGTTCGGTGCAACGGTCGTGCATGCGCCCACGGTGTAGCCGCCGCTGTAGGCACTGGCCGGCTGGCCGCAGGCAAGCATGTGGTATTGGCCGGTGCCGTCTTCGTTCACGCCGAAGGTCTTGGTGCCGAGGCCTGGCAGCGCGGCGAGCGACACGGTGAGCGGCGTGCTCTGCTTCTGCTCGCCCATCACGGGGTCGAACGTGTACGCGGTGATCGTGCTGCCGACGGTGTCGATCACGAAGGCCGCGTACACCCACTTGCCGGCGGTCACGCTCATCGTCTTCAGGTCGTTGCGCTTCGTGCCGTCGCCCGCGTTGTACTGGATGTTGCAGGTGCCCGACGACGCACCGGACGCCTGCGGGAACAACCCGATCGCAATGCCCGGGTTCTTGCCGCTCTGCCAGTTCTTGTTGGCGAAGACCGGCGTGCCGTAGCTGACGACGTCGCTACACGGCGTCTTCAGCCACATACCGATCGTGAACTGCGGCTGCGTCGCGATATCGGCGTTCTGCACGAGCTTGTAGCCGTCGTAGCCGCTGGCATCGACGGTCTGGGTCGTCACCTGCAACCCCTGCCCGCCGAACGGATCGGTAGCCAGCGAGCCGCCGTTCGCGTCGGAAGCGAACGGGCTCATCGTGCTTGCGTTCTGTGAATCGAGGCCCGGCAGCGCGCCGAACGGGTAGTACGACGCGAGGCCGTTCTTCAGCGTCGTCGCAAGCGGGGGCGGCGGTGGGGGTGGCGGGACGAACGCGATCTGCTCGATGCCTGCGACCGACGCGCCGCCAGCTGTCACCACGTAGTCGAAGCTGTAGGTGCCGGCCGCGGTCAGGCCAAGCTGGCTGTCGGTGTAGCTCGTGGTGCCGGCGGGCAGCGTTGCGATCTGCTTGCCCGCACGCCACAGCGTGATCGAGCCGGTCGCGGGCGCCACCCACGACAGCACGAGACTCTGGCCATCGGCGCTCGTGGTTGCGGCGAGCTGCGATACGGGCTGCGCGCCGATGATCTCGCCGCCGTCCATGCCGTAGGCGGACGAGGCCGGCTGCGCGTGGAACTGCGCGAGCACGGTCGGCGCGATGTCGGCAATGCTCGCGTGCTTCTGGAGATCGGCGAGCGACGTGGGCGGCGTGGTGCCGCCGAGCCGGCCGTTGTCGGGCTGGTTCATCGCGACGAAGGTGGTCGATTCGGGCAACAGCGGCAAGCCATCGTTGCCGCCCGCCGCGTTCAACCCGTGGCCGCCCGTGACGACGATCAGCCAGTTTTCATTCGCCCGCTTCGCCGTTTCAGCGACGAGCGCGCCCACGGCCGCGTCGAGCTGCTTCAGCGTGGCCGCGTAGGCCGCCGCACCGAGACCGTAGTTCAATGCCGCGTCCTGCGCCGAGTGGTACTGCGCGACGACGAGCGCGTAACCGTTGTCGATCATCGCGACGCTCTGCTGCGTCACGCAGCTGTCGACCGATTGGCAGTTCGCGAGCGTATCGAGGTTGCCGGCGTTGCGATCGGCCGCGAGCAGCGATGCGAGTCCTGCCGAACCGGCCGCCACACCGAGCGCGCCCGCATGCGCGGCCTTCAGCATCTCGAACGCGGTGGGCGCCTGAAGCGCCTGATTCGGCAGATCCGACAGCACCTGGTGGCGATTGCCCCACGTGCCCGTCAATAACGTGGCCCAGCCGGGCGTGTCGAGATTCGGCTGTTGCGTAGGCGTGCCGTTGACGCCGCCGCTATACGCAGGCGTGGCGTGCAGTTTCGCGAGATTGGGCAGCGAACCGTTGGCGATGCCCGTGGACAATGCCGCGTAAGTGAAGCCGTCGAGTTCGATGACGAGCGCGCGGTTCGCCGTGGGCTGCGCAGGCGTCGTGGAATTGCCGTTGCTATGGTTGCCCGAATTGCCCGTGCCGTCCGCGCTGCTGCCGCACGCACCGAGCACGGCGACGAAGGTCAGCGCGCACAGCAGTCGTGCAAGAGTCGTCTTCTGCATGTATCCCCCAATCGGAATGTCCGGACGTACCCGGAGAACCGTCCGGATTCTGAAGGGGCGATGCGATATCAGTATTTCTTTTTGCGGAAACTTGCCTATATGGATATTAGGCCTTCGTGATTAGCCACATTTCCGGAAGGCACAATATCAAAATGCGTTGTGATCAAAATATTCTGATAGAGGAATCAGTTTATTTTGTAGTCACCATTCGGATTCCCGGCTCAGCCGGAGGTCTGCATATTTATTCACAGCCCCCCAATGTTTTTTTGCGAAATTGTCACGGTCGACGCATAAGCTTCGCCGTCGCGGCTAATTCGTCCGTTCTGCTTGGCGTTTTTGTCCACTTTGGGGTGATGGGAGCGAGGGCAGTATCGCCACGCTCATTTACTATTTCTAGAAAATAAGGCATTAACCATGGAAGCGAATCGTTTGCGAGCGTTGACCCTTGCTGTTCGCAGCGCTGTTGCTGCATCGGTCCTGCTCGTATCTCTGGCCGGCTGCAACGGCTCTAGCAATGACACGCCTGCCACTGCGCAGGCCGCGACGAGCATCGACAAAATCCAGAACGTTGTGGTCGTCTATCTGGAAAACCGCTCGTTCGACAATCTGTTCGGCAACTTCCCCGGTGCGAACGGCATTGCTAATGTGTCGGTTTCGAACGCCCAGGTCAATTTCGACGGCAAAACCGTGCTGACGAAACTGCCTGCCGTCTGGGGAAGTGAGACCGATCCATCACTGGGTCTCGTCAGCACCTTGCCTAATGCGCCTTTCCGCCTGGACGCGGCGCCGATCAACAGCACCATGAGCGTGGTCGGGCCAGACCTTGTCCATCGCTTCTATCAACACCAGATGCAGATCAATGGCGGCGCCAACAACATGTTCGCCACCTACTCGAACCGCGGTGGCTACGTCATGGGCTACTACGACGGTTCGAGCTTGAGCCTTTATAAGCTCGCCCAGCAATACACGCTGGCCGATAACTTCTTCCAGGGCGCGTTTGGCGGCTCCTTCCTGAATCACCAATACCTCGTGTGCGCCTGCGCCCCAACCTACCCCAACGCGCCGGCGAGCGAGATTGCGACCGTGGACGCCAGTGGCAAAGCGCTTCAGATCGATCCGACCTCACCGACCAGTGCGAATCAGGGGCAAGTCAAATTTGTTCACGATGGCTCAGTGACCCCCGACGGCTATGCGGTCAATACGATCCTACCGCCCTATCAGCCAAGTGCAGCGCCCTCGGCGCCCGGGCAGGATGTACGGCTGGCCAATCCCGCTGGCGACGCCTACGAGGGCTCCGCCGTGCTGCCGCCGATCGACTCCAGCAAATTCACCACCATCGGCGACACGCTGACCACGGCAGGCGTTAATTGGAAATGGTATGCCGGTCAATGGAACAATGCGCTGGTCGAAGGCCTCACCGTACGTGACAGCAAGAACTACAAGCTGATCTGGACGGAAACGCCGGGCCAACCGGATTTCGAGCCTCATCATCAGCCATTCAACTATTACAGCCGCTTCGACCCGACCACGCCGCAGGGGCAAGCCGAACGTGCAAACCACCTGCAAGATGCCACGAACATGCTGAGCGATGCGGCAAACGGAACCTTGCCTGCCGTGTCGTTCTATAAGCCCGCGGGCAACCTGAATGCGCACCCCGGCTACTCCGACGTGCAAAGTGCCGATGCCGACCTCGCCAACGTGATAAGCACGTTGCAGAAGAGTCCGCAATGGGCGCATATGGCGATCATCGTGACGACAGACGAATTTGGCGGCTTCTTCGACCACGTCGCACCGCCCGCGGGCGATCGCTGGGGCCCCGGCTCACGTATCCCTGCCGTCGTGATCTCGCCTTACGCGAAGAAGGGTTATGTCGACCACACCTACTACGATACGGCTTCAATCCTGAAGTTCATTACCAGGCGGTTCAACCTGAAGCCATTGGCGGGCTTCCGCCCAGCCACGGGCGATCTGACCAACGCGTTCGACTTTACTCGAGCGCCTTGATATTCGATCAAGCGGTCTGCCTGGTGACGCGTCCGTTGCAAAGCAACTGGGAACGTAGTCTCAATGGACACTGAGCCGTCGAGGGCGCTCTGGTCAGCCTTCGGGCCCGGCTGAACTGGCTGTGCGAGGGGCCGGTGCGATTCGGTGCACCGGCCCCTCGTGTCGGCCTTGCAGCGCCTTACGCTCTAGTCAGGATGCCGGACTTTGATCCAACGTTTGTCGTACTCGATGAAACAAGTCGTCGATGGCCTCGCGTTTACTTTTGAGTCGAGGCGGTATCGTCGGTCGGGGCGCGGCCGGAAGCGGACAGCCGACTTCAGCTTCTCTATCGTTGACAATCAGCGCTTTGCAGTGGCAGCTTTTGATGAAACTGATTTTCCAGGTCTGCGTTCGACAAGTAGAACACATGGACAAGAGCGCGCTCCACCTGGCCCATGACCGACGAAGTGCCGCGCTTCATCTTGGAGAGGCATTTCGCAAGATTCGTTTGCCTTGCTGGCGTGGCAGCATGCGCCTCGATGTGGCTCTCTTGTGTCGTAGTTCGGAAACCCGCCCCGCCGAAGCTCGGGGGCACCACATTTTGCTTAAGAACCCGTTGGAGCGTTGCCACCAGCGCGTTACGATCGCAGAACGCTCAATATCTGCTTTATTCAGTAAATTGCTCACATAAAATACCACTACAAATCAACATCTTGCGTCGAAACTCAATCAACCCCACCTTTTGCTTTATTTCCGCAAATTATTACATGTTTTTGGTTTATTCAGCGTCTACCGCACCGGGCCACACACTTAACCTGACGATCAACTTATGGCTTAGTTTTTGTCTGCTTTTGCTTTATTCGACAAGCGTGACGCATAAAGCGAAACTTGACGCTAGAAGTCAGCTATCGCTTTAACGCAAGTCTGGTCAGCTATCGGTTGACATCGGTGCCCCAAAAAATGGGTTTCGTACAAGCAGGTACTCGCGATGTTCTGGACTACCCTCGAACAACATCAGCCCGGCACGCTCCACGATGTTGTACGGATTGAAAGAAAGCCCCTCAATTTCGTTATCCCGCCGTATAGCCGGAACACGTTATTGCGGAATAACGCCATCACCGACCAATCGACTTCGGCAGCGCCCTGCAAAAAGTATCGGCCAGCGGATTGCCCTCGCCTGCACGCGCGACCACCGCGCGACCACTACACGCCGGACTGACCGCGCGGCATCGGCAACGTAGCGGCGAATTCCGCGATCCGCCTCCTCAGCCAGCCATGCGCCGGGTCCTGGTCAAGGTGATGTGGCCAGACCATCGTCTCGACCACGCGCGGCATATCGACAGGCACGTCTCGCACCACGACGGGCAGATGCTGCGCAAAGTGCACGGCCATGCGCCAGTGAAGCGTCGCCACGCGCTGCGTTCCCACTACCAGGTAACCGAGCGTGCTGAAGTTGTCCACCGTCGCTTCGATGCGCCGCTGTTGCCCGTAGCGCGGCAGGAACCAGTCCTCGAACGTCATGCTGCGTGCGTCGCCGAAACGCACGGCTACGTGCCCGAGCCCCACGTAGTCTTCGAACCTCATTGGCTTATCCGCCAACACGTGTCCCGACCAGAGCAGACACGCATGCTCGTCCTCGAATAAAGCCTCCTGAGGAAAAGGCAACGGACGCGCGTATTGCTGCGGCATGACGAGCAGGTCGACCATGGCCTGCTCCATCGCGCTTTCCAGCGAAGCCGGCGGATTGCGGATGTCGAGTACCACGCCTGGCGCTTCAACGGCCAGGGTCTGCATCAGCCCAGCCAGCAGCACGGTCGTGACGTAGTCCGACGCACCCACGCGGAAGCGGCATTGCGCCTGTGCCGGATCGAACCCGGTGCGGTACGCAAGCGTTTCTCTCGCCTGGCGCAGCGTGTCGCGCACCGGCTGGACAAGCGTCTGCGCGAGAGGACTCAGCACGAGCCGGCGTCCCACCGGCATCAGCAGCTCGTCACCAAAGTGATCGCGCAGGCGTCCCAACGCGGCGCTGGCTGCGGATTGCCCCACGTGCATGCGGGCCGCGGCGCGCGTGACATTGCGTTCTTCCAGCAACGCCTCCAGCGCAATGAGCAGATTGAGGTCGAATCGATCGAGGCGCATGAAACACCGTAGGTGGAGTAACGGAGAGCCTCCAAAGGTATCGATAGCGTTGATGCAAATCAACGATAAGAAGTGTTTTTCTTTGTAGCTGCACCTTCCTAACATCTGCTCCTGCACCCATCCGGTCACGGCACCGGACAACAACAAGACCGCTTCCAGACGGCGGTCCACCATGGAGACGCGCATGAGCACCCCCGACACGCCCGCAGGCCGGGCCGTCCTGACCCTGGCCCACGTCATCGGCATGATCGACATGGTGGCCTTGCCGCTGTGGGTTGGCGCCCTGATGCAGCACCATCGCTTCCCTCCGGCTCAGGCGGGTCTCACCGTCACGCTGTTCATGCTCGGCGCGCTGGTTGCCAGCGTCATCAGCGCGCGCCTCTTCAACCGCCTTGCGCATCGCCTCGCGACGAGTTGCGGCTTTGGTCTCGCAGCTGCGAGCTTCGCGCTGGCAAGCTACTGGCCGATGGCGCCGGAAAGCTTCGCGGCCGTTGCGCTCTGTCACGCCAGCGCAGGCTTCGGCGTGGGGACGGCCCTGTCGTTCACGCACGGGTGTATCGGGCGCAGCGCCAATCCTCATCGCATGTTCGGTCTCGTGAACGCGGCCATGGGGCTCTTCGCCCTGCTGTTTCTCGGCATCATGCCGGGCTGGATCGCAAAGGGAGGGTCCACCTTCCTCTTCGAAATCTTTGCGGCCCTGATGGCTTTCGTGGCACTGGTGTCGTTCGTCGCCTTTCCGAAAGTGCCTCGTGCCGACACGGCAACTGCGCGCGAATCGTCCGCGCAGGTACCGGCCGCTGCGCGGCTGCTGATCGGCGTGGTGATCTGCCTGACGCTCACCCAGGCCATGGTGTTCAGCTTCATGGAGCGCATCGGCATCGCCCACGGCTTTGGCGCAGAGAAGGTTCACGGCGTGCTGATCGTGATGGGACTCGTCAACCTGCTGCCGGGATTGCTCGCGGCCTGGTGGCAACGGCGCATCTCGTCGGTAGCGGTGGGCGCGGCCGGGCCCATGGTGCAGGCCGCGCTCGCCCTCACGCTGTCGAACAGCGCCACATTCTGGCCTTACGCCGTCGCGTCGTCGCTGTTCGTGTCGGTCGTGATCTTCACGCACACGTTCCTCTTCGGCCTCATGAACCGGCTGGACAGCACGGGCCGCGCTGCCGCGGCCACCCCGGCGATGACGATGGCGGGCTCCTGCATCGGTCCTGCACTCGGCGGTGTCGTGGTGCAGACCGCCGGCTACGCCGGTCTTGGCGCGGTGGCATGCGCCATGGCGCTGCTGGCCGTCGCGCTGATGTCGCAAGTGCGCAGCCAGATGCGCCACCGCGCAACGCTCGCGGGCGCGCAAGCCTGAACGACAAGGAGACGACGAATGCTCACGCTCTACGGCGCGATGGCCTCGCGCGCTCATCGCTCGATCTGGATGCTCAAGGAATTGGGCGTCGCCTTTCGGCACGAGCCGGTCGACTTCCTCGACGGCAGCACCCACACGCCGGAATTCCTCGCCATCAATCCCAACGGCCGCGTGCCGGTGCTGCGCGACGATGACTTCGTGATCTACGAATCGATGGCGATCAATCTGTACCTCGCCCGCCGCTACGGCGACGACGTGGGACCCAAAGACTGGCGCGAAGACGCGCTCGCCACGCAGTGGAGCTTCTGGGTCGTGACGGAGGTGGAAAAGCCGCTGTTGCTCGCCAGTGTCAACCGCACACTGTTCGCCCCCGAAGGACGCCGCGAAGCAGAGGCCGCCATCGCGCTGCGCAAGCTGGCACGCCCATGGACCGTGCTCGACCAGCACTTGAGCCGGCAACCCTGGCTACTGGGCGAGCGCTTCACCGTAGCCGATCTCAACGTGGCAACGGTCATGGACCTCGCCCCTCAATGCGCGATTTCGCTCGCCCCGTGGCCCCGGCTACAGGACTGGCACCAACGCTGTCTCGCGCGCCCGGCCGCGTCGGACTGGCGCGACGTCAGCTTCAGCGTGCCGCGCCCCGCCGACGCGCTCGGCATGCTCGCGATGTTCGTCTGATTTACCCATCACCACAGAGAGCCATTCATGGATTCCACTGCGCTTACCCCCGGTCTGCAGTTTCCGGACGATATCGTGTTCCGCGGTTACGCCGCCCCTGTGCGCATCGAAGCCGACGTGCACGATCTGGAAGTCATCGGCCAGATTCCGGCCGCTCTGAACGGAGCGTACTTCCGCAACAGCGCAGACCACTGCTATCCGCCGCTGCACGGCAAGGACATCTTTCTCAATGGCGACGGCATGGTGCACTGCGTGCGCTTCGAGAACGGGCACGCGGATCTGAAGACGCGCTACGTGCGCACGGAAAAATTCCAGCGGGAACGACAGGCCCGGCGCGCGTTGTTCGGCGCCTATCGCAACTCGTTTACCGATTCGCCGGAAGTGGCCGGCTGCGACAACAACACGGCCAACACCTCGGTGCTCTGGCATCACGGCAAGCTCTACGCGTTGAAGGAGTCGGGCCGTCCTTACGAACTCGATCCCGAGACGCTCGAAACGCTCGGCGAACGCGACTTCAACGGCGCACTCAAGAGCCGCACCTTCACGGCGCACCCCAAGCTGGACCCCGAGACAGGCGAGTGCATCGCGTTCGGCTACAACACGGAAGGCGTACCGGACCCGTGGATCGAGATTTACACGATCGCCCCCGAAGGCACGTTGGCCCGCACCGAACGCTTCAAGGCGCCCTATTGCTCGATGGTCCACGACATGCTCGTGTCGCGCCACTACATCGCTTTCGTCATCTGCCCGATGACGAGCGAACTCGCGCGCATCCAGCGCGGCGAGCCGTACTGGCACTGGGACAACACCCGCACCACCTGGGTCGCCGTAATCCCGCGCCGCGAAGGCGTCGGCAAGATCCGCTGGTTCAGGAGCGCGCGGCCGGTTTTTCAGACGCACACGTTCAACGCATGGGAAGAGGACGGTCCGCACGGCACGCGGCTTCATCTCGAACACTTCATTACGGAGTCCGGATGGCTCAGCCAGTTTCCGGATCTGCACGACCCGTCGGCAGAAGAAAAGCCGCCGTTCGGAGAGCGCTGGACGCTGGAACTCAGCCTCCCGCACGACGGCTTCGAAGTGAAGCGGTTCATCGAGCATGTAGGCGAAATGCCGGCCATCGACCCTCGCTACGCCATGAAACGCACGCGGCATTACTGGTTCGGGACCTCCAACACAGACCTGGGACCGATGCTGCCGTGGGGTCCCAAAGGGCCGCCGTTCACGTGTCTCGCGCACCTCGACGAAGCGGCCGGCAAGCTCGACTTCTGGTATGCCGGCGCGGACTCGTCCCCCGAAGAGCCCCACTTCGTGCCGCGCAGTGCCGACGCGGCCGAAGGCGACGGGTGGCTGCTCAGCATGGTGGGACGCCGCGCGGAAAACCGGACAGACCTCGTGATTCTGGATGCGCTGCGCTTGAGTGCCGGCCCCGTCGCCGTCGTGAAATTCCCGTGCCGCGTGCACGAAGGATTCCACGGCCAATGGGTGAGCGCTAAAGCGCTCGCCCGATAAACACCGCAGACGGCCCCGAGGCCGTTCATCGGCCTCGCGATCATTCCACGCTTCTCTGGACCGCGCAGCCTCGGCTGCGCGTGGCTACACGCACGCTTTTTTCCCGCGCGCAACGAGGGGCGCTCACGTCCTCCCACCCACACCGAAACTATCAAGCACATGCCCACGAGAGTTCAATTGATCATCGGCGGCGAGAAGCGGCCCGCACGCAACAGCGCGACCTTCGAGCGCTGCAATCCGCTGGACGGCACTGTGGCGACGATGGCCGCTGCGGCGGCGCCCGAAGACGCCATGAGCGCCGTGCAATGTGCCGCCGACGCCTTTCCCGCGTGGTCGGCATCAAGCCCAGGCGAGCGCCGCGCCCTGCTGCTCGCCGCGGCCGCCGTACTGCGCGCGCGAGCCCCCGCATTCGCCACGGCCATGGCCGGGGAAACCGGCGCGACTGCGCTGTGGGCCTCGTTCAACGTGCATCTGGCCGCCGACATGTTGCAGGAGGCGGCCGCCCTCACTACGCGCATCGAAGGGCAACTCATCCCTTCGAACCTGCCCGGCAATCTCGCTCTCGCCGTTCGCCAGCCGGCGGGCGTGGTGCTCGGCATAGCCCCATGGAACGCACCCGTCATTCTCGGCGTGCGGGCAATCGCCGTGCCGCTCGCCTGCGGGAACACCGTCGTGCTCAAGGCAAGCGAGCTGTGTCCCGCAACGCACAGCCTGATTGTCGAAGCACTGGAGGATGCCGGGCTGCCGGCCGGCGTGGTGAACTTCGTGACGAACGCCCCGGACGACGCAGCGGCCGTCGTGGAAGCAATGATCGGCCACCCTGCCGTGCGTCGCGTCAACTTCACCGGCTCCACGCGCGTCGGCCGCCTCATTGCGCTCACCTGCGCCCGTTACCTGAAACCGGCCGTACTGGAGTTGGGCGGCAAGGCGCCGGCCCTCGTGCTGGACGATGCCGACCTCGACGATGCCGTGGCCGCGGTCGCCTTCGGTGCGTTCGCCAATTCCGGCCAGATCTGCATGTCCACGGAACGCATCGTCGTGGACGACGCCATCGCAGACGACTTCGTCGCCCGCCTGGCTGCGAAAGCCGCGTCGTTGCCGTCGGGCGACCCGCGCGATACACGTAACGGCGCGGTCGTGCTGGGCTCCGTCGTAGACATGACCACGGTCCATCGCTGCAACGCGCTGATCGACGATGCGCTGGCCAAGGGCGCAACGCTCGTTTGCGGCGGCAAGGCCGGCACGGTGCTCATGCCGGCCACGCTGCTCGATCGCGTCACGCCTGCGATGAAGATCTACCACGAAGAGACTTTTGCGCCGGTCAAGGCAATCGTGCGCGTGGCGGGCGAAGAAGCCGCGATCGCATGCGCGAACGACACGGCGTTCGGCTTGTCTTCGGCCGTGTTCACGCGCGACGTCGCGCGCGGCTGGCGCGTGGCCCAGCGCATCCAGACGGGCATCTGCCACGTCAACGGCGCGTCGGTGCACGACGAAGCCCAGATGCCGTTCGGTGGCGTCAAAGAATCCGGCTGGGGCCGCTTCGGCGGCCAGGCCGGCATCGACGCTTTCACCGATCTGCGTTGGCTCACGCTACAGACCGCACCGCGCCACTACCCCTTCTGAAGCCGTTTCACCTCCCGGGCGCGTGTTCACTCACGACACCGCCCGGGCCATTACATCAACAAGACTGTCGAGGAGACGACATGAATACGAGAACGATCGCCGCCGTCGCGGCGGGCACCATCGCGGCCGCAGGTTTCGCGGGCAAGGCGCACGCTTTCGAGGGCAACGTCGCGCCTTATCCGGCCGGCGCGGCGGGCACCAACATCGGCTCGATGCCGCCCATACCGGGCATCTTCGCGCTCGAGCAGTTCAACTACAGCTTCGCAAACGGGCTCTACGGAAACGACGGCAAGAAGCTGCCGGTTCCGTTTCATTCGTCGGCGTTCTCGGAAACGACGCGCGTGCTCGTCGCCTATCCGGTGACCGTGCTGGGCGCGAACGTGTACTCGCAGCTCGTCGTGCCGGTGGTATGGCTGCACACCGACGTGGCCGGCAACAAGTCGACGCAGAACGGCCTGTCCAACATCACCGTTTCGCCGGTGATCCTGAAATGGGACGTCACGCCCAATTTCGCGATTTCGCCCGGTCTCGACTTCGCCTTCGAAACGGGCTCCTACAGCCCGACGAAGACGAGCGTGGCCGAGGGATACCTGTCGATACAGCCCGTGCTGTCGATCCGCTACAACGTGCCGAACGGCATCGACGTCGGTCTGTCCAGCCGCCTCATGCTCAACCAGAAAAACGGCGACACCGGTTACCGCTCGGGCACGGGCTATGCCGGCGAGTTTCAGGCGGGATGGAACTTCGGCAAGTGGAAGCTGGGGGTGGTGGGCGCCTACGTGAACCAGTTCGGCGACGACGAGCTCAACGGCGTGACGGTGGCCTCGGGCGGCAACCGGTATCGGAGTTTCGCGATCGGCCCGTCCATCGCGTACGACGGCCGCTGGTACAACATCAGCATGAATTACCAGCAAGGCGTGTATGCGGCCAATACGTCGAAGAGCAGCAACGTCTGGCTGAATCTCGCCTTCCCGCTGTGGGCGCCGCATCCTCAATGACGAAGCCGACGATGCCCGGTGGGCATCGGGTCGGGCCGGTTGGCAGCCGGCTCGTCGAAGCAGGCGGGTCGAGTTGGGTCGCTTTGCGTCGCATGTAAAAAAGCCGCCTCATCGTCGGGCGGCCTCTCGTTGTGCAACGGCGCGTGCAGGCGAACGCGGCGTTGCACGTCGTGCGTTGCGCTTCAGCCGGCCACGCCGGGATCGTGTCGCGCTCCTGGCGCCACGACCTCCCCGGCGCATTGCGTGTCGTTCACCTCGCTCGCCTCGGCCGTGGGCAGCGCGGCAATCTCGGTGCGGCCTAGCGCGATCACGCCAGCGGCCAGCACCAGCGCGCAGGTAAATAGCGCGAAAGTCCACATCGGGTCGGGATTGATGGAAGCGGCCACGCCCACGATGACGGGTCCGAGTATGCCGCCTATGCGGTTTAGTCCAACCGCTACGCCCATGCCCGTACCGCGAATCTCCGTGCGGTAGCACATGGCCTGGTAGTTGTTCATGACCGCCTGCGCGCCGAAGACGAAGAAGCCCGCGCCCGCCACCAGCACCATTGCGACGGGTTTGCCCAACGCCACGGAAAGCGCCGCCATGAAGACGCCCGCGGCGAGGTAGCCCACCACCATCGCGCGAATACGGCTTTGCAGACGGTCGGCGAGCCAGCCCATCGAAATGCCGCCGAACACCGAGGCGATCATCACGAGCGTGCCGTAGCCGAACGCCGACGACACCGCGCCGCCGCCCGCCACCACGAGCGACGGCAGCCAGCCCGTGAGCCCGTGAATGCAGAAGAGGCTCAGCGCGCCTGCAATCCAGTGCACGAGCGTGTTGTGGCGATACTCGCGCGACAGCAGATCGACGACCGAACCCGCACGCGAAGCCGGCTTCATCGGCTGGATCGCGGCGTCGCGATAGACCTGGGCACGCTCGGGCCGCACGGCTGTCAGCAGCGCGCGCACGTCGTCCATGCGGCCGCGCAGCGCGAGAAACTGCGCCGATTCGGGTAGCCATCGCGAAGCCGCAAGCGCGACAAAGGCCGAAAGCACGCCCACGAAATAGAGCGACTGCCAGCCGAAATGCGGCGTGAGCGTAATGCCCGCAATGCCGGCAAAAATGCCGCCGGCTGAAAAACCGAACTGGAACACCCACGTCGCGAAGGCGTTGGCGTTGCGCCGGGGCGCCCATTCGTTGATGCAGGTAAGCGCAAGCGGCGTGACCATGCCGAGCGCGGTGCCCATAACGAGACGCGCCAGCGCGAAAGCCACGGCCGAATGCACCAGGGTGGCGAGCACCGCACTGGCCGCCGTGAGCATCCAGAGCGCGCCGAGCATCACCTTGCGTCTGCCGATGCGGTCGGCTATCAAGCCCTGCAGAACCGAGCCGATCGACAGCCCGACTATGCCGCTCGACAGCATCATGCCGATCATGGCGGGTGTGGGCTGCCACGCGTGGCGCACGAGCGGAATCACATAGGCGGCGTTGAAGAGGTCGTAGCCGTCGAAGAACATGATGAACGCGACGAGTACGGCGAAACGCAGATGGAAGGCGCCGATGCGCGCTTGCGCCAGCTCCTCCCTCACATTGATGGACGTTGCCAAGATTGTCTCCGTGTTGTGTAGTTTCGGCGCCGCCTCTTGAGGGCGGCTTCACCGGTGGGTGCATGCGGGGCGCGGGCGTGGTGAAGGCCGCGCTCCGCTTGCGAGGTGTCAGCCGTGCAGGGCGGTCTCCAGTTCCTCGAGCGATGCGGCGAGCGTCGCCGCATCGCTCGCTACGCCGTAGACGTAGTGGTCGGGACGCACGATCGCCGCGCTGCATTCGTTGCGCCGGAACCAGGCCGCGAGCACGCCATCCACTTCCACGACGCGATGCACGCCGGGCCATGCGGCCGCCCGATTCACGTCGCCGTCCGACACGAGTTCGACGAGCTGCGCGCCGATGCGCTGCGCGGCATCGCGCGCCGCCTGTGAAACCGGCTCGCTACCCAGCGTGACGATGCGCCAATGGCCACCCACCACGGTATCGAGCAAGGCCGCATTGGCGCCATCGCCACCGTCGGCAACCACGACATCAACACGCACGCGCGGCTGCGGAAACAGCGTGCCGTTGGCAGCATGCGCGGCGCTCGCAAGCAAACCCGCTTCGAGCTTCGGCACGATGTCCTGGCGCGCAATCGTCCTGATCTGGCCGGCCGCTTCACGCAAGAGGCGTGCATCGCGCTCGCGTGCTGCAGCAACGTCGCGCTCGCAGATCACCTTGCCGAGTTCCTTGATGCGCGTGGTGAGCTGCCGTACGTGCAGGCCGCGCTCCGCGGCGTAGCTGTCGAGCAGCGCGGGCTGGGCCGTGCCGCTCATCACGGCGTCGAGCTTCCAGACGAGATTCACCACGTCGCGAATGCCTTGGCACATCCCCTGACCAATGAACGGCGGCTGCTGATGCGCCGCGTCGCCGGCAATGAAAATGCGTCCGCGCCGCCATTCCTGCGCGACGAGCGCATGAAAGCGATAACTCGCGGCGCGCCACAGTTGACCGTCTTCAGGCGAAAGCCAGCGCGACAGCAGCTTCCACACCTGTGCCTCGGTCTGCATCTCGCGCGGGTCTTCGCCGGGCATCAGCATGATTTCCCACCGACGATGTGCGCCCGGCCCGACGACATAGGTGCACGGCCGCGACGGCTCGCAGTACTGCACCGCCACCTTCGGCAGCTTCGCAAGGCCGCTTTCGTTCACGCGCACATCCACCACGAGCCACGGCTCGTCGAACACGAGGTCTTCGTAAGCGATGCCGAGTTGCGTGCGCACCGTGCTCGAAGCGCCGTCGCAGCCAATCAGGTAATCGCACGTGACCGCGCGCGCGGCACCCGTGTCGTCCTTCAACTGAACGCTCACGCCGTGCGTGCTCTGTTCGAAGTCCACGAGTTCCGTGCCGAGCGCCACTTCCACCGATTCATACGCGCTCGCATGCTCGCGCAGCGCGGCTTCCACCGGAGGCTGCGTAAACACCATGGTCGGCATGTAGCCGAGGGGCCAGGGCTTGGGCACCGTGTCGATGCGTTTGATGAGCTGGCCGTCCACGCCGTAGTACTCCGAAGGCGGAAACACGGCGATGTGTTCGGCAATGCGGTCCACCACGCCAAGGCCCTGGAACACGCGCATGATCTCGTGATCCACGGCGATGGCGCGCGGCTTGTCGTACACCTCGCGCGCGCGGTCCACGCACAGTACCTTGCGGCCAAGCTGCCCGAGCAAAGCGATTGCCACGGCGCCGGACGGCCCGAAGCCGACCACGATCACTTCGTAATGGTTACTTGTCGCCATCGTCACGCACCCGCTTCGTCCTGCACCGTGTTGCGCAGACGGCCCACGCGTTCGATGTCCACTTCCACCACATCGCCATGCTTGAGCCACACCGAAGGATCGCGCGCCCAGCCCACGCCGGCGGGCGTGCCCATCGCCACGACGTCACCGGGTTCGAGCGTCAGGCACTCGGTCAGCAGCTCGATGGTTTCGGCCACGCCCCAGATCATGTCGCTCGTGCTCGCCTGCTGCATCACCTGGCCGTTGAGGATGAGGCGCAACGTGAGGCCTTCGCCACCGGGCGGCAGATCGTCGGCGGTCACGAGCCACGGGCCGAACGCGCCCGTGCCGTCGAAGTTCTTGCCGATGGTCCACTGCGTCGTGCGCTTCTGATAGTCGCGCACCGAAACGTCGTTGAAGCATGCGTAGCCGAACACGTAGTCGAGCGCGTTTTCGCGCTTCACGTGGCGCGCGCGCTTGCCGATCACGATCATGAGTTCGGCCTCGTAATCGAGCTTTTCCGATACGCGCGGACGGATCACCGGGTCTTCGTGCGCGATCAGCGAAGAGGCGCCGCGAAAGAAGATGAGCGGATAAACGGGCTTCAGATTGCCGCCCTCTTTCGCGTGGTCGTAGTAATTGTGGCCGAGGCAGACGATCTTGCCCGGCTCCGGCACGACGGGCGCAAGTTCGAGCGACGCGTAGGGCGCGCGATGCTCGCCGCTCGCGATAGCACGTTGTGCGGCCGCGTTGAGGTCCACGCCAGCCTTGAGCGCCGCGCGCAGATCCGCCGGCACGCGGGCGTCGGCCTTGTTGAGGTCGACGACATGCTCGCCGTCCAGAACACCCAGGCGCGTGGTGTCGCCCGATCGGAAAGTAACCAGTTTCATGATGTATTCGAGTTATCGGATGAATCAATCGGTTGAGGGAAACGTTCTTTCAGGGCAGATGCCGCTCAGTTGTCGCTCAGTGCCCAACACCTTGCGGCCGGCGAAAGAAGATGGTTTTCTGCGCGGTCTTGAGGCGCTCGGACGGCGCGCGCCCCACGCCCCACTGATCGATGCGCCCCGGCGGCCACTTCCAGTCGTCCGGGCCGCCTGTGCGGTAGCTGTCGTCCACCTGTAGCACCTCGGCTGTGTATTCGATGACGAAATCGGCGGGCCCGAGGAAATACGCGAACACGTTGTTGCCCGGCCCGTGGCGCCCCACGCCCCATTCCACCGGATAGCCCGCGTCGTTCATACGGCCACCGCCGCGCATCACGGAATCGAGGTCCGGCATCAGAAAAGCGATGTGATTGAGCGTGTTCTCCTGCGCATCTGCGAGCGCGATGCTGTGGTGATCGCTCGAACAGCGCATGAAGGCCATGATGCGCGTGCGGTCGGACAGCCTGAAGCCCAGCGCATTTTCGAAGAACGCCTGCGCGACCGCCACGTTCTCGCTGTTGAGCACGACGTGCGTGATCTTGATGGGACGGTCTTTCACGCTTTGCGTATCCGCATGGCTGCGCGCGCCCGCGATGAAGCGCAGCACGCGCCCCTGCGGATCGAGTGCTTCGAGCATCGAGCCGCCGCCTGGCATCGTCGTGGGTGCGGGACCGGAGATCACGGTGCCGCCATGCAGGACGATGGACTGCGCGAGCGTATCGAGGTGCGCGACGTCGGCCACACTGAACTCGATGGCGCGCACGTCGGCACGTTCGCTCTGCGCGAGCGTGAGGATGTGGTGTGCGGCACCCGTGCCGCGAAAGTAGACTTTTTCCGGGCGTCGCGTGAGTTCGGTGAGATGCCAGGTGTGTGCGTAAAAGGCCGCGGCCAGTTCGAGATCCGGTACGCCGATCTCGATGCCTCTCAGGCCGGTGACGAGGCACTGCGTCATGTCATGCTCCGTTGCTGATGCCCAGAAATTCCCGGGCGTTGCGATAGATGAGCCGTTCGGCGGCCGCGGCGTCGAGCCCGAGTCGGACTACGCCGCCCACGGGATCGTGCTCGCGGAACGCGAACGGGTAATCGGTACCCAGCATCACGCGCGTGTCGCCAAACGTTTCGACGAGATGGCGCAGCGTGGCCGGATCGAACACGAGCGAGTCGTACCAGAGGCCGCGTGCCTGCTCGCGCGGCGCAGCCTGAAGCGTCTCGCGCAGCGGCGCGAAAACGCGGCTGGCCTGTTCGAGGCGGGGCAGCAGCGAAGCCAGGGTACCGCCGCCGTGACTGAAACCAATACGAAGTTTCGGATACCGCACGATCAGGTTAGACGTGATGGCCGAAGCGGCGGCGAGCCCGACGTCGGACGGAAAAGCGAGCGCCTGCACCAGCTGGGCGGGACCGACGAGACGCTCCTTGCCAGCCGGTCTGATCGCATGGACGAATACTGCCGCGCCAAGCGCTTCGCAGGTTTCGAAAAACGCGTCGAACTGCGGAGCGCCCACCGGCGCGCCATTAATGTTGCTGCCAATTTCCACGCCCGCAACACCCGGCATCGCCATCAGCCGTTCGAGTTCGCGGATCGCCGCGTCCACGTCCTGCAGCGGCACCGCGCCGAGCCCGACGAGTCGCCCGCCGCTCGCCTCCACCATGCCTGCGATCGTGTCGTTGAGGTACTGCAACAGCGGCAGCGCATCGGCGGCCGCCATCCAGTAGGAGAGCAACTCGGGCATGGGCGAGATCGCCTGCACGGCCACGTTCTGGCTGTCCATGTCGGCAAGGCGTTTATCCGTGTCCCAGCACAGGTCGGACACGGTGCGATAGATCTTGCCGTCGATCACCACGTGGCGGTGGCAGGCGTGCGCCGGCTGCATGGACGGCCAGTCGCGCGGCGCACTCGCGCCCAGATAGCGCGGAAATTCGGCGGGCACGACGTGCGCGTGGATGTCGATGCCGTGGCATGCGCAACGGTAAGCAACTTGCATGGCGCGCCTCGCGTCAACGGTGCGCGAAGCCCGCTGCGCGCAGACCTTCGATGCAGATGGCTTCGTCCTCGTCCCCCGTGCCGCCGCTTGCGCCTATCGCGCCGATGGTCTGCCCGTTCGGCGCGACGATCACGACCGCACCGGTCTGCGCGATGAACTTGCCGCCGCACGCGGGCGCGATGGCGTTGAAGAACACCGGGTTGCCACTGGCGCGCTCGTGCAGCGTGCGCGATGCGATGCCCATGCCGAACGCCGCTGCGGCCTTGCCGTGCGCGATATCCACGCGAAGCGGCGTGGCGCCATCCTCGCGCGTCACCAGCTTCACCTGGCCCGCCTCGTCCAGCACGACGAGCGCCATGGGCCGCAATCCGTCGCGGCGGGCCGCCTGCAGCGCCGCCGCGACGATGCGATTGGCTTGATCCAGCGTCAATGTCTCCATTCCTATGCCTCCAGCGATTCGACCTGTTGCCGATCATAATATATACAAAACTCTCATGTCGACGTTTTTATGTATTTTCAAAGGGAAAACCCCAAAACAGTCAGATCGCACCGGAACCGCGCGCGGATCAGATATACTTTGCGCCAGACGAAACCTCTGAAGGTGTGAAGTTGTCACGCACAGCGATCTCTCCCGTAACGCCCGCAGGCGCGGGCGGCGCCAACGCCAGCGCCGCCACGCTCGCCACGAACCTGTACGACCGCATCCGCGCAGACCTGCTCGACGGCAAGCTGGAGCCGGGACGCCGGCTGCAGATCGAGTTCCTTTGCGAGCAGTACCAGGCCGGACAGACCCCCGTTCGCGAGGCGCTCAATCGCCTGACGTCGGATGGACTCGTGGAACGGCGCGACCAGCGTGGCTTCGCGGTAGCGGGCATCAGCGCGAGCGACCTTCAGGAAATCACGAAAACGCGCTGCTGGCTGGAGGAAGTCGCGCTGCGCGAAGCCTTCGCGAGCCGCTCGGTGGAGTGGGAAGAAGCCGTTGTGCTGGCCTATCACCGGCTCTCCAAGGTGCCGCGCTCGCTCAGCGAAACCGAGTACAAGGAGAACCCCGAGTGGGAGCGCCGCCACCGCGAGTTCCATCGCGCGCTGATCGGCGGGTGCCAGTCACGCTGGCTCATCAGCTTTTGCGACCAGCTTGCCGACCAGCTCTACCGCTACCGGCAGCTTTCCGTGCGGCGAGTGTTTCCGCGACGCCACGAAGGCGCCGAGCACAAAGCCATGCTCGACGCGGTCGTAGCCGGCGACGCGGCGCTCGCCATCAAGCTCCTCACCACGCACTACCACCAGACAGCGGACATCATCCTCGCGGACGCCGATCTGTTCCCGCCTTCCCGCTGACCGCCCTCCCGTCTTGCCTGCCGTACTGCCGCGCCCCGTCGCCCCGGGCGCGGCAGCCGTTCGTCCGCAGATTTCACGTCAAATATACAACCTGGTGTTTTCTATAGTTTTGTATATTTTTTATTGACTTCGATTGCTTCATACACAAAACTCCTGCCCTCAGAGAGTGCCGCATCCCGACGGCACCGTTCAGGAGACGACATGAAGCCGCAATTTGCCCCACTCGCCACCGCCGCCCTTGCCGCCGTTGCCGCGCTCAACGCGACGAGCGCCCACGCCCAGTCGGCCGTCACGCTCTACGGAATCATCGATACGGCGATCCAGGCCGCCAACGCAGGCGGCAAGACCGTCGTGCGCGAAGCGACGAGTTCCGTTGCGCCCTCGCGCTGGGGCTTGCTCGGCAAGGAGAACATCGGCGGCGGCTACAACGTGGTCTTCAAGCTGGAGAACGGCTTCAATTCGAATTCAGGCGCCATGGCCAACAGCACGACCTTGTTCAACCGGGAGGCGTGGGTAGGCGTGCAGGGCCCGTTCGGCCAGATCCAGGCCGGCAACAACTACACGCCGTTGTTCCTGACCTACGTGACGTACTCGCTCGGCGAACTCAATGCGCTCGCCTGGGGTAACGCCACCAACAATTACGTATTCGTGCCCTCGGCGCGCACGGCCAACTCGCTGCGCTACACGTCGCCGGAGATGGCGGGCTTCACGCTGCGCGCCCTCTATGCGCGTGGCGCGAACGGATCGGGCGGCATGCCGGCTTCGCTCGGCGACACGCTTTCGGCCAGCGTGAGCTTCAAGGCCGGCGCGTTTTCCGCCGACGCGGATTATCTGCAGCAGCGCTTCGCACCCCGCGCCACGCTCAGCGCAACGACGCCTGTCGGCACGGGACGCTTCTATCTGATCGGCGCGTCATACGACTTCGGCGTGGTGAAAACCGCGGCGCTCTATCAAATGCACCGCAACGCCACGGGCGTGAGCACATCGATTTCAAGCGCCTACGCAACACCGAATCACGACTTCTATGAAGTGAATGCCCTGATTCGTCATGTCGTGGGCGGCTCGCTGCTGGCAAGCTTCGGGCAGTACTGGCTTCGCTCCGGCGGCGACGGGCATGCGCTCTCATGGGCCTTGCGCTACGACTATCCGTTCTCGAAGCGCACCGGCTTCTACGCCGGCGTGGCGGGCGTGCGCAATCACGGCACGACGGCATTCACCGTGGCCGACGCCGCAGGACCCGGCATCGCCGTAGGCGCAGGCAAGAACATCACGACCGAGATCGCCGGTCTGGTACACAAGTTCTGACGCCGGAGGCCGAGATCGAGATGAGGAACGTCCGCATTCCCGCCGCGCTCACGCTGATCGTCGGCGCGGGACTTGCGATGTCGCTGACGATTGCTGCCGGCGGCGCGGCGTGTGCCTACGCGTATGCCACGCTCGCCGAAGCGGCGGCCAGCGCGGCGAGCGCGCCACCCGACGGTGCGCTCGCAACCTACGTTGCCGGCGTGCATCGCCTTGAAGCCGTCGCGCTCTGGAGCTTCGCGGCGCTTGCTCTCGCGAGCGTCATGCTTGCGTTTGCCGGAAGGCGCTGGCTCGGCGCCAAGGTGGTCCGGCCGCTCGACCACGCCATGCAAACCGTGCACGCGATTGCGCTCGGCGAGTTGCGCGAAGCCATCGTCGTGGATGAGCGCACCCAGGCACGGCGCCTCTTCGCCGCACTCGCCCAGATGCAGCAAGGGCTCGTCGGAACGCTGAGCGCCGTGACCCGCGAAGCGGCGGCCGTCGACGATTGCGCGAGTCGCCTGCATACCCAGAACGCGCGCCTGTCGAGCGGCGCCGAATCGCAGGCAGCGGCCATCCAGCAAACCGCGGCGACGACGCAGCAGATCAGCGAAGGCGTGCAGCGCAGCGCGCAGGTGGCCGAGCAGACCAACCGGCTCGCCGGCCAGGCATCGGAACTGGCGCATGCCAGCCGCACGCGCGTACGTGCTGTGATCGATTCGATGGATTCCATTGCCCGCGATTCGCAGCAGATCAGCGCCGTGGTGTCCGTCGTGAACGAACTCGCGTTCCAGACCAACATCCTGGCGCTCAATGCTGCCGTGGAAGCCGCGCGCGCCGGCCATCAAGGCAAGGGGTTCGCGGTGGTGGCCGGCGAAGTACGCAGCCTCGCGCAACGCAGCGCCCAGGCGGCGCGCGAAATCGAAGCGCTGATTGGAAGCGCGCGCGGCACGATTGCCGAGGGCGCGAGGTTATGTACCGACGTGGGCAGCGCCATGGACGAAGTGGTGAGCGCCGCGCACGAAGTCGCGCAACTCAGCGACGCCATGAGCCGCTCGGCAAGCGAGCAAAGCCACGGCGTGCGGCAGCTCAACGAGGCCATCAAGGACATCGATGCGGTCACACAGCAGAACGCCGGGATGGTGCAGCATCTGATGACTACCACCGAGGATCTCAACGAACGCGCCCGCACGCTTGCCGAAGCGGTGGGCGCATGGAAACTCGACTAGACGCCGCTGGCCCGCAAGCGGATGGGCGGCAATCACCGCATCGTGAATTTTCCCGGCGGGCGGGCGCGCCGGAGCTGTGCGTCGATGCTGTCGGGTTTCACCGGGCCGCCTTCCATACACAACTCGATCAGATGGCCCTTCAGTTCTTCCAGGCGAACCTTCGGTAAGCGCCACATAACGGTCAGCATTACTGATGAGCGAGAGCGGTCATCTCCCGCCATTGGGGGTGCGGATAAAAATAAAACACTAGAAAGCGCTCTTGACGACGCCACCGTCGACACGCAACGCTGCCCCCGTCGTCGCCGAAGCCAACGGGCTGGCAAGATACGTTACCATCGACGCGACCTCTTCGGGCGAGGCGAAACGCTTGATGAGGGACGTCGGCCGAATGTTTTCGAAAAACTCCTTTTCGACTTGCTCGAATGTCTTTTCGTCACCCTGTGCCAACGCATCGACAAAGTCGGTAACGCCTCGTGATTTGGTAGGCCCCGGTAGAACGCTGTTCACGGTAATACCGGTCCCTGCGACGGTCTCGGCCAGACCTCGCGACACGCCAAGCAACGCGGTCTTGGTCACGCCGTAGTGAACCATCTCGACCGGAATCTGCACACCGCTCTCGCTGGAGATGAAGATGATGCGCCCCCAGTCGGCGCGCCGCATCGCGGGAAGATACATACGCGCGAGGCGCACGCCGCTGAGCACGTTCACGTCGAAGAAACGGCGCCAGTCCTCGTCGGGGATCTCTTCGAACGGCTTGGGCTCGAAAATGCCCAGACTATTGACGAGAATCTCCACGTTCGGGAACGCACGCACAAGTGCCTCGGCCTGGGCGGCATCGCTCAGATCGCCGGCGAAACCGAGCGGCTTGTTACCCGTCGCCTCCGCAATCGACCGCACAGCCCGGTCGACCGCCTCCTGCGTCCTGCCGTTCACGATGACGCGCGCGCCTTCCGCGGCGAGCCCTTGTGCAATGGCAAGACCGATGCCGGCGGTGCTGCCGGTCACCAGCGCCAGCCGATTCTTCAATTGCATATCCATGTCGTTTCTCCTGGACCTCGTGAATAGAGGCCGCGAGATGCACGAGTGCGGCCCAGTGTAGATTGCTGGGATACGTTTAGATGCTCACGGGTGTCCGGCTTTCGTCGAATGTATCGAACTTGCCGGTTAGCATGCCCGCGCGACGCGGGGCGCGGCGCCGGGCGCCGAACTCGCCCTGTCAGCGATGGACGATCGGCGCTGCTCGCGCCGCCACAATCCTGGCGCGCAGCCAATTTCCCGCCGAAAGATCCTCGAGAAATGCGCTTGATCGGCAAATCCGCAAGCCGCGGCCACGCGACTGATCTGCTCGTCGCTTGCCATCAGCATCTCTCTCGCGCGCGCGAGCCGCAGCGTGAGAATGTAGGCGTGCGGCGACGTGCTGAAACTGAGCCGGAACGCCCGGAAAAAATGGCTCTTGCTGAGCCGCGTCACGCTCGCCAACTCTTCAACTCGAATCTGCGTCTCAAGATTGCCCGCGACATGATCGATGACCCGTCGCGCTTGCCAAAGCGCCAACCCCTGGGCGCGATATTCAGTATTGCGCGGCTGGATTCCCGTGTTGTTCGCCTGGCAGGCCAGGAGAAGATCCAGCGCCCGCTGGATTTCCTTCCTGGCGCTCTGTCCATCCCGCTCGAGCACCCGGCTTGCACATTGGAGAAGCTCAGTGACAATCGAAACGACATTCTCGTTTTCAACCGACGCGCGCATGGTCATTGCCCTCGAGTTGGAGAGATTCACTCCCGCCGGGCCACACTATCGCGCCGATCGCGTCCGCAATCTATTGATCGGTCGACGGGCACGCGTACCGCGCTAACGGATCATACGGGCCTCATCCATTCGAACTAGAGGCGTGCGAAGTCCCAAAATCTACAACCGGATAAGGCCGCGCCTGCTGCCCACCGCCACCGCTTCCGTGCGGCTCAGGACCTGCAGTTTGCTGAAGATGCTGCGCAGATGAGACTTGACAGTCGTTTCGCCGATGCCGAGGCGCGCCCCGATGTCCTTGTTGCTGCACCCGCCCGCCAGCATGGAGAGGACTTCGAGTTCACGACTCGTCAGCGCCTCGCCGCTGACACCGGCTGCGAGTTTTGCAACGAGGAACGAAGGAATCTGAGTCTTGCCGGCGTGAACTTTGCGGATGCATTCCAACAGTTCCTCACGCTGAGCGTCCTTGAGCATGTATCCCTTGGCTCCCGCCATGATGGCCCGGGAGATGTCGTGATCGCTGTCGAACGTGGTCAAGACCATCAACCTGGCCGAGGGTTCGGCGCGGCGAATCGCTTCTATCGCGCCCACGCCGTCGAGAATCGGCATGCGCAGATCCAGCAAGGTCACATCGGGACGGCACTCGAGCCATCGGTCGACGCACTGCTGGCCGTTGGTGGCCTCCGCGACCACGACCATGTCCGGCTGCCGCCCGATGATCGCTGCCAGCCCCTCTCGAACCGTCACGTGGTCGTCGGCAATGAGAACGCGTATGGGTGCCGGCTGCTGATTCGTGTCAGACATCGATAGCTCCATCGTCACGCTCGTGGCGCGCCGGACACCACAGAAGGGGTTGGCAGGCGAATCGACACCTCGGTGCCGCGACCGATCGAGCTCGTCAACTTCATCCGGCCCCCCATGGCGTCGATACGCTCGCGTATGCCCATTACGCCAAAGCCTTCATGTTTCGCGGACGAATCGAAGCCGCAGCCGTCGTCCGCACATTCGAGCCGGACGTCCTCTTCGGTGAAGGCAATGGTGACGGCGATACGAGACGCCTTGGCATGGCGAAGCACGTTGGTCACGAGCTCCTGTGCGATCCGGAACAGGTTGTCTTCCCAGTCGCGCGGAAGCGCCCGAGGCACGCCCAGAACGCGGAAATCGGCGTCGAGTGCGACGCCATCGGTCAACCGCCTGATGAGCACGCGTAGGGCATCGGTGACGGCGCCTTCCTCGAGAGGCTGAGGACGCAGCGCCGCAACAGACCGCCTGGCCTCGCTCAGGCTTTCTCGCGCCAGATTGCGCGCCGATGTGACGTGCCGCTCCGCGTCGCGCCCGAGGCCGCGCCGGCTGGCGTCTTCTGCAGCCTCTAGCTGGACGATGACGCCAGTCAGGCCTTGTGCCAGCGTGTCGTGAATATCGCGCGCGATGCGGTTGCGTTCCGCCGTAATCGCGGTTTCCCGGCCTTGCGCCGACAACTCGGCCAACCGGATCATCAGGGTGGTCTGATTGGTCAGTGCCTGGGCCAGCTCGACCTCCTCGCTCCGGAAGGCGCGGCGCTGCTTGAAGCGAAGTCCGATGGCGCCTTCCAAACACCCGGCGATGACCATCGGCACTAAAAGAACCGTGACGATACCGAGCGGGATCAGCCTGTCGCACAAGGGAAAGGACGGAACGGCCCGAATATCCTCGATAACGTTCGCCTTTCCGGAACGGAACACTTCGGGCCACGGATAGGCCTCGTCCATCGGTAGCGACAGATCCAGCCCGGCGAACCGCGAGTCGGTGTTGGGTATGACGTAACCGTCTTCGAAAGCGTATGCCAGCCCAACCGTGCCGTCGGCCGGATCGCGGCGCCATACGCTCATGCTGTGCGCGTCGAATTGCCGAGACAAGGTCCGCAGGCTGTGCGCGACGAGCCGATTCGGGTCCGGTTCCATCGCGAGGGCATCGAGGGAACTCTTGAGGGCATCGACCTGCGCGCGAGCCAGTTGCTCCGACGCCTGCAACGCCTTCTCAGCGAGCTTGCGTGCTTCGATGTCGATGTTGGCCCCGTACCATTTGAGCACTCGGCCCGTATCGTCCTGTAGCGGCGCGTAGCGAAACAGAAACCAGCGATATTCGCCGTCGGACCGGCGCACGCGTGCCTCGAGCTCACCCGGCAGGCGGCGCATCAGTGCATCGCTCCACTGGGCCTCGAGACGGGGAAAATCCTCAGGATGAATGGTGCGGGTCCACCCCCAGCCCAACGCATCGTCCATCGCAATGCCCGTGTATTCGCACCACTGTTTGTTCAAGAATTCGACCGGCCCATCGGCGCTGCCGAACCAGGCCAACCCGGGAATGGTGTCGATCGCGATGCGGAAGCTTCGCTCCCAGGATTGAAGGTCGCCGGTCAACGTGGCGTTACCTTGCTCCGTATCTTGCATGGAGACGTGCGCGTTTTCGAGCTGCGTTGTCATGTGGCACCCTTGTTCCGATCGAGGCGCGGTGAAGTGATGAGGTCACTGCACACGATTAGAAATCTGGGTCGACCGTGTGACAAAACCGATCATAGCCGACCGCTCATGCACGAACTTGAACGAATCTATTATGGCCGCAGGCCGCCAATCCTCCCGCGGCTAGCGCCGTGCAGCGCATTCGGAACTTGACGGCAGCGGATCGAGCGACAAGTTCGATAAGTTTCTTCAAGCCGCCGATCCGGCGGGCACCTATCGTTAGCGCCACCAACCAGGCCCAAAGGTGCTCATCATGATCCGAATGCTCGCGTCCCTGATTGCATGCTGCTCAGTACTTGCCGCGCAACCTTGTGCGGCTGGCGTGACGCCTTACCCGAGCAGCTTCCGAACCGAAACGATCGCCGCGAACGGAACCCGGATATTTGTCCGCGTCGGAGGACACGGGCCGGCTGTGGTCATGTTGCACGGCTATGGCGAAAGCGGCGACATGTGGGAACCGCTCGCCGCCGCGCTCGCCCAAACCCATACGGTGATCGTACCCGACCTGCGCGGCATGGGCCTTTCCGCCCATCCAGCCACCGGCTACGACAAGAAGAATCAGGGGCACGATGTGGCCGATGTGCTCGACGCGCTGCACGTGGACAAAGTCGACGTCGTCGCCCACGACATCGGCAACATGGTCGCCTTCGCGTTCGTCGCCGAGCAGCCGGAACGCGTCACGCATCTGGTCCTGATGGACGCCCCGATTCCCGGCGTCGGCCCTTGGGAAGAGATTCTGAAGAATCCTCTCCTTTGGCATTTCCGGTTTGGCGGACCCGACATGGAACGGCTGGTCAAGGGTCGCGAGCGGATCTACCTCGACCGGTTCTGGAATGACTTCTCGGCCAACCCCAAGAACTTCGATGAAGCGAGCCGCGTCCACTACGCCAGGCTCTACGCCCGGCCGAATGCGATGCACGACGGCTTCGAGCAGTTCCATGCGTTCGACCAGGACGCTGTCGACAACCAGGCGTTCCTGGCCAACGGCCCGCTGCCGATCCCTGTCCTGGCCGTCGGCGGCGAGAAATCTTTCGGTCCGGAAATGGCCGTTGTCGCCAAGGCGGCCTTCAGCAACGTACAGGGCGCCGTCATCCCCGACTCGGGCCATTGGCTGATGGAAGAAAACCCCAAGGCCACCGTCACCGCAATCCAGGATTTCATTAAATAGGCGCCTCGGACGCCTGGTTCGCTGCCATTCGCAAACCAGTGTCGGCTAACAGCGCGCACCTGGCCGCCCGATCTGATGCAGCGTTTTGTAGAAGGCGAGGCTTGGTCCATCAACGCGGCCTCCGACCTGACGGTGACGCTGGCGATGCAGGTCAGCCTCTTGTTGGCCGGTTGTGTGAGCTTGCCGATGGCCGCTTTAAGGTGCTCCAGCTCGCAAAACCGTGATTCGACTGACTGACCGCTTTGGAGGGGGGCGTCTGACCGTAGTGGGTCGGGTCACGCCCTTTTGCATCGCACGCACGCCCGCGACGATCGCCGCGCTCGGTCGTGGGGCTCTGGTTGGCCATGAAGCGACCACTTGTGCGAAATGCTCGAATGGCTGAAGACAAGCTGGGATCGGACAACTCGCCCGGTCTGGCGTTCGGTCGGCTGAAGATATGTCCGCATATCGGAGGGGGCATTCACGGTACGATGCTGGCCCTAAAGCAGCTGTTAGTCTCTTGGCCTTGCACACATCGTTGATGGGCGCAGTCTTGTGGACGTGCCCTAAAGGAGTAACTCATGCAGTCCGAGCACGCCGATGTCCTGTCCCAGGTACTCAAGCTGATTCGCCTTCGCGGGGACCACGTTTTCCACGGCGAGCTGGGCAGTTCCACCGAGGTGATTTTTCCGCCGGGACCGGCGACGTTTTTGCATTTGCGCACCGGCGAACTGTCAGTGTCTCAACGCAATGGCCCCTCCGTGATGCTCCGCCCAGGCGACTTCGTTCTTTTGCCTCATGCGGACGGACATACGATTCGAAGCGAGCCGAGCAGGAAAGCACATCAACGCTTTGAGGCGGTGGTGGACTTTACCCCCAGCAGAGATGCGCAGACGTTCAAATGGGCGGCTGGCGAAGGCGTGGCAGGATCCTTTCTCGCGGGATCGTTCTATTTTGATGGGGCGCCGTTACGCTCTTTTCTCACCGGGCTTCCCGGGCTGATTCATTTGACATGCGACAAAGTCAGCGAACCCGCCTGGCTGGCCTCCATCTCGCATTTCCTTGACGTCGAATCGCGTAGCGCCGGGCCGGGGTCATCGCTGATGATCTCGCGGCTTATCGATTTGCTTGTTATTCGCACCTTGCGGATGTGGGTCAGCCGGCAAGGCGATCGGGTTGGCTGGTTGTCCGGACTGAGCGACGAACGCGTCGGCCGCGCGTTGAACGCAATGCATCTGGAACCTAACCGGGCATGGACAGTTTCGTCGCTCGCCGAGACGGCGATGATGTCGCGATCGATGTTTTCGGATCGCTTCACGGCGGTGGTGGGGCTTCCACCGTTGCGTTATCTGACACGGTGGAGATTGACGCTCGCAGCAGACTTGCTACGCGCAGGAACCTTGAAGGTGACCGAAGTGGTCCACAGCGCCGGCTATGGTTCGGAGGCAGCCTTCAGTCGTGCTTTCAAGCAGGAGTTCGGCTATCCACCGCGTGACGCGCATCGAATCGCACAGACAGGCGCCTTTGTCACGCGAAGTTCGGAGCTCCCTTGACAGTTTCACACCGTTGGCTGGATCCGTCGGTAGTAGCTGTCATTGCAACGGCTTCGTTTCAATGGCATCGCGCCAATCCCCAAGCGGGGTCGATCTGCTGCGATTGTCCGAGTGCGTCAATCGTACGATAGATCATGCAAATCAGACGCTGAGATATGGTCAGTCCCGGATACGTTCTTTAGAGTAGATAGCCAAGGTCCTACCGTATCTGAAAAGGAAGAACACTCTCACGCACTATGGTTCATATCTCTCATACGCAATTAGCAAAGACCGCTTTCAAACAAACCTCTCGTTCCAGCACACGCGCTTACGCCATGTGACTGGGTCGGAAGCGGGAGTGCCGCCGCCAGCGTCACCGTCGTATAGGTGGCGTGAAAGCCGTGCCTGCCTCGATGCATTAGTAAGATCGGAAGATCGCGGACAATTCGTCGATCCGCGCCCATCAGTTCCTCTCTGACGTAGCATTGATCTTGATTCCTAAGTTAAATCGAGATGCGCGACGCGCATCCAACGATCTTTCCAAAGACAAATTCAAATTCACGACATCGACACCCATGTCTCTTTAAGGAATCAATGTAGATGAAACTCCTCCTCGCTGCTCTTTCCATTTCAGCATTCGCGTTCGGTACCAATGCGATGGCTGCGCACAAACCCCCGATCGTTCTGGTCCACGGCGCTTTCGAAGACGCCCAGGTCTGGGGACATGTCACATCCAGGCTTCAGACCGATGGCTATAAGGTTGTGGCGGTTGAACTGCCAGGCCGTCCGGGCGCGCCCGCCACACCGGACAAAGTCAGCCTTGACCTCTATCGCGACACGGTGGTCGCAGCGCTGAACCAATCCCATCGCCCGGCCGTCGTGGTCGGCCACAGCTTCGGCGGCATCGTCATCGCCGACACCGCGGAAACGGCGCCAAATAGGATCAAGACTTTGGTCTTCGTTGCTGCGTACCTGCCGCAAAATGGCGACTCGCTAGTTTCGATGGCCAACAAGGATGCAGACGCCAAAATCGGACCGCACCTGCAGATCGACAAGGAAAAGGGCATTGCCTCCATCGATTATTCGGCACGCGCGGATCTCTTTGCGAATGGAGGTCCTGACGAATTGCGCAAGGCAATCCCGAATCTGATTCTGGATGAACCCGTGGGCCCGCTAGCAACGCCCGTGCACCTGACATCCACCAACTTTGGCCAGGTCGACAAGGTTTATATCCACACGGCCATGGACCAGGTCATCAGCCCCTCGTTCCAGGCGAAGATGGTTGCCGCAACTCCCGTGAGAGCGCAGTACACCCTGCAGACGGGACATACGCCTTTCCTTACCGATCCCGACGGACTGGCAAAGGCGATCGAGGCCGCTGCGAAATAGCCGGTCGCGGCCGGTTCACGAAGCGAGGCGTGACGGCTTCGTCATCCTCCGTTTCGCTTTCAAGTGCGTTGCTCCGGCGGGGCTCGATATATCCGGGCTTCCGCTCACTGTCCTGCGGGCCGCTCTTCGATGGTCTGTACCGAGTGTTCCACCCGATAGGCGCATGCGCATCCATTGTTTTAGACAATTTCTCTTGTTTCCAAAGGCAGAGCCAATATGTCCCGTCTTCAGATGCCCGCCACGATCGCAGATGCGCCCGCTGCTTCCCAGGCCTTCCTGGAAGCCATCAACAAGAAGCTGGGTGTTACGCCGAATCTGTTTCGTCTGATGGCCAACAGCCCTGCGGCGCTCGAGGGCTACCTCAGTCTGGCCGGAGCCTTGGCAAAAGGCGAGCTTCCAGTACAAATCGGCGAGCGCATTGCTCTCGCCGTCGCCGAAATCAACGGCTGCGACTATTGCATGTCGGCGCACAGCTATTTGGGAAAGAACGTAGCAAAGCTCGACGAAGCGGAAATGTCCGCCAATCGAAATGGTGGCTCTAATGATCCAAAGGCCGCGCCTGCCGTGCAGTTCGCCGCGAAGGTCGCGCACGAACGTGGCCACGTATCCGACGAAGATCTGCGCGTCATCAAGGCGGCTGGTTACACCGATGCGCAACTCGTCGAGATCGTTGCGCACATCGCACTTAGCGTCTTGACGAACTACGCGAACGTCGTTGCAAACACGGCGATTGACTTTCCCGTGGTGCGTACACATCAGCACCTGAAGAACGGGACTCGCACACTTCTCGATACGTGATGCGTTGGCCGAACTGATCGATTACTTCAACTCGGTGGAAGTGCGGCGATCATCCGCAAGAATAGCGCCAATGCGCGAGTCAGCCATTCACCTTGATACCCGGAATCAAGCCACAACCGACGATCGTCGTCCGCTGTATCGGATGCTCGATCTCACTGCGTCGCGCCAAGTCCAGGCCAAATCTGTTTCTATTCACCTAACGTCAAGCCCGAAGATGAACGTATTTGACCG
Organism: Paraburkholderia kururiensis JCM 10599 = LMG 19447; assembly: GCF_003986935.1. GTDB lineage: Bacteria > Pseudomonadota > Gammaproteobacteria > Burkholderiales > Burkholderiaceae > Paraburkholderia > Paraburkholderia kururiensis. The sequence continues at coordinate 76,442 of NZ_RJZE01000025.1, read as the reverse complement.
GCTCGGGCAAGCGAGCCTACATTTGCCACTGCCCATCAACCCGCTTGGCTCCTATCGAACGGTTTCCGTTTCGGGGAGCCAACTGTATGTATCCGGGCTCGGCCCTTTCGAAGATGGCAAGCCAATCGTCGGAATCGTGGGCCGCGATATTTCACTCGAAAAAGCTCAAGACGCGGCCCGCCTGACGATGCTCATGATCCTGGCCTGTGTCGATGAGGCGTGCGGACTCGACAACGTCAAGCGATGCAGCCGGCTAACAGTCTACGTGCGTGCAGAACAGTCGTTCGCTCAGCATCCGCAAGTGGCCAATGGTGCCAGTGATCTTTTGCTGACGCTGTTTGGGCAAGACAATCTGCCGGCTCGAAGCGCACTGGGCGTGCATTCGTTGCCGATGGGCATCCCGGTTGAGATTGATAGCATTTTTGAGTTGAAGGGGTGACGAACATAGCTCAGCCGCGCGACGATGCCAGGTTGATGGGAGCCAATCAGCCGGCCAAAGCTGGTTCTGAATCCCGTCGCACAACGGGCACACATCGCGCTGTCTGGAGGGTAATACTGCCCGTCTTGTTTTCCAGAACAATCAATCCTTGCTCGTTCCGACGCCGCAAGCACTGCGATGGGGTCGCCACACGATTGCCCGCCCCCGAAAAGAGCCATCTATCTCCCCACCGGAATCTGATCATGCGTCAAATGATATTGACCGTTGTCGCCACACTGACTTTCTCTACGGGATGTTTCGCGAGCACTTCTGGCATCTATAAGGAACCCCTGGATGCGAAGACTCTGAACACACTTCGATCGGATTTTGGCCATCTCATGCAATTAGCCAACCGCCACGACTTCAAAGCGCTCCATGAGATGTTCTGGCAATCTCCTTCGGCCCTTCTCGTCGCTAAAAGTGCGATCCCTACGGAAGGGAACTGGGCTGGCTTCTGGGGCAATGAGGCGATCGATCAGAAACTGCGCGATATCGGAACCTCCGGCCCTGTCGTGCTGCGGCCGGATTATTCGAAATTCAAGGTCGTCGGCCTGACAAAGGACATAGCGCAATCTTATGCGCCAGCGGATATCACGGTCTCATATGCGGGTCAGGACGGAACCCCCAAGCCGTTTCTATTGTTAATCAACTGGATAAAAATCGGCAAAGACTGGAAGGTGGCTTCGGAGATCATTCTGCCTGTACCGCCGGCGCCTGACACATTTCACCAAGCAGACAACCTTAAGAAGGAAGACGGGTCATGACGATTAACAGACGTAACTTCTCGGCCGCCCTAGTTGCCGGCGCTGCCGCGTCGCTTATTTCTACTCGCAGCGTAGCAGCAACGCCTGCTCCGGGGAAGGCGCGCAATATCGTCCTCGTGCATGGGCTGTTCGCTGACGGGTCGTGCTGGTCGGAAGTGATATCGCGATTGCAGGCAGTGGGGCTCAATGCCACGGCTGTCCAAAACCCCTTGACGACATTGCCTGATGCGGTTGCCTCGGCCCAGCGGGTGCTGGAGCGGCAGGATGGTCCGACGGTTCTGGTCGGACATTCCTTTTCGGGAATGATCGTGACAGAAGCCGGTACGCATCCAGATGTTTCTGCCCTCGTCTATGTGGCTGCACGGGCACCGGACGCTGGCGAGGATTACACGGCGTTGGCCAGGACATATCCAACACCGCCCGCCTCCGCCGGGATTGTCTTCGACGGCGACGAAGGACGTCTTACCGAGGAAGCGTTTCTGCGCGATTTCGCAGGCGACCTTCCGAAAGCGAAGGCCAAGGTTCTGTATGCCGCGCAGGAGCCTTTCCAGAAGGCTCTGCTCACTGGCAGGACGACACAGGCCGCCTGGCGAACGAAGCCAAGTTTCTACGCGGTTTCAACTGAAGACCGAACGATCAACCCCGATCTCCAGCGTTTCATGGCCAAGCGTATGGGCGCCAAAACCATCGAGGTCAAAGCAAGCCATCTCTCGCTGATTTCCCATCCCGACGAGATCACCCAACTTATCATCAATGCTGCTGGATGGCGGGGCTAATGTTCGCGACCGTGATTCTCGTGAGCGATGTTCACGGAAAGGCTAAATCTTCTGCGTCAATTCTGATATCGCGGCTCACAGACGTTAGTGCAACGACTGGTCAGAAGACGACCAACGGATCTTGGGCACACCTCGCCTAGTTGAACCCATTGACGGTGCCAAGAGTATCGATCTGGTCGATGGCTGGAGGGCTACTTGCCGAGAGTCGGGAACAAGTCGAACAACCGTGGCTCTCATCGTTGCATCGTTGTGCGCTGAGTGACATTGCGAGGTTCCTGGCCGTAACCGAGGATATTGCGACCACAAGTCCGCTTGCGGGGTAAGGCCGGATTAGACGAAGACGCATCGAGATTTCGCTCTGCAACTCAATGCGCTTGCCCCTCCACGTCTGTGCGGCAGCTGTCTCATGTTGTTTGCGGCGAAGCAGTTCCCGTCGAATTGGCTGTGTCGACGGCGGGCAGTCATCAGTATCGATTCCAGACGAGTGGCCGGTTTCCAGCCGACTTCCGCCTACGGGCACGATGCGCTGAGCGGCAGCTCCGGGTCGGGTCACGCCCTTTGCATCGCGAGCACGCCCGCGACGATCGCCGCGCACGGTCGTGGGGCTCTGGTCGGCCAAAAAAGGGACCTTGACTCGATTGAGGCGCGAGACATTCAGGGGTCTCGTCAAGCCAACAAGCGGTCTTTCAGCACAGAGCGCCGACCTGAGCTGTCGACCTTAGCCGACGTAGTCACGGGGCCGCAGCACTTTTCCATGCGCTTCACTCTCTTCGACGCTACTGGGCTTTCACTTCCGCATTCGGAATACGCGCGCCTGCTCCGAGCGCTGGTGAAGTTCTGCAAGCGTGTATTGGCCAGAGCGTCCCTGCTCGGTCGGATGGGCGCTCGTGGTGTTCAGAACGTACTTCCAAGAGATCCCGCGGCAGGAAGTATCGCGCTCATTTCGCCCGCGAGGCGTTCGGAGTCAGCTTGACGATTGCGTCGAGCGCACCATTCACCATGCCGCGTACCACTGGCTCCACTTTCTTCGCGACTTCGGGCAGATAGTCGAACGGTGCGTCCTCGCTCATATAGGTGGACTGGCACATCTCCAGTTGCACCGCATGCACGCCGTCCTGCGGCGCGCCGGCGTGCCGAGTGATAAAGCCGCCCTTGAAGCGGCCGTTCGCAATCCACGTGAACGGACTTGCCGCGGCGACGCGCTGCACCGCTTCCTGCACGGAAAGCGCGGCGGTGCGGCCATCCTGGGTGCCGATATTCAGGTCCGGCAGCTTGCCTTCGAAAAGGCGCGGTAGCACGCTCGCTATCGAGTGCGCTTCCCACAGCAGCACGTTGCGATGCTGGCGGCGCAGGCGCGTCACTTCTTCATGTAGGGCGTCGTGATACGGCTGCCAGTACGTGGCCACTCGGCGATTGCGCTCCGCCGCGTCCGGCGCGCAGCCCTCGCGATACAGCGGCTCACCGCGAAAGGTTTCGGTCGGGCACAACGACGTGGTCGTCTGCCCGGGATAAAGGCTTTCGTCGTTCGACGGCCGGTTCAGGTCGATCACGTAACGCGACACGCGCGCACCGAGAATCGTGGCGCCGAGGGCGCGGGCGAATCCGTAGAGGCGGTCCAGATGCCAGTCGGTGTCAGCGACCGTCAGCGCGATATCGGTGTACCGGTCGCGCAGCGCATCCGGGATCTGAGTGCCCAGATGGGGAATGGAAATCATCAGCGGTGCATCGCCGCGTTCGAGTGAGAGAAGATCGTTCATGGTGCCTGGGATCGGTTGACGGTTGCGCTCAGGCGTCGGCGAGAAGCTGCGCCAACGCCCGGCGATAGTCCGCGTAAAGCCTGGTTTCGTCGCGATGACGGCGCTCGTGGATCACGCGCTCGCCGCCGACGAAGACGTCGCGCACCGGTGTTTCGCCGTGCTCGCAGAAGACGGTGGACGACAGCCACGTCGCGCTGGTCTGCTCCGCGAGATCGGGATGGTCAGGATCGAGCACGATCCAGTCCGCTCGCGCGCCCTGCTTGAGGGCGCCGGCCGCGCGGCCGGTCGCACGTGCGCCGCCCGCAAGCGCGCCCTGGAACAGACGGTCGGCGACATGCGATGCCTGCGGCGAGGCCAGCACGTTGCGCTGACGCCGCGCCAGCCGCTGGCCATATTCGAGCAGGCGCAGTTCCGCGCGCCAGTCCACGCCGATATGGCTATCCGAGCCGACGCCGAATGCGCCTCCTGCATCGAGATAGTCGCTTGCGGGGAACAGGCCGTCGCCCAGATTCGCTTCGGTCGTAAGGCACAGGCCTGCAATCGCGCCGCTCTTCGCGAGCGCGAGCGTTTCGCGTTCGTCGACGTGCGTCGCATGCACGAGACACCAGCGCGCACCGACATCGAAACGCTCGAGCAGCCATTGCACGGGCCGAGCGCCGAGCGCCGCAACGCAGTCATCGACCTCCGCGGTCTGCTCGGCAATGTGGATATGCACTGGCGCGCCGGGCGACATTGCGTCGAGTCCCTCGAGCGCGGCGCGTAATGAATCCCCCGATACAGCGCGCAGCGAGTGCGGCGCGATTCCGTAACGCAGCGCGCCATGCTCCGGACGCGCGGCGCGCAGCGTGCCGAGAAGCTCCAGAAAGGCGTCGGTCGCGTTGATGAAGCGGCGCTGGTCGGCGCGCGGCGGTCGTGCGCCGAAACCGCTGTACTGATAGAGCACCGGCAGCATCGTCATACCGATGCCGGTTTCGCAGGCGGCATCCACGACACGCTGCGCGAGTTCGGCCGGATGCGCGTGACGGCCGCCGTCCTGCGCGTGGTGCACGTAGTGGAACTCACAGACGGACGTATAGCCCGCCTTGAGCATCTCGACATACAGCCAGCGCGCTATCGCACCGAGCGTCTCGGGCGTGATGCGTGCGGCGAAGCGGTACATCAGGTCGCGCCAGCTCCAGAAGCTGTCCGTGGGATTGGCGCGGTATTCCGTGAGGCCGGCCATGGCGCGCTGAAACGCATGCGAATGCAGGTTCGGCATGCCCGGAATGACCGGCCCCGCTGCGCGCGCGGCATCCGCCGGCGCGGTGGTCGTGTCGGGCGTAACTGCGATGAGCGTACCCGCGTCGTTCCACTCGATCAGTACGTTGGTGCGCCAGCCGTCCGGCAGCAGCGCATGCGCTGCAAAGAGCGATTTCGGAGATGAATTCAAGAGTTGGCTTCCGTATCCAGCGACGTGCACACCAGCACGCCGTCTCCTTGTATGGCGATCTCGACGGGATTCGCCCGGTCGATGCGCAGCGTGTCGAGTGGCGTCAGCGCAATGCACGCCGGGCCGGCCCGCACCTCGACCGATCCCTGAGCGCAAAGCAGCAACGCCGTGTCAGCGGCGAAGGTCCGGCGCCCAGGCGCGCGCACGATGTCGACCGACGCGCGCGCCGCGCCGCGGTACGTCATCAGGTTAAACACCCGCACCGGGCCGTTTGCGAGGTGCGCCGTCACCGGCGCCTCGCCGGCGAAGCGAGCAACGTCGAACGCACCCAGGACACCTACGCCGCGGAGCGTCATCCCTGCGCCGTCGAGAACCATCAACAGGCGATCGACGCCTTCGAAGCGCGAGAACGGCCCGTCGCAATCGATATCGGCGATGCTCGCGCGCCAGGCGTGCGCACAAGACGCGACTTCGCGCGTGAGGCCGCCGCCGTTCTTCCACGGCGCCGCCGCGAGCGCGGCGCCGCGTATCAAAGTCGGGTTCATGCGCGCGACAGCACCGCCTGCAGGAAAGAGCGCGTGCGGGGTTGCGTGGGCGTCGAGAAAATCTGCGCGGGCGGCCCCGCTTCGACGATCTCACCGCCGTCCATCACGACCACGACGTCCGCCACTTCCTTCGCGAAGCCCATCTCGTGCGTGACGACGAGCATGGTCATGCCTTCGGAGGCGAGCAGCTTCATCACCTGCAGCACTTCGCCCACGAGCTCGGGGTCGAGCGCCGAAGTCGGTTCGTCGAAGAGCATGACGCGCGGCTGCATTGCCAGAGCCCGCGCGATGGCGACGCGCTGCTTTTGGCCGCCCGAGAGGCTGGCGGGCATTGCATGCGCCTTGTGCTCAAGGCCCACCTTCTTGAGCAAGGCGAGCGCGGCGGCCTCTGCATCGGCTTTCGAAGTGCCGCGCAGCATTCGCGGCCCCACCGTTATGTTGTGCAACACCGAAAGGTGCGGGAACAGATTGAACGACTGGAACACCATACCGACTTCGGTGCGCAGTGCGTTGAGCGAGCGTTCCTTTAGCACAGTGCCGTGATCGACGAGCCGGTGGCCGCAAATATCGATCGTGCCGCGCTCGGGCTGCTCCAGCCCGTTGCAGCAGCGCAGGAACGTGCTCTTGCCGGAACCGCTCGGCCCGATCACGACCACGACCTGGCTCGGCTGGATGTCGAAGTCGATGCCGTTCAATACGCGATGCGCGCCGAACGACTTCGTGAGTTCACGAATGCTGACGATTGGTTGAACGCTGCTCATTGCACCATGCCTCCTGCGCGCAGCCGCCGCTCGACGCGATGAAGAATGAAGTTGGTCGCCTGCGTGAGCACGAGATACACGAGCGCGATCACGATATACACTTCGAGCGACCGGTAGGACACGCTGATGATTTTCTGGCCTTCGTGCATGAGGTCGTCAATCGTCAGTAGCGACACCAGGGCCGAGTTCTTGATCAGCGCGATGAACTCATTGCCGAGCGGGGGAATCATGCGCACGATGGCCTGCGGCAGAATGATCGCGCGCATGGCCTGTCCCGACGACATGCCGATGGAGCGCGCCGCTTCCATCTGTCCTCGATCCACGGACTGAATCGCGCCACGCACGATCTCCGAGACGTAGGCCGCCGAATACAACCCGAGCCCGAGCATGCCGCAGACGAACGCGGGGAGCAGGATGTTGAACTGCGGCAGGCCAAAGAACAGCAGGAACAGCTGCACGAGCAGCGGTGTGCCGCGGAAGAAGATCAGGTAGCCGGTGCAAAAGCCGTAGACGAGCCGCCGTTGCGGATAGAGCCGGCCGATGCCAATCAGGAGGCCGAGCAGGCACGAGAGCACGAGCGCGGCGGCGGTCACTTCAACTGTGACCAGCGCGCCGTGCGCGATGTCGGCCCAACCGGCGAACGCCGGCGTGAAGTCGAGTTGCATGAGTCAGGTCCGCCGGATTACTTGGCGTTCGCCGCAGTGCTGGCACTCGTGCCGAACCACTTCTTCACGATGGCGTCGTAGGTGCCGTCCGTCTTGATCTTCGCAAGCGCGGCGTTCATCTGGTCTCGTAGTTGCGGTTCGTCCTTGCGCACCGCGATGCCGTACGCTTCGGTCGTCAACTCCTTCTCGAGCACGCGGAAACCGGGGCGCGTGCGCACAAACTGATACGCGGCGGGCTTGCCAGTGACGGCGGCATCGGCGCGGCCGATACCAACGAGATCAAACATCTCCTGGTTCTTTTCCACCTCCACTCGCTGCACCTGCGGATAGTTGTCACGCAGGAAATTGACTGACTTCGTGCCGACCTGCACGCTTACTTTCTTGCCGTTGAGATCGGCGAGGGTCTTGATCGGCGAGTCCGCCTTGACCAGCGCGGAGAGACCGCCCGCGAAGTACGGCTGCGTGAAGTCGACAACCTGCGCGCGCTCCGGCGTGATGTAGATGGCTGAGATTGCTGCGTCGAAACGGCGCGCCACGAGACCCGGAATCAGCCCCTTGAAGTCGATGTCGGTCCACTGCACCTGCTTGCCCATAGTCTTGGCCAGCGCGTTCATGATGTCGATGTCGAAGCCGGTGCGCTGGCCTTTGTCGACGAATTCCATCGGCGGGAAAGTGGCGTCGGTCGCGACATTGAGCACGTTCGAATCCTGCGCGGACGCCGTGCCGGGCGAGATCGCGGTCATCAGCGCCATGCCAAGGGTTGCAGCGGAAAGAAGGCTTTTCAGTTTCATGGTGTGGGCTCCAGAGTGTGTGGTCGTCGTTGGGTGAGGTTCAGGCAGATTGCAGTCGGGTGGAGATGCTGTTGGCCGTGCGCACGGTCCAGTCGGCGAGTTGTTGTTCGCGGCCCGCAGCGCGCGAGGACGGAGCCATCAGCGTGATCGATGCGCTCGCGCCCGCGCCGCGCGACATGCGCCGGAACACGGGCGCACTCACGCCCCAGACGCCGGGATCGACTTCGCTGTCGCTCACGGCGTAACCGCGCGCGCGAATGCGCTCGAGCTCCGTTTCGAGGGCGGCCCGCGCCGCGTCGTCGCCGGCGAACTGGCGCTCCAGTGTTTCGTTGCGCGTTTTCTGCGCCATGAAGGCGAGCAGCGACTTAGCGGACGCACCTGCGCGCAACGGCACCGCGCGGCCTTTTTCGAACGAGCAACGCAGCGAGTGCGTGCTCTCGACCATCTCGAGGCAGATCACCTGGTCGTTCACGGCGATGATGAGCCCGACGCTCTCCTGCGTCGCGCGCGAGAGCTCCGCCATGCCGTCGCGACTCGCTTCGACCAGCATCGAATTGATGTCGAAGCCGAGTGCGAGCTGCAGGCTCACAGGACCAGGGGCATAGCAGCCCGCGTCTTCCGTCACGAAGCCCCAGCGCTTAAGCAGCGCGATTTGGCGATAGAGCGTGCTTTGCGCGAGGCCGGTCACGCCGAGCATGTCCTTCACGGACATGGCCTTGCCGTGGCTCGCGAGCGCAGCAAGTACGAGCAGCAGGCGCTCGGCGCCGATGACGCTGGATTCCTGTTTCACGTTGAGTTTTGCCCGAAGAGATGCGATTCCGATGACGCAGAATGCCACGTCGCTCCCGCCGGACAAAAATGCGATTCCCACTCATTGGGAATTATGAGTCAGGGTTTACGCTATCTCGCACCTAAAACGATGCTCAGGCGCAGCAGTACCGCAACGCCAACGTCGCCTCGATCGCACGGCGCCAGGCACTGTTAGCTCTTTTGAGTTTGGAACTGCCAGCTTGAAACACTCGCGGGCTAATCGACTGGTCGGAGGAAAGCAGCGATGGTTTCTTCCAACACATGGTCTCGTTTGACGCGTCGTTTGATCAGGGCGCGACATCGCGTTCCGTGATTTTTTAGATTTCGGCCCTGCGGTCGAATGACCGGTGTATTTCATTACCCGACGCGAAAATCATGATCGAGCGACCAGCGGTTCAGGGTCGTGTTATGCCTGTCGCGTCGCGCGGCCGCCCGGCGGTGTTCGTCGCGCTCTTTGGTCGGGCGGTAGCCGGCCAACAGTCGACGTTCGCGGCATAAACATGGACGACCGCTGACGATCGGTAACCGGCCGACTTACCTCGCCTCGCCAACTCGCCGCAGCAGCACTAGCTCGTGCCGATGCGGCAGTTATCGCTGGTCAGCTCGATAACAAAGTCGAGAAAAGCCCTCGTCTTTGCCGGCAGATGATGCCGCGACGGGTAGTAGGCGTAAAAGGGATACCGCTCGTCTGTCCATTCCGGAAACAGATTGACCAGGCGACCCTCGGCAATCAGATGCTCGGCGCCAAGCAGCAGCATCTGTGCAATTCCTGAGCCGGCGAGACATGCATTGAGAAGCGCGCCAGGATCGTTGACCGTGAGGCGACCTCGGGTGTCGACCAGGATGCGTTTTCGCCTGCGATGGAATTCCCACGGGAACGGCTTGCCCGTCTGCGGATTACGAAATTCAAGACATCTGTGGTGGCCGCTTTCGAGTTCTTCCGGTTTGGCAGGGCATCCCCAACGGGCGACATACGACGGCGCCGCGACCGTCACAATGCCGCTATCGAGCAGTTTTCGCGCGATCAGGGTGGATGTCCTGGGCTCGCCGAATCGTAGCGCGAGGTCGAAGCCGTCCATGACGAGGTCGCCCAGACTATCTCGCGCAATGAACTCGATTTCGAGCTCGGGGTGCGCGTCCATGAACTCATCAAGCCGTTGCCCGAGAATGATCCGGTAGAAAACGGGATCCAGATTGACTCTCAGCTTTCCGCGCACAGCCGACGCGCCACCTGCCGCGGCAGCGGCTGCTTCCTCCAGTCCTGCGAGGTGGGGCATGACCTGCTCGTAAAAGCGGCGGCCCTCTTCTGTCAGGGAGACGGACCGTGTCGTTCGGTTGAAGAGCCGGATCTTCAATTTCTTCTCCAGCCTCGCAATCGCCCGACTGACGCCTGGCGGCGACATGCCTAAGACTTCCGAAGCGGCCGCAAAGGTCCCTGCATCGACTACCGCAGCGAACACGCTAATGCCGCCGGACAACTTCTCGCTACTGGATTTCATGGTCTCGTGCGTACTACGGGTGATGGATAGCAAGCGATCGGCTTAAGAACAGCGCAGCATCATCGCACCGGACGGCCACGCCGCATACAGGTTGTAACCATGCCTCATTAGTGACCCAGTGTCACTTATCTAATGCCATCCATGTCATTTGGTTTCGAGCGGCATTTCCGCAGAATGCGCCTCACCGAAACATCATTCATTCGGAGAGGAACGCAAAATGACTGCTCGACTGAATCGGCGTCATCTTTTGAAAGGGGCGTCGAGCCTGCTGGCCGTCGCGACGCTTGGCGGGTTCGCAAGCCGTCATGCACAGGCGGCGCCACGCCGTTCGACAGGGGACGCGGCGCTGATCCATCACCCGGCCTGCACATCGATCGATCAATGCCTGCAAGGGGCCGTCGACGATGGCACGGTAGCCGGTGTTGTCGCCATGGGTGCGACGGAACGCGGGATCGCGTACGAGGGAGCGCGCGGTCGGGCGAATATTCATGGTCGGGAGGCCATCGGCCCTGACACCATCTTCTGGCTCCTGTCGATGACCAAGGCGATTACTTCCACCGCGTGCATGCAACTCGTCGAACAGGGCAAGCTGCGACTGGATCAGCCTGCTGGTGAGATCCTCCCGCAGTTGAAGGCGCCCCGGATTCTCGAGGGGTTCGACGCTTCAGGACAGCCGAAGCTGCGCCCCGCGCGTAACGCGATCACGGTGCGTCACCTGCTGACGCATACCTCCGGCTTCACATACAGCATCTGGAGCGACAGGCTGAGCCAATACGAGAAGGCGACGGGCATGCCCGACATCGGCTACTCGATGAACGGCGCATTCGCGGCGCCGCTCGAGTTCGAGCCCGGCGAACGCTGGGAGTACGGCATCGGCATGGACTGGATCGGCAAGCTGGTCGAAGCGGTGACGGACCAGTCGCTGGAGGTCTACTTCCGCGAGCACATCTTCGAACCGCTGGGCATGCGTAACACGGGCTTCCTGATCGGCAGTGCGCAAAAACAGCGCGTCGCCACCATGCACAGGCGTCAGGCAGACGGGTTACTGGTGCCCGAGCCGTTCGAGATCAACCAGCGCCCCGAGTTCTTCATGGGCGGTGGTGGACTGTTCAGTACGCCACGCGACTACATGGCGTTCCTGCAGATGCTGTTGAACGGCGGCACGTATCGCGGCGAGCGCGTTCTGCGTGCCGACACTGTCGCGATGATGTTTCGCAACCACATCGGTGATCTGCAGGTTACCGAAATGGAGACGGCCCAACCGTCGTGGTCGAACAGCTTCGATCAGTTTCCGGGCGCGGCGCACAAGTGGGGATTGTCGTTTTACATCAACACCCAGCCCGGACCACACGGACGCAGTGCTGGCAGCGTGAGCTGGGCCGGGCTGCTGAACACGTACTTCTGGGTGGATCCCGTCAAGCGCGTCGCCGGATCGCTTTTTACACAGATGCTGCCTTTCTACGATGCTCGCGTGGTGAATCTCTACGGGCAATTCGAGCGGGCGTTTTACGACGGTTTGCAGCGCGCCTGAGCGCCTCGCGGCCGCTGCTTCGGCGAGGCGCCACTTTTATTTACCCATGCAAGGAGAACGAGCAATGTTTGCGATTACGGGAATCACGGGCAAGGTCGGCGGCGCAGTTGCCCGCCGGCTTCTCGCGGCAGGTCAACCGGTGCGTGGCGTTGTGCGCGACGTCACACGAGCGGGAGCATGGGCGGAACGCGGCTGCGAACTCGCGACGGCTCGCATGGAAGACGCTTCGTCGCTCACCGCTGCGTTCGAAGGCGCAAAGGGTGTTTTCATCTTGCCTCCTTCCGAGTTCGATCCGGAGCCTGGATTTCCGGGGGCGCGGGCGGTGATCGACGCCGTGTCGACGGCGATTGTGAAGGCACGACCCGAAAAAGTGGTTTGCCTGTCGACGATCGGGGCTCAGGCGCACGAAAGCAATTTGCTCACTCAGCGCACCTTGATGGAGCAGGCGTTGTGCGAGATGCCAATGCCGGTGACCTTCCTGCGGCCGGGCTGGTTCATGGAAAACGCGGCATGGGACGTCGCGTCCGCGCGTGACGACGGTGTTATCGCCAGTTACCTGCAGCCGCTCGACAAGCCCGTACCGATGGTTGGCACCGCAGACGTCGGGCGAGTTGCGGCCGAACTTCTCCAGCAGACGTGGAGCGGCGTACGCGTCGTCGAGCTCGAAGGCCCGCGCCGGGTATCGCCCAACGATCTCGCGTCGACATTCGCTCGCGTGCTCGGCCGCCCCGTCCGCGCCGAGGTGGTCGACAGGCAGACCTGGGAGGCGCTGTTCCGCTCGCAGGGCATGAAATATCCGCTGCCACGGATGCGCATGCTGGATGGGTTCAACGAAGGTTGGATCGATTTCGAGAGCAATCCTGACGAAATAGTCCGCGGTGATGTCGAGCTTGATACGGTTCTGGGCGAGCTTGTGTCACGTTCCGTCTGAACGGAGCCGATTGGCCGACGCGGGCAACTGCGCGTGGACAGGCCATTGCATCTCATTGCCGTACACACAAGGAATACACGATGGAATACAGCACACTGGGTAGAACCGGCCTGCGCGTCTCACGGCTGAGCCTGGGCGCAATGACGTTCGGGGCCGGCTCAGGCGTCTGGAGCGACATTGCCGGACTGGACAGCGCTCAGGCCGCCCGGCTTGTCGCGATGGCCGTGGAGCGCGGCGTCAACCTGATCGACACGGCGGACGCTTACTCACAGGGCCGCTCCGAAGAAGTTGTGGGGGAGGTTCTACGCGTGCTGGGCCTCGACGAAAGCCGGATGCTCGTCGCGACCAAGGTCCGGCTGCGCACCGGCTCCGGCCATAACGACGTGGGGTTGGGCCGCTCGCACATCATGCGCACGGTGGAGACAAGTCTGAAGAGAATCGGCCGCGATCACATCGACCTGTTCCAACTGCACGATCGCGACTTACTTGTGCCGCTCGATGAAACGCTTCGTGTTCTCGATGACCTGGTTACACAGGGCAAGGTGCGTCACATCGGCGTGTGCAATTTCAGCGCTGCTGATATCGAGCGGGCGTTCGGCATAACGACCCGCACAGATCGCATACCTCTTGCGAGCAATCAGGTTCACTACTCGCTGACGAGTCGCGACGTCGAGCACGAAGTCATGCCTGTCGCTGCGGCAAACAAGCTGGGCCTGCTGGTCTGGAGCCCGCTCGCAGGCGGTTACCTGAGCGGCAAGTACGGACCGACGCGTGAGACTGCGGGGCGCCGTGCGAAACTCGACTTTCCGCCCGTTGATGCGGTCAGGGCCGCGCCAATCCTTGAAGTATTGCGTGAAGTGGCCAACGAACTGGCGACTATGCCAGCGCAAGTCGCACTGGCGTGGCTACTCGCGCGCGAGCAGATGACTTCTGTCATCGTCGGAGCTCGAACGCCGGAGCAGCTCGCGGAAAATCTCGATGCGCAAAACCTTCTGCTGACCCCTGAACAGCTCACGCGCCTCGATGAGGTCTCTGCGACGCCAATGCCGTTTCCGCATTGGATGCAACACTTCCATGACCGGGATCGCGTTCCCCGGTGATCAGCAACAGCACGGTAGAGAGCAGACGTGACTGTACGACCCTGAACGGTGGCAACGGGTATGAGGCGTGCGGCATATCCGCTTCCGGGCCAGGGCAGCGCTATTTAACCCGCCCCAGGGTTGCGCCGCGACCCATAAAGCCCGCACCCTTTGCTGAGTGGCGCTGAATCTAACGTTCGGTCGCGTCAACACAAACACTCATCTATTTCAGGGTTCCGTCTTCCCCCTCGAGCGCGGCCTCTACGAGCGCGTCGATCGTGCCATCGTCCCTGAAACCGGCCGCGAGCGCGCGGTCGTCCGTGAGTGGCGGTTGCCTTCCGAAGCGCTGTTCGATGCGCTCCACGGGCGCGTAGTCGATCTCGAACGCGCCGAAACGCTGGCGCAAGGCCTCCACGATCTGGCCCACGGACAGATGCAATACCGGAGGCGTCCAGACTCGCCCGGCATGCAGATGCGCCGCCGGCATGCGTGCGGCGTGCAGCAGGTTGTCGACGCAGCATCTTCGCGACATCCACCATACGGTGGCCGCGGGCGAAACGGGGCACGTATAGGCCTCGCCGCGCTGCGCCATGCGAAAAAGCTGGCTCATGAACGCCGACCCATGCCCCGACGACAACTCCGGCCGCGCCACGATGCCCGGCAAACGCAGCGAGCGGCCGTCGAGCATGCCGCGGCGCGTCCAGTCAGCGAGGAGCAGTTCGCCGACGAGCTTGTGCGTGCCGTAGCTGATGGTCGGTTGTGGCGCTGTGCGCTCATCGACGGAGCAAGGCAACGGTTCGCCTAACACCGCGACGCTGCTCGCGTAGACGACGCGCGCCGCCCGTCCTTCGTACTGCGCCGCCTGCTTCGCGAGACGTTCGAACAGCGCGAGCATGCCCCACAGATTCACGCTGTCGCCCACGGCCGGCTCGGCTTCCGCCTGCGCGCCCGGCACGCTTGCCAGATGAAAGACGACGTCCACCGGTTTCGCCAGGAGCGGTTCGAGCACCTGCGGACTGCCGAAATCGCCGGCAACCGCGGTAACGCGAGCATCGCCTTGCGCCAGCCCCATCTGCCGATCGATCAGCACGAGTTCCGACAGATCGCCGCGCTGCGCGATGCCTTCGCGCAGCAGCCGGTGGACGAGTGCGGTCCCGACGAACCCGCCGGCTCCCGTGACGAGCACTCTCATGATCGCGGCGCCTCGTTTGCAACCTCTTCTGCGCCACGAAGCGCACGCACCACCTGCTGGTCGATCGACCCAAACGGCGCGCCGCCCGCGTCGTCGCGAGCCGTCATGCGAACCCGGTCGCCAAACTGCATGAACGGCGTGCGCGCCTTTCCTTCGTCGATCATTTCGATCACGCGCCGCTCGGCAATGCATGCGGACCCTGCGTGGCGGTCCACGTTCGACACCGTACCGGAGCCGACGATCGTCCCCGCCGACAGCCTGCGCGTGCGCGCGGCATGCGCGATGAGATCGCCGAAACCGAAGTTCATTTCACCGCCATGCGGGTACCCGAACCAGCGATCGTTCCAGTCCACATGCAAACGCAGATGCACGCGGCCGTCGTGCCAATGCTCACCCAGTTCGTCCGGCGTGACCGCGACGGGCGCAAAGCTCGTGGAGGGCTTGGCCTGCAAAAAACCGAAGCCGGTCTTCATCTCGCGCGGCCCGAACGCGCGCAGGCTCCAGTCGTTGAGCTGCACGACGAGGCGGACGTGCCGAAGCGCATCGCGAGGCGACACGCCCATCGGCACGTTCGCCACCACCACGCCGAACTCGCCTTCGAAGTCGATGCCGTGGTCTTCGTCAGGCAAAGGCACATCCTGATGCGGCCCAAGAAAGTCGTCGCTCGCGCCCTGGTACATGACCGGCACCGTATCGAACTCCGGAATGGGCGGCGTATTGAACGCCTGTTCCATCAGGCGGCCGTGGTTGAGGAACGCCGAGCCGTCGCACCATTGCGGGCTGCGCGGCAACGGCGCGGCGCAGGCCCGCGGATCGAACGGGCGCGCCTCGGGCAAGGCGCCGGCATTGAGCGCGTCGTAACGTGCCTCGAGAAGCGGCGCGACTGCGTCCCAACGTTGCAGCGCATCGAGCAACGTCGGCGCAATCGGCGTGGCCTCCACCGCATAACGAAGGTCGCGCGACACGAGCAGCAGGCGGCCGTCGGCGCCATCCACGCCACCCGGCAACGAACTGAATTTCATTGCGTCTCCCCTTGCGCTCTGCTCGCGAGCGCGGCGGCAATGGCCGGGTCGTAGACGCCGTCGATCAATACGAACAGCATCCGGCACATACGCCCCGAACGATTCGCCCAGGCATGGTTGGTCCCACGCTGAATCACCACGCTGCCCGGCTTCAGCGCGACCTCGGCATCGTCCAGAATCAACGTCATCTCGCCTTCCATCACGACGCCATAGTCGATCGACTCCGTGCGATGCATGAGCGGATGCGGCGAATCGGCCTGGACGGTGGACGCATCGGCATCGCCTATCTGGCTGAACGCGGCATGCATGTTCGCGGCGCCGTGCGCAAGAAACTCCGGCGTGTCGGGCGGAATGTCGACGAAGCGCATGCGCGTGCCCTGGCTGGGCGGCGGCAACATGAGCGCGCCAACGGTGGGGTCGGAGCCGTTGTTCACCACAGCCGGACTTTCCGACGTGCTCCAGACTTCGTGGAACACCGTGCCGGGGATCGCGGCAATCTCTGCAACGGTAGGCAACGGCCCATCGGACACGACGATCGCCCGGCCGTTGGCGTCATGGCCGGTCACGACGCGGCGAATGGTGGGAAAGCTCATGCCGCGGGCTCCGCATTGGGTTGATCGAAAATCGCGACGGCACGCGTCCAGCCCGCCGAAGCGCCGCGAATCTTGTGCGGAAAGCAGCTGATCGTGAAGCCGGTGGGCGGCAGCGCTTCGAGGTTGTGCAGTTTCTCCAGATGGCAATAGCCGATGTCGCGTCCGGCCTTGTGCCCTTCCCAGATCAGCGACGTATCGCCCGTCTGCGCAATCTTCTTCGCGGTATAGGAGAACGGCGCGTCCCAACTCCAGGCGTCGGTGCCCGTCAGGCGCACGCCACGCTCCAGCAGATACAGCGTCGCCTCGTAGCCCATGCCGCAACCTGCGTTGACGTAATCGCCGTGCCCATAGCGCGAGCCGGCCCGCGTGTTCACGACGACGATGTCGAGCGGCTGCAACGTGTGGCCGATACGTACCAGCTCGGCCTCGACATCGGCGGCGCTCGCGACGTAGCCGTCCGGGAAATGGCGGAAATCGAGCTTCACGCCGGGCTGGAAACACCACTCCAGCGGCACCTCGTCGATCGTGATGGACGGCCGCGCCTCGCCGAGCTTCGCGTCCATGGTCGAATGGAAATGCCAGGGCGCGTCCAGATGCGTGCCGCTGTGCGTGGTGAGCGTGACCCATTCCGCGGCGGCGGCCTCGCCGTCCGGATAGTCCTCGAGCTTCGTGCCCGGCAGCATGGCCATGAACTCGGGCAACGTGTCTGCGTGCTTCTGGTACGTGATCTTCGGCGCGAGCGGCGGCGGATCAGACAGCACATCGTTCTCCAGATAGATGGAGAGATCGACAAACCGGCGAACAGGCTTCATGCCTTGACTCCTTGCGAATCAGGACGGCTCTCGAGCCGCGAAAAGCAGAACACCGCCGCCACCGCCATCACGACCGCCGCAACGCCCAGGCTGCCGTAGCCCGAGTGCTTGACGAGCGTGCCGCCCAGGAGCGGCCCGACCGCGGCGCCCGTCATCAGCATGGCCGGCGTCGCGGCAACGGCGCGTCCAGTACGGTCGATGCGGGCGAGCATGCCGAAGGCGAAGGTGTGGGTGAAGATCATCACGGCGGCAAAGACCGAGGTGGCCGCTGCATACGGCCCGAAGGTCGCGCTCTGCGTGATGATCAACGCCAGCGCAGCCTGCACGATGGGGCCGGCCTGCACCACCCTGCGGCCGGCAATGCGCCGTTCGAGCAACCCCGCCACAGGCGCCGGAAACAGGTTGACGAGGCCGAGCGCGATCAGCGTGCCCGTCACCGCGCCGAAGCCGAAGCCGTGGTCGAGTCCGATGCGCTGCACGAAGCTGAAGAGCATCGACTGCGTGAGCCCCATGCATCCCACGCCCACCATGCCGAACCAGACCGCGCGCTCGAAGCGCGGCTCGGCCACCGTCGTCGTGCTGCGTTGCGCGCGAACGGACGGAAACGCCAGCGCGCAGGCCACCGTCGCCACACCCATGACGCCCGCGAAGACGCGAAACAGCGTGGGACCGCCGTGTTGCGCGATCAAGGCAGGCGTCGCGCCCAGAAACGCGATCGCGAACACACCCAGCGCGAGCCCCGCAATAGCGAACAGGCGATGCGGATGGCGGCTGCGTCCAATCGTGCCGTGCGTAAAGCTCAAGCCGCATCCCACGGCAATACCGGCCAAGGCGTGCAGCATCGCCATCGCCGCATAGCCGTCTATCGCGACGACGCCGACAAACGCGAGCGTCGCCACGCCGAAGCCGAGCGTCGCCATGACGCGCGCCGGCAGACGGTTCAAGCGCGGCGAGAAGAACAGGCTGGCCACCACGGCGCCCGCCAGAAAGAGCGTGGCGAGCAGCCCGGCCTGTTCTGCATCGAGCCGGTATGCGCCGATCAAGGTGCCCACCCATACCGGCAAGGCAACCAGATCGACCATGCCGGCACAGTGCGAGACCATCAGGACAACAATGCCGGATGTGCGCAACCGGGCTGCTGAATCCGTGTCCGCATCGGTGCCGCCCGGGAGGTCGACGTGCGCGGCATGCGCCGCGTGTGTCGCAGAAAGGTTCGTTTCCATCGCGACTCCCGTCGTCAGATCGGCTGCGCGAGACGCTGGTGCGTCTCGTGCATGATGCGGGTGTGTTCAGCCTTGTCGCCGCCGGTAATCTCGATCTCGCCGAGGCGCCCCGAGTTTTCCACCACCATGCGGCAGCGCTCCCAGCGCCGTGCCTGAAAAGCCTGCAATGCCGCCTGCACTGTCGCGCCGCGCCCCAGTTCCTCGGCCAGCACGATGCCGTCTTCTATGCCGATGCCCGCGCCCGATGCCATATGCGGCGTGGTGGCGTGTACCGCGTCGCCCACCAGCACCACGCGTGCGTTGAACCACGGCTGCGGCAGCAGCAGGCTTTCCAGCGGACGATAGTTGCAGCGCGACTGCGGCCCGAGCTGGGCGCGGATGGACTGCACCAGCGGCGCGCCGAACGACGCCAGCAGATCCGAGAGCATGCGCGGCCAGTGGGCGGGATCGATGTGCTCGTTCGTCGGCCGGTCTTCGGTGACGAAGACGTACATCTCTTCCTGCGAAACGGGATTGACGCCGGCCTTCACCTTCTGCCCGAGCCACATCGTCGCGCAGACGATCTCCGCCGGACGCGGCACGACCGCGCGCCACACGCCCTGGCCCGTGTAGCGCGGCTTTGGCGCATCCGGGAACACGGCGGCCCGCACCGTCGAGTAGAGGCCGTCGGCGCCTACTACGAGGTCGTAGGTGTTTCGTGTGCCGTCGGTGAAGATCACGTCCACACCATCTTCGCGCTGCGCGATTTGCGAGAACGTGCAACCGAGCCGCACGTGCACGCCGGCCGCACGCGTCGCATTGGCGAGAATCTCGGCCAGCGCGGGACGCATGATGGCCGCGCCGCCGGGCACGTCGTCGCCCGCTACGCGCGGCGTGGGCAACGTGCCGATCGGCTGGCCCGCGGCGGTGAACAGGTTCACGCCGTCGCCGCCGTAGCCGCGTTCGAAGAAGGCGTCGAGCACACCCACGGTGCGCAACGCACGCAGCGTCGGCCCGCCGATGCTGATGCCCGCGCCATACGAGCGCCAGCCCTCGTCGATCTCCACGAGATCGACCGTCATGCCGAGCTTCGCGCACTGAATCGCCGTAGCCATGCCGGAGAAGCCTCCGCCGATGACGAGGACGCGCTGGATAGGGGTGGTCATCTGGGTGTCTCCTTGGGTGTTATGTGATGAGTCATGTCTCGTGCCGGATCAGCATGATCTCGCCGTCGCGGGTCACTTCTATCGGCACAGGAATCAGCCGCTGGCCGAGGCACGGGCCGAGCAGGCACACGCCGCTCGCCATGTCGAACTGCGCACCGTGCGCATGGCAGACGATGCGCGTGGCGTCGCCGTTCAGATAGGCGTCTTTGCGCCAGGCCATCGGCGTGTCGCCGAAATGCGGGCATGCGTCGCGCCACGCGTGCAGCGCCTCGCCGCGGCGCACGACGAAGAGCGTGTCGCGCCCCGTGCCGTCGGGATCGAAGCCGCGCGCGCCGGGATCGGGCAGATCGGCGACGCTCGCAAGCCGAATGGAAAGCAATGGGCCGGACATGGCGGTGCCCGCTCAATCCGCCTTGACGGCGGGCGGCGGCGGCGCGCCCGGCGCCCAGTTCTCGCGATGCTGGAACAGAAAGAGCTGCGACGTGTCCGCGCCCAGGGGCGCCTCGCGCGCGGTCCACGCCGTATCGTGCAGGTCCATGTCGGCGTCGTACTCCACGTGGCAGCCGAACGGGCTGTTGAAGTACCAGAACCAGTTGGAGCCGAAGCGGTGACGCCCCGGGCCCCAGAACGACTGGTATCCCTTCGCGACGAAACGCGTGCCTGCCTGAAGTACCTCGGTGGGGCCGCCCATATGAAACGTGAAGTGTTCGCAGCCCTTCATGAACGGAGGCGTCTCGATCATGAACAGCGTGTGATGGTCGAGCGTGCCGGCCGGTTGCAGGAACGGGCCAACGCCCGTGAAGCGATCCGTGCAGCGAAAGCCGAGCCGCTTGACGTAGAACGCCTCGGCGCGCGCGGCGTCCGGCACGAAGTAGACGACGTGCGAAAGCGTACGCGGCGTAAGCGCGGCATCGTCGCGCACGCCGACCACGTTCGGCGCGCGCAGCGCCGGCGCGCCAGGCGCGTTCACGGGTTCGGCGGGCAGCGCAAGCGGACGGCGCCTCGTCACCTGGAAGCCGATGGCAAAGCCCATGTCGTCCACCGATTCGATCGAGCCGTCGGCAAGCGTGCGCACTTCGCGGTCGCGACGCAGTTCGCCGGCAATCGCATCGAGCGTCGCGGCATCGGCCACACCGTAGACCGTCTTGCGCAGCATGCTCGCTGTGCCGAGCGAGGGCGCGAGGCGCGCATCGTCGCGATGCGCGATTTCGATGCCCGTGCCGTCGAGCGCTTCGAAGCGCCCGCCCGTTGCGTCGCGGCGCACCGGCAACAGGCCGTAGTCGATCAGATATTGGCCGCAGGCGGCAACGTCGTCCACGCCGAAGACCAGCGTATCGAGTCCGATGATGTTCATGAGATAGGCGTTCTAAAGAAAAGTGGATCAGCGTGCGGTGCGTCCGCCGAGCGTTTCGGCGACCCAGTCGGCAATGAAGTGCCCCGCGTTGATGGAGTTATCGAAGCTCGAATGCTGCACGCCGCCTTCGCGTTCGGTGAAGATCTTCAGTTCGCGCTTCGGGCTGTTCACGAGCTGCTCGTAGGTGCGATGCGCCCAGGCCACCGGGATCTGCGAGTCCTTCGAGCCGTGCGTCACGAGGAACGGCACCTTGATGCGCTCGACCACGCCGTCGAGATGCACGTTTTCGGCAATACGCATGAAGTCGTCGATGTCTTTGGCGCCCCAGACCCAGCACACGTGCTTCCAGTAATGCGGCACGGGGAAGTTGCCTTCGCGCTGCAGGCGTTTCTTCTGCACGTCGCGCCAGTCGTGATTGGCGCCCCACACCACGCCGCACGCGAAGCGCGGCTCGAAGGCCACCGCGCGCGGACAGTAGTAGCCGCCAAGCGAGACTCCCTCCATGCCGATCCGTTTTGCGTCCACGTCGTCGCGCGTTTCGAGCCAGTCCACGATGGGACTCGCCCAGACCTCGCTGTTGTAGACCGCATGCAGGCCATGAAGCCGCAGCGCTTCGCCCGTGCCGGGCTGATCGACGACGAGCGACGACACACCGCGCCGTGAGAGCCATGCCGGCAAGCCTACGAGGTACTTCATCTCCTTCGTGGAATCGAGCCCGTTCACCTGCACGAGCAGCGGGCTGGGCGCGCCATCGGCCTGCTCCGCCTTCACGAGCAGACCGGAGAGGTGCCCGTTGCCGTATGGAATGGCAACGCGCTCGCAGTTTTCGCCCGTCAGCGCGATGGCCCGGTCGAACGTATCGAGCGAACGGCGGTACAGGTCGATGCGCCCGGGCGCATCGTGCGCGAGCATGCGCTCGGCCGTGATGAGATACATCGCGGCACGCCGGTATTTCTCGCCCGCGGAGAGCATCCGGCCTTGCGCTTCGTCTTCACACGCCAGGTCGCACAGGCGGTCGGCCGTCTTGACCCAGGCTTCGCGAAACGCGCGCGTGCCTTCCGCATCGGGCTGCCGCGACGCCTCCTGCAGCGGCGCGCACATGTCCTCGATTTCGCCCATGCGCGCGCCCATTTCGATGGCGAGATCGACGGACAGATTCCAGACGTAGTTGGTAGGAAAGTAGCGAAACATACGGATTGCCTTCGTTGAAATGACGTATTGCCTGCGACGGCGCGCGTGAGCGTGCCTAGCCCTTGCGCCCGAAGCCCGGCCACAGGGGAATGGCGATGTTCAGCCACACGTTGTTGCTCTTCGACGTATTCGCGGCATACACGCCCTGCTGATAATTGAGGTTGATATTCCAGCTTCTCGCGTCGTAGACGAGCGAGGGGCCGATGCCGAACGTGCGCATGCGGTTGCCCACGTTCACGCCATTTGCCTTGTCGTCGCTGAACTGATTCAGATACGCGCCCACCACGCCGAGCTTCCACGGGCCGAAGTTCCAACCTGCCTCGAACTCGCCGACATAGCCGTCGCCGGAGCGATAGTTCGTCGTGCCATTCTTTGCGTTGAGCAGCAGGCGGTTGGCAATGCCGATGTCGATGCCGTTGGGCACGTTGTAGCGAATGGAGAAGACCGGCTGCACCGACGTGTAGCCCACCGCCACGCTCGCCTTCACGGGGCTGTAGGAACCCGTCTCGAACGCGACGTCGATGCCCGACGCAATCGCAAGGTTTTGTGACACGTTCCATTGCACCAGCACCGGTGTCAGCGTGATGTTGGAAAGACCGTTCTGCGTGCCCGATTGCCCCGCTACGCTGGTATGCAGCGAGACGACCGGAATGACGAGCTGCGAGTAGACGTTCGCGCCCAGCAAATGAAACGGATACGCCACGAGCAGACGCGTGGTCTCGGAAAACACCGACGAATGAAACGGGATGGGCAGCTTCTTGCCGTCGTTGCCGTAGAGTCCGTTCGCAAAGCTGTAGTTGAACTGCTCCAGCGCAAACAGGCCCGGAATGGGCGGAAGATTGGCGAAATTCGTGGCCACCGCGCCCGCGGGATACGGCGAAACGCCGCCTTCGAATGCCTGCGCTTCGTTCATCGAAACGACGGCCAACACGGCGCAGCCGATGGCCCTTGCGACCGGATTCTTCAACATGCTGTCTCCTCAACCTGCGCGGCGCTCGTGCCGCGCGGCGTCTCTTTAGTAGCGGAAAGCGTGGTGTGCACAGTGCACGTACGCGCGGTACGTGCACGCTGAAAGTGCCCTGACGCTGGCCTCCCGATGCAATGCATGCGTGATCGCGTCGAGATGTGACGTAGGTTAAGATAGCCGGACGTATTGGAGAAATGGATTCAATCCATGCGCGATATCGATGGTGTGAATACTCTCAGGCAAAACCCTGGTGCCGCTCTCACACCGCAACAAAAATAGAAGCACGGAGACAGCACGCATGCGGTTCAACAAGCTCGACCTCAACCTGCTTGTCGCGCTCGACGCGCTCTTGAGCGAGCAGAACATCAGCCGCGCCGCCGAGAAAATCCACCTGAGCCAGTCAGCCACCAGCAACGCGCTTGCGCGGTTACGTGAATACTTCGACGATGAACTGCTCGTGCAGGTGGGTCGCAAGATGGAGCCCACGCCGCGTGCCGAGGCACTGAAGGACGCCGTGCGCGACATCCTCGTGCGTGTCGATGCGACGGTGGCAGCGCAGCCCGAATTCGTGCCCGCGCAGGCCAATCGACTGTTCAGGCTGTTCGTGTCCGACTACACGATGACGACGCTGATTCCGCACCTGTTCAGGCTCGCCTACGAGCAGGCACCCGGCATCCGTTTCGATCTGCGCCCGCAGGTCGCCTATCCGCACCGCGTGCTGGAGCGCGGCGAAGCGGACCTGCTCATCATCCCCAAGGAGTATTGCTCGACCGAGCATCCGGCCGAGGTGCTGCTGGAGGAAACGTTCTGCTGTGTCGTGTGGGAACACAGTCCACTCGCAAAGGGGGAGATGACGAATGAGCGTTACATGGGGGCCGGGCATATCGTCGTGCAGGTAGGCGAGGGGCAGACCGCGCTCGAAGCCTGGTTCATGCAGCGGCTTGGCGTCGTGCGACGTGTGGAGGCAAGCACGTACAGCTTCTTCTCGCCCCCGCATCTGCTCATCGGCACGAACCGCATCGCCACCATGCACCGGCGGCTTGCCGAAGCGGCTTCGCGCAGCCTGCCCATCGTGCTGCGCGACGTACCGGTCGCCGTGCCCACGATGGAGCAGTCCGTTCAATGGCACAAGCATCGCACGTCGGATCCGGGTCTCACGTGGTTGCGCGCGCTGCTGAAAGAGGCCGTGTCGACAATGGACCGCGCACGCCATGGCATCGTCTAGCTCATCGCGAGCGGCGTCCACGCAGGAGACTGCACCGATGAAAACGTTATGTTCCCGTTCGTAGGTAATATTTCAGCGGGTAGTAACCGTGCAGGTGGACGGCCACCCGACACGCGTCGTGCACGCGGGCGAGTCTTTCCAGTTGCCCGCCTATGCTTCGCACACGACGACAGCGGGCCCGGACGGTGCACGCGTGTTGGCTAGTTGGGCACACGTGCCGGGTCAGCCGTTCAACCTGCCTGCGCAGCCGTAGCGTCGGTTAGCGCGACTAGTCGCTGCACTAATGCCTGGCCTATACGCACTCGCGGTAAGCGGCCGGGCCACCCACCAGGCTGAAATGGCGATACGCGTGATCTTCGCTCGTTGCAGGCGACTCTCTTCCTGGCACCCACAGGGTGAGGACCTGGATTGCGGTAAGCACCGTCCTGCTCGTCGAAGTCATTCGTTCACAACAAGAACTCGTCCGCAGCAGACTTGCGTTCCCGGCCGGCAATTCTGTCGGCCACCCCTTTACCGCTGCCGAGCGCCAGCGTAAAGCCCAACGCGCCATGACCGACGTTCAACCACAGGTTCCGATATCGCGTGCGCCCGAGTATCGGCGTGCCCGTTGGGGTTGCGGGCCGCAGACCGGCCCACGGTTCAGCTGATGCGTAGTGGCCGGCCTCGGGAAACGCCGCCTCCACCTCAGTTCTCAACGTGGCCACACGCGATGGATCAATGGTTGCCCGCTGCCCATTCAGATCAGCCATGCCGGCGATTCTCAACCGGTCGCCAAGACGGGCATACACGATCTTGCGCTGGAAATCGGTCACGCTGATCGACGGCGCCGCAGCCTGGTTTCTTACCTTCACGGTCAGGCTGTAACCCTTCAGCGGATAGAGCGGCACCCGGATGCGCAGCGGCCGCAGCAGTGCAACACTGGCCGTTCCCGCCGCCACCACGATGTGCTCGGCGTCCAGCATTTCCGCTGCGGCGAAAGCGCCGATCCGGCCCGTGCCATCTTCGCGAAGAGCGTCAATTTGCGTGGCGAAGCGAAACCGCACACCTTCGCGCCGCAAACGCCGCTCAAGACCGACGCAGAAGCGATAGCAGTCGCCGCTCTCCTCACTTGCCGTATAGATGCCGCCCGCCAGATGCCTGCCCATATGCGCCAGGGCCGGTTCTGCGTCTACGCATTCATCTGCGGTCATGGCCTGCTGCTCACAGCCTAGTGTTCGCTGGTAGTCGAGTAGTCGGCGCGCCTTGTCGAATGAAGCAAAGTCGCGATGAAGCACCAGTTTGCCGCTATTCGCATAGTCGAAGGCGATATCCGGTTCGCGGGCAACGAACTCATGCATCAGTGCGCGGCTGAACATCGCCAGGCCCAGCAGACGGCGCGTCGTCAGGTCGCTTTGCCGTTGGCTGCACGCGCGCACGAAGCTCAGACACCACCGCCATTGATCCGGATCGAGCGACGGGCTGAAGCGCACCGGCGAGTCGGCGCGCAACAGCCACGCCGGCAATTTTCCGAGCACGCCGGGTCCGGCGAGCGGCGCCACGTAGCTGTACGACAGCTGCCCGCCGTTGGCGTAGCTCGCCATCGTGCCGACGCCGCTGTTGCTGTCGACGACAGTCACGTCGTGGTCATCGGTCTGCAGGTAGTAAGCGGTCGATAACCCGATGACGCCAGCGCCTATCACGAGGACTTTCATGAAGCGCACACCCTGCGCGTGATGACCTGCCCGGCGCGCGCGCCGGCATGCAGGCCATCGCGCCATGTCAGCACACCGTTCACGATCACGGCCTCGATGCCCTCGGCCGCCTGGATCGGTCTTTCGTAACTGGCGACGTCGCGAATCGTCGCGGGATCGAACACGACGACGTCGGCATGATTGCCTACCGCCAACGTGCCGCGCCCACTGAGTCCGAAATTCCTGGCTGTCAGACCCGTCATTTTCCATACCGCCGTCTCGAGATCGAACAGACGCAGATCGCGACTGTAGTGCCCGAGAATGCGCGGGAATGTACCCCACAGACGTGGATGCGGCCGTGCGCCGACGGCGAGGCCGTCCGAGCCGATCATCGTTTCATCGAAGGCGAGGATCGCGCGCACGTCGCCTTCGTCCATGCCGAAGTAGATCGCGTTCGCGGGTTGGAGCCGCGCGGCCGCTTCTTCCCTGGAGACGCCCCACCCGGCAGCAATCTCGCCGAGTTCCCGGCCAGCCTGCTCAGGATGCGGCTCGCTCGAACTGATCACGATACGTTCTCGAAGCTTCGCGGGATCGCTATGCAGCATCGTGGAACTGGCGTTATACGGATAACAGTCCAGCGCCACGCACTGGCCGTGCATCGCCCGCCGGATACGCGGCAGCGTCACGGCCGACTTGCCATGGTTCGACGCCCGCAACAGTTTGTGATGCGAAATAATGACCGGACAGCCCAGTTCGCGCCCAATCAGGAAGCTCTCTTCGAGAGATTCCATCGACCCGTCCGCTTCGTCGCGCATATGCGTGGCATAGACCGCGCCGGTTCCGGTGAGCGGACGACAGACGTCAATGATTTCCTGGGTCGGTGCGTGAGCCGCGGGCGGGTAGTACGTGCCGGTGGATATCCCTATTGCACCTGCCGCGAGCGCTTCCTCAAGCAGTTCGCGCATCGCGGCGATTTCGAAGTCGCGTGCGGGACGATCGAGCGTATCCATCGTCAGCACACGCAACGTCGAATGGCCGACCATCGGTGCAACGTTCACCGCAGACGGCGCGCTGCGCAGCGCAGCGAGATAGCTGCCAAACGTTGCGTAGCGCTCGCTGTTGCCGGCATCGAGCAGATTGAGCGGCGCAGGCAGCGGCGTATCGTCGCGAAACGGCGCAATGCTGATTCCGCAGTTTCCGGTGACGACCGTCGTCACGCCTTGCGAGATCTTGGCCGTCATGTCCGGCTGCGCAAGCACCGCCTGGTCGTCGTGAGCATGCGAATCGATGAAGCCTGGCGCGACGATCTTTCCGCTCGCATCGAGCCGTTTGGTGGCGTTGTAATCAGCGAGGTTGCCGATAACGGCGATTCGTCCGCTTCTGATACCGATATCGGCTCGCGTGCGGGGCGCACGCGTCCCGTCGATCAGCATGCCGCCGTGGACGATAAGGTCGAGTTCGGAATGGATGTACATGGTTGGCTCAGGCGGACAGACGCGGCTGCGCGCGCCACGTCGTGGCAACGATGAAAGCAAGCAGCGCGCTCGACACCAGAAACGACAGCGCGACGAGATAGCTGCCGTGGAACGCGACGATCAACGCACCCATCACGGACGGCGCGAGTGAGCCGGCAATCTGGCCGCCGAAATTCATCAGGCCTGTTGCGCTGCCAATTAGATGCTCCGGAAAATACTTGAGTGGAATCGAGAACACCGTGGCATAGACGAAGTTGAACGACAACAGGCAGAGCGTCCAGTACGCCACGAGCAACGTGATAGACGTCGTCGAGATCATCAGCGCGAGAAACACTGCGGAACCGAGTGCGCCAGCCATCATGAAGTGCTTTTCACGCCCCTTGCCGTGGCGGTCGAGCAGCCAGCCGACGACGTTCGTGCCGAGAAACGCGATCAGATACGGAATGGTCGATGCAATGCCGACATGCAGCAGATCGATGCGATAAGCCTTCAGCAGATAGGACGGCATCCAGGAAATCATTCCGATATAGACGATGCTGGTGCCGAACCAGATGAAAGTCAGCTTCAGTGCGTCCGGACGCCGGAGAAGTTCACGCAGCTGGTGCTTCGGACGCGCCGCCATCCTGCCGCGTTGGCCCCCCATGCCACCCCTCAGCGCGAGCCACAGCATCACGGCGACAGCCAGACCGACGACCGAGAGAATATGGAATGCGCTGCGCCAGCCGAGATACACGACGGCCAGCGCGACGCCTGCTGAGCCTGCGGCATTGCCAAGGAAGACGGTCGAAATAAGAAACGACTTGGCACGCGCGCGTTCCGGCTTCGGAAACGTCTCAGCGACCGTTACCGAACTGGCCGGTGAAAAAAATCCCTCTCCGACGCCGAACATGAAACGGATCACCAGTAGCGATCCGAACGACCACGCCAGTCCCGTCAGGCCTGTAAACAGCGACCATAACGCCACACACATAACGACAACAATGCGCGAACCGTAGCGGTCCGAGAGCCAGCCGCCGAGCAGTTGCATCACGGCGTAGCTGACGTAGAACACGCTGAGCAGCAGACCAGCCTGGCCGGCGTCGAGCGCGAATTCCCGGCGGATCGGGATAATCGCGGTGCTCATCACGATCCGGTCGGAATAGCCGATTGCCCATGCGAGGAACAAGGCGGCGAGGCAAACCGTTTTCTGCATCCGTGTGTATGCGGGACTGACCGCTTGTGCTTCCATGTGCGTCTCCTGGTGTGCGATCGCGTGTAGGTTGGAAACGACTATAGAAGCTGGATGGCGAGACCGTCGAATGAGACAAAATCGATGGGCTATAACCGCAGGCTATATACTTTTTGCACACGAAAAGGAGCCCGCATGCGCCTTCGACACATCGAAGTATTCTCCGCCATCATGAAGACGGGCAGCGCGGTCGGCGCAGCCAGAGTGCTGAACATCTCGCAGCCGGCCGTCAGCAAGATGCTCCAGCATGCAGAGCGCACGCTCGGGTTCGCACTGTTCGTGCGGTCGAAAGGCAAACTGGTGCCGACGCCCGAGGCGCTGCGTTTGCAGGAAGAGTTGCAGCCGCTCGACGATCAACTGGCGCGCGTTCACCGGGTCGTGGCGAACCTGTCGGCGGGCAAGGAAGCGCCGTTGCGGATCGCCGCGACGTCTTCGCTTGCCCATCATCTGGTGCCCTATGCGCTGGCGGACTGGGGCCGCGCGTTCCCGAACGCACAGTGCATGCTGGTCTCGTCGCTTACACGCGAGATGATCTACTGGCTGCTGATCGGCGAGATCGATATGGGTTTCACGATGCAGGCAATCTCTCAGCCCAATCTCGTGACCACGCCCGTCTGCAATTTCGACCTGTATGTCATCGCTCCACCGGACTGGTGGCCAAAGAGGGTGCTCGACCGCCCAGCGGTACCCGCCGATCTCGCGGGCCAGCCGTTTATCGCGCTCGATACCGCTTCGCCACTGGGCGTCACCGTCATGGGATGGCTCGATGGCATCGAACCCGAAATCAAGGCATCAGTGAAGACATACGCGCTGGCGCGCGCGCTGGTCGAAGCGAACGTGGGTATCGCAGTTGTCGATGGCTTCACGGCGCAAGCAGGTGCATCAGCAGGAAAGGTGCAGATGCGGCCCATCGTGTCGCCGACGGAAAACTGGGTGTATGCGTTGACCAATAGCTCGCGGCCGCCGCCGCAAAGCGCAGATGTTTTGATAAGGTCGATGCAGGCACTTGGTGGCTACTCTTCGTTGGCGCGTCAGAAGGAAAGCTGAAAAGACTCTGCGGTGCAGAATTTGGATAGATACCTGTCGGTATCGTCCCACTGAGCGACTCGCGCGGCTATCAGGCCGGAATGACTCCGGTTGTCTACCGGTGAAGAGACCTCGGCTCGCGAGGATGTCTGATTGGATACCGAACGCAAAGATCCTCCCATCGAGCGCATGCCATAGAAGGTTCCATCAGGGTTTTCCGCCGTCAACAGGGATGACCGGGCCGATGCGAGAAAAGGCGACGAACCGAATTGTCGACGAGTCAGGGACGATGTCGAACGGCCAAGGCTGCCGCCGACCAGAGTCCGACAACCGAGCGCGGCAATCGCCTCGGCTGCGCGTTCGACGCAAGAGGCATAGCACGACCCTATGCAGTCGTTCGCGACCGTAGCGATGATCGTCGCGTCACCCATCCATTCCGGCCGTTCGTCGTGAAGTGAAGACATGAAGACTGACTCCGGAAGCTGACTTCCCGCGCGCACTCTCCTGGCAGGTTGCCGTCGAAAGTGTGCAGTGTCGCGAAACAATGAGCCTCGCCGACAGCACGCGTTATGGAGCGATGACGCACCGTAGCGCGAGCACATCGGCATCAGCGGTGGCACAGTGAACGGCGACCTTGATCGTGATCTTGAATTGCCAATCGCCGTGGAGCTAAACCCGTTGTGCGAGCGCATCTGCCAGAAAATCCGTGGCAGTGCGTACGCGGGTAGGCACAAACCGTCGCTTGGGCCAGACAAGGCTGACCTCCCTGGGCTGCCGCACGAAGTCATCGAGTACGGTGACGATGTCCGGGTGCCGAAACTCGCCCACTAACGAAGCGCGGTGAAACATGCCAATGCCGACGCCGGCCAGCACGCCCGCAAGAATCGTCTCCACGCTGTTGGACGACAGATTGCCGCGCACCGGCACATTGAACTGGCCTTCGGGCCCTGCGAACGGCCACTCCCTCATCTCGCCATAGACCAGACAGTTGTGGTCCTTGAGCTCGGCAGGCGTACGGGGTACACCGAACTTTTCAAAGTAACGGCGAGATCCGCCGCACACAAGCGAGGTAGCAGCCACACGGCGCATCACCGAATCGGGCTCTTCAACGGGACTCACGCGAATCGCAAGATCGATCCTGTCTTCCACCATATCGCGTACGGCGTCGGAAAGAACCATATCGATCCGCAAGCCAGGATGTTGCGCCAGCAATGCGGGAATGAGCGGCAACACGTGCAATCGGCCAAACGTCGAGGGTGCCGCGATCCTGATGAGGCCTGAAACGTCGAGCGTGGTGCTGGTCAGCTCGTTATCCGCCACCTGGATCTCGTCCACCAGTGGACCCATACGCTCGTAGTACAGCTGCCCCTGATCGGTCAGTGTCACTTTGCGCGTGCTGCGATGAAGCAGTGCCACGCCGAGGCGTTTCTCCAGCGCGTTCACGGCTTTACTGATGGCGGACTGCGACTCGCCAAGCCGTCGAGCGGCTGCGGAAAAGCCCCCCGCCTCCACGACGGCGATAAATGCATTCAGTTCCTGAAACCGATCCATCCGCGACCCCGCTATGTGCATTCGGAACTTATTCCAGTCTGGAATAAGTTCTATATCAAATGCCGAAATTATCATTCGATTGAGCCGAAATTACTATTCTCCACGAGCTAACTCAAAGCAGGAGAAAGATCGTGAGTTATTCGATCATCGGTTTCGGCGCGGTGGGTCAGGCGCTGGCACGCGCCTTCGCGCGACAAAACATTGAAGTCGCTGTAGCCAGCCGGCGAGCGCCCGATGCGCTGCTACCGGAAGCACAGGCTATCGGCCCAAAGGTCACTCCCAAGACTTTGCAGGACGCCGTGCAGGCCGACACGCTGATCCTCGCGGTGCCGTTCTGGGAGCACTGCAACGTCGCGGAGGCCCTGCCGGACTGGCAGGGCAAAACCCTCATCGACGTGACGAACGCGTTCGGGGTGCCGGTCGAGGAACTGGGAGGCTTGCCGTCATCGGCCGTCATTGCGCGCGCCTTCACGGGTGCCCGCTTCGTCAAGGGATTCAATCACCTGCCTGCACACGTGCTGGCGGCCAACCCCAAAGTCGGCGGCGGCCGGCGCGTCGTGTTTCTATCCAGCGACGACGAGGGAGCGGCGGCACCGGTAGCCCACCTCGCTGAACGGCTCGGCTTTGCGCCGGTCTGGCTGGGTGCACTCCGGGAAGGCGGCTCGCTCGTACAGGCAAGGGGCCGCGAGTGGGCGCCGCTCATCTTCAAGGATCTCGTAAGGCCTGAGTAGCTCGCGCGCCTCTCATGCCTGCGCAGCATTCGAGTCCACCGCTCTTCCATAAGGGAATCGCCATGTACGAAACAATCAAGTGGCCCGAGGAGATGAAACCGAGCCGCTCTCCGATCCATTTCACCAACGAGCTCGAGGTCCCGGCATCCGTCGAGACGATCTGGTCCTTGCTGAGCGATTTCAAATCGTGGCCCGCTTTCTATCCCGGTGTCCGACACGTGCAGCCGCTTGACGGCGACGATCGCTTTGGCTTGGGTACGAGATTCGAGACGAATCTTGCCGGCCAGGATGTGTTCGCGTCCGTGCAGGAGTTCGAGCCGATGACCCGCATTGCGTGGGGCGGCTATCCAAAGGTTTCCAGTACGTCCCGGGCCTACCACGCCTGGATCATCACGCCCACGGCAAGTGGGTGCCATCTGTGGACCGAGGAGACGATGCAGGGACCGCACTGGCTGGAGCTCGCAAAGCAGGCACCTGACGTGTTCTGGCTCACCCACGAAAATCTGCTCAGGAATCTCGCCGAAGTCGCCACGGCGCGTGAGCGTTCCCGCAGCTAACCCTACCGAAAAAACGGAGGTCCGATACATGATCGACAAAGTTAACTGGCCGGAACGCTATGACCCGCGTATCTCGGCAATTTACGCGCTCAATGACATCGACGTGAAAGCCCCGCCCGAAGTGGTCTGGAAACTCCTCGTCGACGCTGAGCGCTGGTCGCGCTATTTTCCGGCCGAGGATCAGGTCAGGATCATGTCCGGCGAACCGGAACTCGCGCTCGGCACACGCTACAGCCGCGTGACGGTCGGATATCCCATGTCGCTCGTCGTCACTGAGTGCGTGCCGAACCGCCGGCTGGCGTGGGCAACGACCGTCGATGGCGATGAAACCGGGTCGAGCGCCTATCACGGCTGGGTGATCACGCCGACCCAGGATGGTTGTCATCTGCTGACCGAAGAGACGCAGCAAGGCCAGTTCTTCGTGGAGCTGATCGGCAGCAGGAATCCCGGCGCGTTGTATCGCTATCACCAGGAATGGGTTGAATGCCTCGCCCGAGCCGCCGAAGCAGAAGCAGAACGGAGATAAGTGCCATGAAGATCGAACTCAATGGCCGCAAGGCAATCGTTACGGGCTCTACAGCGGGAATCGGCCGCGCAATTGCCGAGGGCCTGGCGCGGGCAGGCGCTGCGGTCGTAGTCAACGGCCGAACCCAGGAGCGGGTCGATGCCGCGCTGCGCGAAATGCGCGCGATCCTGCCGGACGCGGAACTGACTGGCGTTGCCGCCGACGTTGCGACGCCCGAAGGCTGCGCGACCTTGTTTGCACACGCGCCGGTCGCCGACATTCTTGTCAACAACGCAGGGACAGCGCGACTGAACGACTTTTTCGCACAGGACGACCGCGAATGGCTCGACCTCTTCCAGCTCAACGTGATGAGCGGTGTTCGCACCGCCCGCCATTACGTGCCGAAAATGGCGAAGCAGGGCTGGGGGCGCGTGGTGTTCGTCAGTAGCGAGTCTGGCCTGAATGTCCCGAAAGAAATGATCGACTACGGCGTGACCAAGACCGCGATGCTCGCGGTGTCGAGAGGGCTGGCTGAACTGGTTGCCGGCACGGGCGTGACCGTCAATGCCGTGCTTCCCGGCCCGACCAGTTCGGAAATCCTGTCGAACTGGATGAAGGCGACCGCGCGAGAGCAGGGAATCACGCAAGAGCAGGCTGAACAACAGTTCCTGAAGACTTCGCGGCCAACATCGCTGATCAACCGTTTCGCCACGACGAACGAAGTTGCAAACATGGTTGTGTACGCATGCTCGGAGCAGGCGTCCGCCACGACGGGTGCGGCGTTGCGGGTCGACGGGGGTGTGGTTCGGACAATCGGATGAGACAACGGCCGGCCCGCCTGGTCGCAACCTATCGGCGCGATCACGCCCGTTTTCTCTTTAGACCGTCTTACGTGAGAAGCCTCGCGGCATAACAGTCGTGGCCGGCCCGGTGAGTGTAATAGCCATCTGGCCGCCTCCGAGTGAGCCTCGGACATGTCCGCCTTCTGGCCAGGAGCATTCGTCTGAATGATGAAGTGCCACGAACCGTGAAAGGCTCCTTCTCGCCGACCAGAGCCCCACGCCCGTGCGCGGCGATCGTCACGGGCGTGCTCGCGATGCAAAAGGCGTGACCCGACCCATCTCCGCCGTCCGCCGGGCTGTTAGACCAGCGCCTCCTTTCGGGGGTCTTCCGGCCGTCCATGCTCTTAGAGCATCTACGGTGAACACACACCGGTTTGCCTATCGCCACCGGCAAACCGCGAACGCTTGTTATTCATCGTTTCCAGTAGAATCGGGTATCTCACCGCGGGGGTAAGCATTTTCGCGTCATGAGCAACGCTTGTCTGCGTCAGGTTCACCGCGATGAATCGTCTAGAGCTTCCAATACCTTAGAAGAGTTAAAAGAGATGCGAAATCGGACCAGATACTTTCAATCAACATTAGGGGTATTCCAAGGCGGTGGCTGCAGAGCTGCCGCTTTCGCAGGAGCGTACGAAGTCGCCCAACAAGCCGGCGTAAGTTTTGTAGAAGTGGCAGGCACGTCGGCGGGCTCAATCGCGGCAGCACTGGTAGCTGCCGGGGCGTCGCCGAGCAAACTTCAAGAAATGCTCAGGCAATTGGATTTTACTAAATTCGAAGCACCAAAGACTCGACGCAAAGTAGGGATGTTACTTCGAATAGTGGAATGGGCCTTGTCGTTGAGGCGATGGTCCGGCCTCGATATTGGTGGGGTTGTATTCCATGACGGAATGTATTCTAGTAAATACATCGAAGATTGGATGGAGGAGCGGCTTCGGTTTGTCATTGGCAAAGACCTTGACAGGCCTATTCGGTTTAAGGATTTGCCAATTCCCTTATCGGTCGTTGCTACAGATATATCCTCGCGAGCGGTAAAGGTTTGGAGCTCAAAGAATACTGCCGAAGAGTCCGTTGCTATGGCGGTTCGCGCGTCCTGTTCGATACCGATATATTTTCAACCCGTAGATGAAAAATACGTGGACGGCGGTGTGCTATCGAACCTGCCCTCCTTCGTTTACACGAACAAAGAACCGTCGGACGTACCGCTGGCTAGCCGAGTATTGGCGTTTGCATTACAGGCCGATTCAAGGCAAGAAACAGGACATATGCTTTCGCGACTCGCGGACACGGTGGTGGACGGTAATCAGGAAATTCAAGGAACCTTGTTAGGTGACATACCCACCATTCGGGTTCCGACAGGGGGGGTGAAAGCCACCGATTTTTCAATAATGACAAAGGAAGCTGTGGATCAATTGATTTCGAACGGCA
This sequence comes from Paraburkholderia kururiensis JCM 10599 = LMG 19447, assembly GCF_003986935.1. Taxonomy (GTDB): domain Bacteria; phylum Pseudomonadota; class Gammaproteobacteria; order Burkholderiales; family Burkholderiaceae; genus Paraburkholderia; species Paraburkholderia kururiensis. The sequence goes on along the minus strand of NZ_RJZE01000025.1, from coordinate 40,892 downwards.
GGGAAGCCGCGCGGAAATTCTTTGAAGAAGAAGGTCTTCATGTAAGAAATTCGGGTTCGAACCGTCGAATCATTCCAGGTCCAGATGAGCTGAACGCGTCGTTAATCGAACGTGCGTCCAGTGCTAGCGAGCTCATTATTTCTGAATTGGACTGTAGATTTGTTTTCCCACTTTTTCCAATGCTTTTGCATTTGAGGCTACGCAACGTCCCTATATTAGTTTGTCTGCCGCACGGCAAGAGTGCGCAGGGTAATGAGGCTTATCGTGAGCGCTTGCTGTCGGCGCTGGGTTGCCAGGTGCAATACACGGATATTAAATATCGGGCTTTCGTATTCGATAGAAAAACTGCCCACGCCAGTGCATTCGTAAAACCACCAACTGTCGACGACGATCACAAGGCCGGAATCACTCAATATCACGCCCCACATGACGCTGTCGTTATCGCGACGTTGTCGGAAGCTCTCCATCCTGCAGGCAATGATGAAACGATCAATTTCACTCCACGTCTAGAGCAAATTACCGAAAAGGAGGTGCTAAGTCGGCTTCGGAAGGTGAGCCAGTACAGCGTGAACGGAACGAGACTTTCCTTTAGGACTGTTCCGACAAAAGATCTTTACTCGCTTGCTCGCTACGGTCGTGAGTTCAAGGTGAAACAGATCGATCTACTCCATGAAGCATTCCGCAATGCTGAAATAACACCCTTCACGCCTGCCGCCATTCAGCTAGCTAAAGGGAAATCTATAGTCACGCCACCTGTTGTCGAGCTTTATGGCGATAAACTACTTCTTGTAGAAGGAACATCACGGGCCATTTATTCTCGCGATAGCGGGATCGAAACGTTTCCGTGCGTGGTTGTCGAAAATCCAACCGGGAATTTGCCGTCGAATCACTTACCGCTATCACAGGTTCGCGTGATTGGCCGTACTTTAGGCCCGGAGTATCGCTACGAAGGTTGGAACTACGAAAATTTTCGTCACATTGAATCTGCAATGCATACGATCGATGACATATCTTGAAACCCTGACACCCGATCATTCGGACGCATACGACGTCTTCATGGCCGTTTTGCGCGCAAACCCAACGATCGCGAACATCACCCTGTTTACTCCGCATCTAGCGCCACTTTTGCTGCAACGTGCAGAGCTGACGAGTGAAGAGCTAGATGTCGTCCAGCAGGCTTTGTCACTTAAGGCAGCCACTTCTCTTCCGTTTTGGGATGCCGTTATGACGATGTCGATGCGCGCGGCCGCGCCGACAATCGGTATTTTCCGCGCAGCAACTTATCACAATCCGATTGCAGACAATCTTCAGATCTTGCCCGCTTCAGGCTTGGCGTCGAGCCAGCTTCGCGCTATTGAGGCTACGCTCACACCCGACAAAATTCTTGCAGTCGCATCGAAGGTCGAATGTAAGGATGGGGCCATCCGACATATACCTCAAATAGACTTCCATTGCCCTGATACCCCTGCCACGCGAGATATAGTAGTCAACCTCCTTGAGGTGGTAGGTCATAGAGGATATTTACTCGCTTCTGGTAAATCGTTTCATTTCTATGGAGTCGATCTTCTTGCCGAAGATGAATTCTCGAACTTTATGGGACGGATTCTTCTTTTTAGCCCAATTGTAGACCGAGCTTGGATTGCCCATCAATTGATCGAGGGGCAGACGGCGTTGCGATTGTCTTCCCGGTCGGGGTACGGTGCGCCACCAAAACTCGTGGCGATTACCGGGCTGACTGGGGCTGCGAGCAAGCGATCCTATTAGGAGGCCGCCGACCGCCCGTTGTCTCGCCTAGAACCGCCGTTGGACTGTCTACAACCCAGTCCGCGCCGTTGGCCGAAGTTGGCCGATACCGGAAATCCGCCCGCTCTTCTCCGCACGCAACGAACCTGCGCCAGCGTTGCGCAGCCCGAGGCCAAGGCTCTACTCGCCGTGCGGGATACCTTCTATCGGGCACTCCGCCGTGCCGGGCGTGGTGCGCGTGAGTGCCTCCACCGCGCGCCGCGTGCCTTCGGGGTCTTCGATCCATTTCCGGTAGAACCCGAACGGGCACGCGGCCACACCGTCGGCGCCGTCACCGGAATGAAGCGTTCCCGTGTAGCCGCGATGAAGCAGCTTGTACAGATGGTTTTGCGACTGCATGTTGCGCCGCGCGTCGCGAATCATGCCGAGCGATAGCTCCGCGTACTGCACACCCATTTCTTCTTCGCCGCACTCGCCTAGCGTGCGCCCGTCGAAGCCGACGATCGCCGAATGACCGAAGTACGAATACACGCCGTCCCACCCGGTCGCGTTCGCTACCGCGACATACGTGTTGTTCATCCACGCCATGGCCTTTGCGACCATCACCTGCTGCTCCTTGGCGGGATACATATACCCCTGGCAGCGCACGATGAGTTCCGCGCCACCCATCGCGCAATCGCGCCAGATTTCCGGATAGTTGCCGTCGTCGCAGATGATGAGGCTGATCTTGATGCCCTTCGGCCCTTCCGTCACGTACGTACGGTCGCCGGGATACCAGCCTTCTATCGGCGTCCACGGCATGATCTTGCGGTACTTCTGCACGATCTCGCCGCGATTGTCGATAAGGATCAGCGTGTTGTACGGCACCTTGTCCGGATGCGCTTCGTGCCGCTCGCCGGTCAATGAAAATACGCCCCACACGTTGGCCTTGCGGCACGCCGCCGAAAATATTTCGGTTTCCTCTCCAGGTATCGTGGCCGCCGTGTCGAACATCTCCTGGCGGTCGTACATGATTCCGTGCGTCGAATATTCCGGGAACACGACGAGGTCCATGCCAGGCAGCCCCTGCTTCATACCGACCACCATGTCGGCAATCTTGCGCGCGTTCTCCAGCACTTCGGCTTTCGTGTGCAGGCGCGGCATCTTGTAGTTGACGACCGCAACACCCACGCAGTCACGGCTGCTCGAAATATCACCATGTCGCATGACTCGTTTCTCCTTGAAGACGCGTAATCCGGGTGCGCGGTCCGTCGCAACGGCCCGCGCTGTGGTTAGTGGTTAGCGGCTAATGACTGATCATCCACGGGCGCCCCGCCGGCCGCTTGAGTGCTGCCGACGTCTGCGTGCTCGCACCGGCAAGCGGCGTGCGGCCACTGGAGCAGCAACTGCAGCCAGGCCGGTGGCGAAGCGGCGGCCCGTCCGCGGACTGGCGCGGCGCGTGAGCCGCACGCTCGTTGGTTGCCTGCGCGATGCGGCTCGCGCCCGCCATCAATGCGAGCGCAGGCGCGGTCATCACGCGCGATGCCTCGCCACCGCAATCCGCGCAACGGCAGGGCATATCGCGGTCTGCAATGCGTCGCATGACGGCGAACGGCCCGCAATTTGCGCACTCGAAGTCGTAGATCGGCATATTGGGCTCCGAATCAATCAGCGGTTCACGACTTCACGAGATCCGGCGAGCACGGCATGTCCACACCGCCCTGCACGTGGCGAAGCGGTCCCTGAGCGCTCGGGCGGATATCGAAGTCGAAGATCTGCGTAGGCAACCACAGCGTCGCGCACGCGTTCGGAATGTCCACCACGCCGCTGATATGCCCCTGCACCGGCGCGCACCCCAGCAGCGAATACGCCTGCGCCCCTGAATAGCCGAACTTCTTCAGATACTCGATGGCATTGAGGCACGCCTGGCGATACGCCACCGTCACGTCGAGGTAGTGCTGGCCGCCTTGTTCGTCCACCGAAATGCCTTCGAAGATCAGATAGTCGTTGTAGGCAGGCGTAATCGGGCTTGGCTGGAACACGGGATTGCGGATGCCGTATTTCTCCATGCCGCCTTTAATCAGGTTCACGCGCATGTGCACCCAGCCGGCCATCTCGATCGCGCCGCAAAACGTGATCTCGCCGTCGCCCTGACTGAAATGCAGGTCGCCCACTGAGAGGCCGGCGCCGTCCACGTAGACGGGGAAGAACACCTTCGATCCGCGCGAGAGGTCCTTGATGTCGCAATTGCCGCCGTGCTCGCGCGGCGGCACAGTGCGCGCGCCTTCGGCAGCGGCCTTGTCGCGCGCCTCGCCGGCCAGCTTGCCCATATGCGCCGTTGCGGCAAACGGCGGATTCGCGAGCGGCGGCACGCGCTCCGGCGCCGTCGCGATCAGCCCCGTCTCGCGTGCGTTCCACGTTTCGAGCAGCTTCGGGTCGGGCAGGCAGCCGATCAACCCTGGATGAATCAGCCCCGCGAAGTTGACGCCCGGAATATGGCGCGAACTCGTATAAAGACCGTGGAAATCCCAGATGGATTTCTGCGCGTGCGGAAAGTGGTCGGTCAGGAAGCCACCGCCATTCGTTTTCGAGAAGAAGCCATTGAAGCCCCACTGGCTGTCGGCCTTCGCACCGATGTCGAGCAGATCGACCACGAGCAGGTCGCCCGGCTCCGCGCCATGCACGCCAACCGGTCCCGACAGAAAATGGACGATCGAGAGATCGATATCGCGCACGTCGTCGGCGCTGTCGTCGTTCTTGATGAAACCGCCGGTCCAGTCGTAGGTCTCCAGAACGAAATCGTCGCCGGGGTTCACCCAGCAGGCCATCGGAATGTCCGGGTGCCAGCGGTTGTGAACCTGTTCGTTTTCATAGGCGGACTGGTTCAGATCGACCTTGATGAGCGTTTCAGCCATTGCGTTCACTCCTTGATCCACGTACTTGTTAGGGGCTAAACAGAGAGGTATTCGCGTATGCGGCCCGTGTCGCCGGCGTCGCGGGTGCTCTGATGCACGAAGCGCCCGCCCTCGATCACGAACAGCCGGTCAGCCACGTCGAGCGCGAAGCTCAATACCTGCTCCGAGACGACGATCGCGATGTCGCGCGTCGCGCGAATCTGGTTCAGCGCCTTCGCGATGTCTTTGATGACCGACGGCTGAATGCCTTCGGTGGGCTCATCGAGCAGCAACACCTTCGGGTCGGTGGCGAGCGCGCGCGCAATGGCGAGTTGCTGTTGCTGACCGCCCGAGAGATTGCCGCCCTTGCGCCGGCGCATGTCGAACAGCACAGGAAAAAGCGCGTAGAGATCGTCGGGCACCTGCTGAGACGCCGCGTTTTCGAGTCCCGTCCGAATGTTCTCCTCCACGGTAAGCGAGGCGAAAATCTGCCGCCCTTGAGGCACATACCCAATGCCTTTGGCCACACGGCGATAACTCTCGTCTTTCGACACATCCGCACCGCTCACGCGCACCGTGCCGCGATTGGCCGGCAGCATGCCGATCAGCGCCTTGAAGAGCGTCGTCTTGCCCATACCGTTGCGGCCCATCACCGCCACGCTTTCGCCCTTTCCGACGGAAAAGCCGATACCGTGCAGCACCTCGCTCTGGCCGTAGCTCACAACAAGGTCGTCTACTTCGAGCATGATCTGTCCTCCGTTCAACGCCAATTCAGTGGCCAAGATAGACATCGATCACACGCGGGTCGGCCTGCACCTGCGCCATGGGCCCTTCCGCGAGAATCTTGCCCTGATGCATCACCGTGACCTTGTGGGCGATGCGTTCCACGAACGCCATGTCGTGCTCGATCACGATCATCGAGCGGTTGCGGCAGATGCGGTCCAGCAGTTCGGCCGTCAGTTCGCGTTCTCGCACGCTCATACCGGCGATCGGCTCGTCGAGCATCAGTAGTTCGGGATCCTGCATGAGCAGCATGCCTATTTCGAGCCATTGCTTCTGGCCATGCGACAGCAGGCCGGCTTCAAGATCAAGCGACGCAGCAAGGCCGATTTCCTCGGCCACCGCGCACACGCGGTCTGTCACTTCGTCGTCCGCGCGGTAAGCGAGCGCACCGAACACAGACCGACCACGCGGAAACGACACCTCCAGGTTCTGCGCCACCGTGAGGTTCTCGTAGATGGAGGGCGTCTGGAACTTGCGACCAATGCCCTTGCGCACGCGGCGAAACTCCGCAAGCTTCGTAATCTCCTCGTTGCGAAACTTGATGCTGCCCGCCGTTTCCCTCGTCTTGCCGCAGATAAGATCGAGCAACGTGGTCTTTCCCGCGCCGTTCGGTCCAATCACCACGCGCAGTTCGCCTGACTCGATATAGAGGTTCAGCGAATCGATGGCCTTGAAGCCGTCGAACGACACGGTCAGGTCTTCGATCGCCAGCAGAAAATCGGTATTGCTCATGACTCACGCCTCCTTGTTTTCCGCCCCGAGCAGCCGCCGCACGCGCGGTCTCACGTGCTCTTCATAGAGCCCCGCGAGGCCGTTCGGAAAGACCATCACAACGCCAATGAACATGGCGGCCATCAGATAGAGCCAGAGGTTCGGAAAGCTCTCGGAAAACCAGCTCTTGCCGAGGTTCACCAAAATCGCGCCGTACACTGCGCCCACCAGCGACATGCGGCCGCCCACCGCCGCATAGATCACCATCTCGATCGAGGGCACGATGCCCACGAACGACGGCGACATGAAGCCCACCTGCAGCGTGAACATCGCGCCGCCAATGGCTGCCAGCAGCGCCGCGAAGCAGAACGCGAAGACCTTGAACATCGCCACGTCATAGCCGGAAAAGCGCACGCGGTCTTCCTTGTCGCGCATGGCGAGCAGCAGCGTGCCCAGCTTGCCGCGCTGCACCCATCGGCAGGCCAGCAGCGCACCGATCAGAAGCGCTGCGTTGACGAAGTACAGCGCGAGCTTGGCGTGGTCCGTGCGAATGTCCCAGCCCAGCAGCGTGCGCAGGTCGGTCATGCCGTTCACGCCGCCGGTGTAGCCCTGCTGCCCGATGATGAGCACCGAAAGAATGAGCGCCACCGCCTGCGTGATGATCGCGAAATACACGCCGCCCACGCGCCGCTTGAACATCGCGTAGCCGATCACGAACGCGAGCGCCGTGGGCACCACGAGCACCGCGAGAATCGAGAACGGCAATGAGTGGAACGGCTTCCACCACATGGGCAATGCAGTGACCTGGTTCCAGTCCATGAAGTCAGGAATGCCTGGCGTGGTCTGCGTGCGCGTGGCCACCGGGTCCGATGCTTCCAGCTTCAGAAACATCGCCATTGCATAGCCGCCCAGCCCGAAGAACACGCCCTGCCCGAGGCTCAGCACACCGCCGTAGCCCCACGCGATCACGAGGCCGACCGCGACGAACGCGTACGTCAGGTACTTGCCCATCAGGTTCAGGCGGAACGTGTCGAGTGCAAGCGGAAACACGACCACGATGAGCAGCGCGAGTATCACGATGCCCGCATAGCCCGACGCATCGAGCCGCGCGGCCACTGCGCGCCAGCCGCCGCGCTCCGGGCCGGGTCGCGCGGATGGGGCAGACCGGGCATTCGGGCCGGATACGCCGCCCGCTGCGGGTTGGATGGGTTCCATGTGCCTCTCTCCGTACAAGTGAATCGATGAAGGCTTCAGCGCAGCGCAGGCCGCCCTGCGCTCACGCGCGCCGCACCTTCGAGGCGAACAGCCCCTGCGGGCGCAGCATCAGAATGACCACGACTGTCAGCAGCGTGAGCACGCGCGCAATGGACCCCGAGAGAAAGAACTCGCTGATCGACTGCATCTGCGCGATGCCGAATGCCGACGCCACGGTTCCCAGCAAACTCGCCGCGCCGCCGAACGTGACCACAAGAAACGAATCGACGATGTAGAGCGAGCCGCTCGTAGGCCCCGTCGAGCCGATCGCCGTGAACGCCGCGCCCGCTACGCCCGCAATACCGCAGCCAATGGCGAACGTCATGCGGTCGGTGCGGCGCGTGTTGATGCCCGCCGCGTTCGCCATGGGCCGGTTAGCCACGGTGGCGCGCACGCGCAGCCCCCAACGCGAGCGGTACAGCGCGAGCAGCAGGCCGCCCGTCATGACGAGCGCAAGGCCCATCACGAACATGCCGCTCACCGGAATGTCGAGACCCGGCGCCGGTTCCCACGAACCCATCAGCCAGTCGGGCAGCGCGGGGCTCACTTCTTTCGGACCGAAGGTCGAGCGAAACACCTGCTGCATGCCGAGGCTCAAGCCCCAGGTGGCGAGCAGCGTGTCGAGCGGGCGCCGGTAGAGATGGCGAATCAACGCCCATTCGGCGAGCCAGCCCACTGCGAACGCCAGCACGAAGGCCGCCACGATGGCGAAGAAGAAGTAGACCGGCGTGAACGCGTGCCACACGTTCTGCGCGAACCACGAGAACATGTAGACCGTGTAGGCGCCGATGGTCATGAATTCGCCGTGCGCCATGTTGATGACGCCCATCTGGCCGAAGATCACGGCGAGCCCCAGCCCCATCAGGAGCAGAACGCTGAAGAGGCTCAGACCCGCGAAGCCCTGCATCAGCGTGATGTTGAGAATGTCGGTAGCGGACATCGAGCGCTCCTCGCGCGGCGGCGCGCAGCCGCCGCGCAGTGGCGGGTTGCGGGATTACATGTAGCCCTTCGGGAACGGATTGGGCTGAATCGGCTGGGCCGATTGCGCGACCACCTTGAACTGCCCGTCCGCCTGCCCTTCGCCGATCAGCGAGCGGCTCCACAGGTGATGGTTCGGGTCCACCTTCGCGTAGCCCTGCGGCGCATTGGGCAACTCGATGCCCGCGGAAGCGGCCACCACCTTGTCCACATCGAAGCTGCCCGCGCGCTCGCAGGCCGCCTTCCAGATCCACGGCCCCAGGTACGCGGCCTGGGTCACGTCGCCGATCACGGACTTCGGGCCGTAGCGCCCCTTGAATGCCGCCACGAACTTCTTGTTGTTGTCGTTATCGAGCGACTCGAAATACTTCATCGACGAATAGAAGCCCGCGAAGTTGTCGCCGCCAATGCCGAGCACTTCGTCCTCCGTCACGGAAAGCGTGAGCAGGAACTGCTTCTGCGGCGTGATGCCCGCGGCCTTCAACTGCTTGTAGAAGGCTACGTTCGAACCGCCCACCACCGTTGCGAAGATGCAGTCGGGGCGCGCCAGCTTGATCTTGTTCATGAGCGAATTGAATTCCGTGGTGCCGAGCGGGTAATACTCTTCGCCCACCACTTTCGCGTGCAGGTGCTGTTCGATATGGCGGCGCGCGATCTTGTTCGACGTGCGCGGCCAGATGTAGTCGGAGCCGATCAGGAAGAACGTCTTGGCCTTCTTCGTGTTGGATGCCCAGTCGAGCGCCCAGAGAATCTGCTGGGTGGCTTCCTGGCCGGTATAGAAGACATTCTTCGACTGTTCGAGGCCTTCGTAGAACGTGGGGTAGTAGAGCAGCCCGTTGTCCTTCTCGAAGATGGGCAGCACGGCCTTGCGCGAGGCCGAGGTCCAGCAACCGAACACGGTCGCCACATGATCGTTTTCGAGCAGCTTCTTCGACTTCTCCGCGAAGGTCGGCCAGTCCGACGCGCCGTCTTCCTGGATGATCTGGATCTTGCGCCCCAGCACGCCGCCCATCGCGTTGATCTGTTCGATGGCGAGCCGCTCCGCCTGAATGGAGCCCGTTTCCGAAATAGCCATCGTGCCCGTTGCCGAGTGCAACTGGCCGACGGTCACCGTGGTGTCGGTCACGGCGAGATGCGTCGTGTTCACCTTGGCCGTGGGCGGCACCTGCGCGAACGAGGTGCGCGGCAGGCCAAGCGCCATGAGCGGGGCCGCGGCGAGGCCGCTCAGCAGGCGCCGGCGCAGCGGCGAGGGCATGTTGGCGTCGTCGTCGATTCGATCGTCTGCGGACATCACGTTCTCCTTGTCGTGGGCCCGCAGCGCAGGTGCTGCGGACGGGTTTCGAGGGTTGGACGCAATGTAGGAAGCCAAATTGACGATCGAAATACGTCGATTGACGTATTCCCGGCTATCGCACTGGAATGTAACTTGCTCCGGGCATGGCTCCCGCCGCTTGCCGGCCCATGCGGCACCTGTGGGGCACCAATCCGGATCATCCTCATGTCCCAGATGCACCCGATGCACCAGAGTTCAGTACGCACGCCCGGCACGCAGCGCATCGTCAAGGTTCGGCGCGACTACAACGCGTGGGTCGGCGACGAAACGCTCGAAGACTACGCACTGCGCTTCACGCCGCGCTCGTTTCGCCGCTGGTCGGAATTGCGCGTCGCGAATACGGCGATTGGCGCGGTGTCGTTTCTCGTGCTCGAGGCGATAGGCGGCAGCCTCGTCATCAACTACGGGTTCACCAACGCGTTCTGGGCCATTGCCGCCGTCTCGGTGCTGATCTATCTGACGAGCCTGCCCATCAGCTATTACGCGGCGCGCTACGGCGTGGACATGGACCTGCTCACGCGCGGCGCGGGCTTCGGCTATATCGGCTCCACCGTGACGTCGCTGTTCTACGCGATCTTCACGTTTATTTTTTTCGCGCTCGAAGCCGCGATCATGGCGCTCGCGCTGCAGCTGTACTTGCATATCTCGCTTGCCATCGCGTATGTGCTGAGTTCGCTCGTCGTGATTCCGATCGTGATGTTCGGCATCACGCTCATCAACCGCCTGCAAAGCTGGACCCAGCCGCTCTGGCTCGTGCTGTTCGTGCTGCCCTACGCCGCGGTGCTGTGGCACCACCCGGGTCTCGTCGCCGAATGGACCACCTTCGCGGGCTTTGCTCCGCAAGGCCGCGCGTTCAGCCTCATCGCGTTCGGCCAGGCCGCGACCGTGGTGTTCGCGTTGATCGTGCAGGTAGGGGAACAGGTGGACTACCTGCGCTTCCTGCCGCCGCTTACCGAAAAGAACCGCACGCGCTGGTGGCTCGCGCTGCTTTCCGCAGGGCCCGGCTGGATCGTGCCCGGCGCGCTCAAGATGCTGGGCGGCGCCTTTCTCGCGTTCGTCGCGATCCAGTACGAAGTCGATATCGCGCACGCCGCGCAGCCCACGCAGATGTATCTGGTGGCCTATCACCAGTTGCTCGACCGCATGGGCCTCGCCAACTGGGCGCTGCCGGCCATGACGTTGTTCGTCATCGTTTCGCAGTTGAAGATCAACGTGACGAACGCGTATGCCGGCTCGCTCGCGTGGTCGAACTTCTTTGCGCGCCTCACGCACAGTCACCCTGGGCGCGTGGTGTGGCTCGTCTTCAACGTCATGATTGCGCTGCTGCTCGTCGAAATGGGCGTGTTCGACGCCATCGGCAAAGTGCTCTCGCTGTACGCCAACGTGGCGATCGCCTGGATAGGCGCGCTGTTCGCCGATCTCGTCATCAACAAGCCGCTCGGCTACAGCCCGCGCTACATCGAGTTCAAGCGCGCGCATCTCTACGACGTCAACCCGGTTGGCGTAGGCGCCATGCTGATCGCCGCGGCCGTCGGCATGCTGGCCCACGGCGGCGCGTTCGGCGCGCTGGGCGAAGCCATGTCGTCGTTCATCGCGTTCGGCGTGGCGTTTGTCTGTGCACCGGTGCTCGCCATTGCCACACGCGGACGCTATTACCTCGCGCGCGCCGCGCAGCCCACGGGCGACGCCACATCGCTGCGCTGCGCGATCTGCGAAAACACCTTCGAGCCCGACGACACCGCGCATTGCCCCGCTTACGGCGGCACCATCTGCTCGCTCTGCTGTTCGCTCGACTCGCGCTGCCACGACCGCTGCAAGCCGCATGCGCGCCTTGCCACGCAGGTCGATCTCGCCCTGCACCGCGTATTTCCGCGTGCACGGCTCGGGCCGGCTGCAATGCGGCTCATCCACTACGCGAGCCTCGTGCTCGCGATGCTCACGGTGCTGGCCAGCGTGCTCTATCTGATCTGGTCGCAAAGCATCACGTCGCTCGCCGCTGCCGATTCACCTGCGGGGCAAGCCATTGCAGGCAGTTTCCTCAAGATCTTCTTCGCGCTTTCGCTCGTGGGCTGCATCGCGGCCTGGTGGTTTGTGCTGGAGCGCGAAAGCCGTCGCGTCACGCAGGAAGAATCACAACGGCAAAACGAACTCTTGATGCAGGAAATCGACGCGCACCAGAAGACCGACGCGGCACTGAAGCGCGCCACGGCCGCCGCCGAATCCGCAAACCAGGCGAAGAGCCGCTACGTCTCCGGCCTCAGTCACGAACTGCGCACGCCGCTCAACAGCATCCTCGGCTACGCGCAATTGCTGCTGCAGGCGAAAGACGAACTCTCGCCGTTGCGCTACAACGCCGTGCGCACGATTCACCGCAGCGGCGAGCACCTGCTTGCGCTGGTGGACGGGTTGCTCGACGTGGCGCGCATCGAGGCTGGCAAGCTGCAACTGAACATCGCGAAAGTGCCGCTTGCCGACTTCGTTGCGCACGTCACGTCCATGCTGCGCCCGCAGGCGCTGGAAAAAGCGTTGTCGTTCGAGGTGCAGACCATCGGGCGGCTACCTGCCACCGTGAAGTCCGACCAGAAGTGCATGGGTCAGATCCTCACCAATCTGATCGGCAATGCTATTCGCTTCACGTCTGCGGGCACCGTCACGCTGCGCGTGAGCCACGCGCTCGATACGCTGAAATTCGAAGTGGTCGACACCGGCCCCGGCATTCCCGCCGCCGAGATGGAGCGGCTCTTTCTGCCGTTCGAACGCGGTGAAGCGGCGCACGCGCACGATCACGGCGCAGGGCTCGGCCTCACGATCTGCCGCCTGCTGACCCATGCGCTGGGCGGCAGCCTCGAAGTAGAAAGCGAGGTGGGCCGCGGCACGCGCTTCGTAGTGAAGCTGTTCGCGCCCGCCGTGCACAGCGCGCCAGACGCGCGCACCGAACTCGCCGCCATTCAGGGCTATGCGGGCGCACGCCGCACGATTCTCGTGGTGGACGACCTGGCGGACCAGCGCGGCATCGTCGCGCAGTTGCTCACGCCGCTCGGCTTCGACGTGGCCGAAGCAGCAAGCGGCCCCGAGGCGCTGCGCTGGCTCGGCACGCACGCGGCGGACGCCATCATCATGGACATCTCCATGCCGCTCATGGACGGCTACGAGACGAGCCGGCTCATCGGCGAAAACCAGTTGTCGAGCGCGCCTATCGTGCTGCTCTCGGCCAACGCGTTCGCCGACGACCGCGAACGCGCCAGCGCCACCGGTTGTGCCGGCTATCTCGTGAAGCCGTTGCAGGTGAACGTGCTGCTCGACAAACTCGCGCAACTGCTCGCAATCGAATGGATCGCCTCGCCTGTGCCAGCCCTCGCCGACGCCGCAGGCCCCGTACGCACCGAGTCACGGGTCGCGTTGCCCGAGCCGGTTCTGCAACGCATACGCGCGCACCTCGATGTGGGCTACGTACAAGGCGTGGTCGAACAGCTCGACGCGGCACATGCCGCTTACCCTGCCTTGCGCGCGCAGGTTGACGCCCTGCGCGCACTGGCCGAGCGCTTTCAGTTAAGGGATCTAGAGAATGAACTCGACAGACTGCCCGGCAGCCGCACTGCATGACGAGAACGATCGTCGCGCCGACGTGGGTGATCCGCCCGCGTGGCTCGGCAACCGTCCCGTCGTGCTGATCGTGGACGACACGCCCGACAACCTGGCATTCCTCTCCGATACGTTGCAGGCGCACGGCTATGCGGTGCTCGTCGCGCTGAGCGGCGAGGCGGCATTGAAATGCCTTGCGCGCGTGACGCCCGACGTCGTACTGCTCGACGCGATGATGCCCAGCATGGACGGCTTCGAAACCTGCATCCGCATGAAGCAGGACAGCCGGCACGAGCATCTGCCCGTGATCTTCATGACGGCGTTGACCGAGAGCGAGCATGTGGTGCGTGGTTTTCGCGTAGGCGGCATCGACTACGTCACGAAGCCGGTGCGGCCCGAGGAAGTCTGCGCGCGCATCGGCGCACACGTGCGACGCTCGCGCGCGCAGCTCTATGCGAATGCGGCGCTTTCGCTGGAAACGCGCGCGGCGCTGGTCGTCGCGGCAGACGGCACGATTCGCTGGCAAAGCCCGCAGGCCGCGCGTCAGATAGAAGCCTATCGCGCGCGCGATGGGCAACCGTCCGGCGAGGCCGTCGCGCAGCCGCGCTTGCCGCCCACACTGCGCGGCTGGTTCGCAGACTGGCTCGCGCGCGGGTGCCCCACCAAGGCCGTGCACGAATTCACGGAGGGCGACGTGCGGCGCTCGGCAACCGTCGCGCCCGCGCCCGAGCAGGGCGAATGGATCGTCATCCTGACTGAAGTGGACGACGCCGCGCACCGCGACGCGCTCGTCTCACGCTTCGGGCTGACGGCGCGCGAGGCCGAGGTGCTGCTATGGGTCTCGCGAGGCAAGACCAATCGCGATATCGGCGACATTCTGGGCATGGCGGCCCGCACGGTGAACAAGCACCTCGAACATCTGTTCCGCAAGCTGCATGTGGAAACGCGTGCGGCTGCGGCGGCGCTGGTGGTGAAGACACTGGACCGGTCGTAGCGTCGGGTCGCAACCGTGGGCCTGCCGTCGTGCACCTAATCCACACTGCGAATTGCTCGCGTGGCGCACGCGCCTGCGCGGGCCGTTGGCCGCGATACCCCCAACGCCACCGCGGCAATCGCCGCAGTGAATAGCGTCACCCCTGCCGCAAGCACCACCGCAACGTGCAGTCCACCTACCCACTCGCGCGCCGCCAAGCCGGTCAGCGAGCCGAACACGCCCACGCCCAGTACGCCGCCAATCTGACGCGCGGTGTTCAACACGCCGGACGCAATGCCGAACGAAGATGCACCCACATGCGCCAACACCGCCGTGTTGATGGACGGCACGGCGAGCGCCACGCCCACGCCCACCGCAAGCAACGGCAGCGAGACGACGAGCGTGCCGCTATCCGCGTGAACGAACACGAGCGACCCATACCCTGCTGCCGCCAGCACCTGCCCCGCGATCATCGGAAGCCGGTATCCAAAGCGCGCGGTGAGTGCGCCCGAGGCGATGTTCGCGACCGTGACGACCGCGGTCATCGGCAGGAAGGCGAGGCCCGTTTCGAGTGGCGTGTCGTTGCGTACGTTCTGGAAAAACAGGCTCATTGCGAACATGAGCCCGTAGTAACCGAAGTTCAGCGAGAGACCGGTCAGCGCGCTCACGTTGACGGCGGCATGGCGAAAGAGCGCGAGCGGCAGCAGCGGTTGCGCCTGCCGCGCTTCCACGATCACAAAGAGCACGCCCATGGCGAGCGAACAGATAAGCCCCGTCATGACGGTGAAGCTCGTCCATCCCAGCCTGCCGCTTTCCACGACGGCATACGTGAGTGCCGCGAGCGTGACGACCGCGAGCGTCTGCCCCAACAGATCGATGCGGCGGGCGGTCTGGCGAACGGTATCCGGCGCATGGGCCAGGGTGAGCCAGATACCGGCCACGCCAACCGGCACGTTGATCAGGAAGATGGCCTGCCAGCCGAAACGGTCCACCAGCACGCCGCCCACGAGCGGCCCCGCGCCCAGCGCGAGCGCCGCCGTGCCGGCCCAGATGCTCACGGCCTTGGCGCGCGCCTGCGCCTCGGGAAACGCAGCGCCCAGCAACGCCAGCGACGACGGCACGCACAACGCCGCGCCCACGCCCTGCAACACGCGCGAGACGACGAGCATCGCCGCGCCAGACGACAAACCGCATCCCACGGACGCACACGTGAACACCGCAAAGCCGCTCACGAACACGCGCCGCGCGCCGAGCCGGTCGGCCAGCGCGCCGGCACTGAGCAGAAGACTCGCAAACGCCAGGGTATAAGCGTTGACGACCCATTCGAGCGCGGTCGCATCAACGGCAAGGCTCTCGCGAATGCGCGCAAGCGCGACGTTCACGACCGTCACGTCGAGACAGATGATGACGAAGCCGAGGCTCGTCGCGAGCAAGGCGAGCCGTGGCGACGGGTTGAACGAGTTGAGGTCTCTCTGCATCGTGGTCTGCGCAAAAAACGATGCGGACCGGGCGATCCGCTCATCGTGCACGGCCACTCTATTCCCGTAGTGCGGCTGGATAAACGCAGGGCAGCTTGCAACAGAACCCACTAATATTGGGCAATGGACCTTCTCAAAGCAATGACCGTCTTCGTGCGCGTGGTCGAAACCGGCAGCCTCACGGGGGCTGCGGTGGCCTGCGATCTGTCGCCGACCATGGTCGGCAATCATCTTCAGGCGCTGGAGGCGCGGCTCGGCACGCGGCTGATTCACCGCACCACGCGCAAGCAGCAGGTGAGCGCGTTCGGCCAGGCGTATTACGAGCGGTGCGTCGAAATTCTGGGGCTCGTGGACGACTCGGAACGCCTTGCGCTCGACCATCTCGCGACGCCGCGCGGACGCCTGCGCGTGACGGCGCCCGTGGTCTTCAGCAACGAATGCCTGATTCCCGCCATGGCGGACTATTGCAGCCGCTATCCCGAAGTGAAGCTGGATATCGTGGCCACAGACGCGCTTTCAGACCTGATCGACGATGGTTTCGAAGCGGCCATTCGCATCGGCACGCTGCGCAATCCCGATGTGGTGGCGCGTCCTCTCGCCTCATATCGGCTGGTGCTTTGCGCATCGCCCGCCTATCTCGAAGCGAATGGCGCGCCCTCCACGCCTGAGTTGCTAGCCTCGCATCAGTGTCTGACCTACGCGTTCCCGCCGCGCTCGGAATGGCACGCCACGCAGCCCGAATGGATCTTTCACGGACCAGACGGACAGGTGAGCGTGGCCATCGACGGCAAGCTCAGGATCGACAACGCCGAGGCGTTGCGCCGCGCCGTGCTGGGCGGCCTCGGCATCGCCATGCTGCCCAGCATTCTGGTGGGCGACGATATCCGCGCAAAGCGCATGGTCGAAGTGCTGCCGGCCTTTCCGGCGCCTGAAAGGCCGCTCAATCTGCTGTATTTGCGCGAGCGGCAGACGTCGCCGAAGCTCCGCAGTTTTATCGATTTCGTGGTGGAGCGGTTTGGTGCCGGCAGCCCGGCGGATTCAAGCGGCCGTTCAAGCAGGTAAGCCCGGCAACCCCACTTACGCCTGCCACACAGGCCCATCCGGAAACCGATGCCGCTCGAGCGACGCCGCGTGCATCTCGATGCCATAGCCCGGCCGCTGCGGCGGCACATAACGGCCATTGCGGATCACCACCGGGTCGACGAAATGCTCGTGCAGATGGTCTACATATTCGAGCACGCGGTTTTCCAGCGACGCCGACACGCAGATGTAGTCGAAGAGCGATATGTGCTGCACGTACTCGCACAACCCCACGCCGCCCGCATGCGGACACACGGGCACGCCGTATTTCGCGGCCATGAGCAGCACGACGATCACTTCGTTCAGGCCACCCAGGCGGCAGCTGTCCACCTGGCAGAAATCGATGGCCTGTGCCTGCAGCAGTTGCTTGAACATCACACGGTTATGGCAGTGCTCGCCGGTGGCCACGCCAATGGGCGCAATGCGCCGGCGAATGGCCGCGTGGCCGAGAATGTCGTCGGGGCTCGTGGGCTCTTCGATCCACCACGGGTCGAATTCGGCCAGGCGCCGCATGTTTGTCACGGCTTCATCGACATCCCACACCTGGTTTGCGTCCATCATCAGCTTGCAGCGCTCGCCTATTTCTTCACGCAGAATGCGCGCGCGCCGCACGTCTTCTTCGATATTGCCGCCCACCTTCTGCTTGAAGTGCGTCCAGCCCTGCGCAATGCCTTCGCGCGCAAGCCGCCGGATCTTGTCGTCGTCGTAGCCCAGCCACCCTGCGGATGTGGTGTACGCGGGGTAGCCGTGCGCGAGCATCTCCTGTTCGCGCTCGCCTTTCGTCGCGGCATGGCGATGCAAGAGCGCGATGGCCTCGTGCGGCGTGATCGCATCGGTCACGTAACGGAAGTCGAGGCAACGCACGAGTTCCTCGGGGCGCATGTCGACCAGCAGCTTCCACACGGGCTTGCCTTCGGCCTTCGCCCACAGGTCCCACACGGCATTCACCACAGCGGCCGTGGCCAGATGAATGGCGCCCTTGTCCGGGCCGATCCATCGCAACTGGCTGTCCGAGGTGAACTCGCGCCAGAACGCGCCCATGTTCGCCGCAATCTGTTCGAGCGACTTGCCGACAATCAACGGCGCCAGCGCCTGCACGGCACTGACGCAGATTTCGTTGCCGCGCCCGATCGTGAAGGTGAGTCCGTGCCCGATGAAGCCTTGCGTCGAATCGGTTTCGAGCATGACGTAAGCGGCCGAATAGTCGGGCGCCGCGTTCATCGCGTCGGAGCCGTCGAGCGAGCGCGAAGTCGGAAAGCGGATGTCCCGCACGGACAGCCGTGTAATCGTCGTCATCTGGGCATTCTCCGCAAGAACCGCAGTAGTCGATCAGTCGCAAGCCGCCGCACGGGGCGGATGCGGATGGCGTGCCATTTGAAGGAAAGGAAGGGCGAGCCGCCCTTCCTCTCGTGCCGCCTGTTCAGCGAAGGCGATCAGTCGTAGAGCACCGCGGCGATCTTCGGGTCGCTCATGTTGCTCTTGTCGTACCAGTAGAAACCGGTGTCCACCTTCTTCGGCAGCTTCGCGCCCTTCAGTGCCTTCACGGCGGAGTCCACCACGCATTTGCCGATCCCGACCGGGTTCTGCGTAATGGCGCCCGCCATGAGCCCCGAGTTGATGTCGTCCTTCTGCTCCTTGCCCGAGTCGTAGCCGATCAGCACGAGCTTCTTGCCCGACTCTTTCACGCCAATGGCCGCGCCCTCCGCCGACCCTTCGTTGGCACCGAAGATGCCCTTGAGATTCGGATGCGATTCGATCATGGCCTTGGCGATTTCCGCGGACTTCAAGTGGTCGCCGCCGCCGTACTGCACCGAAACGATCTTCACGTTCGGGTGCTTCGCCTTCATCTCGTTGAGAAAGCCGTCGCGCCGGTCGATACCTGTGCGGCTCGTCTGGTCGTGCACGATCACGCCCACTTCACCGGCATTGCCGATCATCGCGGCCATTTTGTCGGCGGCGAGGCCTGCGGCCGCGAGGTTGTCCGTTGCGCAGGTGGTGAGCGGGATGTCGCTATCCACGCCCGAATCGAACGCGATCACGGGAATCTTCGATGCCTGGGCGCGCTTGAGCAGCGGAATCGCGGCCTTGCTGTCCAGCGCCGCAATCCCCAGGGCCTGGGGCTTCTTCGCAAGCGCGGCGGAGAGCATGTCGATCTGCTTGTCCACCATGGCCTCGGTTTCCGGGCCTTCGAACGTGATGCGCACGTTGTGCGCCTTCGCCGACTCTTCCGCGCCCGCTTTCACGGCCTGCCAGAACTGATGCTGGAAACCCTTCGAGATGAGCGGAATATAGGGCTCCTCCGCACGCGCCATGCCCGCTCCTGCAACGAGCACGCCGATCCCGGCCACGACGCCGATCACTCTTCTTTTCGTTCTCAACATGGACATCTCCTCCTAAGGTGGACTATCAACCTCCAGCCGTATGTGGGCGCGTTGAACCGCTCCCAATCTTCGAGTCTTTTCCTTGTTCAGATGAACGATGCGCGCGTCACCGCTTTCTGCGCCGCAGAATGTCGGCGTAGACCGCGAGAATGATGATGAGGCCCGTCACCACGATCTGCCATTCCTGCGCGACGGACATGATGCGCAGGCCATTGGTCAGCACGCTCATGATGAACGCGCCGATGATGGTGCCGAGAATCGTTCCCGAGCCGCCGCTCAACGAGGTGCCGCCGATCACCACCGCCGCAATGGCTTCGAGTTCGTAGCCCTGCCCGAGCGCGGGCTGCGCCGAATTCAGACGCGAGGCAATGAGCAAACCGGCGATGCCGCAAATCGCGCCGCCCAGACCGTAGATCGCGATCTTCCAGCGGTCCACGTTCACGCCCGAGAGGCGCACCGCTTCCTCGTTGCTGCCCAGTGCGAATGTATAGCGGCCAAGCGCCGTGCGATTGAGCGTGATGGAACTCACGATGGCAAGAAAAAAAAGGATCAGCACCGCGTTCGGCACGGGCACGCTCGGCAGCAGATAACCGATCAGCGAGTCCTGCGAGATCATGTAGAAGTTTTCGGTGTCGTTGAAATAGATGGGCTTGTCCGACGAGATGACGAGCGACAGCCCCTTCAACAACAGCATCATGCCCAGCGTGGCGATGAACGGCGGAATCTTCATCTTCGCCGTGAGCGTGCCCGACACGGTGCCGCACAGTGCGCCCGTGCCGATGGCGGCCAGCACGCCGATCCACATCGGCAGATGCCAGTACGTGAGGAACACGCCGCAGATCACGGCCGTGAAGGTCATCAAGGTGCCCACGGAAAGATCGATGCCGCCCGTGATGATGACGAACGTGGAGGCAATGGCGAGCACGCCGTTCACCGCTGTGGCCTGCAGAATGCCGAGGATGTTGTCCATCTGCATGAAGGCCGGCGACGCGAAGCTGAAGAACAGCAGCAGCAGGATCAGGCTTGCGAACGCGAGCATCTTCTGCAGCGCCGCGGGCGCGAAGATACGCGCCCTGAGCGCCTTCAGCCCCGCTGGCCGCCGCTCGTCGCCCAGCGCTGAACTTTCCGTAGGCACTGTCATGTCATGGACCTCTCATGAAGTTCTTTTTGCTTACGCCGCTTTCAACGTTTCGCGCTGCGTGGCGAGCTGCATGATGCGCTCCTGCGTTGCTTCATTCGCGGAGAGTTCGCCGGTAATGCGGCCCTCGCACATCACGACGATGCGGTCGCTCATACGCAGAATCTCGGGCAACTCCGACGAGATCATCACGATCGCTTTGCCCTGCGCTGCCAGCGCACGCAGCAGTTTGTAGATCTCGGTCTTCGCGCCCACGTCGATGCCGCGCGTCGGTTCGTCGAAGAACAGCACGTCGCAGTCGCGCTCCAGCCATTTCGCAATGACCACCTTCTGCTGGTTGCCGCCCGAAAGCAGCCGCACTTCCTGCGCGGCCGAAGGCGTACGAATGGCGAGCAGGCGGATGAAATGCGATGCGGTCTTGCGTATCTGCGCGCGGCGCAGGAAGAAGCCGAACACAAGGAACTTGCGCAGGTTCGACATCACGATGTTCGATTCGACGTCCATGCCGGTGGCGAGCCCGAACCGCTTGCGGTCTTCGGAGAGGTAACCGATGCCGTGGCGCACGGCGTCGCTGGGCCGCCTGATGGTGGCCTTCGCACCTTTCACCACGATCTCGCCGGACTCTATCGGGTCGGCGCCGAACACCGCGCGCGCCACTTCGGTACGGCCCGCGCCCATCAAACCGGCGAAGCCCAGTATCTCGCCCTTATGCAGCGTGAAGCTCACGTCTTTCACGAGCGGGCCGGCATTCAGCCGTTTCACCTCGAGCGCCACCTGGCCCTTGCTGGCCGCGCTGTCGGGCGGCTCCACGTCGGTCAGCGTGCGGCCCACCATCATGCCGATGATCGTTTCCACGCTCGTTTGCTGCGCGCTCACGGTCGCCACATATTCGCCGTCGCGCATTACCGTGACGCGGTCGGCAATCTGCTTCAGTTCGTCCATCTTGTGGGAAATGTAGATCACGCCCACGCCGCGGCTCTTCAACTGGTGAATGATGCGAAAGAGTTCGGCAATCTCGGCGTCGTTGAGCGCCGAGGTGGGTTCGTCCATGATGAGCACGCGCGAATCGAACGACAGCGCCTTCGCAATCTCCACCATCTGCTGCTTCGCGACCGTGAGCGTGTCGACAATGGCGCGCGGATCGATCTTCACGTGCATGCGCGCGAGAATTTCGCGTGCCTGCGCATTGAGCCGGTCTTCGTCGAGGAACAGGCCGAAACCCTTGCGCGGCTCGCGGCCAATGAACATGTTCTGCGCGACGGTGAGGTGATTCATCAGTTGGAGTTCCTGATGAATGATGCCGATGCCGAGCGCCTGCGCTTCGCGCGGACTTTGAAAGTGGACGGGCTGGCCGTCGTAGAGGATGTCGCCGCTGTCGCGCGTATAAACGCCCGCGAGAATCTTCATGAGCGTCGATTTGCCCGCGCCGTTCTCGCCCATCAGCGCGTGCACCTCGCCGGCCATGAGTTCGAACTGCACTTCATGAAGCGCCCTCACGCCGGGAAAACTCTTGCTGAGCTTCGTAACGGAAATGAGCGGGATCATGGCGCGTATGAGGCTCCCCCAAGGCAATGTGCAGCGATTCTACGACGCGGTATGGCAGCGGCTCAAGCTGCGGGAATCCTTGATAGGACGGCATAGCGCGCGAAAATCCAGGCCATTGGAAATGGCGTGGCGGCCGGCCGCTGCGCGGGTCGTGCAAGTCGTTGTGCAACGCCGCAGCGCTATGCAAACTGCGCCGACCGCTCGCGGTCCGGCAGCGGCGGAAACACGAGTGCAATAGCCACAGCCCCCAGCCCCACCAGCGACGAGCCGAGATAAAGCCACGTGTAGCGCCCGGAGAGGTCGAAGATCCAGCCGCCCACCACCGGCCCCAGCGCCATGCCGATGCTCGAGAGCAGCGTCGCCGCGCCCAGCACCGTCCCGATGATTCGCGTTCCGAAGTACTCGCGTGCAAGCACCGCGTAAAGCGGCATGACACCGCCGTAAGCCGCACCGAAAATCAGCGCGAGCGCATAGAACGATTCCAGCCGGCGCGCGAACAGATAACCGCTGATCACCACGGCCTGCACGAGCAGCCCGGCCACGAGCACAGGCTTCACGCCGAAGCGGTCCGCGAGCACACCGAGCAACAGGCGGCCGCCAAGACCTGCCAGCCCCTCCACGCTGTAGATGCTCACCGCCGCCATCGGTGTGATGCCGCAGAGCATGGCGTAGCTCACCATGTGGAAGATGGGACCCGAATGCGCGGCACAGCAGGCGAAGTAGGTCAGACCCAGTGCGAGGAACTGGCGTGTGCGTAGTGCATCGACGCCGCGCATGCCTTCGGCCTCGGCGAGCGGCACGGCTGCCGTGGCGCTCGCAGCGGGCACGGCAGGCGGACGGCGCACCAGCAGCGCCGCCGGCAACAACGTCACCCACGCGAGCACGCCGATCAGCAACATGGCCGTGCGCCAGTCGTAGGCCGACACCAGCCAGCGGGCAAGCGGCGAAATGGTCATCGGCGCCACGCCCATGCCGGCGGATACGAGCGAGACCGCGAGGCTGCGCTGCCGGTCGAACCAGGCCGCGGTGGCGGCCATCATCGGCGCGAAGAACGCGCTCGCGGCCATGCCGACCAGCACGCCGTAAGCCAGTTGAAACTGCATGAGCGACTGGGCGCGGCTGGCGAGCGTGAGCGCCAGTCCCAGCAATCCCGCGCCCGCCAGCACCACGGGCCGCGCGCCGAGCCGGTCGCTGAGCGCGCCCCAGCCGAAACCGCTTACGCCCATCACGAGGAAGTTGAGCGTCATGCCGCTCGAAATGCCGGCGCGCGACCAGCCCGTGTCGGCGGTGATGGGCGCAAGAAAGATGGCGAGCGAGAACATTGCGCCAATCGCGACGCAGGTCATGACGGCGCCGGCCATCACGATGGTCCAGCGGTAGCGCCGGGGGTCGGGGTTGGAACCGGTCGCGCCGGAAACCGGTTGCTCGTTTTGCTGCGGCATGGGGCCTCCCTTGGGTCGGGTGCGGGTCGGGTGTTCGTTGGGTACTCGTCAGGTTCGCATCGGTTTCTTACGACGACGAATGGGGCGAACGGGAATCGACAGCAGCGGCGCAGAAAACCTTGTGCGAAATGAACGGCAACTTGCCGGAAATGCGCGTGGCCTTGTATCGCGCAGTAGCGATAGCTGCCTCGCGATCTTTATTCGTCCCACTAATTGAAGTTCTAAAAAAGGGTGCCGTTACCCGGGGTATCCATAACAAGGAGGATGACTCCATGATCAAGACCCTGCAGTGCGCAGGCTTACGCAATCGTTTGCGTTTTCAATCGCCGTCTGGCGACGTTGCTCGACGCCTGACCTGGCTGCCCGTCGCGGCATCCATGGCCGTGCTTGCCGCCTGCGGCGGCGGTGGCGGTGGCGGCAGCAGCAGCGGAACGACCGCGTCGAACCCCACGCCCGTTGCAGCGGCGGCGCTGAGCGGCGCGGCCATCGACAGCCCGATTGCGAACGCGCGCATCGTCTTTACGTCCGGCGCGCCGCAAGGCGACTCGGGCGCAACCGTCATCGGCACCGTGACGGCAGGCGCCGACGGCACATTCACGGGCAGCGTGAACGTGCCCTCCACCGCCACGCCCATCTTCGCGAACGCGACCGATCCGAATCAAACCTCGCTCGTGCTCTCCAGCTACCTGGGCTCCGGCGCCACTATCGTGGCAGCCGGCAAGCTCAGCGCGAACGAGTTGCCCGACCTCGACATCACGCCCGTCACCACGTCCGCGCTCGCCGTCTACGCGCAGGTGAACGGCGGCTCGTACGCGGCCTTGACGCACAGCAGCTACCGCACGACGCTGCGCACCTATCGTGGCGACATTCTCGTCATTGCATCGGCGATCAAGGCCGTGGGGGACAATCTCTGCACCCCGTCCACCACGATCACCTCGACAACGAACCTTGCCGCTGCCATCGCCGCGGCGTCGAACCTGACCTCAGGCAATTCGACGACGCTCGCCTCGGCCGCCGCCGCGCTCGGCGGCAATTGCACGACAGCGCTCACCACGCTTCAGCAAGCCATCAGCTCCGACGACGTGTTCGGCCCGCAACTCTCCACGGGCGACGCCGTGGAAGCGGCCTCCTCCGTGGTGCCGGCCGGCGCGTATCAGCTTCAGGCGCTCGTGGCCGAAACCGGACTTGGCACAAAGCTGACAGCGGCCAGCATCACGAGCGCACCCACGAACGTCACGCCGGCAGCGGTTTTCGCCGACACCGCGCTCACGGTTGCAAGCGACGGCACCATCACCTCCACCGACGGCAACGTGAAGGGCAGCATTCGCGGCAGCCTTATCAAGCTGACCATCACGAACGGCACGCAGACCTGGCAACTGGCCGGCAAGCTGGGCACCGTGTCGAGCGCGCTCGTAACGGGCGGCAGCGCGTTTTCGATGCAAGGCGGCGGCGTGAACACGGGGACCAACGTGTTGACGAACTTCTCGGCGGTGCTGGCCGCGAGCGGCGCAGCGCCCGTGTGGAACGGCGTGGCCGTCCCCACGGCGACGAGCAGCAGCGCGGGCGTCACCTGCGCGGCAGGCCAGCCGGTTCGTCTGAGCGGCTTCGTGCCCGGCGTAGGCGGCGGCATGCTGGGCGAATGCATCGTGCCGAGCGGGTCGGGATGGGCCATGTCGGCGCCCACATCGGTTCAGGGCGAGTTCGACTTCGACTTCGCGGCGAAGAACACGCCCACCGCTACGCCCACGCTCACAGCCGCCACCTGGACGCAGGCCAGCTCGGCGCCGTTCATTCTGACGAGCGCCTCAGCGAGCTTCGCGCTCAATACCGGTTCGGCCACGCCCGTGAGCGGCACGGCCTACTACGTGATGGGCACGCGAGCCATCGTCTTCGCGACGGCCACTGCCAACGGCATGTTCGTCACGTCGGATAACGCGCTCATGCAAGCCGAGGACTCCGGCGACAGCGCAGACCGCTAACGCCCTCTCCCGCCGTCCCTGCACGGCCGCACGCCGTGCAGGGACATGTCGACTCGCGAGCGCAGGTCCGGCTCGCGCCGCCGCGCCCGCTGCGGCACCGCGCCAAAACCCAGCTCCAAAACCCAAATTGACGCGCCCCATGCGGGCGCCCACCATAGCGCATGGGCCGCCCATGCCCGCGCCACAGCGCATGCTCGACGGCATCATCGAAAGCCTTCACAGGAGGCATCATGACCGAGCGCGACAAGGTGTTTTCAGGCTCCATCCCGAAGTTCTACGACACGCTGATGGTGCCCCTCGTCTTCGAGGGTTACGCCGCCGACCTAGCCGCGCTTGTCGCGGCGGCCTCGCCTCGCTCGGTGCTCGAAACGGCGGCGGGCAGCGGCGCGGTCACGCGCGCGCTTGCGCCCAGGCTGGACGCAACCACACGCTATGTCGTGACCGACCTCAACCAGCCCATGCTCGACTATGCCGCCGGGCGGCAGGGCGCCGACAGCCGCATCGAATGGAAACAGGCCGACGCACTTCACCTGCCGTTCGAAGAGGCCGCGTTCGACGTGGTCTGCTGCCAGTTCGGCGCGATGTTCTTTCCCGATCGCGCAGCGGGCTACGCCGAGGCGCGTCGCGTACTCAAGCCTCGCGGTCGGTTCGTCTTCAACGTGTGGGACCGCATCGAAGAAAACGCCTTCGCCGACGAGGTCACGCGCGCACTCGCCGCCGTGTTTCCGCACGACCCGCCGCGGTTTCTCGCCCGCACGCCGCACGGCTATCACGACGTCGCGCTGATTCGCGACGACTTGAGTCGAGCCGGGTTCACCACGATCCAGATCGAGACGCACGAGAAGCTAAGTTGCGCGGCCTCGGCACACGACGTCGCCATCGCTTATTGCGAAGGCACGCCGCTGCGCAACGAAATCGAGGCACGCGACGCCGGCCTGCTCGAATTCGCTACGCAGCGCGCCGCCCAGGCCCTTGCCGACCGCTACGGCAACGGCCCGGTGGCCGGCAAGATTCAGGCGCATGTGATCGTGGCGATGGGATAAAGGGCACTGCGAGGCGGGGCGCTGCGCAGCAAGGCAAAGCAGAGGCAGAGACATCAGCACACGCAGAAGCCCCCAATCGATATCGCGAAGCGCGTATCAGGTCCGCGTAATCGACACGCCGCCATCCACGAGCGAAGCGGTGCCGGTCACGAACGACGAATCGTCGGACGCGAGATAAAGCACCGAGCGCGCCAGCTCCTCCGGCCGTGCCACGCGCTTGAGTGCATGCAGCCCCGTCACGAAGGCCTGCGACTCGGCGGTGTCGTTCATGCCGCGGTACATCGGCGTATCCACGGCGCCGGGCAGTACGGCATTGACGCGCACGCCTTGCGGTCCGTACTCCGCAGCGAGGGCCTGCGTGAGGCCGATCAAGCCGGACTTGCTCGCCGCGTAGGCCGCAGTACCCGGAAACGCGAACGAATAGCCCACAAAGGTGGACGTGAAGATGACCGACCCGCCGCCCTGCTTCACCATCTGCGGAATCTGATGCTTCGCGCCGAGGAAGGCGCTCGTCAGATTGGTGGCGAGCGTGGCGGACCAGCCCGCCTCGGACACCCCCGTGGTCGGGCCCATTTCGCCCAGCGTGCCGGCGTTGTTATAGGCGATGTCGAGGCGACCGAAGCGGCTCACGGCGAGTTCGACCAGCGCTTTGGCGAAGTCCTCGGACTGCACGTCGCCCGCGAGAAACGCGGCCTCGCCGTCTTCGCGGGCAATCTCGTCAACGAGCGTTTCGAGTTCGGATTCGCGGCGCGCCGCCACCACCACCTTTGCGCCTTCCGCGGCAAACAGTTTCGCCGTGGCACGGCCAATTCCCGCGCTGGCGCCGGTCACGATGGCGACTTTTCCTGTCAAGCGTTGCATGTTCATCTCCTGCTGCAGTGTGCTGGCAGGAGCCCCATGCCCCGGCCGGTGAGCAGCACTATAGGCGTGGGCAACCGGCGCAAGAAGGCATAAAACGTGGGTATATCATTCAGCATCCTTGAATGATCGGAGACGGATATGGACCGACTGCGCGCCTATGAAGTCTTCGTGACCGTGGTCAGCCGCGGCAGCTTCACGCGCGCAGCCGATGCGCTCGAAACCTCGCCCGCCAACGTGACGCGCTACGTGAACGAACTGGAAGCGCATCTCGGCACCCGTCTCATCAATCGCACCTCGCGCAGACTCTCGCTCACCGAAGGCGGAGAAACGCTTTACGCGCGCTGCAAATCGATTCTCGACGACGTGGTGGAAACCGAAGGGCTCGTTTCGTCGGCGTCGGTGGAACCGCGCGGACGGCTGCGCATCAACGCGCCTGTGAGCTTCGGCATTCTGCATCTGGCGCCGCTGTGGCCCGAGTTCATGCGCAGGTATCCGCGCGTCGAACTCGACGTTGCGCTGATTGACCGCGTGGTCGATATCGTCGATGAAGGCTACGACCTCGCCATTCGCATCTCCCGCACGGGCTCGACGAACCACGCCGCGCGCAAGCTCGCGACATCGAGAAACATCGTCTGCGCGTCGCCCGATTACCTGAAGCGGTGCGGACACCCGGTAACGCCAGCCGACCTCGCCGGGCATCAATGCATCGGCTACCTGTACGCATCCACGGGCGACGAGTGGCAGCTCATCGACAGCAAAGGCCGCGCGCACGCCGTGAAGGTCAACTACAACATGCGCAGCAACAACGGCGATACCGCACGCGCGGCGGCGCTCGCGGGACAAGGCGTGATCTGGCAACCCACGTTTCTGGTGGGTAACGACCTGCGCGCCGGCAAGCTCGTTCAGATCTTGCCGGAGTACCGCTTGCCCGATATCGACGTACTCGCGCTGTACCCGAGCCGACGGCATCTCAGCGCGAAGATACGCGCGATGATCGATTTCCTCGCCGAGGCGTTTGGCGGGGTGGCGCCGTGGGATCGCGAAATTACGGCCCGGCCAGGTCAGGCCGGGCCTGACGCACCGCGTGACTACTGCTCGGGCGTGAGAATCGGCGCGCCCTGATTTTTTATCAGGAATACGACGAACTTTGCGGGCTTCGTTTTGCTGGCATTGCGTCCCACCGTGTGAACGTCGTCGGGACCTTCGTAGAAGGTGTCGCCGGCATGGAGCGTCACCGTCTTGCCGTTGTTGACGCCCATCACGATGCTGCCCTCCAGCACGTAGACGAACGCGTGCGCATGATGACGATGAACCGGATCCACACTGCCCGGCGGATAGTCCACCACGATCATCTGGGCTTCCTTGCCGGGATACTCGGGCAACGGTTGCGTGGTAAGCGGCGTGACTTTGGCCTGCGGCGCGGCAAGGGCCGGCTGTACAGCCGCAACCCATGACGACATCAGGGCCGCCGCAGCGAAGACGATCGCTTTCATGGGGGTCACTCCTGACGAGTCTTGTCGAGCCCGAACATCGTGTCGAACGAACCGGGCGTGACGCACAACGCCACGTTCAGCGCGTCCAGCTCCACGAGCTTTCCGGATAGTTCTGCCGGGGGCGGGAAGTAGTTGAGACGTTGGGTCATGAAGTCCTCTCGTGAGCGGCGTGTGCTCGCTGGTTGAGCCTGCGCCGGGGGAGATGCCGCGCAGGGCATGCATGGCAGGCATCGTAGGCTCTGGGCACGCGGGTGAGTAGAGCCCGCAAGGCGCGCACTCTGTTGCCGCTTCGGCACCAATCATCAACCAGGGGACAAGACGAGCGGACCTCGCGAGGAGCCAGGAGCGCCTCGACAAAGCGCCCCCTCGCAACGCACTTCAGCCGTCCAGGCATGCGCGCAATGTCTGCGCGAGGCGGCGCGCCTCGCTCGCATCGGCAATGTTCGCGAATCCCATGACGAGACCGCGTGGCGTTCGCTCCGTACGGCCGCTCGCATACCAGATGGAAAGCGGCACCACGGCGATGCCCGCCTGGCTGGCGCGCGCGGCAACGGCGACGTCGTCGATAGGGCCGCCCGCACCGGGTGCGAACTGCACCGCGAACTGGACTCCGCCGGGCGGCAAATCCACGGCGAGCCGTTCACCGAATGCCTGCTGCAGCGCATGCACGATCAGCATGCGGCGCTCCAGGTACAGCGCGCGCATGCGCTTGAGATGTCGCGCGAAGTGCCCTTGCGCGATGAAATCCGCAGCAGCGGCCTGCAGCAGCGTCGGCGAACCGGCGTTCATGCTGCACGCCACGCGCGTGACGCGCTCGATCGCGCGCTCCGGCACCACCGCGTAGGCAAGGCGCAGCCCGGGAAACATCACTTTGCTGAAGGTGCTGCAATAGATCACGTGATCGCGCCGGTCGAGGCTCTTCAGCGCCGGCAGCGGACGGCCCACGTAACGAAACTCGCTGTCGTAGTCGTCTTCCACGATCCAGCTCGACGCCCTCGCGGCCCAATCGAGCAGCGCGATGCGCCGCGGCAGCGAGAGCGTGTGGCCGAGCGGGCTCTGATGCGACGGCGTGACGAGTGCGAAGCGCGCCTGCGCATCCAGTTGCGTGCCGCGCTCGACGTCGATGCCGTCGGCGTCCACGGGCACCGGCACGAGTTGCACGCCGGTTTCGGAGAGAAAGCTGCGTGCCAGCAGATAGCCGGGATCTTCGAACCATACGCGGTCGTTCGGGCGCGCCAGACTGCGCAACACGAGTTCGAGTGTCGAGCGGTAGCCGCCTGTCACGAAGACCTGTTCCGGCCGGCATGTCACGCCGCGCGACAGCGCGAGGTACGTGGTGATGTGTTCGCGCAGCGGCCGGTAACCGGCCGGGTCCGGGTAGGCCAGCAGCGCGCGTTCGCCACTACGCGCGCGTTGCGAAACGAGCCGGTGCCAGACCTTGCGCGGAAACGCGTCGAGCGCGGGCAGCCCCGGCTGCAGCGGCCGCGGCTGCCCGCTCATGGCTACCGCGATGGGCGGCTGGCGCGGCTGCGCTTGCGCTTCCTGCGGCTCGTCCGGCTCACCAGGCTCACCCGCCGTGCCGTTGTCCGCGGCCCACTGCGCACTCGGCCCGGTTCGCCCACGCGGCGGACGCATCAGCGACGCCGGCAAAGACGGCGAGACGAACGTGCCCGCCGCGCCGCGCATTTGCAGATACCCCTCGTCCACGAGAATCGTGTAGGCCTGTTCGACCGTGCCGCGTGCTGTGTTGAGTTGCGTGGCAAGGCCCCGCAACGCGGGCACACGGTCGCCGGGCCGCAAATGCCCCGCGGCAATCGCGGCTCTGAAGCGCTCGCATATCTGCAGGTAGATCGGCAACTGATGGCGCCGATCGATCTCGATGGTGAGCGAAGCTGAAGCGGAAGGGGCAGATGACGCACTCATGACCGGTTCGCAGGTGACAGGAGGCAAAAACGACATGGACCAGGCCAATCGACAATTCTTGGCCCTTATAGCCAGGACATGATTCTTCCACAATAAGTCTCACGCGATGCGACGGTGTAACGGGCCTCGCCATTGCGCCTTCCATTGCTTCCCAACTGGAGAACTCACATGAAGATCGTCGTCATTGGTGGTTCGGGCCTGATCGGCTCGCGCGTCGTCACGTTGCTGAACGAGAAGGGCCATGAGGCGATCGCCGCGTCGCCGCGCACGGGCGTCAATACCATCACCGGCGAAGGCTTGACCGACGTGCTGACCGACGCCGACGTCGTGGTCGACGTGGCCAACGCGCCGTCATGGGAGCCGCAGGCCGTACTCGATTTCTTCCGCACGTCGGCTCGCAATCTCGGCAAGGCAGAGGTCGCCGCGGGCGTTCGCCATCACGTCGCGCTTTCCATCGTGGGCTGCGACCGCATGCCGGAGAACGGCTATTTCGTGGCCAAGGTCGCCCAGGAAGAGGCCATCGAAGCGTCGGGCGTGCCGTACACCACCGTGCGTGCGACGCAGTTCATGGAGTTCATCGGCGGCATTGCGGACTTCGGCACGGTTGACGGCACGGTGCGCATCGGCGACGGCCTCTTTCAACCCATTGCCGCCGAAGATGTCGCCGCTATCGTCGCGCAGATTGTGCTGGAGGCGCCGCTCAACGGCACGGTCGAAATCGCCGGGCCGGACCGCGCGCCGTTTGCGCAGATCGTCGCGCGCTATCTGAAGTCGGTGGGCGACGCACGGCCAGTGGTAACCGATCGCGATGCGCGTTACTACGGCGGCCACGTCGAAGAGAAGTCGCTCGTGCCGCTCGGCAACGCGCGCCTTGGCGGCATCAGCCTCGAAGCGTGGCTCGCGCAGGCGCGAAAAGGCTGACGCCCTCGCCTCGCATGGCCCCGAACACGATCGGGATGAACGACCTGTCGACCTGTCTGGGAGCAGCGGAAATGAGTGAATCGGACACATCGAAACGCGACTTTCGTCTCGACTTGCCCGCTCGCAGCGAGGCGCTTTCCGCCAGCTTCGGCGCGAGCTACGCGGGCATCCTCGCGTTCATGGCGGTGGCGAACGAGGGCAGCTTCACGCGCGCCGCCGAACGTCTGGGAATCGGCAGGTCGGCAGTGAGCCGCAACGTGCAGAAGCTGGAAGCTCAGCTGAGCACGCGGCTCTTTCTGCGCACGACGCGCACAACCCAGCTCACGCGCGAAGGCCAACGCTTCTTCGACAACTGCCATCAGGGCGTCACGCACATCGTGGAAGCCATGAACGACATGCTCGAACTGCGTCAAGGGCCGCCGCGCGGGCTCGTACGTATCAGCTCGACGGTGGGCTTCGGCCGGAAGGTCGTCGCACCGCTGCTCGACACGTTCACGAAACGCTATCCCGACATCGTCATCGATCTGCTGCTCGACGACCGGCCGACGGACTTCGTGTCGGACCGCATCGACGTCGCCTTCCGCAACGGGCGCATCGAAGACTCCAGCATCATTGCGAAGCAGCTGATTCCGATGCAGATGGCACTGTGCGCCGCGCCATCCTACGTGGCCAGGCACGGCCTGCCGCAGAAGCTGGAAGACCTGAGTCGGCACGAATGCATCAACTTCCGTTTTTCCAACGGCCGGGTATTCGAATGGGAGTTCAAGGTGGACGGCGGCGTGCGCAAGTACATGCCGACGGCGCGCCTCACTTTCAACGATGCCGACCTGGTGCTACAGGCGGTGCTCAACGGTTGGGGCATGGCTCAGATGGCCGGCTACCAGATACGCGAGCACCTTGCGTCCCACGAGCTCGTGGCGGCGCTGCCCGGGCACACGCCCGACGACCGCGGCCACTACATCTGCTATCTGAGCCGGCAACACCTACCGGCACGCATTCGCGTGTTCATCGACTTCATGACCGAGCAGATCCGCGCACTCGACCTGAACTGCCTGACGGGTTTCAACGCGGACGACGCAGCCGCGCCGTCGAACAGACTGGCAGCGTGAGCGACGGGCCGCGGCAAAGCGGCCCGCACGTTCACCTTATCTGGCCAACCGGAACGCCGAAACCGCCTCCTTCATTGACTGCGCCTGCTGCTCCAGCGAACTGGCCGCCGCAGCAGCCTCTTCCACGAGCGCCGCGTTCTGCTGGGTCACCTGGTCCATCTGGCCCACGGCGAGGCCCACCTGTTCGATGCCCGTGGTCTGCTCGGTCGTCGCGGTCGTGATCTCGCCCATGATGGTGGCCACGTTGCGCACGGCATCCACGATCTCGTTCATCGTCTGGCCCGCCTGCGTGACGAGGTCGTTGCCGTTGCGCACGTCGTCCATGGACTGGGCGATCAGCGTCTTGATTTCCTGCGCCGCTTTCGCGCTGCGCTGCGCGAGCGCGCGCACTTCGCCTGCCACCACCGCGAAGCCGCGTCCCTGCTCGCCCGCGCGCGCAGATTCCACGGCGGCGTTCAACGCGAGAATGTTGGTCTGAAACGCGATGCTGTCGATCATGCCGGTGATCTCGGCAATTTTCTGCGAGCTGCCGCTGATGTCGCTCATGGTGCGCACCGCGCGGCCCACCACGTCGCCGCCGCGCTGCGCGAGGTCCGCGGCGCCCGTGGCCAGCGCGCTTGCCTGCGACGCATTGCCCGCGTTCTGCTTCACCGTGGAAGTCAGCTGTTCCATGCTGGCTGCCGTCTCTTCGAGCGACGCCGATTGCTGCTCGGTGCGGCTCGACAGGTCGAGGTTGCCTGCCGCGATCTCGCGCGCCGCGCGGTGAATTTCCTCGCAGCTGTCGCGCACGCCGGCCACCGTGTGCGAGAGGCCCGACTGCATGCGCAGCATCGCGGCGAACAGCTGGCCGATCTCGTTGCGGCCGGCCTCGGGCACGTGCACAGTCAGGTCGTTGGACGCCATGCGATCCAGCAACCCAGCCGCCTCGGCCAGCGGCGCGCACACCGTGCGCCGCAACGCGAAGTGCGTCACGACGATCAGCGCGAGCGCGAGCCCCACGCCCACGAAGACCATGCCGACAATCCACGCGTAGGTCACGTTGCCTTGCGCGAGCGTGTCCTGCGAAAGCTGGTTCGCAAGGCGCTGAAACTTCTCGACGCTCGCCGAATAGGCCGCACCCGCGGGCGTGATGTCACGGCCATTGATGTCGGCGTAGGCCGCCGTGTCGCCGTTGCGCAGCGCGTCCGAAGCGCGCGCGAGCACCGCGGCGAGCTGCGTGGACGAATCCACGAGCTGCTGCTTCAGGTCGTCCGGCACGCCTTCGATGGCAGGCGCCTGGCGCAGCGCCTGGGTTTCCGCCGCGGAAAGGTCGAAGGTCTTCTTTGCGCTTTGCAGCGCCGAATCGCGCGTCGCGGTGTCGTTCTGCTCCTTGAGCGCGGAATAGGCCCGCACCATCGCGGCCCGTGTGCGAGTGCTGTCCTTGTAGCCGTCGTTAGCGAGAATCGTCTGGCTGGCGAGCTCGTGCAGGCGCTGGGCGTTGCCGTTCGCCACCTTCAACGCGACGACGCCCATCACGCCGCCCACGACAATCATCAAACCGAAGATGACGAGTACGACGAGGAGGCTGGTTCGAACCGTTATGTTGCGCATGCTGCGGCAAGTCCTAAAGTTGTCAGATAACTGCTCCGGTAACCTCGTTAACGGCGCAGATCTTCAGGGCTTGAGCACGGCGGGGGGCGGGAACAGCAGGAAAGCGGCCCGGACGAAGCGGCCGAGATCGGAGCAGGCGCTGTGTTCCTGGTGCGACTACGGTGCTCGATTTCCCGCCACAGGTCACGCTCACTCACCCGCGCGCTCCAGAGCGCCACAGCGCACGGCGGAAGTCGTCCTCCAGCAGGCGACGCCGCAGAATCGAACCACCGGCCTGGATCAGAAACGTCAGAACGAAGCCCGACATGCACGTCCAGAACCATGCCGGCGATGCCCCCGCCGCCTCAAGCAGGAACATCATCAGGACGAGCACGCAGCTCACGCCCGCCGTGACCGACAGGCTCAGCACGCGCATGTAGGGCGGCTCGACCTCCGGCACCGGCGAAGGATTCACGCCGACGAGATTCAGCGTCAGCCTCTGGCCAGCCGGCGCGGCGACCAGCTGGGTGCCCTGCCCATGAGCCACCATCTGTGCGGCGAGTGCCTGGAGCAGCAGCGGGCTCACCGGTCCGGGTCGACCCGTCGCGCAATCCACGTCATGCACCTGCAGATCGAGGCCCGATTCGCGCACCGCCCCGGCCACCGCATGACGGCCCTGCGGCGACAGGCCGCTCAACCAGCCCTGCCTGATTCGCGCGCGTGGCGTCTGTCCAGCAGCCAGCAGTGTCCCGAGCGATTCCTCCACCGAATCGGCGGGCGTCGGAATGGGCCGGAACAGGCGCGCCTGTGGCCGCAGTTTTCCCTTGAAGCTGTCGATGACGCTGGGTCGGGTCAGCAGCATCGCCACCGCGGCTTCCGACCACGACGGTTCCGCGTCTTCCTCGTGGAGCTGGCAGGCGACCAGTAGCCTGAAATCGGCGCTCCAGCCTTCTTCGAACCATGTCTCGATACGGGTGTGCTCCGCATCGCAGGGCAGCCATCCAAACTGCACCAGGTCAGACAGGTTCAGCTTCTGCCATACGGTGCGCAGTTCGGTGAGGTCGTCCTTCGCCGCCGATTGCAGGATGACTTCGACCGTCCGGCTCTGTGCAAGCCGCGAAACGCTGCTCGCAAGCGGCGTGAGCAGTTGTTCAACGATCAGCGAGAGACGCGACACTCCGGCTGCGCCGTCCACTGCCGGTAACGACAGCACCGCGCCTGGATTGGCCGGCGGACTGCCTTCGAGGCCGAGCAGGCGTTCGGCCAGTTCAGGCTCGGGCGTCAGCGCAATACTGCGCACGATGGCGACATGCGCCTGTGTCCAGTAGCGCCAGTCCACGTGCGCGCTGCGGCACAGGAAATTCCACCAGTCCGCGCAACCGATGGAATCTTCGTAACCGGAATAGATGATCCCGCACACCGCGCCCCACACCAGCAGAGGCATCAGCAGGGCGCGTACGAAGAAGAGGCCGGACATGACCGGCTTGCCCTGTTCCCACGTCAGTACGGTGATGAGAATGCCTGCGGTCTGGATGACGATGAAGGCGACCACGCACCGCCAGATCGACGGCAGCCGGTCGTAATCGCGCTCGGCCACGTCCGGAATAACCCACGTCCGGCTCATGCGATGTTCATTCCCGTGCTGCGGGCGATGACCTGGCTGCCGCAGCGCGTGCGGCACAGATGGACGGCCCATTTGCGGCCGTCTTCGCTGTAGCCCTCCGCGCATTCGATGATCGGGTTATCGCCGTGCTGCGGGCACGACACGATGTCGTGCCACAGGGCGACTTTTCTGCCATCTAGGTTGAACGTTGACGACGCGGTTTTGACGACGCCGCCGTGCGTGGTTGGATCGCCGAGGCATACGGGGGGTTTCATGATGATGTTTCCTGTTGCTGTGTAATCAGGCCCGACGCCTTACTGCGGAGCCAGCGGCGCGTCGGGATTGGTCGGCTTGATGGAGGGATTGCAGATGATTCGGTCCTGGCCGGATGGCGTGCGCAATCCGGCTGGCATTTTGGTATCAAACTCTATGCGCTTTCCTTCAGGAAGCTTTTCCTTCGTTCCATAAACAAAACCAGGAACGAGCGGATAACGGTCAACTTCAACGGCGTCTGTCGTTTTGCTGATACTTTGAGAAATGAAGAGACTGTCCTTTGTTACCGCTACCGTATAGTCTTTCGAGTCCTCAAACGCGTTGAAACTGTGATCCATGTACATCTTGGAATGGAAGGTTTTCCCGCCGTCTGTCGAATACCAGAAAGGCACGACGCAGCCTTTTTCGCCGTTACCGCAAAAGGCTCTCGGTGGATAGGCGAGCGGTAAAACGATATTCGTTGCGGACGGATCGGCATTAATGACGCGCCCCTGGAAGTTTTCGAACAGGCCTCGCCCTAGGTACTTCCGGATGCCATCACGGGTGTCGTTGTAGTACGAGTCCCCGTGATAACAATCCCGATAATGCTCCAGCGTTACAAACCGGTGGTCATCGATCCGGTAGATGACCTGGGGCGGGGAGTCATACGGCAACTCCTTGAGCTTCGAACTCCAAAAATCTGCAAGTCTGAAAACCGGGCGCACTGGAGGCTGCGCCGTGCACGCCTGCACGAGAGCGACCAGCGCGATTGTGGCAGCGACGTATCTCATCAAGCCCCCTTCCATTGTTGCTGCCTGAGCTGTTCGGTTTCGGCCCTGCTTTGCTCTTCGGCGACCGTATCCCAATCGATATGCGGCGGCTTGATGATGCTTTGAGACACGCCGGACCCGAAGTAAT
The DNA here is from genome assembly GCF_003986935.1 of Paraburkholderia kururiensis JCM 10599 = LMG 19447. GTDB lineage: Bacteria > Pseudomonadota > Gammaproteobacteria > Burkholderiales > Burkholderiaceae > Paraburkholderia > Paraburkholderia kururiensis. The sequence goes on along the minus strand of NZ_RJZE01000025.1, from coordinate 3,927 downwards.
CGTCATGGCCCAGCGTCCAGTCGGCCTGCTTCATCAGGCGGGTCCAGAGCGCCGGCCTCTCATGCGAATCGCAAAAGCCGACCGGCAGGTCGTAGGCCACCACGCGACGCATGAAAGCTTCGTGCTGCGGCAGCGTGCTGTGGTTGGGCGGCTCGGCGAGATAGGCGTCGAGTCTTTCCAGCATTTCGTCCTGTGTTTCAAGACGGGTCGTGCGCGTCGAGCTGTAAATGTCCTCCGTCGTCACGGTACGCTCCGGTTGATAAATCGAGCGTATATAACGGTATGCGGTCTTGACGCCGCCGCCGTGCGTTGTCGCATCGCCCAGGCATACGGGGGTTTTCATGATGATGTTGGTCACTGCTTTGTAATCGGTCCCGATGCCTCACTGCGGAGCCAGCGGTGCGTCGGGATTGGTAGGCTTGATCGACGGATCGCAAATGATGCGGTCCTGTCCGGATGGCGTGCGCAGTCCATCTGGCATCTTCGTGTCGAACTCTATGTGTTTTCCTTCGGGAAGTTTTTCCTTCGACTCATAAACGAAACCAGGAAAAAGCGGATAACGGTCAACTTCAACGGCATCTGCTGTTTTACTGATGCTTTGGGAAATGAACAGGCTGTCCTTCGTCACTGCGACCGTATAGTCTTTCGAGTCTTCGAATGGATGAAAGCTATGCTTCATATAGCCCATCGCCGCAAAGGTCTTTCCGCCGTCAGTTGAATACAGCAATCCGACCTCAACACCATGATCGGACGTGCCTAATCCAGGCGGAGCGCCTGAGGGGAACGCCAGATTTCTGCCGGTCGGATCGGCATTGATCAGCCGCCCCTGATAGTCTTCGACGCTCGCTCTGCCCAAGCCCGTTTTAATGCCGGCACGCGTATCGTTGTAATAGGCTTGTCCGTAGTTGCAGTCCCGGTAATGTTCAAGCGTCACGAAGCGGTGATCGTCAATCCGGTAAATGACCTGTGGCGGCGAATCGTAAGGCAGTTCCTTTGCATCGAGAAAATCCCCAAGTGTGAAAACATACGGCTCCTGGGGCTTTCCGGAGCAACCTTGCAGTACGACCATCACGGTTGCCAGTGCAATTGCACATCGCATTCGGCTAGTCGCCATAAACGATATCGTCGCGCTTGGTGGACGATAGTCCTTTCGCCTGGGCGTTCAGCTTCTTTATCGCGGCTTCATTCAGGCCGCTGGCTGTGTCCCAGTCAATCGCTTTCGGCTTCTCGACCGTTTTAGGTACGCCCGTCTGAAAGTACGTGTCGTATCCGAGGGTCCAGTCCGCCAGTTGCATCAGGCGGGTCCAGAACGCCGGCCTTTCGTAGGCGTCGCAGAAGCCCACCGGCAGGTCGTAGGCCACCACCCGGCGCATGAAGTCCTGCCGCTCCGGTACGGTGCTATGGTTGGGCGGCTCGGCGTGATAGTGGTCATGCTGCTGGAGCATTTCATCCTGCGTCTGCTTGTCCAGACTCACGCCAATGGGGCTCAACGGGTTGGCATCCAGTTTCCACTCCGGTTGATAGATCGAGCGAAAGAAACGGTAATCCGGGTCCGCGTATTGCCCCTTGTTCGGATTGACGGGGTCTTTCACCCATTTGGCCATTTCAGGAGCAATCACGCGAGAATCCTCGAAGGTCTTCATCTCCTCCGCCGTGACAGGATGAGGCACTTCCTCGGCGTTGACCGTGACGGTCTTGTCGGGGTGGGGTGTTGCCCACAAGTCCCCGAGCGGTGTGCGCCGGTTGCCGTTCCAGAAAGCGTCGGGCTTGACACCGGGCACGGGCTTCTGGATCAGGGGCAGCGTGCCGAACTTCTTTACACCGGGCGCGTCGCCCACGGGCGTGCCACGTGCCAGCATGCGCTGTTTGACCGTATCGCCCAGTTCCGAGAGCAGTTTGTCCGGCAAGCCCTGCCAGCCGATGCTTTGCAGTGGCGTGGCACCCATGACCCTGTCGTGCGGCGTGAAATACACGTACAGCCTGCCGTGATTGTCGCGCTCGTGCACGCCCGATTTGCGCCTGTTATCCGGCCGCCAGAAGTCCATGTTGTCGTGCCACAGCGCGACTTTTCTGCCATCGAGATTGAACGTTGACGACGCGGTTTTGACGACGCCGCCGTGCGTGGTTGGATCGCCGAGGCATACGGGGGGGTTCATGATGATGTTTCCTGTTGCTGTGTAATCAAGCCCGACGCCTTACTGCGGCGCCAGCGGCGCGTCGGGATTGGTCGGCTTGATCGAGGGATCGCAGATGATGCGGTCCTGGCCGGATGGCGTTTTGAGCTTTGAAAAAATGCCTGGTCGCTTCGAGGCCATAAATGTAGAGCCGTGGATTCCTGGGGGATATGGCTTGCTTAGGTCGATATCAGGAACTAGCGGATACTCTGTCACATAAGGATCGCCATTCTCGTCTCCGTAATCGACCTGAACTACAAAGAGCTTATTTTGGGTGGCGGCGACCGTGTATCGTTTCGAGTCCTCAAACGCGTTGAAACTGTGATCCATGTACACCTTGGAATGGAAGGTTTTCCCGCCGTCTGTCGAATACCATAAAGGCACGATGCAGCCTTTTTCGCCATTACCACAAATCAGTCCATCCGGATATGCGAGCGGCAAAACAATGTTCATTCCAGACGGATCGGCATTAATGACGTGCCCCTGGAAGTTTTCGAACAGACCTCGACCCACGTGCTTCCGGATGCCGGCACGGGTGTCGTTGTAGTAGGTTTCTCCGTGGTTGCAATCACGGTAACGTTCCAGCGTTACAAACCGGTGGTCGTCAATCCGGTAGATGACCTGGGGCGGCGAGTCATACGGCAATTCCTTGAGCGCCGAACTCATGAAATCTCCGAGTCCGAAGCTCGCGTGCTCCGGCGTCTGTGCAGTGCACCCTTGCATGAGGGCGACAAGCGCCATTGTGGCTGTAACGTATCTCATCAAGCCCCCTTCCATTGTTGCTGCCTGAGCTGTTCGGCTTCGGCCCTGCTTTGCTCGTCGGCGACCGTATCCCAATCGATATGCGGCGGCTTGATGATGCTTTGAGGCGCGCCAGACCCGAAGTAATCGTCATAGCCCTGTGTCCAGTCGGCCTGCATCATCAGGCGGGTCCAGAGCGCCGGCCTCTCATGCGAATCGCAAAAGCCGACCGGCAGATCGTAGGCCACCACGCGACGCATGAAAGCTTCGTGCTGCGGCAGCGTGCTGTGGTTGGTCGGCTCGGCGTGATAGGTATCGAGCCGCTGCAACATTTCCTCCTGCGTTTCAAGCCGGGTCGTGCGCGTCGAGCTATAAATATCCTCTGTCGTCACAGTACGTTCCGGCTGATAAATCGAGCGCATATAACGGTAATCGGGGTCAGCGTAATGCCCTCCGTTCGGGTCATTGGGATCGGAAACCCACTTGCCCATTTCATCCACTCCTTTACGCGAGTTTTCGAACGGCCGCATTTCTTCCGCCGTGACGGGCTGCGGCACCTCTTCCGCGTTGATAGTCACGGTCTTGTCGGGATGGGGTACGGCCCACAGTTTCATGAGGGGCGAAAAAATATCGCGGTTTCCATTCCAGAAATCTGTCGGCTTCGCACCTGGTACGAGCTTGTCTTCGGGAATCGGCGGCAGCGTACCGAACTTCTTTACGCCCGGCGCGTCGCCCACTGGCGTGCCACGTGCCAGCATGCGCTGTTTGACCGTATCGCCCAGCTCGGCGAGCAGTCTGTCGTCCACGCCCTGCCAACCGATGCTTTGCAGCGGTACCGCGCCCATCACGCGGTCGTGCGGCGTGAAATACACGTACAGCCTGCCGTGATTGTCGCGTTCGTCCACGCCGGATTCACGCCTGTTATCCGGTCGCCAGAAGTCCATGTCCTCGGACGCGCCGCACTGCAACTGCCGCAATTGCGCCTCGGTGAAGACGCGCTTATCGCCCTTGA